>NZ_RYYV01000002.1 GCF_003977665.1 Dyella choica | reverse complement strand
TGCACTTGAGTTTAGAGACCGCCGTTACTTTTCTTTGGGCCAGCAAAGAAAAGTGACTCGGGCCCTTTAGGGACCGAAAGCGCCGCAGGCAATGCATCCATCAGCGACATGTAGCAACCGTGCGAAGACGAAAAACGGTGCCGTTGGGGTTTGCACCCAAACCTACAAAATGCGCTTCAGCGCTACCAGCAAATCGCGGTTCTCATACAGCTTGCGCATCACCACCTCGATCATCGCCCCCAGCGCCAGCAGCAATACCCAGCTGGACAGCCACGACTTGATCGGCATCGCCAGCGAAAAAACATTCAGCTGTTGCGCATAACGGTTGACCAGGCCCAAGGCAATATCGACCAGGGACATCACGACCAGGGCCGGCGCCGAGAACACCAGCACCGCCGTCATCAAATAGTTGAACTGCCCGACGAAAAACGCCATGCCGCCCGGACGCAAGGGCGGCAGCAGACTGGCCACCGGCCAGATCGCATAGCTGGACATCAGCAGATCCAGAAATACCATGAAGGCGCCGCTGACCATGAACAGCCAGGTCGCCACCTGCATCAGGAAGACGCCGGTAAGGGTGTTCTGCTGGCCGGCGAGCGGGTCCATTTCCATCGACATCGACGTGCCTGCCTTGGTGTCGATCACGCTGCCGGCGGCGCCCAGCGCCCAGAACACCGTGCCGTAGCAGAAGCCGATCAGCAGACCTACGAAGATTTCCTTGCCGAGCACCATCACCCAGGTGGCTCCCTGCATGATCGTGGCGCTTGGATTGGCGGCTGCCGCCAGCGGATAGACCAGGATGGCCAGGCTTACGTAGAAGCTGTTGCGCACCAGGGACGGCATCGTCTCCGAGGTCATCAACGGCAGCACCAGGAACGCCGCGACGATGCGCGGCAAGGTCAGCGCGATGCCATTGAGCTGATTGCCCAGATACTCGACCGGGAAAGGAGCCATCGGCGGGCGCTCAGCGCAGCATGCCGGGAAAGTCGGTAAACAGCCGGTCGGCAAACTTGTACAAGGTGCCGCCGAGCATCGCCGCCGTCGCCAGCAAGGCCAGCACCACCACGATGAATTTCACCGCATAGGGCAGGGTCTGCTCCTGGATCTGCGTGGCCGCCTGCAGGAACGCGACGATCAGGCCGGCGATGGCGGCTGCAAAAATGGGTGGTGCCGACAAGGCCAGCACCAGCCAAAGAGCTTCGCGTGCCAGCTGGACTTCCTGATCGTACATGCGCCGCCTCTATTGGTAGGTGAGCACGAGGCCATGGATCAGCTTGGCCCAGCCGCTGAGCAGGACGAACAGCAGCAGCTTGAAGGGCAGCGACACCATGGTGGGCGAGAGCATCATCATGCCCATCGCCAACAGGATGTTGGCCACCACCAGGTCGATCACCAGAAACGGCAGGAACAGCAGGAAGCCGATCTGGAACGCCTGCGTCAATTCGCTCACGGTGAACGCCGGCATGATCACGATGAAGTCGTCGGCGCTCAGTTCCTTCTGCCGCTCCGGCGGCAACAGCCGCTTCGCACTTTGCAGGAAGAAATTGCGTTCGGTCAGATGGCTATGCTTGATCAGGAATTGCCGCAACGGCTCCTTGCCTGACTGCACCACCGCGCTCAGTTTGTCCATGTTCATGGGGCCAGCCGGCTGCGTGCCCATTTGTGTCTGCACGCTCTGGTAGGTGTCCATGATTACCGGGTTCATCACGTACACCGAAAGAATGATTGCGAGGCCGTTGAGCACCACATTGGGCGGCACTTGCTGCAGTCCCAGCGCGTTGCGCAACAGGCTAAGCACGACCACGATCTTGGTGAACGAGGTGACCATCACTGCCACGAACGGCGCCAGTGCCAGGGCTACGACGACGGTGATGATCAGGGCAGGGGAGAAGCTACTGAAATCCACAAATCGTACCCTTCTGGGAGTTTCCGTGATGGCTTACACGCACGCCCAGCCATTCGCCCAGTGCGACGATCACGCCTTCGCCGTAGCGGTGCTCTCCGAACAGAATGTCGACCGCGTTGCCGAGCAGTGAGCTGTCGTAACTCAGCACGCTTCCCGCTTGCAAGGCACCTACTTGTTCGGGGCTGAGACTGAGCTGGGCCAGGCGAAAGCGTGGGCGATGGGGATCGATGGCGGTCGACGACAGCGGGCGGGCGGCGATTGTCCATTGCCCGTGCCGACGCTGTACCATCCAGCCGGCGGGGAGACCGAACATGCTGTGCAAAGTTTCCCGGTCGGGCTGCAAACAGGCGTCGCAGTCCGCCCCTTCACTGACGAGCAGGACGTCCCCAGGCATCAGTTGAGCCGCCGTCTCGGGATTGACCGCCCGGCCTTGCAGCATCAATTCGAATGTCAGCACCGCCGCGTCGCCCAGCATCGACAGTTTCGATGGATCACGCTTCCAATCGGCGCACGCGCTCAGCAGTCGGGTCTCGGCCACACCAAGGCCCAGCCAGCCTTGCAGCGACTGGCCATGCTCGCCGTGCCAACTGAGCGCTAGCCACAAGCATGCGTCAGGCGAGCCGGCAGCCATGAAGCGGCTGGCGACGAAGCCGCCGCCGAACACGCGGCCGAGTGCGTCGAGCATCGGCTCATGGGCCAGCGACCAGGCGAGCAGGCGCGCGTCGCCGGTATAGTCCTGCCACTGCGCGTCACCCAATGGATTGGCGATCTGCTCGCGTTCCAGCGCGACGAGCAGTCGTCCCTGCGCGCCGTCGAGACAAACACATGCCAGCGTTGCGGCGTGGCGCTGGCCCACGCCAGCACGCAATTCCAGTGCGCTCTGGTCCTTCAGCACGTTGCCGCGCGCAAGCAAGGCGCGGGCGGCTTCGCTCAGCGCTTCACCGGCTTCACCGACTGCCTGGCCGCGATCCATCGTCATGAGGGGCGTGTCGCGCAGCATTCAGTTGTGGCCCAACACGACGCGGGTTAGCTCCACCACGTTATGGGCTCCAAGCTTGGCCATCATATTGGCGCGGTGCAGCTCCACGGTCTTGGGGCTGATATTCAACTCGTCGGCAATCACCTTGTTGAGCTTGCCGCCCATGATGCCGTCCAGCACCTGCCGTTCACGGCGGGTGAGCTTGGCCAGGGCGGTGGAAGCCGCCTGCGGCGCATGATTGGCCAGCGCGGTATGGATGGCGTCGATCAACAGCGGTGCGTCGAACGGCTTTTCGATGAAATTGGCGGCGCCGTGGCGCATCGCGTCCACGGCAAGCGGCACATCGCCGTGACCGGTGACGAAAATCAACGGTATCGACAGGCCGCGGTGGGCCAGCTCACCCTGCAATTCCAGGCCGCTCATGCCCGGCATGCGGATGTCGCTGACGATGCAGCTTCTGGATGGCGGGGGCTCCCTCGTCAGGTCTTTCAGCAGCGCCAGCGCGCTCGGGAAATCGCGTACCTGGAAGCAGGCTTGCTCAAGTATCCAGGTGCAGGATTGACGGAACTCCTGATGGTCGTCGACCAGGTAGATGCGCGTATCGATCGCTGTCGTCATCAAGCCAGTCCTCGCGGCACGGTGAACACCAGCGCGGCGCCTTGCCCGTCCTCATGGTTCGGCTCGGCGAACAGCCGGCCTTCGTGGTACTCGATGATGGAGCGGCAGATCGCCAGCCCGATCCCCAGGCCATCCGGCTTGGTGGTGTACATGGGCGTGAACAACTGCTGCATACCGTTCTCATCGATGCCGCAGCCCTGATCGATGACGCGTATTTCGACCATGTCGTCATCGTCCAGCCGCGCCGCGAGGTGGATGCGCCGGCGCGCGGGCGGTGTTCCGTGCATCGCCTCGATGGCGTTCTTGATCAGATTCAACAGAACCTGCTCGATCATTACGCGGTCGGCGAAGATCGGCGGCAGGTCCTGGGCAATGCTGCTGATGATCTGGACCTGGTACTGCTCGGCCTCCAGGCGCAGCATTTCGATGACGTTGCGGATCAGCTTGCGGGTATCCAGGTGCTGCCGGTGCGGTTCGCGGCTGCGCACGAACTCGCGAATGCTGCCGATGATCTGCGCGGCGCGCTCGGCCTGGCGCTTCGCCAGATGGATGCCCTGGCGCAGGCGATGGTCTTGCGATTCACCGTTGACGATCTGTTCGCAACTGGACAAATAGTTGATCGCCGCAGACAGCGGCTGGTTGAGTTCATGCGCCAGCGTGGTCGCCATTTCACCTACGCTCATCATGCGCGAGGTGGAAAGCAACTGCTCGTGCTGCTCGCGGTGCCGGCGCAGTACCTCAACGCATTCGCTGATGTTGATCAGGAACAGCGCGTCGGCGCGATCGCCAAGCACAAGCTCGCGGTGCTCCATGCGATACCAGCGACGGGTATCCGGCGCGAAGTAGATGCGCGCGCCATGCTTGCCGCCGGTCATTTCAAAGCCGTTCTCGAACGCCTCGCGCGTTTGCGTGCCGGCGAGCCGGGGAAATTCTGCGCGGAAGGCGGCGTTGCTTGTCAGCGTAGTGTCAGGTTCACGCCCAAATACGATGCATGGCCACGGCAGTGCGTCGATCAGCGCATAGCCCGGTCCTGCTGGGCCGGACGCTTGCTCTGCCTGGATTTCTTTGCGGTCGATTTGCGCCAAAGGCATAGTCACCTATCCTTGAATAACTTGGTGATCGCACCGGTGGTGGCGGCGCGGCATTAGCTATTTGACCTATGCGGCCTCTATCGCGGCCGTCTTGTTACTTGCACCACTACCTTGCGCAACAGTCCACAAAGATAATCGAACAGCTTGCGATGATATGTTTCAAAAAGATGAATCATCGAGCTGAAGTTCAGCGGAGCGGGATAATGCCATGAAGAAGTTACTATGCAACGTGCTGGTCGGCCTATTTTTGCCAAGTGCTGCCTTCGCAGCGGATGCTGCGGAGCACGATGGTTCGTTCTTGGGTCTGCTGGTGCCGCTCATTGCAGTGGCCATGGGGATACTCGCGATGCTCTGGTGGTTCAAACGGGGCAAGGCGCTAAGCGGCAACGGCCCGCTCAAGGTCGTTCAGGCAGTGGCGGTGGGCACACGCGAACGCGTCGTGGTGCTTGACGCACAGGGGCGCAGGTTAGTGATCGGCGTCACGCCCGGCAAAATCGAACTGCTGGCTGAATTGCACGCTACCGATGAGACTACGAAGACGGGATGAATTTTTTGTGATGACGCGCAATTGCGATGGAAATCACGCGCAAACTGGAATGCAATAGCCAATTGCAGACCATTTCTTCCGAAATTTTTGCGCCACTATTTTTTGGACAATGAAACCTAGGGTCACCCCTAGGTTTCGCTTTTTGGAAACACTGGTAGGTTCGCCACCACTGATGCCGACAGGGGGCATTGGCCATGCGTAGTGAAGTGCTGATGCACTGGCGGCGGCAGGGAAAAATCGACGAGTGGCGTATGCCGCTCGGTTTATGTGTTACCGCCTGCTGGAGCTGTACGTGTTCCCCAACCACGTTCCCCTTCACATGCATTCCAGCGCGCCGTTGCGACGGCGGGCCGGGCGCTTGCGCGACACCGGCAAGGTCGCTGCGTAATGGCGCTCGAATCGATTCTTTCGCGGCTGGCCTCAAGCAGAGGCGGGGCGCGCAACTATAGCGACCTGGTGCTTGTCGCCGGGGTGGTGGCAATCATCGGTTTGATGATCCTGCCGCTGCCGATGGTGGCCATCGATGCGCTGGTCGCGTTGAATATGCTCATTGGCGTGGGCTTGCTATTGGTCGCCATCTATATTCCCGCGCCGGTGGCGTTTTCCAGCTTCCCTAGCGTGCTGTTGCTGACCACGCTGTTCCGCTTGGCGCTGTCGATTGCGATCACCCGCTCGATCCTGCTCAATGCCGACGGCGGTCACATCATCGATGCCTTCGGCAACATGGTGGTGGGGGGCAACCTGATCGTCGGCCTGGTGGTTTTCCTCATCATCACGGTGGTGCAGTTCATCGTGGTTGCCAAAGGCGCCGAACGCGTCGCCGAGGTGGCTGCGCGCTTCTCGCTCGACGCGATGCCCGGCAAACAACTGTCGATCGACTCCGACCTTCGCTCGGGTCTGCTCGAAAAGGAAGAGGCGCGCCGGCGCCGTCGCCTGCTGGAAGTGGAAAGCCAGCTGCACGGATCGCTCGACGGTGCGATGAAGTTCGTCAAGGGCGACGCGATCGCCGGCATGGTCATCATCGTCATCAACTTGCTCGGTGGTCTGGGCGTGGGCGTGCTGATGCACGGCATGAGCCTGGACGATGCCATGCATACGTACAGCGTACTCACCATCGGCGATGGCCTGGTAGCGCAGATCCCCGCCTTGCTGGCTTCGATTTCGGCGGGCTTGATCGTCACGCGCACCGCCGGCGACGAGGAGGAACGCAATCTCGGCGCGATCATCGCCAAGCAAATTTCCGGCGAGCCGCGTGTCATGATGATCCTCGGCTGCATTGCGCTGGGCATGATGCTGGTTCCGGGCTTTCCGGTGCTGGTCTTTCTTCCAATCGGCGTCATCATGGTGGGAGTGGCTTCATGGCGCATGCGTGAACGCGTCGGCCTGCTGCGCAAGCTGTTCAAGGTGCCGGAAAGCCAGGCCGAGCTGCTGCCGCCCGACGTAGCCGACACTGATGCGCTGATGCCGCCACCGGCATTGCTGCTGGAAGTGAACATGGCGGCGTTGCAGGCGCTGGGCAGCGCCCAGGTGCGCAATCTGTTCCGCCAAGTAGTCGGCAGCTTGCGCGAGGAATACGGTGTGCCGCTGCCCAAGCCTGCGCTGCGCGCCGGACTGAACTTGCCCGAGCAAGGCTATGCGCTATACGCCTACGGCGTGCGCATCGGCTATGGGGTACTGAAACCCGAAGCAGTGTTTTTGCCGGGGCGAGTTGCGCTGCCGGCCCAAACGCAGGGCGATGGCGCGCCGGTCAAGGAGGGTGTGGTTGGCTTTCCTGGCCGCTGGGTGGCGCGCGACAGCGGCCATGGCGCACGCGCGCTCGAACCGCCGCATATGTTGCGTGAGCATATCCGCCTCGCGCTGGCGCGGCATCTGTCGCTGTTCGTCGGCATCCAGGAGACGTCGAATCTCTCCAATGGCCTGAGCCGCGACTATCCCGACCTGGTGCGCGAGATGCTTCGGGTGGTTTCGCCGCAGCGCGTCGCTGACGTACTCAAGCGGCTGGTGGAAGAGCGTGTGCCGATCCGCCAGCTGCGCGATGTCTTCGAGGCGATCACCGACGCGGCCAGCCGCGAGAAAGACATCGTGCTGGTCGCCGAATACGTGCGCATGTCGTTGCGTCGCCATATCAGCTATCGCTACGCCGACAATGATCACGTATTGCGCGTGCTGGTCACGCGTCCCGAACTGGAGGAGCGTTTGCGCCGTTCGGTGCACAACGGTCCGGCCGGAGCACAGTTGGCGGTAGAGCCGGATCTGGCCGCGAAACTGCTGGCGCAGATCGGCGACTACGTCGGTGGCGAGCACGGCGCTTCGCTCGTGATGATCAGCTCGACCGACGTGCGCCGCCATCTGCGCAAGCTCACCGAGGCGGAATACGCCGATATACCCGTGCTTTCTTATCAGGAGCTGGTACCGGACCTGCGTCTGGTGCCGGTTGGACAACTTGTGGCTTGAAGCTACGGATTTGCTTGGAATCGGAATCATTCATGACGAAAAAAATCAGGGGCGGATGGAGCAGGAAGCTGGGTGCAAGGATGGGAGGTTCGCTGTTGGTCCTGGGCTTGACGCTATGCGCAACGACGTTGTCGGCAACACCCATCCCGTTCAAGAAAGGCGTGGTTGAAATTCATGCTGACAAGAGCCTGCACGAATTTTTGCCGGATTTCTTCCATGACCAGGGGCTGGAGGTGGTCATGAGCCCGCAGGTGGCGGCAAGGTCCGGTACGCTCAATGGCGACTTCAAGGGCGGCTATGCGCAAGTGTGGCGCAAACTCGCCGACAGCAATGGCCTGTTCGGGTACTGGGACGGTTCGGCTGTCTACGTTTATCTCAATACCGAACGCCAGACCGACTACACCAGCGTGCCGCTGCCGGTGGAACAGCAGTTCCTCGCCGCCATGGCCAGCGTGAATTGGTCGGACGCCGCCAGCGGCGACATCTGGCGGCTGGAGCCGAGCACCGGGCTGGTCATGATCACCGGCAGTAGGCGGTTCATTGAACAGGTGAAGCAGATGGCGCAGACCATCGCCGGTCTTGGCCAGAATCCCAGCCTGCGCTTCAAGATGTATCCGCTGAAGTACGCCTGGGCCTCGGATACGACGATCACCATCGGCAATCGCCAGGTCAACGTCCCCGGGGTTGCCTCGGTGCTGCGCCAATTGGTGGGGGTTGCCGGTGGCGATCAGTTCGGTGGTGCACACGAGCGCCTGATCTCGGCACGCCAGCCCGGCCTGCGTGGCCAAGGGCTGGCCGGCATGGGGCAGCAGCCGCCTCC
Source organism: Dyella choica (assembly GCF_003977665.1). GTDB lineage: Bacteria > Pseudomonadota > Gammaproteobacteria > Xanthomonadales > Rhodanobacteraceae > Dyella_B > Dyella_B choica. The sequence goes on along the minus strand of NZ_RYYV01000002.1, from coordinate 445,369 downwards.
GCCGCTGGGCAACTACACCGTGCCGGCGCAGAACAATGACGACAACGAGACGGCGCTGTCGAATTCGGCATCTTCGCAGTCCGCCCAGCAGAACACCCTGCAGGCCGTCAATGGTCAAGGCGACAGCCGTATCGTTGCCGACAGCTTTCGCAACGCGATCATCGTGCGCGATACCGCCGATCGCATGCCCATGTATGACGAACTGATCCGCCAGCTGGACGTGGCGCCGCAAATGGTGGAGATCGAAGCGACCATCATCGATGTGAACAAGCAGAAGGCGCGCTCGCTGGGTGTCAATTGGTTCTATCGGAACAAGGGCATCACGGGGGGCTTCACCAGCAACGGTCCCAACAATGTGCCAATCGCCGATGATGCCAAAAAGGCCTTGGCGGCCGCCTTGCTGGGGGGAAAGAATGGCTCGGCCCTGGCGGCCCTGGCCAGTTTGTTTGGCGGCGGTGGCCAGATCGGCGCCATCCTGGGTGATCCGGCGCATTTCGTTGCGAACGTGGATGCACTGGAGGCGGATGGTGTGACGCACGTCGTGACGCATCCGCAGGTCATCACCATGAACGATGCGGAGGCGGTGATCCAGAGCAACCAGACCGTCTACGTGCCGGTGTCCGGCGCTTATAACTCCGATTTGTACAACGTCGTGGCCGGCACCACGCTGCGCGTGACTCCACACCTCGTCGAGGATAACGGCAGGCTGCACATCCGCATGGCGGTGCAGATCGACGACGGCAACATCACCTATACGACGGCCGATTCCCAAGGCGTGGCCTATCCGATCGTCAGCAACAATGCGGTGAACACGCAGGCGGTGATCGAGGATGGCCAGGGCCTGCTGCTCGGCGGCCTGATCCAGGATTCCGGCAGCAATGCCACGCAAAAGATTCCGGTGCTAGGCAACATCCCGGTGCTGGGCTATTTGTTCAAGACGGTGCAAAAGCAGCGGGCACACATCGAACGGCTGTTTCTGATCACGCCGCGCCTGATCGCGCTCAATCAAGTCACCGGCCAGGAAACCCCGAGCTCGTCGAAGGTTACGATCGAGTCGCAGCAGCAGATCGATGAGCGGGACGCGAAGAAGACCGGCTGGTGGCGGTTCGACAATCCGGCACCGGCACCGGCCTCGCAGCCGCAGCCGTCAATCGCGCCGATTCCGCCGCAGCCGCCGGTGCCTGCGGCCAACACAGCCGCGCCACGTATCCACTGACGGAGCCGATTTTCCCCACACCATGAACAGCCAAGTCGCTCATCGTACGCATAGCAGGGAACGGCCGTCGTCGCGCGTGCAGTTGCGCTTGCGCGTGTTCAGCGGCGTGCACGCCGGTGCGGAATTCCGTCTGCCCGAACGCGGCATCCTGATGGTCGGCCAGGCGGACGACTGCGACCTGATTCTGGGCGATGCCGAGATCCGGGATCATCATTGCGTGCTCACCGTGGTGGGCGATCAGGTGCTGTTACGCGCGCTCAACGGCGAGGTGGAAATCCAGGAGCGGCGTGTCGCGGACGGCGAAAACGTCGCGCTCGAACCCTTCACGATGGTACGCCTGGGCAAGGTGTGGTTCGCGATTGGGCCGCACTGGAGCGAACGCTGGCTGAGCCTGGACAACGCCATCGATCATGCCGCTGTCCGCGTAGCGGAAAAGCAGCTCGCCGGCCGGCGGCGCGGAGTGCTGGCGATCGCCACTGCGCTGCTGGCGTTCGCGTTGGTCGTACTGTTGGGCAGCTGGAAGGTGAGCCATCCTGCGAATATTCATCCGCGCAGCGCCAGCGAACAGCTGGAGGCAACCCAGGGCATCCTTCATCAGATGTCGCTGCAGCATGTCGTCGCCAACATCGACGGCGGCGATCGGCTGGTCGTGCACGGTGTGGTGGGTAATGTCGCGCAGCTGCCCGAACTCAAGCGCAAGCTCTCGGCAGCCGGCCTGACCACCGAGCTGGCGGTGCGTGACTGGCCGAGTGTCGCCAAGCAGGTGAAGGACATCTTCGGCATGCACGGCTACACGGTGGAAACGCGGTTGCTGGATCAAGGACTGATCGAAGTGGATGGTCATTTTGGCGACCCGGACAACACCGAGCGCGTGAAGAGGGAAGTGCTCGGTTCGGCCGACATGCAAAACCTCAATAGCGATGTAGGCCTCAACCTGGCGCTGCGCAATTACGACGAGCGCAAGCCCGAGGCCCCCAAGCTCGATGAAGGCAAACTCATCCAGCACGTCAGCAGCGGCGCGGACAGCTACGTGGTGACACGCGATCAGTCGCGCTATTACCCGGGCAGCAGCTTGCCGCAGGGCGGCATCTTTGTCGGCGTGACCAGCGACCAGAACATCTTGCTGCGCATGCGCGACAACACCTATATGCAACTGAACAAGGACGACAAATACATGACGCCGCAGCCGCTGGGCGACATGAATTCGATCGACATGGAGCGCTTGATGCCGGCAGCGCCAGGCAGTAGTGCGGCCGCTGCAGCGCCCGCCGCGGTAACGCAATCGGTTGCCAAAGCCGTACCCGCGAAGGAGGCGCCGGCGTCGAACCATCGTTGAGTGGCAAACCCCATGCGAAGCGGTCGACACCGACTGTTTCTTTTTTTCCCCGGAGCCCGCCCATCAGTGAGCCCCCCACCAGGCAGGAGACGACAATGAGCAGCAACACGATCAGTTCCAGCAACAACAGCCAGTTCCTCAACACCGTGATCGCCAACGGCGCAGCGTCGGCGGGTCAGACCGTCAGCAACGATCAATCCAACAGCTGGTTCGAAGCCTTGGCCAAGGCGTGGGGCAATGCGCTCGACCAGCAGGCCAACAAGGTCACCAGCTTGTCGGACCAGGTCGGTGGCGGCGGCTCTGGTGCCAACGCCAACGGCCAGGCCGGCGGCATGAATGGCGGGTCGGACAACCCTTCGGTGCTCACCCAGCTCACGGCAGAGAGCCTGAAGATGCAGTTCCTGTCGACCAGTGCGTCCACCTCGACCAATGCCGTCGGCCAGGCCTTGAGCACCCTGGGTCAAAAGCAGGGCTAATCGGCTGGAGCGCCTTTCGTCGATGCCTATACAGATGTTTTCCCACACGGCCGTCATTCCCGCATCCGCAGGAATGACGGCAGGGAATGTGGGGCAGGGGCGAATGGGCCAATGTTTAAACGAAAAACTGCTTTAGCCGCAGGAGGTTTTCACATGAACGTGCTTCCGACTCAAATGGTCAACGTCGCTGATTTTGCCGCTACGCCTGGCTCGGCCACCGCGCCGGCGCATGTCGACGACATTGCAAGGTTCCGCCAGACCTTCGCCGACGCCGCGCCGGCCAATGTCAATCAGACCCAGGCGGTGGCGCCGGTGCCGCAGGAGCTTTCGGCCAGCATCAAGGCGGTGCTGAACCAGTTCGATTCGCTCAACGGCCAGGCCAGCCGGCTGGGCCAGTTGGCCAATGCCATGCGCAGCAGCGGCCGCGACCTGGCGCCAAGCCAGATCATCGACATGACGATGCGCTGCCAGGAAATGGTGTTCCAGGCCGAGATGACCTCGAACGTCGCCAATCGGAGTTCCGACGGCGTGCAGCAGCTGTTCCGCCAACAGTCCTGAGGTGGCGTGATGCCGAAGTGGACCACCCAAAAGGCCGGACGGGTAGTGGCCCTGATGTTCGCATTGGGGCTGCTGGCCGGCTGTTCGCGCGAGGTTTTGTACAACAAGCTCGACGAGCAGCAAGCCAACGAAGTGATTGCCGCATTGCTGAACAACGGCATCGATGCGGACAAGCGCGCGGCCGAGCGAGGCGAGGGCTGGCAGGTCGTGCTGGATCGCCACGACATGCCGGCCGCCGTGGCGGTGCTGCGAGACCAGGGGCTTCCACACCAGAGTATCGACAGCATCGGCCAGGTCTTCAAGAAAGATGGCTTCGTTTCCTCGCCGCTGGAAGACAAGCAACGCTTCATCTATGCCCGCGAGCAGCAGCTGGGTCATACGCTGCGGCAATTCGATGGGGTGGTGGACGCCTATGTGTATTTGTCGATTCCGGACAAGAGTCCGATCGAGGACAAGCCACCTAGCGGCTCCGCCTCGGTGGTCGTCATCACGCGCCCGAACGCAGGCATCGAAGGCCGCGCGCCGGATATCAAGTCGGCCGTCATGAACGGTACCGAGGGCCTGACCGATGCGAGCCGTGTCACCGTGCAATTCTTCCAGCGCGCGCCCACCGAATTGCCGCAAGCTGCCGCCAACAGCAGCTTGCTGCGCAGCGATGTGACTTCGCTGGCGATGATCGGGCTGGCGGCGTTGGTGCTGTTGCTTGCAGGCGTGTTGCTGTGGCGCAATCGCGGCGCGTTTATGGGCGGGCGGCCGCGTTCACTGGCTCGCTCGGGTGTGCCGCATGAACGCTGAGTGCAGTGTGCGCCAGCAATACGCGCGGGCATTGCTCGATGCCGTGCATCCGGCGCGCTGCGGAGATCTTCCCGAATCGCTGCTGCAGCGGGCGCGGCATTCCCCGCTCGGCCGACGGCACCTGGTCCGCGCTGCGTTGCGCCAGGCACCGGATGTGTTCGCCCCCGATCAGGAGCGATGGCAGGCGTGGCGAGACGACGAACCCTGGCTGCAATGGCCGCATGCGCGTCTGCAGGCCTTCACGCAGGAGCTGGGGACGCTCGCCCTCGGGCCGGCATTGCGCATGCTGGTCGAGCGTGATGCCGTGCTGTTCGTGCGCAGTGTGCTGGGCCTGGAAAACTGGCGGCGTGCCCAGCATGCGAATCCGTGGGCGGGTTCCGTGCCGGAAGTGGTACGACAGATGGGCAGCGCCGTCCTGCAACAGTGCAGCCATGACGCACAGGCTTTGAGCGAGGCGCTGCAGGAGCGCGGCAAGATCGAATTCCTTGCCCACGCCGAACGCCGGCATGAGCACCTTGCGGCGCGACTCGCGTTGGCTTATGCGCAAGTGCCTGCACGGCCATGCAAGGGGGAGTGCTGGCTGCCGACAGCCGCTGTTCCCGCGCTGCTGGTCGAGCAACAGACCCTGGACGAAGAAGCCGCGTCCGCGCCCATCGCCACGCAAGGACGAATCGAATGAACGCCCTGGTCGCCGATCGCGAGCGTTTTCTGTTGTATGTCACGGCCGGCGTGATTCCGGCTGAAGCCTGGACACCGCTAGCCGAAGCGCAGCGCATCGTCGAACAGGCCAATGCCTTGCTGCGTGAGGCCCAGGCCGAGCGCGAGCAGATCTTTGCCCAGGCCCGGCGCGAAGGCCGGGTCGAGGGACGTGAAACCGGCTTGCGCGAGTGCGCCGAGGCGTTGCAGGCGCTAACCGATGCGCGCTTCGCCGCTACCGCGGAATTGCGCAAGCGCGCGGCGGAGGTCGCGATCGGCGTGGTGAAACACATTGCGCCGGTGATCGGCGCCGAGCGACTGGTCGCATCGCTGGTGGCCGAAGCCATGCAAAAGCTGGTGTTCGAGCCCCATCTGCTGGTGCGCATCCATCCAGATATCGTGGAGCGGGCGCGCAGCGAGGTTGCCGCGCTGGGCGCTGCCGCCGCACCGGATATCGAAATCATCGGCGATCCGAACCTCGACCGTTTCGATTGCATCATCGAGTCGGCGGGCGGAATCGTGCGCGCTGGCTTCAACGAACAGCTCGAACAGGCGAGAGTGATCCTTGCCGCCGCGGAAAAGACGGCCGGAGGGCGACGTGAACGTACGGACGTCTGACGAGCGGATACCGGGCCAGCTGTCGTCGCAGGACAGCGATGATCCGCTGCTGCGTGCCCTTAGCCGGCGCGACACTTTGCAGCACGTGGGCCGCGTCGCCGAAGCCTATGGCACCTTGGTGCGCGCTACCGGCGTGCGCGCGGCGATCGGCGAACTTTGCCTGCTGGAGCAGGGCGACTCCGGCTTCAGCCTGCTGGCCGAAGTGGTCGGTGTGTCGCAGCAGCAGACCTTGCTTACTCCGCTTGGGCCGCTGGAAGGCATTTCCACCGCCACTACGGTGACCGCCACCGGCAAGCAGGCCACCGCGCCGGCAGGCCATAGTTTGCTGGGCCGCGTAATCGATGCGCATGGCGAGCCGCTGGATGGGCTGGGTCCGTTGCTGAATGTCGAGCGGGTGCCGCTGTATGCCGATTCACCCAATCCATTCACCCGGCAAGCGATCGATGAGCCGCTGCCGACCGGCGTGCGCGCGATCGATGCGGCGTTGACGATCGGCCGTGGCCAGCGCACCGGCATCTTCGCGGTAGCCGGCGGTGGCAAGAGCACCTTGCTCGGCATGCTCGCGCGCAACGCCCAATCGGATGTCAATGTGATCGTGCTGGTCGGCGAGCGCGGCCGCGAGGTGGGTGAATTCCTGCACGACAGCCTGGGCGAGGAGGGCTTGAAGCGCAGCGTGCTGGTGGTCGCCACCTCGGATCGTCCGGCCCTGGAGCGCAGCCGCGTGGCGTGGCTGGGTACCGCCATCGCCGAATACTTCCGCGATGGCGGCATGAATGTCCTGTTGATGATGGATTCGGTGACACGCTTTGCGCGTGCGCTGCGCGACGTCGGCTTGGCGATGGGCGAGCCGCCTGCGCGGCGCGGTTTTACGCCGTCGGTGTTTTCCGCCTTGCCGCGCCTGTTCGAACGCGCGGGCACCAATGACAAGGGGTCGATCACCGCGTTCTATACCGTGCTGATGGAGGACGAGGACGGCAGCGATCCGATTGCCGAGGAGGTCCGCTCGATCCTGGATGGGCACATCTATCTTTCACGCCGGCTGGCGCAAGCCAGCCACTACCCTGCCATCGACGTGCTCGCCAGCGCCAGCCGCCTGATGCCGCGGGTGACGCCGCAGACCCATCAGCGCGCGGCCGGCGCGCTGCGGCGCTACCTGGCCAAGTACCGCGAGATCGAGATGTTGCTGCAACTGGGTGAATACAAGCCAGGCGGAGATGCCGATGCGGATACGGCCATCGCGCGAATCGACGCCATTCATCAATTGCTGCGCCAGGATACCCACGAGCACGCGGAGTTCAGCGGCACACGCAACCGGCTGATCGGAGTCTGCACATGAGCGCCGGCCCCGATAAATTCCCGTTGGAACCCTTGTGCAGGGTCAGAGGGATACGCCTGCGCAAGCTTGAGACGGAAATGAAAGCTTGCCGCGAGCATTGGAGCGATGCCGAGCGCCAGCGCATCGAGGCCACGCAGCAATGGGAACAATCGGTGCGCCAGCGCGAGGGCTTTGCCGAGACATCGTGGCGCGAACTGTTCGACCAGGGAGCGCCTACGGGAGAGGCGATGAACCGGCATGAGTGCCATCTTGCGTGGCTGGATCAGCTTATCGTGCATAAGCATGCCGAGCTGGAACAGCGTACGCGTGCATCCAGCGAGGCGGCTGCCGCGCTGGATCTGGCCAGCGCCGCCTGGCGGCGAGCGCATGGCAAAGTCGAGGCCCTGGGTGAAATGAAGCAGGATTGGTTGCGGCAAACGCGCAGCCAGGAAGCGTTGCGCGAGGAGCATGGTTTGGAAGAGCTGGCGCTACGCCAGATAACGTCACGTTGAGGTCGATATGCATATGCCGCCGGCAAGCCCACCGTCATCCACCCCGCCCGGCGTGGCCGGTCCCCGTGGCATGCGCGTAACCCATGCAAAGGCTGCGCTCCATGGCGAGCATGAAAACGTGCAGCGCTTTCGTAGCTTGATGCGTAGCAGACAACAGCCGACGGACGGTTCAACACCAAGCGGTCCGGACGAAGAAGACACGCTTGATGTCGACCTGGGTGCCCATCCGCAAGCCGATGAAAGTGCCGGTGCGGCTGAAAACGAGTTGTCACTTGACCAGGAGCAAGCCCTGCGCGATCTGCTGCAACGGCAGCTGGGTGAGGGCAGGGCGCAGTCGCCTGTCCTGGCTTCACGCGATCAGGGCGATGACGGCGGCAGCGATCAGCAGGACGAGCGTCGCGACGGTGATCCGGCTGCCGCCACTATCGGCTTGCAAGCCCTGCATCTGGTGCAACAAGCGGTACGCGCGAATGCGGAGCAGCCGGCAGCCGGCCAGGCTGCCCTGGCCCCCGCCCTGGCCGAGCTGATCGAGCGGCATGTGAAACAGTTGCTGGTGCCTGACACGAGCAGTCGTAGCGCAGCGCAAGCGCGCGAGATCATGATCACGCTGAAGAATGGCCTGCTGCCCGGCACCGAGCTGTGGCTGAGCCGCACCAGCAACGGCTGGCAGCTGCGTGCCGATACGCGCTCAGAGTCAGCGTATCGCAGCCTGGTCGAAGGGGCGCCGCAACTGATCGAACGCTTCGCGCAGAGCAAGCTCGGCGCCTTGGAAGTCACTCCAACCCTGCTTACATGAGTCTGCAGTCATGTCCGACTCCTTGTTGCATGCCATCATAGGCGGTAATCCGCTGAACCTGCCCGGTCTGGGCGCGAACGATGGCGGTTTGACCCTGCTGTTTCCGTTGTCCTTGGGCGGTACGGTGAATGATCTGGCGAATGCGCTGCATCTTCCGGTCGAGGCGATTCTTGCCGTGAATCCGGGTCTGAGAGCGGACAGCCCGCTCAATGTGAGCCAGGTCGTCGATTTGCCTGACGACCATATCGATCAGATCATGCGCAGTGTAAATCTTGCCGGAAGCCAGGCTTTTGTAACGCCGCCGCCGGATGCGGCGTCTTCGTCAAGCGTTCCCTCCGATCATTACGTTGTCGATGGGTCAAGCGATGGCGTGAGTAGGGTCATGCCTACCCCTCGACAGATAGCGGCCGCTTTCGGTTCGCTCGATCTTGCACAGCAGAATACGCCGCTCCCTTCGCCGGTAGAGAAAAAGCCGGATCACTGGGTCGTTGGCGTCAGCCCAGACATGTCCACGCCAAGCCCCGGCAAATCCAGTGATGCATCGGTCAACGTGGTGCTGGCGGCGCCCACACTGAACCTGACAGTAAACCCGAGCAGGGCACTCGTTGCGCCGGCCCTCGTGCTGCCGATTTCGGCACAGCCGTCGGCGGCGCTATCGAACCAGACAACGACTTCAGGGCAGGTCGCCACGCCGGCAACGACAGCGGTACCGGCAATGCCTGCATCGAACATGGAGCCAGTCAAGTCCGCCGCCGCTGCATCGAGCCTGTATGGGAGCGAAGGCGTTTTTGGCTTTGGGCGGGCTGCCAATGTAGGTTTGCCGGCCGGACAGGATCGCCAGCGCAATCCGGGCGCGGGCATTGCGCCGCCTCCGCCCATGGATGACAGCCGGTTTGCGGGGCCTCTCGCGAGAGTGCAGCCGGCGAATGGAGGCATCGCATTCGTCGCGCCCGCTACCGCGATGAACGCCATGGACCTGCATGCGGACGGCCATCCGATGATGTTGCAGCTGATGGCGTTGTGGTTGGCGCAATCGGGTGGTTCGAACGCCGGGACAGCTGCGTCGTCACCCTTGGTCGATCCGCAGGCGCTCGCCGCCCTTGCCGCAAGCCAGCGTGACACCAAGGTGATCGACCTCGGGGCAGGGCGCAGCATGGCCTTTTCGCTGGTGCATGATCGGCTGCAGCGGATCGATCCGATCGGGCAGGAGCAGCGTGCCGCCTCGCGACGTAGCGGCGAAGGATTGCAGGAGCTGCGCATCAGCAGCACTTACGGCGAGCAAACGGAACAGACCGATGAACAGCGCGAGCAGGGTCGCCGCCGCCGTGCCGCCATCGCCGCAATGCGTCGCCGGCGCCGGCCGCGTAGCCGCCGCTGCCGCTATTGGCGCGGTGATCGCCGTGATTTGCGTACAGCACGTGCGGCGACTTATCCGAAACAGGTGGATTTCGCCGAGTTTCGCCGCCGCCAGCCGCCGCGGTACATGTGGAGCGTAGGCGCGTAGGCGGGAGTGTCAATCGTAAGCTGGGTTGTCAAACCCAGCGTCGCCCTACATGCAACCTTCACGATGCTGGGATTGTCATCCTAGCCTACGTTCCCTCCCCCACTACACGTAGGGGAGGGAGCAGAGGCTCAAGCCGGATTCGCCCCGAGCAGGTCCTGTAGCGTTATGTCGAGCTGATGTGCCGAATCAGGTTGCTCTTCGGTATTCACCGGAAAGCCGGTTGAGGCCATGAAACTTCCGTCCAGCAAAACCCCGGGGCCGCTGCCGAAAATACCATGGTCGACGTTGCCGGTGAGCAACTCGTTGTGTTGGGCCATGTCGTCCCAATTGTGGTCGTTCTTGGACGTCGCCTGGAACTTGCTCGCATCGCCGCCCACGGTGTCCAGCGCAGACAGCATGGCGCCGGCAAACGTTTTCTGCTGGTCCGCGTTGAGGCCATTGAACCAGGTCATGGTCTGCTGCGGATTCAGGCCATGCAGTTCGCCGTAGCGCATCAGCATGCTTGTAGGCGCAGCATCGTCGTTGCTATGCCACGCTGCAAGAGCATTGGCCGCACTCTTGTTGTAGCCAAGTCCTTGCAGGAACGCATCGCGGCCCGGCACTGCCTGATCGTTGGCTTTCTTGTCCTGGTACGCCATCAGTCCCATGGTGCCCAGCGCGACGAGGCCGATGCCGATCGGACCGGCCCAACTGCCCGCCTCGGCGCCGCCGGCGAGGGCGCCGGCAAACATGCCCTCGCCGCCGGCAGCTGCATTGCCTGCCGCCCACATGATCGAACCAACGCCTGTCATCGCATACAGCCCGCCCTCGGTGTTGTCGCCCTTGTTGAAATCTTCGCCGGCCTTCCATACGTCGATGCCGCCCGACAGATAATTGGCGAAGTGGTCCACCCCGCGCGCGCCAAGTTTGCCTATCAGGCTGTCACGACCGACCAAGCCCATACTGGTTGCCAGTCCCACCGTCTTCTGGGAGAAGCCGACGGTGCTTGCGAAGGCCGACAGATCGTTGCGCGCTTGAACCCACCCGTTCGGATTCTGATTGGGCGTGCCTGCCTTGTCGTAGGCGTTGACCATGCTGAAGCCCGCCGCGGCGACACTGAACGCGCGAAATACGTTGCTGATCGGCGTGCCGCTGGCAAACCCCTTGATCCCTGAAAGCGCGTTTTTGGTGTCATCAAGATTGCTCTGCAGGGCCGCCTTGAGCGTATCGGGGCTCTTGGCTGCGTCGGACAGCGCGCTGTAATCATTGATGTTCTTCTTGAGCAAGTCGGTGGCGGATTTCAGGTCGACCACCTTGGCGTCGCTCAAGCCCAGCATGGCGGCGAGCGATTTGTTGTTACCCAGTTCGGTCAGTTCGTCGAGCGCCTTTGAGCGAGTGGCAATGTCATTGTTCGCGGCCAGCTCGCTGCTGATCTGACTCATGCGCCCCTTGACGTAATTAGTGCCTAGCTCCTGGATCATCTTGCGACCTCCCTGGTCGGCGACCTTGCCGGCCTGCGCCATGAAGGTAATCATGTTCTGACCCTGTTCGCCTTGCATAAGCGTCGGATCGAATTGCACTGCAAGCTTTATGGCGGCCTGGGCACTCTGATCGTTCACCAGCGATTTTATGTTGTTGCCTGCAGCATCGGCGTCGTCAGGGTGGTTGGCAAACCAGGCACCCAAGGCCGCCTCCTGCGATAACAGCGACTTGCCGTCAGCCGCCAGCTGCTGCTGTGACTGAGCCACGTTCTGTTCCCACTGTGCGCCCTTGTGTTTACTGTAGGCGTCGATGGCCTGGTTCAGCTGATCCGCCGTCATCGATTGGCCTTCCTTGGCGATCAGGCTGCCCAATTCGCCGGTCAGGCTGACGTAGCCCTGCAGGTCCGCACCCACCTTGTTGCGCGAATCGGCGACCGCCTGAAACACTTGGCCGCGTGCGTTGTCGGCCCAGTTGTTCGCGATGGGGTCTTTGCCATTGCCGCGTACGTGATCGATGATGCTCAAGGCCAGCGTCGGATCGCTGGACTGTTTCACCGCGTCGGTGAGCAATTCTATTTTGCTGTCCCCCCCGGTCCAGGCGCGTCCGATGGTCATGTGGTCGACCAGGTCGCCGGCCAGCGATTGCGCAGCGGCCCGGTCCTGTTGCCCCAGGATGCCGACCACGGACGAAAGATTCGTCATGGCGTTGCTCACGTGCTGGTTCTGGTCCGCGCCGAGGTAATAAGAGGCGAAATGAGCCAGCTGGTCGAGCTGTGGCGTTGCGTTCGCGATCAGGTCGGCACGCATTTGCTGCGACGAAATGCCGGACAGCATATCCACGTAGCGGGCGGAGGCATCGTCCGCGCCCTGCGCAGCCTTCGCGAACTGACCGTCGTTTTGGAACTGGGTATTGCCGTTGAACGGCTGCGCGGCCCAGTCGGAGGCAGCTTTCACGATGCCGAGATAGGTGCTCTGCCGGCCTGCAATCGAACGCACCTGGTCGGAGGAGGCCGATTGCAGCTCCGCATCCAGCGCTTGCAGCTTTTCCTTGGGATTGGTGTACCAGGTTGCCTGGTCGACATTGCGCAGGATCGTATTCGCCTCCTGCGTATCCACCGCTTGCTGCACATCGGCGTCACCCTTGTAGTGATCGACGATGTCCTGGCGGATGCCCGCTGCGCGGTCGGCTTCACTGGGAGCGGTCTCGCCCAGTTCCTTGCGTTGCTGCGGCGTGAGCGAAGTGTCGACGGGAGGTTTCTCGCTGAGGCGTGCCTGGACCTCGGCGTCCACTGCTTGGTTGAGCTTATCCTGCAGTTGGGCGCGCGAGTCAGCCAGAGCCTGAGCCTCCATGCGATTGTGCGGGCTGGTCTGCTCTGCCGCATGCAAGTCCGCCAACGCCTTGTCCACCTGTTGTTGCGGTGTCGTGGCGGGCGCGGTCGCATCGCGGGGGGATGAGCTGGAGGGATCGCTCGCCGGAATCGTCAGTACATCGCCGGGCATGACCTTCAAAGATTGGTCGAACTTGCCCGGGTTGGCATGCACTATGGCATCTGTTGTGACCGCAAAATGCTTTGCGATGTCATCCACGGATGTATCAGTGCGTTGCACGCGATATTGTTGCGGCTGCTGCGATGGCTGTTGCGATTGCGTGGTTTGTGCGGTGACGGCGGCGGAGGCATCAAAGTCGCGCGGGATCATGTGCTGCCTTTGTATCAGTGGGGAAAGACCCCTATTGGGAAGCAAACGCTCAACAGCGTCCATTGGGGCCATCCCTAGGGATGGTCAAAAAATCCGTCCTGGTTTTTTTCAGACGCGTCGCGCGACGCATGTGCTTGCTCCATTCCTGGAGCAAGCCCTACGGGCCAGCCATGGGCTGGCCAAATCCGCTCCCTGCGGATTTGTCCGCACGCCACTACCACGAATCAAGCACTTACGTGCTTGATTCGTGGGCGGTGCATCCTTGCACCGCGGAAGCTCTGAATAAATCCAGAGCTTTCCTAGGGATGCTCTGATTTGTGTCATGCATACTGCCTGCACGCTGTGCGAGACAGGCCCGTTTGGCGTATCTTGGCGGACGAAACGGCCGAGCACTCGCAGTTGTCAGCCTCGATGAAAACCCATCAGATCATTCCGCACCGATCCCGCCTGCCTGGCGTGGAAGCCTGGTCTCTGTTCAGCGAGCATGCGTTTCCCCGCCATGCGCACGATCAGTTCGGCATCGGCGTGATCACCGCCGGCGCCCAGAAATCCTGGAGCGGGGCAGGTACGGTGGAATCCGCCGTGGGCGATGTGATCATGGTGAATCCTGGCGAGATGCACGATGGATCACCGATCGGCGGCGCGCGTGAGTGGCATATTCTTTATCTCGAACCCAGCCTGGTGCTGCGCGAGCTGGCCGATGAACTGGGCGGTGGCGACGTGGAGTTTCGGCCCGTCGCGCGAGACCGTTCCTTGGCAGCGGAGGTGATAAAGCTGCTGGGCTCGCTGGAATCTGTCGGCGCAAGCTGCGATGACGCCCAAGAGCAGCTGCTTGCCTGCCTAGTGCGTATCATGCAGCGATATCGCATGAGTGGGCCGCGGCTGCCGCGTACATCACCGGCGATCGCGCGAGCGGTTGAATGGATCGACGCCGAGCCGGATGCGGCCACTCCTTTGTGCGAGTTGGCAGCGGCCTGTGGCATGAGCCGCTTTCAACTGATCCGGGGCTTCATGCGCGACATGGGCACCACTCCGCACGCGTACCGTATCCAGCAGCGGGTTCGCTTGGCCAGGCGATGTCTGGCGCAAGGGCATTGTGCTGCCGAGGCAGCTGCGCTTAGCGGATTTGCCGACCAGAGCCATTTGACCCGCGCTTTCGTTCGCCAGCTCGGCATTACGCCGGCGCGCTACCACGCCGCCCTGGCTTAGTGCATCTCGAGGCATCCGCGGCTGCAATATTCTTCAAGACGGCATGCGGCCGGGTTTGCGATCGTGACGTCTTTCCCGCTTTCACGAGGAGAGACACGCATGGTCACGGGCAGTAGAGTTCCGGCTGGTTCCATACGAACGAACGAAGTCGCGGATGTCGGCGTATGAACGCCGAATTTCTTCTCACGTCATTCCTGGTCGTGGCATCCCCAGGAACGGGGGTGCTTTATACGGTGTCGATCGGGTTGTCGCGCGGCGCACGCGCCAGCCTGTTGGCGGCCATCGGCTGCACCCTCGGCATCCTACCGCATATGGCGGTTGCCGTACTTGGACTGGCAGCTCTCTTCCGCACCAGTGAGTTCGCCTTCGGGCTATTGAAATACCTCGGCGCCGCCTATCTGCTATATATGGCCTGGCGCACGCTGCGCGACCGCAGTGCGCTTGATCCGCGCCAGGACGATGCGGCGCGCCCGCCTTTGCAGATGATCGGCTCGGCCGTCCTGCTCAATCTGCTCAATCCGAAGCTGCCGATCTTCTTCCTGGCCTTTCTGCCCCAGTTCATCGCCAGGGACGATCCGTCGCCCATGCTGCGGCTTTTGGCGCTCGGTGCGGTCTTCATGCTGATGACACTGGTGACCTTTGCGATCTACGGTGTGTTTGCGTCGTTCATGCGGACATACGTGCTTGCACGGCCCCAGGTCACAGCATGGTTGCGGCGCAGCTTTGCCGCCGGCTTTTGCGCGCTGGGCCTGAAGCTGGTTCTTTCCTCCAGCCGTGCGTAAGGGATGGCTGAACTCAGTCACGTGTTAGGATGAGAATTATGCCGCGTGCCGCGGGAAGTTGTTACAAACTCTTACAGGCATAGGAAGGCGGTGTGTGGATGGGCCAGAATGGTGCTTGATCTTTCGGCCATGAAACAGGTGTCCGTCAGATCGATCAGCAAGGAGTTAGCTGTGAATGACGGGCCCCCCCGAGTCTTGGTACTGGACGATGATGCCGAACTGCGTAGCATGCTTCGCCGCTACCTGGGAGATCACGGCTTTGACGTGCGCGCCGTGGAAAATCCTGAGCAGCTCGATCGGTATCTGCAACGCGAACCCTACGATGCACTGGTACTGGATCTGATGATGCCGGGCGAGGACGGTTTGTCCGTTTGCCGGCGCCTGCGTGCCGCGGGGCAAACCATTCCGGTGCTGATGCTGACCGCACGGGGCGACCCGATCGATCGCATCCTCGGTCTCGAAATGGGCGCTGACGACTACCTGTCCAAACCCTTCGACCCGCGTGAACTGGTCGCGCGCTTGCGCGCCATGTTCCGGCGCCAACGCATGCTGCATACCGACTCCACGTGGGACGACGACGAGATCAAGGCTTTCGGGCCGTTCGCCTT
Source organism: Dyella choica (assembly GCF_003977665.1). Lineage (GTDB taxonomy): Bacteria > Pseudomonadota > Gammaproteobacteria > Xanthomonadales > Rhodanobacteraceae > Dyella_B > Dyella_B choica. Next base: position 429,790 of record NZ_RYYV01000002.1, on the reverse strand, counting down.
GAACGTATCGAAAATGCGGCTGACGCGGGGCGCTGAGGCGATCACCCTGTCAAGCATGGAGTTTCAGTTGTTGCGGGTCTTTGCTTCCAATCCGCACCGGCCGCTGAGTCGCGACCATCTGCTGGAAAAGATCCACGGACGTGACCACGAATCCATGGACCGAAGCCTGGATGTACAAGTGTTGCGCCTGCGCCGGAAGATCGAGGAAGAACCACGCAAGCCACGCTATATCCGCACCGTCTGGGGCATCGGCTATGTCTTTGTACCCGACTGTGACCCAGCTTAAGTTCTGGCCTCGGACCCTGCTGGGAAGAAACCTGGTTTTGCTCGTATCCCTGGCAGTGACGGTGCACGTGTCCAGCATGCTCGTCTTCGATTTCATGCAACGCCCCCGGGTCATCGAGCTGGGGGTGCTGGTCGCTTCGCAGCTGAATGTCCTGGATGCAGTCAGCGCGGACCAGGATCTGGCGCAGCGGGACAAATACATCGACAGCATCAACCAAAGCGGTCAGATGAAGATCCTGACGGGTGATCCTCCGGCAGAGGAGCCTCGCCCCAAGAGCATGCTTGCTGCCTTGTTCTTCGACACCATTCAGCGCAACGTGAAGCCAGGCATAGCCATTCGCTGGCGTAATCAGCCGCATCCGCAATTGCTGGCCCATATCAATGTTGGCGGGCGCTATTACTGGATCGCGTCCCGCGTAGGGCCGCCGCTGCAGTGGCGAATCACCTTATCAAGAGTGATGATTTCGGTGCTCATCACCTCGCTCGCCATGACTGCGGCGTTCCTGATTCAGCAACGGCTTAGCAAGCCGCTACAGGATATTGCAGCGGCAGCGAGAAAGGTGCGGGATGGCGCACGTCCGGAACGACTTGGCGAATACAGTACGAGCGAGCTGGCGGACGTTGCCGAGCAATTCAACATGATGATGGCCAGCCTGGAGGAAATGGAGTCGACGCGCGCGGTGATGCTGGCGGGCGTTTCCCATGATATTCGTACGCCACTGACCAAACTACGGCTGGCGCTGGCCATGGATGGGCATGCGGGAGAGGAAACCCATGTTCGCTACATCAACCAGATCGACGCCATTATCAGCCAGTTCATCGATTACATAAGAAACAATCATCTGGAAGCGCCGCTCGAAGGCGATTTGAACGCCCTGATTCGGCAACTGGCGGAATTATTCAGTGAAAGCGGACACGCTTTTCACTTGAATCTGGGCGGGCCGCTCATGTTGCGATTCAGGCCCGTGGCGATGTCGCGAATCATCACCAATCTGATGGATAACGCCTGCAAATATGGTGGCGCCGACCTCGAGGTCAAGACCTGGTGTGCCCATGGACGGGTCCATCTGGCTGTATTGGACCGTGGACCTGGATTGCCGCTCGATCAAGACCCCAGGTATTTGATACGTCCTTTCGTTCGTGCGGACGTCGGTCGTTCGAGTGCTGCCGGGACTGGCCTGGGCTTGGCGATCGTGGACCGGCTGGTGCGCTTGCATGGAGGAAGTTTTCAATTGAAGAATCGGAATGGTGGTGGAACCGAAGCATTGCTGGTGCTGAAGCGGGGTGGCGTGACAGTCAAGCGTGCGGTGAGCTTGTAATCGTCTGAAACCCATTTATAGCGCATAGTAATATTTGAAAAATAGGTTCACTTTATCCTCATGCGGATTGTGAATCGTGTGTCGTATATCCCTCGTCTCGATGTGGCGAGCAGGGGTATGACGTACGTAAGTCAGCGTTTCCGTCGCGAAAAAGAACGGCAAAAGGCACCTGTCGCGCAGGGGTGGTTACATTGATGATCTGGCTTTTGATCGTTGATTTGGGTGATGGTAATTCACGGTAAGTATAAGGAAGGGGGTATATGGACATCGTAAAGAAATGTTGGCTGGATTGCCTTTTGTTGTTTGCCATCGTTGTGTTGTTCATATTCATTTGTGATGGATCGTTTTGCATCAATGTCGGTTAGCAGGATGCCGATCCGTCTTGGGAATCACGGAGTGGTTGATCTATCAAGGAGGAATGAGATATGCCTAGGTCAAGGCTGGTCGATAAATGGATGGCTCTGTTCAAGTTTGATACTTCTTGCTCGCCCATTCGACTGGCTGGCTGGATAAGATGTGATGATGCCACCTTCGCCAGGGAGTTTCCTCCCGCTATGACAAAATGCAAGCACGTCGAAATGCGTCTTGGTCAGCCGGATGTCATCGAAAGCGGGGGCGGTGATCTTCGATGGCGATACCATGTAGTGGAATATTGGATGCCATTTTGCGCCAATGATATTTGCGTCGGCGAACCTTTGAATTACGCCATAGATTTCATATTCGATGAAAATCTTTGTTTGAAATGCGCTACTCGCCATCGACTATAGCGGTACTCATGAATGGGATGCCCGTGGATTGTGCTCGAGTTGAAATCCTCTGCGCTGGCTTTTGGCCGCTGTCCATCGGAGCGGCCGATGTGGCATGCGCGGCCACTGGATTGACTGATCAATGGCTTCTCTTTCACAGCGCGCGCAGCCATGCGTCTGGAGCAGAAATCTTCCACGTCGCGCGCAGATGGGTGGACTATTGGGAGCCTGATGGCAACGCGGCATGACCGCCATTCGTGACATCCCGGATGCAACTTGCCGGGCTATTTGAAGTCTGAGCTTGGCCATTGTGCTAAGACGGCGTCAGGATTAGTGGAAAAATCATCATTCCCCGGCTTGTTGTGGCCGATGAATGCCCCATTTTTCGTCGTGGCGTCCGCCAGCGCGAGGCAGTGGAAACCCATGGCAGAATAGCCGTGGCGGGTGACCACCCATCAGGAATGGCTGGACCCGGATCGCCCCGTCGATCTGGGCTCTGGCACCGGCGAAAGGTAGGGCTATGAGGCTCCAAGAGGTGATGAGGCGCCTGCGCCTGGCGCGGATTTTGGCGTTCTGCGCGTGGGCGCTGGCAGGCTCCGCGTTTGCTGATGCGCAGTTCGTGGAGGGCCCCCGCAATGCGGCCAGTTATGATCTGCATATTCCGTTGACGGCCCACGAGCGCGCCTATCTGGCCGGACTGCCGACGTTGCGGCTGGGCATGGACCCCAATTGGGCGCCCTATGCCTTCGTGAACCGTAAAGGCCAATTGGATGGCATTTCGGCGAACTACCTCCAATACATCGTCCAGAGTCTGCATATCAAGGTGCAGCGCGTGGACAGCCCGTCCTGGGTCGACACGGTAGGGATGGCCAACAATGGGCAGATCGAGGTGCTGGTGGCGGTGTCGAACACCAGCCAGCTCACGGCTGCGTTTGTCCTGACGCAAGCCTATATCAACTATCCCGAAGTGATCGTGGCCAAAAACGGACGCCGGCTCGAGGATATCCATGATCTTGACGGCCTGCGCGTAGCCCAGGTCGACAACGGCGGAACCGGGCCGTCTCCTGGCTTGAATACGTCGATCGCCTTCCAGCGCGTGCTGGTCAAGTCCGTGCAGGATGGTCTGCAGCTGGTCGCCCGCGGCCAGGTTGATGCGTTCGTCGGCAATCTCGGTGTTGCACAGCGTCTGATCCGCCAGAGCCATGCTGGCGTCCTTTATGTATCCGGGGCGACCGGTTATAGCCGCTCGCTGAGCTTTGGCCTGGCGCCTCAATACGAACCCTTGCGCGTATTGATGGACAGGGTACTGAAGGCCATTCCCGAAGAAGAACGCGAGCGCGTTCAAAATACCTGGCTGCCGACGTCGCTGGAATATGGCGTACCGCGCCGCACTTTATGGGAAGTATTGACGCCGATCGGCCTGGTGATCTTCGTCTCGATCATCGTCCTGGGGCTGATCATCGTCTATCTGCGCAGGGAGATTTATCGGCGCCGCCAGGCGCAGCAAGAGCTTCAATTCCAGCTCCGCTTTCTTGAGTCGATGATGGCTACGTTGCCCACGCCAGTGTTCGTGAAGGACCTGCAGGGCCGCTACGTCATGGTCAATTCCGCCTTCCAGCAGATCGTGGGCCGCCAGGCCAAGGATCTGATCGGCCGAACCGCAAGCGAAGTCCATCCCATGCAGACGGCCAGTAACGACCGGCTGGAAGCGCTCACGCGAGAAGTCCTTTCGACCGGAAAGCTGGCTCATGGCGAGCTGCAGTACCGGTCCCATTCGGGAGATCTGCATGACGTTATCTACTGGTTGCAGATGGTGCGCGAGGAAAAGGAGCGGCCTCGCGCCGTGCTGGGCATCCTAGTCGACGTTTCCCCTTTGCGCGCCATGGAGCGGCAGCAGCGCGCGCTGAAACGGCAGCTGATCGAATTGACCGACATGCTGCCGGCCGTGCTGTTTCAGGTGCGCTATGTGCCTGGGAAAGGCTTTTTACCGGTCTTTATCAACCCTTATGCCGAGACACTGACTGGATTTTCGCAAGACGAGCTGATGTCGAATTCGCCGCGCTGGTTGCCTTCGGTGTCTCCATCGGCGCGCTGGCGTCTTTGGCGGGCGCTGCTTCACGCCCGGCGACATCACACCTGCGTCGAGCAGGAGCTGGTACTTGCTCGTGAAGACGGTTCCCAAGTGTGGGTTCGACTCGAAGCCGTATGCCATCAGAGTACGGAAGAAGGCTGCATCTATACCGGTTATCTGGGCGATGTGACCCAGCTCAAGCTACAGGCAGAGTCGCTGGCCCGCGCCAAGCAGGAAGCCGAACGGGCTGCACGCGTGAAAGACGTGTTCCTGGCCACCATGAGTCATGAAATTCGCACGCCCATGAGCGGTGTCATCGGCGTCCTGGAGTTGATGGACCGATCGCGCATGCACGCGGATGACCAGCACTTGCTCGACATGGCCCGCGGCGCCGCGGCTACGCTGCTGCGGATACTCAACGACGTGCTGGATTTTTCGAAGAGTCAATCCAGCCGCCTGACTATCGAGCACAGTCCGTTTTCACTGCGCGAAGTCATTGACAGTGTTGTTGGCTTGTTTGCACCGGAAATGCGCCGCAAGGGCCTGCGTTTCGACATACTGGTCAGCTCGCTGGTGGCGGCCGGCCATGTCGGCGATGGGCAACGCCTCGCCCAGGTGCTGCTGAACCTCGTAGGCAACGCGCTGAAGTTCACGGATAGCGGCAGCATCGAGGTGGCGGTGGAAGCGCTGTCCGTTGATCCGCTGACCCTGACTCAGAGACTGACCGTCGCCGTGCGAGATACCGGCGTCGGTATCGATGAGGCAGAACAGGCACGCCTGTTCGAGCCTTTTGTGCAGGCCGGTGTTCGTCATCACGGCGGGACCGGCCTTGGGCTGGCCATCTGCAAGCGGCTGGTTGAAGCGATGGGTGGAAGCATCAGTCTGCACAGCGCAGTCGGCAAGGGGACCAGCATGGAAGTAACGCTTGAGTTGCCGGTCGACAAGAGCGCGAACGGCGCCACGGAAATGTCGACGGACAGTGACTCCAGGCGGTCGATCACCCACGTCGCATCGGCAGCATCCGGTTCCCGGCAAGCATGGGACGTTCCGGCCCATTCGATCCTTCTGGTGGAAGACCAGTCCCTCAACCTGGAGTTGCTGACCCGCCAGCTCCAGGCGCTCGGCGTGCAGGCATTCGATACCGCCGACGATGGTATGCAAGCCTGGAAGGCCTACGAAAAACATGCTTACCAGCTGGTGATCACCGATTGCGCCATGCCGGAAATGGATGGTGAAACCTTGATCCGCCACATCCGTGCGCGTGAAGCGGGCACGGCACGGCGGGTCTGTCTGGTCGCACTCACCGCCAACGCCATGGAGCCACAACAGCAGGCATGCCTGGATGCCGGTGCGGATACGGTGCTGTTGAAGCCGATGGAGATCGACCGGCTTCGCGCGCTTTTGCAGCAAGTATTCGGTGCGCCCGAACTTTCGACGCCTCCCATACTGCCACCGGCGAGCATTCCCGCGGAAGAGTGGCCATGGTTGCGCGACCGCATCCTGACGGATCTTGAGCAGGAACTGGACGTGGCGGTGCGGGCGATGAATGGCCAGGACTGGAGGCGTGCCTGGAATGCCGTGCACCGCATTCTCGGTGTTGCCAGACTGTTCAAGCTTTCGGGCATTGTGTCGTTGGCGACGGCAATTCAAGCGCAATTGGAGCAGCAAGATACGTCGAAAATCGTCATGAAGCCGCTGGAGGAAGCGATCTCGGCATTGACAGCAGCCACACGCTCCAGCCATTGAGACGCTCCAGCCGCGAGCCGCACGGCGTGCAAAGGGGCGTCGCAAAATTCGTCGCAGCGAAATGGGCTTGGCTTGGCCGGCCTGTTTTCATACGCGCATGGCGTGGCGACCTTCTCAGGGACACTTTTGCCCTGGTTGGAAAGAAACGAGAGGACGGCCTCATTGGAGGCCGGCGCGGAATCCACATGGGACCAATGCGTACTACGAAGTATGGTGACCCAGATCTTGCTCATGGTGAGCGTTCTGTAATGCGCCGATTCAGGTCGTGCTGCTCCATCCAGTCGTAGAGCATCGGCAGCAAAATCAGCGTGAGCACCGTCGAAGTGATCAGGCCGCCAACCACCACCGTGGCGAGCGGGCGCTGGGTTTCCGCCCCTACGCCGGTGGACAGCAGCATCGGCACCAAGCCAAGAATGGCAACGCTCGCGGTCATCAAGACCGGGCGCAAACGCAGGGCAGTGCCACGGACGACGGCCTCGCGAACCGAAAGCCCTTGTTCACGCTGCTTGTTCAGAAAGCTTATGAGTACGATGCCGTTGAGCATCGCAACGCCAAATACCGCGATGAAGCCGATGGCTGAAGGAACCGAAAGATACTGGCCTGTAATGGCCAGCCCGACTATGCCGCCCATGCTGGCAAATGGCACGTTGGCGAGGATCAACGTGGCGTGCCTAACCGAACGGAAAGCGGTGTAAAGCAGGACAAAAATGAACAGGATCGTTGCGGGAATGATCAGCGACAGCCGCTTCAAGGCGCGTTGCTGGTTTTCGAAAGCACCACCCCATTGGGTGTAGTAGCCCGCCGGCAATTTCACCTTTTGAGCGATGGCTGCGTTGGCGTCGCGGACAAATCCGTCGATGTCGCGACCGCGCACGTCCATCTGGATGACGGCGTAGCGCTGTAGCTGTTCGCGGCGGATGAAAGAATAACCGTCTGCCTGAGTGATTTCGGCGATCTGCGACAACTGGAGCACAGATCCATCGGGCGTCCGAATCGGGATGCGCCTGATCGCCTGCAGGGAATCCTTGTCCGCCTCATCCAGCCGTACGGCGATATCGAAACGCCGTACGCCATCCAGCAGGCTCGACACTGGTTCGCCACCGATGCCGTTTTTGACGACGGTGAGTACGTCGTCAGCGTTGAGCCCGTAGCGGGCGAGTGCATCGCGGTCGACCTGGATACGGATCTGCGGTTTGCCGATATTCGCTTCCAGCGACAGCCCGGTGACGCCTGGCACCTGGGCGAGCACTTGGTTGATGCGGCTGCTGAGCTGGTCGAGTTCACTCAGGTCGTTGCCGTAGAGCTTGAGTGCGAGGGTGGCGCGCACGCCGGAGATCAGTTCCTCGATCCGCATCTGGATGGGCTGGGTGTAGCTCACGACGGCAGTGGGAAGCGCTTCGCTCAATGCCTTTTGCATCGAGACGCGGATGGTGTCCAGGGTTTGTCCCGCGCGCCATTGATCGTCCGGTTTGAGCGGCGTGTAGACCTCCATGTAGTTGACGTCCGCCGTTTCGCCCTTCTCGGCGCGGCCGATCATGGCGAGCGTGGTATCCACTTCAGGAAAGTCCTGCTTGATCAGCGCTTCCACGCGCTTGGAAAGGTCGACGGACTCTTCCAGCGAGGCCGAAGGGATGGAGGTGATGCGCCACATGATCGCTCCTTCCTGAAGCGTTGGCATGAATTCCTTGCCAAGAAAGGGGAACAGCGCAAGGCTCGCCAACCCTGTGGCTGCGGTAATCGCGAGTACCGTCTTGCGCCGCGCCAGCGACCAGGTCAGTGCGATGGCATAGCGGCGCTTGAGAAAAGCCATCAAGCGGGTGTCGGTCTCTTCCTTCGGCTTGAGCAGCAGTGCCGCCAGTACCGGCACCAAGGTCAGCGCCAACACCAGCGAGCCGGCCATGGCAAAGCTGATGTTGAAGGCCATGGGCTTGAACATCTTGCCTTCCAGTCCTTGCAGGCTGAACAGCGGCAGAAACACCACGATGATGATCAGGACAGCAAAGGCGATCGGATTGGCGACTTCGCGTGCCGCGGCCAGCACGGCCGAGGTGCGGTCTTCCGGCAAGCCATGCGCCTTGCGTTCGGCCATGATGCGAAATGCGTTCTCCACCATCACCACGGCGCCATCCACCATCATGCCAATGCCGATCGCCAAGCCGGCCAGTGACATCAAGTTGGCCGAAAGGCCGGCCTGCTCCATGCAGAGGAAGGCGATCAGCATCGCCAGCGGCAAGGCGGCTACCACCACCATGGCACTGCGCAATTCGCCCAGGAACAGCAACAGGATCAGCGTCACCAGGATGGATCCTTCCACCAGCGCGCGCACGGCGGTCGTCACGGCGGCGTTGACCAGATCGGTGCGCTCATACACCGGCTTGATCACCGCGCCGACAGGCAGCGCTTGCTTGACCGTCGCCAGCTTCGCCTTCACCGCATCGACCACGTTCTTCGCATTTTCGCCAATCCGGGCCAAGGCCTGGCCCAGCACCACTTCCTTGCCGTCACGAGTAATGGCCCCCGTGCGCGGGGCGTCGGCCTCGGTGACCGCAGCGACATCGCGGATATGGATCGGTGTACCGCCTTCGCTCTTCAGCACGATAGCGCCGATGTCGGCAGCGTTCCGTACCAGGCCCAGGCCGCGCACCAGATATTGCTCGCGTCCGATATCGACGAAACTGCCACCCACCTGGGCATTGTTCTTCTGCAGGGCCTCGATCACATCCTTGAAGCCGAGCTGGTAGGCGATCAGCTTGATCGGATCGATACGCAGCTGATATTGCTTTTCCTGGCCGCCCCAGGACGTTACATCGTCCACCCCCGGTGCCGTGCGCAGGATCATGCGTACTGTCCAGTCTTGCAGGGTGCGCAGATCCCTGTCGCTGGGTGCCTCGCCCTCGACCGATTTGAGCGTGTTGTCGGTACGCTCCACGGTATACCAGAACACCTGGCCCAGGCCGGAGGTATTCGGTCCCATCTCGGGTTTTCCGTAGCCTTGCGGCAGGCGGTCGCCCACTTGCTGCAGGCGCTCGTTGACCAGCTGGCGCGCGAAATAGATATCCATGCCGTCGTCGAAGTAGATCGACACGTACGACAAGCCGAACAGGCTTACCGAGCGGATTTCCTGCACTTTGGGCAAGCCTGCCAAGGCCGACTCCACCGGTGTGCTCAGCAATTGCTCCACGTCTTCTGCGGCCAGCCCCGGGGCTTCGGTGTAGACATTGACCTGGACCGGCGTTACGTCTGGAAAGGCGTCGATGGGCAGCTGGCGCAAGGCCTTGAGCCCGAGGAAACCCGTTACTGCAAAGGCGATCAGCACCAGCAGCTTGTAACGAAGAGAGAGTTCAACCAGGCGTTCCAGCATCACTCTTCCCCCAGCAGCGAGCGCAACAAGCGTGCCTTGAGGGTGAAGGCGCCATCGCGAACATACGGCGTGCCGACCTTCAGGCCATCCTTGATCTCGATCCACCCCTGGCGCGTCTCGCCGGTGACGACCGGAGCGGGTTCGAACTGCCCCTGTCCCTGGTCGACAAACACCGTGGGCTGGTTTTGCAGCAGCACGATGGCCTCGCTGGGCACGGCCAGCACCTGATTGCCGACGGCGACGGCGATACGCACGTCGACGAGCTCACCCGGATGCAGGGCATCCCTGGCATTGTTGACCTTGATGCGCACCAACGAGGTACGGGTACGTTCGTTGGTCTGATGGGAGCGCTGCAATACGGTGCCGGGGAAGGCCGTGTCGTGCGCGAGGATGCGCGCCGCGTCGCCCGCTGAAACCTGCCCGGCATCGGCCGGAGGCAATTGCGCGTCCACCCAGACGGTGTCTTCATCGACGATGGTGAAGAGCGGGCGACCGGGCTGGATACGTTCGCCGACGATAAAATCATCCGACGTGATGCGGCCGGCGACGGGCGACAACAACGCATAGCTGCCGTCCGCCCTGGCCGACCCGCCGCGCAGCACCGCCTGGATTTGTCCCTCGGACAAACCATAGGCGAGCAGCTTGGCGCGTGCCTGGTCGCGTTGCACCTTGGCCTCGTTATAGCGGCGCGCCGAAACCGCTTGCGGTCCGAGTGCGGCGATGCGTTGCCAATCCTGCTCGGCCATGATCAAGGCGCTTTCCGTTTCGGCAACGTCTACGCTGGAGAGAGTGACGAGCGGCTCGCCGGCTTTGACGAGATCACCAAGCCTGGTCTTGCGTGCCACGACTTGCGAGTCGATGCGAGGCGATACCAGTACAGTGGTATAGGCGTCGATCTTTACTTCGCCCGGTGCCTTCAGCTCGTCGGAAAAAGGCCGCAACTGCGCTTTCGCCATGACGATGCCGGCTTGTTGGACGGCTGCTGCGTCGAGCTTCAGGGTGGAGGGCGCCAACTGCGCGCTGGCGAAGGCGAACGTGCCCGACGTGAGATATAAACCGGCGCCAAGCGAAAAAAGCCATGTCTTCATGGAGCGGTCTCCTGAGCGCGGCCATCGATCCAGTCGTTCAGACGGCCCGCGGCAGTGAGGTAATCGAACCAGGCCTGCCAGGTCTGGTTTTCCAGCTCGAAACCGGAGAGTGCGGTATCCAGGCTCTGCTTGAGTTGCACGAGGTAATCGGAGGTGCTGATTTCGCCCGCGCGCCAAAGTTTTTCCAATAAAACGGTGCGCTGCTGGAATGCCGCGGCACGGCTGCGCTGGAACGATGCGGCCGCGTGGCGTAGCGCTTCGTAGCGTGCCTGCGCTTCTTGCAGCGTGGCTCGCGCACGCAGGCGTTCGGCTTGCAGGCTGGCGATGGCAGCGTCTGCATCCGCGCGGGCAGCATCCACTTCGGCGCGCCCATTATTGAGCACGGGCAAAGGGATGCTCACGCTGACGCCGATGACGTGGTCGGTAACAGGGCCCGCACGAACGCGCCCGCCGGTCAGGCTGACGGTGGGATCGGGAATCTGATTGCGCTGCGCGATCTGAATGGCTGCCTCGGCGCTTGCTGCGCGCGATTGCGCCTGCACTGTCTGGGGTAGATCTTCCACGGCGTGAGCCACCACGTCCGCTTCGCTGGGCGGAAGGCCGCGCAGCCAGGGTGGCGAAGCAATTGCTTGGGTGTTGACGGCGAGAGCAAGCAATGCGGCACGGTTCGCGGCCTCGTTGCCGGCAAGGGTAGCTTGATGCACTTGCGCCTCCCCCAACGCCAGCCCCGCCAAATCCCGTTCAGGGCTGCTGATATCGCCCAACCTCAGCCGTTCGGCAGCCAGGTCGTCGAAGCGTTGCATGAGTGCAACTCGCTGCTGGCCAAGCTCGCGTTGGCGAGTGGCCAATGACACGGCAGAACAGGCTTTGAGCCAACGTTGGGCTACTGATTGACGTTGCATATCGTAAGCTGCTTGCGCAACATGCAATTCCGCCAGGTCACGCGAGGTGCGTGCGCGACGCTTGCCTGACACATCCAGCGTGAGGCTCAGCTGTGCCGTACGCCGGTTCACGTCGGCGTTTTCCGCATCGATGGCCAACACCGGGTTGTAAAGTGGCTGGTCTGCCGCACGAGCGCGTGCGCGCGCAGCCTCCAGGTCGGCGCGAGCTGCCTGCACATCCGGGCTGGTCATCCATAGCGCACGGACGGGTTCTCGCCATGCAGCAGCGGTGTCGATACCGCTCGCCGCCGATGACGTCGATGCAAAGCACGCGGGCGCGGACGTGACAACCGGCAATAACACACACAGCAAACAGACGGCACCTGTAGGTGCCCGGCGTAAGAAGGCCATGAAAACCATCTCCTGAAACCAGAAACGAAGCGTGGCGCGGCGTCAGGCCGCGTCACGGCAAGTCGGTGTCTTCAGGCGAAGATAGGTGGCCGCAGCAGCGACCAGGTGCGGTCCGGAGCCGTCCCTGGAGAAATTGCAGCAGGTGTGAACGACACGTCAGTGGAAGGCAGTAGCCAGGCCATGCTGACAGGTATGGGCATATTGTCCGCGCATGCGCAGTGACATTCGCCTGCTTCACCGAGCAGGCATTCTTCGTGCGCCGGCACGGACGCCTGGGTCATCGACGCTCGTACGACTGATGCAGGTTCCCGAAATGATGGAGACGTCGGCGCATCGGCAAGGCAAATGGAACTGGTGACCAGCTTGAAAAGCAACACGATCACGGCCACTGTCCACAGACCGCGGTGGCGGCGCAAGCGAGGCAGTAGGGACGGGTAAGCGTGCTTCATCAAATGGGATGCTACGTCGACTGCCAAGTGTTAGACAATCTCATTTGCTTCGCTGTCACGCTCTTCCTAGTTGGCGTCAACACGCAGCATGCCAGTGTCATCGTGTCGAGGGATTCACATGGACGACGGACTGGTCCGTGGCTTTGTCTCATTTAGGTGTCTACTCAAGTAAAAGCTCCAGCGGTGCGGTGTATGCTGCTAAGTCGAGCCTCGGACCAAGTAAGTCATGAGCACGAATAAATGATCTGCACGAGTAAATGATCTGGGAGCCATCCAGGATGGATGGCGTCTGGTCAGGTGCTCGTCCCATCTTCGCATGGAGCAAGCCATGAAGATCCGGTTCCGCCATCTATCCATCCTGGCCGCGTGGTCCGCATTCGCTGCGTGCACGTGCTCCGTGGCAACGGACAGTGCGTCGCTGCCCAGGCCGGATGCGCCTGTCGTGTATGTTTCGAACTTCGAACTCGATGCATTGCCGGAACAGGACGGTAATGCCTCTCGTGGTTTGCTCGGCGGAGCGCTTCAGGGCGGTTTGCTGCGGCGGCACAAGGACCCGCAGGCGCAAGCGCAGGAAATAAGCGCACTGATGGCGGAAACGCTGACCAAAGATCTCAAAAAAGCCGGTATCGATGCGCGCCGCACGCAGCCTGGTGCCGAATTGCCGAAAACCGGCTGGAATGTCCATGGCGTATTTCTTTCCGTCGACCAGGGCAATGTCGCGCGGCGCGCCATGATCGGCTTTGGCGCCGGCCATAGCAGCTTGCAGGTCGCGGTGGCCATCGATGATCTCGCCAAACCGGGACAATCGCTGCAGAGCGTAGCCGAGGGCAGCGGAGGGCATATGCCCGGGGCCATCATCATGCTCAATCCTTATGCGATTGCGGCGAAGGTAGTGCTTGCCGGGCGTGATCAGGAAAAAGCCGTCAAAAACGCGGCGAAGCAGATTGCCGATACCATCGTGCGATGCGTGCAGCCCAACGTTTCGGAGCCTGCCGTTTCGCACACGGCCTCTTGAAGATGTCGGAAAAGCACGGGATCGGTGTAGTGCGATGGACGCCACCATGAGGTTGCATGGCAGGTCATGGCAAGCTTGATCCTTGCGGCCAATTTGGCAATGCCACGCAACAATTACCGCCGCGGATGAAATGCCTCACAAACAAATCGTCTCTAGAATGCATGGCGATTGTTCAAAAAGTTAGCACCGGATTCTGCGGCAAGATCCACTCATCCAAGGGTCTTCCGGGCAATCAGATATCGGGCATGAGTTTTGACGGAGCGTGCGGCTAAATATCATGAATCCTTTGACGTCCATTTTTACAATGGTTGGCATTGCGCTGGTTGGTGCCAGGCCTGTAGTGGCGGCCGATGCCATTTGCGCCGAAAGAGTAGCCGTCAAGACCATACAAGTCGGCGCCTATGGCAGTGGTGCGAATGGATGGGGTGTTTCGATTGTCGATAACGACGGAAATGTCAAAAGCATGGCCGCCAATCTGCCTTTGCGTACCGCCGAGGGTGAAGCGATGCTGGACCTTCTCAAGGAGGCGAGGCGGCACAATGACCTTGTGACTTTCAGGCTTAACAATAGTGCGGCATGTCAGGCTGAGGCTGGTGCCTTTGGGTTTGACAGCATTACCGTGGAATAGCATTCAATGGTAGACATTGCATGAAATGCGCGCTGTGTTTTATTTCTATGGTCCTGCTATGGCCGCCTATGGCTAATTCAAGAGTCTGTTATGACAAAAAGTATATAAGATATGTCAGTAACAGCATGATCGTTGGCGGGTATCTATCGAAGGGGTGGATTATCGCTGTGGGCGATTCGCCGTTTACCGGGGCGGCTGGCTCGTCGATAAAGATCAACAAGGACAGGGCGAGCAATACGGACGAGCGTGGGCGGGCGCTCTATGCGCTTGCCATAAACGCCATGAACAACAACTACCAGGTCAGGCTGGTGGATAATTTTAGTACGAACTGCGAAAGCATCGACGAAATAGACATTTTTCGTGTTCCATGAATGGGGTTTGGACGATGATCAAGAAGGCTGGTCTTGCAGTGTTTTTAAGCGTGGCGTGCACTGGCGTCTCGGCTGGCGCTGGCCCTAATTGCGCAGAGGGATATCTGGTCGGGATCGAATCATCACGTGCTGACAACGCCAATGGGTGGGCTGTCTGGGTCAGCAGCAAACCTTACTTTGATGGTACGGCGCATAGGTATTCAAGCGATATAGGTGGAAGGCTCGATCTCAATAAGGATTGGGGGAGATTTACCTTTTCAATGGCCATGAACGCCATGAACATGGGGCACCCGGTCGATGTCGACGATATTTACGGAAGCATGTTTTGTGACGATTTTCAGAGACTCGAAGAATCCAATTCTTAAGAATGGTCTGAAAAAGTCCGTCACGAATTTTTCGGACGCGCTTAAGTCCAGTGCATGCCAAGACTCGGCTGCGCCAGATCGAGCATTTGCGTACCCGATCTGCGACGAGCCTTCTCTGGTCCGCGGAAGCTCTGAACTAATTCGGAGTTTCCGCAACCGTGGCATTCCGGTAATGGCCTTTTGGGTGGGAATGTTCATACTGGCCGGCGCTCCCGTCGGTGCCCGAGGCACCCCTTGCAAGCAGGGTGTGTATATCGTTGGCATGAGTTCCCTTCGTCAATTTGAAGAGACGAACAGTGCGGGTTGGTCCATTCTGGTGAGTGACAAGCCTTATTTCGACAGCGGGGCTGAGTTTCAGCGCACCGACAAAGGTCGGCGGGTAGACCTTGGAACGCCTCGCGGCAAAGCTTTATTCGATTTGGCCATGTACGCCATGAACATGGCCTACAAGGTCGATGTCATCGATAACAATGGGACTCGCTGCGATGATTTTGACGAGCTGGACGTAAAGCGTCAGCCGTCATCGTAGCCGAGCCGGTAGCGGTGGGCCTGGGCGGCAGGTTCTACGGTTTCTTTGATGGAGGGTGTTGCCGATGATTGGCAGAAGCATATTGATGTTTTTGTTGATGTTGATCTCGATGCTCGCGTATGCCGTACCACCCGATTTCGTCTATCGAGCCGACTCCAGGCCGCCGCTTGGACCGAACGGCCTATTCACCACGGGTTTCCCATCCTGGGGTGGCAATCGTGATTTAGCTAATCACGAAATGGGACTATCATGTGGTACGGGAGATCTGCTGCTTGCAGGAACATCCGACTCCGCCTATGTAAGCGTTGCGGACCAATTCGAGCGAGCACGCCAATTTGCGGCGCGTTCGTTCTCCGAGACTCGTCAGGATGTCTGGATCTATACGATTAGGGCAACCCTTGATTTCCATGATGCCCTCGCTACGCACCGTGCCGCCTTGGTCAATCCGGACCGATGGATAAGTGGCCGTGCTGGTTTATCCATGTTAGCTACGGGGCCGGCCATGACGACGGAAGGTGAGTACGTCGCGTTGGGTGGAATAAATCGCTCTCTGATCCGGGAAGCGACCAGATATAGGTGGAATGCTTCGAGCCGAAGCTACGAGGAAGTGCCGGGCAGCCGTCAGCAGAATAATAGCTATGATGGCGTTCCGCAGACTCACGCCAATCCGGATCCGCTGGATGCGAGGATTGCGTTTCCTGTCGCTGTTACGCCTCGCCCGCCGCAGGCCGGCACATCGGTAACGATAGCGGCGACCTTTTTGGGGGCCTGCGCCTGCATGAGCCGGCCGAATACTTCGCTGACACGCGCGAATACGGAGCCTGATTACAATGCCTATTGCAAGCCCATGCTCCGCAATAGAGCGGCCAGTGCCATCAATCTCCATTTGTTCGAATGACGGGTAGGCAAGAAGGGTTTTGAAGCATGGACATGAAGATACGCGCCGTCGCACTGCTGGTTGAAGCAGCCATGATGGCTACTCTGCCCCTCACGGTCGGCGCGACGACGACATCCACGACATGGGTCTCTCCCAACATGATGGAGCTGCCTGCACTTGTCGTTGAGCGCAATGCCATAGGGGATCAGGTGGCACTGAGCAAATGGTATAGCGGCAAAGCCGTTGAGGATGCGCAGCGCGAAAAGGAAGTTATTGACGAGGTGCGCAGGCAGGCGCCCACCTATGGTTTGAATCCGGACGATGCAGAGCGCTTCTTTGCGGCACAAATCGAATCGAACAAGCTGGTGCAGTATGCGTTGCTTTCTGTCTGGCAATTGCAAGGCCGCGCACCTGATCTTCCTCCGCCGGACCTTGCACGACTCAGAAAACAGCTTGACGATCTCCAAAAGCGGCTTTTGCAAGCTCTTGCGTCGAGTAAAGAGGTGCCGGACTCCCCTTACTGTAAAGCTGCCATAGCCCAGGCTGTCGACGAGGCTGCACACAACGACCGGCTCGATGGGTTGCATCATCTGGCATTGATGCGCAGTTTTGGCGATTTCTGCCGTGCTACTGCCAGGCCTTGATCGATTCCACGTATCTATGCGCGTCTGGCTCCGCGTAGGCTGGGATGATAATCCCAGCTTCCACCCGGCATCCTGGTGTTGGGATTGCCGTCCCAGCCTACCTGGCCGCAAAGCCGGGCTCTTGCCCGACTTTGCGACCCGTCATCCTTGCATTGATCCTCGTCAATCAGTTCGATTCCGTGAACTGAATGGACGGCGCGGTACCGTCGGATGAGCCCTGTGACGCTGCGCACGAGCCGAGACTCAAGTTGTTGGTTTCTCCCGTGGTGCCAGCGCTGGAGAGGCAGCTTGGTGCGTTGGTGGTGCCATCTTCCACGGCAACATTGACCGTGATGGATGATCCACTGTTGAACTGCGCTTCCGATCCGCCAGCATTGCCGACGACGTTGAACTCCGACTGGCTCCACCAGGCAGAAAGATCATTGGTGCTGTCCGGTTCGCTCGCGGAATAGGCGTCCGTACCGTAGGTGAAGGTGGCCGTATCGTTTCCGTTGGCCGACGAGGTGCCGGACAGTTTCAGGCTGCCAAGCTGGGTGGCGTCGACCGCGGGCACGTTGGTGCCTTGGCTATTGACGAAGCATTGATACTGTCCCGCATTGGCATTGCTTGCGTCGATCCAGCCATTGGGGCAGCCGCTGGCCGCATAGTCGTTTTGCGACGGAAACACCCAGTTCTGAATGAATACCTGGGGCTGTGCCGGCGTGATGTTGCCGTTGTTGTTGGTGGAATAGATGAATTGCACCCACACCTGGCAGCTTTGATAGCCGAAATTGGCGCAAGCCGCCGAGGATGCGTTGATGTCGGTATTCAATTGCAACGTGTATTGGTTGAGACCGATGATGCCGTTGCTTTCACTGCCGCCGAAAGGTACGTTGACTCCGCTCTCGGACGTCACTCCCTGTACCTGGGGGAAACTCCCTACGGCCGAGATGGTGGTGTTGGCGGTCTGGGCGGCGTAGTCGTTGCCGCCACCGGCCGTGTCGGGAATCATCTTCATCCCGTCGGCCGTGTATACGCGCTTCCATCGCGTGGTGGAGCGATAAGTGGGCTTTGCGCCGCAGCCGATTTTCCTCCAGATGACGCTGGGGTAGGCGGCATGGAAACAGCCTTCGGCAGGTGGCGGCAGATGCTTGATCGTTTCGTGCCAACGAGCCAGCGATGCTTTGGCTGCCCATGCATTGACGTTGTTGGTCGAAGTTGCGGCAACGGTGGGCGATGCGGTTGCCGCGGTCAAAAGACCGGAGACGGTAGCGGCGAGGGCCAGGTGGCGGACGCGAAACCTCATTCTTGATGGCATACATCTCTCCTTGGATGGTTAGCGTTTGGTTTTCTTGGGGACTACCCGAATTCATCGTCGCCAGCATCAGGGCGATGACGCTGGGGCACCGTTGGTGCCTTGGCCATCGCCGGCGCGTTTTGGCAAGTCTCCCCAGGCAGATAAATCCGATCACGCAATGCCAGCGCCATGGATGGGCGAAGCACGCTTGCAATATGCGTGCAGCCACGTGCCACCCGTGCATGGATTACCTGTCATTCAAGACGACGCGATGCCGACAGCAATCCCTACCTGGACAGAGCGAAACGTCGGGAATGGCGCGCACGTCGAACTTCTTGTGCCGCGAGCGAGAGAGCTTCTTCCGTCATCGCAACCATGGCGGAAGAACGGCCGCCGTCATCAAACGTAGCCTCGGCTGTGGTGTGCGGGACAAAGGTGGATTCGCGTGATGACTTTGTGAAGAAGCCTTCCTTTCCGTATGGACTTGCGATGCATCAAGCTTGTAGCGCATTTGTGCCACAAGTTTTGTTGCTGCACGACGAGCATCAATGCGAACATGGGCGCCGGTATCTCCGGGGGGAATTGCCGAACGCTCGACGCTCGACGCCAGGACGATGGATGCAGGCCAACACTTCTTTGTTATCGACGGCTCGTTCGCCCGAATGGAATGCGGTGTGCGCATGCCGGTTGCCGTCATTGTGCTGATGTAAAGCGTTGCCGGTTGGCACGCCCATGCTTGCATGCCTGTTTTGCATACCTTGGCGTGCCAGTGTGGCGTTTCGTCTCGCGAAAGCGTGCGCTGGCGTAGCGCGCCCGGTTAGACGCCGATCTGGTTGAGATCAGCAGTGGCACAGGGGGTATGGGGAATGTCACTAACGCAAAAGATGGTCGACGGCGAGGGAGCTGTGCCCTTGCGCCGGGCATCACCGTCAGGGATGACTGCGCAAATCGCCACGCGACTGATGCAGCGGCTGCATGATGGTCCTGCGCAATTGATGGCCTTGGCGCTGCTGGAACTGGATCAGGCCAGGCATGCCCAGGGTGGCGCAGACGCCGGTCTGCTCGACAGCATTCGTGCGTTGGCGAGCGAGGCGTTGCGCGGCACGCGGCAGCTGCTGGACGAGTGGGGTAGCGCCGTTGCGGTGGAAAAGACCATGTCGTTCAGTACCTCGCTGATCCACCTGGGGCACCGGCTTTCTTCCTTTACCGGCCTGGCGCTGGGCATCGATTGCGATGATCCGGTCAGCGAGCCGCCGCCGCCGGTTGCCATGGTGGTGTTGCAAGCGGTGCAGGAACTGTTGCTCAACACCTGCAAGCATGCGCCAGGTGCGAACGTGGAGCTTGCCTTGACCGCGCTGGCCAACGGCTTCGAGCTGACGGTGAGCGATAACGGTCCTGGCTTCGATCCGGTGGCGGTCTATCAGCGGCACAGCGTCAGCGGCAGCCTTGGCCTTGGCGCGATGCCCGAACGCCTGGCCCGGGTCGATGCGACCTTCCTTTTGAACACCAGCCCGGGTGCTGGGGTGCACGTGTGTATGCGTTGGCCGGGCCATTTCGCGGAACAGGGCTGGCCGGGCAGGCGCGTCGTGCGGCTGTCCGGCCGGGAAGCGGCGCGATGAAGGTGCGGGTGGTGCTTGGCGACGATCACCTCATGCTGCGCGAGGGGCTGGCGGCGCTGCTGCAGCGTGAGCCCGACATTGAGCTGCTTGGGCATGCCGGTCATGGCGTGGACTTGCTGCGCCTTGCCCGGGCATATTCACCCGACGTGGTCATTGCCGACGTCTCCATGCCGTTGATGAATGGCATCGAGATGGCCCGGCGCGTGCGCAGTGAATTGCTGCCTTGCAAAGTGCTGTGCCTTTCGGCCAGCGCCCAGCCGCGACAGGTGTTGATGGCGATGGAAGCGGGTGCGTCGGGCTATGTACTGAAGGAAAACTGTTACGACGAACTGGTGCGTGCGATCCGCCATACGTACAACGGACAGATTTTTTTCAGCGCCGAATTGGTTGCGCCCATCATGAGCGCGTACCGCGAGTCCAGCAGAAGCGATCCGGCCTGGGCGCCTCCGCCGCTGACCTGGCGCGAGCGGGAAATCACCCGGCTGCTGGCCGAAGGCTGTTCCACCCAACAGGTAGCCAATCGGCTGCACATCAGCGCCAAGACGGTTGCAACACACCGGTCACATGTCTTTCGCAAGCTCAATATCCGTAGCGTTGCCGAGTTGACCCGCTACGCCGTCAAAGAGGGCATGGCCGCGCTCGATTGAGTGCGGCATGTCGCGCACCGGCAACCGGTTGCGCGTAGGCTGGGTTGCGAAACCCAGCATTGCCATGCATGCAAACCGCGCGATGCTGGGATTGGCATCCCAGCCTACCCACTTGCGCGGATTTCCCCTGGACAGCCATGAATCCCGGCGGCCTTGTCGCCGCCTTGGCCTGCGCCTGTGCGGCTCAGCAAAGCGGAGGTCAATATCAGCAAATTGCTGATAGGGGGTGGGGGCGGGGCGGCGTAACCTAACCGAACCTCTTCGGAATGTTCCGGATCTGCTTTGAGCCTGCTGGGCCTTCCAGGGCGCGAGCGGGACGGCGGCGCAGGGGCATGGAGACGGACAGGGGCGGGTAGTGATCGATCGGGCACTTGAGCATCTTGCGGCACACCTCAACGACCACTTTCGGAGAAATTTCCATGTGGCGGAGGATGTCGTGGTCGTGTCCAACCTGCTGGAGCTCGGTGGCGCGCCGGTGGTGCTCGCGACGGGCAAGCTGGTGCTGTTTCTCAGCGGGGTCGAGCGCGACACCCTGGCGCACCGCTCCGCGAAGGCGCTGCAGGCGTCCTCGAACAGCCACGTCCAGAACGCAGCGCCGGTTTACCTGAACCTGCTGGTGATGTGCGCGGCCAATTTCAGCGGCAGTCATTACCCGGAGGCGTTAAAGTTTCTTGCCGGGGCGATCGCTTTCTTCCAGGGCAACGTAGTGTTCGATCACCAGAACACGCCGGGCATGGACTCGCGCCTGGAACGCCTGGCCTTGAACATGGAGAACCTGAGCAGCCAGGAGATGCACAGTCTCTGGAGCATCCATGGCGGGCGTTACCTGCCGTCTGCGCTGTTCCGCGTGCGTCTGATCACGCTCGACAGCAACATCGTCCACAGCCGCGACCCGGTGATCAGCCAGACTGAAACCGAGGCCATGCCGTGATGATCGCCGTGGATCGCGCAACGATGCAGCGGAGCGGCTGACCATGCAGCGGTATCGCCCCTTTGCTAGCGTCGACGTCCGCCACGACTATTTTGCCGATGGCGGTGCGCACCATTTGGTGTTCCAGCCGCATGCTGAAACCGCGGCTTTTCTGCGACGCTTCGACATGTTGCTGCGCGCGGATGGGCGCAGCCTGGCGATCAGCGCGCCTGAATCGCAGTGGCAGGGAATCTGGAGCGAGCGAATGGACGGCGACGAGCCGCGCCAGCTGCGCTTCGACGTGCGATCGACCGATGCAGTGTGTGCCTTCTACACTGGCATGGTCAGCTCGCCAGCTGGCGTAGAGGATGACGGCGCGCTGCCTGCACCATTGTTGGCCGTACCTGCCGGCGCCTCCGCCCCCTGGGCCATCATCGCGTTGCCGCTCGACGCCAATGGCGATTTTGAAGCCTGGACGTCGTCACTGGGTGGCACCTATCGACTGTGCATGCACAGCCGCAGCACGATCTGGAAATACCTGCTGACCGGCGACTGGCGTGGCCGGGCGCTGTCGATCGTCGACCAGCGCGGCGAGGTGGCATTTACTGCACCTGCCGAGGAGCGCCTGCCGAACGGACAGTCCGCGCTCGCCGTGCATTCCACTACGCCGATTGCCTTGCGTGAGCGGCCGCCACAGCGCTTTCAGCTGCGCGACGTGACCGAGGCGCCGGAACGAGTCCTGATTTCGAGATTGCCGGGCGCTACGCCGCAGCGCTTGTGGCGCGAAACGGTGCGCGGCGAACCGACCAGCGTGTCGGAAATTTTTGTCCATAGTTAATCCACTGACAGGAGCCCCGCGATGGGTGCAATGAAGACACCGGGTGTCTATATCGTCGAGAAGAATGCGTTTCCCAACTCGGTGGTGGAAGTGGCGACCGCCGTACCCGCATTCATCGGCCATACTCAGATGGCCGACAATCGCAGCAAGCCACTTTCCTTCAAACCCTGGCGCATCAGCTCGATGGCCGAGTACCACCAGTACTTCGGCTTCGGTCCCAATCCGCACTTCAACATCGTGGAAAAGACCGATCCGTCGGTACTGGCGGATTTCAAGGCCGCGGGCAAGGACAAAAAGCCTACCGAATATGTGCTGGAACAGCCGGCAGGCAAGGACGGCGGTCGCTACACGCTTTACAACGCCATGCGTCATTTCTTCCAGAACGGGGGAGGACCTTGCTACATCGTTTCGGTCGGGGACTACGAGTCGGACCTGGATCCGGACAAGTTCAACCGCGGCATCGACGAACTGCTCAAGGAGCAAGAGCCGACGATGGTGCTGATTCCCGAAGCGGTGCTGCTCAAGCAGCCGGACTGCAATACCTTGCAGCAGAGCATGCTGCAGCACTGCGGCGAAAAAATGAAGAATCGCGTGGCGATCCTGGATGTCTGGGGCGGCGACAAGCCGCGCAACGATCCGGGCGGCGATCCGGTCGACCTGTTCCGCAACAGCCTGGGCATCAATTTCCTGAATTTCGCGGCGGCCTATTATCCGTGGCTCAATACCACCGTGGTGGGCGACAAGGAACTGAGCTACGAAAACATCGCCTCCGCCGACGTGCTGCAGTTGCTGCTACGTAATGAGCTGGGCCTGCCTGAGACCGCGCCGGATGGCGCTACGCTCAAGGACAAGGAACAAATCCAGGCGATTGCTGACATTGCCAAGGATTGGACCAAGGTGCAGCCGGCGCCCACCGACGATGTGATCCTCGCCAACAAGGCCCTGCTCAACAAGACGCTCAGCACCATCAGCCCGCTGTTCAACACGGTGATGGACCTGGTCAAGGGCAAGCTCAACCTGATGGTGCCCAGTCCCGCGATGGCCGGCATCTACACCATGGTGGACAACAGTCGCGGCGTTTGGAAGGCTCCGGCCAACGTCAGCCTGTCCGGCGTGGTGTCGCCGGCCGTGACCATCTCCGCGGTGGACCAGGAAGACCTCAACGTCACCACGCAGGGTAAATCGATCAACGCGATCCGCACCTTCATCGGCGAAGGCGTGCTGGTCTGGGGCGCGAGAACGCTCGATGGCAACAGCCTGGACTGGCGCTACATCAACGTGCGCCGCACCATGATCATGCTGGAGGAATCCTGCAAGCTGGCGGCCAAGGCGCTGGTGTTCGAACCGAACGTGGCCAACACCTGGGTCACCATCAAGAGCATGATCCAGAACTTCCTCACCAGCATCTGGAAGCGCGGCGGTCTCGCCGGAGCGGTGCCGGACGACGCCTTCAGCGTGCATTGCGGCCTGGGCGAAACGATGACCCCGGACGACATCCTCGAAGGCATCCTGCGCGTCACCGTGCTGGTGGCGATGGTGCGCCCGGCCGAGTTCATCGAGATCACCTTCCAGCAGCAGATGCAGAAATCGTGATCGGCGCGGGCGTCGCATGACGCCCGCCGCGTATCGCCCCACCTTTGCATTGACGGAGTATTCGTATGGCAGACGATGGTTCGCAGCAGTCAACAAACGTATGGCCGATGCCCAAGTTCTACTTCGAGGTGAAGTGGGATTCGGCGGTGATGTCGTTCGAGGAAGTGTCCGGGCTCGATGTCGAGGCGCAGCCGATCGAGTATCGCCACGGCAACAGCCCGGTCTACTCGACGATCAAGATGCCGGGGCTGAAGAAATACAGCAACGTCACCATGAAGAAGGGCGTGTTCAAGGGCGACAACAAGTTCTGGGACTGGTTCAACAAGATCAAGATGAACACGATCAAGCGCCTGCCGGTAACGATCAGCCTGCTGGACGAATCCGGCAAGCCGACCATGGTGTGGACGCTGGCCAACGCCTGGCCGAGCAAGATCACCGGCACCGACCTCAAGGCGCAGGGCAACGAGGTGGCGATCGAGACCATCGAGATCGTTCACGAAGGCCTGACCATCGCCAATGGCTAATCCGGGGTTTCCGCCCGACGACCCGAATTACGTCGATCCCTATGCACCAGCGCTGCCGGCGGCGTTCCGCTTCAGCGTGAAGCTGGGGGATGCTTCGTCGGGTCCGGACAGTTCGTTCCAGGAAGTGGCCGGCATCGAGATGAACATGGAGGTGGACGAATTGCGCGAAGGCGGCGAAAACCGCTTCGTGCATCAGCTGCCCACCGGCGTGAAGCAAAAGCGACTTACGCTCAAGCGGGGGGTCGCGTCGAAAGAGTCCGCCCTGGTGGGTTGGTGCCAGCGCACGCTGGGGGGCGGCCTGTCGGTGCAGATCCAGTTGGCGACGCTGGAAGTGAAACTGCTGGATGAAAAGGCCAATCCCTTGCGCGGCTGGTCGTTCAGCAACGTCTATCCGGTGCGCTGGGAGATCGACACGTTCAACTCCACCAAGAACGAGGTGGCGTTGGAGACGATCGAACTGGCCTATCAGACGGTGACCAGGCAAGACCTATAGCGGGATACGATTCGTGACTATCGAAATTCGCCAGATGGTGATCAAGTCGAGCATCGACAACGATGCCGGGCAGTCCGTGCTGCAGAAAAAGGACCCGAAAGCCGCCTCCGCGAAGGACGAAGACTGCGAGGATTGCGGCAACTGCGAAGGCGAGCTGGGCGGCAGCGAGGAACGCCAGCGCACGCGAGCGTTGATCGCGGCGGAGTTCGAGCGGATGCGGGAGCGATGAATGCCAAACAGCCTTTCCGCCGCCAAATCCCAGCTGAAGATCACCGCGTGCAGCAGCGGCGGTGATACGCCCACACCGGATGGCGCATCGATCTCGCTGCTGATCAACCCATCCGAGCTGAGCATGGCGCGTAAGACTGACTACGGCGGCTGCGTGCCGATGGGCGATACCGGCAGCGGACGAAACTTCGCGCGCATGCAGCCGGGCAACCTGGATTTTTCCACGGTATTCGACGGCACCGGCGTGGTGCCGCTTCCGGACAGCGTCAGCCTGGCGGAAGTCCAGGACCAGCTCGACCTGTTGAATGCGGTCGTGTACACCTATAACGGCCAGCAGCACGAGCCGAATGTGGTGCAGATTCTGTGGGGAACGCTGCTGTTTTTCGGGCGGCTCACCACCTTCAACATCGAATACAGCTTGTTCCGCCCCAACGGCACGCCGCTGCGCGCCAAGGCGACGATGTCGTTCCAGGGCTATAAATCCACGCAGGAAGCGGCGCTGGAGGCCAACCAGTCGTCGCCGGACCTGAGTCACGCGGTGGTGGTAAGGGACGGCGATACGCTGCCCTTGCTGTGCCATCGAATCTACGGCGACAGCAGCTATTACGTGGACGTGGCCCGCTTCAACGGCCTGCACGCGTTCCGCGCGCTCAGGCCGGGCCTGTTGCTGCACTTTCCGCCGCTGGGTTGAGCGATGGCCGATTCTCCCAACGCCAATACCGACGGTCCCGTCCGCGTCAGCGTCATCGCTGGCGGTGCAGCGCTTACCACGTTGCCAGTCGTAGCCGTTACCGTGCGCCGTGCGATCAACCGCATCTCCTGGGCCGAGATCGTGCTCGCCGACGGCGACATGCCCACCGGCCAGTTCAAGCTGAGTGACGCGGCCACCTTTGCGCCTGGCGTCGAGCTGACCATCAACGCCGGTTACGGCAACAGCGAGGCGCCGCTGTTCACCGGTATCGTGGTGCGCCATAGCGTGAAGATCGAAGGCAATGGCAGTTCGCGCCTGGTGATCGAATGCCGCGACGCGGCCGCCAAGATGACCATCGGACGCAGCAATGCCAACTACTTGCAGCAAAAAGACAGCGACATCATCAGCAGCCTGATCGGCAACCATGGCCTCTCGGCGGACGTGGCCAGCACCAGCACCCAGTACGACGAACTGGTGCAGTTCTACTGCAGCGACTGGGATTTCATGCTGGCGCGCGCCGACGCCAACGGCCTGCTGGTCAACGTCGACGCGGGAAAGGTGAGCGTGAAAGCGCCCAAGACCTCCGGCTCGGCGGTGCTGTCGACGACCTGGGGTATCGACTTGATGTCGTTCGAGGCGGACATCGATGCACGTACCCAGTACACCGCGGTGCAGGCGGTATCCTGGGATCCCAAGCAACAGGCGGTAGTGCAGGGCAGTTCGGCCAGCCCCGTCAGCCTCAACGCGCAGGGCAATCTTAGCGGCGCGACCTTGGCGCAGGTAGCCAGTCCCGCTACTTACATCCTGCAAACCGGCGCCACCCAGCCGATGGCGACCCTGACCGACTGGGCCAAGGCCGCGCAACAGAAGGCCGCCCTGGCGCGCATTCGGGGGCGCATGCGCTTTCGCGGCAACGCCAGTGCGGTGCCCGACAGCCTGATCGAGGCGAAAGGCGTCGGCGCGCGTTTCAGCGGATCAGTCTACGTGTCGACAGTTGAGCACAACCTCAGTAACGGCAGCTGGACCACGGAAGTGGAATTCGGCCTGCGGCCGTTCTGGCACGTGGAACGCGAAGACGTCACTGCGCCGCTCAACGGTGGTTTGCTGCCCGGCGTGAGCGGCTTGCAGATCGGCGTGGTGCTCAAGCTCGACGGTGATCCGGAAGGTGAGCAGCGCATCCAGGTCAACGTGCCGGTGCTGCAGGCGCAGACCCAGGGTGTCTGGGCGCGGCTGCTGCAGTTCTATGCTTCCAATGCGTTTGGCGCGTTCTTCCTGCCGGAAGTCGGCGATGAAGTCCTGCTGGCCTACCTCAACGGCGATCCCAGTCATCCGGTGGTGCTCGGGTCGCTGTACAGCAGTTCGCGCAAGCCGCCCTACACACTCGAAGCGCAGAACAACACCAAGGCGATCGTCACACGCTGCCTGCACAAGATCGAGTTCAACGAGCAGGACAAGATCATCACTGTAATCACGCCGGGCAAGAACCAGGTGGTGCTCGACGACAAGAACCAGTCCATCACCGTGCAGGACCAGCACAACAACAGCATCAAGCTGTCCAGTGCGGGCATAGCCTTGAACAGCCAGTCCGACATCAAGCTCACCGCGCAGGGCGGGGTAACGATCACCGCGAATGCGGCGATCAACATCAATGCCCAGGCCGAGCTGAAGGCGACCGGGCTCAACGTCACATGCGAAGCCCAGGTGGGGTTCACCGGCAAGGGCTCGGCCACCGCCGAGCTTTCCGCCGCCGGACAGACCACGGTCAAGGGCGCGATGGTCATGATCAATTGAGGTATCCGATGCCGCCTGCCGCCCGCCTGACCGATATGCACACTTGCCCGATGGTGACGCCGGGCGTACCGCCGGTGCCGCACGTTGGCGGCCCGATCAGCGGGCCGTGCGTACCCACCGTGATGATCGGCAAGCTGCCGGCGGCCGTGGTGGGCGACATGGCCACCTGCGTCGGCCCGCCGGATTCGATCGTCAAAGGCTCGGCCACGGTGATGATCAGCGGGCGGCCGGCCGCGCGTATTGGCGACACCACGGCGCACGGCGGCAGCATCGTGCTCGGCTGTCCCACGGTCATGATCGGAGGTTGAACATGGCCGGCTTCCTGGGGCGTGGGTGGAGTTTCCCGCCGCGGTTCGACCCGCGGACCAAAGAGGTGGTGATGGTGGCCGACGCGGACGACATCGCCGAAAGCCTGCGCATCCTGCTGGCTACGCACCCGGGCGAACGGGTGATGCTGCCCAAGTACGGCAGCGACTTGCGGCGCATGGTGTTCGAGGAAGCCAGCGAGCAGACCGTCACCCAGATCAAGGAGGCGATCCGCAAGGCGATCCTGTTCTATGAGCCGCGCATCAGCCTGAACCGGATTGATGCCCCCTTGGTCGACGCGATGAACGGAAGACTTCAGATCCTGATCGACTACACCATTCGCAGCACCAACACGCGGCACAACCTGGTCTATCCGTTCTACCTGCACCAGGCCACCAATCCGGTGCGAGCCTGAATCCGGTCATGCCATGAGCGCAGGTACGCAACAGGATCAACGCCTCTCCGCCGCACTCCGGCCCGGCTATATCGTGCCGGACGAGATTACGCTGGCCGAGCGAATTCGCCTCACGCTCGGGCTTGCGGCGCAGTTGCGTTTTGCCACACGCGACGGCAGCGATGCCGGCTGTTGGGACGATGCGCTCAAGCGCGATGAAAGCGTCTTGCTGGCCGAAATCGCGTCGTTCCCGCTGGCGAGCGTACAGGAAGGCTTTGCGCAGGCATGGCCATGGGCCGGCGAACGCCATCTGTGGTGGCGAGTGCGCCAGTTGCTGTTCCGTTTCGACGACTGGTGCCAATGGCTTGCCCGGCACGATACGCCAACGGCGACGCAGCTGCTGCAGGCGATGATGGCGGCCGTCGGCAGCGGTTTGCGCGATGGCTTGCAGGAAGCAGTGCGCTGCTACGGCATGGAGCAGGTAGAAACCAGGCGGTTGCATCCGGTATGGCGCGTGGATGCAGGCAATGCAGGCGCGGTCGTCGCCGAAGGGGATGCCAGTCAACGCACGCAAGTGTTGCGTCGTCTGTGGGGGGCTTTGTGCGTGGCGATTTCTCGCCTGCGTCCGTTGGCTCTGGCGCAATTGCCTCAAAGCCTGCTCAACGGCAAGCATGAACCGGCGGCCGGGCTGTTGCTGGCTGCATTGCAGCTGTATCAGGAATCGCGAACGGTGATCAACCGCTTTCCCGAGCGCGTCACCGATTTCTATTACCTCGACTTGCTGCGCATGCGTTCGCGGCCGCCGACGCATGAGCGGGTATATTTGCGTTTCGAACGCGATCCGCGTTTTGCCGCGCCGGTGCAGGTATCGCGTGGCGCCTGTTTTGTCGGCGGCAAGGACATCGACGGCAAGGCGATCGAATTTGCCGCCGAGCAGGCGCTGGAGGTTACCGATAGCGCAGTGGCGGCACTTTACAGCGTAAGGCTGGAGCGTGATGCACTGATCTCGCCCGAGAAGGATTTCGCTTATGCGACCAGGGTGATGGCGCAGGCGATTGCGCTGATGCCGCCGGATGCGGCCTACGCGGAAAACCCGCCCTGGTGGCCGCTGCTCGGCGGCCATGCGAAAGGTTCCGCGGCGAATGCGCAGAATGCGACGCTGGGCTTTGCGCTGGCCTCGCCGATGTTGGCGCTGAAGGAAGGCGATCGTCGCGTGCAAGTCTTGTTGCGCCTGTCGCACCCTGCCAACGATGACGAAGCGTTGGCGAGCTTGCTTCGCTGCAATGAACAGCAACGCGATGCGGCGTGGCTGGGACGGGTGTTCGCGGCGCTTGATCGCAGCGAAGCGCGCCATCATCCCAGCCGTCGCCTGTCATCGGACTTGGCCAGCGTCGAGCAACGGGCGAATGCCGCCTGGTCGCGCGCGCCGCGTCCGGCAGGCGATGTGCGCTTGTGTTATCTGCTTGCGTGTTGCCTGGCAACAGATGACATACGGCAGTTCCATCAAAACCTGGGCCGTCTGTTCGCGGTATGGCTGATTGCCGGCCGCGAGGAATTGCATCCGCTGGATGTGGAGGCCTTGCGCAAGCATGCGGCCGGCTTGCTCGGCAACGATGGCCTGGCGGTGGTCGAAATCGATGATCCATTGATCCTGATCCATCCGCATGAACACGCCGATGGCGATGCGGCAGGCCATGGCTTGCCCGATCGCGGATTGATTTTCGAGCGGGTCTTTCGCGGCGTCTGGCGCGCCGAGTTCAGCGTGGTCGGCGGCTGGCTGGTACCGGGTGACGTGTTGGCGCGGCGGCGCAGCGACGCCGGGTTTGGCTTCGGCGGCTCGATCGAACTGCTGATGCACGTGGGCCAGGAGCAACCGCCGATCGTGCCATGCAAGGCTGCCGTTCACGGCGATATGTGGCCGGCGCAGCCGGCGCTGAGGCTTACTCTGCAGAACCGCACGCGGCTGTATGCCTATAGCCTGCTGCAGCAGTTGATCCTGCATGACATCGTGCTGTCCACCCAGGTCACCGGCGTGCGCGACATAGTGCTGTACAACCAGCTGGGCCGGCTGGATGCGGGCAAGCCGTTCATGCCGTTCGGACCGATTCCGGGCTTGGGTGCCTATTGCCTGTTCGGCAACGAAGAACTCGCCGCCAAGCCGTTGCGGGCGCTGCGGGTAAACCTGCGTTGGGGGCAACTGCCGGCTGAAGAAGGCGGTTTTGCTACGCGCTATCACGGCTATCCGGGCGAGTGGTCGGCGGCGGCCTTCCAGGTCCGCCCGGAGCTGCTGCGCGATGGCCAGTGGCGTGGCGGCAGCGGCGACTCCATGAGCCTGTTCCGCGGCGAGCGCCACGTGCAAGACACCGTCACCCTGTCGTTGCCGGAAACGGACCTGGCGCTCTATCACCGTCCCCAGACGCGCGTTCCCGAGCCATTCGTCTACGGCACCACCACCCGCAACGGTTTTTTCAGGCTGGAACTGTGCGCGCCGGGCGCAGCTTTCGGCCATGCCTTGTATCCGCGCCTGCTGTCGGAAGCGCTGACCGTCAACGCACGCTTGAAGCGCGCCAAACTGAAGGTGCCGTTGCCGCAGGAACCCTACACTCCTGCGGTGGAGCAGATCTCGCTCGACTACTTCGCCAGCCAGCGCATTTCGCTCAATCAGATGGCGCAGGCGTCAGCACCGGGGCGACTGTTCCACCTGCATCCGTTCGGCCACGACATCCCACGCGCGCGGCCAGGCATGGACGGAGTGCCGTTGCTGCCCCGCTATTTCAACGACGGCAACTTGTACCTGGGGCTGTCCGGCTCAAACCCTGCTGGCGCGCTCAGCTTGTATTTCCATCTGCGTGCGGAAAGTGCAGAGGAATGCTGGCAGGCGGCATTGCCACAGCTATCGTGGGCAGTATGGCGTGAAAAGGGCTGGCGCACGCTGGAAACCGATCGCACGCTGGCGGACGGCACGCTGGGCTTCCTGCGCAGCGGCATCGTCTTGCTCGACCTGCCGGATGGCATGAGCTGCGATTGCCCGCAATTGCCCGGCAGTTGCTATTGGCTGCGCCTGAGTGCCGATGGCGTGCTTGAGCGCCTGGCTGGTTTGTACGGTGTGTATACCCAGGCGGTGACGGCGCGGCGGGTGCATCCGCGGCGCGCCAACGAGCCGTGCACATCGCTGCCGCCGGGCACCATTCGCACTCCGCTGCACCCGATCGGCGGCTTGCGCACGATCCAGCAGGTGGGACCGTCATTCGGGCTGGGCCAGCCGGAAGCGGCCGACATGCTGCGGGTACGCAGTGCCGAGCGTTTGCGCCACAAGAACCGGGCCAGCACGCCATGGGATTACGAACGTCTGCTGCTGGACGCATTCCCCACCGTGTACAAAGTGAAATGCTTCGCCAATGGCGAGGCGCCGACCGCGGCCCTGTCCGGCCAGCCCGGAGGGGCGCTGGTGGTAGTGGTGCCCGCGCCGCGCCAGGGCGCGTTGTTCCACAGCACCGAGGCGCCGCGTTTCGACGCGGCGGTGCTGGAGGAAATGGCTTCCCATCTGCGCGAACGCAGCGCGCCCGGCATACGTATCGTGGTGCGCAACGCGGTCTATGAGCGCATCCAGGTGCGCTGCGCTTTGCGTCTTGCTCGCGGTGTGCACCCGGGCGCGGCGCTGATCCGCATCAACCAGGTCATCGTCGAATTCCTCTCGCCATGGCATGCCGACGGCTGCCGCGCCAACTTCGATTGGGACGTGCGCGCCGAGGCGATCGAAGCACGCTTACGCGAACTGGACGAAGTCGAAGTGGTGGGTGCCATGTCGCTGCTGCATATCGTGCGTAGCGACAGCAACACTTATCAGTTGCTGGATACGGCGCGTGCCCGCGACGGCGCCGCGGTGAGACAGGTTCGCCCCGTGCAACCCTGGAGCCTGGTCTTGCCGACGCCGCGCCACCTGATCGAATTGATCGGCGTGCCATCTACGCGCGGCGTACAGGCCACCGGCGTGGGCAAGCTTGAAATCGGCGGAACTTTCATCCTGGGCAGCGCGCCGCCGGCCACCGGGCAGGGGACGCCATGACCATTCGCAACCGAGAGTCGCTGCGAGGCTACTTCAGCGACGGCGCGCTGCCGACGCAGGAGCATTTTGCCGACCTGATCGACTCGATGCTCAACATGAGCGACGAGGGATTCCGCAAGTCGGTCGAGCGTGGCTTCGAAGTGTCCGCCGCTGCGGGTTACGAAGCCTTGCTGAGTTTCTTTCGCGACCAGGATCCGGACCAGCCCTTGTGGTCGGTAGGTTTCGGCGGAGCGCAAGGGCAGTTGCTGATCCGCAGCAACACCGAACCGTCACAGGAAGCCCAAGCGGAAGCCGCCACGCCATTGTGGTGTCTCGATCCGGCCGGGCGCATCGGCGTCCGCACTGCCGCACCCGAAGCCACCCTCGATGTCGACGGCGTGCTGCGCAGCAAGGGGCGGCGCGGCAGTTATGCGCGCGCGACGCCCAAGCCTTTGCCGGCGGACGGCGAATGGCATGACCTGACCGACGACCTGGAGGGCTGCCAGGCGTTCGAGCTGACGGCCGGTGCCGGTCACCAGGGCAAGGGAAGGTTCGCCCTGATGCACGCAGTCGCGCTCAATACCTACAACCCCACGCTGGGCATACTCGATTTTCTCAATCGCAAGCGCGGCATCCGCAGCACCAATGCGTTTTACGCGCGTCGCTGCGACCGCCTGCAATTGCGTTGGCGCGGCAGCAGCGGCCGCAATGCCGCGTACCGATTGCAGATACGCACCGGTTGCGATTATGGCCGTGGCATCGTGATCAAGGCGCACGTCACGCAGCTGTGGTTCGACCCGCACATGGACGAGGGGCAGCGGTGAACGCGCGGATCGATGCCAGCACGGGTATTGCAACTCCCGCTACGGACCCCGCCAAACCGTCAGTGGGGCCTTCGCCCGCGCTGATCGCGCGGCATCGCGGCGATGATCCGTTTGCCTACGAGGCCCTGCGCGATCGGGCGCTGACCTTCCTGCAGGCGCTCAGCGGCGAGCAGTGGACCGACTTCAACTACCACGACCCCGGCGTCACCCTGCTGGATGCGCTGTGCTATGCGCTGACCGAGAATCTATTCGGCGCGCAGCAGCCGCTGGTGGATCTGCTGGCGGCCCCGGACGGTCGCATCCATTACCGTCGGCTGGGCCTGCGCGCGGCGGAAGAAATCCTGCCGTGCCGGCCCTGCACAAGCATGGACTACATGCGCTGGCTGCTCGACCGCGTGCCGGGCGCGCTGCAGGTGCATGCCTCCTTGCCGGACAGCAATGGCCTGTGGCGCATGGACCTGGAAGCGCTTACCACGCACGCGGAAACGGCTACCGCTGCGGCGGCGCGTGCATATTGGGCGCAGCGCAGTCTCGGCGAAGACCTGGCGGCCTTGCCCAGCGTACTCAAGCCGCGCTGGTGCACGCTGCAATTGAACTTGAGCATCGAGGGTGCGCGCACGCCGGAGGAGATTCTGGCCGAGTTGGTGGCGCGCTGCGCCGAGCACATCGACGCGGCTCCGCGGCGCCTGTCGCTGATGGCTCGCCTGGTTGCGCAGGATGGCGCGGTATCGTTGGCCGACGCGTTGGACGGCCCACGCATGCGACAGGGTTGGATCGATACCGACAGCCTCGAACGCGACCTGGAGAGTCGGGTGTATTTCGGTGATCTGGCACGCATTGCGCTGGGCGTCGATGGCGTGCTCGAAGTCAGCGACATCAGCCTGGACGCGCATGGACTGGATGGTTCCGGCGGCGCCTTGCCACGCCATGGGGATGATTGGGTATTGCGCCTGCGCTGGCCGGACCAGCCGGAAGCGGTGGCGGCGTGGCAGATCAAGCGACGCGGCGTGCCGATCGGGATCGCGCAGGATGCTTTGCTGCAGCGCCTGGACGACCTGCGCCGCAATGCCGATGGCCGCGCCGCCGCCGACAGCGCGCCCACCGCGACCGGCTCGCCGTTGGCGCGGCCACAAGGTGAGTATCTGCCGCCTGAGGCGTACGTATCGCTGCAACATCAGTTGCCGCCCATTTATCGCGAGCGCGTCGATCTGACCGGTGCGCCCATCCATGCGGCGGAAGCCGCGCAATTTCATGCCTACCTGGCGCTACTGGAGCAATGGCTGGCGCACGGCGATGCGCAAACCCACCATCTGCGCAAGCTCTATACGATGGTCGGCAAACCGATGGCGAGCTACGCCTGGCAAGTGCTCGGCGACGAGCACATCGCCGGGCTCGATGTGCTCTACACGATGGATCGCGAGCAGATTCGCGAAAACGTGTTCGCCTCCGCCGACGATGTGCTGGAGCGGCGCGGGCGTGTGCTCGACCACTTGCTCGCGCTGTACGGCGAGGGGTGCTGGCAGGGCAGCATTCGCCCGTTCGGCTGGTATTTCGGCGCCGAGGCGTGGCGCCGGCATCTGTTCGAACAGAAACGCCTGATGCTGCTACGTATCGCCACGCTTACGCGCGACCGGCATGGCGCTATCGACTACAGCCGCCGTTCGCTCGGCCGACGCGGCAATACCTCGGCACTGCAGCAGCGGGCAAGTCTGTTGCTGGCGTTCAAATATCACCACAGCCGCCTGCTGCTGCCCGCCATGAGCGAGGCGCAAATCGGATTGACGGCGGAAGCGGATGCTGCTGCCGCCACAGACGCGCTCCCGGCGAAAACGCAGCCGCCCGTGCTGTTCAGTCCACGCCGCCAGCGGGTGCTGGATAGCATGGGCAAGGATTTGGCCGGCGCCGCACGGGTCCTTGCCTTGCACTTTCCCGAGCTGGACCTGCGCGCATTGCCTCCCGCGCTGTTGCGTAGTGCAGTTCATGCAGAGCGTTATAAGCACATGGATGCGGGTGCCGTCTGGCTCGCCAGTGACGACAAGGGGCCTTGCTGGCGCCTGCAGCTACGCTCTGCGCGCCTTTCGCCGGAAGCGGCAGCGATCTGCCTGCATGAATTCGCCTGCCGGCTGCAGCTCGAATGCGAAGGCTTTCACCTGGTCGAGCATGTCTTGCTGCGTCCACTCAGTGGTAGCGACCCGGACATACCGGATGACTTCTACCGTTATCGCGTGACGGCCGTGTTTCCGGCATGGACCGCGCGCGGAAACAGTGCATCGTTCCGCCGCGTTGCGATGGAAACGCTGGCGTTGAACGCGCCCGCCCATTTGCGCTTGCAGACTTTATGGCTGGACGCTGCGGCGCTGCTGCGATTCGAACGCAGCTATGCGGCGTGGCTGGATGCCAAGCAGGCGCATTGTGCGGCGATGCTTTCCTCGAGCGGCGAGCGCGACGCGGCAGAGCGCCGCCTGGAGGACTGGACGCGCCTGCTGCGCTGGCTGCTGTGGCGGCACCTGGAAGCGGTCAGGCCCGATGACGCGAGGGGCGCCGCATGAGCCGCCATGTGATCGAAACCCTGCAGTGGTCGTGCCGCAGCCATGACCGCCATGCCGGTCTGGCGCAACAGCAGCGATTGAGCGAGTTTCTGCGCGGCCCGGGCGCGCGGGTGCTGGATGCGCTGTTCGAGCGTTTGTCCGCACGCGGTGAAGTGTGGCGTATCGATCAACTGGAGATCGAGTTGGGGGATCTGACTACGACCGCCGACACCGATGCATGGGGGCGACGATTGGAGGAGGCGGTCGACATCGCCTTGCAGCGCCTGCAACAGCAGGATCTGGCCGATGGCCGTGCCAGAGCATCGGCAAGCCACGTCGATGATCGGGAGCTGGTGCATTTCCTGTATTACCTTGAACATGGCCGGCTGCACTGGTCGATGGCGCCGCAGGCCGCAGGCGCCATGGCCGATTGGCTGACCAGCCTGACGCGGCGCCTGGGTCCGCGGCTCTGGCCGGCGCTACTACGCTTGCCGCACGCCGACCGTACGCTGCGCCGGCTCGGACACATCACGCCATGCCACGGTTTGCAGGCCTTGCTGGCCTTGCGCCATGCCGAGCTGGCGCATGCGCTGGAAGATCTGGACAGCAGCGTGCTGGAACCGCTGCGCGCGCAAGGACGCCTCAGCACCTATCAGCTTGGGCAAGTGCGGCAAGCCTGGCGCGTAGCTGGCTTGCATGCTTTGTGGGGGCAGGGCGGAAGTATCTTAGGCATTGCACGTGTACAGCGTTTGATGGCTGCCTTGGGTGGCACGCTGCTCGCGCAATTGGGTGAAAGCGAGGCCTTCCGGATCGGCATCTTGATGGATGCGGCTGCGCCGGCATGGGGAGCGTCGGGCTTGCGGCGCAGTTTGCTGCGCGGCGTGCAGTCGCGCCTGCTGGGCCCGCAACCCGACTTGCACTGGCAGGCACTGCGCGATGAGGCCGACAGCGCTCATCGCGAAGCGGCGGCCAGCAAACCCATGGAAGAAGTGATCCTCAGCGCGATCTGGCATGAATCTCTGCGCCAGTTCGCCCTTGCGCATCAGATGGATCCTCGCGTGCGCGAGGCGGGCCTGGGGCTTTCGCCCTTGCAGACCTATCTGCTCGACTACAGCCTGGCCTACCTGGGTGAAACCGATCGCGTGCCGCAGGACCATGTTGCCTGGCAGGGCGTATGGCAAAAGGCCCTGCAAGCCTTGGCCGAAGAACCGGCTGCGGTCGATCCGCTGCTTGCGGGCGGCCGGCCCTCATCGTCGCCCTCGCGCGTATCGGCCGAGCAGGCTGAACCACCGCGCATTCGCACAAGCCGCAATGGCGACGGCACCATATCGCCCGCCGACGACCATCCGGACAACGAAGCGATCTACATCGCCAACGCGGGCCTGGTGCTGCTGGCCAATTACGCGCCGCGATTGTTCGGCATGCTTGGCCTGCTCGAAGGCGATGCATTCGTGGATGAAGAGGCGCAATACCGCGCTGTGCATTGCCTGGCGTATCTCAGCGACGGCCATGCCGATAGCGAAGAGCACGAATGGGTGCTCAACAAATTGTTGTGCGGCGTGCCGATCGACGAAGCGGTGCCGCCGGCGCTGCCGCTGGATCACATCATGCCCACGCTCGACAGCCTGCTGTCCGCCGTGGTCGCGCACTGGAAGGCCCTGGGCAGCACCACGGCGCGAGGATTGCGCCAGACCTTCATGCAGCGTATCGGCCGGCTGGTCGAGCACGAAGCGCACGAGGGCGAACACTGGCGCCTGAAAGTCCAGCCCGGTCCGTTCGACGTGCTGCTGGACCGGCTGCCCTGGAGCTACGCAACGATCAAGCTGCCGTGGATGAAAGGAGCGATCCATGTCGACTGGCGTTGACGATCGCTACGCGCTGCATGCAGCGGCTCTGAGCCTGGAGCTCGACTGGCTGGAAGCGGTGCTCAACCTGCGCCTGGAACAGCATTTTCAGCAGCAGGCACAAGGATTTGACGCAGCGCCGCCGCCGCCGTCTTTGCCACCCGGCAGCGCGCTGGCCCAACTGATTGACGAGCAGGGCCTGCTTGCGGCCGAACGCGCCGTGCTGGCGCTGGCCCTGGCGCCGCACCTGCGGCCCGGCGTGCTCGATCTACTGTTCGTGCGCAACCAGAACCTCGATCGCGGCTTCACCGAATTCGGCGGCTGGAAGGCGCAGCGCCATGGCGGTTTCCTGCCCACCGGCGAGACCGCGGCGTTCCTGGTGGCCGGCGACGATCTCGCGCGGCGCATCGCGCTGTTCGACCTGTTCGATCCGCAGCGTCCCTTCATGGCTCGCGACATCCTGCGCCTGGACTGCGAAGGCGCCAGCAACGAGCCGCAACTCAGCGGTGCGCTGAGCGTCAGCGCTGAAACATTGCAACGCCTGCAGACCGGTGTATGGCACAAGCCCGACTACAACATCCAGTTCCCGGCCAAGCGCATCACCACCGACCTCGACTGGTCGGACCTGGTGCTGACCGCGGACGTGTTCGACGAAATCAGCGTGATCCAGACCTGGATGCATCGAGGGCCCGAACTGATGCGCGACTGGGGCCTGGGCCGCGCGGTCAAGCCCGGCTATCGCAGTCTGTTCTATGGACCGCCAGGAACGGGCAAGACGCTGACCGCGACACTGCTGGGCCAAAGCGCCGGCGTGGACGTCTATCGCATCGACCTGTCGATGGTGGTGTCCAAGTACATCGGCGAGACCGAGAAAAACCTGGCGCGCGTGTTCGACCAGGCGCAGAGCCGGCATTGGGTGCTGTTCTTCGACGAAGCCGATGCGTTGTTCGGCAAGCGCAGTGCCGTGCAGAACAGCAACGACCGGCATGCCAACCAGGAAATCGCCTATTTGTTGCAACGAGTGGAGGACTTTCCCGGGGTGGTGATTCTGGCCAGCAATTTGCGCGGCAACATCGACGAGGCGTTTTCGCGCCGCTTCCAGTCGATGGTGTATTTCCCGATGCCCGACGCCGACCAACGCCTTCGGCTATGGCGCGGCCTGCTGCCGCAGAATGGGCGTCTCGCGCCGGACGTCGACCTCGAGGCGATCGCCGAACAGCACGTACTGTCGGGCGGTGCGATCGTAAACGTGTTGCGCTTCGCTGTGCTGCAGGCCGCGCGCAGCGGTACGGCGCAAGTCGGCGCAGCCCATTTGCGCATGGCGCTGGCCAAGGAATTGAGCAAGGAAGGGAGGACGGTAGCATGATGCCGTTCCTGTTCTCTGGCAGCAGCTTACGTAAACTCGTTCTGCGTTGCTGCGGCATAGTGTTGATGATGCTTGCCATGGCGCCGGGCGCGGCAAGAGCTGTTTCCTGCACCAACGTAGACCCGTTGCAACTGGGCAGCAGCGTGACGACATTGCCGGATGGCACGATCGGCCAGCCGTATCACTACGTCATACGCGCTACCGGTGGCGTGCCGCCATACAGCTATCACTCCGGCAGCCTTCCGCCCGGCATTACGCTCAGCACCGACGGCACCTTGGCCGGAGCGCCGAGTTCCTTGCCGTATATCGCGGTATTCATGGCCAGCGTGCGCGATCACCATGGCTGCACGGCGCAGCAGACCTATCGGCTGACGATCATCGCGCCCTGGCAGCCCGCGCCGCCGGTGCGTCCAGTCCCGCCGGTACCTCCCAAGCCGGCGCCGCCCAAGCCGCCGCTGCCGCCCAAACCGTTGAGTACGTTGCCGCTCGCCGACACCTTGGCGGCGCCGTCTTCACCGGAGTCCGAGATGGACACGTACATGCTCTCCGACGCCATCTTCAAGGACAAAGACGTCCTCGATGAGCTGAAGCAGATGTCCGCGGATGCCGCCAAGGCTGGCGGCGAGGCGCCGGCCGACGAAGCGGATGACAACGGGCAGGGCGATCCGAACGACGACACCGCCCCGCAAGGCGATGCCGCGATCGAGGACGACGCCAAGGCGCAGTTCCAACGCATGCTGGAACCCTTGCTCGGCGTGGAGTATCCCGGGCGTGAGCTGTTCGCTGCAGCGCTCGATACGCGATTGTGCCGCTTCTCCGAGGCACTGATCGTTGCGGCCGCCAGCAAGCAGGGGCGCCCGGCGCCGACCATCAATGCAAGCGATTGCCCGCCCGACTGGGCGAAGCTGGCCAAGCAGGACGACTACCTGCCACGCGACCCGCTGCCATGGAAACAGCTGCCGCAATGGCTGATGAGTCCGGCCTTGCGCAACCTGCTGATCGACAAGGCCATGGAGTCGCATTCGCTGTTGAATCCGGCGGCACCCAAATGGAGTGGCAAGGGCTGCGGCTGCGTACGCGAGCTCACCGGCGAGGTCTACGGCTTCTATCCGTTCTGGCACAACCAGGACCAGCCGGTGCGGCTGGATTTCAGCCTGCTCTCGCGCATCAGCGTGTTTGCGCTTTGGTATAAGGACAATGGCGACCTGGTCGAGCCGGCCTGGAATGCTTCCCCGCAAACCGATTTCATCGTCGAGGCGCAACAACACCGCACCGCCCTGGACTTCACGATTTACCACAACGATTGGCAATTCCTGAAAACCGCCGGTGACGACGACATTGCGCGCAGCACCACGCGATTGGCTACGGAGGCGGCCGATTTCATCGACACGCCGCTTCCCGACCTGGCCTCGCGCAGCCATGCCTGGGTGCCGGGCTTTGCCCGCGTCGAGCGTTACGGCAACGGCCTGACGCTCTACCTGGACCGGATCCCGGACGCGAAAGATCCGCTGCGTCCGGCGTTCATTCGCTATCGCGATCAGCAGATCCAGGCGCTGATCAAGGAATTGCGCCAGCGTAGCCGCCCATACGTGCTCAACATCGTGCTGCGCGATGCGGACCTGACCGCCCCCGATGCGAGTTGGCAAGTCGCCGAAATGAACCAATTCGTGCGCCAGGCCGAAGCCCCCTCTTCGCGCGGCCAGTATGCCGCCGGCGACAGTGCCCGCTACCTCAGCAACACCAATCTTACGGTGCGTTATTTGCTGCTGCTGACGCAGCCCACCGAACGCAGCATGCGCGATGTGATTTCCACCATCGACAAGGACCAGAGCCTTGAAGAGGTGGATACCCGCATGCTGCTGCACCGCGTGGTTCCGATTGTTTCCAGCGGCGCCCACAGCGAATACGAACTGACCGAAAACCTGGCTTACGCTTCCGACAACTTCGGCGGCACCGGCTTCTGGGCCGCACCGGACATGGGGCAGAAGTCCGGTCCCATGATCGCGGGGCGCATCCGCGCCATGTTCCTGGCGCGCCACCTGCGCACGGAAAAGTTGAACGCATGGATCTGCGATTACCGCTGGCCGTTGCGCATGGCCGCCGAAGGGCTGTTGTTGCTGTGGCTGATCGCGTTCG
This sequence comes from Dyella choica, assembly GCF_003977665.1. GTDB lineage: Bacteria > Pseudomonadota > Gammaproteobacteria > Xanthomonadales > Rhodanobacteraceae > Dyella_B > Dyella_B choica. Next base: position 388,951 of record NZ_RYYV01000002.1, on the reverse strand, counting down.
CGTTCTACCGGTCCAGCTGTCGCATCCGGCAGGTCGGCCTGCCTTACCAGTTGGGTCTGTTGCTGGGCGCCATCGCCTTCCTGGGGTTGGGGGCCTTGCTGCTGGTGGGTGACCCGGCCCTGGTGCAGGTTCGCCGGGGCAATGCGCTGCTGGGCGTGCTGTTGGTGGCGCTGATCGCCACGATTGCCTATCACATGCTCAAACCAAGGGTGGAGAATCCATGAAGACGAACAAACCGACGCAAACCAAGATGGCCGCCGAACCGGCGGCGGGACAGGGCGAGGGTGCGGGCGCGGTGCAGCGAAAGCTGGCCGCAACGCCCAGGCAGGCGAGCGAAGCGGCGCATATCGCGCAGCTCAAGGGTGACGCCAAGCCGAAAGGAAAAACGCCGCCGCCGAAGAAGGGCAAGGACAAGTAACGGGATTCGGCCGGGCGTGGCCATGACGCCGTCGCGGGTGCGTGTCGCAAATCGCACGAGGGGCTACAAGCGTGATGGAATTGTTTGAAAAGGCTGCTGTCCTGCAATTCCACCGCCGCCGCATCGGTGACCCCAAGCGATGCGCGTTGGGTTGGCGCACGCCCGAAAGCCAGCGTCTGCGTTTCGACGTGCTGTGCCGCGTCGGTGACATGAGCGGCTGCAAGGTGCTGGATCTGGGCTGCGGCTACGGCGATCTGAAGCCTTTCCTGGATTCGCGATTTACCGAGCTTGCCTACCTCGGGGTCGATCATATGCCGGAGTTCATCGAGGAGGCGCGCCGGCGCCATGGACACTTGCCTCGCACCGGATTCGTGCAGGCCGACATGCTCAATGCGGTGCTGCCGGAAGTGGACTATGTACTCGCATCGGGTGCGATGAGCTATCGCAACAGCAATGCGCTCTATCCCTACAACCTGATCCGGCAGATGTGGGAGGCTGCCACACGCGGCATCGCCTTCAACCTGCTGGACGCGAATGTGTTCGAAGCCACCCACGTGCTGTGCGGCCGGGATCCCCTGGACATTCTGGCTTTTTGCCGAACGCTCGATCCGGCGGCGGAGCTCGTGGCCGGTTATGTGGCGGATGATTTCTCCATCCTGATGCGGCGCCCAAGTGCCTGAGGAGGGCCAAATGGCGATGACCATGCAAGCCATGCCGACCAGACGAGAGACGCCCCATTCGGCACCGGCGTCACGTGCCGGCGTGCAAGCCGCGCCGCTGCTGCAGCGGCGGGTGGACGCAAGCTCCCGGCAGACGGCACAACAGGCGCACGTCAGGCAACTGCAAAAATCCGCTTCGTTGCCCAGCGCCAATGCAGATGCTCCGATTCAATGCCTGACCTATACGAAAACGGTGAAAAGGCCGGCCGGATTCGACGCGCACAGCTGGCCCAAAAGTCTCAGCGCTGGGGGAAAGGATGCCAACAGCAAGATTGCAAGCGACGTGAATGAAACCCTGGATGAACTGGGCTGGTCGTGGCGCTGCATGAGCGCTCACATGATCCCGAAAAGGATCGGCGGCGTAGGCAATAACAGCAATGTTCGGCCGTGGAGCGTGGCATTCGAACAAGGGGAGTGGGAGGAAAAGATGGAGCAGGGCTTCAATCAGGAAATGGAAGATGCCAACGTAGGCGAAGACGTGACCTACAAAGTTGAAACGCAGGACATGGGCGATGATGCAGCGGCCGAGATCGTGAAGTCGTTGAGTGGCGACAAAAATGTCCACAAGGAGCGGATCAAGAAGATTCCGCTGTCCGTCAAGGGTGAAGTCAATGACGAAGAGAAAATAAATTCGGCCGGCAGCTTTCCTGGAGCCGGCTCAAAGGCCTTGGGAGCCATCGGTGGTATTGGCGCCCTCGCGGGAGCCGCGGTGGGGCTTGGCCTGGGCGGCTTGGCCCTCGCTCCCGTCGCGGCGGGGGCGCTAGTCGGAGGCGCCGTGTTGGGTGGGCTTGGCTGGCTGGCGGGCTACTAGGGCATCGGGAGGGCATCGTCATGAAGCAAAGCGTCTGCGCCGATCACCATGAGGCAAGCGCCGAGCCTGCGTCATTCGCCATGGGCAGCGGTGCCTCGCATCCCATGCAGCGCCGGATCGATGGGAGCGCCAGGCAAGTGGCGCAGCGACAGAAGCTTTCGCAGATGCAGGGCAACATGCTTCCACCAGACGGGCAGCAACAGCTTGCGGGTGCTATCCCGCCGGCCAATGGCGAGGGTGTTGCGGAGGTGCCGCTTGACACCCTGTCGGAAGAGGAAAAGCACAAGCACTTGGCGGATTCGTTCAAGAAAGGCCAGGTCAAGAACCCCGTGGTGAACGCCGCGGGGGCCTTGGTTCAGCGCCGCCCCCACAAGGAATCGTATTCGAATGGCGATCTTTTTACGGTGACCAAGAAAGACCTCGATACCGGAACGGACACCAGCAAGGCGACGCGCAAGTATGTCAACGAGCCCAACACCCCGAAACCCGAAAGCATCAGTTTCGACTACGCCACCGGTAAGAGTGGCAAAGTGGCCAAAACGACGGTGACACAGCGCGACGATGTTATAGACGACGTAGATAATCCCCAAGCCGATAAGGCCTACGACAATGGCAACTATTGGGATGCGGGGCACAAGTTGGGGCGGCAAAACGGTGGGCTTGGCAATGCCAAGGACTGGGTTTTTCCGCAGAATCCGGCCATCAATCAGGGAAACAACAAGAACATGAACAATGAGGAAAAGAGGCATCCCTTATGGCGGGCGCATGAGGATTCGTTCTACGAAGGCGTGGCGGAGAGCGGTGGCGGGGCATGGTGGATCAGACTGAACTGACGCGCACGACAAGGGGAAGGCAATGAGCAAGTTAGCGGCGCCTGTACGGCAGACAATGGCCAATTCAACACCGGCATCTTTCGCAGACTCTCACGCCACTTCACCCCTGCAACGACGGGTGGATGCAAGCTCCCGCCAGGTGGCACAGCAGCGCCAGCTGGCGCAATTGCGCGCCGATCGCTCAGCGGAGCACAAGCCAAATGGCTTGCCCTCGCCATTGCGGGCCGGCATCGAGGCTGCGTCGGGGATGGATATGGGCGATGTCGTCGTGCATCGTAATTCCGCCAAGCCGGCGCAATTGAATGCCTTGGCCTACGCTCAGGGAAACGAAATTCATCTTGGGGCGGGGCAGGAAAAGCACCTGCCGCATGAGGCCTGGCACGTTGTGCAGCAGCGGCAGGGGCGGGTAAAACCCACGGCCCAGCTTGCGGGAGTTGCGCTCAATGACAACGCCGGTCTGGAGCGAGAGGCGGATGTCATGGGTGCGCGTGTGTTGGCCTCCTCTCGGAGCGCTGTGCAGCGGCGGGAAGTAACGGCGTGGCCGATGGCTTGCGCTGCTCAGCTAAAGGAAGGCGGGAGGCTGAGGGAGGTTTCGTTGGAGCAACTACCCGAGGCTGACGCGCAAAAACACTTGGTCGATTCGTTCAAGAAAGGCCGCTTGAATAATCCCGTGGTGAATGAGCAAGGCGCCGTGGTCCAGCAAAAGCCAAAAAAAGAATCGTTCCTAGGCGGCGATATGTTTTTTGTGGTCAAGAGTGACTTGAATACCGGAACGGGAACAAGTCAGGGGACTCGTGAATACGTCAATGCTGCGAGTACTAACAAGCCTGACAGCATTCGTTTCGACTACGCCACTGGAAAAAGCGCCAAGATAGTCAGTCAAACGGTAAAAGGAAACAAAGGCGCCTTTGAAGTGGAGAATCCCGAAGCCGATTTCTCCTATGCTTCGGGCAAGCTATGGGATGCCGGACACAAGCTTGGTCGGCAAAACGGCGGACTGGGTAACGACAACGACTGGGTTTTTCCCCAGAATCCCGCCTTCAACCAAGGGAACAGCAAAAATATGTCTGACGTGGAGGAGACCCGGCCTGCCTGGCGACAGCATGAGGACGATTTCCACGATGGGGTGAAAACCAGCGGCTACGGCGTGTGGTGGATCAAACTGGATTGATGGGAATACGGGAGCACGTAGGCTGGAATGCCAATCCCAGCTTTCCATGCAGCATCCTGATGCTGGGATTGCCATCCCAGCCTACGCGCTGCTAACGCGCGCGAGCCTCGGCGCGCTGAAGAAGAGGGAGAATATCCGCAAACCGGCATAGCCCATTTTTGTTCGAGACGCACGCCGGAGGAAGCAGGCTCACCGTGGCCGGTGGTGAGTGGGACAGGGCGCGCAATTGCGGAAGGCTCTGCGCTTGATAAAAGACGCGCACGTAGCGCTGCGAACCGCCAGGCTCTCGCCACAGTTCGATGCCCAGCGCTCCGCCAATGGGCGGATCATCTTGCGCGTAGCTTGGCATTTTGAAATGCAGATGCAGGACCGAGGCAAGGGCGACGATGTTGTTGTCGCTGCCCACGAATACGTTCAGTCGTGGCGCTTGCTCGTCCTGCAGCACGCCAAGGATGCGATGGCTGAGCACCGAGGCGGTACGCTCGGCCATGTAGTCAGGTCGCGCGTAGAGATCGAACAGCAGCGCATGGAGCTGCGAAAGGGATTCAAGCTGTCCGGGCTTGATCCGGCCCCAGCCCACCGCGCGGTTGGGGAATCCTTCGGCATAGGCCATGAGGATGGATTCGGCCGTGCCGGATGTCGTGGCAATCGGTCCGCTCAGCGTCATACGCTCGGAAGACGTGGGTGCCGCCAATGTTCCATGCCAATGGCTCGGTTCGCACCAATCCGGATGGTGGCGTTGATCGCAACCCATTACGGTCATCATGAACTGGAGCGCATCGGCATGCGGTTCCGTCAAGGCATCCGGCTCGCCGGTGCTGGCCAGGATGGAAGTGACCGCATCGTGCGCGTTCCATGCCGTGGCGCCTGCCTCCATGGGATGGAACAAGGGATCTTCGCTTCCCTGCGGCAAATGGCCGACCTGGATGGGGCAGCCTGGCGCGAACCCCTGCGCAAGCGCTTGCGCACTGGCGATGGTGCGCTGGTCGGTGTTGGCCCAGAACGACAGCTGTGACGGCGTAGGGCAGCCGTGTACGGAAAACAAGCCGGCTGCGGCGAGACGCTGGCGGTCATACTGCCCCATCAAGCGTGCGCCGGCTGCGCCGTGCGGGGTCAATTCACTGGGTGCTTGCCGCCAGGTCGGCCATGGCTTGCCGGACACCTCGTCCAACTGGATTTCCCCCGGCAAGGGAGTGCGCACGCCATGGCGATAGAGCAGCACCACGCGCTCAAGCTGCAACGGCATATCGGCTTGTGCGGGGAACACAGGCAGGATCATCGCTATCAGCACGAGCCATCGGCTGGCGGCACGAGCAAGCGGTCGCCCTGAAATCGGTAGAGTGGCCATGGGACTCACGGTGAAAGCTCGCTGTTCTGACAGGCTGCCGGCGCCGTTTGCGGATTGCAGCGTGCGGGCAGGTGATTGGAAAAACCTACCGCATAGCCGGAAGTCGCCGGCTCTCCAGCAGGGTAGTCGGTGCTGAGCAGCTGCGCGCCGCTTTCCATCATGCTGTCGCGACGTCGAGTATCGTTGCGCCTGGGCTCTTGCAGGTCGGCATCCGTGCGTGTGCGAACGAGATAACCCTGTTTGACCAGCTGTGTGATGCTTGCGGCATCGCCGCCGTTCAATTCGGTAAAGGCCGCGTCGTCGCTGCCTGGAGCCGCATTGGTAAACAGCACTCTTCCGCGCAAGGATGAATGTCCTTGCAGATAGCCAGGACCCACCCAGCGCTGGTCCAGCAGAAAGATCACTTTGCCGCGGACACTGGCCAGCGTCGGCCAGCCCTGCGCACGGATGGCCCGGTTCAGGGTGGCGTAGCGACCGCGCACGTCGTCCGGGCTGATGTATTCCTTGCGCTTGAACACCGAACGGATTTCCGCATCCAGCGCATCCAGGGCGGGGCCGTCATAGGCTTCGGTCTTGACCGTGGGGAAGGGCTGGTCGAGGCTCGAACGCACCGTTTCGACCAGGATGAAGACCGGCAGATGAGTCGGGTGCGCCTGCGACCATGACCGCACTTCCGCCAGGCAAGCCGTAAAGGGTTGGCAATTACTGCGCTGGTCCAGGTCCTGGATGTGCATCACCTTGTAGCCCGGCCGCAGCATGGTGGCCGGATCGGCGAAGGGCGGATCGGACGGCAATCCCGCCTCGCTAACCAGCTCCGTGATGGCGGGATGTGCATAGCGCCCACCCTTGCTGTCGCCATAAACGTCCAGCTCGATTTGCCGCACGCCGTCATCGAGCTGTTGGGTGAGCGATGGGTGCGCGTAATCAACTATCGCCAGCTTCTCGAAGTGCTTGCGCTGCCAGATCACGGCCTCGCTGGGGGCGAGCCCCGCGTGATAACTGTTGTGGCTGCCCAGGTATTGCAGCTGGTTTAGCCGCAATTCGCTCGTCGCCGCTGCGGGCACCGAGCCTGAGAAGCCAAGCAGGCATGCCAGCAGAATGGATTTCGCACCGCCAAAGCGTTGATTCGTTCGCATGAGCCAGTCACTCGCTATCGAAGCCCCGCGCGCGACGACGCGCAGGGCATGCCTTCCACCTTTGATCAGAACGAATACTTCGCCGTCAGCAGCGTGGTCATCCCTGAGTCGACGATATCCGAAGCGACCAGGCTGTTCTTGCCGATATGCGACCAATACGAGTAGTTCTGCGTGAGGTTGGTGATGGACATGTCGACCTGCAGGTGATCGTTGACGGCGTAACCGGCATGCAGGTCGAGGCGCGTGACCGGCCGGATCCACAAATCGTCCCAGGCAGCATTTTGGCCAAGATAATCGTAAGTGGAGATGTAGGCGCCGGCGTAGTGATAGCTGAGGTTGATCGAGAGCCCGTTCTTTTCATAGAACAGCTCCGCATTGGCCATCAGATTGGGAGCGTTCTGGATGCGCTCGTGCTCGAAGCCGGGCATGCCCAGGTTCACGGAGGTCCTTTGTCCGGTGGCATTGAAGGCAACGCCGAGGCCATCAAACGGCGTGGGCAAGTTCTGGAATTTCTGGCGCACAGCCGCTTCGACGCCGTAGACCTTGCCATCGCCGCCATTCCTCGGCTGCACGTACTGAATCGCCCCTGCATCCACCGTTGCCGGGTTGACCGGATTGCCGCCCGATTCAAAGATGTAGTGGGACAGCTTCTTGTAGAAGCCCGACAGCATGGCGTGGCCGCCCTGCTGGTTGCTCCACTCGCCCGAGAAGTCGATGTTCAGCGAATAGATCGACTTGAGGTTGGGGTTGCCTTCGCTGATCGTCGTCACGCCATCGGACGAGATGCTGATCTGCGAGCCGCCGCCGAGCTGGATGAAGGCCGGGCGCGTGTAGCTGGTCCAGATGCCGCCGCGATACACCGTGTTGTCGCTCGGCCGGTAATTGACGAAGACGCTCGGCAGCGGTTCGTTGTAGTGCGTGTAATTCTTGGCGAAATAGCCGGGAATCTCGTTGCCCTGCGCATCCTGGGGGATGACCCAGAACGTGTTGCGGATATCGGTATGCTCGAAGCGCATGCCGGGTATCACCTCCAGGTTGCCCCACTTGAACGTCGCCATGGCGTAGGCCGCGCTTACCGTTTCGTTGGCGCGCTGCGTATCGCAATTCCAGTTGTTGACGTAGAGATTGCTGCAGGTGTCAAGGTCGCCAGGAACGACATTGGCGGCAATCAGGCGCTTGAGCGCCGACTGGCTCATCTTCGGCGAAGGGTAGGGGTAAATGCCCGGGAAAACCGACGAGTAATAGCCATCGATCAAGCCCAGCGAACCGAAGCTGCGTCCATCGGTGTACTTGCTGGTGGTCCAGTCGCGGTTGCTGAAGTCGCGATGGCTGGTGGAATATTTCACGCCCATCTGCACCGAGGCCAGCGCGCCGGAGTCAAAATCGTCACGAGCGTCGAACTTGATGCCGCCCTTTTCCTGGCCGCTGTAGATTTCGGTCAGTTCGCCGGCACGCCGTGCGTACATGGTGGCAACGCTGCTCAGTTGTGCGCTCATGGCCGGCGTCAGTTGCGGATAGGCGAACCCGTTGGAGCCGTAGATCATCACCGAGCTGGCGCCATACGGGAAATCGGCGGATGAGTACTCGTCGTTGCGCGCGGAGATTTCCACGTGATCCGGGCGATCGTTGTCGCCGAAGCTGTAGAAGAGGTTGGGCGAAAGGGTCCAGCTGCCCACGACCTTGTCGGCGCCGACCTGGAAGGTGGCCAGATCGGCCTTTTCCGGATTGGTCTCGTACCAGAAGCGCATCGGGATACGGCCGATGACGGGCTGGTAGACGCCGGTATTGCCAATTTGCGCGTACGAAATGTTTTTTGGAATGATTTGCAGGTAAGTGGTGTTCTGCTCGGTCTTCGCGTAGGCGTAAGTGGCGCGCGCATAGGCGGTGAGGGTATCGTCCAGCTTCCAGTCCAGCGAGACATTGCCACCGTACTGGTGGGTATAGCCGGAGGAAGTGCCCAGGTACATGCCCGTGCTTTCCAGGTTCCGCTGCGGGTCGAAGCCCGCGGCGTTGGCGCCGGCAGCGGTGGCATGCGCGAACGCCCAGGCGCCATCGCCGGATGCCGCGGTGGCGCCGGCGGCCTCGCTGTTGACGTAGTTGCGACTTTGGTAATACGCGCTGGCGTAGAGGCCGACCTGGTGCTGGTCGCCGAACTTGGTCTGGAATTCGCCGGCCAGGCCGCCGCCCAGGCCGTTGTCGCCATAGTCGCGCGCACGGCTTTCGATACGCCCGCTGGCCGTGATGCTGCCGCTGCTCGGCGCGGAGAAATCGAAGGCGGTGGGAGTGCGGAAATCGATGGTGCCGCCGATCGCATCACCATCCATGTCGGCCGTGGAGGTCTTGTTGAGCACGATGGTCTGCATGCCCGATGGCGGCAGCAGGCTCAGCTGCACGCCACGGCTGTAGGGCATGCCTTGCGCCACGCTCACGCCGTTGATCAGGTTGACGTTGTATTCGGCATTCAGGCCGCGCACGGAAGTGAACATGCCTTCGCCGCGCGACGCGCCGTCGATACCGCCGAAATACGATTGCCCGGAATTGAAGGTATTCACGCCCGGCAGCAGCGCCAGCGCCTCGGCCACGTTGTGTACGGCGGTGTATTTCAGGTCATCGGCCGACAGGACGTTGACGGTGTTGACCGCATTCATTTGGATCTGGCTGGCGTCGTAGCGGTTGGCGGCCACCGAAATTTTGTTGAGCGTAGCCACGGCGCTGAAAGCAGGGGTGACTGTCCCTAGCTTGGGAACATCGACGCTGGCCGATAGTGCGTGCGAGGAGGCGGTTGTTGCGGTCAGCAGGTAATGGCCCGCAGGGAGATCGTTCATCAGGAAACGGCCTGAGGCATCGGTCTCAACCGATTGGCCGGTGACCGTATTGAGCACTGCGATGCCGGCCGCGGGTTTGCCGTTTGCCGGATCGGTAATGACGCCGGTGATGTCGCCAGCGCAAGCGGTCGACGTCATGGCAAGCGTGCCCAGGGCAGCGAATATCGAACAGGACAACAGGGACTTCTTCGCACGAAACATCTTGAGGTTCTCCCTAATCTTGAAAGAAATTTGAAGCGTGGTTTTTTGGAATGGGTGCGCGCAGGACCGAGCCATCCCTTCGGATCGGCCCGGCTCGATTCACTCGGTAGATCCGGTGAGGGCGCGGCCATCCGGCAGGACTGCCCTGCAGACATGGATGACGCAGAGACTGATGCAACGACGGCGACGGCCTGGACGGGTACGCCAACCCGCGACCTGGCATGCAGGTCGTTCGCGAAAGGATCGGGTCAAGGCACGCCCCGGCTTGATTGAGAAGCCGCAGAGGTGGCCCTCAGTGCATCAGTATCCGGCGAAGGCGGGCGGCGAATAGCCGGCAATGCATTTGCCACGGGCGCGCAAAGCGCTTTTCTTGGCTTGATCCCTTACCGAGATCGACGGGCACTGACCCTTTGCGGGGCAGGCAAGACTCATCCTCACACGCGTGCGGTTGATCGAACCTTGAGTTGGGATACGGCAGTTCCCATTCATGCGAGCGAAGCGACCCAAATTCCAAAAAAAACCATGACGGCGATGGCACTTAGCCTGGCTCACCTCGTCGCGGCTGCTACTAAAGTCCCCACTTGCGCCCATTAAGTCCAGTGAGATGAACTTCCCCACTGACTTGGAATTCATCAACGAACGGCTCATAGCCCGCCGTCTGAATTGAAGTCAATAAGGCGCGAAGGGCCGTCAGGCCTCTCGGGGGCGCGACCCAGATGCTGACAGCAGGATGTGATCGGAATGTGACATGGATAGTCGCTGTGGCCGCAGGGGCCAACCTGTTGCACGCAACAAAGGTATCGAGTAGCCAGATGAAAACGACATCCGTTGCTTTCGCGTCGAGCGCGTAGGTTTGGGATGTCGTGCGCAAAGCTGGGTTTATTACCTACGCGCTCCATGAATCGAGCTTTGGAAAAGAAGGTTCAAGCGGACGCCCATGCATGCCTATATTTGTCGGGGCATTCATTCCGCCTTCACGCAAGACTAACGAGCAGATACGAGAAAATCGATTCGTCACAAACGAGCGCAAGCCCCCCTGCGTCAAGCCCTTAATCTTGGGCGAGGAGTCAAGCGGGTCAGGAGTCGCACAGTCGTGGCCGCGGGAGAACCCGCGGCGTAGCGCGTATATGCGGGCTCGGCCAGACACAGCGTTGCTTTCGGCAGCGCGGCTAGGCCCCCGGTAAGCGATGTGGCGCAACAGTGGTGGATCAAACAGGGGATCCCTATCCGCAGACGTGGCTTTCAAGCTGTGATCGCCTGAATCACCGAGCCAATCCACCGGTGTTGCCGGTGGGCTGTGCAAGGTTCGATCCATGAATCGATCGTGCTCATCCGACATCTCCGGGAGGGGGTCGAGGATGCACGATGCAAGCGTATTGAAGCCTTGGCGGCACAAAGTTGGGATAGCAATACCGCGTGGTGGATAACCGAAGCGGCGCGAGCACGTGCAGTGCGGCAAGCTCGCAGGGGCGCCTAGGGCGCCATTGCGGGAGTTGGCGCGCTGGAAGGCATGCAAGATCATGGACGGACGTTTGATGTGCAGTCACGCCTAAGCACATCAGTGCCCGCAAAGAAAATTCGGTTGCCAGCGTGGCAATGGTGTGAGTACGTCCCTAACCGGACGCGGAAAGCGAACGATTCGACCAGGCGAAGCTGGGTGCCCCCGGCTTCGATGGGGATCTGTACACCTACGACAAGGAGCACGGTGGCATGACAGAGAAAAAAGGCAGCTTAGTCGTGATCGGTTCCGGCATCAAAGCGGTCGGGCAGTTCACCCTGCAGGCGCAGGCACATATCCGTCAGGCGGACATCGTGCTTTATGCCGCGTCCGATCCGGTGACGGACATCTGGATACGGCAGCAAAACCCCAACTCATTCGATCTCTACCAGTATTACGCCGACGATAAAGCGCGGCTCATGACCTACGTCCAGATGATTGAACGGATCATGGACGAGGTTCGAGCGGGCAAGCATGTTTGCGCGCTGTTCTACGGCCACCCTGGAGTCTTCGTCACCCCATCTCACAACGCGATAAAGATTGCGCGGGATGAGGGCTACGATGCGGTAATGCTTCCGGCCGTTTCGGCGGAAGACTGCCTCTATGCCGACCTCGGCGTCGACCCCAGCGTCCCCGGGCTGCAGATCTACGAAGCGACCGACTTTCTTATCCGTCGCCGAAACGTGGATACCTCGGTCAACCTCGTGCTCTTCCAGGTCGGTTGCGTCGGCGAGCTGGGCTTCAAGTTTGGCGGGTATGTCAATGACAAGTTCAACGTCCTGCTCGACTACCTGGAAGACATCTACGGCCCCGATCACATCGTCGTCAACTATGTTGCCAATGTGTTCGCAGGAGATCCGGTGATCGATCGCCACACGCTGGCCGAATACAGGAATCCGGACATCGCACGCAAGGTGACGGGCGTTTCGACCTTTTTCATCGAAGCGGCGAGAACCGAGGCGGCGGACCCCGAAATGAGCGAGAAGCTTGGCCTGAAGTCGGTGGGGCCCGGACGCAACTCTCCGCTTATCTGCCATGTAGCCAATTACCCCGAACTGGCTACCCGCGCCAGATCCAGCAACTGGAAACATCAAGCGCCACCTGGCTACAAATACAGTCACGCATCAGAGGCGCTTTACCAGACTCTGCTCGACCTCATGCTTTCCCCGGATGCCTTACGCGCTTTCCGCGCCGATCCGAACGGCTTCGTGCACGCGCGGCCGGGACTTAGCGCCGAGGAACGCCGGAAGCTTCTGATTCAGCATCACGGCGTCACGCGCATGATGTTCAAGCGCGATCCGCTGCAGGAAGCGACTCGCTTTGTAGGCGCCGCCCTGCTTGACCCCAGGCTTGCCCATGACTATCGGGACAAGCTCAACGCCGTCAAGCAATCCTTTGACGAGGGGAACGTGTCGCCAGCCGCCTACGAGTGCGACATTTCGGAATGGCTCATCGACAAGGGCTACGCCACGACGCCATCGGCCGTTCGGCAAGCCACCAAGGAGGTATACGTGTAATGGCTACTATCGACTATTCCGGAACCTACATGACGAGCTGGCTGCAACCGGATGGCACGACGTACGTGCCGGGGCCAGTGGTCGTCGATGTCTCCACCCAATCGGTGACGGTCAATGGCATAGCGATCAACTCGCCGCAGTTCACCGCAAACAACGTCAGTTGGAGCGCTTCGTCCGGCAATCCCAGTTCCGCCAGCCTGAATTTTTATCAGAGCTCGGGCGTGAACGGTTTCCTTGGAACTTACGCGCAGGGGGGAGACCCCTTGCCCACCAGCAATAACCTTTTTGGCTCGGCAAGCACGGCAACGCAGAGCCTGTCGACTTGGAACGGTACTTACAACGTGTATCCCAATCCTGGGACCCAGTCGATCGGCACCATGGTCGTGAATGGAACCAGCGTGACCTACCTGGGTTCGTCGATCTCCAATTACGACTATACCGGCGAGACACCGCCCCAGGGCTCCGAGATCGATCAATTGGCATGGTTTACCACCGGCGGCAACCCGCAAAACATGATCCTGCAATTCAGCAAGGACAGCTCGGGAGATCTCACGTTCTACGGCACGACCTGGACAGGAGGCAACCAGCCGCCGGAGATCAATGTCACGGGAACCACCTCCACCATACCCACCCCGCCCACTATTCAAGTGCTGCTGGTGATGATGATGCAATCATCGACCACCACTGAAGTGACCACGGAAGTCACTACCGAAGTCACGACGGAAGTGACCACCGAAGTGACGACAGAGGTGACTACGGAAGTGGTGACCGAAGTGGTGGTTGAAGTGGTCGAGGCCATCGTTGCCGCCGTTGCCCACGCGGTGGCATCGCCAGGTTCTACCATTGCTTGCGATCCGGAGGCGGACGCGCTGGCTGCCGATGACCTCGTCAAGAAAGTCACCATCCTTTCTGAAACCCGGTGAGAGGGCATGCTCCGGCGAAGGAACGGGCGCTGGCGCCCGTTCCTTCGGATCGTTCACCAAGCTTTTTCAGTGTGGGGGACAGGCATGGACAGGCTGGCCGATACCGTTTTGTTTACAAGTGCCGAAACCTACGCGATCGGGTCATGCACTTTGCCCAATCGGCTTATTTTCAGCTACGACACCTCGCGGTGGGATTTTCGCGCCCTGGTGTCCGAGTACCTGGGCACGGACGAGTTGGAGACCTTGCATTTGCTGCCGCAATTCAATCCCGGTGGCGGCACCCTTCCCGTGCCGAACTATGAAGCCACGAAAAACAGCTGGGAGATCAGTAAGAAACTCAAAGACGCGCTGTCAGTCGCAGCGCACGCTTTGTTCGGCGGCTTGCTGTATGGCCCGGTCCAGGAAATGCTCTATCCCATCGAGGGGTATCAGCCATCCCCGGCGGCACGCGTCAATTTTCATGGATCAAAATCCATCTTGCGCTTTCACGTCGATTCCGAATACGGGCAACGCGCTGAGCTTGTCAATCTGTGGTTGCCGGTTACAGCGGTCGCCGGTAGCAACAGCATGTATCTCGAATCGGAAGTGGGGCGGGGCGATTATGCGCCCCTGCAAATGGCCTATGGCCAGGCGTGCATTTTCCGCGGCGGCGAACTCATGCACGGCACCATGGACAACGACAGCGGGTCTACCCGGATCTCATTCGATATCCGATTCAGGTTCAAACAGCGGTAATGGAGCTACTGGAGTTTTCACCGCCGTTTACCGCCTCGCTGCCCTTTACGCGTTATTTTGAGCTGGATTCAAAATACACGGGGGCGCGTCACGCCGTATGGGTAACCACTCCGGCGAGCTACACGGTCCATCCAGATGCCGATTTTCCGGCGATCTATGTCCTGGATGGAAACGTAAGCGTTCCCCAGACGGCGGTGTTTCACCTGCTGGAATTCGATCCCATCCATCCGATCGAGGCATTCCTACATGTAGGTGTGGGCTACGTGGGGGAAGACGCCCGTCGCCAACTTGCCGTCCGCGCGCGCGATCTGATTCCTCCCGGCGAGCCGCTCCCGCCAGGCGCCAGTGAGGCGGCCATGTCAGCCCTGGTCGAGCAGGGCATGCTTGATCAAGCCGGGCTTGAGCTTTATCTGCAATACCTCAAGCATCCCGCGGCTGACCGGTTTCTTGCCTTCCTGACGAAAGAGCTGCATCCACAGCTGACCAGGCGCTACCGGATCAAGGCCCGTACGGCGGGGCTATTTGGCTATTCCTACGCCGGTCTTTTTTCCATCTATGCAGCGCTCGATCGCTCTGAACTTTTTCAGCGGATCGGTGCGGGCAGTCCGGCCATCCGATCCGGCACTTCAAGGGTCTTCGAGCAGTACGAGGCCCAATGGCGCGCCCAGGCCGATCACTCCGGTCGCCGGTTGCATTTGACCGTCTGCGAGTCCGAGCTCAGCGCCGATTCCTACTACCGCAATCTCGTGGGGCTGGGGGCTGGCGAGTTCATCAGCCTGGCCTCTGGCAAGCCGCTGCACGGACTTCTTTTTTCAAGCCGCGTCATCGAGCACGAGTCGCATGCGACGGCGTTGGCGCCATCCTGGTACAGCTTCTTGCGCAACTGTTTTCCCGCTGAGCGCGCAGGCGCGCCCTAGCAGCTTTTCGCCGCGCTCTGGCCGTCTCGCCCAATTGCACTTGCACTCGCATTTAGATCGTGACAAATTGGTGTGGGGATGAGTATCCCCGTGCCGACAAGGCAATCCTAGTAGCGCCGCCGGGGAGGGCAGCCGTGGATATCTTGGGTTGGATCCGTGATCAGCTGATGGGTTTTTTTGGCCTGGGGCCTTTGCTGCAGATGTTCGCCTCCGGCGATTACCACCGGCTGTCCACGGTAGACGGCTTCGGCAGCCTGATCGCGCCGATCGTCCCGCTGTTGCTGGTCTTCGAATTCGCGCGCGGCATCGTGCTGCGCCGTATCAAGCGCGAGGATTACCAGGTTCCGCTGCTGACGATGGTGCTGAACCGTTTCATCGGCTCCTTTCTCAGCATTGCCATGGTCGGCTTGTGCATCGGCCTGTTCAACCGCTTTGCCCCGTTCCAGGCTGGGCTCACCTGGTACGGACTGTTGTATGGCTACGTGGTATGGGAGCTGGCTCACTTCGTGTATCACTTCCTTGCGCACAAGGTGCGCTTGCTGTGGTGCTTGCATTCCACCCACCATGCGCCGGTGGCGATGAACCTGTCGGTGAACTTTGCGCACATTTTCCTCGAAGGCGTCTATGCCGACTTCGTGCGCACCAGCCTTTGCATGCTGCTGGGAGTGAGTCCGCCACTGTTGGTGCTGATCGTGATCATCGACAGTTTCTGGGGGTCGCTGATCCACCTCGGCGAGAACGTATTGCCGAAGGGGCAGCTGGGCCTGTTTTACCGTGTCGTGCTGACGCCTTCGCACCACCGTGTTCATCATGCGCGCAACGTGCTCTACATGGACACCAACTTCTGCAACCTGCTGCCGATCTGGGACCGTCTCTTCGGCACCTATATGGAAGTGCACGAGGATGTCCGGATCGAATACGGCATCACCCGGCCGGTAAAGCCCTACAGCGTGCTGGATGCCTACCTGGGCGAATTCTGGTTGCTGGGGCGCGACGTATGGCGTGCACCGGGATTACGCAACAAGCTGCTGTACCTGCTCATGCCGCCAGGCTGGAACCACGACGGCAATCATCACACCGCCAAAGCGGCTAAACAGGCGTTGCAGATGCAGCAGGAATCGGATGCGCATGCCGAGGTTGGCATTCAGCCGCAAACAAGGTAGCTCACCGTCAGTCGCGGTTACCTTGTCATCGCCTTATGCGTCGATGATGCCGCGACGCATGGCGATGATGACGGCTTCGGTGCGATGCCTGGCGTTGACTTTCGCAAGAATGCTCTTCACATGGGTCTTCACGGTTTCGATCGAAATACCCATGTGCATGGCGATGCGCTTGTTCGAAAAACCGCCTGCGACATGCCCCAGCACCTGCAGCTCGCGCATGCTCAGCGTGTCATCGGCCACGTGCTCGGCAATCACCCGCGCCACTTCGTTGGGTACGTGGCGGTGCCCGCCATGAACCTGGCGAATGGTGGCCAGCAGCTCCTTGCGCACCGTGCTCTTGAGCAGATAGCCGACGGCCCCCGCCTTTAGCGCGCGAGTGGCCTGCATGTCACCCTGGTAGGTCGTCAGCACGATGATCCGCGCATGCGGAAACTCGCCGAGTATCGTGCGAATGGCTTCCAAGCCGTTCATGCCCTGCATCTGCAGGTCCATCAGGGTGATGTCGGGCTGATGCTTGCGAAAAAGGGCAATGGCTTCATCGCCGTTAACCGCCTCGGCCACCAATTCCATGTCGCCTTGCGAGCCTAGTACAGCGGCCACGCCCTCACGCAGCAAAGGATGGTCGTCGACCATCAGTACGCGGATGCGAGGCGATTCTTCAAGCATGGCTGCGTAACCCCAAGAGTCGTGTCGGCATCCGTTCCGACGTGTACACAATCGGCACTAGTCAAACACAGTCACGCAGCACGGGCAACTTTTCATGCCACTCACTCTTTGGAGTGAGTGGTTATTACCTTGTCGAAGGGTTTGTGAACCTGCTTGCGCATGGAATGCTAACGACCAAGCGCCAATGACGTCCGGGGCGGAGCATGCAGGCATCAGCATCCGGTTTCGGGCAAGGCAAGAGTTCTACCTGGGAACAAACGAAGCTCGACATGAATACCGATCAGCCGCCTTTGGATATCGATCAGCGGCGCCGCGCGTTGCTCATTGGTGCAGCCGTGACGGCCGCGGCCTTGGCATTGTCGCCCGCCGTGCGAGCCAAGTCATCCGTCCACCCGACACTTTCTTCTACTCAGCCCCGGAATCAGCCGATGAACGACTACATCAAGACCAAAGACGGAACCGAGATCTACTACAAGGACTGGGGTACCGGCCAACCGGTGGTGTTTTCTCACGGCTGGCCGCTCAGCGCGGACGCCTGGGACGGGCAGATGCTGTTCCTCAGCCAGCATGGCTATCGCGCGATTGCACATGACCGCCGCGGGCACGGCCGCTCGGGTCAGCCTTCGAACGGCAATGACATGGACACTTACGCCGACGACCTGGCGGAACTGATCGAAAAGCTCGATCTGAAGGACATGATCATGGTCGGGCACTCCACCGGCGGTGGCGAGGTGGCGCGCTACATCGGCCGGCACGGCAACAGGCGTGTGGCCAAGGCTGTGCTGGTCGGGGCGGTGCCGCCCATCATGCTGAAGACGGCGAGCAACCCCGGTGGCCTGCCGATGTCCGTATTCGACGGTATCCGTCAAAGCGTCGCCACCGACCGTTCGCAGTTCTACAAGGATCTGACTGCACCGTTCTATGGCGCCAACCGTCCCGATGCGAAGGTCTCCCAAGGCATTCGCGACTCCTTCTGGCTGCAGGGAATGATGGGCGGCATCCAGGGGCAGTACGAGTGCATCAAGCAGTTCTCCGAGACCGATTTCACGGAAGACCTGAAGAAGATCGAAGTGCCCACCCTGGTCGTGCACGGCGACGACGACCAGATCGTGCCGATCGACGATTCCTCGCGCCTGACCGCCAAGCTCGTCAAGCAGGCCACGCTAAAGGTTTATCCGGGCGCCTCGCACGGGCTGACGGCCACGCACCAGCAGCAATTCAACGACGACCTGCTTGCCTTCATCAAAGCTTGAGCCGAGCGGGCGCATTGAAGTGCGCCCAGCGATTTTCCCCACGCCAACGAGATATTGCCATGACCATTACTGCAAAAGCCGTTCCCGGTTCCAAGCTGCTGACCCCTGCCGACCATGCGCTGATCATGATCGACTACCAGTCGCAGATGTCGTTCGCCACGCATTCGATCGACGCGATCACGCTGCGCAACAACGCTGCCCTGGTCGCCCGCGCGGCAGCCGGCTTCAAGGTACCGACCATACTTACCACCGTGGCGGCAAACAGCTTTTCGGGGCCGATGTACCAGGAAATCACTGACGCATTCCCCGGTCAGCCGCTGCTCGACCGCACCAGCATGAATACCTGGGAAGACGAGGCCGTGATCAAGCAGGTCAACGCCATCGGCAAGACACGCCTGGTCCTCGGCGGCTTGTGGACGTCGGTTTGCATCGTAGGGCCGGCCTTGTCCGCGATCGAGCAGGGCTTCGAAGTCTACGTAGTGGCCGACGCCTGCGGTGACGTCTCCGCCGAAGCTCACGATCGCGCGATGGACCGCATGGTGCAGGCCGGCGCACGGCCGATGACCTCGCTGCAATACCTGCTGGAACTGCAGCGCGACTGGGCGCGCACCGATACCTACGAGAGCACGACCGGCATCGCCAGAGTGTATGGCGGCTCCTATGGCTTGGGCATCACTTACGCCAAGACCATGTTCCATGCCCAGGGCGGTTGAGCCCTGCTGCATGGAACAGATGGAATGAACCGTCAAGTCAGGCCAGATTCGAAGAGGCATTGATGAAGCTCTATCTTTTGTCGCTCGCCGCCGGTTTGCTGGTGGGCGTGATTTACGGCCTTATCCATGTGCGATCACCGGCTCCCCCGGTGATCGCCTTGGTCGGCCTGCTCGGAATTCTGGTCGGCGAACAGATTCCTCCGTTACTGAAGGAGGCGTTGGCCAAACGAACCAGCGCAGCGGTGTGGGTAGGCCAGCAGGTCAAGCCGCATGTGTTCGGCGAACTGCCGAGCGGAAAACTTCCGAGTGCGCCGCGCCTCGAAGTGCCGCCCGCAGATGCCACCCGCGGATAAAAAAGGAGATGTCATGAGTCCGTCCACCCAAGCTCCCGACCTGATTCTGTGCGGGGGACGTTTCACTACGCTTGATAAAGCCAATCCCGTTGCCAGTGCGGTAGCCATCAAGGGCGGCCGTTTCAGTGCGGTCGGCCACGACAACGAGGTCCTTCCGCTGGCGGATTCCGCTACGCGGGTGATCGATCTGAAAGGGCGCTGTGCGCTTCCCGGGCTGATCGACAACCATCTGCACATCATCCGCGGCGGCCTCAATTTCAATATGGAGCTGCGCTGGGACGGCGTGCGCTCCCTGGCGGATGCGATGGACATGTTGCGCCGGCAGGTTGCGATCACGCCTGCACCCCAATGGGTGCGCGTGGTGGGCGGTTTTACCGAACATCAATTCGTCGAGAAACGCTTGCCGACGATCGAGGAGTTGAATGCCGTTGCGCCGGACACGCCGGTGTTCCTGTTGCATCTGTACGACCGAGCATTGCTCAATGGAGCGGCGCTGCGCGCCGTCGGCTACACCAAAGACACCCCCGAACCGCCGGGCGGTCAGATCGTTCGCGATGGCGCAGGCAATCCCATGGGCTTGCTGCTGGCCAAGCCGAACGCCGCCATCCTGTATTCGACCCTGGCCAAGGGGCCCCGGCTTCCGTTCGAATACCAGCTCAACTCCACCCGGCACTTCATGCGCGAATTGAATCGCCTGGGTGTCACCGGGGCCATCGACGCGGGCGGCGGCTTCCAGAATTATCCGGAAGACTACGCCGTGATCCGCAAGCTGTCCGAAGACGGCCAGCTCACCATTCGGCTCGCCTACAACCTGTTCACGCAGAAACCGAAGGGCGAGAAAGAAGACTTCCTCAACTGGACCAAGACCTCCAGGTACAAGCAGGGCGACGACTACTTCCGCCACAATGGCGCCGGTGAAATGCTGGTGTTCTCGGCCGCCGACTTCGAGGACTTCCGTCAGCCACGCCCCGACCTGCCCAGTTCGATGGAAGGCGAGCTGGAAGACGTGGTGCGCATCCTGGCGGAAAACCGCTGGCCTTGGCGGCTGCACGCGACCTACGAAGAAACCATCCATCGCGCGTTGAATGTATTCGAGCGCGTCAACCGCGACATTCCCTTGCAAGGCCTCAATTGGTTCTTCGATCACGCCGAAACCATTTCCGAGCGCTCGATCGATCGCATTGCTGCGCTCGGCGGCGGCATCGCCGTGCAACATCGCATGGCCTACCAGGGCGAATATTTCGTCGAGCGCTACGGTGCGGCCGCGGCGGCGGCGACTCCGCCGGTGGCGCGCATGCTCGAAAAAGGCGTAAAGGTATCGGCGGGCACGGACGCGACGCGCGTGGCGTCGTATAACCCGTGGGTGTCGCTGTCCTGGCTGGTGACCGGGCGCACCGTCGGCGGCCTGCGGCTGTATCCGCAGCACAATTGCGTGGACCGCGAAACCGCCTTGCGCATGTGGACCCAGTACGTCACGTGGTTCTCGAACGAAGAAGGCAACAAAGGGCAGATCAAGATCGGCCAGCTGGCGGATCTGATCGTGCCGAGCCTCGACTATTTCGCGTGCGCCGAGCAGGACATCGCCGACATCACCTCCGACATGACCATCGTTGGCGGCAAGGTCGTCTACGGCGCCAACGGCTTCCGGGACTTCGATCAAACCTCGGTGCCACCCGCTATGCCCGACTGGTCGCCCGTGCGTACCTTCGGCGGCTATGGCGCATGGCAGGATGCGAAACCTGCAGCGAACCTGGTGCAAGCATGCAGCTGCAGCGGATGCGCCGTACATAACCATGATCACATCAGCGCCTGGTCGGCCAAGCTGCCGCTTTCCGAGTCGGACCTGAAGTCGTTCTGGGGTGCGCTCGGATGCTCTTGCTGGGCGGTATGACATGGCTGCGAGTGCCAGCAGACCGACGTGATCGTTTTCAGATTGCAACACGCACCCGTATCGAATCAAGGAACACCAATCATCATGCGCAATTTTTCATCATGGGCTTTTTCCGCCGCACTGCTCGCCTTCGCGGGCGGTGGTCTGTGCACCCTGCAGGCCACGTCCGTGGTGGCGGGCGAGACGCCCTCAGCCAACGTGGCCGTGGCTCCGCAGTACGACACCACCCATGTTTACGTGGCAGCTGAAGATTTCGACCGCTTCGTTTCCAGTCTGGTCGCCACGTTTGGCGGGACGACGACCAAGCAGGGCGTGTTCACCGTGACGCCCACACCGAGCAAGACCATGTCCCAGCTGGTGCTGACGCCCGCCGGCAGCTTGTCGGTGTTCGGTTTCAAGACGCCGGTTCCTTATCCGTTCGGGGCAGAGCGTACCGGTTACCTGGTGACGGATATCGACGCTGCCGTGGCCTCGGCACAGGCGGCGGGCGCGGACGTGCTGGTCGACACCTTCCCCGATCCCATCGGTCGCGACGTGGTCATTCAATGGCCGGGCGGCGTCAACATGCAGCTCTACTGGCACACCACGCCGCCATCGTACAAGCCGCTGCAGACTGTGCCGGAAAATCGCCTCTATGTGTCGCGCAATCGTGCCGACGCGCTGGTGCATAGCTTCCTGACCTTTTCGCACGGCAAGGTGATTTCCGACGACGCCCAGGCACCCGGCGTCGAGATCGGGCGTCCGAACGACACCTATCGCCGGGTTCGCATCGAATCGGGGTTCGGCAAGCTCACCTTACTGGTCACCGACGGCCATCTGCCGTACCCGTATGGCCGTGAAATGACCGGCTACGAGGTCGCCAACTTGGACGAAACCCTGAGCAAGGCCAAGGCGGCCGGCGTTTCGATCCTGGTCGCCCCCTACACCGCGGATAAGCGGTCCGCGGCGATCGTGCAATTTCCCGGCGGCTACATCGCGGAAATTCATGCGCCTGGCGCGCACTGAGCACGAACCATCCTCGGTGAACCAAAGGCATGAATCGGCATCGCAGCTTATCTAAGTGGAAACGCTTCATGCCTTTGGCTCTCGCGTGCGCCGCCGGCTGGCCGCTCTCCACGTGGGCGGATGACGCCGCGAATCAAACGTCACCCGCACGACCCGCCATCGATTTCTTCCGCTGGCAGGAAGACTGGTCGGTGCTGGCCGATCCCCGCGTGCCCCGGATGCCCGGTGACGCCCTCAAGTATCTTGCTTTTTCCAAGCATGACCCGAAACGCTATCTCTCGCTTGGCGTAACGCTGCGTGAGCGTGTCGTCAGCGTTGATCCCCCTTTGTTCGGTGCTGCGGGTGGCGGCCATCAGAATTACCTCCTGCATCGTTTGCAAGTACATGCCGATGCACATCTCACCGACAACACCCGGCTGTTCGTGCAGTTGGAAAATGCGCTGGCGCCGTGGCTCGATCACCCCAAGTCCGTGGACGCCAACCGGCTCGACCTGCGGCTTGCGTTTGTGGATACGCAGCGCAAGCTCGGTGACGGCCTGTTCAAGCTGCGCATAGGCCGCCAGGAAATGGGCTTCGATCTGCAGCGCTTCATTTCGGTGCGCGATGGACCCAATGTCCGTCAGGCCTACGATGCGATCTGGGCCGATTACGAGCGTGGTGCATGGCGTATCTCGGGCTTCGTCAGCCAGCCGGTGCAATACCGGAACCTTTCGGCTTTCGATGATTTCAGCAATCGACACCTGTTGTTCGGTGGTGTGCGCGTGCAGCGGCGCCTCACGGCCGGCAGTGAAGTGAGCGTCAGTTTTTCCGATTTCCGGCAGGATCGCGTCCATTTCCTGGCGGCTTCCGGCAATGAGGAACGACAGAGCTGGGACGTGCACTACAAAGGCAATGCGCAGGCCTTGGACTGGGATGTCGAAGGAGTGAAGCAGGGCGGCAGCATCGATGCCAAGAACGTCGACGCCTGGGCGTTCGGGTCGCTGGCCGGATGGACGTTCAAGCAATGGGGCTGGACTCCGCGCATCGGTATGCAATTGGATGCGGCCTCGGGCAATCACAATCTGACGGGCCGGGTGGTCGAAACCTTCAATCCGCTGTTCCCGAACGGCTATTACGTCACGATGTCCGGTTACACCGGCTACACCAACTTCGTCCACTTCAAGCCGTCGCTAGCGCTGGTGCCGCGGGATGGCGTGAAACTGACGGCCTCGTTCGGCATGTTGTGGCGACAGACCCTCCAGGACGCGATCTATGTTCAGCCGGATATTCCCGTTCCAGGAACGGCGGGCAAGCCCGGCCGGCGCAGCAGCATCTACGCGGAGCTGCAGGTCAACTGGAATGCGGCACGCAATCTGGCCTTCAGCCTGGAAGCCGACCGCTACTTCGTGGCGCCGGTCTTGCGGCGCGCGGGAGGCAAGGATTCGAATTATCTGGGCGTCGAAATGCGCTGGGGCTGGTGATGCCTGACCTGGCGTAGCTTAAGTCCTGGTGTGTACCGGGACGGGCTTTTTCGGACCATCCTTAGTCGGGCACAAAGTTCATCGCCACCCCGTTGATGCAGTAGCGAAGCCCCGTTGGCGGCGGGCCGTCGGGGAAAACATGCCCAAGGTGACCGCCGCAGCGGCTGCAGTGGACCTCGGTTCGCTCCATGCCGAAACTTTGGTCCTGCGATGTGCCAATCGAGCCGGCAACCGGTTCGTTGAAGCTGGGCCAGCCGGTTCTGCTGTTGAATTTGCTGCCCCCGATGAAAATCTTTTGGCCGCAGCCTGCGCAAGTAAAGGCTCCGGGTCGCGTCTCGTAGAGCAGGGCGCATGAGCCAGGCAGTTCCGTGCCGTGTCCTCTGAGCACTTCGTATTGCTCCGGAGTGAGCCGTTCACGCCACTCTTCATCGGTATGGATGACGGCAAAGGGCTGCGAAGACTTTTGCGCGTTTTTTCGAAGCTTGGTCATGGCGGGAACTCTGCGACGAACCAGTGGGAGATGGGGTTGCCCTACGAGTGCATCAAAACCGGTCAGAAATTACTCGCAGCTATGGCTGATGATGCCCCAAAGCCTGCCTAAGTTGCTCCCCGAATCGGGTAGATCGTTTCCACCCAAACGGGGGAATCCGTGTTCGGATTGTCGTGGGAGGATAACGCGGACGCTCCTATGGCCGCGCATCGTGCAGATGACTGTGAATGGAGCGGCGTACGAATGCATCATTTTCGTTGCTGCGATGATGAGCGCGGCTATCCATAGTCACCGCGCTTCTACGAAGCATGGCGAGTCATGCCTCGGCGAATCGAACCGATCGTCCCTGCGACCAGTTGATGCGCACCAAGTCATGCAATGGGTTCATGTCCAAAAGAGAGCGTATGTCAAACGAAGCAAAGTGCCCGTTCAGCCATGCCGCCGGCGGCGGCACGGGCAACCGTGACTGGTGGCCGCAACAGTTGCGCCTGGATCTGCTCAGTCAGCACTCCGGCAAATCCAATCCGATGGACCAGGGTTTCCATTACGCCGATGCCTTCAAGAGCCTGGATCTGTCCGCCCTGAAGAGGGATCTTGCGGACCTGATGACGGATTCGCAGGATTGGTGGCCCGCGGACTTCGGCCATTACGGCCCTTTGTTCGTACGCATGGCTTGGCATAGCGCCGGCACCTACCGCATCGGCGATGGCCGTGGTGGAGCCGGTCGAGGGCAACAGCGTTTCGCACCGCTCAATAGCTGGCCGGACAACGTCAACCTCGACAAGGCCCGCCGCCTGCTCTGGCCGATCAAGCAGAAGTACGGCCAGAAGATTTCCTGGGCCGACTTGTTCATCCTCACCGGCAACGTCGCGCTGGAGACGATGGGTTTGAAGACCTTTGGCTTCGCCGGTGGGCGTGAGGATACGTGGGAGCCGGACCAGGACGTCTATTGGGGCAACGAGAAGACTTGGCTCGGCGGCGACCTACGCTACGGCAAGGGTGGAACCACCCACAGTGGTGAGCGTAACCTCGAAAATCCACTGGCCGCGGTGCAAATGGGGCTGATCTACGTCAATCCGGAAGGTCCTGAAGGCCATCCGGATCCGATCGCCGCGGCGCACGACATTCGTGAGACCTTCGGGCGCATGGCCATGAACGACGAGGAAACCGTGGCCCTGATCGCCGGGGGTCATACCTTCGGCAAGACGCATGGCGCGGGTCCCGCCGACAACCTGGGTCTCGAACCCGAAGCCGCGCAGCTGTCGCAGCAGGGCCTGGGCTGGAACAACCGTTTCGGCCGCGGTAATGGCGCCGACACCATCACCAGCGGCCTGGAGGTCACCTGGACCGGCACGCCGACGAAGTGGGGCATGGGCTTTTTCGAGAGCCTGTTCGGCAACGAATGGGAACTGAGCAAGAGTCCCGCCGGTGCCCACCAGTGGGTCGCCAAACATGCAGATCCGACCATTCCGCACGCTCACGATCCTTCAAAAAAGCTGCGGCCAAGCATGCTCACCACCGACCTGTCGCTGCGTTTCGACCCCGCTTACGCAAAGATCTCGCAGCATTTCATGCGGCATCCGGAGCAGTTCGCCGATGCGTTCGCTCGCGCCTGGTTCAAGTTGACCCATCGCGACATGGGGCCGCGCGCGCGTTACCTGGGTCCGGAAGTGCCGGCTGAAGAATTGATCTGGCAGGACCCGATCCCGAAGCTCGATCATCTCGTCGTCGACGGCAACGATATTGGCTTGCTCAAGCAGAAGATCCTCGCTTCGGGTCTGTCCGTGTCCGAGTTGGTGGGTACTGCGTGGGCGTCTGCCTCGACGTTCCGCGGATCGGACAAACGCGGCGGCGCCAACGGCGCGCGCATCCGTCTGGCGCCGCAGAAGGACTGGGCAGTCAACCGGCCCGCACAGTTGGCGAAGGTGCTGAAAGTCCTCGAAGGGATCCAGGAGGAGTTCAATCACGCGCAGTCCGGCAACAAGGGGCTCTCTCTTGCCGACTTGATCGTGCTGGCGGGCGGCGCCGCTATCGAGCATGCGGCAGCAAAGGCGGGCCATCGCGTAACGGTACCTTTCAAGCCAGGACGCATGGATGCCTCGCAAGACCAGACCGACGTGCCTTCCTTTGCGGCCCTCGAGCCGGTTGCCGACGGCTTCCGTAACTACACCAAGGACGGGTGCGCCATCCCGGCCGAGGCGCTGTTGATCGACAAAGCGCAATTGCTGACCTTGACTGCGCCGGAGATGACGGTGCTCGTCGGTGGCCTGCGCGTACTGAATGTCGATGCCGGCCGGGACGCCCGCAGTGTCTTCACCCACGTGCCGGAAACGCTGACTCATGATTTCTTCCGCCATCTGCTCGACATGGGCATCGTGTGGAAGCCGCAGTCCGCGGCGGGAGATGTGTTCGAAGGGCGTGACCGTAATACCGGCGAATGGAAATGGACCGGCACGCGGGTCGACTTGATCTTCGGCTCAAATGCGCAGTTGCGTGCGCTGTGCGAAGTCTATGCCAGCGACGACGCGCATGAGAAATTCATCCGCGATTTCATCGTGGCTTGGGTGAAGGTGATGAACCTCGATCGATTCGAGACCGAGTGATCGCTTAGGCGGACCCGTCAGGGAGGCCGTCCCGACGGGTCCGCAACGGATATATGGCAATGACGTTTCGAACAGATGAGTTGGTGAAGCACATTGGTTTTTTTCTCCAAAAGCAGGTCGCGCACTCTCTTGCCGGCGGCCGTCTAGAGCCGTTCCGCGCAAGCATGGTGGGCGAATCCGCCGTTTTGCGGGTGGCTGCGGAAATCGAGCCGCGCCCCGATGAGCTGATGAACTGGTACCGGCAAGTCAGGATTTGCCAGCTCGGTAACCTGACTGCAGAAATGCTGGTGTCCATGGGGAGAACTGCGGAAGTGCTCGAATTCTTGAGATCCATAAGCGAACGCGAGCAGGGTTGAAGGGGTCACGCATGGGAAACGCAATGTTGGGCATCAAGCAGGCATGCTTTGCCATACGAGCGGCTACGTTACAACGCGATGCGGCGATCATGGATGCCTTCGATGCGTTCCAGAAACGCCATCCCGCGCTCGCGCAGGCGCTCATCGAACATCTCGGGGACGGCCGCAAGGCAGCGCGCTGGATGTGTCTGCATCAACGGGCATTCGACGGAAAAAACGCCTATGACATCCTGATCGAAGGCCACGACGATCTGGTTTGGGACGAAATAGCGCGCTCGTTCGGCGTAGACATCCCCGTGGCCACCAGCCGGCGAATCCGTCATTCGTCGTTCAAAGGACGCAAGGAGTCCGGTCCATGAAAGAACACCCTGATTTCGATAAAGCGTTTCTGGCTACGCAGCGCCATCGACTGATTGGCATGCGCGATGAGCTTTTGTCGATGGCAAATTTCGCGAGCCATGAACAGTCCGATCTGCAGCGGGAAGCGGGCGGCGAAGCACACGATGACGCCGATAGTGCGGAACGCCTCGCCATCGAGGAAAACAACGAAGCCCAGCTCAGCGCCTTGACCAGGCGGCTGGCGAAGATCAAGCGCGCGATCGAAAAGATCGACACGGGAAGCTATGGAATTTCGGACAGGAGTGGCGAGCCGATTACGCGGGCTAGGCTGTTGGCGATGCCGGAGGCCATCTATGCCGCGCACGAAGCGTAAACTGAATTCCGACGGGGGCGCATTCCCATGCCGCGCGCATTGATCATCGGCGGCTCCCTCGGCGGCCTGTTCACGGCTATTGCATTGCGTGCAATTGGCTGGGAAGTGCAGGTTTTCGAGCGGTCACCCAGTGAACTCAGCAGCCGCGGCGGCGGCATCGTGCTTCAGCCCGACGTCATTGCGGCATTCCGCTTTGCGGGAGTCGAGCATGGCCACATGCTGGGCGTCCGTTCGGGAGACCGGATCTACCTCGATCGCGAAGACCGTGTCACCCATCGCTCGTACATGCCGCAGACACAGACTTCGTGGAACATGCTGTATGCCACCATGTCCCGCAGCCTGCCCGATGGGGTTGTACATCGCTCAGAGGAGTTCGTGCGGCTTGAGCAGGACGGCACAAAGGTGCGAGCTCATTTCTCCAGCGGACGGATGGAAGAGGGCGATCTGTTGGTTGGCGCCGATGGTCCGGGTTCCAGCTTGCGTGCTCTGCTGATCGACAACATCCACCCCAGGTATGCGGGCTACGTAGCCTTCAGGGGCCTGCTGCCGGAGCAGGAGCTATCCGGGTCAGCGAGCGACAAACTGATGGAGGTCTTCGCGTTCCAGCAGGGGGCGGATCATCTGCTGCTGGAATACCTGGTCCCGGGACTGGACGAATCCACGCTGCCGGGACATCGCCGCTGGAACTGGGTCTGGTATCGCAAAGTAGCCGCGGGGGAGGGACTGACCTCGCTCATGCGGGATCGGCACGGCCGCCAGCGAACCTTCTCGCTACCCCCCGGCGCCATGAAAGACAGCGACATCCATGCCCTGCGCACCGCTGCGCGCGAACTTTTGGCGCCGACTTTCCAGGAACTGCTGGAACGGACCGTGGATCCTTTTGCGCAGGCGATCCTGGACCTGCAGGTTCCGCAGATGGTGTTCGGCCGTGCCGTGCTGCTGGGCGACGCGGCCTTCATCCCGCGGCCGCATACCGCGGGAAGCACGGCCAAGGCGGCCACCAATGCCATAGCGCTGGCGAGGGCGCTGGACAAGCGTGCCGCAACAATTGAGCAGTGCCTTGCCGAATGGGAAGCCGAGCAGCTTCAGCTCGGCACACGCATGACCGAATGGGGCATCGCCATGGGTGACAAGATCATGGACATCTCCTCTTCCCGAAGCGCGTTGCATCATCCATAGCGGCAGCAAAACAGGCGCCGTCAAGGATTCAGGCCAATGCTGGCCGGCTCAGGTGCTGGCGCAGGAACTCGATGAAAACCTGGACCTTGCGCGAATGCCGGCGATTGGGGAGGTAAGCCGCATAAATGCTGGTCACGTGCTCGGAAGGATTGACCGAATACGCCTCGAAAATGCGCCGTAGGCGACCGGTCCTGACATCTTCGTCGACCAGCCATTCCGGCAGCAGGGCCACGCCGAATCCACTCAATGTCGCTTCGCGCAGCATATCCGAGCTATTGACCGCCAAGCGCCCGTTCACGGCCACCCGTGCCGTGCCGCGCTTGTCCGTGAACGACCAGTGCTGCCGGCCTTTCTGATAGGAGAACCGCAGGCATTCATGCCGAGACAAATCGGCCGGCACGCTGGGTACGCCGTGGCTTGAAAGGTATTCGTGGCTGGCGACGACGAACCGATGGTGTTCGGTCAGCGGCTTGACGATGAGTTGCGGCTGATTCGCCGGCTGGCCGATGCGAACGGCGATATCGATGCGGTCGGCCACGAAGTCGACGTAGGTGTCCGTCATCAGCAAATCCAGCGACACGCGTGGGTAGGATGTCATGAAGCTGGCGATATGCGGCCCGAGCAGAAGGCGGCCGAATGTCACGGGCAAGGAAACACGCAACGGCCCGGTGGGCTCGCCGCCCGCGTCAGTGACACTGCCGTCGGCTTCCTCCAGCTCGTCCAGGATGCGGGCGACGTGCTCGAGATAGGCGACGCCTGCGTCCGTGAGCGTCACCTGACGCGTGGTGCGAGTAAGCAGCGCACTGCCGAGCGACTCCTCAAGCGCATCCAGGAGCCGGGTCACCGAGGAGGTCGCCACGCCCATGCGACGTGCCGCCTTGGAAAATCCGCCGGTTTCGGCGACGTCCACGAACGCTCTCAATGCAAGCAATTTGTCCATGGGTGCCTTTTGCGGGAAAAGCAACGAAGTCTTGCATTTTTTCCGTATTCAACGGTAGCGGCGGGACGACTAGGCTGGCGTCATCTTCATTTCAAGGATACCCGCATGCACTCCATCAAGGTTGACGTCACTTATGACTTTATCTGTCCTTGGTGCTGGATAGCCCATCGCCACCTGCGCATGGCGATTGAAAAGGCCGGCGCCGACGGAGCGATCAACACGGCCTATGTTCCCTACGAACTCAATCCGCATATGCCCAAGTCCGGAACCAGCCGTAAGCAATACCGTACTGCCAAATTCGGCAGCTGGGATCGGTCGCTGCTGATGGATGCCCAGGTCACGCAGGCCGGGTGCTTGGTCGGCCTGGACTTTCACTACGACCGCGTGGCGCTGACGCCCAACACACGCCTTGCCCACCAGCTGATGGCCTATGCGAAAGAGCATGGCGAAAGCAGGCAGGTGGACGCCTTGTACGAGGCGATCTTCGCCGCCTATTTTTCGGAAGGCCGGGATATAGGTTCGCTGGAAGTGCTGGTGGAGTTGGCGATCGAGACCGGCTTCAACGGCGAGCAAGCGCGTCATTACTTGCAGGCGAACGCTGGAGAGCACGAGGTGGTTCGCGCGCAACGGCAGGCGATGGCCGACGGAGTGCGTTCCGTGCCGAGCATTCGCATTGGCGACATCGGCATCTCCGGAGCGCAGCCTGCCGACGTATTACGCGAAGCGATCGAAGCCGCCGGAGCGGTCGAGCCGTAAAGCCAGCTTCGCCCGCTTGGGTGCCTACTGCGGGGTGCTGTTCCATCCGATACCAAATATGAGGGAGGACGCTCCTCCTTCGCGGACCTAACATGACGCGAGCGCGCAGCGTCCATTCTGCGTGTAACCGCCCGCGCTGCTCGCTATCCGACGCGGGAACTCCAGAACGGTTACCCGCGACTGCGTCCAGAACCAGGTGAAGAGCATGGCGTCGATGTTCTCGAAACGAAGAATCGCGGGAGCCAGTGCCGGCATCGTCGTACTTGGCGCCATCCTGTACTTCGCGCTGGCATGGCACCCCGCCATGGCGCCGGTGAGTCAGCCGGATGTTCCCCTTACTGCCGGTGTGGTGTCGCAGGGGCAGCGGATAGCTGAGCTGGGGGACTGTGTGGTGTGCCATACCGGCCCCGCCGGCGCCCGTTATGCGGGCGGGCTTCCGCTCAGGACACCGTTTGGCACCCTCTATACCACCAACATCACACCCGACCGCGAGACTGGCATCGGCAACTGGTCGCTGCAGGCGTTCCGTCGTGCCATGCGCGAGGGCGTCGCTCGCGATGGGCAATTGCTTTATCCCGCCTTTCCGTACATCCATTACACCCATGTCACCGATGACGATCTGAAAGCGCTCTACGCGTTCCTGATGACGAGGGGGGCGGTCCACGCGCCGGCGCGCTCCAACGAGCTGCTGCTTCCCCTGCGATTCCGGCCCATGCTGGCATTCTGGAATCTGCTCTATGTGCATGAAGGGCCGCGTCCATCCATGGGCGCCTCCCCGGTCGAGCGAGGGCGCTACCTGGTCGAAGGACTCGGGCATTGCTCTTCCTGCCATACGCCGTTGAACCTGATCGGCGGTGAAAAGGGCGGCGACTATCTGGGCGGAGGCGAAGTGGACGGATGGAGTGCGCCACCGCTCGATGCATTGCTCGGGGCACCCCAGCCATGGACACAGGAGCAATTGGTTGCCTATCTGAGCACCGGGCTCGCCACCGAGCATGGTGCCGCGGCAGGTCCGATGCGGCCGGTCGTTGAGAACCTGTCGCGGGTTCCGCGGGAAGACGTCGAAGCCATCGCTGCCTACTTGTTTTCCATTCAGAACAAGGCCGTTCACAACGCAGCCGCTCAGCCTGAGGCGAGCGCAGCGCTGGCCAACCATGTGAGCAATGGGAAAACCGTTTTTGAAGCAGCTTGTGCGACGTGCCATGGCTCGGGATCGGCGATGTCCGCCTATGAGCAGCGGCCACCCCTCGCTCTCAGTTCTGCGTTCAATGGCAGTTCGGAGCACAACGCGGTATTGACCGTACTGCAAGGCCTGCCGTGGCCGTCCGAACCCGGTGTCACCACCTACATGCCCGCGTTCGCCGACGTTCTGACCGATGCGCAAATCGCCGACGTCGTGACCTATTTGCGCGTGTCCGCAGCAGGGCGTCCTGCATGGCCGGACGTAAACAAGACCGTGGCCAATCTGCGTAAGGAATCCTCGCCATGATCAACCTGACGGTGAACGGCAAGCTGCATCAGGTCGATGTAACGCCTGACACTCCGCTGCTTTATGTGCTGCGCAACGAGTTGCAAATGAATGCAGCCAAGTTCGGCTGCGGCATGGGGCAGTGTGGTGCGTGCACGGTGATCGTGGGCGATCGCACGGTGTTTTCCTGCCTGTATCCGATTGCTTCGGTGGGTGATCGCGATGTCAGGACGGTGGAAGGCCTGGGCACGGCCGAATCGCCCGGGCCGCTGCAGCAGGCCTTCATCGACCACCAGGCCGTGCAATGCGGCTATTGCATTGCCGGCATGATCATGCGCGCGCAAGCGCTGCTGGAAGAGATCGCGCAGCCTACCGAAGCGCAAATTCGCGCCCATATGAACCCGAACCTTTGTCGATGCGGCACGCATATGCGCATTTTGGCGGCCATTCGCAGCGCGGCGGCATCCGGCCGGATCACCCCACGACAAAAGGTGCAAGGCGCATGAAGCTGCCGGACGAATCCGTGGATGAAAGCCGCCGGTCGTTCCTGCGGACAGGGGTGCTGGTCGTATCCTTTGCGCTGTTCGCGCCGAGCCGGCTTTTTGCCAAGAAGGACACCCTGGGCACCGAGATCCTCGCCCCCAACCTGCCCGGCAGCCTCAAGTCCAACCCGATGCTGGACGCGTGGATCCGCATCGACGCGCAGGGAATCAGCGTCTATAGCGGCAAGGTGGAGCTGGGCACCGGCGTTCGCACGGCGCTTTGGCAGATTGCAGCCGATCAGCTGGCGGTTCCTCTGCAGGCGGTTCATTTCGTTACCGCCGATACGGGATTGACCCCGAACGAAGGCTATACCGCAGGCAGTCATACCATGGCCGATGGCGGCACGGCGATTTATAACGCCTCCGCGCAAGTAAGGAAAATGCTGCTGGACGCTGCCGCAAAAAAGCTGGGGACAAGCGCGGAACGGCTGTCTTTGAAAGACGGCACGATCGTCGCGCAGGACGGCCGCACACTGACTTACGCGCAGGCGGTTGAAGGGATCAATCTTCACCGGTATGCCGACCCTGTTTCGCCGCCCAGCGATCCTGCCCGGTACCGCTATATCGGCAAGTCCATTCCTCGCGTCGATATTCCCGCCAAAGTCACCGGCGGGCCTGCCTACGTGCAGGACATGCGGCTGCCCGGCATGCTGCACGCAAGGGTTGTTCGTCCTCCAAGCCGGGGCGCGGTGCTCGAAGAAGCTGACATCGACGGCACGCGCAGGATGCCCGGTGTTGTTGCGGTGGTTCGAGACGGAAATTACCTCGCGGTGGCCGCAAGCAGCGAATGGCAGGCCATCCTGGCGATGCGTGATTTGCAACAGAGCGCGAAGTGGCACCCCACACGCACATGGTTTACGCCGGACGAGCTGCACCAGGTCCTGAAGGAGCTTCCGCATCAGGATTTCCTCGACGCCGATCAGCCGATGGTGGTGGATGCGACCGGGCCACGCGTGAAGGCAACGACCACCAAGCAGTATCTGCAACACGGCTCGATCGGGCCGTCCTGTGCTATTGCCCATCTGGACGGCGATACGCTTACGGTGTGGACGCATACGCAAGGCGTCTTTCCCTTGCGCGCCGGTCTGGCGGGCATGCTCGATATGCCGATTGAAAAAGTGCGCTGCATCCATGTGGAAGGCGCGGGTTGCTACGGGCACAATGGCGCGGATGATGCCGCGGCAGATGCTGCCCTCATCGCGGCGCATGTCCCCGGCAGGCCGGTTCGAGTGCAGTGGATGCGCGATCAGGAACAGATGTGGGAGCCGTTCGGCGCGGCGATGGTCACCGAACTGGATGCTTCGCTCGACTCCTCCGGGCGCCTGGCCAATTGGCGCTACGAACTGTGGAGCACAGCGCACAACGAACGCATCACCAATCCCGGACGATTGATGCCGACCTGGCTATTGGCCAAGCCGATGGTGCCGGCGCCCTCCGTGCCCATTCCGCAACCGGAAGGTGATGCCGACCGCAATGCGATTCCGCCGTACCGGATTCCCGGCCTCAAGGTCACCATGCATTTCGTCACGCAGATGCCGTTCCGTACCTCGGCCCAGCGCTCGCTGGGGGCCCACGTGAACGTGGTGGCGATGGAAAGCGCGATGGACGAATTTGCCGCGGCTGCCGGCAAAGATGCTACCGACTTTCGCCTGCAACATCTGGAGGATCCGCGGGCGAAAGCCGTCATTGCCCTTGCCAGGGACCAATTCGACTGGGCCGCGCGCCTGCGAAACCTTCCGCGGGGCAGCGGTGTGGGCTTTGCCTTTTCCCGCTACAAGAACATCATGGGCTACTGTGCGGTGGCGATGGAACTGCACTTCGACGAGGAAACCCGGGAGGTGCGTTTTCCGCACATAGTCGCGGTGGCCGACTGCGGGCAGGTCGTCAACCCCGATGGCTTGCGCAACCAGCTTGAGGGCGGCATCGTGCAGTCGATCAGCTGGACGCTGCACGAAGAGGTGCTGTTCGACAAGGACGGCGTGAAGAGCGTCGATTGGGCCACGTACCCCATTCTCAGGTTCAACCAGGTTCCTGCCGTCATCGAGACCTTTCTCATCGACCAACCGGGCGATTCGTTTCTCGGGGCTGCGGAAATCGCACAGGCTCCCACTGCCGCCGCGCTGGTCAATGCCATGGCGCGTGCAACCGGCGTGCGATCGCATCGTCTGCCTTTGATGCGTTATCCGCCTTTTGCCGGGTGATTCAGGCCGGCAAAGCAGGGGACGTAGTGTGAATCTCCCCCTGCGAACTGGCCAAGCTGCCGCCCTTGCGCGCGTTGAGCGTGGCGATGATTTCGCTGGCAATGGCCATGGCGATTTCCAGCGGTGTTTCCGAGCCAATGTCCAGGCCGGCCGGCGCCTTCAGGCGCTCTGCCGCTGCGGGGACGGCAGAGCGCATGCGTTCGGCACGCTGGCGCGAACCCAGGGCCCCC
Organism: Dyella choica; assembly: GCF_003977665.1. Taxonomy (GTDB): domain Bacteria; phylum Pseudomonadota; class Gammaproteobacteria; order Xanthomonadales; family Rhodanobacteraceae; genus Dyella_B; species Dyella_B choica. Next base: position 353,918 of record NZ_RYYV01000002.1, on the reverse strand, counting down.
AGGTAGCACAGGGGTTCATGCGCGAGCGCTTGCAAATAGGCGATGTCGCGTTCGATGGCGTGCGTCATCAATACCACTGAAGTAAACCTGTCCGGCCTGAGCATCGAAGATAGCCCTTCCGGAACGGCAAACAGCCGCTGGATGTTGTCGGGAATGAGGTGATCATCATGCGGTTCGGGCAAGTGGTCGACGAGCATGGCCTCCCAGCCCAGCTGGCGGGCGAGCCTGGCCAGCAGGATGGATTCGTCGTTGACGCCGATGATGGCCAATCGATGCTGTGGAACCAGCGGCTGCAGCAGGACGTCGAAACGGCCGTCGGGGGTGGAAATTTCGTGCACTGCAGTGCGCGATGATTCGACAACAGCGATTTGCTCGATGACGGGATCAAGATGCCTGCTCGGCAAAGCATCGCGCCAGACCAGTCGATCACTGCTCCATATCAAGCGGCAGGGTCTTGGCACGATCGGCGTGCCGTCATGGGTGAAGATGGTAGCCATGACGCCGCTGGAACGGGATGCGCGCACCTGCTGGATCTCGGCAAGAAAGCGGATATCGTCGCGCTGCGTCAAAGGTTCGATCAGCACCTCCAGCTCGCCGCCGCATCCCACCTCCATCATCAGGTCCAGATTGCTGTCCTTGTTGTAGTGGACGAGATCCGCCTGTTTGCTCGCCATCACCCTTTCGGCCCGGACGAGCAGATCGCGTTGCGGGCAACCGCCGGCCAGCGCACAAACGACGCGGCCGTCTTCATCCACCAGCATGCTCGTGCCGGCGCGGCGAAAGGTCGATCCGCGGGTGCGGGTGATGGTTGCGATGGCTGCCCGCCTTGCAAGGGGCGATTCCAAGGCGCAACGGGCCGCGGCGTGAAGTTCGTCGAATTCCTGGGCTGTGGTCATCGGGAATGATCCGTTCGCCTCAAGACGAATGCTTCGAGGCGGGATGCAGAATGACGGTGCAGGTCATACCTGCTGCCAGATGAAGCCCTTCAGGTACGCCATCCAGTGCAATGCGAACCGGGACACGCTGGGCCAGCCGGACCCAGGTAAAGATCGGATTCACGTCAGCCAGCAAGTTGGCGCCATCCGGATTGTCGCGGTCGGTGATGCCGCTGGCGATGCTTTCGACGTGTCCCTGCAGGGACAGATGCCCCGCCATCATTTCTATTTGCGCGCGGTCACCGATGCGCACGCCGGGCAGCTTGGTTTCCTCGAAATAGCCATAGACCCAGAAGGAGTGCTCGTCGATCATCGCGATGCGTGCTGCGCCTGCCGACGTATAGTCGCCCGGATAAAGATTGAGATTGGTGATGAATCCGTCCGCCGGGGCGCGAACGAGGCTGCGTTCCAGGTTGAGCTGCGCAGTCTGCAGCGCCGCAACGGCAGCCTGGTTGTCCGCATTGGCCGCTTGCAGCGTAGCTTGGGCTGCATGATAGGCGGCCAACGCTTGATGGGCCTGCTCGTTGTAGTCCGTGCGTGCCTCGTTCGTAATTACATCACCGCCCAGCCCCTGGCGGCGCAAGGCCTGTTCCTTTCGCATGTTCCATTCCGATTGCCGCTGCTCCAGCTGGGCCTTGGCTTGCTCGATTTGCGCCTGCGTCCGAGCTACCTGCGCTTGGGCTTGAAGCAGCGCGTCACGGAACCGCACAGGATCGATGACGAACAAGGTATCGCCCTTGTGGACATGCTGGTTGTCGGCGACCAAAACCTGCGTCACCAGTCCCGAGACATCGGATGCCACCTTGATCACATTGGCCTTGACCCGGCCGTCGCGGGTCCAAGGTGATTCCATGTAGTCGCGCCACAGGTAATGGCCCAGCGTGATTGCGATCAGGAGCGTGGCCAGGGTTGCGGCGACGCGGAGCAGGGGGTGCGCAGTCATGAATGGATTCCGTAGGTATCGTCAATGCCAGGGCCGTAAGAGCAGACTGCCTGCGCAAAAGACGATGCAGAAAAGAGCCGCCCGAAACAGGGCCGGATGCCAGACCAGCCGGTAGCAGCCCAGTCGCGACAGAGCCAGGTCGATCCCTACGAACAGCAGGCTGCTGGCGATAAAAAGCGGCAACAGAGCAGGAATGAACAGCGAATGGAAGGAAAGCTCAGCGCGCACGGCTCGCCTCCTCCGGTGGCAGGTCAGGCGATGCCATGGCCATGTTCCGTTCCATGCCGCCCAGTGCCTGCATCAGCAACGCCCATGCCGCCAGATGCCGGGCTTTGATCTGAGCCAGTTGTTGCTGCTGACGGAGCAACGTCGTTTGCGTAGCCAACACGTCCATGAATTCGGTGATGCCGCTGCGGTATCCGCGCTCAGCCAGGCGATGCGCCTGTTCCGCTTCCAGTACGGCTTGACTCACGTGCTGCTCCTGTTGCTCCAGGGACTGGATCGAAGTCACCTGGTCGGCAACCTGTTGCATCGCGGCGAGGACAGTATGGTTGTAGTCGTCCACCGCTGCGTCGTAGCGCGCCACAGCTGCTGCGTATTGTCCCTGCAGCCTGCCGCCGGTAAACAGCGGCAACGAAATCGCGACGCCGTAGCGATGTCCGGCTGCATTGTCGGCCGCAAAGTTGAAGAACCCGCCGAAGCGTGTAGCCGACGCAAGTTGTGCAGTCGCCAGCAAATCGATGTTGGGGTAAAACGCGGCCCGTGCGACCTTGATGCCCTTCGAAGCTGATTCGACACGCCAGCGTTGTGCCACGACGTCGGGGCGATGCCCGATCCATTCAGCCGGCAAAGCGGGAGGCAGCTTTACGCGGGTCTCCAGCATTCCTGGCTTGGGCGTAAGCGTATCGCCGAACCCAGGCCCGGCTCCGGCCAGGATGGCCAGTTCGTGGCGCGCCAGCTCCGCCTCCTGGTTGGTCTGCTCCAGCTCGTCCGAAATGATCTCCACCTGCGTCCTGGCCTGGCTGAGTTCCCGTTGATTGCTCAAGCCGGCTTGTAGGCGTTGCTTTACGATGTCTTCGGCTCGCAACGCCTGGTCCAGGATGGCGCGATCGATCTCGTTCCATTGCCTCTGCAATGAAAGTGCGATGTAGCTGCGCACGATGGCCGTTTCCAGCGTCAGCTGCACATTGCGCAAATCGGCGACCGACGCCTGTGCGGCATCCAGCGCAGCTTCCCACGTCGCACGGTCGGCTCCCCACAGGTCCAGGTCATAGCTGAGGGAGGCCCCGATGCTATTGCTCCAAACCGCATAGCCTCCGGGAGGGGAGGGGGTGGCGTAGCGCGGATAACGTTCACGCCCCAGATTGGAATGTGCGCCCAGTTGGGGGAACTGTGTTGCGCCGGCAACTCGGGCCTGCGCCACCAGCAAGTCGACCCGCGCTTGAGCTGCCTGCAAATCGGGTTGGTCGTCCAGGGCCTGGTGGATCAGCGCATCCAATGGTGGGTCTTGCCAGGCCAGCCACCAATTCGACGCAGGCCATGCGGCATTCGTCTCGGCTCCCTTGATGGCGAGACCCTGATCGATTTTGGCAGGATCGAGCAGGCGCGCCTGCGGCCTGATGCCGCCGGTATTGGCGCAGGCAGCCATGGCCGTCGCGCCTGCGATCAGCCATGCTCTCAAAATCTGCGCGAGCACCGCCTGAGGCCTCATGCGGCGCCTCGTGCGACAGGATGAAAAGGCTGGGTGTCATCCATTAGCAGCAATTCCGTGGCGCATAACCATGTGCTTATGCGCAGGTTGGCCCGTGCGCTCGGCGAATTGTCGGTGGGGTCGGTGGGCGGTATGCCGTTCAATGCTTGTCGAGTCGCGGTAAGCGCAGCGGCATGTCGTGCAGACGTAACCTGTTCGAATAGAGCTGCCATGGCTTGCTGCCATGCGGCCTGATCGATCCGCCAGGCTTGCGACGGCAATGCAACGTCGGCGGCGCTACGCACCTGGATCGCGGTCCGACCCATTTCCAGCACAGCGAAAGTCCAATTCAAAAGGTCTTTGCGTTCCGCCACGCCTTGTGCCGGTTGCGACGCAATTTGCAGGACGAAATCGCGCAGGCCGCTTTCAAAGCGGAGCAGGGCATCGCGCTCGCCCGACCGGCCCAGGACAAAACCGGCAGCAAAGCGGCTGATCTGTTGGCGGTAGCTGCGATTCACCCAGGCATTGCCGCTGGGGGCGACCACGGCAAACGCCAGCGCAGCGGCTCCGATCCCTAGTAGCAGCGAAAAGGCCTGGTCCAGGAAGGCGGCAGGCGAATAAGTGATGGGATTGGTGAAGTCGCCGACAAAACAGAAATAGATATTGAACGCGACGCCAAGTACGGCCGTTTTTTGCAGGGTGCCCAGATAGCTGCCGAGCATGATGAACGGCATCAGGGTACAAGCCAGCAGTGGAAAACCGTCCATCCCGGGCAGCAGCAGGAACTTGCACACGAATGCAGCCGCTGCACCGAGCAAGCAGCCAAGCAAGGTTTGCCTGCTCGCCATGACGGGATGGGGAGCGATCGCAAAAAGCGCGCTGGTGATGGACACCGCCACTACGGCGGTGGCGCCGCTCGTCCAGCCCGAAGCAATCCAGAACGCCGCCACCAGCGCGACGGCAGCAAACGCGCGCAAGCCCGCCGCGCGGGCCGCCAGGTGATTGGCTGTGCTGACAATGCGGTCAACCTTGGGGACGCCACTCCTGCGTTCCGGCATCGCATACGAAAACGTATGCAGCGCTACAAAGTCCTGCAGATAGGACGAAAGGTCCTCCATGGCAAAACAAAGCATCAGCACGGCGCTGCGCTCCCGCCCTTCGGTCGAGCCGTCTTCCGGCAGGGTATGGGCCAGACCGCTGAAGTTCCGCAATGCTGTCTTGAGGAAATGCACGATGCGTCCATGCATGGTGCGGGCTTCGTCGATAGTCAGCGGATCCGCTGCTTTTTTTTCGGAAAGCAGCGCCGCGGCCTCGGAAGCCAGCGCGGCGGCCTTCGAAAGTATTTGCTCGTCGCTGCGCTGCAGGGCGCGCCGAAGCGAGTGGAGGCTTGCCGCCGTATCCAGAAAGTCCCGATTGAGTTGCACCATCAACGGGTTGCTGAGGCGCAACGAAGGATCCTCGAACACCGCGGCACTTCGCAAAGCCTCGATTTGAGCCCGGTCTGAAACGAGCTTCAGATGCAGCGCATACAAATCTTCCTCGGCGAGCTTTTCACCGAGCATGCGCCGTGCGAAGACGATCAAATCGCTGGCGTGTTGTGCCCCGGCACTGAGCAGGGCGGTGCCAACCTGCTGTGGGAATACTAGTGCACTGACGGCGCTGGCACAGATCACGCCCACCATCACTTCGCTCAATCGGCAGACGACGTTGTCAAAGCTGCCGTAGGGGTCGCTCCAGGCGGGAGCCACAATGATGGCTGCGGCGTATCCGGCCAGTACGTAGCCGTAGGATTGGAAATTGCGGTAATAGGAAGCCCCCCAGACGCAGACGCCAATCCAGCCGGCCAGGGCCAAATAGAACGGCAATGGCTGCTGCGCAAAGCATGCAACCAGCAGCAATCCGAACGCGCTTCCTGCGGCCATGCCGACGAAGCGGTAGAAGCCGCGTGCGATCACCATGCCCGACTGCTGATGCATCATCAGGATCACAATGGACACCATCGCCGTTCTTGGCAGCGGAAATTCCAACCGCATGCAGAGGCCCGTTCCAATGATCACTGCGATGGCCGTCTTGAAGGCGTGGAGCAGGCGCGCGCCACCATCCACTCGGAACTGCCGAATGTATTCCAGCCATGGCCTGGTGACCGCTATGGGTGCTTGCGATTGCATCGAATCGGAATCCTGCGGGTGCCCACGCCTTGCCGATGCCGGCTCTGTGTATCCACGGAAGTCGGTTCAAAAAAGTCGCGGCTGCGGAAGGAAGATGAAACCCGCCTTTGGACGATATCTCCATCCCTCCGCCGAGGGAGACGGTGAAAGTTCGTATTCGCTAACCTGTCGCCGAGTCCGCCCATTCTCAACGGGAACCAGGTAACCCCATGCCAAAATCCAATAACGCCAAGGAACGCCTATCGGCTTCGCTCAGGACCCCCAATTCGCTGGGGGAGGATGCCCGCCGCGACATTTCTGCCGAGCTCAATGCACTGCTGGCCGACTTCTTCGCGCTGTATGTGAAGACCAAGAACTTCCACTGGCATATGTCCGGCCCTTATTTCAGGGACTACCATCTGTTGCTGGACGAGCAGTCCGACCAGGTCTACGCGACGCTGGATCCGATCGCCGAACGCGTTCGCAAGCTGGGCGGCAATACGATCCGTTCGGTTGGCCATATCACCCGGCTGCAACGCCTGCTCGACAATGATGCGGAGTTTGTAACGCCTGAGGACATGCTCGCGGAGCTGCGCGAGGATAATGGCCGCGTAGCATCGCTCATGCGCGAGACCCATGCGCTATGCGACGAATACCACGATGTCGCCACGGCCAGTCTCCTGGAAACCTGGATCGACGAGGCCGAGCGCCGCGTATGGTTCCTGTTCGAATCCGGACGTTCGGCTTGAAAGTCAGGGGAGCGCCATGACCCGCGTTGCAAAAGCCAGCATTGTTTCGACCGGCACGAACTACAAGCACCACATTCGCACGGGTCCCTTCGAGCTTGTGACGGATGAGCCCGTCACTCGCGGCGGGCAGGGCGAAGGGCCCGCTCCGTATGACTACTACCTTGCCGCCCTGGCTTCCTGCACGGCCATTACGCTGCGCATGTATGCCGAAAAAAAAGGATGGGAGCTGGGTGAATTCCGCGCCGATCTATCCTTGAGCCGGGACGAATCCGGAAGGATGCGCATCCATCGCCTGCTTTATTCCGACCAGTCGTTGAGCGATGACCAATGGCGGCGCCTGCTTGAGATCGTGGCCAATACGCCGGTCACGAGAACCATGCGCGAAGGTGTCGAGATCACCAGTGCGCGCGGCAATAGCGTGAACGAGCCGTCCAGGCAGGACGCATAGGGCGTCGTCGGCGCGCCAACCAGACCTCATGACCAGGAGAAACAGACATGCCGCATTCAACTACCTTGCTAACCCCCCAGGATTGCGCGCTGCTACTGGTTGATCAGCAGGCCGGGCTCGCCTTTGGCGTCGGTTCTGCGGATCGCCAGGTGCTGCTGGGAAACACCGTTGCGCTGGCCAAGACGGCCGGTGTATTCGGGTTGCCGGTAGTGGCATCGACTTCCGCTTCGAAGGTGTACAGCGGGCCGCTCATGCCGGCGATACAAAAGGTTCTTCCCGACCTCAAGCCGATCGAGCGGCGCAACATGAATGTCTGGGAAGACGCGGCCGCGAAGGAGGCAGTCATCGCTACGGGCCGGCGGCGATTGCTCATTTCGGGGTTGCTGAGCGAGGCCTGCGTTTCGTTTTGCGCACTCTCCGCCCTAGCGGACGGGTACGAAGTCTTCGTGGTGGCGGATGCGTGCGGAGGCTTGACCTCGACGAGCCACGAGCTGGCCCTGCGGCGTATGGAGGCGGCGGGCGCCACGCTCACTTCGTGGATTCAAGTCCTGCTGGAATTGCAGCGCGACTGGACTCGGCGCGAGACCTACGATGGCGCGCGCGCGATCGTCGAGGCGCACGGCGGCGGGTATGGCATCGGCCTGGCTTATGCGCGGGACATGATCAAGCCGAATTAGCGGTACTTCGCTTTGTTGGTCGTTCCGGCCTTCGCTGGAATGACGGTGAGGCAAAGGGAGCGGATACGGCAGAAAACCTGGCGATATGTCAGGTACATTGCCTCCTTAGGTAAGCGATGCTGGAGGGCACCGACAACACCACTTCGGTGCCGCACTCCACGGCGGACGCGATTGTCAGCTCGGCGCCGATGTGCTCGGCACGCTCCCGCATGCCGGCAATATCCCAATTCATCGTCCCGCCGAACCCATCCGCGGGCGCGCGGCTCATGCCAAGCCCGTCGTCGCGAACATGGATCCGCAGGTGCCGGAAACCATAGGACACTTCCACTTCGATCTCGCCGGCATGGGCATGCTTGAATGCATTGAGCAACGCCTCGCCAGCGATCCCATACGCTTGCTCGGAAACCTGCGGCGTGACTTTCCGGTTTTCCCTGTTGGAGACCACCCTGAATTTGCACGGGTAGTCGAGCTTAAGTTGCATGCCCAGCTCGGCAAGGCGACACGCAAGATCCTGATTGGGCGGGTCTCCCAGGCGCAGTTCGCTCACACGTTTGCGGTCTTCCTCCAGTGCCTCTTCGGCACGATCCAGCGTGTGCTGGATGGATAAGCTTACCGGGTGGTCGTTGGGAAGTGCGCCTATGGCGCCGTGTATCCTCAATATCAAACCTTGCACACCTTGCAGCAAGGTGTCATGGAGTTCCCGTGCGATCCGGTCACGCTTGGCATGGCGCGCTAGCAGACGCAGGCGTACGCGTTCATTCGAAGCAGAAATAAGCCGCCTCAGCATGACCAGGATGCAGACCAGCAACAACGACGCGCACAGCAGGTTGAACCAGAGCGTTTGAAAGAAGCCGGAGTCGACGACGACGGGGATCGAAGCGAGCGAAGGCGTCCAGGATCGGCGGTTCATCGACGCTCTCATTTCCAATCCGCTACTTTTTTTCCGGACAGGGTGAGCACGCGGTGCCCATAAAGCCGTGCATCCATCGAATACGCTCCCGGGCCGAGCAGCAACAGGGCCATGGCAATCAATGGCACAGGCAGAACCTGCATTGCCAAACCGGAGTGGAGCGAAACGAACTGGCTGCCTGCCAGCACGATGCATGAAACGCACGCAAGCGGCGTCAGCAGCCCGGTCAGCAGCGACAAGCTCATGCCGATGACCAGCCAAAACACATAGCTGCTTGACGGCGAAGGCAGCGTGGCGGCCAGGAAGGGCCATAAGGCTGCCGACAGCGCCACGCGAAGCAACAAAAGGCCGCCCCCCGATGCTCCAAGGGGAAACATGGAATAGGTCCGTTGCATGCAAAAGGCCTTGATGAAAGATGCTTCAAGCCATCTTTCGATGATTATCCGCCAAGCGCGGCCCGTCGCGCCCCTCCGATGAGTGATGCCTGGTGCAGCGCAAGTGCTTTAGATCGAAGGCGAGATGGCGCGGGATAGCAATCCCCGTATAGGGATGCCGTATGGAAAGCTGGGATTGGCATCCCAGCCTACGCTGCCCAGGCGGATTCACGCATCAATGAAGCCGCGCCGCAGGGCAATGATCACCGCCTCGGTACGGTCCCGCGCGTTGATTTTTGCCAGGATGCTTTTTACGTGCGTTTTCACCGTTTCCACCGAAATGTCCATATGGGTGGCGATATGTTTGTTGGAAAAGCCGTTGGCAACTTTGCCCAGCACCTGCAGCTCGCGCACGCTAAGCGCATCTTCGTGTAGATGTTCGGCGAGGACCCGCGCCACTTCGCCGGGTATGTACCGCAGACCGGCATGAACCTGGCGAATGGCATGCAGCAGCTCCTTGCGTAACGTACTCTTCAGCAGATAGCCCCTCGCGCCGGCCTTGAGCGCGCGAGCTGCCTGCATGTCGCCTCGATAAGTGGTCAGCACGACGATACGTGCCTCGGGAAATTCGCCGAGAAGGGTGCGGATGGCATCGAAGCCGCCCATGCCGGGCATCTGCAAATCCATCAGCACGATGTCGGGCCTGTGCTCGCGAAACCTCGCGACGGCTTCCTCGCCACTGGCGGCCTCGGCGACCAGGTTCATGTCGGCTTGAGAGCCAAGCACTGCCGCGATGCCTTCGCGAAACAGCGGATGATCGTCGGCGATCATGACGCGGATCGGTGATGTCTTCGTGGTCATGGCAGCACCCCCAAGCTTGTCTTCGGTGATCATGATCCGTGTTCCATGCTGTACAAATGGTGCATGACCGTCAGCGCCTCAGTGGACCGATTCCGTCGCAAGGCCTGAGCGCCAATGCAGGACGCTCATCACCAGGGCGATCACGGGTAGCGCGCCGCCCAGGATCGATACGCCGGTCCAGCCGAAGGCATTCCACGCCGAGGCGGCAGCGAGTGATCCCAGTGCACCGCCGACGAACATGGTGGTCATGAACAGGGTGTTGAGGCGGCTCTTGTATTCCGGATGCAGGCCGTAGATGAGATGCTGGTTGGAAACCAGCGATATCTGCACGCCAAAATCGAGCACGATCACGCCGCCGACGAGTCCTATCAAGCTGGTGGAGGCTCCGAAGATGATCCACGCCAGAAGGGCGGCGGCAGCCCCTACCGCGATGACCGGCGCCGACCCCTTGCGATCGGCTATGCGGCCGGCGATCGGCGCCATCGCCACGCCCACGGCCCCCACGATGCCGAATAGACCTGCAGCGGCGGCACCGAGGTTCAGCGGGGGCTGCGCCAGGCGCAGAACCAGCGTGGTCCAGAAGGCCGAGAACGAAGCGAACTGAAGGGCTTGAATGAAGGCGGCGCGACGCAAGACGGGCTCGTTCAACCAGAGCTTGCCCAAGGACGCGAGCAGTTGACCATAGCGCATCGGATGACGTGGATGGTGTGTGGGCAGCGAACGAGCCATCAACGCGGCACCGATGATCGCGATGGGTACGGCCAGCCAAAACATGGTGCGCCAACCGGCAACGCTGGACACGACACCGGCCAGTGTGCGGCTGAGCAAGATGCCGGTCAGCAGCCCGCTCATGACGGTGCCGATCGCCGCGCCGCGTTCCTTGGGAGCGGCCAGGAGGGTGGCGAACGGGACGATTTGTTGGGCCACGGTGGCCATCGCGCCCAGCGCCACCGAGGCGACAGCCAGGGCCGCCAGATTCGGAGCGATGGCGGCCACCATCAAGGCTGCGGCCAGCGCCAGGAACTGCATGACGATCAGTCGGCGGCGTTCCAGCATGTCACCGAGCGGCAACAGGAACAGCAGGCCGGCGGCATAGCCCAATTGCGTCAAGGTGGGGATCCAGCCTTGCACCCGGGCGTCGTGCAGGCTGTTGCTCATGACGCCAAGCATGGGCTGGTTGTAGTAGATGTTGGCGACGGCCAGGCCTGTGGCCGCGGCCATGGAATACAGCGTCGCCTTGGACAATGGCGGCGCGGGCATAGGATGGTTCGACATGGCAAGGTTACTCGCGAGTGGGTGACGGTCTACGCTCAGGCGGCCTGGAATTAGGGGACGGCGGGTAGTCGGTATAGCCGCGCCCGGCGCTGCCGAAAAATGTGGTGCCGCCGGGTGGGTTCAAGGGCCGCGCGTGGCGGAAGCGAAAAGGCAGGTCCGGATTGGCGAGAAACCGGCGGCCAAAGGCGATAGGGCGACGTCGGTAAGCGGGGCCATGGTTACCCGATGCTTGAGATCGAAGTCGCCCAGTTGGATGGGTTAAAAGTTTCGAGTTCATGGAAGGATCCCGGCGCCATCCGCGAATGCGTGTTGGCGACAAACATTAGGGATGATTTCAGGACGTTTGAATCAGGGCGAAAGGCAACGCTCCGTTGCGTCTCGTGCAAAGCCGGAGCCAGCCGGGGCACCCGCGGCGTTACGACGGGGCATCCCAAGGTGGAAGACCCCTTGCGGGGCCTTCTTCGTCAGCTTCGAATCTCAATTCGAAGCTGATTTGAAGCGGCGTGGGGTAACATGCTTGCGCAGTGTGAAGTGGCAGGTTTTGGGCATGACGATAATAAGAACGGTTGACGGAGGCATGTCCTGCCTCGCAAGGACAATCGCGTTGGTGGCGCTCGTAGTCGTTGGAATGGTGCAGTCGGCCATTACGCTGGCGCAGTCGTCTGCGCCACCTGCTTCAGGGGACCAGACCAGGCCGGCGCCACTTTCGACCGGGCCGGTCAGCTACTTGGCGTCGCCCCCCGAGCTGGCCTTTCGGTACGGCTTCTATGAGGTCCAGCCGCCAGCGCAGAAGCCGGACGCGTCCTCGTTGAATATCGATGTCAAGCAGTTCCATCAAACGATGTGGACGGAACGGGACGGCGCTCCCAAAAGCGTGGTCGTCTCGATGGCGCAAACCAGGGATGGGTTTCTCTGGCTGGGAACGGAAAGCGGATTGATCCGATTCGATGGCGCCAACTTTGACGATCGTTATACCAGGGAGCTCTCTTCGCCCGTCGTCTATGCGTTGTTTGCCGATCCGAATGGCGATTTGTGGATAGGTCTGACGTTTGGCGGCATCAGTCGACTTCACGACGGTCACATCGAAAACTTCGACATTCACGAGCTCGACCAGAGTGCCGTGTTCGCCATAGCGCGAGGCCCGGATGGCAGGCTTTACGCGGGCGCAACGCATGCGCTGCTGGTGTTTGCCGGGGGGCGCTGGATCAAGGCCGGCGTTGCTGAGGGCTATGATGGAACGCCCCCGTGGTGGATGGGGCAGCGAAAGGGAGCGCTTTGGGTCATCACCGAGCATGCGGCTTTTGTGATGCGGGCGGGGTCTTCTCATTTCGAGCCGGCCCAGCGCGAAGAAGCATTGCTTCTGCCTTTCGACCTGCCATTCGGCGAACGCCTTCCTCGCGGACCCGATTATCCCTTCACGCCCACCTTGACGGATGCTGCGGGGGCACTTTGGTTCGAAAAGCTGGGCAGGGGCCTGGGTCGCTTCCGTTGGATCGACACCCCCAGTGGCCGGACGCCGGTCGAGGAATTTTTCCCCGTCTACACGGACACCTCGTTTGGCGTGAATCATTTCCTGGCCGACCAGGAGGGCAACGTCTGGGCCGCTACCACCCTCGGCATCATGAAGTTGAGCCGCACGAAATTCGCGCCGCTCTCAACCGGTGAATACTCTTACTGGCCGGTTCTGGAGCCCAATCATGGCGGCGGCGTCTGGATCGGCGGCCTCAATCATGGGTTGGTTTCGGCAGACACCGGCACCACGAAAATAGACAGTCCCACGCCGTCCATTTATTGCTTGCGCGATGATGGCAGGGGAACCTTGTGGATGGTCGGGAAGGACGCCGTATACGGCCTGTCAGGTGGGCACACGACCACGCTGCCGCTACCGCCCGGTGCTGATCACAAGGGGGATCGCTGTCAGAGCCTGACGGGCGATGCGACATCGGGGCTTTGGCTTTCCATGGCGCAGGTTGGCCTGTTCGAATACAAGAACGGCAACTGGATCATCAATGGCGGGCAGCGTGATCTGCCCATGGAGCCGGCGACGCGTATTTTGAAGGACGAGCAAGGCCGCTTGTGGTTTGTCTATGTCAGAAGCCGCCTTGCGCTGCTCGAAAACAACGTGATCAAGCTGTTTACCGCGAATGATGGGCTGAGCGTTGGTAACCCGCTGGCTCTATTCGTTCGCGGTTCGACGTTGTGGGTGTCAGGCGACAAGGCTGTCGTATTTTTTCAGGAGGGTCGTTTTCATGCGCTTCACGGGGTGGGGGGCGAAGATTTCGCAGCGACCTCCGGCATTCTCGAGACCAAGGAAGGTGAGCTTTGGCTGAATTCCCAGCACGGCGTTTATCGCATAGATGCGCGGGAGATCGCCCTTGTACGTGCAGACCCCCAATACCAGGTCCGCTTCGAGCGGTTCGACGAAAGCGACGGCATAACGAACGGCCTCGCGGCGCTGATACGCCCCGGTCCGACCTTGGCGCAGAGCCAGGACGGACGCATCTGGGTGTCGACGCTGGCGGGTGTCTCCTGGATCGATCCCAAGCATATCCTTCGCAACCGGCTGGTCCCCCCGGTGCACGTGCAGGCATTGCAGGCCGGTGAAGTTGACTACGCGGTCGATTCCAGGCCGGTCTTGCCGAAGCTGACCAGAAATCTGCGGATCGATTACACGGTGGCGTCCATGACTCGCCCGGACCGCGTGCATTTCCGCTATCAGCTCGAAGGCGTCGACAAGGGGTGGCAGGATGCGGGCACGCGCCGGTCTGCGTACTACACCAACCTGGAGCCGGGTCATTACACCTTCCAGGTGATCGCCATCAACGAAGATGGCGTTTCAAGCACTCTGCCGGGAAGGCTGTCCTTCTCCATTGCCCCAGCGTTCTATCAAACCATTGCGTTCAAGCTGGTGTGCGCCATGCTTGCCTTGGTCATGGCGTGGTTGGCTGTGCTTGCCTATGTGCGTATGTCCAATGAGCGCCTTCGAGCTCGCATGCAGGAACGCCACAATGAGCGCGAACGGATCGCGCGCGACTTGCACGATACGCTGCTGCAGGGAATCCACGGATTGGTTTTGAATATCCATGTAGCGAATCAACGGCTGCCCGAGGAAGAGCCGGTACGCACACAGTTGGACGATGCGCTGGATCGCGCCGAAGTCATTCTGGACGAGGGGCGCAACCGCGTCAGTGGTCTGCGCACGCGTTCCAGACAGGGCCTCGACCGCGGCCTTGCGGAGCTTGGCGAGACGTTGTCGACCGACCACGCAGTAGCGTTCAGGCTGGTTAGGGTGGGGGAGGCCCGCGACCTGGAACCGGTGGTCGATGACGAAGTGCGGCTGATTGTGCGCGAGGCATTGCTCAATGCCTTCCAGCACGCCCATGCCGATGAAGTCGAGGTCGAGATCGACTACGGCTTCAGGCAATTCAGTGTGCGGATCCGGGACGACGGTGTCGGCATCGACGCAAATGTGCTTGAGAAGGGCCTTCGGCCCGGACACTGGGGGCTCCCCTCCATGCGCGAACGGGCGGCGAACATCAAGGCAAACTTGACCATCAGCGCACGTCCTCAGCATGGCACGGAGATTGAAGTGAAGGTGCCGGCCGCCGTTGCCTATGCCGATGAACTCACCGTGCGCAGGTCGTGGCTGTCAAGGCTGCTTGGCGCAGGGCGCTAATCTTGTCGTAGGCTGGGATGAAAATCCCAGCTGGTGGCGGCTTGGCTGTTTTGGTTTCGCAGCGATGATGAGAATGGCGACTGACAGCTACCCAGCTCGGCCTGCTGTAGACAATGTCATGCCTTCATGACCTCGATCAGCGCCCGCAGACCGGCTGATTGATGTTTACGGCTTGGAAAATACAGAAACAGACTCTCATCGAGCGTGCACCAGTCCTCCAGGCACGATCGCAGTCGGCCATCGCGTAGGTAAGGCTCTGCTCGATCTGTCCAGATGTAGGCCAAACCCAATCCGCGTGCCGCTGCATCGGTCATCAATTCCTGGCTATCGACAGTGAGGGTGCCAGCGACTTCGACTTGGAGGGTCTCACCGTCCTTGCTGAACTCCCAGTTCAACAGCGCGCCGCTGGGGAACGCATATCGAATGCAATCATGCTCATGTAGATCGTGCGGCGTCTGGGGGATCGACTTCTTTTCGAAGTAGCCCGGTGAGCCGACGACGATGAAGCGGAAGGTCGGCTTGATACGAACGGCGACCACGTCCGGCGACAAGCGTTCGCCGAAACGGATCCCGGCATCGAATCCTTCCTCCACGATGTCGACCAGGGCGTCCGTTGCGACCACTTCGAGCTTCAAGCCCGGATTGCGCGTCAGAAGTGTCTGCATGGCGTCACCGAGTACGTAGGTGGCGATGGAGTTCGGCACATTGATGCGAATCTTGCCGATCGGCGTGTCGCGAAACGCATTGAGCTGATCCACGGCCGCGCGTACATCCTGAATGGCCGGCTCCAACCTGGCGAAGAGCATCTCGCCGGCATCCGTGAGCGAGACGCTGCGCGTTGTGCGGTGAAAGAGGCGCACGCCTACGCGCGCTTCAAGGCTGCGCACCGAATGGCTGATCGCCGACGCGGACGTGCCGCGTTCGGTGGCGGCCTGACGAAAACTGAGATGTTTTGCGACCGCCACGAAGACGGTGAGCTCAGCCAGTTCGGTCGGGTCCATTAATGAATTCCATTCATTATTGTGGCAAGTACTGCGTACTTTATCATGACAATCGCGAATCCCAGAATAGCGTCCAAGTCCTCGCGGCCGCACGCTCTTGTTTGGCCATCGAGATCCCAACACTTTGATTCTGGAGAATAAGTATGAATACGATGGCTGCCCCTCAGTCCCTGTCCGGAAAGGTTGCCCTGGTTACCGGCGCGAGCTCGGGTATTGGCCGTGCCACGGCCTTGGAGCTTGCGCGTCGTGGCGCAAAAGTGGTCGTCAGCGCCCGTCGCCAGGCTGAGATCGAGGCGCTCGCCGCCCAGATCAAAGGCAACGGTTATGAAGCAACAGCAGTGGTCGCGGACATCAATGTCGAACAGGACGTGATGGATCTGGTTGCGAAAACCATGCAGACCTATGGCCGACTCGACATCGCTTTCAACAACGCCGGCACGGAGGGTGAGTTCACTCCGTTCGTCGAGCAAACCACCGCGATCTACGACACCGTCTTCAACGCCAACGTTCGGGGTGTGTTCTGGTCGATGAAATACGAAGCCAAGGCCATGCTGGAGCAGGGCGGTGGCGTCATCATC
Organism: Dyella choica; assembly: GCF_003977665.1. Taxonomy (GTDB): domain Bacteria; phylum Pseudomonadota; class Gammaproteobacteria; order Xanthomonadales; family Rhodanobacteraceae; genus Dyella_B; species Dyella_B choica. The sequence goes on along the minus strand of NZ_RYYV01000002.1, from coordinate 337,654 downwards.
AACAACGCCTCGATGGGCGGCGTGATCGGGTTCGCGAATGCAGGCCTGTACATCGCCAGCAAACATGCGGTGCTCGGCTTGACCAAGACCGCGTCCATCGAACTGTTCAAGCAGGGTATCCGGGTCAATGCGGTCAATCCCGGCATCATCGATACCCCTTTCCAGGATCGCATCTGGCCGAGTGCGCAAGCCAAGGACGATTTCGCCGCGTCCACGGTACCTGGTCGAGCGGGATCGGCCGAAGAAGTGGCCAAAACGGTGGCTTTTCTGAGCTCCGATGATGCGTCTTTCGTCTCCGGCCATGGCCTGTTGGTCGATGGCGGCTATTCGATCGCCTGAGTAATACCCGCTTCGCAATCAAACGCCGCATGTGGCCGCGGCGAGCGACCAACGCTCGTCGTCGGCTGCCCATGCTCAATCGGTCGTCAATTCATCATCAGCGTCTTCATTTCTTCTTCTTCGGATGCCCTGGGACGACCGGCAATCTCAGACCTATCGGCACACCAGCACAGGTACCGAGCTGCTCGTCAGCACCTTCTGCGTTTCGCTGCCCAGCAACAGCCGGTTCATGCCATGCCAGCCGTGGGTTGCCATCACTATAAGGTCACAGTGGTGCTCAGTGATGGCATCCAGGATGGCTTCGTGAGGATGTTCTCCGAACATGTAGTGGCATTCGCACGCTACGCCGGCCTCCTTGGCCTTGCCCTTGGCCTCGCTCAGGTAGCGCGACGCACTTTCTACTGCTTGCTGGCTGTAGCCCAGTTCTGCCGCAGCGAGAAATTCGCTCATGTAGGCGACAGCGTTGTACGGGGGCACCACGTGCATCACTACCATCTTGGCGCCGATGGACTTGGCCAGCTCCAGGCCCACGCCGAAGGCGCGTAACGACAGCTCGGAGCCGTCGATCGGTAGCAGGATGCGTCGGAACAAGGCTGTTGGCTGTGCAGCGCAAGATTCAGAACTGGTCTCGATGGCGTTGATGGACATGGGCAGGCCCCTCGATATTTCATGCATGCACTTGGTGGCGACCATGATGGGATACGAGCAGACAAGCGTATTGACCGTCGTCAAGCGTAGGCTTGGATGCCTATCCCGGCCTTCTTTCAGGCAACCTTTTCCGCTCAATGCTGCATGAATACCGGAATGCCGGCGTGCGCCATGACATGTCGCGTGGCGCCGCCAAGTATGCGTTCGCGTATGCGCGAATGCCCATAACCGCCCATGACCAGCAGGTCGGCATGTTCATGCTGGGTACGATCCAGCAAGGCCTTGCCGGCTTCGTCCGCGGAGACGTTGAGGTAGTGCGGCTTGGCGGCAACGGCGTGATGCATGATGTAGATCATGGGATCCGGTTCGGCCACGCTGAGTCGATTGGGATCGGGATCGCTGATGTGCCCGTTGATCAGGCTGACTTCCCTGGCAAGCTGGAGCAGGGGCAATGCACTATGCAGGGCGCGCGTGGATTCGAAGCTGCCGTTCCAGGCCACGACGATGCGCTTGAACGGCAGGGTCTTGTTCCAGCCCTGAGGCAGCACCAGGCAGGGTACTCGGCTGCAGAGCATGGCTTCGCCGAGAATGTCGAAGAGGCGCGTTTCGTCCACCATGTCGCGTTCGAGCACAGCGAGGTCATGCCAGGCGCCGAGCTTGCGCAACGTGGGTGCGATCGCCGTACGTGTCACCATCCAGGCCGCATGACGCGCACCATGGTCTTTTGCGTAAGTCTGAAATGCCTCGGTATCGTCGATCCATTCCTGTCCAATGTCCGCCAACAGGCTCAGTACCGTTGGGTCGTCCTCTAGAGCGCGTTGTTCGCGCAGGCAGCCTGGAACGTAGCAGCCGGTTACATTGCTGTTCCACAGCGCGGCGATGTCGACAGCCGCCAGCAGCGCCGGACTCCACGGGGCCACGGAGGTGCCCAGTGCCAGCACGTCGTGGAAATTCGATGGGGCATGCGCCGGCTGGCGTGATACGTCGGCACTCGCTCGACGGGAGGCTTCGATGTTCATGCAAGTTCTCCGGCGGCCTTACAGCGACAAGGAGTGGATCACCGTCCTGGGGTCGTCCGGAAGGGATTCGCATTGGAAACCCAGGAAGCCGGCCAGTTCGCGCATCGGTTCGTTGGTGGCGTCGTCGATCGAAAACATCCGTGTGAACTTGTTCTTGCGCGCCACGTCGATCAGGTGCCGCATCAGCAATACGGCCAGTCCGCGGTGGCACCAATCGTCCGCCACGGTTACCGCGCATTCGCATTGCTGGCCATCGCTGGTGGCCGAATAGCGACTGATGCCAACCTCTCTCAATTGGCCACCGTCGTGAGCCAGGGCCACGAAGGCCATGTCGTGCGTGTAGTCGACGTGCATCAGTCGGTCGAGCAGCTGTTTGCAGGGCTCTTTGAAGTTGCCAAGAAAGCGGTAGCGCCTCGCCTCGGGCGACAGCCGGCGGATGAACGCTTCTTCAAGCGTCCGATCGCTCTCGCGCAGCGGTCGAATCAAGACCCGAGCGCCGTCTCGCAACGGTTCGATCCAGTGATCGCCGCTCAGGGCGGGGAAGTCTGTGATGCTCGGCGCGGGGGAATGTTTGGCGATGGAAGACATGCTCGGAACCTCGCTTCGGGTGGTGCCCCAGGGACTACGCTTCCTCTTTTAGCCGGATCCCGGCGGAGGGCACTTGACGGGAATCAACTGGAAACCAAATCGCCGCCGAAGCTGCGGCCCCTGATGGCGCACTGAACGCGCAAGGCCATGCGTAGGCTGGGATGGCAATCCCAGCATCGGGGGGCGCGTGAAAAGCGGGGATTATCATCCCAGCCCACGCGCTGTTACAGACTGTTACAAACCGTTGCCGGCGGGAACTTCGGTCGTTACGCGACGCGCCTAGAGTCGACCCTGCAGTCAACAGCAACTGCGTTTTTCGGGGAAAACGTCATGAACGCGCCAACGTCTGTCATCGGTACCGCAGCCGCGACCGAAGCCAATGCATTTCTATCGTTGGCCAACGGCGATCGTCTGGATATCGAGGCAATCCGCCAGCACGTGCCGGTGCGTCGCTGCAAGCATGCAGCAGGCCAAGGGGTCTATCATGCCGGCCAGCCTTTCCTGGCGCTCTATCTGGTCCACTCCGGCTCCTACAAGACCTGCGAACTGGCCGACGACGGGCGCGAACAGGTGACCGGTTTCCGCATGCGCGGCAGCCTGATGGGGACCGAGTCGATTGGCCTGAAGAATTATTCCTGCGACGTGATCGCGCTGGAAGACAGCGAGGCATGGGAGTTGCCGTATCCAGCCATATTGCGCGCCTGCCTGCACCTGCCGGAGCTGCAGGCTTACATCACCGGCGCACTGGCCGCCGAAGTGCGCAGTGATCGTTCGTGGATGCTGATGCTGGGTACGCTGGCGGCGGAGCGTCGTGTGGCGGCCTTCCTGCTCGATGTGGCGGCGCGCTACGCCCATCTGGGTTACAGCGCCAAACATTTCATCCTGCGCATGAGCCGGATCGACATGGCCAGTTTCCTGGCCCTGAAACACGAAACGGTCAGTCGTGCGCTGTCACGTCTGCACGATCTCCATCTCATTTCCGTACAACGCCGGGAAGTTCAAGTGCTGGACGTGGATGGATTGCGCGCGTTGGCCGGCTCCGGCCTGGTGCTGAACTGAGCGCTAGGCTTCAGGCCGATTCCCGATCGAGCACGCGGCGAATCGTGCTGCCGAGCTGCTCGCGCCGATACGGTTTACGCAGCAGTTCGAGCGCGCCGAAAGCATGCGGGTCGATGTCGAGCGAGGCGTATTCGTAGCCTGAGGTAAACAGCACCGGCAGGCGCGGATACTGCTCGCGTGCCTTGGCGGCCAGCTCGAAGCCGGTCATGTCGCCGCCCAGCACGATGTCCGTGAACAGCAAATCGATGCCTTGCTGCGTCGACAACAGCCGCAACGCGGTCTCCACGTCACCCGCTTCCAGCGGCACGTAGCCCAGATTGCGCAAAAACGCCATGGCGAGGCGGCGTACTTCCGGCTCATCCTCCACCACCAGCACGGTTTCATGTCCCTTGCGCGATAACGGCGCCGGGGATTCCTCGCCGAAGCTCGCTGCTGCCGGCAGGTAAAGTTTCACGCGCGTGCCGTGTCCTTCCTGGCTGTCGATGCTCAGGTGACCGCCGGACTGCTTGACGAAGCCGTACACCATGCTCAGCCCCAGCCCGCTACCTTTGCCTGGGCCTTTGGTGGTGAAGAATGGCTCCAGTACGCGCGCGAGAACCTCCGGCCGCATGCCCACGCCCGTATCCGCCACCGCAAACATGACATAAGCGCCGGGCGCCAGGCGCGCATCGTCGTCGGTGTTGACCACCTGGTGCTCACGTGCCTTGATCGCAAGACGTCCGCCGCGTGGCATGGCATCGCGCGCATTCAGCGCCAGATTGAGCAGGGCTGCCTCCAGCTCGCCCGGGTCGGCGTACACGGCCGGCACGTCGCTGGCGCATTCCACCGTCACGCTGATGCGTTCGCCCAGGGTTCGGCTCAACATGTCGCTGAGGTCGGCCAGCAGTTGCACCGTGCGTACGGCTCGTGGCAGCAAGTGCTGCCGACGCGAAAACGCCAGCAGCTTGCGGGTGAGGGCGGCGCCACGCTCCACCGCCCGCGAGGCGCTTTCCAGGGTTTCGCGCGTGGCGGGATCTTCCGCTGCATCGGCTTCCAGCAACTGCAGATTGCCGGAGATGACTGTGAGCAGATTATTGAAATCGTGCGCAATGCCGCCGGTGAGTTGACCCAGCGCATCCAGGCGCTGGGCATGCGCAAGCTGTTCCTCGCTGCGTCCGCGTTGGATCGCCGCGGCCAGGATGTTGGCGACCGATTGCAGGAACTGCAGCCGGTCCCGGTCGAACGTGCCCGGTTCATGCGACACCGCCAGCAGCAGGCCCATCGGTCCACGCCGGTCCGGCAAGGACACGATGGCGGCGTCGGCGAAGCCTTCGGCCAGGGCGGGGCATGCCTCGCGCAGGCTGCCAAGGGCAGTGGCCTGATTATCGGCCTCCGGCGTGGCATTACTTGCCAGTACCTGCAGGGCGGCATTGCGCGGCACGTCAGCCAGCGCTTTCCGGGAGAAGCCCATGGAGGCGGGGACCTGCAGGCCAATATGGTGCGGATCGATCAATACGATGGCAGCGGCGGGAATACTCAGCGTGGCGGAAATCAACTCGGGTATTTCTGCTACGGCCTGCTCGTCATGCGCGGTCGCTTCCAGCAGCCGCCGGCTGATCTGCGCCATCACCTCGTCAAAGCGTACCCGTTGCAGGGCCTGGCGCGCGCGCTGGGTTTCGGAGATGTCACGGATCGATGCTGCATACAGCGTGCCGGACGAGGAGCTAACCGGGCCCAGCCCGATTTCCACCGGGAAAGACTGTCCGTCCGCGCGTACCCCGGTCAGTTCGTAGCCGGCGCCCATGGGGCGTACACGCGGATTGGACATGTAATGCGTGCGATGCGCGATGTGTGCCTGGCGTACCGCTGCAGGTAGCAGGGTCTCGATCGGCAGCCCGCTCAGCGCGCCATTCGCATAACCGAATAGCTGTTCGGCATGCGCGTTGACCAGCACGATCGTCCCGTGCCGGTCCACCACGACCATCGCGTCCGGTGCGGTTTCGAACAGGGAGCGGAACAGCTCGGCGTCTGCGCCAGGATTGGACGGCATGTCGTTCATAAGCGCTGCACGCTGGGCGAGAACAGATAGCCGGCACCGCGGATCGACTTGATGCGCTGCGGGCTTGCCGGGTCGAGCTCGATCTTGCGGCGCAGCCGGCCGATCTGCACATCGATCGAACGGTCATAGGGGCCAGCGTCGCGCCCATGCATGTGGGTCATGAGCTGGTCGCGGCTGAGTACCTTGTTGGCATGCTCCACCAGCACTCGCAGCAGTGCGAATTCGCCGGTGGTCAGATCGATGCTTTCGCCATGCGGGCCGAACAGGCCGTGCGATTGCGTATCCAGCACGTAACCATCGAACGCAAAGCGCCGGGATGCGGAATTCGGTACGGGCATCCTGGTGGGCGAGGGCGGTGAAGACCGGCGCAGCACGCTGCGCACGCGTGCCAGCAGTTCGCGCAGATCGAACGGCTTGGTGACGTAATCATCTGCTCCCAGCTCCAGGCCCACCACCCGGTCTACGGAATCGCCACGCCCGGTCACAATGATCACCGGACCTTGCCAGTGCTCGCGCAAATAGCGGGTCAGGCTGAGGCCGTCCTCGCCCGGCAGGCCCAGATCGAGCATCACGATATCGATACTTTCGGTGCCGATGAGGTGACGCAGTTGCGCGCCGTCGCTGGCGACGCTCACCCGGAATCCGTGCGTCGTGAAATAGCGGCTCAAAAGCTGGGTGATTTCAGGCTCGTCATCCACCACCAGCATATGGGCTTGCGGGCTTGGGGTTGGAGCCGGGCTTGGAGGAACGGCCATCCGGACATGCTCTTGAAGAGGGGCGTTATTTTAAGAAGCATACGCTGGAGTGTCGCGCGCTGCAGCCGCATGGCATGGACTTGAACGCTGGATGGCAGCTGTACTTGATTTGCATCAACGAGCCGGCTTCCCGCCCGTGGCATGGTGGCCTCATGATCGAGGATCGTGCCATGCCCCACCTGAAGGCAACCGCCGCCATTGCCGTCGCCGTGCTGATGGTGCACGAGACCAGGATGCCCGCGCTGATCATGGCGGAGGGCTGATATGCCCAAGGCCATCCTTACGCTCAATGCGGGTTCTTCAAGCATCAAGTTTGCGCTATACGAACTTGGCGGCAGCACCCAGCGCCTGCTCTCGCGCGGTGCCATCGAGGGCATCGGCGAAACGCCGCGATTTACCGCACGTGCGCCGGACGCAACGGTGCTGGAGAGCTACGCGTGGCAACACCAGGCAGCCCGCTCGCATGAAGAACTGCTGCAGCCCTTGCTTGTCTGGATTACCAATCATCTTGGCGGCGAGGCACTTGCGGGCGTCGGGCATCGCGTCGTGCACGGCGGGCCGTTGTTCCACCGTCCCGTGCGCATCGACGAAACCGTGCTGACCGCACTTGAGCGGCTGGTGCCGCTGGCGCCGCTTCATCAACCGCACAATCTCGCAGCCGTCAAAGCCGTGGCCCGCTTGCGACCTGGATTGCCGCAAGTGGCTTGCTTCGATACCGCCTTTCACCATGAGATGCCGGCGGTTGCGAGAGGATTGCCATTGCCGCGGACGTATACCGCAGCGGGATTGCGCCGCTACGGATTCCATGGCATCTCCTACGAATACCTGGCCGGACGCCTGCGCCTGCTGGCGCCCACCCTGGCCAAGGGACGCGTGATCATGGCGCATCTGGGCAATGGCGCCAGTCTGTGCGCCTTGCGCAATGGACGCAGCATCGACACCACCATGAGCTTCACCGCACTGGATGGCCTGATGATGGGAACGCGCTGCGGCAGCATCGACGCGGGAGTGGTGCTGTATCTGCAACAAACCTGTGGGCTCGACGTTGCAGCGGTCGAACGTACGCTTTATCACGATAGCGGCCTGCTGGGCGTTTCCGGCATCAGCAATGACATGCGTGCACTGCTTCAAAGCCAGGATCCGCGCGCCCGGGAGGCCATCGACCTGTTCGTCTATCGCATCGTGAAGGAAATCGGTGCGCTGGCTTCCGCCTTGGGCGGCCTGGATGCGCTGGTGTTCTCGGCCGGCATCGGCGAACACGCGGCCTCCATCCGTTCGGAGGTTTGCGACGCCCTCGCGTGGCTTGGGGTGGAATGCGACGGGCTTGCGAACGATCGGCACGAAGCCCTGATCAGCACTTCGCACAGCGTGGTGCGCGTGCTGGTGATCGGCACCGACGAAGAGGCGATGATCGCCGCGCATACGGCGGAACTGTTGCGGAAGCAGTCATTGCCGTATCCGAACCATGGGTTTGAAGAAAGGAGGGCGTCATGAGCGCCTCGCTTTACGATTTCGACACCAGCTTCGCCCCCTTCGAAGCTTTCGCTCCCTTGGCACCCTACGCGCCGATGGCCCTGATGGCCTGGTTTGCGGCGCCCATGCAGTGGTGGGGGGACATTTGCCTCAATACTTGGTGCGAGCTTTCCGAAACCCTGCTCAACACGATGGTCTATCCAGGCGTATCGTTATTCGGGCGTGGGCCCATTGCCGTCTAGGGAGCATTCGCAACGCCGTGCAAACGCTTGAGGCGCGATGCTTTCGCGTGCATCCAGGTAACAGGCGACTAAAAAATAAGTTCAAGGCGAGATGGAACAGATAACCGGAAACGGCTCCCTCCCCTGTTTGCAGGGTGCAAGCAGGGGAGGGAGTTGGTTTGGCCGGCGTATCGATCTCGCCTTGAGCAAATTTTTTGTCGCGGCATCCGTTACGCGACACCCTCCGCGGCGCGCTTGATCAGATCAACGACAGCCTGCGGTTGCGAGACATACACCGCATGACTGCCGGCGACCTCGGCCACGCTGGCACCCGCACGCTGGGCCATCTGGCGCTGCGCAGGCGGCGGGATCATCTTGTCGTCGCTGGCGACCAGGTACCAGCTCGGCTTGCTTTTCCAGGCTGGCACACTCACCGCGCCGGCCAGGGCATTCACTCCCCACGGCACCTGGGAGTCGGCCATGAACGACGCTTCCTCGGAGCTGACGTCGGCCGCGAACGACTCGGCGAACTTGTCGCGATCCAGGAACAGAAAGCCGTTCTGTGGCGGCAGGATCGGCGGCACCGGTGCGCCCGGGGGCGGATTGGCGATCAGTGACTGCACCGACTCGCCGGCATCGGGCGCAAAGGCGGTGATGTAGACCAGGCGCGCCACCTTGGGATCGGTGCCGGCTTCGGAGATCACCGCACCGCCGTAGGAGTGGCCGACCAGGACGACCGGCCCATCCTGCTGCGCAACGACCTGCCGGGTGGCGGTCACGTCATCGGCCAGCGAGGTGGTCGGATTCTGCACGATGCTGACGTTGTAGCCGTCCTGCTTCAGCAGCTTGTAGACCTTCAGCCAGCCGGAACCATCAACAAAGCCACCGTGCACCAGCACGACGTTCTTGACGTTATTCGCTTTCATGGGAGCCTCCAGATAGGGGTAGGTGGATCGAACTTTGGTCGGTGTGAGGTTGGCGGACCAACCTTGGCGAACAGCTTGCGCTTGGCCCATCACGCGCACTATCGGATGAATGACCGAGGCCAAAGCGAGGCGGGCATGGCTAGACTTCCCCTCACTGTCGACAGCCACCGGCCTTGCTATGGATGATTCGAACGTTCCCCTGCTGGATGTGGTCCGATCCCTGTCCTTTGTGGGCGACCTCGCCATGGGCCAGCCCACGGACCATTCGCCACGCGTTGCCTGGATGGCCGGGCAATTGGCCAGGGAGAGCGGCGCCGATGGGGCGACGTGCACCCGCGCCATGGCCGTGGCGCTGTTGCGCTGGTCCGGCTGCACGGCCAATGCGCCCGAATTCGCGCAGCTGTTCGGCGACGACGTGGGCGGGCGCAAAGCACTGTTGGCCACCCAGTCGCCAACGGGCGGCTTTCGCGCCGTCACCCGCAAGAAGGGATCGGCGTTTCACTCCTTGTCGCGCATCCATTGCGAGGTGTCGGGCGACATCGCCGTGCAGCTTGGTCTGGACGACAGCACGCAGTTCGCCTTGCGCCATCTGTTCGAAAGCCATGACGGCAGCGGCGCACCGGATGGCCTGCGCGCGGAGGAGGTGCCGGCGGCCGTCTACATGGCCTCGCTGGCCGGCGACCTCGACATCTTCCAGCGGCTGTATGGCATCGAGCAGGCGTGCCAGTTGATCGATGCGCGTGCCGGCGTGCTGTACCCGCGAGATCTGGCGAGCGCAGTCGTTGCAAACGCGCGGCCATGGCTTGCCGTCCTGGATGAAGATCCAACCTTGTCCGGCCCGTGCTCGCTCGATGCGGCCTTCGCCGGCAGCACGACATCGCTGGAAATCCTGGCTCACGTGATCGACCTTAAGCTGCCCTGGATGACCGGCCACTCTCGGCAGGTAGCGCAGCTGGCTCGCAACGCCGCGTTGCAGCTCGGCCTGGATGAAGCTGGCCAGCGGCGGATCCATCGCGCCGCGCTGATCCACGGCATGGGCCGGGCCTCGGTCCCCAACATGATCTGGGATACGCCCGGACGGCTGGCGCAATCGGCCTGGGAACGGGTGCGCCTGGTGCCGTACTGGACCGGCCGCGCCGCGCGCCAGATCGGTTCGCTAGCCGGCGAGGCGGAAGTTGCTTCCCACGCGTACGAACGGCTGGATGGATCCGGTTACTTTCGCGAGCTCAAGCAGGGTGGCCTTTCACTCGAAGGGCGCATTCTCGCCAGTTCGGTCGCACTCGCTGCGCTGCGCGCGCCGCGGCCATGGCGCGACGCTCACAGCGAAGACGCCGCGGCGGAGCTGCTGCTGGCCGAAGTCAAGGCGGGCCGTCATGATGCCAACGTTGTGCATGCGCTGCTCAACCAAGCGCCGAGGCCCGTCGCGTCACCGACTACGCCGTCGGCAGGACTGCTCACCGGGCGTGAACGCGAAATCCTGCGCTGGATCAGCCTCGGTGCGAGCAACAAGAAGGTCGCGCAAAAGCTCTCCATCAGTCCGAGTACCGTACGTACCCACGTCGAGAGCGTGTTTCGCAAATTGGAGTGCTCCACGCGGGCAGCGGCCACTTTGAAAGCCACTCAGCTTGGGCTGCTGTAGCGAGTCGGGCGCGACTTCGCTAGATCACTCGCCGGAGTAGACTATTACGTCGCGTGGGGCCGCAGTAGGGGGAGCTTACGGGCGGGCGTTCGGCAGCCACGAAGGGTGGAGGCACGTTCTTCGGGCACGGAGAAGGTCGGATGATGGCGGATCGTACCAGGCATCGCCGCGTAGCTCGCCAGCTGTCGGCCGTGCGAGCTTTCGCATGGATGATGTGGGTGGCATGCTTGTCCGGTTGTGCATCGACGGGCGGGGAAGGTGCTTCCCATCTTTCTGCCGAAGCGTTGCTGGAGAAAGCCCAGGCATGGCAGACGGTGGCGATCCGGGGACAGTCAGCAGGAATTAGAGCGGATGCGTGGCTGCATTGCGCAACACTGGCGCACGATGCCATGGCCGGCGAAGCAGAAGCCACCAGGACGGCAGCCAGCTGGCTCGCGACGCAATGCAGTCGCTCTTTCTTCGATCTGGCGGCCCAGGGCGGCCCTATCGGCGTGGCGATGGGCCAGTCGTTCCTGGCAGGTGTCGCCGTCCGCGTTGAATTCCGGGACGTCCCCGACAGCCTCGGCAGCAGCTTCTATCTGGAGCTCGCCGACCAAGTGCCGGTGGATGCCCTGGATGGCGCTCGCTACCGGCACTCGGGATTTGGCGTGCCGCTCGTGGCGTTCGCGTTGCCGTGTTCCGATCGCGCCATCTGCCGTCATTATCCGCCGGAGGGTGTGTTCCGGCCGGCGACGATGTGGCTGGAAGCGCCAACCGGCAGTGGTGCTCATGACAACACGCCGGTTCTGGTGGTGCAGAACGCCGAGCTCAAGCCCGAACACAGGGTGGGTAACCATCCCTATGCACTGGCCGAGGATGTTTCGGCGCCCATTGCGCAGTTGCTGGAACGAACGAGCCTGAAGCGCCTGGCCTGGTGGGGCATGATCGGCGGTGCGGAAGTCGGCAAGCGATCGGGCCTGTTCCTGCTGGACGACTACGATCCGAACAAGACCCCCATCATCATGATCCACGGTGTGGCCGGGAGCCCGCTGATCTGGGCGCGCTTGAGCAACGCGATCATGGGCGATGCCCAACTGCATCGGCGCTACCAGATCTGGCACATCGTCTATCAGAGCAATGCACCGCTGTTGGTGGAACGCTACCGCGTGCAGCGTTACATCGATGAAGCCTGGCGCGTTCTCGATCCGGACGGACACGCGCCGGCGCGGCAAGGTGTAGTGCTGGTCGGCCACAGCATGGGTGGCGTGATTGCACGATTGCTGTGCGCGCAAAGCACACCGGCGGTATGGGATGCGGCTTTTTCGGCGCCCATCGACAGCCTGCACGCGGGTGCGGACGACCTGGCCACGCTCAAGCACGTGTTCCAGTTCCAACCCTATCCAGGCGTCGACGAGATCATCTTCATGGCCGCGCCGCAGCGCGGCAGCCCCGCAGCGGACGGATTGCTGGGGCGCTTGGTGAGTCTATTGGGCTGGCGGCACATCGAAGAAATGGCCGGGCTCATGCGCATCGTTGCCGACAATCCGAAATCCATCCAACCGGCGATCCGCGCGATGCTTCAGACGGGCCACATCACCAGCATCACCAGCTTGCAGCCCGACGAGCCGGTGACGCTCGCGGATGAGAAACTGATGCCCGCGGCGGGCGTGCGCTACGACACGATCGCCGGTGTTCTGCCGGGCGTAACGCCGCCCGGAGACGGCTACGTGCCCTTGAGCAGTGCGTTGCTGCCGGGTTCCACCACGACCTTGATCGTTCCCTCCGATCACAAGGTGCCGAACCGGCCGGAGGCGATTGCCGCCGTGTTGAAAATCCTGCGCGAGCACGGCATTTCGCACGATGTCGTGACCGAAGCTTCAGGGCACTGATGCGCGTTTCAGTGGCGGGGTGAGCGTCAGGCGGTGGATTGAGACAAGTCCTAATGACCCAGTCACTACGGCAAACCTATGCTTGACCGTTAAAACCTGTCGCCGTTGCGGCATAAGCCGCGGATCAAGCTTGAATATGGATATTTCATTCGAGGACTTTATCGTCTGTGCCTGCGATCGAATTCGGTGGCACGCGCTGGTAGCAGCGTGCGCTGAACGCGATCAGCAGCGCAATGACGAGCACGATCAGCCCATAGCCGATAAAGCCGCGCTGATCGTGCCGTGACGAGCGATCCACCACCTCAAAGAGGTTGAAGGCCAGATTGCTGCCCGTGTGAAAGAGCAGCGCAATCAGGATGCTTTGGCGATTGCTTGCGTAGCCCCAGACGATCACGATGCGCAGCGCGACGGTAAAGACCAGGAAGGCCCAGAAGGGCATGAACGACTGCGTCAGGCCGGTAACGAAAAACAGCGGGATGTGCCAGCAACCCCATATCACGCCCAGCACCACCGCCGCGCGGAGCAAGCTTTGCCGCTGCTGCAGGCGATCGATCGCGTAGGCCCAGCCGAATTCCTCGTTGACGGAGCCGCCGAACAGCAACAATTCCAGATACAGCAGGGGCAAATGGCTCAGCGACACCGCGATGGCGAACGGCGGGCCGCCGTGACTGGCCAGCCATGCCATCGACAGGGCGGCCGCAACCGGCGTAAGCAATAGGGCGGCGAGAAAATAGATCGGGCCCATGCGGTAGCGCAGGCTACGGCCGGCGAATTCGCGTACTGCCGGCCAGCCACCATCGCGATATGCCGCCAGAAAGGCCCCGACGAAAGGTCCAAAGGAGCCGGCGAACAGGCAGGCCAGCTGCGCACCCTGCCCAAGCGGCAAGATGCCGCGACTGGCCAGCACGGGGAAAAGCCAGAACGCCCAGGTGATGCCGAATGCGACCCCAAAGTAAAACCACGCCGGTGTGCGAAAAGACGAATGCATGGCTGCGCCCTCGTTGCGTTGCCCACGGTGGTGCCTTCGGCACGACGATGGCTCCCGGTGCAGCTTGTGCCAGTCCGCGCGCAAAGCACGACTGCCAAAAGGCATTCCTGCCAAAAGGCACCCCTGGAGTGGGCTTGCAGGTTGCTTTGATGCATCCATTCAAAAATGAGCAGCGTAGGCTGGGATGACAATCCCAGCTTTGCATGCGGCATCCCGGTGCTGGGATTGCCATCCCAGCCTACGCTGTGCCAGACGCGCATACCGTGCGGCCCCAACCTTCTTGCGCTGAGGCACTGCGATTTTCAATGAAACCGAAGTGGAATATCCATTAAACGTGCTCGTACGCCCCATCCATGCAGACTTCAAGTTCACGCCATGACAACGCACGACGCTGCAAAAAGGATGTTGATGTGGTGACAACGAGGCTGTTCCATGCGCTCTTATCAACGTTTTGCCTATGTGTCGTTGGCTGTACTGGCCGTCGGCCTGGGTGGATGCCAGGGCTACGTCAAGAAGGCCGATTTCGACGCAGCCATTGGCGAGCTGCGCGCCAACCAACAGAAGCAGCAGCAGGAAATCGACGGTCTGACGCAGACGATGCAGCAGCACTTTGCGCAATACGACGCGAAGATTGCCCAGCTGAATGGCCGCATCCATGTCGATACGGTTTCCCATTTCGCGTTCAACGACGCCACCCTGCGTGACCAGGACAAGCCCTTGCTCGACGATTTCGCCAAGATCATGTCCAAGAACTACCCGCAAGCCGTGGTCACCGTGGAGGGCTTTACCGATGCCGCCGGCAGTGCGTCGTACAACATGCAACTGGGGCGGAAGCGTGCGAACGCGGTGCGCGATTACCTGGTGAACACGGGCGGCATGTCGGCTGACCAGGTGCGCACGGTCAGTTACGGCAAGTCGGTCAATCGCCAGGTCCTGAAGGGCAAATCGGGCGAAGCCGGAGAGCCCAACCGTCGCGTGAGCCTGGTGGTGGATTTTGCCGGCGCGCAAACGCCAGAACCGGCATCTCCGACGTCGTCGTCGCAAGGATCGGCTCCGCAAGGATGAGGCCGCCTGGTGCGGTGGCCGGCCAATCGTTCGCGCGGCCGCTTTGACAGCTTGGGATACCCGTGAACCGGGCTGTCCCGTGTGATGCTCGTTTGGCGGAGCGTGGGATGCCAATCGTAGGCTGGGTTGTGAAACCCAGCATTGCCGTGCATGCAATCCGCGCGATGCTGGGATTGCCATCCAGCCTACGCCCCTCATTCCGAACTGGACCCCATGCTTTTGTCGGCAGTGGCTCTCATCAAAGTGGGCGGCTGGCGGTTAGCCTGTGTAAAGCATCCGGCGACTCATCATCCAGCGGAGAAACGAGCTTATGTTGCCCATCTGTGCCACTTGCGGAACGCAATTCGGCGATACGGACGTTCCGCCCGGGCATTGCCCCATCTGTGAAGACGAACGCCAGTACGTCGGATGGGAGGGACAGCATTGGACCAGCATGGATGCCTTGCACAACACCTATCGTCAGCGACTGGGCGAGGAAGCCGGGCTCCTGGCCATCGGCGTCACGCCCCATTTCGCCATCGATCAACGGGCTTTGCTGCTGCCGACGGACGCGGGGAATATCCTTTGGGAAACGGTAAGCCTCGTCTCCGATGATGCGATTGCTGCGATCAAGTCCCGCGGCGGCCTGGACCGTATCATCATTTCCCATCCCCATTTCTACGCCTCGATGGTGGAATGGAGCCGTGCCTTCGGCAATGTGCCCATTCTTCTGCATGAGGCGGACAAAGCGTGGGTACAACGTCACTCGTCGTCCATCGAGTTCTGGGGCAGTGATCAGCTGAAGCTTTCGAATGACGTGACGCTCATTCGCTGCGGCGGCCATTTCCCAGGCAGCACCGCCTTGCACTGGAAGCAAGGCCCGCGCCCTGGCGGCGCGCTTTTCCCCGGTGACGCACTGCAAGTGGCGATGGACCGCCGCCACGTCACCTTCATGTACAGCTATCCCAATTACATTCCCATGGCGCCAGGCGATGTAAAAGCCATGCGGGCGAGATTGGACGGCTATGCCTTCGAGGATGTGTTCGGCTACACCTGGAACCGCAACATCATGGGGGGAGGCCGCGCCGCCGTGGACGTGTCTTTCGACCGATATTTGACGGCGGTGAATGAGCAGTAGCCGATTTGACCGCGAATCGCCATGCCGGCACTGGCCCAATGCTGTCTAGGGAAAGTTTCCATCTTTCATGCGGAAAAATTAAAACCCCTGTCATCCCAAGCTTTGCACGCGGCACCCCATGCTGGGATGGCCGCCCCAGCCTACGCGCATGACAGCGTTTATTTCAATGAAGTCACATGCGGTGCTTTGTCCTGGCACTGTCCATGACAATCGTCGGCGATATACCCTCGGTCCCAGGAACAGGGGACGTGACACAAGAAGCAAAAGACCATTCATTCACAAGGAGATGCAGAATGTTTGCTTTTGAAATGTCTTCAAGGAAGCTGGCGATGGCGATGACCGCTATCGCCTTGGGTCTGGGCGTGAGCCTGTCTGCCCAGGCCACGAGCGTGAGCCCGGGCGGGGCGATCACCCTGACTGGCCCGCTTTCGATATCGCTGTCCAGCTCACCCACGTATAAGGGCCAGACACAGTCGACCAGTTGCACCCTCACGATCAACGGCATGATGGCGGGTACGGGCGACATTACGGTGACCTCGGCCAGTGTGAACTACGATTGCGGCGTGGGTACACAGGCCCATTTCTATATTGATAACAGTCAATTTCCGCGAACCTTCAGCGTGGATAGCAGCACCGGTGGCAGCGTTATCTACAACTCCTCTCTGGCTATCAAGTCAGTCCAGTGGGTTGGGTTCGGGCCGCAGCGCCCAGTGACTTGCTTTGCTCCTTTCCCCAATCTGCTCTGGTACGCCAACCTGACCAATCCCGCTCCGTCCGATCAGGTGCGGGCCACCGGTGGCGTAACCTTCGGGAACGCCTCGGACGGTGGCACTTGCCTGGCGGGTGGCCTGCTGACGGCCAGCCCGGCCCAGACTTTTTACCCCTAAGCGGCAGGCGGCATCGGGCGTGCGTGAGTTCTTCACGCACGCCTTTCCACGTACCCGTCGCCGCCCTGTATGTGGGTCTGGCGCGGCGTAGGCTGGGATGGTAATCCCAGCACCTGCATGTCGGATGCCAAGCTGGGATTATCATCCCAGCCTACGCGCTAGTGTTCCGATTAACGCAGAGTAGGGGATGGCGATGAGTATGGATGGCTTGATGCGGCTAACCAGTTCAGCCGAAGGTTTGTCCATGGATTTCGTATCGTGGAATGTTGGGATCGATCAGGTAATGCAGGAGACTGCCTATGCCGTCGCAGTCGTTTAGCTTTGCCTGGCTGGAGGAGCGCATCGCCGAATACGTGCAGGACGCGGACGATACGGCTGTGACACGATTCGAACTCTACTCGCTGGCTGGCGTGGTCGTTTTCGGTGGGTTGGTGATACTGATCAATTTATTACTTCGCAATCGACTAGGTCAGCTGATTCTGCAGGCCGGCGCATTGCTGGAATGGGCTTGTGTAATGATCGTTTGCGTTCGTGTTGGTTATCGGGTGTGGCGCGCTTACAAACGGCAATACCTGGACTTCGCCATGCATCTTGACGACTTCTATTTGCGCTACCGGAATGTCGTGGATGCCTTGCGAAAGTGTCCAGCCGATGAGGTTGCCAGGTACTTACGCTATGTCCGTGATCGAAAAACAACGTTGCTGTATCGGCATGCCCTGCTGAGTGGAGGCATGGAAAAGCTCGGCATTCTTCCACTGCTGGCTTTGCTGTATTTGCAGCTCAAGGAATGGTCATTCGGAGATTGGAAGGATTTGCTTGGCCACGTACATTTGATCGGCAGCATTTTGCTATGGATGCTGGCGATCATGTATCTCGTGGCTTGGTGGGGCGCACGCATCAAAGGCCGCCTTGATGTCTATGAAGCTCTGTTGGCGGAGGCTGGCGTCGAAGAAGGACAGATGAGCGATATGCAAATCGCCGTTGTGGCAACGTGCAATCAAGGGGCTGTCGAGGTGATGCAATAAGAAGCCGCCGGAAATCGATTAGAGCTGACGCATGGTTTTCTTACCCTCATTGACAAGATCTTCATGGTCTGGCTGGTAAAGCATCAGCGTTGACAAGTCGGTGGCATCGTTGACCGAACTGTCGGCCAAGGGGAAAGGGTCACCAATCAGGAAATAGGCATTGCCCTGCCAGGGCAACTCAGCTGTGTCGCTATGCGCCTGACTCCACTGATGCAATAGCGGTCTGCTTAGGTTGATCTCACTCGACCCGAGGGGGCACCATGGACTACAAGATTCTTTCACTGGATGGCGGTGGATCATGGGCGCTGATCCAGGTAAAGGCGCTGATTGATCTATACAACAGCGAAACAACTGGACATACCGTTCTTCGTGATTTCGACATGGTGGCGGCCAACTCCGGCGGCAGCATTGTGCTAGGCGGATTGGTGGCGAACATGAAGCTCGGTGACCTGCTGGCATTCTTTAAAGATCCGAAGAGGCGCGAAAGCATATTCGTAAAAAAATGGCCGCACCCATCATTCATTCCCACCCCTAGGTATCGCACGGATGCGAAGCTTGGCGGATTGAAGGAGGCGTTCCCTCGTTGTTGCAACTTGCCTATGCAGGATGCAGTGAAGGATATTCCGGGCAAGACCAGCGGCAAGCCGGTTCATCTGCTTATTATCGGATTCGATTACGACCGCAATCGTGCACGGTTCTTCCGCTCAGCGCCGGCCCAGGGGGCGAACCTTGGAAGTGGTGATCCTGCGCAAGTGCCGCTGGTGGAGGCAATTCATGCGTCATCCACCGCACCCGTTCTGTATTTTGATCAACCGGCGGTACTGCCACATGATTCGGGTAAACGTTACTGGGATGGTGGCGTAACGGGCTGCAACAACCCCGTGCTGGCTGCGGTGACTGAGGCGATGGTAATGCAAGGGCGATCAAAGTCTGTGATCGCGCTATCTATTGGCACTGGCACGGTATGCTTGGCGCCGCCACCTCCTGACCCGCCCGATTCGAATCGGGCGCTATACAGTACCTTGTACGCTCAAGGTGTCCTGGCGGATGTGAGGAAACTCGCTAGCGCGATTGTAGATGACCCGCCTGATTCGGCCAGCTTCATTGCGCATGTCATGGCAGGTGCAGTGCCGCCTGCATTGCCTCCGCTGGTGGACAGTCGCATTGTGCGAATGAATCCCATGGTGTCGCCAATGGGCAAGCCGGGGAACTATACCTTTCCCGCCGAAAATGGATCGCCTACCAAAGAAGAGCAGGACACCTTCACGAAATTGGTGGGTCTGGATATGGATGCCATCAAAGACGACGAAGTTGAGGCGATCGAGACTTTCACTAACCTGTGGCTGAAAAACAAGGCGCGCAATCAGGCCATTCGGATGAAGCCGACCTTGGAACGTGACGGGGTAGGGCATGAGTTGTATTTGGATGCAAAGGAAGCTTGGCGAAAGTTGGGCGGCGAACTGCCAGGTCCGCCTTCATCGATATCGTCAATGGTGGCTGACGAGTCTGTAGGTTAATATGGCACAGAGCTAAGCTTGCACTGAGATCGCCCATCCACACCTAATCTCCTTGATTGGTGGATTTGTCTCCAAGCGGATGAGCCATCCAAAACTGAGAGGACGTTGGGCTGTCGGTAACTTTGGTGTCATCCTCCCCCGATTAATTCACAGCCGCTCGCTCACTACGAAGAGATCGTTTTAAACGACCTAAGATGGTGCTCCGCCCTGGGCATTTTCTTCTCCGATGCCTTCGCTCTGCCCAGATGCGTCGGCATTAGTGGTCGCGACCATAAGCCTGCATCGCATTGCCTCTTCGTATGTGTCTTGAAAGAACTTTGTAAGCGGCCTCCTTTCAAATTTCTCATGCTCGGCAATGACTGCGTTGTGATCGCCATCATTTAGATGCTTGTGGTAATGAAGGTAACCGTAGAGGCGAGGTGTCGTTTCCACAGAAAGGCCGAGTTTTCCTTCCGCCTCGCGTCGCGCGAGACGCTCATCCGTCATGAACGCAATGCTTCGGATTCCGTAAGCAGTCGCAATGCACGATAGCTCGCCGGCACCAAGCCCTTTAGGTATCTTCGACAAGACCGCAAGCAAGTCGTCCAAGCTACAACCTTGAACAGGAAAACGCCCCGCGTCCCGCTCAGTCCGAAGCTGCCCCATCAGCTCTGTCTGTTCTTGCGATATATTCTTTCTAGGCTTAAAAAGGCACTCGTACAGCACGGCGGGCGTGATGCAGAAATGCAGATTTGCGCCAACAGCAGCCCTATTTAAGCGCTGCGAAGAAAGCATATTCCATACGGCGCACGAATCCGCTACGGACATTGGCGAGAAGCGACTGGGATCAAAGTTCATTGACGATGCTCCGTCCATACAGCACCGATATTTCGCGTAGCCCCCTATAGTCGGACAGAAAGGCCTCGCCTAGTCGACCAGCTGAAATCAGTCCGCGATGGTGAGCTTCAAAGCAAAGTCCGACGTAATAGTCGGACAAACCCATTTCCATAAGCTCTTTTCTTCGCGCCAGCTGCGAAGGGGACAAATTAGATGGGGCTTCGGGGTCGACCTTATCAATCATGGGTACGCGTACGGAACGAATCATTCTCGCTGCTGCATCATCCACAAGATCTGCTTCGCGCAATGCGTATGACAACGCCTCGGTACTTACTTTCAGCGTTTGCGCCCAATGTAAAGCCAACTCTTTGCTCCAGCTAGGAACCCTAGGAAGAAGCGTCGGCGGCATTAGATAGTGCGATGCAAATCGATTAGCCCGAATCTCTTTCAAGTCCATCTTGTTATATTTGGAGCTGGATCTCTCATAAGAGATGCTTGCCGTATCATTCGAATCGAAGATGGCGTGCGCCGCTTCGTGACTAACAGAAAATCTTTGTCGGTAAATGTCCTCATCATAGTTAACGAGAATGCAATGACCAGCGACAGGGTGTTCAATGTATAGCCCTGATAAATCTTTGTTTCGCAGCCGGCGACGGAAAACGTGGAGTCCTATAAGTCGAAAATCTGCGTAGATATCTAAGCGAATCTGCCTCGCCGTGTATCCAAGGGTTCGGCGAAGTGCGGCGGCGGCATCCACGCCATGCGTCTTGTGAAGATCGCCATTTGATGGCTTGAACTCAAACGACACACGCTCAACGTTTAATTGAGACGCTAAGTCCGCCTCAATTTCGCATAGAAACAAAAACTCCTGAACGGAACGCCGATCCTCTGCAGTGAACGCAGGACCATGTTTTCGATAGAGAATGCTGGTCTCTTTAAAGGGTTCCGGTCGAGAAGGGTCAATAAAATCACGGACGTCCCTGGCGTAATAACTTGCCATGATCAAAAGTTCATCACCAGAGGGCGCTTCCGTACCCGACTCAATTGAGGCCAGACGAGCCCTTCGTATTCCAGTATCAGCCTCCACTTTTTCAACGGCTAACTCCAGCAGGTTTCGAGCCTGAGCAAGTCTTTTCCCAATGAGTCGAAGATTCACGATTTACTCCCCATATCGATCGATATTGCCCTGATCTACACAGCTAGCATTCCTCATTCACTATGGAGGGTTGAGCTTGTTCATTACATCGGGCCATCCTTCATTGGCTTCTTTTACCACCTGAGCCATGTAGCCGTACTGCGCAGATTTTCCCGTATCCATGATGCTTACCAGAAGCAAATCGTCGCCACCTACTAATAGCGTCTTATCTACTGCACAGTTCTTACGAGAACTGCGATGCATATGAACAATCAGTCCGTCAAAGTAAAACCTGAAAAACGGAATCTCACATTCCTGAGTTCCATCTCGAGATAGCTGCTTCTTAACGCCTGCTGTGGGTGAATAGTTATGTACTTCACCCGATGGAACAAGTTGTATGAGTGTGGCCGGATAGAAAGAAAGAGGGCCAGGGTTGTTCGTTCGGATCATATCCCCGAGCTGACTTAGCTCGCTCTCGGGCATGGATACTGCATCAAACTCCATTCGATTCGTTGCTCCGGCACGCCATAGCAAGCTGAGCAAAAACAATCGCAATCGAGCCCTATCTATTCCCCTAATTTCGCGAACGCCGAAACTTGTGTCGGGGACTCTTTCAATCAAGGGCGGCTCAGTATCCAAATCCAAGCCGCTCCAAATAAGCTGGTGTTTCCTGAGTTCTGCAATACCCCAATCATCTAAGTCACGCAATATCCTTTCACCCTCTTTGGTGACCAGGCGATTGTCATACCAGCTGCTGAATCTACGAATTGGCCGCTTGCCTCTGCCAGCCTCGACGAAAGGCTTCCCTGGCTGCAATGGTCGCGTCAGTGCTTTGGGCAAGAGATGCGAGTCGACGAACGTCCCTCGCTTTCCAGTGAGCCGACATACTCCGAAAACCATGCGCCCCCCATAAATACGGGCAGCGTTGAAGGGGCCGCCACGCAGGTAAGTCGCTCTTGAATATACAAAGATTTAACCGGACGTGCGATCCCCCTCTTTAGCTGGCTGATCAAAAGGCGAGGCAGCTCAAATAGGGGAGCGGTCATCAGCTGCATCCTTGCGGGCGAGGGCAATCACCGCCTCGGGAGCCTCGGCGAACACGTCCGCGGGCGTGCGTGGGGTTTCGTCCACTCCGTCCATGGCGACCACCGCATTAAGCGCACTTTGACCCTGCTTCATCGCCGCCGTTTCGGCCAGGTTACGTTCGCTCAATTCCTTACGTGGTTCGTACAACCAGAACAGGCGCCGCCATCGTCCCGGATCACCGCCTTTCACGTCATTGGGATCGTCGCTAAAGCCGGGGATGGTTTCCAACGCCTCCAACAGCGCTGGCGCGTGCGGCGAGAGCGTATGCGCATCCACGAATTGGAAATCCGGATGGACGTAGGTGCCACCGTGTCTCGTTGACCACACACCGAAAAGTTTCTTGTCTCGACGCAGCGCGCTAGTGAATCGCGAGCTGTTCTCTGCTTTGCTCCCCCATAGCCTGGCCAGTTCGGTGGCTGTCGGCCAACCGCGGTCCAGGAATGCTTCGCGTTGAGCAGCCATGCGCTCCATCGGTGTCCCACGACCGGGCGTGATTACGGGCGGATCCGTGGCAACGCTGCTAGGTGTAGGCGGCATCAGACTGGCCTGTAGGGTTTTACGTAGGCGCGCGAACATCTGCTTCAACGCATCTGGATCATGCCGAGCAAAGGCGGGGTCGTCCTCCGCGTTCATGACCACTTCTACCAGCATGGCGTCATAGATCTCTGATGTAAGCGTAGCGGGCTCAATTGCTCCACTTAACAATAAAGGCTCAGGAGCGCTGAGGACCAGATTGCCGTGGATCAGCATCCAGACGTGGCCTTGCATACCCACGTCACGGATGGGTGCCTTTTGTGACCTTTCGTCCGCCAGGACTCGTTCCGCCGATTCCTGCAGGGCAAGGCGCCGATTTTCGGTCAAATCCCCGTTGCGATAGATGCGCACACCATTGTGGTTCAGGCGAGGTAGGCCGCCAGGCCCGAGCTCGTCCACTGTCAGGTTCCCCCACTTGATGGCGTCGCGCGGATCTGCCGTTTGGAGATCTTCCAGGGTCAAGAAACTCAGGATGCTCATCGGACCCTCCAAATGCGGCCACCTCATCTCACGCCTCCAGTGTGTTGGTTAGGAAGGTTATGCAAGTAAGGATAGTTAGGGTTAGTGTCAGCGTGCATGCAGGGATTAAGGCCGCCTCAATTCATATTTGTCTTATAAATCATAAATATAAATCTACTTCTTGGAAATTTAGGTGAGAAGAGTTGCTCGTCGGACTAGTCCCCAGCAGGAGCGCGCAAGGGAATCAACTCACCCCGTGTCAGGGCGAAAACCGAGCAAATCGGGTAGCCGAAACAGCCAATTGGGATGTCCCTATCTACTCTTTGCACAGACTGAAGCATTCCAGTCTTTCTGCGCCCGACTCCATGGCGGCACTCCGATCTCCCATCGAGGTGCCGCGAAAAGGAGTCATGCGTACGCGAACGGCTTATTCGTCCCGCTCAGCTTTCAGCAGTTGGTCGCTATGTATGCGAAGGAAATACAACGCCGCGCGTAGACCCTGCAGTTGCGTTGGACTGAGCGGCCATGCCTCGGCATCGGATGGCGTGAGGGTCGCCTTCTTTCGGCGGTAGGCGTCGTGGTGTCTTAGCAGGTTTCGAATCACACACATCGCCAGCGACGTGCCGGCGATTCTCATTTGGTACGTGTGTCGCTTCGCCTGCTTAGGGTCCGAGGGCAGTTGCGGCTCGTTGATGAGCCAGAACAGTTCAGAAGGGCGTTCGTGTGTCGTATGATCGTTGCAGATCATGATCAACTCCTTTCGCGTTGATTGTGATTTAGCGGCTCACATGGGGGCCTAACCCGTGTGGGCCGCGCTTTCTTACCGCGCTACTGCAAATGTCGTCGGCATAGTCGCAAACAGAGATTGTGCCGATGACGCTCTGATCGTAATAGATCGCAGTGGTTGCGCGATGTAGGCATTCGCCAGCTTGGTGCGTGCGCAATGGCTCAATAAATAGAGCAATGGGACTTAATGCGCCGTGCTGTGATAATCGGCGTAAGCATTAGTGCTTGTGACAGATACGTTGCTGAATCGGAAGTAGTCCTCTAAATCATGCATGTCTTTAACTATTGCCTAACTATTGTGGGCACGCTAGGGCGCCGCAAGACATGTAAGCTATGGAATACTCCAATTGGACGGGGACTTCCTAGTGTGGCCGTTCAGTAAATCGAAGCGCACGACCGTGGAGGAACGTGCCGCGTTGGCCGCGGCATTCCTGCTCGATTCCCTTGAAGGCGTTACTGGCGGGGTGATGCTCGGTGCCGTTGGTAAGGAATGGGAAAGAACATCACGCGATGTGTTTAGACCAACGGCACATGAAGTGATGATTTTTCAGCTTCACTTGGCGGATCGACTGACACGAGTGAAGGCACGAGGGAAAAACGGCGGTCTAATTTTGATGGGCGCCCTGTTACCCATCATTGCCGAGCAAGTGCAGGATGGATCACGCCAGAACTTCCACAACCTCTATAGCGCACGCTCCCTCTTTTATTCAGAGTGCCGTGATTTCACATCAAAGGAAGGTGAACCCGCAGGCGGCACACTATTTTGGGAGTTCGCTAAGATCGCGCTCGCGGTCACGAAGCAAGACCCCGAGATAACGAAAATGCTAGGTGTCACCGCTATGTGCGGTGACATTTTACGCGGTATTGATCGAGGCTTTGAGGAGCTCGAAGTCTACGGTTAGTAGTTGTCGTAAAAGTTGGCGCGCGGCGATGAGTGATCGAGGGAGGAGTCTTCGAACTTGCGATGCTCCTCCTCTATTTGTTGCCGTATGCGCCTGTCTTCTTCCTTTGCGAGGTCGCGGCTGAGCCACTCGGCCCAATACGCGACGGCCATGGCGAGTGCGTCGAGGCGGTCATCGTGACGCAGTGATCCACGATCGCGAGTTTCAATGAAGGGAGGGCGCTATGGACATGGAGTGGCCCCGTGTCGCTTCAGCGCCACCCCACATCCATTGACTAGATTTCTATACCGTGCCTTTCGCGCCCGCCGCTTCCGCCTGCGCTTTCAAGCTGGTCAGTCCCTTGTCGAATTCACCACCCACCATCTTGTCCATGTTGAAGCACACGCCGAACAGCTTTTGCATGAAGTTCGAGGCGCCGGTCATTTCCCAGGAAACTTCGGTCGCGGCGCCTTGCGGTTGCAAAGTGAAGTGGACGGTGTTGGTCGCCTTCATGGGCTTGTCGAATTGAAGGCTCATGGTGACGCGACTGGCGGGCACGGTGTCGGTGATTTGCATGCGGCCTTTGCCGGCTCGGCCGGTGCTATCCCAATCGTAACTCCCGCTGCGTCCCTCTGAGGAGGCTCCATAGGTCACCTTGAGCGAGGGGTCGCCTTTGGCGAAGGGATTCCATTCGTTGAAGCGGCGAAGGTCGTTGATCAGGGGGTAAATCGTCTCGGCGGGGGCATCGATCGTTGCCGAGCGGGCAATGCGGAATTCATCCGGGCGCGTGGCCGCGTAAATCAGAAGGCACGCCACTGCCGCGACGAGTACGAGCCCAACCATACCTAGGATGCTGAACATGATACTTACCTCCGTTTGGAAAGCGTGTCGTTTGAACCCTTGCGGGATGAGGTGGAGCTTGATGAATCGTTTACCGGCACCAGGGAAACACGGCGCGCAGGTTTGAGTTGCGCAGATACAGGCCACCCCAGATAAAGATCGCGAGATAGACGCCGAACAAATCGTGCGTAGCGACAGGGTCGCCGACCCGGAGATGGCTTGCGACCGCCCCGCCCAGATAAGCGGTGAGCAGCACAGCTCCTAATACGGATGTGCGGGGAATGACGTAGAGCAAGGTGCTTGCAAGCATCATCGCTGCCAGCAGATGCGCGAAGCCGGCAGTGGCAGGGTATCCGAGCTGTGCACTGGCTTGTAGCACGACGGGCAGGGCCATCACTTTCATGCCGGCATCCAGCAGCAGGAACAGCACGGCGAATGTGCTCAAGCCGTAGCCCACTCGGCGCATGGCGGTGGAGGTTGAATTCGGTGCGGTACCGGGCTGCCTGGTGGTGTGGAGCGAAGTCATGATGCTTTCTCCTTGGGTTTATGAGGGTGGGGTTTATGAGGGTGTTTTGTGCCTGTCGATTTACTTTCTCGCCGCATTTCCTCCGCACACTCGGCGGCGAGTGCCGTGGTGCGTTCCAGGAAAGACGCAATCGTTTCGAGCTCTTCCGCCGTGAACGTGCGCCACAACTCGTACATGCGAACCTGGCTGGGCATGAACATCTCCTTGATCGGCTCAATGGCGTCATGGCGACTGCATACCCAGACTTTGCGGCGGTCCGCGGCGTCGTCGCGGCGCTCGACATAGCCTGCCTTGACCAATCGGTCGACCAGCGCCGTGACCGAACCGGAGGTGAGTCCGGTGGCTTTCACCAACTCGCCGGCAAGTACCTTTCCACGCATGTAGATGATGTCCAGCACGCGTAGGTCGGTGGTATGCAGACCGAAGTGACTGGCCACGATCTGGCTGGTCACGACCGTTTGGGCGGCCATCTCGCGGATCAAAACGTCAACCCGGCCGACACGGTCGTCGTGGGTGTTGCGACTAGGCTTGGTTCGGCGTTGGGGCGATTTGCTTGAGGTGTTCAAGGGAAGTGGTACTCCAGCGGCCTTGGAGTAACTCTATGATCAAGTATCTTGATTGTCAAGATATATCCAGCCGAGGCTGAGTTCCTTGAAAATCGGGGTTTGGAGTGCTTGGCTTTTAGGAAAAACGCCTTATTGAACAATCCACTAGCGGAGGGCGTATGGCTATCCTGAGAGAGTGGCGCGCGGAAATTCGACGCGAATTGAAAGACGAATATGTGGAGTACGTCACCGCGACGGGGCTGGCGGAGTACCGGGGCACGGAAGGAAATCTGGCGGCAGTGATCGCGGTGCGGGATCTCGATGCGCAGCGATCGGAAATCGTCACGCTCAGCTGGTGGAAAGACGAAGCCTCGATCAAGGCTTTCGCGGGCGAAGACATTTCGCGCGCTCGCTATTTCCCCGAAGACGACCGCTACTTGCTGACTCACCCGGAAACCGTCCAACACTACGACTCGTCGATGCCGAGCGAATCATCTGAGGATGAGCGGATGCTTATCTGACGGGTAGCATGGTTTTCGGGCGAGCGCAAAACGACGCAAAGTAGCCGGTCAATCCAGTTTGAACACGTCGTGCGAAGCACCCAACGCGCTCAACCGGCGTGCAGGATTCGAAAGCGATCGGGTTCATTCGGATCACGGTCAACAACCTGGACCGGCGGCCAAGTCCATTGCCACACGCTTATGCCTGGCGTGCGGGAGAACTGGATCTTCCCGCGGGTGCCTTCGACCGCGACACGCGACCAGTATTCGACTTTGCGCTCCTTATCCACACCGTGAGAGCGCAGCACTTCGGCGAGAACAGTGAGCGTGTCGTAGCCCTCGAACGCAAGGAAGGAGGGCGCTTCGGTCAGTTGCTCACGCAGGGCAGCCTCGACGCGTACGCCGAGCGAGCTGAAGCGCTCGGGCAGGTAGCGCAGGAACGGGATGGAGTTGCCGTCGTCACCCAGCAACGTAAGCCACTCGGCGAATTCCGGTTGCCCCGCTGGAGCGCCAATCAATAGCCCGGCGAGACGCTGGTCGCGGCGGACCGATCTGACGATCGATGCTGCTGGTTCGGGGTAGCCGACCAGCAGGAGGAGGGCGGTGGCGCGATTTTCGACCAACTGGTCGCATACCGCCGTGGGTGCATGCGCACCCATGTCGAGCTCGAGGACAGTGCCGCCGCGTGGCGCAAGGTAGTCCCGCAGAATGCGCGTGCCGGAGGCCCAGTAGACGCTCGGCTGGATGGCCACGGCGATTCGACGGTGGCCTGCGTTGAGGAGGAAGTCCGCGTAGATCTTCCAGCCGTAGGATTGTGCCGGAGCGAGGCGCGCGACCCAATCGGTTGGCTGTTCGGTGAGTGCGTCGAGTACCGCTGATGAGCAAAGGAAGGGCAGGCCTAGAGCATCGGCTCGGGCAGCTGCTGCGCGGGCGGCGACGCTGTGATATTCCCCCGCTAGTGCGGCCACGCCCAGGCCAGCCAATTCATCCACGGCAGCCGTGGCGCGCTGTGGATCAGCTGCGGTGTCGCGGACGATCAGTTCGAGTGGTTTGCCTAGAATTCCGCCGTTGTCATTGACTTCGCGAACCGCCAGTTCGAGTCCGGCAAGCAAGTGCTGGCCTGCCTCGACCCAGCCTGGCCGGCTCAGGGGGACGAGAGCGCCGATCCGGATGGATGCTCCGTTGGTGCGTTCTGCTGTCGATGGCAACTGTGCTGTACCCACCTGGTCATGTCTCCTGCAAGCGGCCTTGACCATCCAAGATTCCAGCCAGTATGCACATCTTCTCCCCGACTTGAACCATGACGAGTGAGCCACTTGGAGCTACTGACAATACCGGCATCTGTCGGAATGACGACTCGCTTTGAAATGGCGTCAACCTGCTCTCAGTCAATCTCAATGGCTGAGATCACGCCCATCATTTATCCGCTGCGCGCTTTCTGGCACTCCTGTTGGGAGGCGCGTCTTTGGCTGGGACTGCCGAGACCCCGTAGGCATTCATCTGCGCCATCCAGGACAAATCATCAACGTAGGACAAAAAGTGCTGCAGATACTCGGGTGACCATTCGCGCATCAGCGTGATCGAGCGATGGACGAGGGCGCTTGAGTTGAGGGGGCCCGCATGCGCGGGCACCGGCTCCAGTGACTGCAGCAACTGGCTTTGAGCGCGCACCTGGGACCAGATTTTCCTGAACTCGTCGAGCATGCCCAAGCTTGGAAAGTCGTGGCGATAGAGCGGCACGCCTTTCGCTGCCAGCTCGTTGCTGCGCGCTGCCGCATGGCTGGCGATGTGATCGATCAGCACGCCGAGCGCTCCGCGCTCGGGTGGGCATGGCGCTGTTGCGTTATCGGCCGCTTTTTCGAGATCACTGGCATAGGCGTCAAGCAGTTCGGACAGCTTGTCGTCCAGCAGCCGGCGCACTTCCCCCGTATGACTGGCCGCGCGTCGCTCCATTGCCTCGATGAATTGAAAGCGAACCGGATTCATGCGATCGGCGCGCTGCTTGCGCCACGCGTCAAGCGTCACTCTGGCGTGAGTCCTGCTATGGCTCATGAGTAGTGGCTGTCGCCGATGGCGGGCCCGGCAGGGGGGCGATTTCCACGCGCCGGTTCCTGGCTCGTCCTTCGTCATTGCTGTTCGGGGCGACTGGCTGTTCCGAGCCGAACGCGGCGGCGAATACCGAGGAGGCGGGGATGCCTTCGGCAACCAGGGTGCGGGTCACGGTCAGCGCGCGCTCCGCCGAGAGCTCCCAGTTATCGGCGAACCGACGATTGTCATCGCGGACTTGCTGATCATCGGTGAAGCCGCTCACCATCAGCTGGCCGCCGCGTGCCTTGAGGTAGTTCGATAGCGGGCCGGCCAGGCTCTTCAACAGCTCGCGGCCCTCGGGCTGCAGTTGATCGGAGTTGAGCGCGAACAGCACGTTGCCGCTGATGCCGATGCGTCCATTGACCAGAGTGACGCGGCCTGCGGCCAATGGAGCTGCCAGCGCCTGCTCCAGGGCCTTGCTGCGCTGTGCCTCGGCTTGCCGCTGTCTGATCTCGTCGTCCAAGCGATGGGACAGTTGCAGTTGCACGCCGATCACGCCCACCAGGATCAGTACGAACACGCCCAGCAGCACCGACATCAGGTCACCGAAGGCGGCCCAGATCGGCGCCG
The DNA here is from genome assembly GCF_003977665.1 of Dyella choica. Taxonomy (GTDB): domain Bacteria; phylum Pseudomonadota; class Gammaproteobacteria; order Xanthomonadales; family Rhodanobacteraceae; genus Dyella_B; species Dyella_B choica. The sequence continues at coordinate 307,716 of NZ_RYYV01000002.1, read as the reverse complement.
CCGATACCTCGTCGGCTTCCCAGTCGTCGTTCATGCGCTTTCAACTCCGGCCGACGCCGGTTGGCGAGCCATGCGCTGCAGGTCCTCGATGATCTGCTTTTGCGAAAGCATGCTCAGGTCGATCACTTCCTTGGCTTGCGCCACGTAATACGCGAGCTGTTCGTCACTGCGCGATAGCGACTGATCCAGTGCATCGGCGATGTGCTGCAACTGATCCATCAAGGCCTGGTTCGACTGGCCAAATAGCTGGACGGCCGTGCCGAATGCCTCACCCAGGCTCGCCACTTCAACGGCGCCGCCGGCGATCTGGGCAGCCACTGTCTCCAGCTTGCCGACCTCCGCCTCGATTTGGCCGGTAAAGCGTGTGCTGGCTCGATCCAGCAGATCCGCCGAGGTGGTCACCAGCGCGTCGACCGCAGAGCGTTGCTCCTTCGACGCGAGGTTGACGGCATCGAGCAAGGTTTCCAGGGTGCCCAGCAAGCGGTTGCGTTCCTCCAGCATGGCGTTGTCACGAGCCATGCTGTCGGACAGGCTCCGGCGTAGTTCGGCGATGACGTCAGCCGCCACTTTGGGTGCTTCCGACGCAGCCTGCACCAGACGGAAGACTTCCGAGATGGTGTCGCCGGTATGTGCCTGCATTTGCGCCGATACGTCGCGCATGGTCTGGGCAAGCGAGTCGCAAACCGCAACTTGCCGCTGCGCGGAGTGCTCATCCTGCTGCTCCCAACGTTGGCTCAATGCCGTGGTCATCGTAGAGAAGGTTTCTGTCCAGGCAGTTAGGCGCAGCTGGTCACGCGATTCCAGTGTGCTCTGCAAATCCGTATGCGACTGATGCACGACTTGGACCAGCGACGTCGCGTGCTCCTTGAAGGTTACGGCGGCTGAGGCCAATGCGTGCTCATGGCGAGTGGTCAGATCGGCATGGACTGTCTGTTGCTGCGACAATGCGTTGTTCCAGCCGTCCGACAGATGGTTAACGGTCAGGTCGAGGCGCGTGGCAATGCCTTCCAGCAAGTCGAGCGAGCGGCGATCGAAGGTTTCGGTCAACTGCGTCTGCGACATGCGCAGATCTTGCACAAGCGCCGCATTGGATTGTCGGTGTTGGGTCAGTGCCTCGTCCCACGTTTCCGCCACGGTCGCAGCCGTTTTCTCAAAGCCGGCGGATAGCTGGCCCAATTGAAGCTGTACCGCGTGCGTAACGGTGTCGCGCAGGGAAGCTGTTTCGCGCACCAGGCCGGCCATGGTGGCTTCCACGGCCGGTTGCAGCGCGGCGCTGACGGCATGGCCGCTTTCGGCGGCGCTCTGGCGCAACGATTGTTCGACGGAGGAGGCAAGGCGTAGATAAGCCGCCTCGGTCCTGGCATGAAAGCTGTCCTGGCTGGCAAGCTGCCGCTCGCTCGCGGCAATACTTTGCCGCTCCATGGCCGCCATCATCGCCTGCCATTGATGGACGAGGGCAGGCAGCAGCTCGGTCTGCTGCTGCAGCAACTTGAACGTTTCCTCACGCTGATAGGCCGGCGAATAGACGCGCAGGGTGGTGGCGATTTTGGTGTCCAGCCGTAGCACCGCGTGGAGCCGCTCGCGCCTGGTCAGGGCCGAAAGCAGGCCGAGCATCGCCGAGCTGGCAACGCCGGCCATGGAGGTGCCGAATGCAAACCCCAGGCCCTTGATCGGTGCGGCGAGCGATCCGCGAATGGCCTGCAGATCCGTCGCGCTCTCCAGCGCCAGGCCGGTGCCCCTGAGCGTCGTCATCATGCCGAGTAGCGTGCCGAGCATGCCCAGCAGCACCAGCAAGCCGACCAGATACGGCGTCAGGGCCGGGCCGGGCAAAGCCGAGCGCTCCCCCTCGACACGCAGGCGTACCGCTGTGCGCAGGCGAGGGGGCAGGCGGTCGAGCCATTCGTTCAGGCTGAGCGGCGACACGGTCAGTCCGGAAACGGCGTGCTCCAGCATGGCGGTGGCCTGCCGGCTGCGATGCAGCTCAAATCCGCCGACGAGATAACACGCGCCGATGAGCATCGCGACCGCGGCCCCCAGCGGATTGGAGCCGACATGACCCGCCCCGATCCAGCATACGGCAGCAAGGCCAGCGAGGAACACAGCGTAAAAAGCAAGATTTCTAAGCATAAATCCGATTCAGCGAGCGCGAAGCGCTGCAAGCAGGCCATCGACCGGTTGAAAACGAACATCCAGTTCGGCGAGCAACAGGCTCTGCATGTCCTTGCGAAATAGGTTCAGCCACGCGTCCGGCGCGGTGCGCGAATCCTGCCTGTGCTGGCGCAGACGTTCGAAGTGTTTGCCAAGCAAAGCGGGTACCGAGGCCATCAGTTTCTGCTCGCGCGGGCTCAACGCCACCTCCATGGCGGCGTCCACTTGCGCGAGGTGGGCCATGTCCGCCGATTTCTGCGCAAGCACGCCCCGAAGCTGGCTTCGCAAGTTGCCGACGGCCGTTTGCATGCGCCGCTGCATGGTGAGGTAGTGCTGACGAAAGACCGTGTAGTCGAGAGATGGATTCAGTTGTCTTTCTTCGGCGATCGTCTTGCCATGGCCCCGCGTCTTCAAGACGGTCAATGCCTGGTCGCCGACAATGGTTTGGGTCAACGCCATGCGCACGCGGGCACACGCGTCTTCTTCAGTGCCGCCAGGGAGAGGGGCGCCGGAATCCTCCAGGGACGGCTTGCCGTCCAGTGCCGTGGACAGCGCAACCGCTTGGCTCCAGTCCAGCCAATCACTCAGCCGGCATGACAATGACTGGCTGGGCGCAGGAACATCAGCCACTTCCGTCAAGCGAGCAAGCAGGCGAATGAAGGTCGGGCCACGGACCATCGTCCGTCGAGTGGTTTGCGTCATGGATACAGGCAAAAGACGGCGATTTTACACTATTAATGTGATGCAAAGCTTAAGCAGTGGCCACGCTGCCTGGATTCTTCGGATCCCCATGGGCCGGGTGAACGTCGACTGAGCCCAAAGCGCCCCCTCCCTGTCCGGCCAAGGGAGAGGGAGGGCGCTCGAGCCAGCCGGAAGATCATGGGATCGGGCGATATCCATCTTCCGTTCCTTCGCGAACGCGCGCTGGGCGTGAATCTCGATGAAGCATGTGCGCAGTCGCCCAGGGATTTCTCCAGGCTGCAAAAGGAGATCGTGGCTCTGCGCACCCATCTCCTCCGCTTCACACAGCGCGAATGAGGCCGCGATCGGCTAGGCGCCCGGCGGGTTTTCATAGCCGAGGCGCTGCCGAAGCCGCGGCGTCGCAAAGTCCAGGAATGCACGCAGTTTCAACGGCGCATGCGGCTGATTCGGATACACGAGACTGGCTGGCATGGGCGCGGGTTCGAATGCTTGCAGCAGCTGTACCAGCGCCCCCGATTTCAATGCTTCGGCCACTTGATGCGATAGAACACGAGCAATGCCGGCACCGGCGACAGCGGCAACGACGGCGGCCTCTGCCGAATTCACGATGAGGCGCGACGACACCTGCACGAGCTGATGGGTCCGGCCAAAGCGAAACTCCCATCGGTCTGCGGCGGTGTAACCCTCATAGGTAATGCATTCGTGTGCAACAAGATCGTTCGGCTCCTTGGGGGCGCCGTGCGATGCGAGATAGGCGGGGCTGGCGCAAAGCACGCGGCCGATGAGTGCGATGCGGGTGGCGATGATGTCGCTATCCGGAAGCTCGCCCAGGCGTACGGCGACATCGACATGTTCCTCAAGCAGGTTGACGACGCGATCACTCAACTGGATGCGGGCATGAATCTTTGGGTAGGCCTGCAGAAATTCGACCAGCACGGGGACCACGTGATAGCGACCAATGGCCTGCGGTGCACTGATGACCAGCTCTCCCTGCGGCTGCCGATACTCGCCGGCTGCCGTGCGCTCGGCCTCCACCAGGTCTTCCAGGATGCGCCGACACGAGGCGACGTAATCGCGGCCCGTTTCGGTCAAGGTGAGTTTTCGCGTACCTCGCAGCACCAGGCGGACACGCAGGTGTTCTTCCAGCTCCGCTACACGACGGCTGACGGTGGCCAGCGGAATACGCAGTTGACGACTGGCCGCGGAAAGGCTGCCCGTGTCTACCGCCGTGAGCAGGATCCGCATGGCTTCGAGTCGGTCCACGGCCTCTCACCTAGGGAAGGGTGCCTACCGAATTTACCGGCTAGTGAGCGGACCTGGAAGGGGCTAATTTTCCTTCGCATCCGGCCAGCCACCCCTTAGCAGTTTCCCGCGTCAGCGGCCGGCATCCCTAAATCCCGATCCAGGAGTCCCTCCATGTCCACTCAACCCTCAGTGCTGATCACGGGTGCCTCAAGCGGCATCGGCGCCACCTATGCCGACCGCTTTGCCAGGCGCGGGCACGACCTGGTGCTGGTTGCGCGCGATCAGAGCCGAATGGAGCAACTGGCTGAGCGCCTGCGCGCCGAACACGGCGTTGCCATCGACATTTTGCGGGCGGATCTGGTCGATCGCACGCAGTTGGCGCAGGTCGAAGCCAGGCTTCGCGATGACAGCCGCATCGGCATACTGATCAACAACGCCGGGGCCTCCAAGGCGGGCGCGTTCGGCGACTTGCCGCCCGACACGATCTCCGCGCTGGTCGATCTGAACGTCACGGCAGTTGCGCGGCTCGCGTCGGCGGCCGCGTCGCGCTTTGTACGCGAGCAGGGCGGGGCGATCGTCAACATCGGCTCGGTGCTTGGCATAGCGCATGAAATTGGCAGTCCTTTGTATGGTGCAACCAAGGCTTTCGTGCTGATGTTGTCTCAGACGCTGCAGCGCGAGCTGGGGCCTGGCGGCGTGTATGTCCAAGCTGTGCTTCCGGCCGCCACGGCTACCGAGATCTGGGACCGCTCCGGCCGGAACGTCGACGAGTTGCCGCCGATGATGTCGGTCGACGAATTGGTGGACGCGGCGCTGGTTGGTTTCGATCGTCGTGAAGCCATCACGCTTCCGTTGCTGCCCGACACCGAACAGTGGGATGCCTACGATGCGGCGAGAAAAGCCATGCTGGTGCACTTCTCGGGGGTGCATCCGGCGGAGCGCTATCGCAAAGCAGGGTGATTCAGGCTGTGCAGCGCGTAGGCTGGGATGACAATCCCAGCTTTCCACACAGCATCCTTATGCTGGGATTGCCATCCCAGTCTACACGTTGAGGCAAGAGAGCAGATTTAAATCGTGTCAGCGTCAAGTCGAAGGAGTCTGCTTGGGCAGCCTGGGCACGATGCTGTACGTGACTACAATCGTCAAGGCAGCTTATTGCGCGCAGCGCCGTGGGCGGCTGAAAAGATGGCGTCGAGGCTGCTTCGTCGCGGACGGTGCGCGTTTTTTCGCAATCTGCTTGCGACCTGATGATGTGCCTTGATCATCGTCCGGCTTGCGCCGAGATGACAGAAAAAGGGCAACTGCCACTTCTGCTGGCCCCGCCTCTTGCGTGGACGCGCCCGCATGCTCAATATAGGCGGGCTTACGATCTGGCTGGGGAACATCACACCGTTGGAGTGCAGAGACATTCTCGCGTCGGCTTAAGGCCAAGGAGGTGTTTATGTCGGCGATGCTTGGGCAATCCGGGCCTTTTTTGCTGGTCATGGAGCAGTTGAAGCGCTATGCCAGCTGCGATGTGCATATCTTGGTGGAAGGGGAGACGGGCACCGGCAAGGAGTTGGCCGCGCGCGAGATTCATTACGCAAGTGCGCGTCGCGGGTGTTCGTTCGTGCCGGTCAACTGTGGCGCGTTGCCGGACAGCCTTATCGAAAGCGAACTGTTCGGGCACGAACGCGGCGCTTATACCGATGCCAAACAGGCGCGGGCTGGCCTGATCGATCAAGCGCGGGGCGGCACGCTGTTTCTCGACGAGGTGGATAGCTTGTCGGGCAAGGCGCAGGTCACTCTGTTGCGCCTGCTTGAGAACAACGAATACCGGCCGGTCGGCGGCGATGTGACACGCTCATCCAATGTGCGCGTGATCGCCGCTACCAATAGCTGCCTCGAAGAACGCGTCACTGCCGGGCAATTTCGCCGCGATCTGCAATATCGGCTCAATGCCCTGCACATTCGGCTGCCGTCGTTGCGCGAGCGCGCGGACGACTTGCCTCTGCTGGCCGAGCATTTCATCGGTTTGGTGGGGCAGCGCTTGAGCGGGCCGCGCAAACATTGGTCCTGCTCGGCTTTGCTGGCGCTTGCGGCCTATCACTGGCCGGGCAATGTGCGCGAATTGGAAAACATTTCGTTGCGCGCCTATATCCGCGCCGAAGGCAATACGATAGACGCGTCCGTCGTCGGCGATGTGCTTGGCATGCGCGCGCTGCCATCGCAGCCAATCCTGAGCCCGGAAAATCTGCCATACATGGCCGCGAAAGAGCGCGTGATGCTGGCTTTCGAACGCGACTACTTGACGAATTTGATGAAACGCAGCTGCGGTAATGTCACTGCGGCCGCACGCATGTGCGAAATGGAACGCAGGCAGCTTGGCAAGCTGCTGAAAAAGCACGGTATCGACACGCGGGAATTCCGGTTGTCGCCACAACCTCTTTAAGCATGCTCTGATTTATTCCACGCTCCGCCACACGCGCATACAACTCGTAGGCTGGGATGATGATCCCAGCTTGCACGCGACATCCTGGTGCTGGGATTGTCATCCCAGCCTACGCGCCCGGGAATTCAGCTTGTCGCCTCAAGCAGTCGAGTGCGAGCGGGTCGTTGCGCACCCGCTCGCGCCGAAAAACCGGGTCAAGCACGACCCGCCTGGCGACGCCGATGGAGCAATATCCGCGATATGTCCCCGTTTTTTCGATGGCACGCATGTTGCCTGGATCACCGGGAAACGTGGAGGCCAAGCATGAGCCGTCTGTCCCGCGGAAACAAAAAAGGCGAGCGGGAGGTCGAGCAATCCGTGCTCGGCTATTTGCACGGTCATCCGCATGCCGCCGACACGCTGGAGGGGATCGTTAGCTGGTGGTTGCCGCAGCAGCGCTACGAAATCGAGCACGAGCGCATCAAGCGCGTACTCGAGCATCTGGTCCAAGGTGGCGAGCTGTGCAGTTACCGATTGCCTGACGGCGCCGTGCTGTATGCCTTGAATCACGGCGGCGACGCGTCACCGCATTGATTGCCGAAGCTTTAGTCACTTCCGAGGAAACCAACATGCCAGCCACCCTGAGTTATCCAGGCGTCTATCTCGAGGAAATTCCAAGCGGCGTTCGCACCATCACCGGTGTGGCAACGTCGATCACCGCTTTCATCGGCCGCGCCGCGAAGGGATCCTTGGGCAGCGATCCGGACGGTCCGGTGATCATCAACAGCTACGGCGACTACGAGCGATATTTCGGTGCGCTCGATCCGGCCTATCCGATGGGCTACGCCGTACGCGATTTCTACCTCAATGGCGGTGGACAAGCCGTCATCGTGCGCCTTTACAAGGGCGCGGCGGCCACTGCCAAGGCGCAGATTGCAGTCGCCAACCTGCCGTTGGAAGCAGCGTCTGCCGGTACCTGGGCCAACCAGTTGCAGGTGGTTATCGATACAAACGTGTCGGCTGACGTCGCGGCCCTGTATGGTCTGGCCGCGACTGATCTCTTCAACATCACGGTGCGCGACCTGGTCAGCGGTACGCAGGAAAGCTTTCTCAACCTGAGCGTAAAAGAAAGCCCGCGGCGTGTTGACCGGGTGCTGAAGGCGAGTTCGTCGCTGATACGCGTCGCAGCCGGTGTGACCTGGTCGCCAGCACCACCAACCCCGACCGCGGGCACGACCTCGGTGAGCACCCAGGCCAAGGACAGCGATCCGCTCGATGACGCCACCTACGAAGGCGACGCCGTCGCGAAGACCGGCATGTATTCGTTGAAGAAAGTGGATCTGTTCAATCTGCTGTGCATCCCCGCCGACCTGCGCGGCGGCGATACGAGCGCGCCGGTTTATCAAGCTGCGATGGCGTTCTGCGTGGATCGGCGCGCCATGTTGATCGTCGATCCTCCTTCGGGCTGGACCAGCGCCGGCAGCATCACAGCAGGGAACGATGCCGCGCTTACCGCGCTGGGGCTGAATGGCGTCGCCGCGCGCAACGCAGCGTTGTTCTTCCCACGCGTGATCGAATCGGATCCGGCGCGGCAGGGACAGCTTGACACTTTCGTGCCTTGCGGTGTCGTCGCCGGCATCATGGCGCGCACCGATGCCCAACGCGGCGTGTGGAAAGCGCCGGCCGGCCTGGATGCGGCGTTGAACGGCGTGCAAGGGCTTGCCACGGTGTTGACCAACGAAGAGAACGGCACGCTCAATCCCCTGGGCGTGAATTGTCTGCGCAGCTTTCCGGCGGTCGGGCCGGTCGTGTGGGGTGCGCGCACGCTGCGCGGCGCCGATCTGCTGGCCGACGACTACAAATATGTGCCTGTGCGCCGCCTCGCGCTGTACATCGAGGAAAGCCTGTTCCGCGGCACGCAATGGGTGGTGTTCGAGCCCAACGACGAACCGCTGTGGGCGCAGATCCGCCTCAACATCGGCGCCTTCATGCAGAACCTGTTCCGCCAGGGCGCCTTCCAGGGCAAGTCGCCGACGGACGCCTATTTCGTCAAATGCGACGGTGAAACCACCACGCAGAACGACATCAACCTGGGCATCGTCAACATCGTGGTCGGCTTCGCGCCCCTGAAGCCAGCCGAATTCGTGGTCATCAAGCTGCAGCAGATGGCCGGCCAGATCCAGACTTGAGGACTTTCGACATGGCTCAGTTCAGCGTCAATGCGCAGCGTTTCGATCCCTACAAGAACTTCAAGTTCCGCCTGAAATGGGATGGCCGTTACGTGGCGGGCATCAGCAAGGTGTCGGGACTCAAGCGCACCACCGAAGTGGTCAAGCATCGCGAAGGCGGTGATCCCAGCAGCAGCCGCAAATCGCCGGGCCGCAGCGAATTCGAGGCGATCACCATCGAACGCGGCGTCACGCACGATACCGAGTTCGAGAAGTGGGCAAACAAGGTCTGGCACTACGGCGCGGGTCTGGGTGCCGAAGCGTCGCTGAAGGATTTTCGCAAGGACCTGATCCTCGAGGTGTACAACGAGGCCGGCCAGCTTGCGCTCGCCTACCGGCTTTACCGTTGCTGGGTGTCGGAATACCAGGCGCTGCCGGACCTGGACGCCAATGCCAACGCCGTGGCGCTTCAGCATCTGAAGCTGGAGAACGAGGGTTGGGAACGCGATACCAGCGTGCAGGAGCCCACCGAGCCCAGCTACACGGTCCCGGCAGGTTGATCGATGCGCACGCCCGCGGCCAGCGACTTGTTGCAGGCATGGGAACGCGGTGGCGACTACGGTGCTGCCGCGCGCAGTCTTGTGTTGCTGCGTCTATGCAGCGATGAGCCGGATGACGACGTGCTCGCGCAGTTGCCGTTGGGTCGTCGGGACGCCTTGCTGCTGCAGCTGTATGCGCGCCTGTTCGGTCGCCAGCTCGACGGGGTGGCGCAATGCCCGGCCTGCCACGCGCGGGTCGAAATCGGCTTCGATGCTGATGCCTTGCGGGTTGCGCAGACCAGCAACGTCGGCATACAGGAGCTTTTCATACCCGGCGAGTCGGTGCAGATTCGCTTTCGCGCCGTTGACGTCAGCGATCTGCTTGCCCTGCAGTTCTGTACCGATGCTGCCGATGCACGCCGCCAGCTGCTTCAGCGCTGCGTGATCGAGCTCAGCAAGGATGGCGTCATGGCGCCGGTCGACAGCTTGTCGGGCAGCGCCCAGGCCACGCTGGCCGAAGCCATGGCCGAGGCAGATCCACAGGCCGATCTGCAGCTCGTGCTCAGCTGCCCCGATTGTGCGCACAACTGGTCGCCGCTGTTCGACATTGGCCGTTTTCTCTGGCAGCAGCTGCATGCCTGGGCGCTGCGGCTGTTGCGCGACGTGGACACCCTGGCCCGCAACTATCACTGGAGCGAAGCGGAGATCCTCGCCATGACACCGCGTCGTCGCCAGGCCTACCTGGAGCAATGCGTATCGTGAGCGACTTTCTCGACCGGGTGGCTGTACGCGCGATGGGCGGCGAAGCGATGCTGTCGCCGAGGCTGCCTTCGCTGTTCGAACCAGTGCGGCCTTCATCAGGTGGCCGGGAGCAGGATGAGCTACCGGTTTCGTCGCCACGAGAAGGGCGATCGAACGCCGACATCCTGTGGCCCCAGGAAATGACGCAAACACCGGTGTCTCTTCGCCCCGCCGCCACGGCAATGCAGCCGGTTTCTGTGGGCTCTCATAACGAAGTTGCTTTGGAGGCGACGCCGACGCCTGTGTCACCTCGCCCCATCGTTACGGCAACCCAGCCTGCTCTTGCCACGGCTCAAGCAGAAGCTGCCTTGGAAAGGCCTGCATCGAAAGTCGAAACACCGACGCGGGAAGCCGCCGTACCGGAGGTCGCGGTCAAGCCGGCCCGTATCACTACGGCCGATCACGATGGCTCATCCAGCCTGGTCCGCCACGAGACTGCTGCCGTGCGGGAGCCGCGACATCGGGAATCGGATTCTGCTTCGTCCTTGTCCGCGCTACGCAAGCCTCAGGTGTTTGCCGCGTCGAGCGACGAATCGGTCCAGTACAGCGAAACAGGCGTGTTGCTGCCCCCTGGGCGGCCGATCTTTGCCACGCCACCATCGGTGCCCGTACCACGCGCTGTGACATCGAAGCAGCCCCAGTCGATGGACAGCCCCTCTTCGTCGCAACAGCCGGTTGTGCACGTAAGCATCGGCCGCTTGGAAGTACGCGCGGCACCCACGCAGGGTACGGCCGCGCCGAAGCGTCAGGAAACGGGGCGCCCAAACAGCCTCGATGAGTATCTGCGCCAACGCGGCGGGAAGCCAGCATGAGCAACGCGCTCGCCATCGCCGCGGCTACTTGCACGCTTCGCAATCTGCTACAGGCGCAGATACCGCTGCTGGACAGCGATCTGAGCGATATTTCGGTGACCCTGCAGCCGCCCGACATGGCGCGCAAGGGCGTCAGCTCCTCGCAGCTGAATCTTTTCCTCTATCAGGTCGTCTACAACGCCGCGTGGCGCAACATGGATATGCCCGGCCGTGTGCGTGCCGGCGAATCCGGGCAACCGCCTCTTGCATTGAATCTGCATTACTTGATCACGGCCTGGGGGCGTGGCGAAACCGACCCTGACGCCGTAAGCCATCGCGTGCTCTCCGCGGCCATGAGCTTCCTGCACGATCGTCCGTTGCTCGATCGCAGCGACATCCGCAGCGCCTTGCTCAACAACGATCTTGCCGACCAGATCGAACGGGTCCGCCTCACGCCGTTGCCGCAGAGCGTGGAAGAGATATCCAAGCTATGGACCGCCTTCCAGACCAATTACCGTGTCTCGTCCGCCTACGAAGCCACCGTGGTGCTGATCGACAGTCACGCACCGACGCGCGCCAATCTGCCCGTGCTCACCCGCGGCCCGCAGGACCGCGGCGTGGCGACCACAACCTCGGTGGCCCCGGTATTGAGCGGCATGCGCTTTCCGCACAGCCAGGCTGGGGTGCGCCTGGGCGATGACATCGTGCTTGCCGGAAGCCAGCTCACCGCCACGAATGCTATCGCACGTTTCACCAGCCTGCGCCTGGATGCGCCGGTGGATGTGACACCCACTGCCGGCGATACGCAGGGTACTTTAAACGTCCATCTGGCCGGCAGCGCAGAAGATGCGAATGCGGCGTCGCGCTGGGCGCCAGGCATCTACACGCTTTCGCTGCTGTTGCAGCCGCCAGGCTCGCCGGCGTTGCTGAGCAACGAATTGCCCTTGTCGCTGGCACCCATCATCAGCGTGAGCCCGCTCTCCGCGGCAGCGGGTACGCTGTTGCACCTAACCTGCATGCCTCGCATACGCGATGGCCAACGCGTCGGTCTGTTGTTCGGCAGCCAATGGCTACTGCCGCAGAGCATCAGCAATCCGGTCGATCCGCATCTGCCGACCGCGCTCACCTTCAAGGTGCCGGGCGTTCCGGCGGACACCTACACGATACGCTTGCGGGTGGATGGTGCCGACAGCATCCCGGTCGATTTCAGCGGCGCCGTGCCGAAATTCGACCCCAACCAGCAGGTGGTGGTGCCATGAGCGACTACGCACAATGGTTGGTATCGAACGAACAGTATCTGGCCAATGCGCTGGCCGACCTGCGCGAGCGCCTGCAACGCCTGGCCGCCCAACCTGGCGCTGCAGCAGCGCCGGCCGAGAATGCCGTCAAGCCCAGCGCGATGGTTGCCACGTCCAAGCCGTCGCCGACGAGCAACGGCAAATCGCTGTCCTGGCTGTCGCTCATCTTCAACGGGCATGCGCAGCAGGCCAAGCCGGTTGCCGAAGTTCGGCCATCAGCGACCGCTAACCCGCTGCCACCATCGACCGCGGCTCCGCCGGCGCCGGCTTCAGCTCCAGCTCCAGCTCCAGCTCCAGCCGTCAGCGAAGACCAGGTGCCGCCGGCCTTGCTGTTGCTGGCACAACGACTGGGCTTGTCTGATTTCGAGCGTCAGGTGCTGCTGTTGTGTATCGGCATGGAGCTGGATACGCGCATTCCTGCGCTGTGCGCGCAAGCACAGCACGATCCCGGCAAGCCATGGCCCACCTTTGCGCTGGCCCTTTCGCTGTTCGATCAACCAAGCTGGGATGCGCTGTCGCCAGAACGCCCGCTGCGTTATTGGCGCTTGCTGGACATCCATCAGCCGGGGCCGCAGCCTTTGGTCAGCGCCGCTTTGAGCGCCGACGAACGCATCGTGAATTTCGTCAAGGGTCTGAACCATCTCGACGATCGCCTGGCACCCTTGCTCACGCCGCTGACGAACATGGAATTGCCGGCCTCGCAACAGGCCGTCGTCGATCAGCTGGTTGAGCAATTGCAGCATGTCCCGTCCGGCGAGCTGCTGCCAGCGGTGCAATTGATCGGCGCCGATAGCGCCAGCAAGCAGGCGATCGCGCAGGCCGTCGCGGCTGCGTTTGGCACCCAGGCGTTGCGGCTGTCTGCCGAATTGCTGCCCGGAGCGGTTGCCGAGCAGGAAACACTGCTGCGCCTGTGGCATCGCGAAAGCAAGCTGATGCCGACGGCGCTGTATCTGGATGCGAACGACGTCGATGGCGGCGATGCGGCTGCGCATCTCATCAAGCGATTTCTTTCGCGCGTACGCAGCCTCAGCTTCATCGACACGCGTGAGGCGTGGAACGGCAGCGCCGGCAACACCTTGAGCCGCGATGTGGGCAAGCCCACTGCGGTAGAGCAGCGCGAGACCTGGCAACACCTGCTGGGCGACGGCGCCGAAGCGCACATTCGGCGTCTGGCCGGCCACTTCGACTTCAATCTGGACAAGATCGCACAAGTCGCACGCACGGCGCTGGCAACGGCCGGAACGGATGGCAGCACGCTGGGAGATGCGTTATGGCATGGTGCCTTGGCGCGTACGCGGCCGGCGCTGGACCAGCTGGCGCAACGCATCGAGCCCAAGGCCGGCTGGGACGACCTGAAACTGCCCGAAACCGAGAAGTCCCTGCTGCGCCAGATCTCTGACCAGGTCGCGCAACGCAGCACGGTGTATGACGATTGGGGTTTCCGCGACCGGATGAACCGCGGCCTGTCGATCAGCGCGTTGTTCGCGGGCGAGAGCGGCACCGGCAAGACGATGGCGGCGGAAGTGATCGCCCATGAACTAGGCTTGTCGCTGTACCGTATTGACCTGTCCGCGGTGGTCAGCAAATACATCGGCGAAACCGAAAAGAACCTGCGCAAACTGTTCGACGCGGCGGAAGAGGGCGGGGCGATCCTGTTCTTCGATGAAGCCGATGCGCTGTTCGGCCGCCGCAGCGAGGTCAAGGACAGCCACGACCGCTACGCGAATATCGAAGTGAACTACCTGCTGCAGCGGCTGGAGAGCTTCCGCGGACTGGCGGTCCTTGCCACCAACATGAAGAACGCGCTCGACACCGCCTTCATGCGCCGCATCCGCTTCATCGTCAATTTCCCTTTTCCCGGTGTGCCGCAACGGCAGGCGATCTGGAGCAACGCGTTTCCATCCAAGCTGGCGACGGCCGGGCTGGACATCGAACGGCTCGCCAAACTTGCGCTCACCGGCGGCAGCATCCAGGGCATTGCCCTGAATGCCGCGTTCATGGCCGCGAAGAATGGCGGGCAGATCACCATGCCGCTGGTGCTCGAAGCCGCGCGCAGCGAATTGCGCAAGTTGGAGAAGCCGATCAACGAGGCCGACTTCCGCTGGGTGGAACCGGTGGGAGGCAAACAATGACCATCGCGCTACATATCGAACGATTGGTGCTTGATGCTGCGCTGCTGGATGGTGAGCGTGGCGAGGTCGTGCGTTCGGCGATCGAGCGTGAGTTGGCGCAACGGCTCGCCGGGCACGATCCGGAGGTATTGCGTCACATTGGAGCGGTCGCATCACTGCCGGTGCAAAACCTGCCGCAGGCTACGTTGGCGCATATCTCCATCGGTGCGCGCGTTGCCGCAGCGACGGGCAATGCGTTGGGGCTATCGCCGGCCGGTCAGGGCGATAGGAGGCGATGATGATTGCAAGCGCTCGTCAGGTCGCTTCCAGAGCAAGGCAAGTGGCACCTGCGCCGGGCCTGTTTCTGCAACGCAAATGCGCGTGCGGAAGTCACACCAGCAGCGGCCAATGCGAGGACTGCGCGCGTAAGCGCATACAACGTAAGTCGATCGATCGATCGGCGACGCCGCAGCTGCCTGCGATCGTCAGCCAGGTGCTTGGCGCCTCGGGCCAACCCTTGGACAAGACCACCCGGTTGAGCATGGAAGATCATTTTGGCCACGATTTCAGCCGGGTAAGAGTGCATGCCGATGCGCGTGCCGCGGAATCCGCCGGGGTAGTGCATGCCCATGCTTATACCGTTGGACATCACGTAGTGTTCGGTGCGGGACGCTACGCACCGACGGAGCCCACAGGACGACATTTGTTGGCACACGAACTGACCCATGTCGTACAGCAGCAGTCTGGGCGCGGAGCGGACCTGCAACGCTTGGCCGACAGCGGCGACAGCCTCGAAAATGATGCGCTTGAGCAGCAGGCCGACGCGATGGCTGATGCGTTGGCGAAAGAGGATCGCAAAAACAAAGGCGGCCAGCACAAAGCTGATCAGCACGGCAAAAAGACCAAGCAGAAGGCGGCGGCGAAAAATCCTTGTACGCGGACGATTTTCTCCGAAGGAACCTGCCAGGACCTGGTCGATGGCGCGGCCAATCGCTGTTGTGATCCAGTAAATGGCTTGGTAAAAAAACGCGCTGTTGCCAAGGATGTTGACGGCATCGATTGCCCGAGCAACAAATTTACGCCGGGATTTACCTGCGAAGCCAAGTGCAAGGACAGTTTGAAAAAAGGTTGCGACGATAACGACAACTGGATGGCGGTGCCACGCAATCAGTTTACGCGGGCGCAATGCGGCGATGTTTGGACCATTTGTGCCAATGGCAAGAGCACCACGGGCTATGTGCGTGATAAATCGGTCACCCAAACGCGATTTGAGGTGAGCCCAGGCATTCAAAAGGCGTTGGGTGTAACGCTAGGCTCATCATTCAAAGGTTCGATATTCCGTCCAGGCGCCAGCCAGCAAGCGATCGATAAAGACGCCTGTTGCAACACACCTAAAGACGCGAAGGGCGCCGATCAATCGTCCGGCGATGCCAGTGATGCGGATGAGGCGCTCGCATGACTGAGCGTACCGCCAAGATTGCCTCCAGGGAGGTGTCGCCAAGAGCGACGGAAGGGATAATCCTGCAACGCCGCTGCGCCTGCGGCAACCGCACCAATGACGTACAGTGCGACGACTGCGCACGCAAGCACATACAACGCAAATCCACCCGTCAAGCGGGTGGACCGACCATACCGGCAATCGTCGGCAATGTGCTCGGCGGATCGGGCCAGTCGCTGGATGCCGCAACCCGGCAATTTATGGAACGCCGCTTCGGCCAAGACTTCAGCGGCGTCCGTGTTCACACCGACGCGCAAGCGGCGCAGTCAGCACGCGAGATTCACGCCCAGGCCTATACGGCAGGACGCAATGTCGTCTTCGCTTCGGGTCACTATGCGCCGCATACCGATTCGGGGCGTCGGCTGCTTGCACATGAACTCGCGCATGTTGTGCAACAGCGGGATCTCAAGTCGATGCCTGATTCGCTGAGCGATCCTGATTCATCGCTGGAACGAGACGCCGATCGTGCCGCGGAACGGGTGATGTCAGGTGCGGGCTCGTTGAAACTGATGTCTGCGGGTCAGTCTGTGCTTGCTCGGCAGCCAGCGCCTTCGCCACAGCCTGTACAACCACCGCAGACACCACCGGCGACTTGTCCGGCGACAGCGCGCATCCAGTCGCAGCGTCATTACAACCATGGCAATATTTCTCGCAGCCTGCAGGAGCGCTACCGTACTTATCTGAGCGACATCGTGACCATGGAGGCGGGGCCGGGGCCGGACCACCATGGCCATTGCATGCAAGAAGTGTTGTCGCTGGTCTCCAACAATTGCCCGGCGCGGCTGACGAACTTGTCGCGTCCGTGTTCCCAAGGCGATTGCCTGCCGATCCGGTCTGGGAACACCTTTCTTGACGGTCATGTTACGCACAACGCCCAGAGTTATCTCGAGGGCACCGGAGTGAATGCGTGCACCGTCGTATGTGAACAACGCTATCACTGCGATACGGTTTCCGGTGCCCTGGCTGCCGGAACATTCCGTATCACACGCAATTACCAGGCGGGCACCTACCAACCTTTGGCCGGAGGTCCACCCGTGCATATCACTACGGGAACCGTGGACAAAGCGGAAGTGCAATCCGGCTCAGGTGGCAATACGCCATCGCGACCGTAGCGAGAGAGCGTCCAAGAGGTATACGCATGACTGAAATGGCCACTGTCGCCACACCCACCGCTGCAGCGCGCGCTACGCCGTCGTTGCAAGGCAAATGCGCCTGCGGGACACATACATTCGGCACGGGCGAATGTTTGGAGTGCGCGCAGCGGCGCGGTTCGACCCATTGCGGGTGCTTTGAGCGAACACGTTGAGGACGCATGAGCAGGAATTTCGCCAGCGAGAATGCCAAAAGGCCTTTCACTCCCGCGCGCACCTCGCTGCAGCGCAGGCCGACCGAAAAATGCGTGCAGAGCTTCCCAGCCCATTACGCCCCTTCTGACTGCTTTGACGGAGCGTTGTCGTCATGACCGAACGCAGGGGCCAAAGCACGGCGAAGACTGCATCCACACATGGTGCAGTGGGTATGTTGCTGCAGCGCAAATGCGAGTGCGGCACGCATGCAGCCGGTGGTGAGTGTCCCGATTGCAAAGGCCGGCGTAATCCGCTGCAACGCAAAGTCGACGGTGGGGCTATGGCGTCGATGGAGGCTGCGCCGAACGTGCACCAGGTCATTGACACGCCAGGGCAACCTTTGGACAGCGGCGCACGCCAATTCATGGAGTCCGGATTCGGGCGCAATTTTTCTCACGTACGCGTGCATACCGACGAAGCTGCTGCGTCGTCGGCCCATTCATTGCAGGCGCAGGCCTATACCGTGGGGGCGCATGTGGTTTTCGCGAATGGAAAGTATGCGCCACATTCGACTTCAGGCCGGCACCTGCTGGCGCATGAACTTGCTCACGTCGTTCAACAGCAACATGTCAGGGGAGATCCAGGCTCAATCAGCGAGGCCGGCTCGGCGCTGGAGCGCGATGCGGATCATGCGGCGGACCGAGTGATGACCGGTGCGCATCCACTCGGCTTGATGTCCGCAGCACGACCGGTGCTTTCGCGTCAGTCAGCGCCAAGCGCGGATGGAGGACAGGGAGCTGGTCGTACTGCCGGTGCGACAGGGGCCAGCGCGGCAGACTTGTTTTCGCCTCTTCGCCTGAGTTCTTTCCCCTGCCGGGCAAATGCGGGTGTGTACCAGCTTTGGGCCGACCGGAAGGTAGTAGTCAATGAGGACTGCAGCCGCTGGCTGGTGCACTTAAATCGTTTGGCGACACCCCAACCCACTTGCAATTGTGTGAGGCTGCCCCAGCAAAATCCGAACCTTTCCGTCATGGCCCTGGCGCAGGTCGATCGACTACTTACGCTCCCGGTTGACGGGCCTTGCGATGACGACATCGGATCACGCGCGTTTCCCGAAACCCAGCCATCGGCACCCGGGCGCGCGGCTGCGGTTTCGGAACAGATGAGTCAAACAGTGGGTATCGGGGTAACCAGCCATAGTTACTTGACGCGTCCTGGAGCCACGGATCCCGCGCGCGAGGCGGTAGTGCAATTGGCGAATGCGTACACCCGCCAATATCACCGCGAAAACCGCCGAGGCGTGGAGTTGCAGATGTTGGATCAAGTGCAGATCAGTCTGACTACTGGGCAAGTTAGCGTCGCAGGCGGCGGGCAGCTTTCGTATGTGATTCCGTTCGGCAACAACCGTTGGAATTGGGCCGCTTTTGCGCAAGTGCTCGCTGGCGGGACCGTCGGCACGGGATCTCCCCCGAATGCTCAGCTCCAGCCCACCGCAGGCACTCAGATCGCATTTCAACCATGGAAATGGCTACAGATCAATGCACAGGGTTCGGTCGGACCGACGCTGCAATCTGCCGGCCCCAACTCCATCGATGTCGGAGGGATGGCCGTTATTCAATTTACGCAATGACAGCACAACGTTGTTGGAAACCTGACTCCAGATCGGAAGCACGTATGAAATCCTCAAATGAGTGCTATGGCATGCTCAAGCGAACGACTTGCAGCCTATCTCAACCGGCCTTACTGCAGATGTGCAGTAGAGGGGGGTTGAAGTGGGGTGAAGTCATTCAAGCTTGCGGCAAGCATCGAGTGCTGCGCTTAGGCAAATCATCATGAGCGCTTTCCCCGGCTCTCCGCGCATCCTCAAAGGCGGTCTGGTACTGATCGATCCGGACTCGTCGGCGGTGCTGCGCGTGATCTCGCTGCAGTACAACCCCGACTCGATTACGCGCTCGCTGCAGGTACAGGCGATCAGCGCCGACGGTCACGATCGTTCGGAAGCGCTACGCCTGAAAGGGCCGCCGGTGGAGACGATCAAGCTGGAAGCGGAGATTGACGCCACCGATCAGCTGGAGTTTCCCGAGCGCAATCCGGTCGCCACGCGCAGCGGTGTGTTTGCCCAGCTCGCCGCGCTGGAAACCATGATTTATCCCACCAGCGGGCAATTGAGTACGAACGACATACTGTCGCAGATCGGTACGCTGGAAATCATTCCGATGGAAACGCCGCTGGCGCTGTTCGTGTGGAGTCAAACCCGCATCCTGCCGGTGCGCGTCACCGAATTGAGCATCACCGAAGAAGCCTTCGACGCGGCGCTCAACCCGATCCGTGCCAAGGTGAGCCTGGGAATGCGCGTGCTGTCGGTGGACGACGTGCCGTCCGGGCACAAGGCCGCCAGTCTGTTCATGAGCTACCTGCAGAACAAGGAACGGCTCGCCGGCGCTGTGCCGGCGATGCCGCTGTCTGCGCTGGGCATCACGGGAGTACCCTGATGAACGTCGTCTTTCCTCCGACCAGCCGCTATGCGCTGATACCCACCGATACGTTCGTGCGTGCGGACGGCACTCCGGTGACGTACCTCAAGCGCCGCTTGGTGCCGCCGCCGGAGAACTTCGCGCTGCTGCAATGGCATCGCGTGGTGCAGGGCGCGCGCCTGGACAACATCGCCGCGAAATACCTCGGCGACCCCGAACAGTTCTGGCGGCTTTGCGATGCCAACCGCGCGCTGCGCCCGGAGGAACTCACCGAGACCATCGGCCGCAAGCTCGCCATCACCTTGCCGGAAGGCATTCCCGGGGTGCCGCATGCTTAAGGGCATACACCTGACCTTGCTGCTGGGGCCGGTGATACCGGTGCCGGTGCCGCAAGTCGTGCTGGACGCACTGACCCAGGTGGAAGTGGTGCAGCCGGATGAAGCGGCCGGTGCATTCACCATACAGTTCTCCTTGAGCGTGCAATCGCCGCTGCACACGTTGTTCCTGCTCAGCGGTGGCGGCGTGGTGCCGTTGCTGCGCTTGATCCTGGTGGCCACGATCAATGGCACGCCGCAGGTGCTGATCGACGGCGTGGTGACCAAGACCGAGGTGATGCCTGGCGCGGACCAGCGTCATACCACCTTGCAGGTGACCGGCGACGATCTCACCACAGTGATGCAGAAACTGGAATTTTCCGGCTTGCCAGGCTTGCCTTATCCGGCGATGCCGGCCGAGGCGATCGTCGCCTTGCTGCTGGCCAAATATGCCTTTCTCGGCATCATTCCGCTGGTGATACCCAGCATTGCGATGGACGTGCCGATTCCTACCGAGCGCATTCCCACGCAGCAAGGCAATGACCTGGAATACATCCGCATGCTGGCAGAGCGGGTAGGCTACGTGTTCTACATCGAACCGGGCCCCGCACCCGGCACCAGCACGGCTTATTGGGGGCCGAAGGTGAAAGTGGGCATCCCGCAACCGGCCTTGAACGCGGACATGGACGCGGGCAGCAATGTGGAGAATCTGAGCTTCAGCTACAACGGCAACGCGCGCAGCCTGCCGGTTATATACATCCAGAATCCGCAGACCAAGGTGCCGATTCCGATCCCGATTCCCGATATCGGCCCGCTCAATCCGCCCTTGGGCCTGATCGATCCGCCGCCGCAACAACTGCGCCAATTGCCGGAAACGGCGAAGTATTCGCCGGTGCGTGCGTTGTTGCTGGGCATGGCCGAAGCGGCCAAATCAGCCGATACGGTTACCGGCCGCGGCAGCCTGGATGTCACGCGCTACGGCCGCGTGCTGAAGTCGCGCCAGCTGGTCGGCGTGCGCGGTGTGGGGCCTGCCTTCGACGGGCTGTATTACGTCAGCGAAGTGCGCCACACGATCAAGCGCGGCGAATACAAGCAGAGCTTCAATCTGTCCCGCAAGGGCCTCATTTCCACCTTGCCGGTGGTGCCGCCATGAGCCAGAAGTACTACGGCAAATATCGCGGCACGGTGCTGCAGAACGTGGACCCGCAACAGATGGGTCGCATCCAGGTGATGGTGCCGGACGTATCCGGCCTGCTGCCGTCGAGCTGGGCGATGCCTTGTGTGCCGATCGCCGGCAAGCTGAGCGGCGTATATGTGGTGCCGCAGATCGGCGCCGGTGTGTGGATCGAGTTCGAGCAGGGCGACCCGGATTACCCGATCTGGACCGGCGGCTTCTGGGGCATCGCGGCCGAAGTGCCCACGCTCGCGCTGGCCGGTAACCCGGCCAGTCCCAGCCTTGTGCTGCAGTCGGGGCTGCAGAACACCCTCTCGATCAGCGATCTGCCGGGCCCTACCGGCGGCATCATGCTGAAGAGCACCACCGGCGCGATGATCGTCGTCAACGACATCGGCATCACCATTTCCAACGGCAAGGGCGCCACCATCGTGCTGGCCGGGCCCACCGTCACCATCAACAACGGCGCGCTGGTCGTGACGTGAGGAGAATGCGCGATGCCCGGTTTTCTCATCCATGTCGGCGCCAGCGTGCTTTGCTCGCATGGCGGACAGGCTCAGGCCACGATGCCCAATCCGCGCGTGACAGTAAGCGGGCAGCCGACGGTAACGATCGCGGCACCCTGGGTGGTGGCCGGTTGCGCCATGCCGCCACCGCCGACCGGGAACGGCCCCTGCGTGAGTGCGCAATTCGTCACTTCGGCGATGCGCGTTACGTCCAATGGGCAGCCCCTGTTGTGCATGGACAGCCAGGCAATCTGTGCGCCGACTGGAACGCCCGTGCTGATCGCCGCCGCCCAGATGCGCGCAAGCGCGATGTGAGGACGCCATGGACAGCCCGCTGAATATCGCCTTTCCCTACCAGTTCGATCACCGCGGCCGCACAGCCGCAGCCAGCGACGACGATCACGTACGCGACATGATCGAGCAATTGCTGTTCACCAGCCCCGGCGAGCGCGTGAACCGTCCCGACTTCGGCAGCGGCCTGTTGCAAATGGTGTTTGCGCCGAACAGCCCGGAAATCGCCGCAGCCCTGCAGTTCACGATGCAGGCGGCACTGCAACGCTGGCTGGGCGACGTGGTCGGCGTCAATGCGCTGGACGTGGTCTGCGACGACTCTGCGCTGCGGGTGGATATCAGTTACACCGTGCTGGCCACCGGCGACGCACGCAGCGCCAGCTTCAACCGGAGCATGCCATGAGCGAGGTAGCCATCAGCACCGGGACGGTGGGCTGTGTGCCGTTGCCTGCGTGCAGCGATGAGGCGCGGCGCGAGCGCTTGCGTTTGTCCGGCCGTCTCAACGGCATCGACTACGTGGAAGTCGGCGACAGTGGCAAGTCGCTGTGCATTCATCTGTTCGGCGGCGTGCCGGCTGAGCTTGGCATCGCCAATGTGCGGATCAGCGGCGGTGACCGCATCACTGGTTTGCATGCAGTCAGCGTGAAGCCCGAGCAGGAGCCCGAGCTGCACGATGATGTCTGCCTGCGCGTGGAGCTGGACCGCGAAGGCGATCATTCGCCGTATTGCCTGTGTCTGGTGGATGCCTCCTCAGGCATCGATCCTTCGACCTGGGTGGCCTATCCCGGTTTCGACCCGCGCTATGCCTGCGCCACGCTGTATTTTCGGCTCGATTGCGCAAAGGAGAGCGATTGCGCGGCGCTGCCGCCCTGTGTGCAGCCGGCAGCTGCGCAGCCGGAGATCAATTACCTGGCCAAGGATTACGCCAGCTTCCGCCAGCTGTTTCTAGACCGCATGGCGCTGGATGTGCCCGCATGGCAGGAGCGTCATGTGCCCGACATCGGCATTGCGCTGATCGAGGCCTTGGCCTACACCGCCGACCATCTCAGCTACTACCAGGACGCCGTGGCCACCGAAGCCTACCTGGAGACGGCGCGGCGCAGAATTTCCGTGCGCCGGCATGCGCGGCTGGTTGACTATCGGATGCACGAAGGTTGCAACGCGCGCGCGCTGGTGAGCTTGTCGCTCGCTGCGGGCGAAGTGACGCTCCCTTTGGATCAGCTCCTGCTGTTGACGCCGCCGGCCGGGCAGGGCGACGCGAAGGCCGGCATGATCGACAGCGTCAAGCTCGCTGCCGCACGTGTACAAGGCGCGCAGATATTCCAGCCGATGGCGCTGGATGGCGCGACGTCGATCACTGTGGTGGCTGCGCAAAGTGCCATCCGCCTGCACACCTGGGGCAATGCATTGTGCTGCCTTCCTCGCGGCAGCACCCAAGCCGTATTGGTCGATGCGCCACCTACCAACACAAAAGCGTCCGTCGATCGAACGCGCGCGCTCAAATTGAAGGCGGGTGATTTGCTGATCTTCGAAGAAGTGCTGGGTCCGGCGACCGGCAGTCCCGCCGATGCGAATCCGGAGCATCGCCATGCCGTGCGCCTTGCCGGGGTACAGGAAACGGTCGATCCGCTCGACGGCACCCTGCTTCTGCAAGTGAGCTGGGATGCCTGTGATGCCTTGCCGTTCGACCTTTGCCTGTCGATCCGCATGGCGGCACCCGATTGCCGCTGGATCGGTGATGTAAGCCTGGCGCGCGGCAATGTGTTGCTGGTCGACCATGGCGATCATCTGTCCGGCCAGTGCAAGTGCGATGTGATCTGCCAGCCCCCCGCTGATGTCGACAGCGACTACCCAGGCTTGAGCAAGGCGCTTGCTGCGATGACGGATGCCTGCCAGCGCTGCCAGGCCTTGGCCGAGGATTGCTGGCTGGTGCCGGGCACCACACAATACGGCTGCTGCCGCTGCGACGGAGCAGTGCAGGACGTCCTGTGTCCACCTGGTGATACGGAACACGTGCTGCCAGGCACGCCCCTGACCTGGGCGGAGCCGCTGCCGGCACAGCCGGGTGCGCCGATCTGCAAATTGCTGGCGCGCGATGTGCGCGCGGCTCTGCCGCAATTGCGCGTTTACGGCGGTACGTTGCAGGACGTGCTCGTCAACGGGATTCCCGCTGAGTCATTGCGTTGGCAAGCGCGTCCGGATCTGCTGGAAAGCGGTCCCGACGATCGCCATTTCGTGGTCGAGATCGATGACGATGGCCTGGCTCATCTGCGCTTCGGTGACGGCGTGCTTGGGCGACAGCCGCAGGCGGGCAACTTCTTCCGCGCCTTGCCGCGCATCGGCAATGGTCCGGCCGGCAACGTGGGGCGCGACAGCATCATCTGGCTGGCGCTGGCATCGGGCACGCTTTCCGGTGTGGACATCCAGCCGCGCAACCCTTTGCCGGCCAGCGGCGGCAGCGCAGCGGAAAGCCTTGCCGAAGTGAAGCTGTATGCGCCGGGTGCGTTTCGCGCCAATCCGCTGCGCGCCATCGTCGCTGATGACTATGCGATGTTCGCTGCGCGCACGCCCGGCGTACAAGACACGGCCTGCACGATGGACTGGACCGGCAGTTGGTACGAAGCGGACGTGGTGGTCGATCCGCTGGGCCGGGAAGACCTGCCCATGGCGATGGCGCAGAGTATCGATGCGGACCTGGAGCATTACCGGCGCATGGGGCACGACGTGGCTGTGCATGCTGCTTGCTACGTACCGTTGCTGATCACAATGTCCGTATGCGTGGCGCCAACATTTCTCACCGCCCACGTAAAGGCAGCATTGCAGGATCGCTTCAGCGCAGGTTTGCGTCGCGACGGCATGCCTGGTTTTTTCCATCCCGATCGCCTGCAATTGGGCATGCCGATCGACGAGAGTGCGCTGATCGCCGAAGCGCAAGCCGTCACCGGCGTTGTGCACGTGGAAGTAACCCGGTTGATGCGGGCGGACAACGGCACCAGCGATCGGCCGCCCGGCGGCGTGTTGCTTCTGGGCAAGCGCGAGATCGCCCAGGTCGACAACGATCCGGATCATCCCGATCACGGCGGCATTCAATTCACCATGGGAGGTGGGCGATGAGCTGCTGTAGCGCCTGTGGCCAACACGCCTGCGCCTGCGGTTGCGGCCCTCTTACCAGGACGCCGTTGTCGCTGTACAACCGGCCGGGGCTGGATAGCCTGAGTTACCGCGTTGGCCGTTATGCCGATTTTCGCGCCACGATGCAGGCGGACTTGAGCGACGCCAGCCTGCCGGCATTGTCCGGGCTGCGCACGCGTGAAGCGGATGATCCGTCGATCGCTTTGCTGGATACCTGGGCAGTGGGTGCGGAGGTGTTGAGCTTCTATCAGGAACGCATCGCCAACGAAGGTTTCCTGCGCACCGCGACCGAGCGGCGTTCGGTGCTGGAACTGGGGCGGCTGGTGGATTACCGGTTGCGTCCGGGTGTCGCGGCCAGCGTGTATCTGTCGTACACCATCGATCAGAACTCGGGTCCGGTGACCCTTTCCGCCGGTTCGCGCGCGCAATCGGTGCCGGCGCCGGGCGAGCAGATGCAGACTTTCGAGACCGCTGAACCGCTGGATGCACGCTATGAATGGAATGCGATCAAGGCGCGGAAGACTCAACCAGTGGAGATCTCCGTCGACACGATAGCCGGGCTTGATACGATCTGGATCAGCGGTATCAATAACAATCTGAAGACGGGAGACCGCTTGCTGTTCCTGTTCGGCGAAGATCTGGCTGGCGGGGTGCAGGCGATTCGGCTGGTCCGCGCGGTGGAAACGGACGCGCAAAACCAGCGCAGCAAGATATTGTTGCAAGCCCTGGAAGATGCCACGGTACAGATCGTGGCAGCGGCGACGAAGGCGATCGGGGCGCTGGAATTTTCCAGCGACGGTTCCAACCGCGATTTCTGGCTTGGCCGCATCGAGAAGATCCGCGCCGACCTGCTGCTTGGCGGCAGCAACTGGGGAAGTTCGAACGAGTTGATCGGGCACTATGTCAGCGACTTCAACCAGGACAACAATCCGGCTGCCGTTACGCAATTCTTGAACGACGTAAAGGCGGCTTTCGGCATTTCCAGTCCCTCGTCCTCAGGCGGTGGCTTCCAGTTCCTGTTCGATGCGCTGATTGCACCGCCGACTTTACAGCCTGCCAACCGCTTTCAGCTGGTACGCGACGCCGCCACCGCGTTAGGCGTAAGCAGCGATACGCGTCCGCAGATGCTGTTGCAGTTCGAGCCTCGCTTGCGCGATACCTTCTATCAGGCCTGGACCAGCGTTTCGTATGGCAATCCTTCGCCGGCCTTGAAGGGGGTCTTTGCAATGCGGGTGACGGCATCATTGTTCGGTTACAACGCGCCGAAACAGATCACCCTTACGCAAGTGCCCAAAGACGGCGGCGGTACGACGACTACAACCGGCTACACGGATTGGACGATCGACGAGGCCGCCGATGTGCTGTCGCTCGACAACGCCTATGACGGCGTACTCGCCGGCGGCTATGTCGCCATTCAGCGACACTCAAATGACGGCATGCAGGAAATCGAAACGACCGTTGCACAGGTTCAGCGCGCTAGCGTGCATCCGCGCACCGACTACGGAATGAGCAGCAAGACGACGGAGATCACGCTGGTGGATACGGGGAAGGGAACGACTGTGGGAGGCGCTGTGCAGCCACCGATTTGGTCGGTGCCGACGTGGGATGTCATACGCAGTGCTACGGTTTTTGCGCAGAGCGAGGCCCTTACCTTGGCCGAGCAAGTATTGACCGAGCCGGTAGGTGCTCCCGATTCCAGCGATACGGCGCCGCGCCAGACGCAGGATGATGCGACCCATCTCACGCTCGATAGCGTGGTCGACGGTTTGAAATCGGGGCGCTGGGTGATCGTGGAAGGCCAACGCGTGGATGTGCCCGGTACCGATGCGGTCACGGCAGCCGAATTGGTGATGATCGCCGCGGTGGAGCAGAGCCAGAACAAACGGCTGTCCGGCGATACCGTGCATAGCACCCTCGTATTGGCCAATCAGGGGCTAGCCTATCGCTATCGCCGCGACTCGGTCGTGGTGCATGCAAACGTGGTGCGCGCCACGCATGGCGAAACACGCAACGAAGTAATCGGCAACGGCAATGGCGCCGCGCCCATGCAGACGTTCACCTTGAAGCAGTCGCCGCTGACCTATGTGTCGGCGCCGACGGTGGACGGGGTACAGAGCACGCTCTCCGTTAGCGTGAATGACGTGCTCTGGCACGAGGTGCGCAATCTGGCGTTTGCCGGCAGTGCGGAACGCAGTTTCGTCACCAACACGGATAACGATGGCAAGACCAGCGTAACGTTCGGCGACGGTGCGCATGGTGCACGGCTTCCTACTGGCGTGGAAAACGTCAAGGCCGTCTATCGCAACGGCATCGGCGTGGCAGGCAATGTGCGCGCGGGCCAGGTCACCCTGGTGACGACCAAGCCCCTGGGGGTGAAGGATGTCATCAATCCGTTGGGTGCTTCCGGCGGTGCTGATCCGGAAAGCCGCGACCAGGCACGCCGCAACGTGCCGATTTCGGTATCGGCGCTGGACCGGCTGGTGTCGGTTAGCGACTATGCCGAATTCGCGCGCAGCTTCGGCGGCGTGGGCAAGGCATCCGCGGTGAAGTCCGGCGCACAGGTGCTGGTGACGATCGCCGGTGCGGCGGATGCGCCGATCGATCCAAGTTCCGATCTGTACCGCAATTTGCTGCAGGCATTTCAGCGCTACGGCGATCCGGCCTTGCCCGTGGATCTGAGCGTGCGCGAGCTGCTGGCGCTCAGGGTCAGCGCCAAAGTGGGACTTGCGCCCGATCAGCAGTGGGAAGCGGTCGAACCGCTGGTGCGCGCCGCGGTGCTGGACCGGTTCGGGTTCGAACGGCGCGAGCTGGCGCAGAACGTTTACCGCAGCGAGCTCATAGCTTGCGTCCAGGCTGTACGCGGCGTGGCTTATGTAACGGTCGATTTGTTCAGCAGTTTCGACCGGGAGACCTTGCTGCTCGGCTTCGAAGGTCGCGACAAGCCCAACAATGGCCTCGAACGCAGTGACGCGCCAAGCCTTAACGCGGCGATGTTGAAGCAGAAGCTGCCCCTGAACGAAGTGCTCGAAGCCTTCATCCCTGTCCTGCCGACGCGGCGTGATCCCGATGATCCATTGACCATCCTTCCCGCGCAGCTCGCTTATCTGCTGCCGGATATCCCGGATACCTTGCTGCTGCAGGAGGCGACCTGATGAGCGCCCTGGCCACCCGCAATCAGGACCGGCTGTACGACCTGCTGCCGGTGATCTACCGGATGCGCGATGCCGAGCAGGGCTATGCCTTGCGGGATTTTCTGCGTGTATTGTCCCGCCAGGCGGAGGTATTGGAAGAAGACATCACCCGCTTGTACCGCAACTGGTTCATCGAAACCTGCGACGAGTGGGTGGTGCCTTACATCGGCGATTTGCTCGGCTACACCTTGTTGCCGGAAGCGGCGACCCTGGGCGAAGAAGGTGCGCCGGTCTTGCGCCTGGGGCGCGTGCTGGCGCCGCGCGCGGACGTGGCCAACACCATCGATGCGCGGCGGCGCAAAGGCACGCTTTCGCTGTTGCAAGACCTGGCGCGCGATGCCGCCGGCTGGCCGGCGCATCCGGTGGAGTTCTATCGCTTGCTGGGCTGGATGCAGCATCTGGATCACCAGCATCCGCATCGCGGCCGCAACGCCGACTTGCGCCGGCCAGGGCCTTTGCAGGATTTGAGGTTCGAGCAGGGAGCGTTCGATCCGTTTGCGCATACGGTGGATGTGCGGCGCTTGGCGAGCTGCTATACGCGCGGGCGTTTCGGCATTCCCGATGTCGGCGTATTCGTATTTCGCCTGCGCAGCTATCGGGTGACGATGACGCCCGCCTTTGTCGCCGACGTAAGCATGAACTGCATGACCTTCAGCGCCCTGGGCAATGACACGCCATTGTTCCAGCTGCCGGAGCCGCTTGACGATGCCACCGCGATAAGCCGTGAACGTCATCTGCCGCTGCCGCTGCGACGCTATCGTTATGCGCTGCGCGGCAACAACGCCGATTACACCAAGGTATCGCCAGCGCTCTATGGCGAGGGCAAAAGCACCTTGCTTTGGGCGCCGGACTGGCCCAACAAGGGGGAGGGCATGCCGGTGCCGATCGAGCGCCTGATACCGGCCGACCTCTCCAACTGGAAAGGGCTGGTGCCGCGCGGCAGCGTCGCGGTGGATCCCGAAAGCGGCCGCTTGATGTTTCCCGCCAACCAGCGGCCCAAGCGCGGCGCGTGGGTGTCCTACTGCTACGGTTTTGCCGCGGATCTTGGCGGCGGCGAGTACGGGCGCAAGGTATCGGAGCTGGAAAACGCAACGCGCTACATAGTACACGCGACCTTGCCCAGCACTGATCCGCAGCAACCCTGGCCGGCCGGCCACTTCGGCAGCATTGCCGATGCGCTTGCCGCTTGGGCGCAGGCGAAAGCGAAAGTGCCCGAGGGACAGCCGCCGCTGCGCGCGCTGATCATCGAATTGGCCGAAAGCGGCGTCTACGAAGGCAGCATCGACATTCAGCTCGGCGCCGGCGAAGCGATTCAATTGCGTGCCGCCGAGCGCACGCGTCCGGTGCTGCGCCTGCTGGATATCCGCGCCAGCCAGCCCGATGCGTTCAGTGTGCGCGGAAAGCCGGGTAGCCGCCTGTTGTTGGACGGCCTGCTGATCACCGGACGCGGCATCGACGTGCAGGGTAGCAGCGACGATGAGGCACAGACGGTCGCGAGCGAAGACCTGTGCGAGTTGCAGATCAGGCACTGCACCCTGGTGCCCGGTTGGTCGCTGCACTGCAATTGCGACCCCAAACGCCCCGGCGAAGCCAGCATAACGCTCGACAGTTCACGCGCGGCACTGCGCATAGAACACAGCATCGTCGGCGCGATCGCCGTGATCAGTCCGCCGCGTCGCGGTGAACCACCGCAACTCACCCTGTGCGACAGCATTCTGGACGCCACCGGCGTGCAGCGCGTCGCCTTGGGCGCTCCCGACGAAGCGGTGGCCTATGTCGAAGCCAGCTTCAGGCGCTGCACGGTGATCGGCGAAGTGCAGGCGCACAGTGTGCTGCTGGCGGAGGATTCGGTCTTCACCAGCCCCTTGCGCGTGCTGCGCCGTCAACGCGGTTGCGTGCGCTTCTGCTACGTGCCGATCGGTTCGCGCACGCCGCGCCGTTTTCATTGCCAGCCGGACCTGGCCCTGGACGCAGCGGATCAGGACCACCGCGAAAGCGAGCAGCAGCGCGTGGTGCCGGAGTTTTGCAGCTTGCGCTATACCGCGCCGGACTATGCACGCCTGGCGGACGGCTGCTGCGAAGAAATCCGCAGCGGCTCTTCCGACCATGCGCAGATGGGCGTGTACCACGACCTGTACGAGCCGCAACGCGAGACGAATCTTGCCGCACGGCTCAACGAATACACACCAGCCGGCATCGACGCCGGGATACTTTTTGCC
Source organism: Dyella choica (assembly GCF_003977665.1). Taxonomy (GTDB): domain Bacteria; phylum Pseudomonadota; class Gammaproteobacteria; order Xanthomonadales; family Rhodanobacteraceae; genus Dyella_B; species Dyella_B choica. Next base: position 277,418 of record NZ_RYYV01000002.1, on the reverse strand, counting down.
AGCTAGAGGCCCGCTATGAAAGGCGACTTCGCACGTGTCACATTCGACCCGGCCAACCACTACAGCCAGGTTTTCCAGCAGCAGGGAAGGGTGTTGCTGGAGGCCGACTGGAACGAGCAGGGCCGTATCCAACAATACCTGCTGCGCAGCTTCATCACCGACCTGGTGGGGCCGTGCTGGGCATCGGGCACCGGTTTCGCGATCACTGCCACCGACGCCAAAGGCAATTCGAAGCAGCTAGGTGATTGGAAGTTGAGCCAGGGGCATTTCTATGTTGACGGCATCCTGTGCGAACTGGATCAGGACTGCACCTTGGCGACACAGCCCAATCTGCCCACCCCTGATGACGGTGCCGACGGCAGCAGTGGACTCGCCAATCCGCCGCCGCAATATGCACTGTGGATGGACGTATGGGAGCGACATCTGTCCTATGTGGAAGCGCCGCGGATCGCCGATATCGCATTGGACGGCGTGGATACCGCCTCGCGCATGCAGACCGTTTGGCAACTGCGGCTGCTGAGCCAGACCGCGGCAGTGGCACTACTGAAGGACGTGGAGGGCGCCTTGCAGATACGCCTGAAAGCGACGACCGGCGACACCACCGCCATCAACGGGCAAATCCAGCAGATCGCCACGCTGAAGAACCAGATTTCCGGCAGCGCAGACAGCAACGAAACCGATACATGCGCACTCATTCGCGATGTGCTCAACGCACGCAACAACAATGCCTGCCCACAACTCACGGCGGAGCTCAAGTCCGGCAGTGCGGACGGCGATCCTTGCTCGATTGCGGCCGATGCCCGCTACAGCGGTTGCGAAAACCAGCTCTATCGGGTCGAGATCCATGACAAGGGCCTCCCAGGCAGCGGCGGCGCCAGTTTCAAATGGTCGCGCGAAAATGGCTCGGTGATCTTTCCCATCACCAGTGCCTCGACTCCCACGGTAGAAGGCAGCCAAACCAAGATGACGGTAACGCTTGCCAGCCTGGGACGCGATGATCGGCTTGGATTAGCCGTGGGTGACTGGGTGGAACTGGTCGATGATGCCTACACGCTGCGGCAGCAGGCTTCGCCCTTGCTGCAGGTGGCCGCCATCGAAATTCCCGCCCGCATTGTCACGTTGCAGACATCCAAAACCCAACAGCCGTATGGAGTGACTCTTGGCAAACGTCCCTATGTGCGTCGCTGGGACCAGCAGAAGGGGGCATCTCAGACCGGCGCTATTCCGGTCATGGAGGGCGCTGATGGGGCCGTCGAGCTGGAGAGCGGCGTGCTGGTGACTTTCCAGCCCGGAGGCTTGTACGCCACCGGCGATTACTGGGTGATCGCGGCGCGCGTTGCCGATGGCGGAAGCCTGGACTGGCCCACGCAGGACGACGGTAGCCCAAAGCCCCTCAGCGCAAGCGGCCTGCACCACTATGCCGTGCTGGGCCTTCATGACGAAAAGAACGCTTATAAGGAATGCTGCTGCCGGTTCGGGCCGTTGTGCACGCGGCTCAGGCAAACATCGGCCCAGTCGACGGATGCCATAGCGAACGTTGCTTCCGCTACCGGCAAGGTTGCCGCGAGCGGGCGCAGCGCGAAGACGGCATCGACGCCATCAGCATCGCCGACGCCATCGACACCATCGGCATCGCCGACGCCCTCTGCATCATCGGCACCCTCCGCATAGTCTGCGATAGCGCGTAGGCTGGGATGACAATCCCAGCTTTCCACGTGGTATCCCGGTGCTGGGATTATCATCCCAGCCTACGCCGCTCTGGACGTCATGCAAGGCGCGTGGATTAGATCAGATCATCCTTAAGTGTCTTCGTGTCGTCACGAAATTTCGACAAAGATGTCGAAACGTTGACAGCGTGCGACAGCTCAACGTCAGTGAGCAAATGTAAGGTAGGGTTGCGCCCGCGAATTCCGTTTTGTGTAACTATGGCTTATTGGGGATAAGCAAGCTCCGCATCACGATGGGGCAAGCTCGCATGACTTCACCCCAACCCTCCCCGTCATCGGGCGAGGGTGCCGAATACGTGCCGTATTGAATCCCGCCTACATGCATCGAGGTGTTCTCATGAAGAGCAAGGTCGTGTTGTGGTGCCTTATCACCTGCGCGTTGGGAGGTATTGCCGCAGTGGCGTCGGCCTCCAACCAAGCGGTGGAATCCGAAGCTGAGCACGAACAAATGATCGCCACGCCCAACGCCAGCAGCGGCAGTTGCGGGGTGGAGCGCTGGTCGGTCAAGACGGGTACCGATCCCGATGCAGGCCTGGTCAATCTCAACAATCCGGTTTCGCAAACCATCAGCTACCTGGATTCATTGACCGCCCCCAGCTCGCCGCCGGCCAATAGTCGAGTGCAACCGACCGAGACAACGTTGTTTGTGGTCGACGCAACCCTGGTTGAATACAAACTCGAGAGCGACTCCGATTATCACCTGGTGCTCAAGGATGCCCAGGGCAACACCATGATCGCGGAGATCCCCGATCCGGCCTGCGTTGGCGCCGGCAGCCCCTTTGCCGCGGGCATCCAGAATGCACGCAGCGAGTTCGACGGCAAATATACCGCCACGACCAGCTTCCAGACGGCGAATATTCCGGTCGAGGTTCGCGGGGTAGGCTTCTTTGATTTCAATCACGGCCAGACCGGCGTCGCACCGAATGCGATCGAACTGCATGCCGTGCTCGACATCAACTTCAATCCCGGCAGCGGCGGCGGCGATGTTCCCCCGGTGGCGAACTTCAGCGATTCGACCAACGGATTGACCGCCTCGTTCACCAACAGCTCCACCGACAGCGACGGCACGGTGGTATCCAGTGCCTGGGATTTCGGGGACGGCAGCACCTCCAGCGTCACCAGCCCCAGCCATACCTACGCCACCGCGGGCACCTACAACGTGACGTTGACCGTAACGGATAACGGCGGCAAGACCGGCAGCAAGAGCAGTGCGGTGACAGTGTCCTCCGGCGGCACCGGCGGCGGCACCCAGTTGCTGGGCAATCCGGGTTTCGAAGACAACAGCACCGGTTCGCCCTGGTCGATGAGCAGCAGCGTGCTGTGCACCAACAGTAGTTGCACTGGTGAAACGGCGCATTCAGGAACGGGTTTTGCGTGGCTGGATGGGTACGGCACCACACACACCGACACTGTTTCGCAGGCGGTCAGCATTCCTTCTGGCAAGACGAGCGCGACCTTGTCGTTCTGGCTGCATATCGATACCGCCGAAACCAGCACGACCAATGCTTACGATACGCTCAAGGTGCAGGTGCTCGATGCTTCCGGCACCGTGCTCGGCACCGTGGCGCAGTTCTCCAACCTCAACGCTGCAACGGACTACCAACAGCACACTGTCGACTTGAGTGCCTATATCGGACAGTCGATCACGTTGCAGTTCATTGGCACTGAGGATTCGCAAAAGCAGACGTCATTCGTGCTGGATGACGTGAATTTGAACGTGCAGTAAGAAACAGGCGTTTGCAAGCAGGGCCGCCGTCAGCGTTGCGCTGGCGTGCGGCCGCCAAGACTCGAAAATCAGCTCGCAATGACTGCGGGCAATAGTCTGTTTGTGATGCGTGCAAATTCCGTCATCCGGTTCAGCAGTTCGGCACACTGGCTCGCGGCAGGTGACGCCGTTAGACCGAACCGATGTCCAGTCTTCAAGATCTGCAGCAGCCTGTCGAAATCATTCAGCCGCGTGCTTCTGACTACGGCCAAATCAAACAGCAGCCCGGCGATGGCGTCGCGCTCCGCATCGCGAAGCCCAATGAAAATTTCAACCCAATGGGGACGGGAGTCGCCGCTTTCTATTTGTTCAAGAATGCACTTCGAGGCACCGGAATTGGCGCTGTGAACGGGAATGCGCAGGGGCGGGTGGTGGTCGAGCCCCAGGATGGAGGCGCACAGAACGCCCATGACATAAATGGTGTGATAGGCAGTCGCCAACATGTACCTGCGGCGAGCCAATCCAGTCAGTGTATCAAGCTTGTTCAGGCGGGTTGCCGGCGTAGGGAGAAAGCCAGCCACGTCTTCCACGTGGGCCAGTACATGAAAGACAAAAGTGGCCGCTGCATTCCATCGGCCGCGGGTGAGGGGCCATGAGAGCAAAAGTTCGCCACACAGATCATAGTCCTCATCGTCCAGGCACCGCGCCAGCAAGCATGCCGCGGTGGCGCGAATTTCTCCTGGAGGTTTGGGCCACTTCAGTGGCGATTTTTGAAATCTGCTCGTGTACATCAGTGCATGCGTAAAGGCGTAGATGTCTTCCCTGCCGCCATGAAGCAAGTCCAGAGGCAGGTAAAGAAGAGTCTGCTTTGCAACGAGATTTCCGCTATGCCCGGCGCCTGGCGTCGACGAAGAACGAAGGTCGTCGAACCATAATTGCTCTAGCACTCGATGGGGTGGCCGCTCACGCCCCTGGGCGGCCTGCGATTCGAGGCTGGCCGCCACCGCGGCATCGAATTCGGTATCGATGAATCCCAATTGCCCCAGAAGGATGTGGGCCTGCGCACATTCCATTGCATGAGTAGGTTCAAGGCAGATGTGCAAGAGCATGCGCTTGCTGCGCGCGTAGGGGATAAGTTGCCTTGCGAGATTGTCGACCCTTGCGCTGATGCCCGGGCAGTCCTTCACATGGGATGCCACCCAAAGCAGAAACGCGGTTTCCGCGATGATCTTTTCAGGTCGAACGGTGTTATGGGAGTCGACGGTGTCGACGTAGCCGTTATAGGCAAGATGCGTTATCACTTGCTCTGCCAGGTCCAGTACGCGAAACAGTCGCCTTTGCAGATCCCCTGTATCCCACGTGCGTCTGACTGCAGACATGGTAAGCACTCCAAGGAAGGGACTGGGGTGGCTTCGGACAAAAGAGAGTCTCGCGTTTGGCGCGAAACTCTCGGATGCCACTCGGGTGCCCCTGAACGCAACGAAGGTATGCTAGCCCCTGAGCTCGCCAGTCGAACGGCTCAGGCTTTCCAGGTTTTCAACGGTGTTCCCGGTCCCTGGCTGGTGAATCACGTACAGATGCACAAAAAATCGCATCGTGCCGCAAAACCCTTCCCAAGGCTCATCGGCCATGGCCATGGACGGCCCGAGTTCTGCTACGGTCTTGCCAATCGCGTTGAAGTCAACCGCCTTCGTGTCAAGCAGCTTCTTGACGATCTCCTGATGGTTTACTCGAGTTGCCATAGGAATATCCTCGACTTTGGAGGTGAGTACATCGCAACCTCGGGTGGTACCCCACTACAAGTCACCGCTTTCAGGAAGATTCCGTTGCGTAACGCCTGCTCGCTAGCGGACTCTAGCGACGGACATTCCAACTATTCCCCCAGCCCGTCATGGCAGGCGATTGGACTTTATAGGAAAGTCGTCATTACCACGCCATGAAGATCAAGTGAAGGCTGGCGTGCTATTCAAATAATCCATCACAAGGCAAGCGAGGTGTTCCCTCGCTTTTTGCCGGCCATCGCAGTCCACACGGCGAAGGCATAGGGATGTCCCTAGCTCTAACGTGTCGGAAAAGCTGTGATCCTGTGCCTTTGCGATTGTTTCCACTCCTGCTGCTGATCTCATGACTGCTCCCCATCATGAGGTAATGAAAAGCATGACGTAGATGATCGTCGACATTACCGGATGATCGTCGACATTTTGCAAACGTGTGGTTGATCACAGCGGCGGCATCGGCCATTCATGAATGCTTGCAGCTTCAACCAATGGTGCTCACCGCGATGGTGAACAGGTTGCCTTGATGCAAAGGGGATATGCATGAAAGTTTTTACCTTGAAGGGCTTGCGCGCTGCCGCACTCGCCTTGGTTCTATGGCCAACGCTCAGCCTGGCCCAGCTAGCCGGCCCAATGACCGACGCCGAAGCGGCACGCTTTCTCGCCCAGGCGACGTTTGGAACCACTTCGGCGGACATCAGCCATTTGCGCGCAGTCGGCTATCAGGCGTGGCTGACCGAGCAGTTTGCCGCACCGGTATCGACGCAAAAACCCTATCTGGACTGGGTGGCGGGTCTGCCGAACACGCCGGATGGAAATAACACGGTCAACGACGACACCCGGATGGAGGCGTGGTGGATCAATTCATTGGGTACGCCGGACCCAAGTCGCGGCAATCGGGTGCCGACCGATCAGCTAAGGCAGCGCGTCGCCTTTGCGCTGTCCGAAATCTTCGTCGTCTCCAATGCGAACGGCACGCTTGCCTACCAACCCTATGCGCTGGCGACTTGGTACGACATGCTTGCCAGCGATGCGTTCGGCAACTACCGCAACCTGCTCGACGACGTGACCAAGCATCCGGCGATGGGTACGTATCTCAATATGGTCGGCAATCAAAAGGCTGATCCGACGCAGAACATCCACCCCGATGAAAACTACGCACGCGAGGTGATGCAGCTGTTCTCGATCGGACTGGTGCAGCTCAACTCCGATGGCACACCCAAGCTGGACGCCAACAACCAGCCGATTCCGACCTACGACCAGACCGTGGTACGCGGCATGGCGGCGGTGTTCACGGGCTGGGGCTGGAACAACATTGGCTGCAGTGCATCCACGCGGCCGTGTTGCAGTGTGGACACCTATCCGAATTGCGGTCCGAGCGATATCAACGACCCCGCGTGGTGGAACCCGCTGCAACCCGTCGCCGACTTCCACGACAGCACCTCGGACAAGCAACTGCTCAATTATCCCGGCGTGGCGTTGACCAATGGGATACTGATTCATGGCGGTGATGCGCAGACGGAGATGCGCGCTGCGCTGGACAATATTTTCAATCATCCCAATGTCGGTCCGTTCATCGCGCGGCGCCTGATTCAGCGCCTGGTGACGAGCAATCCGACTCCGGGCTACGTCAATCACATCGCACAGGTATTCGCCGACGACGGCAGCAGTGCCCATGTGCGCGGCAATCTCCAAGCCGTGGTCCAAGCGATCCTGCTCGATCCCGAGGCGCGGGTGGGTGCATCCTATGTGCCGAATCCGGATGCTTACGGCAAGTTGCGCGAGCCCTTGCTCAAGCTCACGCATCTATGGCGAGCGATGGCGGCCGGGTCGACCAATGGGCGCGTGGATACGCCTTATCCGGAATGGGAAAGTACCTACGGCCAGGCGCCGCTGAGATCGCCCTCCGTCTTCAATTTCTTCAAGCCGGATTTCCAGCAACCGGGTGAGCTGCGCACGCGCGGGCTTTATGGTCCGGAGTTCCAGATCCACACGGCTACAGCGGCCGTCACCATCCCGAACGATATTTTCCATCGCATTTTCTGCGACTACACGACCAGCACGAGCTGCTACACCTCGAGCGGTCCGAACACGATGTCGATCTATGCGGATCGCGACGCCGCGCTCGCGCTCAGCAATCCCGCCGGATTGATCGATGCCTACAATCTGGTGTTCATGTCGGGCCAGATGTCGCCGTTCATGCACGACACGTTGCTGAACCGGCTCAATGCCCTAACTGATAACTCGGCCGGCGATCTCGGTCGTCAGCGCGTGCTGCACGCGCTCTATCTGATCATCAACTCCCCCGAATATTCCGTGCAGAAATAAGGATGCCGATATGCCCATCAGTCGCCGTGAATTTCTGCGCCGTAGCATGTATGCCACTCTGGGTGGCGTGAGCCTCTATTCCGGGTTAGGCAGCCTTCGCCTGGCGCAGGCCGCCGTCTTGCAAAACAATTACGCCTTCAGCGACTACAAGGCACTTGTATGCGTATATCTGTATGGGGGCAACGACAGTTTCAACACCATCGTGCCTTACGACAGTGCCATCTATCCGGTGTATGCGGCCTCGCGCGGCAATCTTGCGCTGGCGCAGGCGGACATCCAGGCGAATAATCTGCTCCCCGCCGCACTTGCGGGCGGATTGCCAGGCGGGCCGCCGAGCGATGGCGGCAGCTACGGCCTTCATCCGGCCATGCCGGAATTGCGCGGTCTGTTCAATGCCGGGCATGCGGCCATCGTCGCCAATGTCGGCTCGCTGCTCTACCCGATCACGCAGCAGCAGTATCAACTAGGCCTGGTGCCGGCGCCACCGCAACTGTTTTCGCACGACGACCAGACCACGCAGTGGCAGACCTCGCGCCCGGACGATGCCAATGCCAATGGCTGGGGCGGAAGAATGGCCGATCTGCTGGCGTCGGCCAACGCCAATCCACAATTCTCGATGAGCATGACCTTGTCCGGCACCAATCTCTTCCAGCGTGGTGCGGTGGTGAACCAATATGCCGTCGATCCGGGCGGTGTCGAAGCCATGAGCTATCTCGGCAATGGCCCGGAGTCCTGGGTCGCCGGCGGCACGACGGACGATGTGAACGCGTATAACGCGCTGATTCGAGGCCCTGCGCCGAGCAACGCGCTCGAGCGCGCGTTCGCCGCCTCGACCAGCAGCGCCATCGACTATTACACGGTACTCCTCGATGCCCTCAGTCAAGCGTCGGCGCCTACCACGGCATTTCCGGATACGGAGCTGGGCAATCAACTCAAAATGGTGGCGCAGCTGCTGCAAATCCGCGCCAAGCTCGGTGTGAGCCGGCAGATATTCTTCGTTTCCGCCGGTGGCTTCGATACGCACGACAATCAATTGGCGCAGCAGCAGGGCAATCTCACGCAACTCTCGCAGGCGTTGTCCGCGTTTTACAACGAGACCGTGGCGCTGGGGCTGGACCAGAGCGTGACGTCCTTCACCGCTTCGGACTTCGGCCGCTCGCTCGCCGTCAACAGTGGCGGCACGGATCATGGCTGGGGCGGCCACCACTTCGTCGTCGGCGGTGCGGTGCGTGGCCAACGTTTTTACGGTGCGATGCCGAGCCTGCTGACCACGGCTGCGGGCAATCCCAACGATACCGGTTACGGCCAGATCATTCCCACCCTGGCAGTCGATCAATACGCGGCGACGCTGGCGAGTTGGTTTGGTGTAAGCGCAGGCGATATCGCGGGCATCTTCCCGAATCTCGGTCGCTTCAATGCACCGAATTTGCGCATTTTTGGGTAATTCGTGCGCGGGCAGGGGATGGGAGGAGGACGCCCTGCCCAGTTATCCCGGCCATCGAAGAAGGCTGGGGCTTCGGCCCTTCCTTCATGTCTGCATGACGTGATCTGCACGTCATTTTAACATTTCAGGTGCCATGGCCGCGCCGAAGACAATCTTATTGATTGCCGACAACAACAAGTATAACGTCCACTACGCCATCGCCGACTTGCGATGCGCTGGTCGCGACGATCTTCCGGGATCGGGCGCGACGTAAAAAAGGGGAAATCCACGTAACCGTGACTTGATCGAAAGTGTCATTACCAGTGTCTTGGCTCAAGGCTGATTTCTGGGGTGCCGATCGATATGCGCGAGCGGGAAAACTATGTTGTATTTCTTCTGGACGAGAAGCGCTACGCGCTGTATTTGACAGCCGTCGAAAGAGTGGTCCACGCGGTGTACGTGACCCCTTTGGCAAAGGCTCCCGATTGTGTTCTTGGCATCGTGAGCCTGCAAGGACTCGTCGTGCCGGTCTTCAACATGCGTCGACGGTTTCGCGTGCCAGAACGAGAAATCGGCGTTGCCGACCAGATCATTTTTGCTCGTACCGAGCGGCGGGTGGTGGCGCTGTGGGTGGACACGGTCACGGGTGTGATCGAGTGCGACGCGCGTGACCTGACCCATAGCGGAAACATCCTGCCGAACCTGGACTATGTACGCGGCGTGATCCAGCTTGATGACGGCTTGGTGCTGGTGCACGACCTCAATGCTTTTTTGTCGCTGGATGAAGAACAGTCACTGGATGGCGCATTGGAAGCAAGCCATCCCTTATGACGAGCGCCACGCTTCCCAGGCATACCTTGTCGCAGCTTAGCGACATGCTCGCCGCGCGCATGGGTTTGAACTTTCCGGCGGAGCGCAGGGGTGATCTGGAGCGTGGCATTGCCGCCGCTGCCTCGACCTTTGGCATGCCCAATGCCGAAAGTTGCGCGAATTGGCTGTTGTCGACGCCGCCCACGCGTGGCCAGATCGAGACCTTGGCCAGTCATCTGACCGTGGGCGAAACGTACTTCTTTCGCGACGAGTGCTGCTTCAAGGCCTTGGAGCTGAACATTTTTCCGGAGCTCATTCATGCACGAATGAAGCATGAGCGGCGCTTGCGTATCTGGAGCGCCGGCTGTTGCACGGGCGAGGAACCCTACTCGATCGCTATGCTGCTTGATCGACTCATTCCGGATGCCCATGCCTGGAATGTAGCCATCCTGGCTACGGATATAAACCCTTCGTTTTTGCGCAAGGCATCGGCTGGCGTCTATGCGCAGTGGTCATTCCGCAGCACGTCCGCCATGGCCAAGTCCATGACCAGGTATTTCAGGCGCGCAGCCGAGTCACGCTACGAAGTGAAACCCCACATACGAAAATATGTGTCGTTTTCGTATCTTAATCTTGCCGACGACATCTATCCCTCCATGACGAACAATACCAACGCCATGGACGTAATCATTTGCCGGAACGTGATGCAATATTTCACCGCGGACCAGGCGGAGCGGGTTTGCAGGAAACTGCAGGACTCGTTGATCGACGGCGGATGGTTGATCGTCGCACCCGCCGAGACGTGGGTACAGCCCCGCCATGGCTTGAAGATGGTGGAATTTCCCGGCGCCATTTTTTATCAAAAGCATGCGGAAGGTGGCGGCCAGGCGTCGCAGCCATCGCCAGGGAAGGTCTATCCGAAATTCGAATCGTTTTCCCTGGAGCGCCTAGCCCCAGCGAGGGTGGCGGCGCCTTCGCCCGTGAAGCATTCGGAAAAGCGTGCAACGGCTGTATCGATATCATCCGAACCAGCAATGCCGCCGGCGTCCTGCGATGAGGCCAGGGGCTACGCCAACCAGGGAAAATTGACCGAGGCCGCGCAGTGCTGTGAAACAGCCATAGCGGCGAACCGGGTCGATCCGCTTCCTCGCTATCTGCTGGCCATCATCCTGCAGGAGCAGGGTCGATACGATCAGGCCACGCAATCGCTAAAGCACGCTCTATATCTGGATCCTGCGTTTGTGCTGGCGCATTTTGCCTTGGGGAATCTCTATACGTTGACCGGACGTCATCGCGACGCAAGACGCTATTTCAGAAACGCACTTGACCTTCTGCGTTCCCTCCCGAGGGAGGACGTGGTACCCGAATCGGATGGACTGAGCGTAGGCCGTCTCGCGGAAATTGTCGCGGTCGTGCTGGCAAGTCTTGATGGAGCCGAAGCTGCGAACGCATGATGGAGGATGATGGGATGCAGGGCGAGAAAGCCAAACTGGGCCGCAATTCGAGCGTCCGTTTCGACTACGTTGCCTTGGAAAGGAAGCTTGCGACCGCGCATGCCTCGATCGAGTCGAGCTGGACGCTGACGCCCGAAGACAGTCGAAGGATTCTCGCCGCAAGGGCGCAAGCGCTTGCCATGGGAGGGACGCCGGAAGAAGCGTCTGAATCGTCTATCGAGGTCGTGGAATTCAATCTGGCCTACGAGCGCTACGCCATCGAATCGCACTACGTGCGAGAGGTCCATCCGCTTGAGAATCTCACCCCGGTGCCGTGTACGCCATCGCACGTTCTTGGTGTCGCCAACCTGCGGGGAGAGATCATTTCGGTCATCGATATCCGGATATTTTTCGATTTGCCAAAAAGAGGGCTTCCGGACCTCAACAAAGTCATCGTGCTTGAATCGGAACACATGAGTTTTGGCGTGCTGGTCGACGCCGTGGCAAGGGCGGACAAGATTCGGGTTGCCGACATTCAGCCGGCATTGCCGGCCATGACGGGCATTCGCGAAACCTATCTCATGGGCCTCACAGCCGATTGCTTGGCGATTCTGGACGGCGGGAAGCTGTTGTCCGACGCAGGTATCGTCGTGAACGAACAGATACGCGAAAGTTGAGGCGAAACAGGGCATTCGAACCATCACGCATGGGGGCGATATGAAACTGACTGTTGGGGCAAAAATAGGGGCCGGCTACGCCGTTGCCTTGCTGATTATTGCCGTGCTCGGCGTCGCTTCGTACCGAAATGCCAGCGGCTACGAGGAGGCCGTGCAACAGCGTGCGCAAGGTTATCAGGTGATCGATAACCTTGCCGCAACGCTTTCGACCATGCAGGACGCGGAGACCGGGCAGCGCGGCTACCTGATCGTTGGTGCGGACCGCTATCTGGAGCCTTACAACTCTGCGTCCGTGAATGTATACAAGGTGTTGCAGAATCTGAAGGATCTCGTCGGCAGCAATGCCGAGCAGCAACGTCAGCTCGATCAACTCCATACGCTGATCAACGCCAAGTTCGACGAACTCAAGGAAACCATAGCGCTGCGGCAGACCAAGGGCTTTCAGGCCGCGATGGAAGTGGTGCAGACGGATCGGGGCAAGAAAGTCATGGATGACATAAGGGCTGTGATAACGGACATGAACCGCCAGGAAAAGGCGGTGCTGGATCAGCGCGATGTTGACGTCAGCATCAAGTCGAATGCGGCGATCCACACCATCGTCTATGGTATACCCATTGCCTTCGTGGTCTTGGCGCTGCTTGGTTTTGCGATCGTGCGCACCATCACGCATGAGCTTCGGGACGGCATCTCCAGGCTCGCAGCCTCCGCGTCGGAAATCCTTGCCACGACCACCCAGCTGGCCGCCAGCGTCGTGCAAACGGCCACCGCAGTCAGCGAGACGACGGCGACGGTGGAAGAAGTCAAACAGACGGCCCAGCTCACCACCGAAAAAGCACGCTATGTCCTGGACAGCGCGCAAAAGGCTTCAAACGTTTCCACGGTTGGCCGCAGCGCGGTGGATGACACCGTGCAAGGGATGCATCGCATTCAAGCGCAAATGGAATCCGTCGCGGACAGCATCGTCCGGCTGAGCGAGCAGAGCCAGGCGATCGGCGAGATCATTGCCACCGTCAATGGTCTGGCTGAGCAGTCGAACCTGCTGGCGGTCAATGCCGCCATCGAGGCCACCAAGGCGGGAGAACAAGGCAAGGGTTTCGGCGTGGTCGCGCAGGAAATCAAAAGCCTTGCCGACCAGTCCAAGCAGGCCACGGCCCAGGTGCGGACCATTCTGGGCGATATCCAGAAAGCGACCAGCGCAGCCGTCCTCGCTACCGAGCAGGGCAGCAAGGCGGTGGAGTCCGGCGTAAAACAGACTGGCGATACCGGCGAATCCATTCGCCTGCTGGCGGACAGTATTACCGAGGCGGCTCAAGCCGCCACGCAAATCGCGGCGTCCAGCCAACAGCAGGTGGCGGGTATGGATCAGGTCGTGGTGGCGATGGAAAGCATCAAGCAGGCGAGCACGCAAAACGTGACCGGCACGCGCCAGGCGGAAGAGGCCGCGAAAAGTCTGCACGTGCTGGGATTGCGGCTGGGTGATCTGATCGGAAGTCATCGTGTGGCGGTGTGACGGCCATGACCAGGCGTACTACCGACAAGAAGAGCGATGATCTGCTGGAACGCCTGCGGCTGACCTTTCAGTCGGAGGCCGACGAGCATCTGAAGTCGATGTCATCGGGCTTGCTGACTTTGGAGCAGGCCTCGTCAGGTGAGTCGAAAAGCCTGATCGAGGCCATATTCCGCAGTGCACACAGTCTGAAGGGGGCTGCGCAGGCGGTAAATCTCGAACCCATCGGGTCGGTATGTCAGCCGCTGGAAAGCGTCCTGGCCGCGTTGAAGGCGGGGCGGCTGGAACCGAAGCCAGCATTGCTCAATCTCCTGCACGAGTCACTGGACACGATCGGCCACCTGGTTTCGACGGATGCAGCGTCGCTGGACCAGCGCCTGCCGCTCGCGGCGGCGGCGGCGCGGCGGCTTGACGACGCGCTGAAGGGTAAGTCGACGAACACGGAGCAGCCGGATGAGCCTGTCATGAAGGCTCCGGCCGACACGCCATACGTAGCACCCAACGTCACGCCTGAAACGGTACGAGTATCCATTGCGAAGCTGGATACGGTGATGCGCCATGTGGAGGAGCTGTTGGCGCCTCGGCTGGCCGCCAGTCAGCGCCTGCTGGAGCTCAATGAGGCGGTGTCGATGCTTTCGGCGTGGAAGAAGCAGCGCGCACGGCTGCAACCGGCCTTGCGCGTGATCGAGCATTCGCTGCAGGCTTCTTCCCAAAGCGTGGTGGGGGAGCCCGACGATCACGCTACTGCGAACGGTGCGACCAGCCGTAAACAGGAGCTGTCGAAGCTGCTGGAGTACCTGGACAGCGAGCAGGTGCAGCTGAAAGTCATCGAGGATCACCTGGCCAGGCTCAGTCGATCCACGCAGCACGATCAGCGTGTTCTGACCAGCATGAGCGACAGCCTGTTGCGCGATTGCAAGGAGATGCAGCTGCTGCCGTTCTCGTCGCTGCTGGAAGGGTTTCCCCGCTTTGTTCGCGAGCTGGCCCGCGAACAGGGCAAGACTGTGGAACTTTCGATGCAGGGCGGCGACATCGAAATCGACCGGCGCATTCTGGATGCGATGAAAGATCCTCTGATTCATCTACTGCGCAATAGCATTGATCACGGCATAGCCACTCCGGCAGTGCGTGGCGCCAAGGGCAAGCCGGCGAGGGGCACGATCATGGTGGCCATCTCGCAAAAGGACAGCGGCAAGGTCGAAGTGGTCGTTGCCGATGATGGCGCGGGGATCGACGTCCCCGCGGTAAAGGCGGCGGCCAGCAAGCTCAAAAACATCGCCTTGCAGGACGGAGGGCGCATGGACGAGCAGGAGGCCATGGCGCTGGTGTTCAAGTCGGGCCTCAGTACCAGCCCGATCATCACGGACGTTTCCGGCCGTGGCCTTGGGCTAGCCATCGTTCGCGAAAAGGTCGAGAAGCTCGGTGGCAGTATCGCGATTGAATCCCGGCGTGATGCTGGAACGGTATTTCGCATCGTGCTGCCCTTGATGCTGGCGAATTTCCACGGTTTGATCGTTCGCGAAGGCGGTCAACTCTTGGTCATTCCGACGATCCACGTCGAACGCGTCATGCGTTTGGATCATAGCGCCATTCGCACGGTGGAAAATCGGGAAACCATTCCGGTGAATGCCCAGGCGGTATCGTTGGTGGGACTTGGCGACGTGCTTGAGATGCCGCGATCGCGTACGAGCGAACCGCCCAGGAGCAGCACCTTGGCGGTCGTCATCGAAATGGCGCATGTAAAGGTGGCGTTTCGCGTGGATGAGGTCCTTGGCGAGCATGAAGTGCTGGTCAAGCCGCTGGGCCGCCAGCTGGTGCGCGTGCGCAATGTTGCCGGTGCGAGCGTACTGGGCACGGGACAGGTCGTGCCGGTATTGAATGTCTCGGATTTGCTGAAATCGGCGATGAAGCAGGTGTTCACGCCACGAGCCGCAGGCGCCAGCCCTGACGGCGACAAGGGCGAAGTCACCGAAAAGCGGTCGATACTCGTGGTCGAGGACTCGATCACCTCGCGGTCCCTGCTCAAAGGCATCCTGGAGACCGCCGGATATCAGGTCAGCACGGCGGTTGACGGCATGGACGGTTTCACCACGCTCAAGACCGGCAAATTCGACCTGGTCGTGTCCGACGTGGAAATGCCGCGCATGGATGGCTTTGACCTTACCGCCAAGCTGCGCGCCGACAAGCAGCTATCGGACTTGCCGGTGGTGCTCGTGACGGCGTTGGGGTCACGTGAGCATCGCGAACGGGGGATCGATGTGGGCGCCAATGCCTACATAGTGAAGAGCCAGTTTGACCAGAGCAATCTGCTGGATGCCGTCAGGAGGCTGGTATGACGCCGTCGGATGCATTGCAGTCCTGTCTTTAGAGATTTCCAGGAGGGAGCGCGTGATCAAGGTCCTTGTCGTGGAGGATTCGTCCGCGGTCCTCGATTTTCTGGTTTACGTGCTGGGTTCGGATCCTGAGCTGAAAGTCGTTGGCACGGCGCGCGATGGCATGGAAGCGCTGGACGCCGTGCGCCGTTATAGGCCTGACGTCATCACCATGGACATCCACATGCCGAAGATGGACGGGCTGGAAGCCACGCGCCGCATCATGGAAACCACGCCTACGCCGATCGTCATCGTCTCCGCAGGCCGCGACGCAAAGGAGTTGGCGACTACCTTCAAGGCATTGGAAGCCGGGGCCCTGACGGTGCTGGCGACACCCATGGGCATTGGTCATCCGCTGCATGCGAGCATGGCCAAGGAACTGGTGCAGGCGGTAAAGCTGATGTCGGAAATCAAGCTGGTCCGTCGTTGGCCACGTGCAAATCATGTGGCGAGCGCGCTTTTTCCCGAAGTGGCGAGCCCGTCTGCCCCGGCAAGAATTCGCGTGGCGGCGATCGGGGCTTCCACTGGGGGGCCGCCGGCGATTCAAGCCATCCTTGCGCGTTTATCCAAGGAATTTCCGGTCCCGGTGTTGATCGTCCAGCACATGACAGCCAGCTTTACCGAAGGATTCGTCGAATGGCTCAGGCCGACGGTCAGGCTTCCGATCCATGTGGCCTCCCAGCATGAGGTCATGCGTCCCGGGCATGTCTATGTGGCGCCGGATGGCTTTCAGATGAAAGTGTCGCACGGCAACACCATCGTGTTGACCAACGACCCGCCCGAATCCGGCTCGCGCCCGTCGGCCTCCTATCTATTCCGTTCCGTAGCCGAGGTTTATGGCGGCGAGGCGATTGCGGGCCTGCTAAGCGGCATGGGGCGAGATGGCGCCCAGGCGCTGCGCTTGCTGAGGGAGAAGGGGGCCATCACCTTTGCGCAGGACGAGGCCAGTTCGGTCGTGCATGGCATGCCCGGCGAAGCCATTCGACTCCACGCCGCAGTGCACGTCCTCCCGCTGGACAAGATTGCCGACATGTTCATGGCGGCCGCCAATCGGCGCCTATAAGCCACATGGGAAGGTGAATCATGAAACCTGAAGCGAGCAAGACGAGAGAGCAAAATCGCACCACAGAGATACTCGTTGCCGAGGACAGCTCGACCCAGGCCGAACGCGTGCGCTACCTGCTCGAAGAGCATGGCTATTCGGTGACGATCGCGGCAAATGGGCGCAAGGCTCTGAATGCAGCGCTCAAACGCAAGCCTGCGCTGATCATCAGCGACGTGATGATGCCCGAGATGACCGGCTTCGATCTGTGCAGGGAAGTCAAGCATGACGAGCAGCTTCATGACGTACCGGTGATTCTTCTCACCTCGCTCTCGGATGCGTCGGACATCATGCAAGGATTGAAATGCGGCGCCGACAATTTCATACGCAAGCCGTACGAGGATGACTATTTGCTTGCAAGGGTCGACTATCTTTTGATGACCAACGAGTTGCGGCGCAACCAAAAGATAAACCTGGGTGTGGAGATCTACCTGGGAGGGGAAAAGCATTTCGTCACGGCCGAGCGGCAGCAAATCGTGGACCTGCTGATATCGGTCTATGAAGAAGCCGTCCACCTGACTGCGGAGCTGACGAAACGTGAGCGCGAATTGTCCGAGTCCAATCTTACTTTGGCGGGTCTTTACCGCATTGCCGAAGGCTTGAATGGCGCGTTGAGCGAGCGCGAGGTATGCGCGCAGGCGCTCGCGAATGCTGTGCATCTTCCCGGGGTAGAGGGCGGATGGATCTATCTATGGAATGGCGATGAGTCGTTCCGACTCGGGGGTACGCACCATCTTGACACGGAACTGCAAGCCAAGTGCGCCGCTCAGGATTTGTGCGAGTGCCAGCGCCAATTCATTGCAGACGGAAAGAACCGGTCTGTCAATATGCCGGATTGTTGGCGCATTGCACGGCCTGGCAACGGCGCGGCCACTCACGCTTGCGTGCCGCTATGGAGCGGAGACCAGAGTTTGGGCATTCTCAATCTGGTGGGCGGGGAGGGGGAGTTCGCGGAAGGTGACCTGGAAGCATTCGACAGCTTGGGACTGCAGCTGGCTATTGCACTGCAGCGCGCGAATTTGCACGCCCATCTGGAACGTCTCGTGGATTTGCGGACGGCCGCGTTGACCGCCGAGATGGCTGAGCGCAGGCGGATGGAGTTGAAGTTTCACAATCTTTTCGAATACGCCCCCGATGCCGTTCTGATGATCGATGGGAATGGCCGGATCGCACTCGTCAACCGTCAGGCCGAGGCGGTATTCGACTACCGCCGGATCGAGCTCGTCGGCGAAAACGTCGGCAGGCTTTTGCCACGCATCCTGGACAAGGCTCACCTGGACGTGCACCGAAAGCCCAGTCTTGAGGCTGGGGGTAATGGCCTGTTTGGCGTACGCAAGGACGGGACGTCGTTCCCGGTGGACATTAGTCTCAGTCCGATGGAGGCCGACGGCGACAGAATGGTTGCGGTGGCCATTCGGGACGTAACGGAACGCAAGGTCTACGAGGCGAAGATAGCCCGTCTCAATCGGCTGTACGCCGTGCTCAGCGGCATCAATAGTGTCATCGTGCGCGTGCGCGAGCTCGAGGAGCTTTTTGAGGAAACCTGTCGCATTGCCGTGGAACTGGGCAAATTCGCCCTGGCATGGATAGGTCTGGTGGATGAAGAAAGCCAGACGGTGACCCCGGTTGCCTGCAAGGGCCACGCTGATGCCTGCAAGTTTACCCTGAGTTTGAACGAGGCCAGGGGCGAACGTCTGAAGGGCGTATCGGCCGTCTCCGCGTTGTTGAAAAATCAACCAGTGATATGCAACGGCATCGCCGAAGACGATCGTCTTCAGCCATTGGGCGTAGAGGCCTTCAGGCGAGGCTATTGTTCTTCGGCCATGTTCCCTTTGGCAGTACACGGCCAGCTGGTCGGCGTACTGGGCTTTTACGCGTTCGAAGAGAACGTGTTCGATACCGACGAGAAACAGCTGCTGGTCGAAATAGCCAGCGATATTTCTTTCGCGATGAATCATTTGCAGAACGAGGAAAACGAGCGTCGGCTGCACGATAAGAACATCGAGTTGCGTGTCACCTCCGAAGCCAAGGATCGATTCCTGGCTTCCATGTCGCATGAGTTGCGTACGCCACTCAACGCCATCCTCGGCTACACCGGCACTTTGCTGATGCGACTGCCCGGCGAGCTGAACGCGGAGCAGGAAGGGCAGCTGCAAACGGTAGAGTCCAGTGCCAAGCACTTGCTATCGCTGATCAACGACCTGCTTGATCTGGCCAAGATCGAGTCCGGGCACCCCGAGCTCAACATGCGCTATCTCTCCTGCAAGGAGGTTATCGAGGAGGTGGCCACCTTGTTGCATCCATTGGTCAAGCGCAAGAGCATTTCGCTTGAACTGAAGCTGCCGTCGGCCGAGCTGGATATCTATGCCGATCGGCGCGCGCTCAGCCAGATCCTGATCAATCTTGGCAATAACGCCATCAAGTTCACGGAGCAGGGTGGCAGGATTTCCTTCGCGGCGGAGCGCACCATGATCGACGGCCAATATTGCTGCGAGATACGTGTCGCCGATACCGGATGCGGCATCCGGCCGGAAGACCAGAACGCCTTGTTCCAGGCATTTTCGCAGGTCGACCAGCTCCCGGATCACCCCATCGAAGGGACCGGCCTTGGCCTTTATCTTTCCAAGCGCCTCGCGGTCATGCAGAACGGAAGCATCCGCTTTGAAAGCGAGGTCGGACGCGGCTCCACTTTCAAACTCATTCTGCCCGAGCGTCACTAAGCGGCAGTCGCATGCGGTGACGATTGCGCTGGCTCGCGGAATCGTTCATAACTGGTGCCCAGAGAGACCGAAGAAACGGGCTTGCGTCCTGCGCTCCCTGCATGACAAACCATTGGATGGCATGATGATATCGCTCATTAAGCATGTGCCGGAATATTTGTCGTTTTACCTATTTAACCGATCGCGGGCATTTCCTGAAAATGCCGGCATGGTTGCGGATGAATGTAATGCCCGCGGTTTTGGCTTGTTCTCTGGTGGGGTGATGGTTCGCGTTCTGAGTGAATTCAGCGAAATTGCGATTCAAATCGAGTATCAGCTCGATGAGCTTGATTTGACCAAGGAGGACTTGGGTAAATGGGATCGTGTTGCAGAATGCCCACTTATGGTTGTTGACGGGGTGATTTATTTTGAATCGAGTACCGATTCAAAGCCCTTCGCCAGGGTTTCCGCGGAAAACGGACAGCACCGTGCCAGGATATATTGGGGTGGGCAGTACACTGGCCGGCTGGACGGGTCATCGGAAGATTTTTATCTTATCCAAATATGGCCAGGCGATGATGAGGCCGTGAAATATATCAAGGGTCCTGAGGGATGGCCGATTCCCATACAGCCTTATGAGGAAGAGATAATAAGGAAAGCCAAAGCCGGCGATGCATAGGGAGCGTGCGAGCCGTTCAAAACGGTCGCCGCCAGCGCGTAGGCTGGGTTGCAAAACCCAGCATTGCGATGCTTACAGCCGCGAGATGCTGGGATTGCCATCCCGGCCTACGCTCTGCCAGACGCGCATACAGTGCCACCCGAAAGCTTGCGGCCCCAATCTTTGAAATTAAGGTTGCCGCCTTAGCTTCGGGAAAAGTTCAACCTCAGTCCTCCAGGGGAAGCGGTGTCAAGGGGCGGTCATCGTAGCCAACGGGCACCCATGTATAGCCTTGGCCGGCTTGACGGATATGGCCGATGCCCGGGAAGGGGAGGTGCGGCGCTGCTATAAGCGTGCGGTGGGACGCGAAGTCCGCGAAAGCCTGGGTGCGAACGCCTTCAGCGAGCTTCGAATCGGTGTCGAAGGCTATGGTTATGGACGGATCGGTCAATTGTGCGAGCGAGTGAATCGAGTCCCCGATGAAGACGATTTTCCTGCCCTGGCTTTCGAGCGTATAGAATGCACTGCCAGGCGTGTGTCCGGGTCGAATCGTGCCGGTCATGCCAGGAAAAATTTCTTCCGACCCGGAAAAGGGCTTTATCCTGCCGAGATTGGCGTAGGGCTTCAGTACTTTGACGGCGCTTGCCGACGACTCGGCGTCGCCATGTGCTCTCGATGACGCTGCGGGATAAAAGTAGAAAGCAAGGTCCGGTTTGCCGACATGGATGGTTGCCTTGGTGAAAACCGCCTTGCCGCCATGCGCCAGGCCACCCACGTGATCGATGTGCACATGAGTGATCAGGATGTCGTCGATCTGATCCGGGCGGACACCTGCTGCAGCGAGACTTTCCTGTAACCGGCCGACGCGGTTGCCGAACAATTCGCCGCTCCCGGTGTCGACCAATACGCGGCGCTTGCCGGTCTCGACCAGGAAGGCATTGATGGACGTGCGGACGGGATCTTCCAGGAAGTCCTGCCGGAGCAATGCGTCGAGGCGATCGGGAGTGACTCCGCGCAGCAACTGGTGCAGATCCAGGTCGATGGTTCCGTCCGAGAGCGCGGTGATTTTGGCGTCACCCAGCGCGAATCGATAGACCCCCGGCAATTGTTCCACGCTGGCGGGTTGGGCATGGGATGTCGCTGCGGGCGATGTGAAGGCAGCAGTCACCAAGGTAAGCCCCACTATGGAGCTTTGGATTCGGTGGGATTTCATGGGTTGCCGCTAGTTGCCATCACGTGGATCTCGTCACTTTACACGATACGGCATGGCGCTTGTTCTAGGCGTCGGTTTTCCTCGGCCTGCTTTCCTCTGTGTGCTCAAAGTTAGATGAGTCGAACGAGCAAATCCTTTGCATGCCCAATGATTTCACTGGAAACAGAACTGGGTCACCCAAGATTACACACGTTTTAAATCTTGGATGGCCCTGTCTTCTCCTTTCCGATACCTCGGAATGCGGCTCGTATTGAGATTGAGGAAGACGACCAGCCCAGGTATCAACGCCGGATAGAGCTTCGGTGACGTGCTTTTCACGCTCATCAACCGCGTGCCTTGGCATGCTCCGCCAACATCGATAGAGAAATACGGGAACTCACGTTTTGCCCTTCTCGGTATCGTTGGAAAATATTGCCAGCAGAGGGACCTTTGGCACAAATTTCGCCGCCAAGGCTTATTCACATCCTCGTCAACAAATGCTGCAAGGATTTTTCGCTAGGCCTTATTCACGCAGCGCAGACGAGAGCAGGCGGCTAAATTCAATTCTTCGTATTTCTGCGTGACAAAGGAGGAGCTATGAAATTCCTTAGCTCTTCGATGCTGGTGGCCGTGCTTGGCTTGGTGGCCGCGAACCTGGGTTTCCAAACTGCTGTCGCGCAGTCCACCCCAGTGACTGGGCTGCACACCCGCATGAAATGGCAGGACTTTGTCAGCGGACCTGATGGCGCGAAGCGATTGGCTAGCTTCAAGAAGGCCGTAGCCAAAATGAGGTCGCTCGATAACAGTCCGACGGATTCGGCCGATTTTCGTCGAAGCTGGAAATATTGGGCGAATATTCATGGCTATCTCGGGCCTACCAGCTCGTTCGGGACGGTTGCCGAACGAAGCCAACAATTGACGAATGATGGCCTGTCGCAGTACCTGCCGTATCTGGTTGGTACCGCGGGCATGCCGGGAATCGTCGACCAGACACCGCCAGACGCCATCGCGAAGACGATCTGGGCAACTTGCCAGCATTCGCCGCCGGGGATGGAGGTGAACTTTTTCGGTTGGCACCGCATGTTTCTTTACTATTTGGAGCGTGTGATGCGCTGGGCTGCGAACGACCCGACGCTGACACTTCCGTATTGGGACTACACGAATCCCGCTGAAACTGCGCTTCCGGCTGAATTTCGAGACACCACCTCTCCACTCTACGATTGGCGCCGGTCCACGGCGGTGAACCAGGGCCAGCTCGCGTTGAACCCGAACATAACCGATATTGACGGCCCTTTGACCACGGACACGAGCTTTCTCCAGTACGAAAAGGACATTGAATCCACTGTGCATGGCAACGTGCACTGCGCCATGGTGAAAACTTGCCCTGTAGCGCTGATGGGATTGGTCGGCGTGGCAGCCAACGATCCGATCTTCTATATGCATCACACGAATATCGACCGAATGTGGTCTTGCTGGCAGTATTTGCACCCCAGCGAGCAACCCGGCACGTGGGAAAACCAGAGCTTCACCTTCGTAGACGAAACCGGCGCTGAGGTAACCCGTCCCGTCAAAGATTTTCTTGACACCACCGTGCTAGGTTATGTTTACGACAACGACAGCGCATGCACGCGCGTACCAGCGGTCGCTGCAGTAGAAGTGCAGATACAGCCGCCGGCCAGCGTCGAACAAGCCTTTCCGAACGTTTTGTTTTCGAGCATGCCAGTCCCGTTAAACTCGAATGTTACTTCCGTTGAAGTGACGATTTCCGCGACTGCGCAGCTAAAAAATACAGAACTTGTGCTGCGCGATGTAAGCTCACTCTTCGCGCCCGGCGCATTGGTGGATGTGTATGTTGCGAAAAATGACGAATCGACACCGAGAGCTTACGTTGCCACCATCAATTGGTTCGGTGTCTTCGATCATGCTCACAGCATGGATCGCATGGAGCGTGGAGGGCCAGTAGCACGCACGTTCGAATACAATGTAACCCGACAGCTGCAAGCTCTTGGGTTTCCAGACGCAAAAGAGTTGACCATCCTATTCGAGGCGAGCTCAGGACTGGTGCCTACCAGCAAGAACCCTGTTGCACCCAATGAACTTCGCAGAGCGCTTGAGGCCACGCTTCGTCCCGACGCGAATTTGACCATTGGTGCTATCGAACTTCGGCAGTAGTTGTCCCTTGGCGAGCAGTTGGGGAGGTAAGGCGTGCCTTCATTTTCGGCGTCGAGGGAAATTCCGCCATAGCCGTCAGCCTGCAGCCAGGCAACCATTTGTGGGTCAAGCGGTTGTCATGCGGCTCGTTGTCTTGCACGGTTTCGGCAATGCCGGTATCCCCGAGCCCGGCATGGATCACCACGCTGAGTGACTGGCTGATTGGCAGTCACAGGGCGCATGCCGGCCGGTTGCCCTTAGTGAGGATGGTCTTCACGGCATTTTCACGCAATGTTGATTTGAATTCGACGGGCTTAGGGGACATGGTGAATTCATGCGTAGGGATGCCCTTGGACGGGACGGGCCGGCTGCGAGCCCGGGCGCGAAAGTGGCGTTCGGCTGCTACGGCGTGGTCTTGTCGCCATCGACGGTCGCGCTCGACCCGGAATATCGACAGCTCATCAACCCGAGGCGGTGGGCCGCCGAGTGCTCCCCCTCGGCATCGAAAACATCAATCCGAACAGCGGCACCTGGGGCGGAGCGCCATTTGCCAGGCCTGCCAGGTCTCACGCCTTCGATCGCCGGCCACGGTGCCGGCGGATGGTACGAGCTTGGAGCGCGCTGATGGGCTGAATTTCATACGCGGCACGTAAACTACGTACTGCTTTTCTCAGGGTAGGGTTCGCGCCCTTGGGGCGCGAGACATCAGAAAACGAGTGTTGCCACGCCGGGCGATCGGCACGGTAGGGCAAGGAGTGCGCACGCCATGACGTCAGCAGCGAAGGTCATCCTGTTTCCGGGGCAGGGTTCCCAATTCAAGGGCATGGGCAGGGAGCTTTTTCCGCTGTTTCCGTCGCAGGTCCGGCAAGCCTCGGAGATTCTCGGCTATTCGCTGGAAGAGCTGTGCCTGGCCGATCCGAACGGATGCCTGTCGCAGACGCAGTACACGCAACCGGCCTTGTATGTCGTCAATGCCATGCATTACCTGCGCAAGTACCCGCACAGTCGTGCTGGCGAGGTTCCGGCGCACGCTGATTTCCTTGCCGGACATAGCCTCGGTGAGTACAACGCGCTGTGGGCCGCTGGCGTTTTTTCGTTCGAAACGGGATTGCGGCTAGTCAAGAAACGCGGAGAACTGATGAGCGCCGTTCATGGCGGCGGTATGGCGGCGGTGATCGGCGTTTCCGCCCTAGAGGTGCAGGCGCTGCTTGAGCGGTATGGCTTTGGCGAAATCGACGTCGCCAATTTCAATGCGCCCAAGCAGACCGTGATTGCCGGCGAGAAGTTGCAGCTGGCCGCCGCCGTGGAGTGTTTTGCTGCGATGAATATTCGTTGCGTAATGCTCAATGTCAGCGCAGCCTTTCATTCGCGTCACGTGCGGCCGTTGCAGACGGATTTCGCTGCGTTCCTCGGCCAGTTTTCGTTCGCGCCCCTCTCGGTTCCGGTCATCGCCAATGCCACTGCGCGTCCCTACGATGGTGAGCGTATTGCTGAAACGCTGGCCATGCAGATCGCCTCGCCCGTGCACTGGGTGGATTCGATCCGCTACCTGATGGGCCGGGGCGTGACCGAGTTCGAGGAGATCGGCGCAAGCGTGCTTTCCAAGATGGTGGCCGACATCAAGGCCAGTGAGACGCCCCTCTTTGACAAGCCCATCTTTGACAAGCCGATCTTTGACAAACACATAGTCGACAAGGTGCGACCGGCAGTTCACGCCGCATCACCACTTATCGGGGAATCAGCAGAGGATGCGCGCGCACCAGTTCCTGACGTGATCGGGTCGGACGCGAACGGTGCGGCACCTCGTATCGAAGCGACGTCCCTGGGCAGCGAAGTATTTCGCCGCCGCTTCGGCCTCAAATATGCCTACCTGGCAGGCGCCATGTATCGCGGCGTCGCATCGGCCGACTTGGTCATCCGCATGGGTCGCGCGGGATTTCTCAGTTTCTTCGGCGCGGGCGGCCTGTCGCCGGCGAAGATCGAAGCCAACCTTGTGCGCATCCAGGGCGAGCTCGCGCAGGATCAGCCGTACGGCATGAATCTGCTGGCGAACCACGATTATCCGGAGCTGGAGGCGGCGGTGGTCGACCTCTACTTGAGGCAAGGTGTCCGGAATGTCGAGGCGGCCGCCTTCATGCAGATGACGCCGGCCTTGGTGCGTTATCGCCTGCACGGCCTGCGGCTGGGTGAGCGCAACGAGCTGGTCTGCGATCACCGCATCATCGCCAAGGTGTCGCGCCCCGAAGTCGCGCGTGCCTTCATGTCACCGCCGCCGGCAGCCGTCGTCCGGCAGCTGCTCGAGCGCGGCCAGGTCACGCCGCAGCAGGCCGAATGGTCGACGCGCGTTCCGATGAGCCACGACATCTGCGTGGAAGCCGATTCCGGCGGCCATACCGATGGCGGCATTGCCGCGGTGATGCTGCCGCCGCTGTTGCGCATGCGCGACGAAATGCAGAGCACGCACGGTTATGCCGAGCCCATCTGCATGGGATTGGCCGGCGGGATCGGCAGCCCGGAGGCCGCGGCGGCAGCGTTTCTGCTCGGCGCGGATTTCGTCATGACCGGCTCGATCAACCAGTGCACGGTTGAGGCGGGCATGAGCGCGGACGGCAAGTCCATGCTGCAGGAGATCGACATCCAGGACACCGAGTACGCGCCGGCCGGCGACATGTTCGAGATCGGCGCGCAAGTGCAGGTCATGAAGAAATCGGTGTTCTTTCCCGCCCGCGCCAACAAGCTGCTGTCCCTGTACCGGCACTACGAAAGCCTGGACGACATCCCGTTGCGCACGCGCCAGCAACTGGAAGGCACCTTCTTCAAGAAAACCTTCACCGAGATCTGGAGCGAGACCGTCGATTACTTCCGCTCGGTCAAGCTCGACCATGAAGTGGCCAAGGCCGAGGCGAACGCCAAGCACAAGATGGCGCTGGTGTTTCGCTGGTACTTCGCGTACTGCACGCGCATTGCGATGGAGGGCAAGGGCGAGGACCGGGTGAATTATCAGATCCATACCGGCCCGGCGCTCGGCTCGTTCAACCAGTGGGTGAAGGGCACCGAGCTTGAGTCGTGGGACAAGCGCCACGTGGATCACATTGCCGTAAAGCTTATGGATGCCGCGGCGAAACACCTTACACAGTCGTACGCCCGGTTTATGGGTCACTGAAAGAAAGCAGTCGTTACGCATCGCACTTCAAGGGAAGGGATCAGCATGAGCGTTCAGCAGTTACCGGGCGGAGAAGGTCTGTCGCGCACGAACGAGGCAGGTGACGACAGCTGCTTGATGGCGATCGTCGGCATGGCGTGTCGTTTCCCCGGGGCGGCCGACTACGAGCAGTTCTGGCGCAACCTGCGCGATGGCCTGTCCAGTATCGGCGAGGTACCGGAAAGCCGCTGGGACAAGGAGGCGTTCTATTCGCCCGATCCGCAGGCGAAAAACAAATCGATCAGCAAGTGGGGCGGCTTCGTCGACGCAGTGGAGTACTTCGACGCGGATTTCTTCGGCGTCTCGGCGCGCGAGGCCGAAGTGATGGACCCGCAGCAGCGGATCATGCTGGAGCAGGCGTGGGCCTGCATCGAGGATGCCGGCTACGACCCGAAAGGGCTGAGCGGCACCAGGACCGGCGTCTATATAGGCGTCTTCAACTTCGACTACGAGGCGCATCTGAGTAACGCGCTCGATGCGATCGAGGGGCATGTCTCGACCGGCACGCATACGGCCCTGATTCCCAATCGCATCTCGCATTTCCTGAACCTGCATGGGCCGAGCCTGCCGATCGATACGGCATGTTCCAGCTCACTGGTCGCGTTGCACGAGGCGGCGCATGCCATTCGTCGCGGCCAGTGCGATCAGGCCCTGGTCGGTGGCATCAGCGTGCTGTGCAGTCCGACGCATTTCATCTCGTTCTCCAAGACGGGCATGCTGTCGCCCGACGGCAGCTGCAAGACTTTCGATGAGCGCGCCAATGGCTATGTGCGTGGCGAAGGCGCGGCGATGCTGCTGATCAAGCCGCTCGCCAACGCCAGGCGCGACAACGACCGCGTCGTTGCGGTGCTGCGCGGTTCGGCGATAAACCATGGCGGCCGTGCGCGCACGGTGACCTATCCGGGGTCGCTCGCCCAGTCGAACGTGGTGGCGGAGGCTTTGCGCGACGCGGCAGTGCCGGTGGATACCGTCAATTACGTTGAAGCCCATGGCACGGGTACCCCCAAGGGCGATCCGATCGAAGTGGAAGGCCTGAAGATGGCCTTTTCGCGCGTGGCCGCTGAACAGGGTGTCACGCTAGACGAGCACTCGTGCGGCATCGGCAGCGTCAAGACCAACGTTGGCCATCTGGAATCGGTGGCCGGCCTGGCGGGCGTGATCAAGACTGTGTTGAGTATGCAGCACCGAAGTTTTCCGCCGCTGGTGCATTACCAGAAGCTCAATCCGCGCATCAGCTTGGCGGACAGTCCGTTCTTCATTGTCGACCAGGCACAGCCATGGCCTGCACGGGTGGACGAAGCCGGAGCGGCCATCCCGCGGCGTGCGGGCATCAGTTCGTTCGGTTTCGGCGGCGTGAACTCGCACGTGATCGTCGAGGAGTATCGAGAGCCTGCGCGTGTCGAAATCGCGACGGAGCCGGCCTTGATCCTGCTGTCCGCGAAAACCGTTGCCGTGTTGCGCCAAGGCGCCAGGCAATTGCTCAATGCGCTGGCATCGCGGGAGGAGCGCCATTATCACCTGGATGAGCTTGCCTACACGCTGCAAGTGGGGCGTCAGGCCATGGCAGAACGCCTGGCGTTCGTGGCCGATTCGCTCGACGCGGTGCGGACCCAGCTGGCGGCATGGCTGGAGGGTGATTCGACCGGCGCGATCACGGGGCGCGTCGGCGCGCAAACCTTGACGCAATTGACCGAGGATTCGCAGTCCGGCGATGAACTCGCCCTCTTGCTTGCCGAACGCAATCTCCCTGAGCTGGCGAAACGCTGGGCCGCCGGCCACGAGATCGACTGGACCCGGCTCTATGGCGCGAGCAGGCCACGCCGCACCGCCTTGCCCACCTATCCTTTCGCCCGGGAGAAATACTGGGTCGAGGCGAATGGCGTAAAGCGGGACACTCCGACCCTGCATCCGCTGGTACACCAGAACACGTCCCATATTGCGGGGCTTCGTTTCAGTTCCCGCTTCAGCGGCAGCGAATTCTTCCTGGCCGATCACGTGGTGAAAGGCGCGCGTACCTTGCCCGGCGCAGCCCAGCTGGAGATGGCCCGCGGCGCCGTCAAGCTGGCGATGGGTTGGCCCGATGGCAGCTATCGTCTTCGCGATGTGGTGTGGATGCGGCCGGTCACCAAGCGCGCCGACGCGGTCGAGCTGGACCTTGCCTTGTTCCCGACGCCCGACGGACGCATCGATTTCGAGATCTACAGCGAGAACGACGGCGGCGAGCCGGTCGTATACACCCAAGGCACGGTGACGAAGCGCGTTTCTGAAGCGGTCGCGCCTTACCAGCTTGAGGGTTTCCGTAGCCAGTGCGCACACGCGCGCCTGGGCGCCGATCAAATTTATGCCGCGTTGAATCGGGTCGGCTTGAGTTATGGCCCGGCCCATCGCGCCCTGGTCGAATTGTTCGTGGGTGAAGAGCGGGCGTTGGCGCGTATCGCCATGCCGTACGTGCTGCGCATGGCGGAGGGCGGTTATGTCCTGCATCCGAGCTTGCTCGATGCGGCGCTGCAGGCGGCGATCGGGATGCGGGAGGGCGACGGCAGCGCCGGTGAGCGCAGCCTGGTGTTGCCGTTCGCACTCGGTGAATTGGAGGTCCTAGCGCCGTGCGTACCGCAGATGTGGGCGGTCATCCATCGCCGTGCCACCGGCGCGGTACAGAAGTTCGATCTCGATCTTTGCGACGACCAGGGCGTCGTATGCATTCGCCTCAAGGATTTCTGCGTGCGTGCGGCAACCCTGGATGATGCAGGCGAGCCGTCGCGCACGGCTTTGCTGCATCCGCATTGGCGCGAGCAACCGGCCGCACCGGTTGCGGCGGCCCCATTTGCCCGGCGCGTGGCGTTGTTTTGCGGCGTCGACTCGACACCGATGCCAGGTGTCGAGTGCGTCGACGTCGACGTGGAAGGCGATCTGGCGCGGACTTATGAAGACGCGTGCTGCCAATTGCTGGAAAAGTTGCAGGAACTCTATCGCTCAAAGGGGCGGCAGCTGATCCAGGTCGTGGTGCCGAACGAAGGCGAGGGCATGGCCTGGGCAGGACTGGGCGGCATGCTGCGCACGGCGCAACGGGAAAATCCGAATCTGATCGGCCAGCTGCTTGCCGTCGGGCGCCATCAGGACATGGCCCAGGCGCTGGCCGAAAATGCCGGCGGCGATGCGGCGCAGGTGCGTTACGTCGACGGGCGGCGCATGACGATGGCCTGGAACGAGCTGGCGCCCATTGCCGACGCACCATCGCCATGGAAGGATCACGGCGTTTACCTGATCACCGGCGGCGCCGGCGGCCTGGGACTGATCTTTGCGCGCGAGATCGCGCGGCAGGCGAAGGGGGCCACCCTGATCCTGGCGGCACGCTCGCCGGCCAGCGAGGCGGTACAGGCGGATATTCGCGCGATCGAGCAAGCGGGCGCGTTCGTACGCTATCGGCAGGTGGATGTCGGCGATGCCGCTGCCGTGGCTCTGCTGCTGCGGAACATCCGCGATGAGTTCGGCGGCTTGAACGGCATCGTTCATGCTGCCGGCGTGCTGCGCGACGGCTTCATCATCAAGAAGACCGCGCAGGAGCTGCGCGAAGTGCTGCGCGCCAAGGTCGCCGGCCTGGTCAACCTGGACCTGGCCAGCCGCGAAATGGCGCTCGACAGTTTTATCTGCTTCGCCTCCACTTCGGGCGCACTTGGCAATGTGGGACAAGCCGACTACGCGGCGGCCAATGCCTTCATGGACGGCTACATGCAATACCGTGCCGAAATGGTGCGGCAAGGATTGCGTGTTGGCCGATCGCTCGCCCTCGACTGGCCCTTGTGGGAGGCGGGCGGCATGCAGGTCGATGAGTCGACCCGGCAGGCGATGACACGCGATACCGGCTTGATACCTCTGCGTACCCAAAGCAGTTGGGCAGCCTACGCACAGGCATGCGCGAGCGGCATGCCGCAACTGCTGGTGGCCGAGGGCGCGATCGATCGTTTCAAGGCCCATCTTGCCAAAGGAGCGCCAGCTGTCGCGCCGGGGGCAACCAGGTCGGCCGACCCGGAAGGCAAGACGGGCGATCTGCAGGAGAAAGCTGTCCGCTATCTGGTGCGGCAACTGGCAGGTACCTTGAAGCGCCCGGCGCATGGCATCGACGCGCATGCGCAGATGGAAGCCTATGGGATCGATTCGATTCTGGTGATGGAGCTGACCCGTGCGCTGGAAGAAGCCTTCGGGACGCTTTCCAAGACGCTGCTGTTCGAATACCAGACGATTGCTGCGCTGGCCGGCTATTTTGTGCAGAACCATGCCGGCCGGCTCGGCGAATTGTTGGGCGAAGCTGCGCCTGATGCCAGCGTAGCGACTGCGTCCGAAACGGCATCGGCGCCGCCGCTCGTCTCGCCATTGAAGCGTCGCCCTCGTTTTGGCACACAGAGTCCGAACTTCCAAAGCGCGAGTGTCGAAGCCTCGTCCGCCGTAGCCAGCGACCACGGCGCCATCGCGATCATCGGCCTGTCCGGCCGCTATCCGCAGGCGAACGACGTGGAGTCGTTCTGGGCCAACCTCAGCGGCGGCAAGGACAGCATCACCGAGATCCCGCTGGAACGCTGGGACTGGCGGCGCTACTACGACGCCGACCGTAGCAAGGCCGGCACCACCTACAGCAAATGGGGCGGCTTCCTCGACGAGGTCGACAAGTTCGACCCGCTGTTCTTCAACATCTCGCCGCGCGAAGCGGAGTTGATGGACCCACAGGAACGACTGTTCCTGGAATGCGTGCACGGGGCGCTGGAAGACGCTGGCTATACACGTGAAAGTGCCGCCACCGACGGCAGCGTGGGGGTGTTCGTCGGCGTGATGTACGAGGAATATCAGCTATACGGCGCGCAGGCGCAGGCGCGCGGACAGAACGTAGCCGTACTCAACAGCGCCGCCTCGGTGGCCAACCGCATCTCGTACTACTGCAACTTCCATGGTCCGAGCCTGGCGCTGGACACGATGTGTTCCTCGTCGCTGACGGCCATCCACCTGGCGTGTCAAAGCCTGAGACAAGGCGGTTGCGCTGTGGCCGTCGCCGGCGGTGTGAACGTATCGATCCATCCGAACAAGTACCTGATGCTGGCGCAGGGCAAGTTCATCTCCGGCAAGGGGCGCTGCGAAAGCTTCGGCGAGGGCGGCGAAGGCTATGTGCCGGGCGAAGGCGTGGGTGCGGTGCTGCTCAAGCCGCTGGCGCAGGCGGTGGCCGATGGCGACCATATCTATGGCGTGATTCGCGCGACGGCGATCAACCACGGCGGCAAGACCAACGGCTACACGGTGCCGAACCCGAACGCCCAGGCGAAGGTGATCGAGCAGGCGTTGCGCGATGGCGGCGTGGACGCACGTGCGATCAGCTATATCGAAGCGCACGGCACCGGCACCAGCCTGGGCGATCCGATCGAGATCGCGGGCTTGAGCAAGGCGTTCGGGCAATGGACGCAGGCCCGTCAGTACTGCGCGATCGGTTCAGCCAAGTCGAATATCGGGCATTGCGAAAGCGCGGCGGGCATTGCGGGCGTCACCAAGGTGCTGCTGCAGCTCAAGCACCGGCAGCTGGCCCCCAGCCTGCATTCGAGTGTGCTCAATCCGAACATCGACTTCACCGCCACGCCCTTCGTGGTGCAGCAGACGCTGGCCCCGTGGGAGCGGCCAGTGGTGGAAAAAGATGGCGTCACGCGCACCTATCCGCGCATTGCGGGGATCTCCTCGTTCGGCGCAGGCGGTGCGAATGCGCACGTGGTGATCGAGGAGTACGACGCGCCGGTACGTACGGATGTCGCTCAATCAGGCCCGGCATTGGTCGTACTGTCGGCTCGTAACGAGGAACAACTGCGGCAACAAGTGGTTCAGCTGTCGGCCTTTCTGGAGGCAAGAAAGAACGATGCCTCGCTGCGCCTGGACGAACTCGCCTATACGCTGCAGGTAGGGCGCGAAGCGATGGATGAGCGTCTTGGCGTAGCGGTGCATACGCTGGGTGAGCTTCGTTCGGCCTTGGCCGGATACCTGGCGGGCGAAGCGGAGCAGCAAGAAATCTACCGCGGCCAGGTGAAACGGACCAAGGAAGCGCTCAGCACGCTGACCGGCGACGAAGCGACGAATACCTTGCTGTCCACGTGGATGGCCCAGGGCAAACAAGGCAAATTGCTGGACCTGTGGGTGAAGGGTCTGCCGGTGGCATGGAAGGCTCTTTACAGCCAAGCGCCGCGGCGTATCAGCCTGCCGACCTATCCCTTCGCCCGCGAGCGGTACTGGCTCGACGTCAATGCGCCGCAGGGCGCCGTCAACGGCGCCACCAACACGGTGCTACATCCACTGTTGCACCGGAACACGTCGGACGTATCAGGCTTGCGTTTCAGCACGCGGCTGACCGGCCACGAGTTCTATCTGGCCGACCACGTCGTACGCGGGTCGCGTATCCTGCCTGGCGCCGCGCAGCTGGAGATGGCACGTTGCGCCGCACGCGAAGCCTTTGGCGAAGATCACGGGCTGCAGCTGCGTGATATCGCCTGGGTGCGCCCCGTGGTCGTGGACGCCGATGGCCTCGATTTGCACATTGCGCTCTATCCGGAAGAAACCGGCGAGTTGCCGTTCGAAATCTATAGCGATGGCGAAGACGGCGAGCCGATGGTGTACAGCCACGGCACGGCAGCTGTCGCCACACTTGTGGCTTCGGCCTCGCTTGACCTGGCATCGCTGCGCAGTGATTGCGCCGCCGCCAGCTTGAGTGCATCGCAGTGCTACGCGTTGTTCGAGCAAATGGGCCTGCACTACGGTCCCACGTTTCAGGGCCTCGCCGAAATCTCAATCGGATCGTCGCAGCTGCTTGCGCGTATTGTGCTGCCGCCGACGGCGCCGCAGGAAGGCTATGGGATGCATCCAAGCCTGCTTGATGCCGCATTGCAGGCGACGCTCGGCATGCAGATGGATACGACTTCCGGCAAGGTGGACACGGCGCTGATGCTGCCGTTCGCGCTGGATGCGCTGGAGATGTTGCGTCCGTCTACGTCTTCGATGTGGGTGGTCGTGCGTCCGAGTGTGGCGAGCAAGGCTGGTGATGCAGTGCGCCGGCTCGATCTGGATCTTTGCGACGAGCAGGGCGCGGTATGCGTGCGCCTGCGTGGCCTGAGTCTGATGCCCGTGCTGAGCACTGCGGTCAAGCCGCAACCGGCTGCGCGTCAGGCCATGTCGCAGGCATCGATGCAAACCCTTATGTTCCAGCCTGTATGGCTAGCGCGTTCGGTAGCGAAATCGACGGATGCCGTTTATGCCAGGCACGTCATTTTGCTTGGGCTTGATGCGGCCATCGAGCGCGATCTGCCGGATGCCATCTGCCTGCGCCTGCCGACCGACCGTGATCCGGCCCGTTGCTTCGAGGCCGCGGCGGAGCTTTTGCTTGAGCAACTGCAGGCGTGGAGCCGTCAGGCAGGAAAGCTGCTGCTACAGATAGTCGTGCCGGACCGCGGTGTGCACCAGACCTTGCGTGGACTGGGTGGCATGCTGCGTACCGCGGCGCTGGAAAATTCCCGCGTGGCCGGCCAGCTCATCAGCGTCGAGCCGGGGCAGGATGTTGCCAGGGCGCTGCTGGAGAATCGCGGCGACGATGTGCAGCAGGTGCGTTACATCGACGGCAAACGCCAGGTGGCGGGTTGGGAGGAGTACTCGCAGGCCACCGAAACGCCCATGCCGTGGAAGGCAGGGGGTGTCTATCTGATCACCGGCGGCGCCGGCGGGCTGGGTCTGATCTTCGCGCGCGCGATAGCCGGCCTGGCCAGGAACCCGGTGCTGATCCTCACCGGCCGTTCGGCCTCGAACGAGCGCATCCAGGCAAATCTTCGCCAGCTCGAAACGCTTGGCGCCGTGGCGCGTTACCACGCCGTGGATGTCGCGGACGCCAATGCGCTGACAGAGCTCGTACGCGGCATTCCGGAAGAGTTCGAGAGCCTGGACGGCATCATCCACAGCGCGGGTGTCCTGCGCGACGGCTATCTCGTCGGCAAGACCTCGCAGCAACTGCGCGAAGTTTTGGCTGCCAAGGTGTCCGGTACGCTCAATCTGGACGAAGCCAGTCGCGATATTGCGCTGGATTTCTTCACCTGCTTCTCGTCGATCGCCGGAGCGCTCGGCAATCCCGGGCAGGCCGACTACGCAACAGGCAATGCCTTCATGGATGCCTTCGTTCACTATCGCAGCGATTTGGTCGCCAAAGGGCAACGCCGTGGACGCACGCTATCGGTGAACTGGCCGCTGTGGGATGAGGGCGGCATGCAGGTGGATGCGGCAACGCGCGCCATGCTGGCACAGCAGTTGGGCATGCATGCGCTGGACAGCGCCAGCGGCGTGGCGAGCTTGCAGCAGGCGCTGGCGAGTGGCGTCAGCCAGCTGCTGGTGATGGCCGGCGATGCGGCACGCATCCGCGAGGTGCTCACCGGCCCATCCGGGCAACCGGCGGTGCCCCCGGTCCAGGCAGCCGATGAGGTCGTCACCGTGGCCAGCATGAGTGCTCAGCCGCAGCCGGAAAGGCTAGGGCGCGAACTGGTGAGCATGACTTCGGCGCTGATCAAGGTCAGGGTGGAGGATATCGACGAGGACACTTCGCTGAGCGAATACGGCTTCGATTCGATCATGTTTGCCGAGTTCGCCAACGCGCTCAATCAGCGCTACCGGCTGGAACTGAAGCCCACGATCTTCTTCGAATACCCCACGCTGGCCGGACTGGCCGGCCATCTGGTGCACGAATATCCGGCGATTGCGCAAGCACAAGCTGGCGGGGCGAACGCAACCGCGCCCGCCACGACCGCGGTGTCGACAAAGTCGATGCCAGTCGCGGTATCGGCGCCAATATCCGTAACGAAGCGCCGTACCGCGCGCGGATGGAACCGTCCCCAGAAAGTGGCGACGAACGCGCCAGCAAGTGGGCAGCCCTTCGACGTGGCGATCATCGGTCTTTCCGGACGCTACCCGGGCGCCAGCGACGTCCATCGGTTCTGGGACAACCTGGTCGCCGGGCGCAACTGTATTTCCGAAGTGCCGCCGGAGCGCTGGGACAGCAGCAAGGTTTTTGACCCGCGCAGGCAGCAGCCCGGCAAGACCTACACCCGCTGGGCCGGTCTCGTGGACGACGCGGACAGCTTCGATCGCCTGTTCTTCAACATCACGCCGCAGGAGGCACGCGTGATCAGCCCGCAAGAGCGGCTCTTCATGCAAGAGGTCTACGCCAGCATCGAAGACGCCGGCTACACGCCGGAAACCCTGTGCCGGAGCCGAAAGATCGGCACCTACGTGGGCGTGTTGAACGAGCACTACGCGACCGGCCCGCGCTATTGGTCGATCGCCAACCGCATTTCCTATCTGCTCAACTTCCAGGGGCCCAGCATGGCGGTGGATACCGCCTGCTCGTCTTCGCTGACCGCGGTGCACCTGGCGATCGAAAGCCTGCGCAGTGGCGAAATCGAGGTCGCCATCGCCGGTGGCGTGAACCTGCTGGTGACGCCGGCGCACGTGATCGATCTGTCTTCGCTGGAAATGCTGGCCAGCGGCGACAAGTGCAAGCCGTTCGCGGCCGATTGCGATGGCTTTGTCGATAGTGAGGCGGTGGGGGCCCTGGTGCTCAAGCCGCTGCAACGAGCGATCGACGACGGCGACCACATTTATGGCGTGGTCAAGGGTAGTGCGATCAATTCCGGCGGGAAGTCGCACAGCTACATGACGCCCAACCCGAACCTGCAGGCGCAGCTGGTTACCGACGCACTGCAGCGCGCCGGCATCGAGCCACGCACCGTCAGCTATATCGAGGCGCAGGGTACCGGCAGCAGCATGGGCGACCCGATCGAAGTAGCCGGCTTGTCCAAGGCGTTCCGCAGCGGAACGCAGGACCGGCAGTTCTGCTCGATCGGCTCGGTCAAATCCAACGTGGGTCATAGCGAGAGCGCCAGCGGTTTCGTCGGGATCAGCAAGGTACTGATGCAGATGAAGCACCGCACTTTGGTGCCGAGCCTGCATGCGGAAGTGCTCAACCCGAACATCGATTTCGCCGACACGCCGTTCTTTGTGCAACGGGCCCTTGCGGAATGGAAGCGTCCCGTATTGGTTATCGCAGGACAGCAGCGCGAGGTTCCCCGGATCGCCGGCGTGTCTTCATTCGGTGCCGGCGGTGCGAACGCGCACCTGGTGATCGAGGAGTATGTCGCGCCCCCGCCGGTTGGCTGGGATGCCGAGCTGCGTGGTCCGGCAATGGTCGTGTTGTCGGCACGCGATCCCCGCCGCTTGCAGGAGCAGGTGCAACGTCTGGCTGAGGCAATTTCGCCGGCACGGATAAGCGCCGACGTGACGCTGGCGAATCTGGCCTATACGCTGCAGGTCGGCCGCGAAGCCATGGAAGAGCGCCTTGCGTTGCTGGTCGATTCGCTCGACGAACTTCGCCACAAGCTGGCCGCATGCGCCGCGGGCGACGCAGACATCACGGGCGTGTATCGCGGCCACGCCAAGCGTCACGCCATGGCGATGCTGGCAGGGGACGAAGACATCCAGCTGGCGGTACAGGCATGGGTCGCCAAAGGCAAGTTCACCAAGTTGCTGGAGCTGTGGGTCAAGGGCTTCGGTTTCGACTGGAACTCGCTGTATGAAGCCGGTGCCCGTGCGAGACGCCCGCGTCGCATCAGTCTGCCGACGTATCCGTTCGCCCGTGAGCGCTACTGGACGGATGTGCCGTATCCCGAAGCGCCCGAGGTATTGGCTACATCATTTGTCCGGCGTGAAGTCCCGGTTGTGGATGCGCCGCCTGTCGAGGCAAGCCCGAGCGAGCCGCAGGCCGGCCCCGAATCGACGCTGCTCCGTCTCTGGCAGGACTTGTTTGGACGCGCATCGATCGAACCGGATGACGACTTCTTCGAGCTGGGCGGCCACTCCTTGCTGGCGACGCAGCTGGTGTCACGCATCCACATCGAGCTGGGCATCGAACTGCCGGTGGGTGCGGTGTTCGAGGCGCCAAGCCTGAAGGCGCTGGCCGCAAGGTTGCGTCTGGCTGATGCGGCAACAGGCAAGCCGGAATCGCTCTCTTCGATACACCCCGTCGCGCGCGATGCGGCATTGCCCTTGTCGTTCGCGCAGCAGCGTCTGTGGTTCCTCGATCAGTACGAAGCGCGGCGCGAGCTCTACAATCTCGCCGCATCCGTACGCTTGTCCGGGCAGCTCGACGTAAACGCCTTGTCGCGCACGCTCAATGAGATCGTGCATCGTCACGAGGCCTTGCGTACCACGTTTGCGATGGTAGGCAATGAGCCGGTACAGCGCATCGTCGCGGCTTCGTTGCCGGATCTGGCGATCACTGACCTGAGCGGGCTGTCGTTGGCTGAACGCGAGGCGGAAACACGGCTGCGCACGCAGGAAGACGCGGTCGCGCTTTTCGATTTGTCGACGGGGCCGCTGATCCGCTTCCATCTGATCAAGCTTGGCGACGAAGAACACATCCTGCTGCTGGCGATGCATCACATCGTGTCGGACGGTTGGTCGATGGGCGTGGTGGTGCGCGAATTGGCGGCGCTGTACCGCGCATTTTTGCAGGGCGAGCCTTCACCGCTGCGACCTTTGCCGCTGCAGTACGCCGACTTTGCCCACTGGCAACGCGAGTGGCTGCGCGGAGAGATATTGGAGCGGCAACTGAGCTATTGGAAACGGCAACTGGCCGACAGCCCGAGTCTGCTGGCACTGCCGACGGACCGGCCGCGCCCGCCGCAGTCGAGCCATGCCGGCGCAACCTTGCCGTTTGCGCTGCCAGCCACCGTGGTCGCGCGGTTGCAGGAGTTGGGGCGGAGTGCGCGCAGCACGCTGTTCATGACGCTATGCACGGCCTTCAATGTGCTATTGGCACGTTACTCGGGCCAGAGTGACATCTGCATCGGCACGCCGATCGCCAATCGCAATCGTGCCGACATAGAAGGTCTTATCGGCTTCTTCGTCAACACGATGGTGTTGCGCACCCAGGTGGATCTGAAGGCTGGTTTCACCGAATTGCTTGGGCAGGTACGCCAGCACACGCTGGACGCGTACGCGCACCAGGACGTGCCGTTCGAGCAGCTGGTGGAAGCACTACAGCCCGAGCGCCATGCCAGCTACACACCGCTGTTCCAGGTGATGCTGGTGTTGCAGAACATGCCGATGGGCGAGCTGTCGTTGCCGGGTCTGTCGCTGAGCTTGAAGGAAAGCGAGAGCGTGACGTCGAAGTTCGACCTGACGCTGACTTTGACCGAGGGCAGGGAGGGTCTGCAGGGCTGCTTCGAATACAGCACGGAATTGTTCGAGGCGCGTACGATCGAGCGGATGGCCGGTCACTTCAGCCGTTTGCTGCAGGCGATCGTGGCGGAGCCGGAACGCGCGGTCGGCGAGCTGGCCATGCTGGATGACGCTGAGCGGCAGCAGCTGTTGTATGCCTTCAACGACACCGGCGTGATGGATCCGGGCATCGGGCCCGATCGGCGCGTGTTGCATGAGCTGTTTGAAGCTCAGGCGGCAATGGAGCCCGACGGCATCGCGGTGGTTTACCAGGATGCATCGCTGACTTACGCGCAACTCAATGCGCAGGCCAATCGCCTGGCGCGCCACCTGCGTGGATGGGGCGTAGGTCCGGACGTGCTGGTGGGGCTATGCGTAGAGCGTTCGGTGGCCATGATCGTGGGTGTGCTGGCGATACTGAAGGCTGGCGGCGCCTATGTGCCGCTGGATCCAGCCTATCCGGCCGATCGCCTGAGCTACACCCTCGCCGACAGCGCGCCGGTCGTGGTGCTCGTCAACGGCAGGGAAAGCCTGCCGCCGGCGGTGCAGGACATCCTGCAGGAATCATCGATGCCGGTGCTGGATCTGCAAAGCGACGCAGCGATGTGGGAGCGTGCCGATGCAGGCAATCTCGACGTCGCCGACATCGGGCTCATGCCGCATCATCTGGCGTACATCATTTATACCTCCGGCTCGACCGGCAAACCCAAGGGTGTGATGGTGGCGCACGGCAACGTAACGCGCCTGCTGTCGTCCACCGACCACTGGTATGGCTTCGGGCGGAACGACGTATGGACACTGTTCCACTCTTTCGCCTTCGACTTTTCGGTGTGGGAGATCTGGGGTGCACTGGCCTACGGCGGCAAGCTGGTGGTGGTGCCGCAAGCAGTGACGCGTTCGCCGCTGGAGTTTCATGAGCTGTTGTGCGCGCAAGGCGTGACGGTGCTCAACCAGACGCCCAGCGCGTTCCGCCAGCTGATTGCCGCCCAGGGTGACAATGCTCGCCCGCATCGGCTGCGTTACGTCATCTTCGGCGGCGAAGCGCTGGAGTTGAGCGCGCTCAAACCGTGGTACGAACGGTCGGTCAACGCCGCTACGCGCCTGGTCAACATGTATGGCATCACCGAAACGACCGTGCACGTCACTTATCTGGCGTTGGCGGCGGCGGATGCCTATCGCGTCGGCCCCAGTCCGATCGGGCGCCAGATTCCCGACCTGCAGCTCTATGTGCTGGATGCACATCGCCAGCCGGCACCGATTGGCGTGGCGGGCGAGTTGTACGTGGGTGGTGCAGGCGTGGCGCGCGGTTATCTCAATCGGCCGGAATTGACCGCCGAACGCTTTATCGCGCACCCGTTCATCGACGATCCGCAAGCGCGGCTCTACAAGACCGGCGACGTCGGCCGCTGGCTGGCCGACGGCAGCGTCGAGTACCTCGGGCGCAACGACGAACAGGTCAAGATCCGCGGATTCCGCATTGAACTGGGCGAGATCGAAGCGCGCATCGTCGACCATCCGGCAGTGCGCGAAGCCATGGTGGTGGTGCGCGAAGACCAGCCCGGCGACAAGCGGCTGGTGGCCTACGTAGTAGCGCGCGACGGGCAATCAATGCCTGACGAGGCGCAACTGCGAGCAACCGTGGCGAAGAACCTGCCCGAGTACATGCTGCCGAACCATTTCGTGGCGCTGCAGGCCTTTCCGCTGACCGCGAACGGCAAGCTCGACCGCAAGGCGTTGCCGGCACCCGACGCCAGGCGCAGCGAGGCAACGTATGTCGCACCGCGCACGCCGGCGGAAGAGGTGATCGCCGGCATCTGGGCCGAAGTGCTGAAGCTGGACAAGGTCAGCGTGCACGACGATTTCTTCGCCCTGGGCGGCCATTCGCTGCTCGCCATCGCGTTGATCGAGCGGATGCGCCGGGTCGAACTGGCGGTGGATATCCGGCAGTTCTTCGCCGAGCCGACGGTGGCGGCGCTGGCCGTTGCAACGAGCAAGGGCGGCCATGGGATGGTCGTGCCTGCCAATGCGATTCCGGCGGGTTGCACGCAGATCACGCCGGAGATGGTGACGCTGACGAAACTGAGCGGCGAGGACATCGCCGCCATTGTCCAGCGCGTGCCCGGCGGCGCGGCGAATATCCAGGACATCTATCCCTTGGCGCCGGCACAGGAGGGCATTCTGTTCCACCACCGGATGGCGGGCGAGCGTGACGCGTACCTGATGGAGATGCTGTGGGCGTTCGAAACGCGCAGCCATCTCGACCGCTTCGTCTCGGCGTGGGAGACGGTGATCGCGCGGCATGATGCCTTCCGCACCGCCATGGTCTGGGAAGGATTGGCCGAACCGATGCAGGTGGTATGGCGCCATGCGCCGTTGCCGCTTGAAGAAGTCAGCCTGGACCCGAGCGGTGACGTGGCCGCGCAGCTGGGTGAGCGCTACAACCCGCTCAATTACCGCCTGGACGTGCGCCAGGCGCCGCTGCTCCGCTGCTTCGTGGCCGAGGATGCGGCACAGGGGCGCTGGCTGATGCAGGTCCTCTTGCATCACCTGATCGACGACAACACCTCGCTCAAGCTGTTGATGGGCGAACTGAAGGCCGTGCTCGACGGACGTGGAGCGACATTGCCCGAGCCACTGCCGTATCGCAACTTCGTGGCGCAGGCCCGCTTCGGGGTCAGCCAGGCCGAACACGAGGCATTCTTCCGCCCGATGCTTGCGCACGTCGACGAGCCCACCGCGCCGTTCGGCATGTTGAACGTGCAGGGCGACGGTACGGATATCGCCGAGGCGCAACTGAAAGTGGAGTCGATGCTGGGCCGACGGCTGCGGCAGCAGGCACGCAGGCTGGGCGTGAGCACGGCCAGCCTGATGCACCTGGCGTGGGCACAGGTCTTGTCGCGCCTCTCCGGAAGGAAAGACGTGGTGTTCGGCACGGTACTGTTCGGCCGCATGCAGAGCGGCGAGGGTTCGGACCGGGTGCTGGGCATCTTCATCAATACCTTGCCAGTTTGCATCCAGACCGGAGCGAAGACCGTCCTCGAAGGAGTGCGCGATACGCATTCGATCCTGACCCGGTTGCTGCGCCACGAACATGCACCGCTGGCCTTGGCTCAGCGTGCCAGCAGCGTGGTTGCGCCGACACCATTGTTCTCATCTCTATTCAACTATCGCCATAACGTCGGCGCCGACGCGTCCGCTATCGACATGCTGGAGGGCATGCGTCCGCTTCGGGTAAAGGAGCGCACCAACTATCCCTGCCTGGTTTCGGTCGACGACTCGGGCGATGGCTTCGGTATCGCCGTCCAGATCCAGGGCGAGGACCGCGCACAGCGTGTGTGCCAATACATGCATACGGTGCTTGAGGACTTGGCCAATGCGCTGGAAACCCAGCCAGAGGCGCGCATCGACAGCCTGGATGTAATCCCGGCCACCGAGCGGCAGCAGCTGCTGCAAGAGTGGAACGGAGCGGCGACAGTGGCGACACCGGCACTGACACAGACCGTTCACTCCCTGTTCGAGGCACAAGCGGAGCACACCCCTGACCTGGTAGCGGTAATGCACAACGGCGTCGTGCTGAGCTATGCCGAACTGAATCGGCGCGCCAATCGCCTGGCCCATCGGCTGCGCAGTCTTGGGGTCGGTCCGGATGTACTGGTGGGCGTCTGCATGGCGCGTACGCCTGACTTGATCGTCAGCCTGTTGGGCGTATTGAAGGCGGGTGGCGCCTATGTGCCACTTGATCCCGCGTATCCGTCGGAACGCATCGCCACGATGCTGCTCGACGCCCAGCCGAGGGTGCTGTTGACGCAAAGCTCACTGCAAGCGAAGTTGCCCGAAGTAAGCGGAATGACGGTGCTCTGTGTCGAAACAGAAAACGCAAGGCTCGATGGCGAATGTGACGACAATCTTCCGCCGCTTGCCGGTGGCGATGACCTGGCCTATGTGATCTATACCTCCGGCTCGACTGGCAAGCCCAAGGGCGTAGCGATCCGGCACCGCAACACCGTAGCCTTCATCCAGTGGGCGCTCGCAACGTTCGATCGCGAAAGTCTTGCCAAGGTGTTGGCTTCGACATCGATCTGCTTCGACCTTTCCATTTTCGAGATCTTCGTGCCGCTGAGCCAGGGTGGCTCGGCATGGCTGGTCGACAACGTGCTGGATTTCATGCAGAACGCGAGCGCATTGCCGGTGACGCTGGTGAACACGGTACCCTCGGCGATGGCTGAAGTGCTGCGTGGGCGCGGGTTGCCG
Organism: Dyella choica; assembly: GCF_003977665.1. Classification (GTDB taxonomy): domain Bacteria; phylum Pseudomonadota; class Gammaproteobacteria; order Xanthomonadales; family Rhodanobacteraceae; genus Dyella_B; species Dyella_B choica. The sequence continues at coordinate 234,133 of NZ_RYYV01000002.1, read as the reverse complement.
GCATCGGTCAAGGTGGTGAACCTGGCTGGCGAGGCCTTGGCCAACTCGTTGGCGCAGGCGCTGTATCAGCAGCCATCGGTCGAGAAGGTCTACAACCTGTACGGTCCCTCGGAGGACACGACGTACTCGACCTTCACCCTGGTAGAGAAGGGCTCGAACACGCCCGTGTCGATCGGACGCCCGATTGACGGTACGCAGGCCTATATCCTCGACGCCCAAGGGGAGCCGGTGCCGCTGGGAGTGGCCGGTGAGCTGTTCATCGCAGGCGAAGGATTGGCGCGCGGCTATCTGCAGCGGCCGGAGCTGACCGCGGAGAAATTTGTCCCCCATCCTTTCAGTTCGCTGCCGGGGGCGCGCATGTATCGCACCGGCGACCTGGTCCGCTACCGGACGGACGGCGAGATCGAATATCTCGGCCGGATCGATCATCAGGTCAAGGTGCGCGGCTTCCGCATCGAACTGGGTGAAATCGAGGCCGCGTTGCAGGCCGTGGCCAGCGAAGTGGTGGTGCTGGCGCGCGAAGACAGTGCGGGCGACAAGCGGCTGGTGGCGTATCTGGTGGCGCATGAGGGGCGGCCGTTGCCCAGCGAACCGCAGCTGCGCGCCATGCTATTGCGGACGCTGCCCGAATACATGCTGCCCAGCTATTTCATCACGCTTGAGCACATGCCGCTGACGCCGAACGGGAAGGTCCATCGCGGCGCGCTGCCGGCTCCGGATGTGACGCGCAGCGACATGGGATACGTTGCGCCGCGCACGCCGGCTGAAGAAATCATGGCCGGCCTATGGGCCGAGGTACTGAAGCTCGATCGGGTCGGCATCCATGACGACTTCTTTGCGCTGGGCGGCCATTCCCTGCTGGCGACGCGGTTGGTGTCGCGTATCCAGCGCGCCTTGCGCATCGAATTGCCGTTGCGCGTCTTGTTCGATGCTCCGTCGATTGCTGCATTGATGGAGCGCCTGGCCGACGCCGGCACCGTAAGCAGCGCGCCGCCGCTGCGGCCGGTGGATCGCGACATGCCCCTGGCTCTGTCGTTCGCCCAGGCGCGCCTGTGGTTCCTGGATCAGCTGGATCGCGAGAGCGCGTTGTACAACATTCCGGTAGCGTTGCAGCTGTCCGGCAATCTCGACATGAATGCACTGAGCCGTGCGCTCGACGCGATACTGCAACGCCACGAGGCATTGCGCACGCGTTTCGCGGACCACGAAGGTTCGCCCGTGCAGGTCATCATGCCGGCCATGGCGTTGCCGCTGGCCCTCAGCGATCTGTCGGACCTGTCGCCGAAGGATCGGCAGGCGGAGGCACGGCGCCTGTTCAAGGAGGAGGCGCAAACGCCGTTCGACCTGGAATCGGATCTGCTGATCCGCAGTGCGCTGCTGCGGCTTGACGAGCAGGAGCACATCCTGCTGCTGACGATGCATCACATCGTGTCGGACGGTTGGTCGATCGGCGTGATCGTGCGCGAGCTGGCTGCCTTGTACCAGGCGTTCATCCGGGGCGAGCCTTCGCCGTTGCCGCCGCTGCCCATCCAGTATGCCGACTTCGCACACTGGCAACGCGAATGGTTGCGCGGCGAGGTGCTAGAGGGCCAGTTGCGTTACTGGAAACGGCAATTGGCTGGCAGCCCGAGCCTGCTGACGCTGCCGACGGACCGACCGCGTCCGCCGCAGTCGAGCCACGCGGGGGCTACGATGCCGTTCGTGCTGCCGATGGCACTCGTAACGCAATTGCAATCCCTGGGTCGCACTACGCAGAGCACGCTGTTCATGACACTGTGCGCGGCCTTCAATGTGTTGTTGGCGCGTTACTCGGGCCAGGGCGATATCTGCATCGGCACGCCGATCGCCAACCGCAACCGCGCCGACATCGAGGCCCTGGTCGGCTTCTTCGTCAACACGCTGGTGCTGCGTACCCAGGTGGATCTGAAAGCCGGCTTCACCGAACTGCTCGGCCAAGTGCGTCAGCAGACGCTGGAGGCGTACGCCCATCAGGACGTGCCATTCGAGCAGTTGGTGGAAGCTCTGCAGCCGGAGCGACATACCAGCTATGCACCGCTGTTCCAGGTGATGCTGGTGTTGCAGAACGTGCCCATGGATGGGATGGCGTTGCCGGGGCTGTCGCTGAGCCTGAAGGAAAGCGAAAGCGTGACGTCGAAGTTCGATTTGACGCTGACGCTGATCGAAAGCCAGGAAGGACTGCAAGGCAGCTTCGAATACAGCACGGCATTGTTCGACGCATGCACGATCGAGCGGATGGCTGGCCACTTCAGCCGCCTGCTGCACGCGATCGTGGCAGCGCCGGAGCGGCCGGTGGGTGAGTTGGCGATGCTGGATGATGCCGAGCGGCATCAATTGCTGCATGGGTTCAACGACGCCGCAGTGGTTGATTCGAGTACCGAGCATGGTTCGCAAACGCTGCATGCGCTGTTCGAGGAGCAAGCGGCACGTACGCCTGACGGTGTGGCAGTCATGCACAACGGTGTCGCGCTGACCTATGCCGAACTGAACCGCCGTGCCAACGGCATGGCGCATCGGCTGCGCAGTCTGGGTGTTGGCCCGGATGTGCTGGTGGGTGTCTGCATGACGCGCACGCCTGACCTGGTGGCCAGCCTGCTCGGTGTGCTGAAGGCCGGCGGCGCCTACGTGCCGCTGGACCCCGCGTATCCGGCTGGTCGCATCGCGACGATGCTGCTCGATGCGCAGCCAAGGGTGCTGCTCACGCAGCATTCGCTGCAGCTGGAGCTGCCTGCGATCGACGGGATGACGGTCATCCGCGTCGACACGCAAAGCGCGTCGCTCGCTGGCGAGCGTGACGATAATCCTTCGTTGCTGGCCACGGGCGATGATCTGGCTTACGTGATCTATACCTCCGGCTCCACCGGTACGCCCAAGGGTGTCGCGATCCAGCACCGAAATACCGTGGCTTTCATCCGCTGGGCGCTGGCTACTTTCGATCGCGAAAGCCTCGCCAAGGTACTGGCCTCGACGTCGGTCTGCTTCGACCTTTCCATCTTCGAGCTGTTTGTGCCGCTGAGCCAGGGCGGCTCGGCATGGCTGGTCGACAACATCCTGCATTTCATGGAAAACGCAGGCACATTGCCGGTCACGCTGGTGAATACCGTGCCCTCGGCGATGGCCGAAGTGCTGCGCGCCAGGGAGCTGCCGCCCTCGGTCAAGGTGGTGAATCTGGCGGGCGAGGCGCTCGCCAACAGTTTGGCGCAGGCGCTGTATCAACAGCCTTCGGTCGAGAGGGTTTACAACCTGTACGGTCCCTCGGAGGACACGACGTACTCGACCTTCACCCTGGTGGAGAAAGGTTCGAACGCGGCGGTGTCGATCGGCCGTCCCATTGCCGGCACGCAGACCTACATCCTCGACGCGCAGGGTGAGCCCGTGCCGCGTGGTGTCGCCGGCGAGCTGTTCATTGCCGGCGACGGCCTGGCGCGTGGCTACCTGCACCGGCCGGAGCTGACCACGGAGAAATTCGTTCCCAACCCCTTCAGTTCGCTGCCGGGGACTCGCATGTATCGCACCGGCGACCTGGTCCGCTACCGGACCGACGGCGAGATCGAATATCTCGGCCGCATCGATCACCAGGTCAAGCTGCGCGGCTTCCGCATCGAGCTGGGCGAAATCGAATCCGCACTGCAAGCCGTGGCCAGTGAAGTGGTGGTGCTGGCACGCGAAGACAGCATCGGCGACAAGCGGCTGGTGGCCTATCTGGTGGCGCACGAAGGGCAGGTCCTGCCCGATGAGGCGCGACTGCGCGCAATCCTTGCGCAAACGCTGCCCGAGTACATGCTGCCAAGCTACTTCATCGTGCTAGAGCGCATGCCGTTGACGCCGAACGGCAAGGTCAACCGCGGGGCGCTGCCGGCGCCTGACATGACACGCAGCGAAGCAGGCTACGTCGCGCCACGCACGCCGACCGAAGAGATCATGGCCGATCTTTGGGCCGAGGTGCTTAAGCTCGACCGGGTCGGCATCCATGACGACTTCTTCGCACTGGGCGGCCATTCCCTGCTGGCGGTGCAGCTGGTTTCGCAGTTGCGCAAGCGTGCCGGGATCGAGATGGAGCTGCGCTACCTGTTTTCGCATCCGACCCTGGCTGCGTTGGCGGACTTCATCGATTCGAGCAACGCTTCCTCGCGGCATCCAAACCTGGTTCCCATCCGCACGCAGGGGCATTCGACGCCCCTGTTCCTGATTCATCCGATTGGCGGCGAGGTTCAGTACGCCTTCGACCTGGCCAGGCATCTGGATGACGATCAGCGGGTCTACGCGCTGGCGGCAAGCGGCATCGCTGCCGGTGAAACGCCGTACGCCAGCATCGTCGACATGGCGAGCGTCTATCTGGATGCGATGCGGCACGTGCAAGCCTCCGGCCCGTACCTGCTGGCGGGCTGGTCGCTGGGCGGCATGATCGCGTACGAGATCGCCAGCCAGTTGCTGGCCGCAGGCGAGGACGTCGGCTTTGTCGGCATGATCGATACGGGGAGCAGTCCGTATCTGCGGGCGCAACTGCATGCCCAAGGCACTGCCGGCTTCGACGACTGCGCGGCGCTGATGCATTGGATCGCCGACCAGCCCATGGCAGGCGCCGACGTGCGGCAGCACCTCGCCTATGCCGAGTTGATGGCTTGCGCCCAAAGCGGTGACGTCGACGCCATGATCGCGACCTTGCAGCGCGAAGACTTGCTGCCGGCGCAGTTGGACATGGCGCTGATGAAGCGGGTGCTCGCAGTCTATCGCGCGGGTGCAGCGGCAGGGGTCGGTTACGAAGCGCCCCCCATTACCACGACGGTGACTTATTTCGCCGCCGACCGTGGTGAAGGCGAGGACGCGTCGTACGGCTGGAGCGCGCTGCTTGGGGAGGGCCTGGAGGTGACACGCATCGGCGGCAGCCACGTATCGATCGTCAAGCCGCCGCGCATCGAGAAGCTCGCCCGCGCGATCACCCAGCGGATCAGACGCCGCTTGCCGAACGCCGCATTGTCGTCGGTCTAGCACCACGCAATTTCCAGCCATTGCATCGTAGGAAGATCATCATGAACTCGAACACCGAAGTCGCTGAACGGGATGTGCAAGACACCGGCGGGTTGAAGTACTCGCGCACGGTCGATGATCTGCCTGGTCCGAAGGGGCTTCCCCTGTTCGGCAACCAATTGCAGATGCGCGGAAGCCAGTGGCACGTGACGCTGACGAACTACATTCGGGAATACGGGCCCATTTATCGCCTGAATGCGTTCGGCATTCCGATCGTGGTGGTTTCCGACCGTGCGGCGATCGGCAGCCTGCTGAAGGATCGGCCCGAAGGCTTTGAGCGCAGCAGGGGCCTGCGCGTGCGCATGAACGAACTGAAGGTCGGCGGTGTCTTCACTGCGGAGGGCGAGGATTGGCGCAAGCAGCGCAAGCTCGTGACGGGCGGCCTGAGCGTCGAGGTGATCCGCAACTTCTTTCCCACCATGGGGAACATGACCGAGCGCATGCTTCAGCGCTGGAAGGCCGCCCTGGCGAACGGCAAGCGTGTCGACCTGCACCGCGACCTCAAGGCGTTGGCGTTGGAGATTATCGTCGGCATCGCAATGGGCTATGACCTGGACGTGGTGAACGACGAGGACAACGCACTGCAGCACGACCTGGATAGCTTGATGCGGCGGCTAGCCAGCCGCGGCACGTCGCTGTATCCCTATTGGCGCCGCTTCCGGCTGCCGGTGGACCGCGCTGCCGACAGGTCCGCGCACGACGTCGAGCAGACTGTGCTGAGGCTGATCAACGAAGCACGTGAACGCATGCAACAGCATCCGCATCTGCGTGAAGATCCCACCAATATGCTCGAAGCCATGATCGTCGCCAGCGAGGATCCCGAGTCGGACTTCAGCGACCAGGACCTGGTGAGCAATGCAATCGCCAGCGTAGTCGGCGGCATCGACACCACCGCCAATTCCATCGCCTGGATGATCAACCTGCTGGCCCAGAATCCCTTCGCCGCCGCCAAGCTGGCCGCCGAGGTCGATGCGGTGCTGGGCGATGCCAGGCTGTCGCGCGAATGGGAGCAGATGAAGCAGTTTCCTTATCTGGATGCGGCGCATAACGAAACCCAGCGACTGCGTTCTTCCACGCCCTTCCTGGGGTTGCTCAGCAAAGCCGACTGCGTGGTCGCCGACACCTTCATTCCCAAGGGCATGGTGATCTTCATGCCGACGACCTTCGGCGACGGGCTGGACGACAAGCATTTTCCGCAGCATGAGCAGTTCCTGCCCGAGCGCTGGATCTTCGAGCACAAGCCGCAGCCGGAGGACGATCCGTCACGCAAGCTGTTCCCGTTCGGCGGCGGCCAGCGCCTGTGTCCCGGCCGCTTCCTGGCGCTGATCGAGGTCAAGATGGTTGTCTCGATGATCATGCGCAACTTCGAACTGGAGTTCGATAGCAAGGCGCCGCCGGTGCAACAGGTGATGACCTTCTTCATGGGGCCCAGCGCCGTGCCGGTGCGGCTCACATCACGTGCTTGAGCGCAAGGGGGAAACGACATTGAACCCGAACGACGATGGTTCCTACCTGCGGGTAGCCAGGAAGGTCCTGCATGTCTCCGCCCCCTTGATGGGGGCGATGCTCGGCAACCTGATCATGATGCTGGTCGACCGCATCTGCCTGGCGCGCTATTCGAGCGATACGCTGGAAGCGTCCGGGCCGGCGATCCACACGGCGATGGCGATCGTGCTTTTTTTTACGGGATTCGCCGGGTTTTCCCGTTCGTGCGTAGCGCAGGCGTTCGGCAAGTCCGGGCAAGCGCAGGCCGCTTATCAGGCTGCGCTAGGCATCCTGGTCGGCGTTGCGTTGGCGCTCATCCTCTGCTTGATGGCGCCGCTGATCGAGCGGATTCCGTTCCTGAGCCATCGCCCCTTGGCAACCACCCGGTTGGAATCGCAGTTCCTGTTCTGGTCGGCTTTCTTCGGTGCTGCCATGACTTTGAACATGGCGCTTTCGGCGTACTTCAGTGGGATCGGTCGGACGCGCGTGACCCTGGTGGTCGGGCTGATCGGCCAGGCCGTGGTGATCTGCATGATCGTCGGCCTGGTGTTTGGCAAGTATGGCCTGCCGGAGCTCGGCATGCGCGGCTCGGCGATCGGCACCTTGATCGGCACGTTGACGATGTCGGTCTGTTACGTGGGTTGCATGCCGCGCGAGGTTTGGCAGGGACTGCGCGATGTTCTATCCGGGCAACGCGCTCGACTGGGGGCCGAACTGCTTGCGCGAATTAAAAAAGGCCTGGTCATCGGCAGCTCCGCCGGCCTCAACAATCTGGGCAGCGCGGCTTTTGTATGGATAGTCGCCGGTCTTGGAGCCATCGGGCTTGCGGCCAATAACGTCAACCTGACGGTGAACTACCTGGGCGGCGTGCCGCTTATCGGGCTGGGTATCGGGTGCGGCGTGCTGTGCGGGAATGCCATCGGCGAAGGTAACTTTCCGCAAGTATCGAAATTTCTCTTCGTGACGATGGCGATCGAGCTGGCCTACTTGGCCATCATTTCCTTTCTGCAAATCGCGACACCGCATTTTTTGCTCAATCCGTTCGGACTGCACGACAAAGGGGAAGAGATCCAGCAGGTGTCCGTCGCGACCGTGCGTGTGCTGTGGCTCTATTCGCTCGCGTTTGCTTTCTCCATGACCGGCGCTTCGGTACTGGAAAGCATGGGCCTCACCCGATTCCTGTTCCTGACCCGACTCTTGCTGATGTGGGCGCTGAGCATTCCCGTCACTTATGTGCTGGTGTCTGCACACACAGGGAGCGCCAGCTTTCTCCCCACCTGCTGGGTCGTGGGTTCATTGTTCGAAGGCGCCATTGGCGCGATGTATTTCTGGCGGATCAGGGCTGCCGTCAGGAATCGTCAGAATGGGATCGTGTTGGTAGAGCAGGCGGCTTCGTCATGAATGCGCTTGCGAGGCACCGTCATCCTTGAGACCACGAACGATCGTTACAGTACGTTTACAAGCTTTGTCACGGCGTGTATTTGGCTGTGTGCTACGGCAGACTGGATCTGGGGTTGGGCTCACAGAACGATTGAAAGCCCTATCCAAAGCCACTTGCCGCCGCGCGCACGGCCTGCAATGATTCCGCAGTCCGGCCATGGGATGGTGTCTGGCGGAAACCATGCGCGGGAGGCATGCGCATGACAGGAATGCTCGATTCCTGGCTATTCCCGTTGTTCGTTGGGATGTACCGAAACATCTTTCGATGATGCTCATGGATGGAGATGCCCGTTGGCGGATTCATCCATCAAGGCGGCGCACTAGGCCACGTTAAGGAGAGCGAGATGGGAAACCTGAGCAAGGTCAACGACCAGCGAGTGAAAGTCCTGATTGACGGCTCGCAGGATTACGTAAAGGTCAACCTGTGGGTGAAGAATGGGGAAATGTCGCCATCCGCCGAAAGAGTTAATTTCCTCGCGTGGCATTACCTGAAAGATGATCTCCGCGGCGATCCGCTGCATAGATACGACGACGACTACGATGTGGCCGCCGCCGAGCACTATATGTACATACGATTCCTGGCTTCCCGTAGCGGAGACCCCGCCTGCATTACGGCGCCAGTGATGTACGCCGCCAAGAAATTGATCGATCAAATGCTTGGAAGACTGCAAGCGGGGCAAGCACAAGGTGGCCATCCTGTGCTGCCTTCGAATCCCTATGTGGTGGCTTGGGGGCAGCGGGGTGTGCTCGACGGATTGAAGGATTACAAAGAGGCCAACCCCGGTGCGCCGTACAAACTGGGTAGCGCGGTCGAGTCGCTGGCGGCCTTTCCTTACCCGCAATCCTTTGCATCGAAAGTCGGCGGGTATGCCACATGGACGGGAGACCTGGTGCCCGATCGCTATAAGTAAAAGCGATTGTTCGCTCAAGAGCTTGATAACGGTACTGAATAACGGTTCCAGGTTTGATAACGGCTCCAGGTCTGAGGTATCCCCGCGTTTTTTGGCTGTCATTGCCGCACGAAACCAATGTCACGTTTAGGTCGTTTTAAGGCGAGTCGTCATTCCGGCGCAGGCCGGAATCAAGTCTAAATACGCGTCCGAAGGACACATTCCTTTTTAAAGTTGAGTGCTCCGCACGACGTATTTGAACTGGATTCCGGCCTGCGCCGGAATGACGATTCGCTCTGAAATGGCACGCCTGTAACGCCGATTTTGCGGGATGTCAGCCTAAAAAAACGTGGGGATACCTCAGGCTCCAGGTTTCGTTTTGTGGCGAAGGATAAGCCAACCTGGAACCGTTCTTATGCAGACTTGATCAGAGCATCCTTAGGTGGCAAAAAACGGATAGTTGCGCTCCTGCGAAAGACATTACGGTGTCCCTCATTCATTGCCCTATAGGGATTTCCGTGATTGGCTCCGTTTCGCCCCTTCCCGTGGCCTTCAGGCGCATGGCTTGGTCCAACCTTTTTGCACAGTTCTCCGAGCAGATGGCGCTTGCAGCTGCTCCGCTCGTTGCCGTTCTCTTGCTCGCCGCGGCGCCCTCCGAAACCGGATGGCTTCAGACCGCCCAAACCCTTCCGTTCTTGCTTTTGTCCATTCCGCTAGGAATGGCCGTCGATCGTGCCTCACGTCGGGCGCTGATGGTCGGATCAGAATTGTTGCGCGCCTTGTCGCTTTCGATGACCGTTGGTTTGCTGGCGATGAGTGCCTTGAACCTACCATGGCTAGCCGGACTCGGTTTCGTCGGGGCCATAGGCACCGTGTGCTACAACGTCGCTGCACCTGCACTGGTTCCCTCGCTGGTGCCGCGCCTGCGGCTCGCCGACGCCAATCGATGGCTGGAGCTCGCGCGCAGTACGGCCTATACGGCTGGTCCCGCGCTTGGCGGCGCACTGGTGAGTTATACCGGCGTAACCGCCGCCTATGTACTAGCTGCTGTCTTATCGCTTTTCGCAGTCATGACCCTGGCGGGGCTTTCCAAAGAGCAGCGGGCCGAGCAGCCGAAGCGCCATCCGCTGCATGATCTCAAGGAAGGGGCGAGCTTCATACTCCGGCATGATCTGCTGCGCCCCATGCTTGTCACAGCGGTCTTTTTCAACACGAGCTGGTTCGTCATTCAGGCCATCTACGTGGCTTATGCAGTGCGGAATCTCGGCATGTCGCCGGCTGACGTCGGTATCACGCTTGGCATCTATGGTGGAGGCATGCTGATTGGTGCGCTGATCGCGCCGGTGCTTGCCCGCCGTGTGTCGCTCGGTGTCATGATCGTGCTCGGACCGATCAGCGGCTTCAGCGCGGCGGTGCTCATGCTGCTGACCCTCTGGTGGCCTTCGTTCTGGCTGGTCGCGCTAAGTTTCTTCCTTTTCGGAGCGGGACCGATCCTTTGGGTGATCTCGACCATGATGGTCAGGCAAACGGTGACGCCGAATGCGCTGCTCGGACGCGTCTCAGCCTTCATTGTGACGGCGACTTTCGGTGCACGGCCTCTTGGCGCCGCGATCGGAGCGACCGTTGCGACTCAATTCGGAGCGGGGAGCTGCCTGATGGTGGCGACCGGCGGTTTTTTGATTCAACTCCTCGTTATTACGGCATCCCATGTCCCGAAATTGCGGGAACTGCCGGAAGCAGCGTAGCTATTTAGATCGGGTTATTGCTGTCAACGCACAGCCGCATTCGACCCTACCTGTTTCCGCAACAAATGCCACTTACGCGACGTAGGGGCGGTCACGCCGCTCGTGTGACACGCATCGGGGCGGCACACGGCAGCGCGCATCGTTGCCGATGGATGGCACGCCCCGAATGCGCCGAGTCATCACGGCTGTCCAGGCTGTGTCGATTTTTGTGAACTGTAATCCTTGCCTGACAGCATGTGAAGACGAAATCTTAACCTGCGGCTGCCTAAGCTCCGCAACTTGCATTCGGCGCAGGCATGCCACCTTCATGGCATGCGCCAGAATGAGCGAAAGATTTTCGAGTGGTGTCCGCTCAACTATCGGATTGCACTCAGCGACAGGGATATCCAAAGAGGCAAGCGTCATGACGAACCCCTTCGACGACGAAAAGCACAGCTTTTTCGTCCTGGTCAACCATGAAGGCCAGCATTCGCTCTGGCCGCAATTCGCGCAGATTCCCGCTGGCTGGGAGCCGGTATTCGGTCCGGATGCACGCCAGCCGTGCCTCGACTATGTCGAGGCGCATTGGCAGGACATGCGTCCGCGTAGCCTGGTTGAGGCCATGGCGTCGGCAGCGCACTAAACGCATCCTGATGCATGGCGCCTCTGGCGCCATCGGTTCTTCGTAGCCTTGCACGGACACACGCCCAATGGAGGGGTCGTGCACAACACTCGCGAGAATGGTGCGCCGTCGACGGCCGCCGCGAGCGTCGGTCGCGCTGTCGATGACGGCGTGACGTTGACGCAGCTTTTCGAAGCGCACGCAGCGCGTGCACCGCACGCCGTTGCCTTGTGCCTGGACGACGAGCAGCTGACTTACGCGCAGCTCAATGCCCGCGCCAACCGGCTCGCCCGCTGGCTGGTGGCGCAGGGCGCTGCGCCGGAGCGTCTGATTGGCATTGCTTTGCCGCGTTCGATCGATGCCATCGTGGCAGTACTTGCCGTGCTGAAAACGGGAGCGGCCTATCTGCCACTGGACCCCGACTACCCCCGGCAACGCCTGGAGAGCATGTTGCGCGATGCAGTTCCGCTGCTCGTGCTCAGTTCGCGCAGGGCGGAAGTGGAGATATCAGTTACACGCACCGTTTTTCTGGACGATGCGGACATAACTGCCGCCATCGCTGCGATGCCTGGGTCGACAGGGCAGGCATTGCAAGCGGTGTTGCATTCGTTGCAAATGGCCTATGTGCTGTACACCTCCGGCTCCACGGGCGTACCCAAGGGCGTGGCGATCACGCATGCCGGTGTCGGGCCGTTGTTACGCAGCTATCGGGATCGCCTACGGATCGATGCGGATAGCCGCATGTTGCAGTTCGCTTCGTTGAACTTCGATGCCTCGTTTGCGGAAATCGGCATGGCGCTCGGTCTCGGTGCCTGCCTGGTGCTGGCGCAGGCGGGTGACCTGGTGCCCGGCCCCGCGTTGGCGCAGACGTGCCAGCGGCAACGCATCACCCATATGGCCTTGCCACCCAGCTTGCTTGCGACCATGGCGCACGACTCGCTGCCAGGCGTGCGCACCTTGGTGGTGGGCGGCGAGGCCTGCCCACCCGAACTGGCGAAGCCATGGTCGGCGGGGCGCCGCCTTATCAACGCCTATGGTCCTACCGAGATCACCGTGGATGCCTTGATTTCTGCGCCGCTGAATGGCGACGCGAGCCAGCGCGTGCCGCTGGGCGAGCCGGTGTGTGAGGCACGCGCCTATGTTCTGGACGACGCGCTGAAGCAGGTGGCCGACGGCGAGGAAGGCGAGCTGTACCTCGCTGGCCCCGGTCTCGCGCGCGGGTATTTGCATCGCGCGGCGTTGAGCAGCGAACGTTTCGTCGCCGACCCGCATGGCCCGCCTGGCTCGCGCATGTACCGCAGTGGCGACCGGGTGCGGCGGCAGGCAGGATCCTTCCGTTTTGTCGGTCGCGCTGACCAGCAAATCAAATGGCACGGCTTGCGCATCGAGCCGGGCGAGATCGAAGCCTGCCTGCTGCGCCATCCCGATGTGGTTCAGGCGGCGGTGGTGGTGCGCGAAGATCGCCCCGGCCAGCACCAGCTGGTCGGCTATGTCGCACAGCGTGAGACTGCGCCAGAGCCTCCCGGCGAAGCCGCTGAGGTGGCGCACGTCAGCGAGTGGCAACATCTGCACGATCGTTTCTATGGCGAGCAGGCCGAGCTGGCGGGTGAAGAAGATTTCACTGGCTGGAACAGCAGTTACGACGGCACGCCGATCGCGCTTGAGCATATGCGTGAGTGGCGCCAGGCAACCGTTGAACGCGTGCTGGCCATGCAGCCGGGCCACGTGCTGGAGTTGGGTGTCGGTACCGGCCTGGTCATGTGGCAAGTGGCGCCGCATTGCCAGAGCTATTGGGGCACGGACTTTTCGCGGCCGGTCATCGATTCGCTGCGCGAACGCGTAGCACGACAGCCGACGTTACGTGAGCGTGTGCAGCTGCGCCATCAGCCGGCGCACGATGGCAATGGCCTGCCGCGAGGGTATTTCGACACCATCGTCATCAATTCGGTGGTCATGTATTTCCCTGGCGTCGACTATCTGCTTGGCGTCTTGCGGCTCTGCGTGGAGCTGCTGGCACCCGGCGGGCGCATCTATCTGGGAGATATCCGCAACCTGCGCCTGTTGCGTTGCTTCGCCACGGCCATCGCTTGGCATCGTGCCGAGACAGCGCGGCATAGCATTGGTGAAACCCGTCGCGCAGTAGAGCAGGAGCTGCTGCTGGAGAACGAGCTGTTGCTCGATCCGGTCTTCTTCGCCGCCTTGCCGGCATGGATCGACGGCCTTGCCGGCGTGGATATCCAACTCAAGCGTGGCCGCTGCCATAACGAACTGACCCGCCATCGCTACGACGTGGTGCTGCACAAACGCGGTGCGTCGCCCGTCTCCCTCGCCGAGGGTGCGCAGCTGGCGTGGCTGCGGGATGTTGCTTCGCTGGAACAGGTGGCCGCCCATCTGCAGAGCCAACGGCCATCGATGCTGCGTGTGAGCGGCATACCTAACGCAAGGCTAGTGGACGAAGTCGCGGCGATGCGAGCGGTGTGGGAGTCCGCAGATGGCCATGCGCTCACGCGCACCCTTGTCCCACAGGTAGGGGCGAAAGGCGTGGACCCGGAAGACTGGCACGAACTTGCCCGATGCCTCGGTTATCAGGTGGCCACGACCTGGGCAAGGGCGGGGCAGGACGATCGCTACGATGCGGTGTTCTTTGCCGAGCAAGCGCCGGCGTTGACGGACGTCTATCGCACTGGCCATCCCATCCCGCTACCGTCTGGCGCTTATGCCAATCGCCTGGATCACGGGCGCACCGCGCGAGCATTGGCCGCCGCGCTCCGGCCCTATCTTGCGGAGCGTCTGCCCGCAACGATGATCCCCTCCGCCATCGTGGTATTGCCGAGCCTGCCGTTGAACGCCAACGGCAAACTCGATCGCACGGCGCTGCCGGCGCCGGAGTTGAGCCGGCAGGATAGCCGCGATCCGGGCACGCCCAATGAAAGCCTGCTGGCTGGACTGTTCGCGCAGGTGCTTGGGCTCGATCGTGTCGGCATCGACGACAGCTTCTTCGAACTGGGCGGGCACTCCTTGTTGGCGATGCGCCTGGTTGCCCTGGTGCGCCAGGCATGCGGCGCGGAGCTGCCGGTACGCGCCCTGTTCGAAACCCCTACCGTCGCCATGCTGGCGCCGCAACTCGACCAGGCCCCACGCGCGACGCGTGCGCCGCTGCGCCCCATGCAATCCACCGAGCAGCCCCTTCCATGATCCCGATGTCGTTTGCGCAGCAGCGCTTGTGGTTTCTCGGCAAGCTCGAGGGCCCGGGCATTGCCTTCAACGTTCCACTGGCCTTGCATCTGGCCGGTCCACTGGATGGGTTCGTTCTCCAGGCCGCTTTGTCCGACCTGCTATCACGGCATGAAAGCTTGCGCACTTGCTTCACCGACGCAGAGGGCATCGGTTACCAGGTCGTCTTGCCGCGTGAGCGTGCGGCATGCGTCTTGAACGTCGTCGATCAGGCGGAAGAGGAACTGGATGACGCCATGAGGCGTTTCCATAGCCAGCCGTTCGACCTGGAGCGGGAGATCCCGTTGCGAGCGATGCTGTATCGGTTGGCACCGCAGCGACACGTATTGTTGTTGTTGGTTCATCACATCGCCAGCGACGGATGGTCATGGGCGCCGATGCTGCGCGATCTTGCACAAGCCTATGCGGCGCGGCTAGGCGGCCAGGCACCCGCATGGACGCCGCTGCCGGTGCAATACGCCGACTACAGCCTGTGGCAGCGGGAATGGATGACGCAAGCAGACACCACGGACAGTGACGTCGCGCGCCTGGTCGACTACTGGAAGCGCAGCTTGGCGGGCCTGCCCGAACAGTTGGATCTCCCGTTCGATCGGCCCCGCCCAGCGCGCGCCAGTCAACATGGCGCGACGGTGCAGGTGCGATGGGACGAATCACTGGCAAGCCCGCTGCGCCAGTTGGCGCGCGATGCGCGCGGCAGCTTGTTCATGGGCGTGCATGCGCTGGTCGCCGCGTTGCTGTTCAAGCTCGGTGCGGGGGAGGATCTGCCGCTAGGCACGCCGGTAGCCGGGCGCAGCGAAGAAGCGCTCAACGACCTGGTCGGCTTCTTCGTCAATCTATTGGTGTTGCGAAGCGATGTTTCCGGGCGGCCAAGCTTCCGTCAGTTGCTTGCTCGCGTACGCGACGCAGACTTGGATGCCTACGCTCACCAGGAGCTGCCCTTCGAGCGCATGGTGGACATCGTCAACCCCGGGCGCGCCACGTCGCGACATCCTTTGTTCCAGGTGGCGGTGATCCTGCAGAACAATCGGGATGCGTTGTTCGAGGTTCCCGGCCTGTCGGCCCAGGCGCGGTTCCTGGTGACGGAAACGGCCAAGTACGACCTGACCTTCGAGTTCACCGAGTTGTTCGACGCGGCGGGCAGACCGGATGGCCTCGCCCTGCAATTGGAGTATGCGACCGAGCTGTTCGACCGCAGCACGGTGCAGCGTTTCGCGGACAGCCTGCGGCATCTGCTTACGCAGGTGGTGGCGCAGCCCGATTGCTCGCTTGCCGATATCGAGCTGCTTAGTGCGCAAGAGCGTTACACGCTTTTGCAGACCTGGAACGACACCGCACACGCCGTTCCCAACGCCACCGTATCCGAACTCTTCGGCGCGCAGGCTGCACGCACGCCTGACGCGCCGGCGGCCAGCGAGGGTGCCAGCACGCTGAGCTATCGTGAGCTGGATGCGCGCGCCAATCAGCTGGCGCATTACCTGCGCTCGCTGGGTGTGGGGGCGGATCAGAGGGTGGGCCTGTGCATGGAGCGCTCGCTCGATCAGCTCGTCGCCATGCTGGCCATTCTCAAGGCGGGCGGTGCCTATCTCCCGTTGGACCCGAACTACCCCGAAGCTCGCTTGTCCCTCATGCTCAACGAGGCATCGGCGATGCGGGTGGTGACCCGGGCCGAGCATGTTGCGCGGCTGCACTCGTCCGGCGTCGCCACGCTCGTGTTCGATGACTGTGGCCAGACCGTGGGTCACTTGCCCCAGAGCGCCCCGCCGATGGAGTGCCATCCAGATCACCTGGCCTATGTGATCTACACCTCTGGCTCTACTGGCGCGCCCAAGGGCATCGCGGTGAGCCATCGCAACGTGGTGGAGTTGGCATGGAATCGTCGTTGGCGCGATGGCGCGCAGCAGCGCGTGCTGATGCATTCGCCACCGGTATTCGATGCCTGCACCTACGAGACCTGGGTACCGTTGCTGAGCGGCCAGCACGTGATACTGGCACCACCGGGGCGAGCCGATCTCCCGGTGCTTGCCGACACCATTGTGCGGCATCAGGTTACGGCGCTTTTCCTCACCACGGCGTTGTTTCGATTGCTGGTGGAAGAACATGGCGACTGCCTGGGCAACGTGCGCACCGTGTGGAGCGGCGGCGAGGCCGCCGTGCCAAGGGTGTTTCGCGAACTGTTGGCGCGCTACCCGCACATCGATGCGGTCAACGTGTACGGCCCGACGGAAACCACCACCTTCGCTACCTGTCATCGCGTACTCGCGCCGGTGAGCGAGGCGCCGATACCGATCGGCAAACCGCTGGACAACACCCGCGTCTACGTACTGGACGATGCCTTGCGGCCGGTGCCGGTCGGCGTACCCGGCGAGCTATACATCGCCGGCGCCGGTCTGGCGCGCGGTTACCTGCAACGCGCGGGGCTTACAGCGCAGCGCTTCGTCGCCAGCCCCTTCGGGGCGCCGGGGGAGCGCATGTATCGCACCGGCGACCGTGTACGTTGGCGCGAGGATGGCCAGCTGATCTACGTGGGGCGTACTGACCATCAGGTGAAGATCCGCGGCCACCGTGTGGAGTTGGGGGAGATCGAGGCCGTCTTGGCCACGCAGCCCGGTGTTAGGCAGGCCGCTGTGATCGTGCGTGAGGACCAGCCAGGCCAGCGGCAATTGGTCGCTTACGCGGTCGCCGCGCAGGGGGCTGCTCTGGACGCCTCGACCTTGCGTCGCGCGCTTGCCGGCACGATGCCGGAGTACATGGTGCCTGCGGCCGTTATCCTGCTGGATGCGTTGCCGTTGACGATCAACGGCAAGCTGGATCAGCGCGCACTGCCTGCGCCGGTGTTCCAGCCAGCGAGCGGAGGCGTGCCGGCGACGCCGGAGGAGTACGCCCTGGCGGGTCTGTTCGCCGAGGTACTGGGCTTGCAGCGCGTCGGCACGCAAGACAGCTTCTTCGATCTGGGCGGCCATTCGCTGCTGGCTACCCGGCTGATCAGCCGGATTCGCTCCAGCCTGCAGGTGGAATTGTCGATACGCACCTTGTTCGAGGCACCCACCGTCGCGGAACTCGCGCTGCGTTTGCGAGAGGCTAGCCCGATCACACGCAAGCCGCTGCGCCCGATGCGGGGTGGAGCATGAGTGCCGTGGTTCCCTTGTCGTTCGCGCAACAGCGCCTGTGGTTCCTGCATCGGCTGGAGGGGCCCGGCAGCACTTACAACATGCCCATCGTGCTGCACCTGGAAGGCCCATTGGATGCCGATGCGCTGGCGCTGGCACTCGGCGATGTGGTCACCCGGCACGAAAGTCTTCGTACCGTGTTTGCCGATGATGACGGTGTGGCACGACAAGTCGTGCTCGATGCCGATGACGTGAAGCTGGTGTTTGATCACGTCCAGGTGTCGCCCGATACGCTTGATCCGGCATTATTCGCCGCTGCAACTCATCGCTTCGACCTGACGCGGGAGATGCCCCTTCGGGCGACCCTGTTTGCGTTGAGCGCCGAACATCATGTGCTGTGCCTGTTGATGCACCATATCGCCAGCGATGGCTGGTCGTGGGCACCGCTAGGACGCGACCTGCAAGCCGCCTACGCCGCACGTCGCGAGGGTAGGGCGCCGGGTTGGCAGCCGCTACCGGTGCAATACGCCGACTACAGCCTGTGGCAGCGCGAAGGGATGGCCGAAGAGAGCGCACCGGACAGCGAGATAGCCAGGGATATCGCCTACTGGACGTCAGCTATGACGGACCTGCCGGAGTTGGCGCAGCTACCCACCGACCACGCCAGGCCGTCCACACCCAGCCACCGTGGCGGGCAGGTCATGTTTCAGATCGGCGCGCCGTTACATCAGCGACTGTCAGCGTTGGCGCGCGAAGGTCAAGCGAGCCTGTTCATGCTGTTGCATGCGGCAGTGGCTGCGCTGCTGTCGCGACTGGGTGGCGGCAGCGACATTGTGGTGGGGACTGCCATCTCCGGGCGCAATGACGAAGCGCTGGAGGAACTGATCGGCATCTTCGTCAACCTGCTGGTGCTGCGACTGGACACCTCGGCAGACCCAAGTTTCCGTGCGCTGCTTGCGCGGGCGCGCGAAACGGATCTACAGGCTTATACGCACCAGAACTTGCCGTTCGAGCGCCTGGTCGAGCTGGTCAATCCGGTGCGTTCGAGCGCGCACCATCCGTTGTTCCAGGTGAAGCTTTCGCTGGAAACGGAAACGTACGGCGGTTGGGCGCTGGCTGGCCTGGCAGTGCGCCAGCAGCATCTCGAGGTTGACACTGCGAAGTGCGACCTCGGCTTCAACTTCATCGAGCAGTTCCTGCCCGACGGCACGCCGGATGGCATGACGTGCGTCATCGAGTTCGCCTGCGATCTGTTTGAGCGCGACAGCGTCATACGCCATGGCGAGCGGCTGCTGCGCTTGCTGGAGACGGTCGCCAACGATCCGGATGTGCGTCTGAGTGCCATCGAGGTCGATAGCCCCGAACAGCGCCGACAGGTGCTGGTGGCGTGGAACGACACCGCGCTGCCGGTACCCGAGGCCACCCTGCCAACGATGTTTGGCGCCAGCGTTGCCGCAACTCCGGACGCCGATGCGGTCAGCTTTGATGGCGCGAACCTCAGCTACGCCGAGCTGGATGCGCGCTCCAGTCAACTCGCTCATGCACTACGTGAGTTGGGTGTGGAGCCCGATGTCGTGGTCGGTGTCTGCCTGCCGCGCTCGCTCGATCTGGTAGTAGGCCTGCTCGCGGTCATGAAGGCTGGTGGAGCCTATCTGCCGTTGGACCCGGAGTATCCCGCCGAACGGCTCGCGTACATGCTCGGCGATGCTGGCGCGTCGGTGCTGTTGAGTACCGCCATGCTGGTGGAGCGCCTGCCTGCGCAAGCAGGGCGGCGGGACTTGCTCATCGATGGGCAGCGTACGTGGGTCTCCACGCAGCCGACAACACCGCCATCGATCGACCTGCGTCCCGCGCACCTGGCCTACGTGATCTACACGTCCGGCTCCACGGGACAGCCCAAGGGCGTGGCCGTGACGCACCAGGGCATCCCTAATCTGCTGGCCTGTCAGGTGCGGCAGCTTGGCGTGGGGCCGGGCGCTAGAGTCCTGCAACTGGCTTCGGCCAGTTTCGATGCCGCGTTCTGGGAGCTATGCATGGGGGTGCTGTCGGGTGCCTGCCTGGTGCTGGCCCCACCAGCGCCATTGCAACCGGGGCCTGCGCTCGCTGCACTGTTGGCGCGCGAGGGCATTACCCATCTGGCAATGACGCCGACCGTATTGGGCTTGTTGTCCGGGTGCGACTTGCCTGCAGGCATCAAGCTGGTCGTAGCGGGAGAGGCGTGCCCCCCATCGCTAGTGCAGCGTTGGTCTCGGCACGTGCAATTGTTCAACTCCTACGGCCCCACCGAAGGCACGGTGGGCGCGACGCTCAGCAGTGCGCTGCACGAAGGTGGCACGCCGCCCATCGGCGGCCCGCTGTTCAATGTGCGCATCTACGTGCTCGACGACCGGCTTCAACCGGTACCGCAAGGTGTCGCGGGCGAGTTGTACATCGCCGGCCCTGGCCTGGCGCGTGGCTACCTGCGGCGCTCGGGGCTCACGGCGCAGCGCTTCATTGCCTGTCCCTTTGGCACGCCGGGCGAGCGCATGTACCGCACCGGCGACCTCGGGCGTTGGCGTGCCGATGGCCAGCTCGACTACGTCGGCCGTGCCGACCAACAAGTAAAGCTGCGTGGCTTTCGCATCGAGTTGGGCGAAATCGAGGCGCATCTGTTGCGGCTGCCGGGTGTCGTGCAAGCCGCGGCGATCGTGCGCGAGGACCGGCCTGGCCATCGCCAGCTGGTGGCCTATGTCGTGCCCAACGGAGAATTGGATACCGCTGTGTTGCGCGGCGTATTGGCTAGCCAGTTGCCGGACTATATGGTGCCCACCGCCATCGTCGGCCTCGCAGCCTTGCCGGTCACGCCCAACGGCAAGCTTGATCGCAAAGCGCTGCCCGCACCCGTGTTCGACGTGGTGGAGGCGGGCACTTTCCCGCGCACTCATCGCGAGCAGGAGCTGGCCGCTTTGTTCGCGCAGGTACTGGGCTTGACGGCAATCGGCATCGAGCAGAGCTTTTTCGACCTTGGCGGCGACTCGATCCTCGCCTTGCAACTGAAGGTGAGGGCGCAAGCCAGCGGCATCGGGTTTGAACTGGCTCAACTATTCGATCACCAAAGCGTGACGGCACTGGCCGCAGTGGCCAGCTTCTCGAATGCCGACATCGCAGCTGCCACGGCGCCATTCGCTTTGGTATCGGCGGCCGACCGTCAACGCCTGCCGGTCGATGTAGTGGATGCCTACCCGCTCAGTGCATTGCAGCTCGGCATGTTTTTCCACGGCGAGTACGACCATGGCACCACGCTTTACCTGGCTTGCACGGGCCTGGTGATCGACCTGCCGCTGGACACGCGGGCACTGCGGGCGACGCTCGATGCCTTGAGCCGCCGTCACGAAGTGTTGCGCACGCGTTTCATGTTGGATGGCTATAGCGAGCCGCTGCAACTGGTGCTTGCGCAGGCCGACATCCCCCTATCCGAGAGCGACCTCGTCGGGTTGTCGCCCGATGCACAGCAGGCATCGCTGGAAGCCTGGATGAGTAGCGAGGGGTTGCGCGTCTTCGACCAACAAGCCGTGCCGTTGCTGCGCATACACGCGCACCGTCTCGGCGAGCACCATTTCCATCTCGCGCTCACTTGCCATCACGCCATCATCGACGGCTGGAGCGAGGCAAGCCTAGTAGCGGAGCTGGTGCAGCGTTATCGCGCGCACCTGCAAGGCACGCCTTTGCCGGAGGCTCCGCTGTCGGCGTGCTACCGCGACTACATGGCGCTGGAACGCCAAGCCATGGTTTCCACCGCCAGTCGCGCCTTTTGGCAAGAATGGCTGGAAGGCGCGGAACCGTCCGAACCCTTGCGATCGCAGCCTCAGGCAGAGGCGCCGGCCAAGGCGCTTACCCATACGGTGTCTCTGGCCATCGACGGTGGCACGGATGCCGCGTTGCACGTGCTTGCCAAACGGGCGCGGGCGCCGCTGAAAACGGTGTTGCTCACGGCGCACATGGCCGCACTGAGTTCGATCTGCGGTAGCGGCGACGTCGTGACTGCGTTGGTCATGCATGTCCGTCCCGAAGTGAGCGATGGCGACAAGTTGATCGGCCTTTTTCTCAATGCCGTGCCTTTCCGCATGCGCATGCAGGGCGAGCATTGGGACGTGCTGATCCGGCGCGTATGGGAAGCGGAACGCGATGTAACGCCGCACCGGCGCTATCCCTTGGCGCGCATCATGGAAGACCTCGAGCAGCGCAAACGCCTGGGCGTGGTGTTCAACTACACCAACTTCCAGGCGCATGAGCATGCTCTCATGCCCATGGATCGCATGGATGGCCATGGTGGCGGCGACAACAGCTTCGGCCTGCAGGTGAATTTCCAGGGCGCAGAAGACGGGTTGTCTGGCTGGATCTGTGGACATCTCGATCTCTACGACACGGCCACACTCGAACGCTATGCGGACTGCTATGCGCGCGTGTTGCGGGCAATGACCGATCCCGCTGGCCTAACCGTGCGAAGCATTCCGCCACTCGGTGATTCTGCCTGGCGAAAGGTCATGCGCTATGGCCACGCCGGTGGCGAGGCGATCACCCCGGAACACTTTGCCGATACTTTCGAGCGCCATGCACGGCAAACGCCCGATGCCATCGCGGCCATCGATCAAGGACATGAGATCAGCTACGGCGCCTTGAATGCGCGAGCCAACCGGCTGGCTCGACGATTGTTGGTCGAAGGCGTGGCGGCAGGCGACATCGTTGCTGTCGCGGTGCCGCGCTCGATCGAACTGGTGGTGGCGTGGCTGGCGATACTCAAATGCGGGGCGGCGTACCTGTCGTTGGATATCAACTATCCCATCGCGCGCCTCAACGCGATGTTGGTCGATGCACGCCCATCGCGCCTGCTTCATGCTCGTCGCGCCATCGAGGGTCTCGATCCTGGCGTGCCGGCCATCCGCATGCGCGAAGACGAGGCCGGTCACGACGATGCCAATCTGACCGGAACCGATATCGCCGGGCGCCGCCATCCGGGCTTGCCCGCATATGTGATTTATACCTCCGGCTCCACCGGTCGCCCCAAGGGTGTGATTTCGACGCATGCAGGCCTGGCCAGCCTGGCGGCGAGTCAGCGCC
This sequence comes from Dyella choica, assembly GCF_003977665.1. Lineage (GTDB taxonomy): Bacteria > Pseudomonadota > Gammaproteobacteria > Xanthomonadales > Rhodanobacteraceae > Dyella_B > Dyella_B choica. The sequence goes on along the minus strand of NZ_RYYV01000002.1, from coordinate 211,488 downwards.
GATTCCTGCCTGCCGTGCCGTTACGTGTGTTGCAGTTGGCTTCGTCCAGCTTCGATGCTTCAGTATGGGAGCTGGTCGCCGCCTTCGCCTATGGTGGTTGCCTGGTCTTGCCGCCCCCTGGCCCGCTGACGGGCGAGGAGCTGGCCCAGACGCTGCGCGAGCATGCGATCGAGCATGCGGTGATGCCGCCTGCGCTGCTGGAAACGCTGCAACCCGAGGCGCTGCCTGTCTCCCTGATGCTGGCGACCGGCGGCGAAGCCTGTGCGCCCGCGTTGGCCGAGCGCTGGTCGCGTGGGCGATGCCTGGTCAACGCTTATGGCCCGACTGAGTCGAGCGTGTGCGCAAGTATCAGCGCGCCGCTATGTGGAGCCTCGGCACCGATCGGGTGGCCGATTGCAGGCACGCGGCTTTATGTGCTCGATGACAATCTGCAGTCTGTGCCCGCAGGCGTGGCCGGCGAGCTTTACATCGCGGGCCGCGGCTTGGCGATGGGGTATTTGCATGGCGCGGCACTGAGCGCGCAGCGTTTCGTGGCCGATCCGTTCGTGGCAGGGGAGCGCATGTATCGCAGCGGTGATCGGGTGCGTTGGCGGGACGATGGACAGCTCGACTATCTGGACCGCATCGACCGGCAACTGAAGATTCGCGGCTTTCGCATCGAGCCGGGTGAGATCGAGGCTACGCTGCGCAGTCTGCCGGACGTCGCCCAGGCCGTGGTGATGCTGCGTGAAGATCGCCCAGGCGAGCGACAATTGGTGGGCTATGCCGTCGGTGCTACGGCCGTCGACAACGGCGAGGAGAGAGGTGATGCATGGCGTCGCCAATTGCTCGGCAAGCTGCCCGAGTACATGGTGCCGATCGCCGTGGTCGAACTGGCGACCCTGCCATTGACTGTCAATGGCAAGCTGGATCGCGCGGCGTTGCCGCCACCAGCGTATCGGGCTCGCGACCAGCGCCCGCCGCGCAACGCGCAGGAAAGCAGCCTGGCCGCATTGTTCGCCGAAGTGCTCGGGCTCGAGCGGGTCGGCATCGATGAAAGTTTTTTTGACCTGGGCGGGCATTCATTGCTGGCGACACGGCTGGTCAGCCGTATTCGCACGGTGCTGCAGCTGGAGTTGCCGATCCGGGTGCTGTTCGAGGCGCCTACCGTGCTGGCGTTGTCGCGACGTTTGCATGCGCGTGGCGTGCTCAGGCGGGCGTTGCAGCCAAAGGCGAGGCCGTCGCGCATCCCGCTCTCCTATGCGCAGCGCCGGCTATGGTTCATTCACCGCTTCGAAGGCCCGAGCGCGACCTACAACATCCCCCTGGCCCTGCGCTTGCGCGGCCCCTTGGATGGGGATGCGCTGCGTCAGGCCGTGGCGGACTTGCTCGCGCGCCACGAAAGCTTGCGCACCGTGATCGACGAATGCGAAGGCGAGCCTGAGCAACGCATTGTTTCGGTCGAAGAGGCGTTGCCGGTGCTCCATGTGACGCACGTCGACAGCGAAGCGGCGCTTGCTGCTGCACTGGCGGAGGCAGCTGGTTACCCCTTCAACCTGGGTAGCGAGCTGCCTCTGCGCGTGGACCTGCTGCGGTTGGACGAACAGCACCATGTCTGCCTGTTCCTGCTGCACCACATCGCTGGCGACGGCTCTTCGATGACGCCCTTGGCTCGCGATCTGGGGCGCGCCTATGGAGCGCGGTTGGGCGGCAGTGCGCCCGACTGGAGTCCGTTGCCCGTGCAGTACGCCGACTATGCGCTGTGGCAGCGCGAATTGTTCGGTGATGAGGCAGACCCGGACAGCCTCATCGGTCGTCAGTTCGGCTATTGGAAAGAAGCCCTGGCTGGGCTGCCCGAGCAGCTCGTCTTGCCAAGCGACCGCCCACGGCCGAACGTGGCGAGTTATCGAGGCGACTACCTTGGCTTCAGCATCGATGCGTCGCTGCATCGACGCTTGTCGGATTTGGCGCAGGCGCACGGCGCCACGTTGTCGATGGTGCTGCAGGCCAGTCTGGCGGCCTTGCTGACCCGGCTGGGTGCCGGCACCGATATCCCGCTGGGTAGCCCGCTGGCCGGGCGCATGGACGATGCGTTGACCGACCTGATCGGCTTTTTCGTCAACACCTGGGTCTTGCGCGCGGATACCTCGGGCGATCCTGACTTCGTCACGTTGCTTGCGCGCGTGCGCGAACGCGCCCTGGAGGCCTACGCACACCAGGATGCGCCTTTTGAGCGGCTGGTGGAGCTGATCAACCCGTCGCGCTCCACCGCGCACCATCCCTTGTTTCAGGTGGCGCTGGCCTTGCAGAACCAAGGCATGCCCGACTTTTCGTTGGCCGGCCTTCAGACGAGCCCCGAAACTACCGGCACGCGTGCCGCCAAGTTCGACCTGTTCTTCGCCATGGCCGAACGGCCCGCCAGCCAGGAAGGCTTGCAAGGCTTGGATGGCGAGCTGGAATACGCTTCGGATCTGTTCGACCGCGCGACGGTACAGCGCCTGGTGCAACGCTGGGTCGGCCTGTTGGAGGCGGTCGCGCATGACCCGCACCGTGCCATCGGCGCCATCGATCTGCTCCACCCCGATGAGCGCCGGCAACTGCTGCGGGAATGGAACGACACCGCGCGCGAGCTGCCGGTGCCTGATCTTGCGCGCTTGTTCGCGCGGCAAGTCGCCAGCCACCCGGATGCGGTGGCGGTGACGTCGCAGACCTGCTCACTCACCTATGCCCAACTCGATCACCAAGCCACGCGTTTGGCCAGGCAGTTGGCCGCGCACGGCATCGGCCCGGAGCGTGGCGTGGCCCTCTTGCAACAACGCTCGCCGGCGCTGGTGGTGTCGCTGCTTGCCATCATCAAGGCTGGCGGTTTTTATGTGCCGTTGCATAACGCCTATCCTGATTCGCGGCTTGCGCTGATCCTGCGCGAAACCGGCGCCGCGATCCTCCTTGCCGACCAGGTCATCGAGACGCGTGCCGCCAAGTTTTCCATCCCGACGATGCGCGTCGATCAGCTCGATCTCGATGCGCCTGATCCCGACGCTTCAGCCTGGAATCCACCTTCGGCGAATCCTGAGCAGCTCGCCTACGTGATGTATACCTCCGGCTCCACGGGCTTGCCCAAGGGCGTGGCGGTGAGCCACCAAGCTGTCGTGGCACTGGCTAGCGATCGGCGTTTCCAAGGTGCCGCGCAACGCTGCGTGCTGATGCACTCTCCCCATGCGTTTGATGCCTCCACTTATGAAGTCTGGGTGCCTTTGCTCAGCGGTGCGCGGATTGCCATCGCGCCGCCCGGGGACATGGACGTGGACCTGTTGGCGCACGTCATCGTGCAGCAACAAGTCAGTGCACTATTCCTGACCACCGCATTGTTCGGCCTGCTGGCCCAGGAGCGGCCGGATGGTTTTGCGAAGGTGAGCGAGGTTTGGACCGGTGGCGAAGCGGCCGACCCTTCGGCGTTTCGTACCGTGCTGGACAAGCACCCCGGCGTCACGGTGATGCACGTCTACGGCCCCACCGAAAGCACTACCTTCGCAACGGCTTTCGCGCTGCGCGCGCCTTACCGCGCCGAACTGGGCACACCGATCGGCGCCCCCATGGACAACACTCGCGCTTACGTACTCGACCAGGCACTGCAATGCGTGCCAGTGGGCGTGCCCGGTGAGTTGTACCTTGCCGGCACCGGCCTCGCGCGTGGCTACCAGGGGCGAGCAGGGCAGACCGCGGAGCGTTTCGTGGCCAGTCCTTACCGTCACGGCGAGCGCTTGTATCGCACCGGCGACCTGGTGCGATGGCGCGCCGACGGTGCGCTGGATTTCCTGGGGCGCACCGATCATCAGGTGAAGATCCGCGGCTTTCGCATCGAGCCGGACGAAGTTGGGGCGGTGCTGCGGCGCCACCCGGCAGTGGCCCAGGCGGCCGTGGTGGTGCGCGACGACCCTGCCAGCGGCAAACAGCTGGTTGGCTACGTCGTCCTTGGCCACTCTGAGGGTGGGCAGCGCAACGAGGCACAGGAGCAAGGCCAGGTCGACGAGTGGCAAGTCATCTACGACAAGCTGTACGGCGACGCCGCACAACTGCCTTTTGGCGAGAACTTCAGTGGTTGGCAAAGCAGTTATACCGGTGAACCCATCTCATTGGATGAGATGCGGGAGTGGCGCCAGGCGACCGTGGCGCGCATCCGTCTGCTGCAGCCGCGCCGGGTGCTGGAGATCGGTGTCGGCAGCGGTCTTCTGCTCTCGCAGCTTGCGGGCGGGTGCGAAACCTACTGGGGGACGGACTTCTCCGCCCCCACCATCGCGGCCTTGCGGCAGCAGTTGAGCGATCGCCCGGATTTGCGTGATCGCGTATCGTTGCGTGTGCAGCATGCACACGAGGCCGAAGGCTTGCCCGACGCCTATTTCGACACGGTGGTGATCAACTCGGTCGCGCAATATTTCCCCAATGCAGACTATCTGCTGGAAGTGATCGGCAAGGCGCTGGACAGGCTCGCGCCTGGCGGAGCCCTCTACCTTGGCGACGTGCGCCATCTCGATCTGTTGGCGAGCTTCACCGGCGCGGTCGAGACCTTCCGGGCTCCGCCTGGAACCACGGCAGACGAGTTGCGCCGGCGTGTGCGGCAAAGCGTGCTGGCCGAGAAAGAATTGCTGCTGGCGCCGGAGTTCTTTACCTCGCTGCCAGCCAGGTATCCCGCCATTGCTGCAGTGGATATCCAGCTCAAGCGCGGCCACGCCGCCAACGAACTGACTCGCTATCGTTATGAAGTGGTGCTGCGCAAAGGCCCCATGCAAGTGCTGTCATTCGCCGATACGCTCCAGTGCACCTGGACGGAGCTAGTCAGTATCGAGGCGTTGGCTTCCCTGCTGCATGAGCGGCAAACATCCAGCCTTCGCGTCGATCGGATTCCCAATGCCCGCCTGGCCCAGGAGTGGGCGGCCCACCGCGCCTTGCAGGCCGGTGCGGAAAGTGAGGCGCTGGGCGGGCTGAATGTCGATGCAGGGATCGAGCCTGAAGCTTTGCATGCCTTGGGCGAGCAGGCGGGCTATCGCGTCTGGCTGACCTGGAGTAGTGCCGGCGATGGCAGCATGGATGCCGTGTTCGCCAATTCAGCGCAACTGCCGGCCTCCTTCGCGCTGGACGGGCTCTATCGGCCAATCGCCGCGCGACGCGAATGGGCAGCCTGCGCCAACGATCCCGCGAATTTCGATCAGCTCGCCGAGCTTCGCCGTTATGCGACGGAGCAGTTGCCCGAATACATGCTGCCATCGGCCATCGTGCTGCTCGACAGCTTGCCGCTGACCGTCAATGGCAAATTGGATCGGCAGGCGCTGCCGGCGCCGGACTACTCCGGCGAACACTATCGCGCGCCACGCCATCCGCAAGAGCAGGTATTGGCTGAGCTGTTCGCCGAAGTACTCGGTTTGCCGCGGGTGGGTATCGACGACAATTTTTTCGATCTAGGCGGCCATTCGCTGCTGGTGATGCGGCTGGTAAGCCGGGTACGTGCAGCGCTCGGTATCGAATTACCCGTGCGCGCACTGTTCGAAGCTCCGACCGTGGCGGGCCTTGCGTTGCAGCTGCGTCGCGCTTCCCATGCACAGACCTTGTTGCCGCTGCGTACTGCTGGCGCGCAACCGCCGCTGTTCTGTTTGCCGCCGGGAGGCAATCTGTCCTGGTGCTACGCGGGGCTGGTCAGCCATATTGCCGCGGATTGCCCGGTCTACGGCTTGCAGCCGCCCGAGGCCGGCGGCCATGCATCGCATTTGAATATCGAGGATGAGGTGCGCCACTACGTGGCGGAAATTCGCCGCATCCAGCCACAAGGCCCTTACCATCTGCTGGGCTGGTCCATCGGCGGCCTGCTGGCGCATGCGATCGCCACGGCCCTGCAGGCGCAGGGGGAGGGTGTGGACACCTTGGTCATTCTCGATGCCTACCCCATGGGGAGCGTGACTATGAGTGACGCGGTGGCGCAGCGCCACTCGCAATCGGTGCGGCATAACGCGGTCAAGAGCATCCTGTCAGGCTTCGGGGTAAGTGAAACGCTGGCCTCGGATGAGGTTGATGACCATCACCAGCTGCTGGATAGCCTGGTGGCCAAAGGCAGCCTGCCGGCGGACGATCGGCCGACCATTGCGCGCATGCTGCGTTCGTTCGAGCGCAGCAGCGCATTGGCCTCCACCTTCGAACCACGCGCCTTCGAGGGCGACCTGCTGTTTTTCCGCGCCGCGATCGTACCGGAGGGGCAGTGGGCGCCATCCGTTGACGCATGGGCGCCTTACGTCACCGGCCGTATCGAGATCCACGATGTGCCAGCCGATCACTTCGGCATGCTCGATCAGCAAGTGCGCGCCCCGATCGGCCGCGTGCTGACCAGAAAGCTCCACGCGTGACGGCGGCAGCGCCACTCTATTGGGCTACGGCGCGAAGAACGTGCGGATCGCGTCCGCAATCTCTCCTGCGTGCGTCTCCAGCGCAAAGTGGCCGGTATCGAGGAACCTCACGTCGGCGTCGGGAATATCCCGCTTGAAGGCTTCCGCGCCGGCTGGAAGGAAGAACGGATCGTTCTTGCCCCAGATGGCCAGCAAACGCGGTTGATGTTTGCGGAAGTACGCCTGAAACGTGGGGTAGAGCGCGATATTGCTTTGGTAGTCGAGGAACAGATCCAACTGCACGTCGTGCGCGCCTTCGCGAGCAAGATAGTAGTTGTCCAGCGCGATGCCATCCGGCGACACCTGTGACTCGTCGGTGATGCCGTGCACATATTGCCAGCGCGTTGCCTCCGGCGTCAGCAGGGCTCGGAGCGCATGGCGGTGGGCATCGGTGGGGCTCTCCCAATAGGCGCGGATCGGGTTCCAGCCGTCGCTCAACCCTTCCACGTAGGCGTTGCCGTTTTGCGTAACGATGCCCTGGATTCGTTCCGGATGCTTCACCGCCTGGCGAAAACCCGTTGGTGCACCGTAGTCGAATACGTAGACGATGTAGCGATCAAAGCCAATGGCCTCGGTGAAGCCGTCGATGATCTCCGCCAGATGATCGAAGGTGTATTTGAATGCGTCGCGCGGCGGCATATCCGTTTGTCCGAATCCCGGCAGGTCAGGGGCAACGATATGAAAGTTGTCGCAGAGCAGGGGGATCAGCTCGCGGTACATATGGCTTGAACTCGGAAAACCGTGGAGCAGAAGCAACTTGGGTTGACCGGGCTTGCCCGCTTCACGGTAGAAGACGTCTATACCGCCGACATGGGCCTTGCGATAGCGAAGGGTGGACATGGCAATCTGCCTTTTTGTTGGCTAGGGTGAGGGTCAGTCAGCGGTGTCGTGCAGCGCGTCGACGATCATGTTGGCTACCAGCGATGGCGCGGTCACACTTGGCAAGTGGTCGACGGGATAAGCGCGCGTGCGTGCTTTCATCCGTTCGGCCATGAAGCGCTGTGTTCGTTCGGGGATCATGTGGTCGTGCTGCGCCACGAGGTACCAGGCGGGCACGTGCTTCCACAGGGGCGGGCCGACAGGAGCGGTGATGCAGGCTGGCGAAATCGCGCGCTGGCCGGCGGCAAGCGCCTCTTGTTCTTGCGTCGTGGCGTGCTGCGCAAAAGCCGTTCCGAATGCTTCTGGCGGCAACCAGATGCGTCCATCGCTTGCCGGCGCCAGTACAGGAGCCTTGTCGTCGTGTCCAAACTGATTGAACACGTCGGCGACGGTTTCCCCTTCATCCGGTGCAAGGCCCGCGACATAGACCAGCGCTTTCACCTTGGGACTTTGCGTGGCGGCAATGACGGCGCCGGCGTAGGCATGTCCGGCCAGAACTGCGGGGCCGTCGATCTTTCCCAGAACTCCCTCGAGCGCCGTCACATCGCCGGCAAGAGAGGACATGGGAAGCTCGAAAGTAACCACTTCAATAGACTTTTGGTGGAGAAGGTCGACCACCTTTCTCCAGCTTGACTCATTCGCCCAGGCACCATGTGCCAGGACCGCAACTGCAGATATTCGGCTCATTTCATTGGGTCTCCCGCCGGTTGGCGATCGCTTTGTGGGTCAAACTGGCTTTCATTGGAAGTAACCTGACAAATTGCGATTAAGAGGTTACTCATGAAGAGAGTAACTTGTCAAGCTCTGCTAAGAGGGTTACTTTTGGTCGAGGAGATACCCATGACCCAGACCATCCCCGCCCTTTTCCTGGCCGATGCGCCCGGACTGGATTTCCTCAATTCGGTGGCGACGCCGCTCGATGCAGCCGTCGACTGGCTCGAAGACGGCGAAGGGCTGTTGAGCTGGCTGCAACAGGCGCATCTCGTACCTGAGGACGTGCTCCACGCGATCCGGGAGCGGGCGATCCCTGGCGAGATGGATCGTCTCGCCGGGCAGGTGAGGGCGTTGAGGGAATGGTTCCGCTCCTTCGTTCGCGAGCGAAAAGGGCGTCCACTGACGCCGGAAGACCTCGCCGAACTCGAACCCCTGAATGAGCTGCTCCAACGTGACGAGCGCTACAGCGAAATCGTGGCGCAGCCTTCGGGCGATGCGTCCATGTTTACGTTCGTACCGAAACGCCGGTGGAACTCACCCGAAGCCTTGTTGCTGCCGATTGCCGAGACCATGGCGCGGCTCATATGCGACGAAGATTTTTCGCACGTGAAGGCATGCGAAGGGCCCTCCTGCACCTTGCTCTTTGCCGATCACACGCGGGGCCACGCTCGGCGTTGGTGCAGCATGGCGCTCTGCGGCAATCGCGCGAAACAAGCGGCGCATCGACGCCGTCAAAAGGGGATGGAGGCGTGAGCCACGTCTGGTGCCACTCTGTGAGGCAGCGGATGGCCTGATTCGGGCCGGCAGCAAGTCGGAAGCGGGAAAAGTGTTCCGCCACCTTGGTCGCGCGATCACAAGATGCTACGCACGACGTCTTCTTTTGCGAGTCAGGCTATCGAGCGCCAACTCGACAAACGCACGGTGCGCCGCGCTGTGGTAGGCACCTTTGCGCTGCAGAAGAACTGCCGTGCGCTCCAGCAGCTTGGGATTGAGCGCGACCGCGGAGAGATCGGAATGCTGTGCGGCAACGTCCGCTGGCAATAAGGTGGACAATGTAGTGCGCCGCACGATCTCCACCACTGCACTGATCGAGTTGGCCTCGATGGCAACACGCGGTTGAGCGCCATGCTGTCGGCAATGGCGGTCGATCTGTTCTCGCGTGGCGAACTCCGCGGAAAGCAACACCATGGATTCGTCGTTCAACGCTTGCAACCCAATAGTCCGCTTTTGCGCGTAGGGGTGTGCTTTGCCAACGACAAGAGCAAGCGTCTCCACGAGAAGAGTTTGGGTCTCGATATCAGGGGAGCGCACTTCGTCGAAGGCAATGCCCACATCGAGCTGATCGTCGCTCAGTAGTTGCTCCATCTTCTCCTGGGGCAGCTCTCGCACAGTGAGGACAATGCGCGGGTGACGCCGATGGAACGCCTCCACCAGCGGGCCCATCAGGTAAGAGGTGAAGGTTGGTGTCAGGCCAAGGCGAAGCGCGCCTCGGCTCAGATCCTGGACATCGTGCAGCGCGCGCTTGCCGGCCTGGAGATCCAACAGCGCGCGGCGCGCGTAGTCCTGATACACCTGCCCGGCGTCCGTCAGGCGCGTGGTCCGCCCAGTCCGATCGAACAATGGCACGCCGAGCGTTTCCTCCAACTGCTTGATCTGTTGCGACAGAGCCGGTTGCGAGACGTGGAGCGCCGCCGCCGCACGGGTGAATCCGCCATGGTCGGCGACCGCGAGAAAGTAGTGGATGTGGCGTAAGAGCATGGCGCGCAATCCATAACAGCTGCTAATGGAATTCATAGTAAATCCGTCTTTTACCTTATGGAAGAAGGCGCGTACCGTGTCTTCCATCGACGGGTCAGCCGCTGGAGCAGCCACATGAAAGACATCATTGAGGGGTTTCTGAGATTTCAGCGTGAGGCGTTTCCCAAGCGGGCGCAGCTGTTCAAGGAGCTGGCGACCCAGCAGGCCCCGCGTGCACTGTTCATCTCATGCTCGGACAGCCGGCTGGTGCCGGAGCTGATTACTCAGCGCGAGCCTGGCGACCTGTTCGTGATTCGCAATGCCGGCAACATCGTGCCGTCCTACGGCCCGGAGCCGGGTGGCGTGTCCGCGTCGGTGGAGTACGCGGTTGCGGCGTTGCGCGTTTCGGACATCGTGATTTGCGGTCATTCCGATTGCGGCGCGATGAGCGCCATCGCTAATTGCGCTTGCCTCGGCCACATGCCGGCGGTGGGCAACTGGTTGCGCTATGCCGACTCGGCACGCGTGGTCAACGAAGCGCGCCATCACAAAAGCCCGATCGAGCGCGTTCAGGCCATGATCCGCGAGAACGTGATCGCGCAGTTGGCCAACATCAAGACTCATCCGTCCGTACGGCTCGCGCTCGAAGAGGGGCGACTGACCCTGCACGGCTGGGTCTACGACATCGAGACCGGCGACATCGACGCCCTCGATGGCGCCACCCATGCCTTCGTTTCGCTTGCGCAGTATCCCCACACGCGCGCCACGCCACCTTCGCTTGCTACCGCAGCCTGATCCCTCACCACCCACAGAGTCCGAAACCCATGATTCAATCTCAACACCATCCGTCAGCCCGTGCGGCGTTGGCCGAAATGATCATCGCCGCCAAACTCAAGAAGGATCTGTCTTTCGAGCAGATCGCCGAAGGCACTGGCCTCAGCCTCGCCTTTGTAACCGCGGCACTGCTCGGCCAGCATGCGCTGCCGGCGGACGCCGCCAAGAAAGTCGCGGCCACGCTGGATCTCGATGACGATGCCACGGCGTTGCTTCAGACCATCCCGCTGCGCGGCAGCATTCCCGACCGCATCCCGACCGACCCCACCATCTATCGCTTCTACGAGGTGCTGCAGGTATATGGCACGACGTTGAAGGCTCTGGTCCACGAGAAGTTTGGCGATGGCATCATCAGCGCGATCAACTTCAAGCTCGACATCCGCAAGATCGACGATCCGGAAGGCGGCTCCCGTGCCGTGATCACGCTCGATGGCAAGTACCTTCCGACGAAACCTTTTTGACGCATCCCGTCGAAATCGGATAGCCGAAGCTCGGCTTCGGCTGTTCAGCCGCCACCGAATTCCCCATTGTCGCCAAGCCCGCGCTTGGCCCGTCCTAGCGAGGTATTCCCTTGGATTTTGTGAAGCACACCATCGACCTGGCCATGAAGAACGTGGAGGAGGGTGGACGCCCCTTCGCCGCGGTGATTGTTCGCAACGGCGAGGTCGTCGCAGAGAGCCCGAACCGGGTGGCCCAGACCAAAGACCCGACTGCACACGCGGAGATCCTCGCTGTGCGCGAAGCTTGCAGGAAACTCGGCACCGAGCATCTGACCGACTGCGACATCTACATTCTGACCAGTCCATGCCCCATGTGCCTGGGGGCGATGTACTACTGCAGCCCTCGGCAGGTGATCTACATCACCACCCGCGAGGACTATGCGCCGTTCTACCGCGACGATCGCAAATACTTCGAGTTGGACACCTTCTATGCCGAGTTCAGCAAGCCGATCGCAGAGCGACGCATGCCGATGATTCAACACAAGGACGAGGATGCCATCAAGGTGTATCAGCGCTGGCAGAAATTCAATACGAAGTGACGTATTGGCTCGAGACGCAGTCGGCTGCGGACTCAACCGAATCGAACTGATTCAGTGACGGTGTACGGGCAGGGTGATTGAAGGGGTTGTCTGGGGTGAGAGAGGGTGACGCTTCCGACGATCACGAATCTCAGTCATGGAACGGTGTGTCGTGGGGTAGGTGGCCCTATTAGCGAAGCAGCGACCGACTGGAAAGCGATTGTTGCCATATAGTTTTTAATTATCAATAAATTACGATTTAAATCTCGATTTTAAATGAGATACTTTGCCGGTGGTCACGGTCCGCTATCACCCTTGAGCTAGACCTGCGGCTGATGGTGTGTAACGCAATGGATGCCGCCGCCGCCCGCCGCAATCGGATCGATGTTCAGTTGGATGATGCGGTGCAACGGGTAGAGCGATTGCAGAAGATCCTTGCAGTAGCTGTCGGCAAGTGCGTCGCCGAATTCGGGCGCGATGACTGCGCCTCGCACGACGACATAGTTGACATAGCCGGCCGCAAAGGCCTCGTTGCCGCTGGTGAAGGCGTTCTTGCGAAGCTGTTCTGGCGGCGGCAGGGTATGAATGTCCAGCGACCGGCCGTTGGCGTCCGTGGCGCTACGCAGAATGTCCAGGTGAGTCCTGGTAACGGCGTAGTCGTAGGACTCAGGGGCGTTGTCGAGATTGGCAATGACTACGCCGGGTCTGACGAAACGCGCGTAGAAGTCCACATGCGCGTCGGTGATGTCCTTGCCCTTGATGCCCGGCAGCCAGATGATTTTCTTCAGGCCAAGCATCGCCTTCAGCTCATCCTCGACTTGGTCGCGGCTCCATCCGGGGTTGCGGTTCTCGTTGACCCAGCAGCTTTCGTTGAGAATGGCGGTGCCTTCGCCATCCACTTCGATGCCGCCACCTTCTCCGGTCAGCGCGCTCTGGATGTAATTGGCACCGGCGTCGTCGCTGATCGTGCGCGCCACTCGCGCATCCATGGCATGTTCCTGCTTGTTACCCCAGCCGTTGAAATTGAAATCGACGGCGCCGAGATAACCATTGCTTCCGATGACAAAGTTGGCGCTCATGTCGCGCATCCAGATGTCATCGAGCGCGGTCGTAATGAATCGCGTGTTGCAAGTGCCACATAGTTGCTGGGCGAGCTCCAGCTCCTCGTCACGACACAGTATCGTCAGCGGCTCATACTGGGCGATGGTGCTGGCGACCAGGCCAAGACACGCCTGGACGGCAGGAGTCCAATCTCGCCAGATCGACGCCTGGGCTCCGAATGCCATGAACATCCGCGCGTGAGGGCGAAGCTCGTCAGGCAGGTAAGGGTCGCTATCCGTTGCTGGGCTGAGCCACGACGAAAGCCCCGAAGAGCCGAACGCCAGCGGGGACACCATGCCAAGGCCGATCAGGGCTGAAGCTCGAGTTATAAACTGCCTGCGCGTCGTCACACTGTCACCTCAATTCGCCGGGTTTGGATCATCGTCGAAAGGGAGGGTAAGGGCTCGCGGGTAACAGGAAGGTAACAGCGATTCAAAAGGCTCTTGCGGGCGTCATGGGATAGGTACTAGGTCGATCGCAGTCTTGTTGCCATGTCCTGGTTGCCATCATCGGCGCGAATCACATGCACGTGGAACAGGTCATCAGTCTTCGCCACTTTCACTTTCCACCCCATGCGACTGGCGATGCGCTCGACAAGATGGAGCCCGACGCCAAAGCCGGGCACACCGCTGTCGCTCGGCTCGTCCATGCCAATGACATTGCTGATATGGAAGCTTCCGGCATCCGCACTGATTCGAACGATGCCCGGAGCGCCATGCTCCAAGGCATTGCGCAACAGGTTATGCATGGTTATTTGCAAAAGAACCGGAATGGACCGAATCGTCAGATCTGCTGCGATGTCCAATTGCAAATTGAATTCTCGCTCCGGGGCTCGTGAACGAACATCGCGCCACGCCCCCTCTACCAACGGAAGCATCGGCACGGGCACAAGAGGCAGGTCATCTCCCCTGTCTCTCCATAACCAGAGCAAGGCTTCCGTCATGGCTCGCATATCTCCGTGCGCGCGACGGATGCGATCGAGCTGGTTTCGCCACGGCGCCAAAGTGTCGCCGCCCTTCCTGTCGATCAGGTCGAGTGTTGCACCTGTCACCGCGAGCGGCGTTCTTAGCTCATGACTGAGAGCCTGAAGGAAATACTGCTCGCGTTGATGGGTGAGGGCGAGCTCATCCATGGCGCCTTGCAACTGCGCAGCGAGGACATCCAGTTCCTCGATGGGCAGGGCCGGCACCTTGCGCGGTGTCGCTGTCGGCTGGCTGGATAATGTCTTGGCCCAGGCCGTGAGTCGTTCAATCGGCCCAGCCACCGACCGGAACATCTCGATGGCCACCGCGCCAACGATAGGCAGCGAAAGCAGCAGCAGGATGAGCCCCACCATCGTAAGGCTGGGCCCGGTATGTCCTGCATCGTCTTCCGGTAAAAAGCGGTGCACAACGAAGGCTGGGCCATGCCCGCGCGCCAAATCAAACGGCATGATGTAAAGAAATTCCTGGCCGATCTCGACGGTCACTACCTCTCCCGTTGTCCAGCGGGTTTTCGGTAGCGCCTGGGTGTATCGAGAGGGAAGGGCCTTGGCATCGATGAAGTACTGGCGAAACGAATCGCTGGCAGGCAGTCGGCCGGTCGATTCGTAGTAGGTACTGGCCTGCTGGGCATCCTTCCAAAGATAGAACTCGCTGCTGTCGTCCAGTCCCCAGTTGTAAAGCCGGTAGATGGCATAGCCATTCAATGCGCTGACCAGGCCGATGAGGATGATCAAACGTCCAACGAATAAGCGCCGTAGCTTCATGGCTGCGATGCCTGGGCACGCAGCGCGACGCCATGGCCCCGAATCGTATGCATCAATGTGTGCGATTCACCATCGTCGATGATGTGGCGCAGGCGATAAAGCACCATCTTCAGTGCATCAGGGGAGGGGGCGCCATTTGGCCACAGCAAATCTTCCAGTTGCTCGCGGCTGACGACACCAGGACTGTTGCGCGCAAGGTGGACCAGCACGTCCCACTCCCTGCCGCTGAGCGAAAGAGGGCGCCCATGGCGGGAAGCCGTTCGTGCTACCAGGTCTATCACCAGATCGACCACAGCCAGTCGCTGGTTGTGGCGTCCCCTGAGGGAGAGGGCGCCAAGCCGGGCCGACAGCTCGGCCATATCGAACGGCTTGACCAGATAGTCGTCGGTTCCGCTGCGAAAACCAGTCAACTTGTCGTCAATGCTGTCTCTTGCGGTCAGCATCAAACAAGGCGTGGCGACACCGGCTTCGCGCATGACCTTGCACAGCGTAAAGCCATCCATTCGTGGCAGGTTCACATCAAGGACGATGACGGCATACGCTTGCGTCTTCACCAGCTCTAACGCGGCTTTTCCGTCGGATGCGTGGTCGCACTCGTAGCCGTCGGACTCAAGGTATTCCAGCACCGACGCAGCGAGATCCCTATCATCCTCAACCAGAAGTACCAGCATCGTTCGTTCTCAGGACGTTCACATGGCCAGCGCGGTGCTGATCATCACAGTACCGCCTGCCACTCATCGTGCGGAGGGGAAGCCGTCGAGTCAAGCCGCCGCGTTTTGAGTGGTCGGCTTTCACCCACTGCGCAGACGTTCTCTGTTTAGCGGGGCTTTTCGCAATCGGATATGGCGGGAGACTTGTTTTGGCCGTACCGATCCCTCTTGCCTCACCGTCATTCCGGCGCAGGCCGGAATCCAGTTTTCATACGCCGTGCGAAGCACTCAAAGCCTGATTTTGTGTCCTTCAGACGCGTATCGGACTGGATTCCGGCCTGCGCCGGAATGACGACGAGGTACCGCAAAGCGCCGCAGTGAAGTGTTGAAATTTGACCGGCCGGTGGCCCGTAGGCTGGGATGACAATCCCAGCATCGCGATGCCGCGTGGAAAGCTGGGATTGTTATCCCAGCCTACGGGCTGGTCGATTTGGTCATGCGGTAGTCATCTCGGCGGCGCGCATGGCGATAGAACGCCAGCCCAATGCCTATGAGCAGTACCGATCCGCCCATGACCTTCAGCAGGAACAATTGCGGGTGATCGTCCCCTTCCGGCGGAATCGTGGATGTTGCAATGGCCAGCGACGTAACAGCGAAACCCGTCAGGCCGATCACCCAGCAACCGATCATGCCTACCGGGGCGCGCTTGGTGCCTTTGTCGAAACCCGCTGCACGACGACGCAGCACGGGGAATGCCAGCATGATGTACAGCAGCGGCAACAGCGACATGATCGCTGTCATGTCGATCAGGATGATGTAGGCCTCATGGATGGTGGAGCCCGATAGCGCTGCCATCAGTATCAGTGATGTCAGGACGCCCTGCGTAATCAATGCGACATGGGGCGTGTCGTAGCGCGGATGCAGCCGGCCCAACGCCGCAGGCAAGTAACGGTCCACGCCCACGACGAACGGCAGGCGCGCCGTGCCCGTTACCCATGCAGCCACCGTTCCGATCGAGCCCAGCGTCACCAGCGCGGCGGTCAGCGGACCGAAGATCGGCAAGCCGATGCGCTCGCCGACGGCCGCCAAAGCTTGCGGGATGCCGCCGATCACGTCGATCGTCGAAGCAGGCAACGCCACCAGCAACGAAGCGGTACCGGCGATGTAGATGGCCGCAATCGCCACGCAGGAAATCAGGGTGGCGCGTGGAATCTGCCGTTGCGGGTCGCGGATTTCGCCACCCAGGATCAGTCCCAGCTCCAGCCCCTGGAACGCCAACGCGATTGTTGCGAAGGTGGAGAACGTGGCGAGCTTGCGGAAATCGGGTATCGCGTCGCTGACGGTGAAGCGCGTCGCGGGACCGAAGCGGTACACGGCTACCAAGCCTGCGACGAGAATCAACGCGCCCGCCAACCACGTTGCGATACCGCCGATGTTCTGCAGCCACTTCGCGCGGCGCAAGCCGAGAATGCTGAGCAAGGTCGCTGCCCACAGCACAAGCAGGCTGTAGACCAGGTTGTAGCGTCCATCGTTGGCATGGGCCATCCAGCTCGGGCCGCCGATGCGCAAGAAGACACCTGCGCCGAACAGCAGCATGGAAGGGAAGTAGGCCAGATTGGAGACCCAGTACGTCCAGCCCGCGACAAAGCCGTGCAGATCACCGAACGCCGCCTTCGACCACAGATAGAGGCCACCTTCGCCGGGCACGCGCGAACTCAGCTCCAGTACCGCCAAGGCCAGCGGCAGAAAGAAACCCATCAGGCCAAGCAGCCACAGCACCATGCTGGATGGCCCGACCAGTGCCGCCGCCGATAGCCACCGCAAGGCGACGATGGCAGCGATATTGAACAGCACTAGATCCCACGTGCCGAGCACGCGGCGCAACGTCGTTGCGGGTGCTGTGGCCGGTGTTTCCGCCATCGTTCATGCCCTCATGGCTGGTGGTTCGGCACGATCGCCATCGAGTGGCGAGTCCATCACGGCGAGGCGTCCTTCCAGACGAGTGCCTGTGCTGGCGCCAACGGCGCGTTGCCATGCACGATCGCTGCCTTGGCCGGGAGGACGGGCGAAAACGGCTGAGGGTTGTAGTTGACCATGACGTAGTAGCCGCCGCGCCAGTCGAGAAACACGCCGGTAGGCAGGTTTTCTATCGCCACGCCTGCGCGCTGGTAGACGCTGCGCACAATCGCGCGTTCGAATTCGCCGTCATCGGTCGACACGCCGATCATGGTGATGGTGCCTTTGCCCAGCTTGCGCGTGGTGGCGGCGGCCTTACCGGCATAGTAGTGATCAGCGTATGTGGCAAGCACCGTGGTGCCGGGGCGCGGAGTGAGAATATCGGCCCAGCGATGCCAGGCATGCGTCTTGCCGTCGGCGTTTATCGTGCCATTGGCGCTGGGCGGCAGCATGTCGAAGCCATCGACATCGTCGCCGATGAGATCGAGGATCGGCGCGTACCACGGGCCTTCGTGGAACTGGCTCCCTTCGTTCTTCTGGCCGGTGCGGCTCGTCAGAATCAAATGACCGCCTTGCTCGACATAGCGCCGCCATTTTTCCGCCAGCGCCTTGCCGACCATCTGGTAAGCGGGCGCGATCAGGAACGGGTAGCGGTCGAAGTCGTCGTCTTCGGCGATGAAATCCATCGGCGCGCCGGTGGTCTTCACCGCCAGCGTGTAGCCGTTTCGGTAGGCCCAGCTGTTCCACGAGGTGGTTTGCGGCTGGATATCCAGGTCCCAGAAAACGTCCTGGCTCCACAAATAGGCCGTGTAGCGCGCGGCAAGTTTCGGCGGCAGCGGTGCCTTGTCGTCGAGCTTGGGTTCGAGCGCCTTGATCTCGTGCAAGGCGTCGACAAACTCGCGTCCGGTGCGCGACGGCGTCACGCCATCGGTGCCCATGATGCCTTCGTGGTACATCTCGCTGCCGCGCAGCGGATGTCGATAGCGATACGTGCTCACCAGCGAGGCGCCGGAAGCAAACGCGTGCCACATCCACATGCTGACGGCGCCGGGCTTCGGTTGCGGATTGATATCGCCCCAATTGACCTGGCCCGGTTGCAATTCCATCACGCCGAACGTGCCGTTGATGGAACGGAAGTAGGCAGCCGCTTCCATCAGATTGGCGGGCTTGCCGATGGCGTAGCTGTCGCCGCCCAGGATGTTGGTGCCGGCAACCGGATAAAGCGTGAAGGTGGGAAAATCCAGGCCGTGGCTACGCCGGGGATCGGTGGCGGTGCTGACATTGGTGTAGTTGGTGGTCACCCATTGCCCGGCACGTGCATGCTGCTTGATGATGGCGGCCTGCGCATCCAGGAAGTGCGCGGTGGTGTCGGCCTGGAAGCGCGCGAAATCGAGCAGCGCATGCGGGCTGAGCTTGTCTTCGGCGGCCAGTGTGGCATTGGGAAGGTGCACCTGCTTGAAGCTGCCGTAGCGCGTGCTCCAGAACGAGCCTGCCCATGCAGTGTTCATCGCGTCGATCGTGCCGTATTTGTTTTGCAGCCACAGCTGGAATGCGGCGCGTGCGCTGGCGCTGTAATCGGCAAACGTGCCGGGTTCGTTGTCGATCTGCCAACCCCATACGCGTGGATCGTGCCCGTAACGCTGGGCCATCGCCGTCACCAGATGCGTCACGAACGCCTGGTAGCGCGGGTTGGTCAGCGATACTTCCGCACGAATGCCGTGTTCGTGGCGCTGGCCGTGCTCGTCCACCCGATAGACCTCCGGGTAGTGCTCGTCCATCCAGCTGGGCGGTGCCGCAGAGGGTGTGCCGAGAATGACGCGCAAGCCGGCCTTGCTGGCCTCGTCGATCGCCCCGTCCAGCCAGGCGAAGTCGAAGCGGCCTTCTTCCGGCTCCAGATAGGTCCAGTCGAATTCCGCCATGTGCGTGAAATCGAAGCCGAGCTTGTGCATGCCTTCGAAATCGCGTTGCCATTGGCTGCGCGGCCATTGCGTGGGGTAGTAGAACACGCCGAAGCTCATCGGCTCGTGCTGGCGCAGCAGCGTGGCACCTCTTGAAGCAGCCGGATGCGGGCCGCCCAGGTCGATCGGACTGGCGCCGGCGGTAGTCATCACGGCGGCGGCCATCAGGGCCGCCAGCAAAGGCCGAAACATGAGTGGAGCGCCCCGTATGATTCAAATGTCAACTTATACTACAATTTAAACCATCGCAATGTCGCCCGTGCATGACTTATGGATGCGCTATCCCCCGATGAAGCCCTGCAGCTGGCCGATTGGCATTGGCATATACGCGGCCAAATCAGCGTGCTGCCGTCCTACGCGGACCACAATTTCCGCATCCGCACCGAGGCCGGCGACTATGTGCTGAAGGTGGCGAACCCGTCGTGGTCGCGCGCGGATCTCGATCTCGAAAACCGGGCGATGATGACGCTCGCCGAACGCGAGCCTGCCATGCGCTGGCCGCAAGTGCAGATTGCAATGAACGGCGAGCATCTGCTGACGCTTTCCATCTCGGGCCAGGTCCGCCAGGTCCGCATGCTGAGCTTCGTGCCCGGACGTACGTATGCCGATGTGATCGATTCCCTGGCGCCGGCGCAGCGCCCGGTTCTGCACGCGAGCCTGGGCAGTGCCGTCGGCCGCCTCACTCGCGGCTTGCAGGATTTCAAGCATCCCGCGGCCGATCGCCAGCACGACTGGAACCTGATGCGCCTGCCGGCCCTGCGCGAGGAGCTTGCGCACATCGATGATGAGGCAGTGCGTGACATCGTGCGTACGCAACTCGACGCATTTTGCGGGCAATTGCCGTTCTGGCACGGACGGTTGCCGGTCAGCGTGCTGCACAACGATGCCAACGACCTGAATGTGATCGTATCGGACGACGAGGACGGTCCGTGCGTCAACGCCGTGATCGACTTCGGCGACATGTGCACCAGTTTTCGCCTGGCCGATCTGGCCATTGCTTGCACGTATGCCATGCAACACGAGGCCGATCCGGTGGCCTGCGCGCGTGCCGTGGTGCGCGGCTATCTGGCGCAATGCCCCCTATTGCGCGATGAGCTCGAACAACTGCAAACCTTCATACTCGCGCGTCTTTGCCACAGCGTGCTGATGGCCACCCGGGCCAGCCGTGAATCGCCCGACAATCCGTTCATCATGGTGTCGCAGCGGGGCGTGCGCAGCTTGCTGCGGCAGCTCGCCGGCCTCGACCGCAACGCCATCGCCGGACCCTTTTTGGAATCACTCCATGATTGACACCCTTTCGTTCCGTTCCGTGCTGGATGGCGTGCCGCAAAGATCCCATGCTGAGATCCTGCAACTGCGCAAGCAACGGCTGAATCCGGCCCTGAGCCTCTCCTACCAGGAACCGCTGAAGATCACTCGCGGCGAAGGTGTCTGGCTCTACGATGAACAGGGCCGCGCGTACATGGACATGGTCAACAACGTCTGCCATGTCGGCCATTGCCACCCGCGCGTGGTCGAGGCGGGGCAGGCGCAGATGGCGAGGCTCAATACCAACACGCGCTACCTGCACGACAATATCGTCGAATACGCCCTGCGCCTGACGGCAACGCTGCCCAGTTCATTGTCGGTGGTGTTCCTTACCAACTCCGGCACCGAGGCCAACGATTTGGCGTTGCGTTTGGCGCGCGCACACACCAAGGCGCGGGGCGTGGTGGTGGTCGATCACGCCTACCACGGGCATTCGCCGTCGATGGTCGAGCTCAGTCCGTACAAGTTCAACGGCAAGGGCGGCGAGGGGCAGGCTGCACACGTCGGCGTGGTGGAAATGCCCGATGTCTATCGCGGCATGTTCCGCGATGGTTCCGCAGCGGGGCAGGAATACGGCCGGCTGTTGCAGCCGGCAATCGATGGCCTGCGCGGCCAAGGCACCACGCTCGCCGCATTCTACTGCGAGTCCTTGCTGGGATGCGGCGGACAGATCGCGTTGCCGGATGGCTATCTGCCGGAGGCTTATGCGGCGGTCCGTGCGGCCGGCGGCGTCTGCCTGGCCGATGAGGTGCAAGTGGGTTTTGGCCGCGCCGGCGAACACTTCTGGGCGTTTGAAGCCCAGGGCGTAGTGCCTGACATCGTCACCATGGGCAAGCCGATCGGCAACGGTCATCCGATCGGTGCGGTGGTAACGACGCCGGCGATCGCCGCAAGCTTTGTCACCGGCATGGAGTACTTCAACACCTTCGGCGGCAATCCCGTTTCGTGCGCCATCGCGCTGGCGGTGCTCGATGTGATTGCCGAGGAGCAACTGCAGGAAAACGCTCGGCGGGTCGGTGCTTTCCTGATGGATGGCCTGCGCCAGTTGCAGCAGCGCCACGCCTGCATCGGCGATGTGCGCGGTCGCGGGCTGTTCATCGGTGCGGAGCTGGTGCGCGATCCCGCGGCCCGGACGCCGGATCAGCCCAGGGCCAAGGCGGTGGTGGAGGCCATGAAGGCGCGCCATGTGCTGCTTTCCACCGAGGGGCCGGACGACAACGTGTTGAAGATCAAGCCGCCGATCGTGTTCAGCCGGGCGAATGCCGAGGAGTTCCTCGACAAGCTCGACGAGGTGCTTGCCGCGTTTTAGCGCGAATCATCCGCGGCGCGTCGCGGCGGTTTTTTGGGGGCGCCTTGGCGCCGGTTGTGCAGGTTCTCGCGCGAATCGGCAACCATGACCTGCATCGCCTTGCGCGCCGCCTCGGGCTGCTGGCGGCGTATCGCCTCCAGCACCTTCTGGTGATGGGGCAGGGAATAGCGGAAGTCGCCCGCGGATTGCGCCGATAGCGCAAAGTACATACCCAGTGCGCTTTCGACTACCGAGAACAACGAGACCATCAATTCGTTGTCGGTTGCCTGCAGCACCGCGTCGTGAAAACTCACGTCGGCCTGCGCCCACTCCTCGGGCGTGCGCGACGCTTCCATCATCCGGTAGGCGCTGTCGATCTTGGCGAGCTGTGCGGCAGTACGCACGGTCGCGGCGGCCGCGGCGGCGGCGGGCTCGATGATTTCGCGCATCTGAACCAGCTTCTCGATGAAGTTGTCCGTCGGCATGGAGGCGCAGCGCCAGGCAAGCACGTCGGCGTCGAGCTGATTCCAGCATTCCGTCTTGCGCACGCGCGTGCCGATTTTCGGGCGCGCCTCGATCAGGCCTTTGGCGGACAAAACCTTCAGCGCCTCGCGCAAGGCGGTGCGGCTTACGTCCAGGCTGCCGGCCAGCGCCTCCTCGCGCGGCAGCACTTCGCCGGGCGGGAATTCGCCCGACACGATCCGCCGGCCCAGTTCGCGAACCACATGGCCGTGCAGGTTGCGTGCATCCGTCGCTTTCATCTTCAATCGTTCTCCACTGCTGGGCGTGAGCGCTTTCGCCGCGAAAGGCTTGCGTGGCGGGCCATCAGCCGCCGAAGTTCAGGACGCTGCATGCTGCAGCGCAACGTCAGTGAGAATTTATCATACAAATGTATGGTTTTTGGGGCGTGGCTGGAGCGGCTCGAATAACGCGGATGCCCGCGATTTGCTTCCGATGGTGTTTCCATTCGAAACATTCGGCCAAGGAGTACCTCACCGTCATTTCGGCGCAGGCCGGAATCCAGTCTCAATACGCGTCCGAAGGACACAAAACTAGGCTTTGAGTGCTTCGCACTATGTATTGAAACTGGATTCCGGCCTGCGCCGGAATGACGGTGAGGTAAGCGTACGCGCCCACCCACTGCCCTATGTGCGACGGCAGCATTCCATCCGTCACTCGAATCCGCGAGGCGCCTTTTATACCGATCATGCGGCGCCTTTCGATTACTTTAGACCTATTTTCGTATTGTAGTATTAATTTACTTATTACGTTACGATGCCGGTCCGCCGACGACACAGCTGGTGGCCTGGGTGAGCGGGCAGGGGGCACGGAAGCTTCAACGCCGGAGGGAGCCGGCGAATACGTCCCTGCCGAAGTGGCGAATCCAGGAAAAACACATAAGTTTTTGGGGAGGAAGTTCATGAGCAGTTGCAAGCAGATCAGCCAGCGCGCACTCGCGGTCGCGATTGGCGCCCTGTTGATGGCGGGTACCGTACAGGCGCAGGACGCGACATCGCAGGCCGCGACGCCTGCCGACCAGGCGCAGAACAAGGCCAAGGCCGCCAGGCCACAAGGCGGTGAATCGACCCAGCAAGCCACCGCCCTCAACCAGGTCGTGGTCACCGGCAATGCCAACTTCGGCGGTATCCGCAAGATCGACGCCAGCTATTCCATCACGTCGATGACCAGCGAGCAGATCAAGGAATCCAACCCGATCAGCACCGCCGACCTGCTGAAAATGTCGCCGGGTGTGTACCCGGAATCGTCCGGTGGCCAGACCGGTGCCAACATCGAGGTGGCCGGCTTTCCTTCCGACAGCGGCGCGCCGTTCGTGACGCTGCAGCTCAACGGCTCACCCTTGTTTCCCCAATGGGAATACTTCACCGACGCCATGTTCCGTCTGGACGACACCATCGATCGCGTGGAGGCGGTGCAGGGCGGTCCATCCGTGCTGTACGGCAACGGGCAACCGGGCCTGATCGCCAACTTCATCCTCAAGGAAGGCAGCTCGACGCCCAGCGGCGATGTCGGCGTGACCTACGGATCGGAAGGCATGGTGCGCCTGGACGGCTTCTATGGATTCCCGTTGTTCGGCAAGAACAGCGGCTGGTATGGGAGCATCGGCGGTTTCTGGCGCAAGTCCGACGGCGTGCGCGATCCGCAATTTGCCGCCGACAAGGGCGGCCAGCTCACGGCGACGCTGAGCCACGACCTGGAGCACGGCTCGATCATGTTCTATGCGCGCGAGCTCAAGGACAAGAATCAGTTCGTCACCGACACGCCGATCTATAACCCGGCACCGGGCAAGTTTTCGCCGTACCCGGGTTTCAATCCGCTGACCGGCACCTTCGGCAGCAATGCCGACCGTTACCAGTTCCTGCAGACCACGCCGTGCTTTACGGCCGGCTGCTCGCCGGGCGGCGTGAACATCGACATGGCCAATGGCCAGGGCGGCGATGTGCATATGGTGGGCGCCAACCTCGACCTGGATTTCGATAGCGGTTGGTCGTTGTCGGATAAATTCATCCTGGTCGGCGGCAACATGGACACCACGGCGTTCTTCAGCACGGGCGCCAACCCGTCGACGCTGGGCAGCTTCATCTCCGGCTCCGAAGCGGCGTTCGGGCTGCCTGCAAATCTCACGGCGACGGCCATGTACACCAACGGCAGGCCCGCCGACATGAACGAGAACGTGACGGTTCAGAACCCCGAGTACATCCACAAGCACATCCAATCCACGAGCAACGAGTTCCACATCAGCAAAGAGCTGTTCGAAGGCAATACGCTGACCTTGGGCAACTACACGGCGGTGTACTCGGAAAGCCATTCGGAGAACGATGGCGCGAACATGCTGCTGCAGGCCAGGACCAACCCCAGTCCGATCGTGGTCAACCTGAGCGACGGTACGCATACCTATCAGCTCACCGACGGCCAGGGCTCGTTCTGGAACAACCAGCCGCAATCGTGGATGGCGTTCAACGAACGCTGGCATGCCACCTCGACCGCCTTCTTCGCCACCGACACCTGGAACATCGGCAACTGGCGCTTCGACGGCGGCATGCGCGTGCAGCATGTCGACATCGGCGGCTGGTTCCAGAACACGGCGTCCGGCGACCTGGATAACAATCCCTACACCGTTTACAACAATAACGCGCAATACGGAATCAACAGCTTCCAGCATCCGTCGTATTCCCGGAGTGCGCCGTCCTGGACCTTCGGCGCCAACTACGCCATCAACCAGAACATGAGCGTGTATGCGCGCGTGAACCACGGCATCTTCCTGCCTAGCTTCGACAACATCCAGCCGATGCCGAGCACGCCGGTGGAGCGGATCCACAATATGGAGTTGGGCTTCAAATACCAATCCCCGTGGCTCTATGCCGATGTGTCCGTGTATCGAAGGCTGTTCTACGGCGTGCCGTACTCGATCACGCTGGACACCGGACAGATCAACCTGGTGTACGGCTCCACGACCAAGGGGCTCAATACGCAGGTGACGGTGAAGCCGTTCGACCATTTCAGCGTGGCATTGAGCGGTGACTACATGGATGGCCATTACTCCGGTTACAACAGCTGCGTGCCCTACGTTGCGCAGGACGGCAGCAACCAGTGCAGCACCATCAACGGCATGGACCTGGACCGCCAGCCGAGAATCCAATACCGCGTGACGCCGGCGTACGAGATTCCCACCAGCTGGGGCAGCATGAAGTTCTGGATGACCTACGAGCACATGGGCAACCGCTTCGGCGACCAGCTCGAACAGCAGCCGCTGGGCAGTTACTACGATATTGCCATCGGTGCCATTGCCAACATCGGCAACAACTGGATGCTGACCTTGCGCGGTACGAACGTGACCAACCAGATCGGCGTCACCGAGGGCAATGCACGCCTGTTCGGATTCGCCAGCGGCGGCGGCGTGATCCTGGCGCGATCCATCGAGGGACGCGAGTTCAACTTCCAGGCCAAGTACAAGTTCTAACCTGCGTGCACCAGTTCCCTCCCCTGCTTGCAGGGGAGGGCTAGGGTGGGGTTGCGCGAGCTTGCCGCAATGCTTGAGTTCGCCGCGAGCTTGCTTCGCCTTGCGCGGGGAGGGAGCTCGATGGCATCACAACGCTGGCCATGTGCGCCGGCATCGCCGAACATGATGTCATGCGCCTACCACTCAAAAATCTGATCGTCGTTGCAGGGCTCTTGCTGACATGCGCCGTTGGCAAGGCACAGGCCACGGAACCGGACGCGCGCTATCTGGACGTGCTCGACATGCACGGCATGCCCGCGTCGCCGGCGGATCGAAGCTTCAACATCTTTTTCGACGCCGGTGCCTGGTATGGCTACAGTCTCCCGCCCGCGGGTGACGATGGCAGCGGTTTTGTCGGCCCCTTCGTGCATAGCCTTG
This sequence comes from Dyella choica, assembly GCF_003977665.1. GTDB lineage: Bacteria > Pseudomonadota > Gammaproteobacteria > Xanthomonadales > Rhodanobacteraceae > Dyella_B > Dyella_B choica. The sequence continues at coordinate 185,495 of NZ_RYYV01000002.1, read as the reverse complement.
GCGACGGCCGATGGGTGGGCAAGCATTTTGCGCGCCTGGCGCTCCGGGATGCGGCGAGCCATCGGGACATCCCGTTGGCGCCGACGGAAAGCCATGCTGCGCCCGGTTATCTGGTTCGCCGTTTCGTCTCCTCCGACCTCAGCGTGAGCCAGATCCTTTTCTTCGCCAATTCGTGGCACGCACTGGTGCGCGTCGAGCTCAAGGCCTCGCGCACGCTGGATATCGACTTAGGGCTCGTGGGGCAGGCGATGCCCGATGAGGCGAGCCACCTCGCCACGCATGACGGGGATGTGTTGCAGTCCTTTGCGCGCTCTCCCTCGGTGCTAAGCACGAGTTTGCATGCCGATACGGCCAACGCCGGTCACGTGACGCTGTCGGGGGCGGATTACCGCATCGACTTGAGTCGGCCGTTGCATCTCGTGCCCGGTCAGACCGCGATTGTCTACGTCGATCAGATGCTGGCCTATGACCCGCAAACCGACAAGCCCCAGGCGGTGAGTGAAGCGGAGGCGTGGGCACACAATCGCGAACGCTGGGCGGGTTACCTGGCATCCGCCGCGTCGAGCCATCTGGCCGGCTTGCCCGACGACACGGCAAGGCACGTGGCGGTCAAGGCGATCATGACCTTGCTCGGCAATTGGCGCGCGGCGCGCGGCGATCTGCATCACGACGGTGTCATTCCTTCCTATTCCAATCCGGATTTCAACGGCTTCTGGGCCTGGGATTCATGGAAACATGCCGTCGCACTGGCATCCTTTGCGCCGGACCTGGCGCGCGACCAAGTGCGGGCGATGTTCGACTATCAGGCCGCCGACGGCATGGTTCCGGACTGCCTTTACCTGGACAAGTCCGGCGACAACTGGCGCGACAGCAAACCGCCGCTTGCGACGTGGGCCACCTTGGCCATCTACCGGGCCACCGGCGACAAAGCGTTTCTTTCCGAGATGTACGACAAGCTGGTGCGCTACCACCGCTGGTGGTTCGCGGCCCGCGATCATGACCACAACGGACTGGCCGAATACGGCGCGACCGACGGCACGGCCATCGCGGCCAAGTGGGAAAGCGGCATGGACAATGCCGTGCGCTTCGACACCGTAGCCATGCTGGAAAACGACAAGGGCGCGTGGTCGGCGGACCAGGAGTCGGTCGATCTCAACGCCTATCTTTACGAGGAGAAATCGGATCTAGCCGAGATCGCCAAGGCGATCGGCAAGGATGCCGATTATCGGCAATGGCTGAAGGAAGCGGCAGTCATGCGTGCAGCCATCCAGGCACGGATGTACGACCGCCAGCGCGGTTACTTCTTCGACGCCCGGCTTGGCAGCAAGGATTTCGTGGGCGTTTACGGCTCCGAGGGCTGGGCGCCGCTATGGGCCGGCGCGGCCAGTGCGGACCAGGCTGCGCACGCTGTTCGAGTCATGCTCGACCCGAACAAGTTTGCGACCTACCTGCCTTTTCCGACCCTTGCAAAAGACGACCCGCATTTTTCGCCGGTCACGGGCTACTGGCGTGGCCCTGTGTGGCTCGACCAGGCTTATTTTGGCGTGGCGGCGCTTCGCCGCTACGGCTATGCGAAGCAGGCCGATGACATGGCGCGTCGCCTCGTATTGAATGCCAAGGGAGTCACCGCCCAAGCCCCTGTGTATGAAAATTACGATCCGCTCACCGGGCAGGGCTACCAGTCGCCGAACTTCAGTTGGGCGGCGGCCAGTTACCTGCTTTTGCTGCGCTAGCGCCATCGAGAAATGGGCTCATCCCGAATGGCACGTACTTAAGCGAGTTGCTCGCTTGCTGGCGCCATCTACCTGCCCCCCTACGGGAATCACGTCAAGCATCGAGATGCACGCTTAAGAAAACGCCATTCGGAGCAAACCCCAATGGTCCCTTTGCCCGCGTGCTGTTGCGGCATTTCGTAGATGGCTGCATTGCCTGCGACATGCAGCCACCGTGCGAGAATCTACCCTCTCCCCTACGGTGCAGTAGGGAAGAGGGGCGAATCACGCCAAGCATCAAGATGCACGCTTAAGTAAGCGCCATTCGGCTCATCCCCATTTCGGAGAAAAGAACCATACGGGCGGGCCGTGTCCGGCGGCTTTGTCTTTGCCGCGCCGGATACTGATCCGCAATTCGCTTTTATCACTCTTAACTTCTTCTTCTTTTTTTTCTTCTTCTTCTTCGTTTTCTTCTTCTTCGTCATCGTCGTCCCACTCTGAATCGACGGCTAGCAGTGCATTTATCGTCACGCGCTGCAAGTAGTTGTGATTGGGTTGCGTCCAGAGACTGAAGACTTCGGGAGAGCGTTTTCCTTCCGGTCCCGCCTCAGTCCCTGTGGCCATGGCCGTATGCACTTCGGCGGATCCAAACAGCACGATGTCTCCGCGCAATGGACGCCCAGAGTCAGCATTGTTCGGATCGAACTTCTTCTGGGCGCCCACCCTGATGCGCTCATTGAAATACGTGTTCAGACTCGTCCCTTCGAGTTCGTTCTGATAGACCTCATGCATATGCTCCCAGGTGATGTACCGCATCTTGTAGGCGCTGAACCAGATCACCTCCCAGCAATTCATGGTGCCGCGCACCGGATCGGGCTCAGGGTTATTGTTTTTGTCATTAATCCAACGGCCTAGCTCGGTTAGATGGCCTGGTTCGTTTAGGTTGAGACCGGGATTGTGTTCTCCCCAAGCCAGATTTTTTCCGTCTCCCGCCCGCTGTAACTCTTCCATTTTGTCGGCGGCGCCGTGTTGCCGTAGTACGTTAGTGAGCATTTCTTGATCGATGGCTACGCCGTCTTCAATCTGGCGGCGCAAGATCGGCGCCCAGGCGATCAAGTGATCCACATGGCCATGCAAGCGAAACAGCGCCTCCGCATCGTGCCTGCGGTAACCGGCAGTGACCAGGCGCGTAACGCTCCGGTCATAGATTTGCATACCAGCAATCATCGCTTCATCGATCGCTACGCGGTCTTCAATCTGTCGACGCAGGACGGGCGCCCAGTCGATCAGGTCCCTTTCGTTGTTGTGCTGCCGGAATAGCGCCTCCGCATCGTCCCTGCGGTAACCGGCAGTGGTCAGGCGCCTGATGGTCCGGTGATAGGTGACCCGTCTGCGGAGGGTGTAGCTGGCATAGGCCGCGCCCATCGTGGCGATCGCGACGATGCCCAGCGCAGCGCCGGCGATGACCAGGGGCGGGGACGCATAAAGCTCCACCTTGAGGTTTTCCGGGTCGTCGACGTCGACCACGGTCTTGCTCAGAGCGTATTTTTCCTGGAGCTGCGCCAGCACCCGCTCCAATTGCTGGCCGTCGGCCCCATCCAGGTCGTCAATGGTTGCCAGCAGATCTTCCCGTGCCTGTTCCTTGCGGGTATCCGGATCTTGTTCAAGCATTGACTGTTCGGATGCGGCGCCTGGAATGCCGGTGCCCTCGCTGTCGGGCGCCGCGTTGAGCTGTGCCAGCTGGCGCGGCGCGGTGCCGCTACGTATGTCCGCAATCATCCGGCGCTGCGCTGTCATGCGCGGGCTTTGGTCGATCATCGCCTGCAGCGGTGATTCGGCAACCTCTCCGGGCTTACGCCACGCTACTGATTCCCCGCGAGCGGCGGATTGAGGTGCTTCAGTTGTTCTCATCGCCGCTTCCTGGGGGGTAGGTTCAATGACCAGCCTCCGCTGCTGGCCCGAAGCGGACCGGGGCAGGGTGACTGGAGCGGATTATGACGGTGCGGCGTATATCGAGTTCAACCCAGATACGAGTTCCGTTGTTCCTTCGCATTCTCTTGAAAATTTCAGTGAAAATAGTTCAGTATCAGCCAACCTAAGCTCTACCTCGGTCAGAGAGACGCAAAGGATCGCCACGATGTTCCGCAAATCATCTCTCGTTTTTAGCGCCACCCTCTGTATCGCCGCATTTACTGCAAGCGCACAGGAGAGTGCACAGTTCAGCAAATGCCTGGATCAAGCTGCCGGCGCTTCCGGGAAAATGTTGGAATGCCATAAGACTGAAGTCGGCCGATGGGACCCGAGACTGAATGCGGCCTATCAGACGCTACTGCATAGGTACAAGGACAAGCAGCGGGCTCAATTGCAGCAAGAACAAAGAGCATGGCTCAAGCATCATTTGAGCGAGACCCACCGTCTGGCTGCCCAGCCGGAGGACATTGGGGACGCGGCATTCTTACAGTCGGAGAGTTTTGAGCTGGATGACTTGATCACGCGAACGTTGGCGCTTGAGAAGCTCGTCAACCAGAAGTGACCTGGCGCCATTGACAATCCTTGAAGTGAGCTCGGAGAAGGGGAAGCAGGTGTCCGTTCCAAGTGCTATCGAAGTCGTGACATTGTTTGTCGACGACATCACGCAGGCCATGACCTTTTATGAAAGCGTCTTCCAATCCAAGGTGATGGGCCGGGATGAAGTTTCCTGCCTGTTGGATTTCGGCGGCATCGCGGTCAACCTGCTCCAGCGTTCCGAGGCGCCGGAACTGATTGAGCCGCTACCCGTGGCTCCGGCGACGGCGGGCAGCCATGTTCTGCTCACGATCAAGGTCACCGATGTGGACGCTACTTGCGCCATGCTCCAGGACCGTGGCGTGAGGTTGCTAAACGGCCCCGTTGACCGCCCGTGGGGGCGCCGCACGGCCGCCTTCGCCGACCCGTCCGGCCATGTTTGGGAAGTTGCCCAAGAACTTGGCTAGGGATCAGAGCACTTTGGGGCGCGGAAAACGCCTTGCCATGGCACAGCGCTCTCTTCAATGCTGCAAAAAATGCTCTGCCCCCTGTTTCCTGGCCCTCTTATTTTTTGCTTGAGGCCTTCGCCAGGCCATCGGCCTGGGCGGCGGTGAGGTACAAGTTGGCGAACTGGTCGCCGAACTTCTCGCCCATGAGGCGGGAAAACTCCAGCGTGGCGTCGAGCGGGTAGTGGTGGATCAGTAGCGAATCGGCTTCGCCGGCATCGTTCATGTGCACGATCACCGAGCATTCCATCGGCACGCCGTTGATGCTTGCCCGATACGACTCCATGAAGAACTCGCTCCCCCAGGGCCCGTAGTACGTGTAGTCCTGGAATTCGTACAAGCTGCGGGCGTGTGAAATGAGGGCAAGAATGTTGTCCTTGCCGTGAACGGCACGCTTGAGAACGGCCCCTTCAAGCGTCGCGTCCTGCGCAATTTTTCCCAGCCACGGCGGCGGGCCCGATGGGCACGGCAGCGTGGGCGCAGTTTCAGTGAATTTCATGGTTCAATTCCAAGTGGTGTTTTTGCTCGTGCGCGGGACACTAGTGCGCATGCTGCTCGTCGGCTTTCCTCTGGGGCGCGACGAAATCGACCGTTGTACTGGTCATGATCTTATGCGTCGGATCGGCTATCTCGAGGAGAACCTTGTGCGGACCCGGCGCCAATGCGTTCACAATGACCGGATCGACACTGGTGTGCGCCCACCCGCCGGGCCAATGGTCGACAGTCACATGAAGATGACCGAGGCGTGGTGATACCTGTGCCGCCGCCGTGCCGAACACGGGCATGATTCGAAGGTTTTCGGTTCGAAATGGAATAATGGCGACGCCACGAGCCAGCGGCTCCGCCAAGGGTGCATAGGCGACGATCTTTGGTGCCGGCTCCGATGCCAAGGGAAGGAGCGCCGGTGGGTGGTCACCCTCTGCCGTATTTTGGCCCCAGGCAGCGGTGCAAAAGAGGGAGCCAAAGGCAACGATGAAGAGACTTCTGAGGGTGAATGACATGGCATGCCCCCTTGCGCGCAAGTTCGGCCGGGGATCAAGCAGATCCTGGCGCCCTGCTAAATCGTTCTTATGGCCATAGAGGCGTTCAGGCGCCTTTCGCATTGGTTGCCTATCGGTAGGGTTGGACAAGGGATATCTCCTATTCTTGGTTGCGACCCGTTGTCGTCGATCGGACAAACTGACTGACGCGGCGCAAATGTCGTTTCATCGGTTCGATGTGTCAGGGTTTTGCAGGAAGTCGATCATCGTCTTGCTGACGAAGTCCGGTTGCTCCTCCTGCACGAAATGACCGCTGTTCGGCACTGGCAACGCGATGAGCTTGGTGGCCTTCTTGCCGACCACTGCCTTCATCCACGGGTAGGCCGGTCCGGCCAGCACGAGGACGGGCATCTCAAGCTTGCCGTAGCCTTTGTTATCGGCCACGTCCTGGCCGAAGGCCTGGTACCAGGCGTTACCAGCACGAATGGCCTCCCCGCTGTTGTAGGCCTGTTCGTACACTGCGCGGTCCCGCGCATCGATGGCGTTCTCGTCTTGCAGAAAGTATTTGAAGAGCCAGTCCTGCTCCACGCGAATGCGGCCTGCGAGCAGCTTTTCCGGTAGTTCGTTCACCTGATTGAAGGCGAACCACCACAGGTAGGGGCGCGACGATCCCACTTTGTCGCCGACCGGACCTTGCGTGGGCAGTAGCGGGAACGTCAGCAGGCTTTCGTCGGGGTGCGGAAATTCCATCATCACCAGCTTGTCGGTGGCCTGCGGGTAGTTTTCCGCGTAGGCATAGGCCACGGCGGAGCCGATGTCATGCCCGGCGATGGCGACCTTGTCGTAGCCCAGGGATTGGACCAGTGCGTAAATATCCTTGGCCATGGTCTTCTTGTCGTAACCGTCTGTTGGCCGCGACGATGTACCCATGCCGCGGATGTCGATGACGATAACCGTGTAGTGCTCGGCCAGGGCAGGCATGATCTTGTGAAACGTCCACCAGGTTTCCGGCCAGCCCGGAAGCAGGACCAGCGGTTCGCCCTTGCCGCCGGTAACGTAGTGCAGACGCACGCCGTCAACGTCGGTGTACGCGTTCTTGAAGCCCGGAAGTGACTTGACCAGAGCTGCATCGGACACCTTGCCGGTGGCATGGGCGGCGCCGGAAGGAAGCACTTCTGCCGCATGCGTAGCGGATACCGATACGGCCAAAGCCATCGCGATGGAGCTGAACAGTGAAAGGCATTTCATGAAAGTGATACTTGATTCGTTCGAGTGATCGAGTTGCGAATGCGAGGTCGTGCCTACATTCGTTAGCAGCGATCGTTGGTGATCTTGGAAGGAGTAGACCGGCCGTACGGCTCACTGGCCACGCGTGAATTCGGCCGCATGACGTTTCACGAATTCGGCCGTGCTCATGGCTTTCTGGCTGGTCAGCTTGAAGACGTCGTCAGTGGCGCGGTCGTAGCGACCTTGCGCGTGCAGGCGGGCCATCGCCGCGAGATGGCTGAGCAGATGCGGCGGAACGCCGAACTCACGGAGCTTCTCGGCCCACGGTTCCACCGGCACGTCGCGATAGCGAATCGTTCGGCCAAGAGCCTCGGAGAAGGCACGTGCATGCTGCTCGACATCCACCGACTCCGGACCGGTCAGATTGTAGATCTGCCCGATGTGCGGTGCCGGGTCATCGAGAATCGTGGCCACGACACGCGCTACGTCATAAGCGGCGATGGGCGAGGTCTTGGCGCCTCCCAGCGGTAGCACGAGCTCGTCGTTGTCGCGCACGCCCATGGCCGCCAGTCGCAGGAAAAAGCCGTCCAGGAAGACGGTCGGGCGGACGTTGACGACGGGCAGGCCAGACCACGCCAGCACCTGTTCGGCCAGCCAGTGAAGCTTGTGCTGAGGACTATCAGTGGTTTCATGGATGCCCATCTGCGACACCGTCATCTGCGACATGTTGACGATCACTTCGACGCCATGGTGGCGCGCGACAGCGGCCACATTGGCGGTCGCCTCCAGATAGGCCGCCGAGATCGACATGCCGAAGTAGATGCGCTGACAGCCTTCAATGGCGCGATGGACGGACTTCAGATCCGTCAGGTCGCCGACTACCACATCGGCGCCAAGCTTGCGCAGGCTCTCGGAGCGTTCGTCTTCACGACGCACCAGCGCGCGTACTTTGTGACCTTTCTCCAGCAGCATGGCGACCACGCTGCGACCGACGGCCCCGACGTCGCCGGCAGCGCCGGTGACCAGGATGGGGCTCTCATTCGATGTATTCATGGGATGGATCTGCCTTGGTCAGAGAATTTCGGCGCGGGCCAAATCGATGGCGGAGCGAGCGGCGCGATCGTGAAGGTGGGCCGTCGGCGTGCGGTCGATCAGCAGGCTGAGCAGTTCCGGGCGGGCATAGTGGCCACGCGAATCCATCTGCTGTTTGCGGCGATAGATCAAATCAAAATCGAGGTCGGCGATGACTTCGCCTTCGCCGGCGCGCAACGGCTCACCCAGCAGCGTGCCGTCGGGCGCGACGATGGCCGTGAAGCAACCACCCGAGATAGGGCCGATCTGGCAGCCGGTGTCCTGCATGATCTGCGCCTGCTGGTCCGCATCGAGCCAGGCGGTCGCGTTCACCACGAACGCGCCTGATTCCAACGCGTGCTGACGAATATTGATTTCCATGCGCATGGCGAAGCCGTCGCCAAAAGCGGAGCCCGGATACATGGCGGAATGAATCTGCTCGCCATCGGCCATCAGCGCGTAGCGCGCCAGCGGATTGTTGTGCTCGAAGCACGCCAGCTGACCGATGCGGCCGACCTTGCTGTCCACCGCGCGCAGTCCCGAACCGTCGCCCTGGCCCCAGATCATGCGTTCGAAATGCGTGGGCGTGATCTTGCGGCGACGCTGGATCAGAGTGCCGTCCGCGTCAAAGAGCAACTGTGTGTTGTAGATGGTGCCGCCATCGCGCTCATTCACGCCGATGGACACCACCATGCCGGCCTTGCGGGCGGCTTCACCGATCGCGTCCGTCGTGGGCGAGGGCACCGTCACGGATTGTTCGAGCAGCCGGAGATATTCGCTGCCGAACAGCTGTGCCATGGGCGTTTGCACGGCGGAAAAGTACGGGTAGTACGGCACCACGGTTTCGGGGAAGGTGGCGAACTGGACGCCCCGTTGCCCGAGATCGTGGATCTTGCGAACGATCTTTTCGACGGTGGCCTCGCGGCTGTAGAGCACCGGGCTGATCTGCACGGCAGCGGCTTTAACGATGGTCATGGGGATTCCTCGATGAGATATGGTGTATATGCAACATAGTTGATAAAAAAAGGATCAGCCGGCCAGCTCCTCGATGGGCAGGCCAGAGGACAGCCGGACAATGGCAGAAGCCCCGTCAGCGCCAAGTAGTTGCTTGGCTTTGACCTGGGCGGCACGCCACGCGGGGATCGCTTGAGCGAGCAGGGTGCGGCCAGCCTTCGAAATCACGATGGGGCGGCTGCGGCCTTTTTCCGGAACAAGTTCTTCAGCCCAGCCTTGATCGATCACGAGCTGCAGATTGCGCGTGGACGTAGAGCGTTCCTGGTGATTGGCCCGACCGATCTCGGCCCGGCTGGCGCCGTCCATGCGGGCGATCAGCACGAGCAGGGAGAACTGCGAGGAGCTCAGGCCGTACGGACGCAGCTCCTGGTCGAAGAGGCTCGTCACGACCCTTGAGATCCGGCGGGTCCGCGTCATCAGGCAGTGCGCCGTCACTTCTGAGACGATGCTGGAGACGGTATCTAGGGTTTGGGGCGTGTTGCGGTTCATGGGAGGAACTGTAGTGTATATACACCATAATGTCAAGCCCAGGATGGGACGAGCGGCCTGATCGGGTCTGCTGACAGCCCTTGTCACCTCAAAACGCACTCGGACAGGCCGCTATGGCGCGCGCATATACTTGCCTCAGAGGCACCTGATAGAAAGGCGGCAAGGCATGGGCTGGACCAACATCGATCCCTATCCATTTCATGTTACGCAGTGGCCAAAGTCGGTCGCGTCCTACGGTGACTATGATGGAGGCGAGCGCCTGCAGCTCTCATGGGATCTTGGCCGCGTTTCCGAAAAGGAAAAGAAGCAGGCGATCAAGCAATGGGTCGAGCGGTTGCCTGAATTGCACAATGTGCGCTGGCTCAGCCTGTGGTCGCATGTCACGCCGCCGTTGCTCGAAGCTGCATGCCGCATGACACACCTCGAATGCCTGCAGATCAAATGGAGCAATGTCCGCGACATCTCCTCGATCGGGAATCTAAGGCACCTTCGTTATCTCTATTTCGGCAGTTCGACGAAAATCGAGTCCGTCGAGCCACTTGCAGCGCTTTCGAACTTGCGCTTGCTCGAGATCGAAAATTTCAAGCGGGTCACGGATTTTTCGCCGCTGGCACGGCTGACCTCACTCGAATCCCTCGCTGTTACCGGGAGCATGTGGACGCGGCAGGACATTGGCGCACTGGAAACGTTTGGCCAGATGACATGGCTGCAGTCACTCGCGATCGACACATCGAAGGTCAAAACGCTGCGACCGCTCGCGAACCTGTCGGGGCTCAAGTTCCTCGGCGTTGGCAATCGGCTGCCGATGCCCGAGTATGCATGGCTCTCGGCGATGCTGCCGAACACCCAATGCCGCTGGTTCGAGCCCTATCTCGACCTGGCCGGGACCGGCTTCAGCATCTGCACGCAATGCAGGCAAGATTCGAAGGTGATGCTGACCGGAAAGGGAGGAAAGCTGCTATGCCGTATTTGCGACAGCAAGCAGATTGAGCGGCACGAGGAGGCTTTCATCGTGGCGAAATCGCAGGCGCTCGCCGAGCACCCGCGCAGGAGCTAAGGGCACGTGTTGTTGTCACTTAGGGTGGATTGGGAGCTCCAGGAATGCCTTTCGAGAATAGTTCAAGAGCGTCGCTCATGGCCCAAATTTCAGCTGGTGTGGATTGCGCCGGCCCATCACGCGGGACCTTGACGGCACGTTTGCTCACCCATCGACGCAGTGAGCCCCATAGGGCCTTTGTAGAGGGAGCGGCGACGTTGCCGAGAGCTTGATAGTGGTTTCCAATCCACTCGAAGGATGAAATACCAATCGTCGAGACATTCGCTGAACGTGGATCTGACGAATAGGCATTGAACCAAATGATTCCCGGATGGCCCGCGCCGAAATACGGTTGCGATTTATCTGCGCCGGGGCGAACTTCAACCCAGCCTTCAAAGGGGTCGTTTACGACTCGATGAGCTTTGCCCCAAGTTTGGAGAAGTGGCAGTGGGCCGCTTTCAGTGTGCCATAGGCAATATCTGCCGTCACACCACGATTCGAGCTTTTCGAATGCCCGCCAGCGTCCCGCTCCATCGGACCTGATGAAAGCGAGGTCCGGCGAGTTGTTCAAATACTCAAATAATTCGGCCTGATCATGCCTCGACGCGTATATCGGAAGCCATGGCATGAAAATATTCCCCTAAAGAACTCTCCGACTAGTTTGCCATTTCTTGATCGAATGAAGGGATGCTAAAGCTTCCGACCTCTTTTCGCCTATCCTTGACTTTTAGCGCTCTCATTGCCACGCATTCGACCTGGTGCTAACTTTGGGAACGGCCACGAAATGGGGTGAGTGGCCGGTAGGGGGAATCCTTTGTCGTTTTCGTTACTCAGCCGAAACTTAACAGTGAGGAGAGTGCTATGGACACGGTATTGGAAGGTGAGGCCTTGGTTGCGCAATGGCGTGCGAGCGCGGACGTCGATAGTCCGGCCGGCCCACTGTTCATCGGAGGAAAATATGCCAAGGCCGATATTGTCAATTCCGCCGAATCGATAACTACGAATTTTTTGTGTACTTGCGGCACCGCCATTCACGATAACTGCTGTAATTGAGCGTCAGCTCCTGACGACAAGCGTCTACCTTCATTGAAATCGTCTTATTGCGAGGAATCAAGCCTCTATGCAAGCGCTTTTGAAAGAGGGTTTCGCTAGTGAAGGTCGCTGAAAGCGGCGCCACTGTCTCTGCGGCTCGTAATCCCCAGATGCCTTCATCCGCAGATGCTGGCGGTTTTACCGCTACTTTGGGCTGCCTTGTCGAGCCTGGCTTGGTTCGACTGGCAGCCCAGCTTCAAACCATACCGGGGCTAGGTGCGTGCGAGCGCGCAACGATACTCCAGGCAACACGCTCGTCTCTGCTCTCGACTCTGCACGGCAAGCTGACCCGGCTGCTCTTGTTGGAACTCAATGCCGCCCGGGTAACCGGACGGTTGGGGGGTGAAGACGCCCAGCAGCGTTGGCGGGAATTTTGCGCGATCGCCGCTGAGTTGAGCTGGTGGGAGGGTTTGGCTGAGCACTATGCCACGCTATCCACTCGAATAGCCCGTATTGTCGATAACCGTTGTTCCGCCATACTGCGTTTTGCTCAGCGGTGGGCAACAGACCGGCCTGCCTTGGCATCACTGTGTGGCGGCAAGCCGGGGGATCTGCTGGAGCTGAGCATCGGTACCGGTGACAGCCATTGCGACGGCCAGTCGGTGGTTCTGCTGCGCACCGAAGGTGGCCGCTTAGTCTATAAGCCGCATTCGGTGGCTGTAGATGCCGAGCTGCACGATTTGATCGAGTACTTGGCCACTTGCGGTAGTACCTCATCGATGAAAGTTCCGCGCGTTGCGGTCTATCCAGGGTACGGGTGGGCCGAGTTTGTCGCGCATCGCTATGCCGCCGACGACAGTGAGCTGCACGACTTCTACCGAGGCATCGGCCATTGGTTAGCGCTAATGCGCGTGCTGGGTGGCAGTGATCTGCATGCTGAGAATCTCATCGCGATGGGGCCACATCCCGTGGTGGTGGATTGCGAGACGCTTTTTACCCCAAGGATGCCGCCACGTCCGTCAGGATGGGGGCAGGCCGTTGATCAGGCAGTCGAGGTGCTCGGAGGGACCGTCCTGGCCATAGGGCTACTGCCAGCACGCGGCCAAGCTTTGGGCTGGCGCGGTGTCGATAGTTCCGGCATTGGTAGGTTGCGGGGGCAACAACCCATGCAGCCGCAAGCCATTATCGAGAACGTGGGCACTGACGAGGCTCGTCTTGGTTCCATCATGACGGAGCTGATGGCCGCACAGAATCAACCCAGCGAACAACCGGCTTTGGTGCGATTTTGGCCGCGGGTACTTGAAGCCTTTGACGAAATGACCGCGTGCTTGCGGCGTCTCGATGCCGAAGGCCAGTTGCAGGTGCGCCTGCGACGCTTCGCTGATTGCCCGGTACGCGTGGTGGTGCGGGCTACGGAAATCTATGCCGAGATCGGCCGCATGCTGTGGCACCCCATATCTCTGCATGACGAGGGTGCGGCGCGAAAGCGCGCCTTCGATTTATTGGCGGAAATGGCCGAGCGCACTGCGCTGGCACCCTCCGATGCTGCCGTGATCGAGGCTGAAATTGACGCGCTGATGGTCGGCGACATCCCTTTTTTCAGCACCTTGCCTCGTCATGGCCGACTTGATGGGCCTGGCAGGACGCAGTGGCTTGCGCCTGGCGACCGGATTGAAGAAGTGTTGCAAGCTTGGCGGACGTCGGATTTGCAACTGGATCGACAAGTGATCCAGGCCGCTCTGGTTAGCGCTTTTATCGGCGAAGGCCTATTACCCAAGCAGGGTTCGCTATGGTCCGTGCGGGCACGCCAAGGCGATATCGAACGGCGCCGTCGCCATCAGTCTGCGGCGATCATGCGCCAGATCCTTGCCAACGCCATTCGCGGCGGCGACGGCAGCATCGCCTGGATCGCTCCGGTGGTCGGCCCAACTAGTCGTACTACGCAACCGATCAAGCAGGATCTCTACAACGGCATCTCCGGCATCGCCGTAGCGGTTGCGGCCTATCTGCGCGAAACCGATGCCGGGCGCGCCAATTCGGTGGATGGCCTTGATGAGCTGCTCAGTGCATCCTTGCGCACCCTGGATCAAGCAGAAACTACGCGTCTACGTGACGAAGCCGGCGACATCAAGATCAGGCCGCGCCTGCCGGGGGGCTATGTTGGCCTGGGCTCTCAGATCTGGACTTGCCTGACGCTGGCTCGCTGGGGCATCGAGCAGGAGCAAATGCTGCATCGCGCCTGCGCACTGGCTGCTCAGCTTCCCAACGCCGTCATGGAAGACACCACCCACGACGTACTCAGCGGTGTCGCAGGAGCCATTCCACCATTGCTCGCGCTGGCTGCGGCGTTACCGGTTGGCGGCTATTTGACGATGGCTCGACAGTTCGGTGACTTGTTGTGCGAGCGTGCTCGCTACCAGGATGGATTGGCTTGTTGGGGCGGCGAATCGGGCATGGCGGGTTTGGGTGGTTTCTCGCACGGGGCAACCGGCATCGGCTGGGCTCTGCGCAAGTTAGCCCGTGCCAGCGGTGAATCCCGCTATGACGAGCTGGCGGACGCAGCGTTTGCTTACGACGACTCATTGTTTGATACGGAGCATGGCAATTGGAGGGATCTGCGCACGACCGAAAGAGCCCTTGGTGCCGCGACATGGTGCAATGGGGCCGTCGGTATTGGATTGGCGCATGTAGACCTCGACCCTGAATTGACACATCCCTCCACGCGGTTGCTGCTACGTCGCGCCGCAGCGGCGACCTGGCACTTTGGCCTTGGCCTTGACCATTGCCTGTGCCACGGCGATCTCAGCGTGTGGGAAATGTTTGAGCACGCCATCGCCGCGGGCGAGGCTCCGAAAGGCATGAGCAGCGAACACCTGCAGGCTTCGATACTCAGCAGTCTGGAGAGTCATGGTCCCACCTGCGGCATGACCAAGGATATTTTCGTGCCGGGCTTGATGACCGGCGTCGCAGGAGTGGCTTATCAACTGCTGCGTATGCATCCGGCCAGCCAGCTACCTTCGGTGCTTACCCTGGCTTGAGAAAGGCTCGCGATGGTCGAGGATCACCTTGGCCTGTTCTTCATGCACCGAAGTTTGGTACATCAACTACGGCTGCCGGAGACGGGAGAGCGCGCGAAACCCCTACCTAGAAATTTTCCGATGGCCCTGGCGGGACGCGACTGCAACACTCGTGACTTCACCCAAGGGGAAGGGTAGGGATGACGTCCATCTGGCATTGGCTTTCGGGCTTGCGGCGAGGTGCGCTTTGTAGTTTCCGCGTCACATCGACTGTCATACAAGTCCAGCCCCTGGTGAGTTGGGCGGGAGATGCCCGCACACGTCGGGAAGACGAGGCCCAGCGGCGGCATGGCCGTTTGGTCAAGTTGTCCCACTGATGAGCAAGTATTGGCTCGTGTAAAGCGACGAGTAGCCAAACTGTCGCACAGTCGACCACTTCTAGCGGTGAATACGCTGCTAGCCGCCCGCAGAACCGGTCGCCAACTTCGTATGGGCCGGCAGAAGATGAAACGGTGGTAGCTCAGTGCCTGTTGATTGGGCGATGACTTTCTTAGGGTCATCACCGAAGCACCTCATTCGCAAGCGAGCGCGCGCCAACCACAGTGTCTGGGTGATGGCGCCAGTCGCTCTCGAATTCCTACGCAGAAAGTTTCGCGCCGAAGCCTGCCTTTCAAAGCGATGCCCGGACGGACGATTGCCGCACAGGCAATGTCACGCGTGCTGTGGTGTTGCCGCTGTGGGTTGGATTCCAGCCGCCGCCCAGAGCTTTGTAGAGATTGACCTGGTTGACGGCCTGCTCAAGCTTGAGGCTCACCAGTTTTTGCTGATCGGTGTAAAGCGATCGCTGCGCATCCTGGCTGGATATATAGTCGTCGAGGCCTTCCTTGAAGCGTACTTGCGAGATGGAATAGATGCGTTGCGATTGGTCCACCAGAGCCTGCTGGGCCTTCAGCGCGGGGACGATATGGTCGCGGACGGCCAGCGTGTCGGCCACCTCCCGGAAAGCCTCTTGCACGGTACCTTCATAGGCCGCGACCGCGCCGGTGTAACCAGCCTTGCTGGCAGCGAGTCCGTTTTTGTTCTTGCCCCAGTCCAGCAGCGGGATCGTGCCGGAAACCGCACCGGTCCAGGCAGCCGAGCCGGCGTGGAACAAGCTGGAAAGGCCACCGCTCAATGTGCCCAGCACAGCGGTCAGCGCGATGTTGGGAAAGAAGGCGGCGCGGGCTCGACCGATATCGGCGTTGGCCGCACGCAACCGGTCTTCGGCAGCGACGATGTCGGGACGGCGGTCGAGCAATGAGGACGGCAGCCCCGCCGGCACGTCGGTCAGCAAGGGATCCTCCCATTGGCTTGGCGCGCTGTAGCCGGCTGGTAACGGCTGACCGATGAGCACCGCCATGGCATTGGTGTCCTTGGCGATCCGGATTTGCAAGTTTTCCACGTCTACCTGGGCGGCGTCTGCCTGGGCTTGCGATCGGCGCATGTCGAATTCCGACACGCCGCCGTCGCCATACGCCTTGTTCATAACCTGGGCGTGCTGTTGCTGCGCAGCCAAGGTCTGTTGTGCCAACTGCAACAGGGCGCGATCGGCATTGAGGGAAAGATAGGCATTGGCCACTTCGCCGATCAATGCAATGCGTGCGGCTTCGTACTCGGCCGCACTGGCGTCGGCCAGCTTGCCGGACTCGTGGGCGATCGCTCGTTGATGGCCAAAGAAATCCACCTCATAGCTGGTCATGCCCGCTTGTACCTGATAGGTATTGAAGGTGGCCGCCTTGTCGTTGTTATTCTGGACCGGGCCAAGCAGACCGTTGGCCGGCTGCTGTGACATGGCCGGCAGGCGCTGCCGCCCGCCATAGGCTTGCAGATCAATCTCCGGGAAAAGGCTGGCACGTGCAACACCATAGTTGGCGCGTGCCTGAGTCATATTGGCGGCGGCGACGCGCAAATCACGGTTATTGCCGAGGGCGATTTCAATCAGGCGCTGCAACGCCGTATCTTTGAAAAACTGATGCCAGTCTAGGTTGGCTACCTCGGCGTCGGCCTGTGCTGCTGCCGTTGACGGCGCGGTTCGTGTGATTGGCGCGGTCGACGGAAAGCTGTCGGGAACGGGCATCCCGGGCCGTTGATAAGTCGGCTCCATCGAGCAGCCGGCCAGCATGCAGCTGGCAAGGGCGGCAGAGCACAGTAGTGGTTTCATGGCAATCTCCAGGATCATCGCGGAGGAAAGAGGGCAAAGCCAGCCATGCGCATCAGTTGGGCGAAGGCGCGTAGCGGACGTGCCTTGACGGCGATGTTGTGTGGGGCATGACAAAAAATCAGCTTGATCAGGAGGTGCCGGGTTGCCTCATTCGGCTTGAAGCGCACACACAAGCGGCGTTTACTGAGGCGCACCACCGTGGCCGGCACCCAACCGACTTCTGGTACGGACACTTCAAGCGCTTCGCCTGGCGTGGGCATCACGGGGCTGTGGCTCATGGCCGCGCCATCGAGCGAGATATCGATGAACTCGCTAGATTGCACATGCCCACCTTGACGCCAGCGCGCGGCGCGCGGGAAGGGGAAGCGCTCTTCTTGCCGCAATCGCGGCAAATCAACGCACGCCACGATCGCGGCCAAGTCCAGCACTAGCGCGATCAGTGTCCATGCCAGGTTGAACGCGGTGCCGCCATTCATCTGAGCAGTCATCACGCTATTAACAGCGCCCGCCATCAGGCACAGCATGAGTGCGATGAAGAAGCTGGCCAGTTTCCAGTGGACAACCACTTTGCTGCGATCAAGCCCCTTGGCGGTGACCTTGAAGGGGCGCCCGAACGGCTTGAAGCAAGCGGAAATCATGGTCATCGTCACGGCATAGGCCGCCACCAATTGGGTCACCTCGGTGAAGATCGGCAGCGTTTTTCGCTCGGTGATCCACGGGCCGTAGAGCCAGAATCCGACCAGTGCTGGCACGCCGTAAAAAACGAACTGCTCCGGCGTCGTGTAGAACGCAGCGATGCCGAAGTACCAGTACAGCACCGGCGCTATCAGCATCAGTAGTAGGAATGGCTTGCCGATCCAGTGCAGCATCCCGTGGATATAGTGCAGCCGGTCAACCAGGTTATAGCCGGGACCGCGCAGAGGGCCATCCTTCAACAGGGCCACCTGCATCGTGCCCAGGCACCAGCGGCCGCGCTGGTTGATGTACTCAATCAGGCCCTCGGCGGACAACCCCACGGAGAGACGTTCGTTGAGCCAGCGGGTGATGTGGCCGTTCCTGCGCAACACATAGGTCGTATGGATGTCTTCACATACGCTGTCGGTAGGGAAGCCGCCGGCCTGGGTGATCGCCTCGCGCGATATCACGAACGAAGTTCCCACACAAAAGGCTGAGTTCCACGCATCGCGTGATGGTTGGAAAACGTCGAAGAATACGCGTTGTTCGTCCACCCAACTGTCGGTCGCACCCAGGTTGTGCTGGATCGGGTCGGCGTTGTAGTAGAACTGCGGCGTCTGTACCAAGGCTACGTTGGGCTCGTCGAACAGGCCGAGTACGCGGTAAAGAATGTTTTTCTGCGACGCGAAATCGGCGTCCAGCACAAGAATGTAGGGCGCGTTCGTGTGCTGCGCGGACAGTTTAAGCCCGTTGTTGAGATTGCCTGCCTTGGCGTGGCGGTTGTCCTCGCGCCTCACGTAGTGCACGTCCATCCGCGCACAGTAATCGCGCAGCCAGTCGCGACGGGTATCGTCCAGCACCCAGACGTTGACATGTGGATAGTCGATGGCTTTCGCCGAGACGATGGTTTTCTCGAGGATCTGCAGGTCTTCGTTGTAGGTGGCAATGAATACATCGACCGCGGGGACGCGGCCACCCGCGGCGCGCAGCCTCGCTTCGCCGGCATCGGCGGATGGGCGCGAATCGCGACGACGCACCATCACCACGATGGTGGCAAGCGTGTAGACGATGGAAACCATCTCGAAGAAGAAGAAAACGTAAGACCACACGCTGGCAAAGCCGTGACTGGGATCAGGCAGAGTTTCAGTGGCGCGCCAGATGGCATAGCGCAGTAGCAGGACGCCCGAGAATGTACCGAACACAAGGCGATGGAGCGACCGTTTCGGATTGGCCACGCACGCCATGCCGATACCGAACAGCACGGTCAGCGCGAGTAAATGCAGCAGCTTCATCTCATCGACGGGCAGGGTCATGGCGTGGCCTCCGTGCGCGCGATCGGGCGACCGGTGAGTGGATTCCAGCCCATGCCTGCCAATGCAGCCCAGGCAGTCGCGCCCAAGTGCGGCAGGTGGTAGTAGAAGAAGTCGGCATACGTCGACGTGGGGCCAATCGCGAAGTCAGTGCCGATCCTCCGCTGCGGCGTGGCGTAGAGCATGCCGCTCTCGCTGCGTTGTGCCGCGAGCAACTGCCAGACGGCGTCGGGCACCGGCTTGCCGCTGGCTTGCAGCGCGGTGGCGACCTGCGCCGTGCCTTCGGTCCAGATCCCATCGGGATGACGGCGATAGCCGTAGCCATTGCCGTAGCGATGCTGCGTATCGACCCATGACCACACCTGGTTCCATTCGGCCGGCGGCGAACTGAACGCCAGCAGTGGCCAGAGCTGGGCGTCCAGCCCGGATTTGTCGTGGGAAAGCGTCTTCCCATCGTCCAGGGTGCCCACAAGAAAACGATGCTGCGTGTCGTCCCACATCGAATAGACGAAGCCAGCTGCCAGTTTCGCCTGTTGCGCGAGCGCCGGGTCGCCGCTGTCGCGGCCGGCCCAGGTGGCGGCGGCATAGACGTCGATATTGTGTTCGGTGGCTTTCCAGTGCTGGGCGCGCTGAGCATTGTCGTAACCGAAGAAGCCGCCCTCATAGCCCGGTGGCGATGCGGCGCCTGAAGCGTGATCCTGGATCCAGCGAAGCTGCGCCACGGCGCCATCCAGATAACGACGATCGTGACTGTGATCGTAGACGCTCAGCAGCAGCAACGCGGCCCACGCGACATTACCTACGGCGGTGCCGACCTGATACGGGTCCTGGCTCCAGTAGTTGCCATGACTCTGCCAGTAGCCAGGCAGCTCAACCTTGTCGGCATGGGCCGGACCTGATCGGTAGGCATTGCGTAGCCGACCGTCCTTGAAGCTGGGATCATGCACAGCGGCGAGCAATAGGGCATCGGCGATGCGACGCGCTTGATCAGGGTTTCCGCAGGCGCTGAGCGCGATGCCGGCCAAGGCGTTGTCGTAGACGAATGCCACGTTTTCCAGCGCCCGGGTCGCGTCATCGCCTTGTTTCAAGGTGGGGTAGCTCGGCAACAGCATAGGTCCGTTGCCAGGTTCCGCCATCGCCGCCGAGCGCAAGGTGCCACAACTGCTGGCAGCGAGCTGCTGTTGTAAAGTGCCGGCGTTTGCATGCGTGGATGCAACCATCGTGAAGATCAGGCCGACGCTTGCAACCTGACGCCATCGCGTAGACATAGGAGACTCCTTCGGCACGAGATCAACGCAAGCTTGCCATCACGCTGCGACCAGGCGTGCAGGATCGCAGTGCTGGGTCGGCGGGGTC
This sequence comes from Dyella choica, assembly GCF_003977665.1. Lineage (GTDB taxonomy): Bacteria > Pseudomonadota > Gammaproteobacteria > Xanthomonadales > Rhodanobacteraceae > Dyella_B > Dyella_B choica. The sequence continues at coordinate 165,365 of NZ_RYYV01000002.1, read as the reverse complement.
CGGGCTATCCCATTGTGCGAGTGCGTAGACAGAACCATCTTCGGCATAGGGGAAGGGCGCGCTGTAGCTGTTTTGCAGGGACTCGGTGGCCTTTGGCATCAGCTGCGTGATGTGCGCACTGCGTGCGCGACTGGTTTCGCTGACACGTACGCGCAGCTCGGTGCCGATATTCAGGCGTGGCGTCATGCGCGCAGGGAATACCGCCACGACATTGGTCTTGCTGCAGTCGGTGGCACGAACCAAGGTCGCTCCTACGGCCACTTGCGTGCCGATCGGGGCGACCACTTCCTGTGCCGTGCCGGGCGCATAGGCTTTGACCGCATAGTCAGAGAGCGCCTGCACACGATCCTGCTCATGCGTGACCAATTGGTTGAGATGGTCCATCTGCTGGTTCATCGCATCGATCTGCGCTTGCTCTTCCTTGATGCTGTTTTGAATATCGGCGCGGTGCTGCGCCAGTTGCGGCAACTGGCCATTGCTGTTCTGCCCGGCGGAGACATACACGCCGCGTTGCGCGGCGGCGATGCCTGCGCTGACGCTCTTGGCGCTCATATCCAATGCGTCGGCTTCCTTGCGCGCGGTATCGGCATCCGCGCGCGCGGTGGCTACGTTGGCCGCGCTGATGGCGCCGTCACGTTCCAGTGCCATGGCGCGTGCATATTTGGCATCGAGCGCTTCCAGTTTGGCGTCTGCCGCATCCTGCTGGGCCTGCATGGACGCGTAGGAGGTCTTGAGCTGGGCCAAGCTTGCCTCCTGGTATTTGCCATATTGCGTGTTGGTGTAGTCGAGCATGTGTTGATCGGCCTGCAGACGGCTATTGACGTCGTCCAGATGGCTTTGCAGCTCAAGGCGCTGCGTAAGAAGCGTGGTTAGCGCATCACGCGGCACGGTGGTGTTCTTCACTACGGCGATGGTTTGTCCTGGCGCAATGGGTTGTCCATTTTGCGCGTATTGGGCGCTTACCGTGCCGCTGATCGGCGCGGTGATCAGAATGGCTGGTGCGTTTATGACGGCGCGCGTGGCACTGGTGGAAATCCAGGGCTCAACCAGCGTCGACACCAGCAGCCAGCCAATGAAGGCCATGAGTGCGTAGCCGGCGAGGCGAGGCACAAGGGCGAACGATGACTTCTTGTCTGGCTTGATCTTGCTGGGTGGTAACGCGGTAGGTCGGTGTAGGGGTTCACGGGGAATCAACTGAGTTTTCAAAATGGTTCGTCTCTGTCATTGAAGTCGCACAGACGCCCACGCCTGTGCGCCGAAGCGGAGCGATGAGAAAGCGAACATCTCAATCCGAGATGACACAGCGAGTTGGCTGTATCTGGTGCGCAGAGGACTTACGTGCTGCGAATCGCAGGAATTACGAAACTCGATTGATGCACTGCGCCAGCACCAGATGCGTAAAGGAATAGTTGAACGCGAATGAACGTCGTCTGACTTGATCCGCTCGCACGCCATGGATCAGTTAGATTTGAGTTCGAGAGAAGGACAATTTTAACGCAATGGCTGCGATTACTCGACTTATTGCCGACAGTCGCTTGACACGCAGATGTCGCGACGCAGCACCTTAACGAAGCGACTCGGGTGACGCTGTTCGGCGATCACAAGCCCGTCGACACACTAGTAGGAGTTGCGACTCTTACACATCGTCCGTTTCACGCAGGTAATCAACAGCCAGTCAGCCAAGGCACGCCTTTTGCTACAGCTTCGAACCACCATCCACTTGCAGGGTGTCACCGGTAATCCAGCGCGCCTCGTCCGAGGCAAGAAACGCAATGGCGCCGGCGATATCGTTGGGCTGTGCGAGGCGCTTGAGCGCCTGCATGCCCAGTGTCACATTCCGGCCTTCTTCAGTCTTGGTGAAATGGGACATATCCGTCTGCACCACCCCTGGCGCGACGGCGTTGACGCGGATACCGCGGGAGCCCAGCGATGCTGCGAAATGCTTGACCAACGTGTCGACGGCGCCTTTGGTCGCCGCATAAGCGGATAGGTCGCCTACCGCAGCGCGCGCAACGAGCGAAGAGGTAAAGATGATGTTGCTGCCCGCACACATGGTCGGCAGCAGTTGCTGGATCAGGAAATACGGCGCACGCACGTTCACGGCAAAGAGCTGGTCGAAGTCCTTGACCGTGGTGTCTTCGATGGTCGCTGCCTTTGAGACGCCAGCGTTGGCCACGAGGATATCCAATCGGTCGCCGATGATGCTGCGAGCCTGTCTGGCCAATTCATGCGGACCGTTCGGCATGCTTAGATCGGCACCTAGTTTCTCGGCACGACCGCCGGCTTTACGGATATCTTCCACGACGGCATCGGCTTCCTTCTGCGCACTGCGGTAATGGACCAGAACCTGGGCGCCGGATTTGGCCAGGGCAAGCGCGGCGGCCCGACCGATACCGCGTGAGGCGCCGGTCACCAGCGCCGTTTTACCCGTGAGATTGCTCATGACATTTCTCCGTTCGTAGGGGAGGTCGGATGGCGGAATCAGCCGTCAAGCTGTTCGATGACATTGACGCGATCGGGATAGAACGCGACGTGGTCCTTGATAAGCGCAACAGCTTCGTAGGGATGCTCGTACGTCCACACCGCATTGACGGCGCGTTCACCACCCGTCGGAATGCTGAAGTAGGAGCACTCGCCCTTGTACGGGCAGTAAGTGCTGTGATCAGTGCGTTTCAGCAGTGCCATATCCACATCGTTGCGTGGAATGTACTGCACTGCTGGATAACTGGCTTCTTTCAACGTGAGGGCATGACGCGTATCCGCGACGACCTGCCCAAGGATTTTTACGATAACGCGATGTGTATTGCGTTCGATCGTGATGGGGTGATCCGGTCCAGGTTTCTTGATCGATCTGGTGGAAGTCTGGTCATTCTTGGTCACGTGAGATCTCCTTGGGAGGACGATTGCTCGTCCGGTTTACGCGCCTCTAAAAAGAGGCGCGAGAGGTTCTTGCAATGGGCTACCCTCATGCGTTCTCAGGCGTTGGTACCGCCGTCAACCGTCAGGCTCGCGCCAGTGATATAGCCCGCCTCGGGGCCGGCGACGAAGGCCACCATCGCGGCGACGTCCGCAACCTGTCCGTAGCGCTTCAGCGCGGTGTTGGCGATCTGCGGTGTTGCCCAATCGCCTTCGGCGGGATTCAGGTCGGTGTCGATGGGGCCGGGCTGGATATTGTTGACCGTGATGCCGCGGGACCCGACCTCGCGCGACAGTCCTTGCGTGAACATTTTCACCGCGCCTTTGGTTGCGGCGTAAGCCGCCAGACCCGGCGTCATATTCCGCTCGCCAACGCAGGAGCCGATATTGATGATGCGACTGCCATCCGGCAGGTGCTTGAGCGCGGCCTGCGTGGCGATGAACACGCCGCGCAGATTGATATCGATCACCGTGTCCAGCTCATCCAGGGTGGCTTCTTCGAACGGCTTGGGGATGGCGGTGCCCGCGTTGTTGACCAGAATGTCGAGTCGGCCGAAGGTTTTCGCAACCTGTTCCACCGCGGCGTTGACAGCCTTGGCATCGGTTGCGTCCGCTTGGATCGCGATGGCTTTGCCGCCGGCTCCTTCGATGTCTTTCACCACCTGGGCAGCGGCAGCGGCGCCCTTGCTATAGGTGATTGCCACGCTGGCACCATCGGCGGCCAGCCGCTTGGCGATGGCCGCGCCAATGCCGCGAGAGGCGCCGGTTACGAGTGCTGTCTTGTTGGTCAGGTTTGCCATGAGAGTTATTCCTTCAAAGTAGTGAAGTAAGAGGGTTCAGTTGGACGACGGAAGGGCAGGGAACGGCAGGTTTCCGGACACACCGTCGGGCGTCTTGAATCCTGCGTCGAGGAACTGTGTGGCTTGTGCCACGAACAGCTCCGGGTATTGGTAGAAGGAGCCGTGATTGGCGTCCGGGTAGATGATCAGCTGGGCGTTGGGCAGGTTCTGTTGCAAGACGTAGGAGTTGTGCGTCGGGATGATCACATCATCGCTGCCCTGCACGACGAGGGTGGGCTGGCGGATGCCCTTCAGATAGTCAAGCACGCCTTCGTGCTGGGCGATGTACTTGCCGATGGCCTCACCTTGGCGAGCGATGGCTTCGGCACTCATTTCCGGATCACGATCCTGGCGTTCCCATTTGCGCTTGAGGAAGGCCAGACCCGCTTCGCGGCTGGAGGCCGAGGGCGAGAAGTGAACGGCCAGCCACAGCTGCTCAGGCGGATCGTAGGTGCCTGAAAAGATCGCATGCGACTGGCTGGCGGCCATATCGGCCCCGCGCGGACCGGTGCCGACCAGGATCACCCTGCGGATCAGATCGCCGCCCTGCACAGCGATTTCCTGGGCCACCATGCCGCCGATGGAGAAGCCCAGCACGTCAACTTTGGAAAGACCGAGCGCCTTGATGAAGGCGATGGCATTGCCGCCCATTTCCGGGAAGCTGGGAGGAACTTCGCCGGAGCTCGAGGAGACGCCGGCGTTGTTGAAGAGAATCACCTCGCGGGTCTTGGCCAGACCGTTGGTTACCGCCGGGTCCCAGTAGTCCATCGTGCCGGTGTAGTGCTGGTTGAGTACCAATGGCACACCGCCAACCTTGCCGAAACGGCGATAGGCGAAGCGAATGCCGTTGGCTTCCACGTACTGGGTCGGTGCGGTCTGATGCGTGTGCGTGGTCATGTCGAAACTCCTCATAAGGGATTGAGATGGGTCACTTAGCCGCCCGTCCGCAGGAGCCTTTAAGGCATCGCCACCGCGCCGGGCCATATCGCCACGGATCGAAATATGAGCCTGATTGGCGCACTTTAAAAAGACTTTGTAAGCTTGACACCATGCTTAAAAAGTATGACAAAGGAGTGAACCCATGGAGCTGCGTCACCTGCGCTATTTCATCGCGGTCGCCGAAACAGGCAGCCTGACGGTGGCCGCCGAACGGCGACTGCACACATCGCAGCCTTCGTTGAGCCGGCAGATCAAGGATCTGGAAGATCAGGTGGGAGCAGCTCTGCTGATCCGCAGCGCGCGCGGCATCACCCTTACCGAAGCGGGCAAGGTGTTCTTCGATCACGCGCGGATGGTGTTGAGCCAGGTAGACATCGCCGTCGAGGCGGCGCGCAAGGCGGCGCAGCCGAGTAAGCAACGTTTTTCGCTCGGCTTTCTCACCGGGCAGGAAATGACCTGGCTCCCGGAAGCCATACGCATTCTTCGCGCCGAACTGCCGAACATCGATGTCACCGTTTCAAGCGATTATTCGCCGGACCTTGCCGAAGCGTTGGTCCGCGGCAAACTCGATCTCGCATTCCTGCGCGCGGAACCCGATTACGATCTCGCGTATCACCCGGTTACACACGAGTCGCTAATTGTATTGATGCCCAGTGATCATCGCCTGGCATCCTGCGATACGATTCACCCCAAGGATCTGGTCGGCGAGCCCTTCATCGGCATTGGCAAAAAAGCGACGGTGTTGCAGGCGGTGATCGATGACTACCTGGCGCGCTCAGATGTGCAAATGACGCCAGAACAGGTGGTGGACAATCCGGCGATGGTGATGTCGCTGGTGGCTTCAACACGCGGTGTCACGATCATTCCCACGTATGTGGAGAACCTGATGCCGTGGTCTGTGGTGAGCCGTCCACTGGCCGGCGAGCCGCCCACCATTGATCTGGTGGCCGGTTACAGCAAATCGAACAGCTCACCCATCCTGAAGATGTTTTTGTCGCATCTGGACGACTTGATTGCGCGCGTGTCAAAACTGCAGCGGTGAGTTGAAGACGCGCGACGAGTACGCGTTGCCCTGGTTCGACGTCAATATTGGGGAACTTGTTTCAGCCCGAGGCCAGCCGCAACTCCTTCACCAGTTCGATCAGCGCGCGCAGGCGTGCGGGCACGAAACGGCGACCTGGGTAGTAAAGACTCAGGCCACCGAAGGGCATGCACCACGGAACCAACACGGGCACCAGAGTGCCGGCTTGCAGTTCCTCCGCGATGAGCCATTCGGAAATGAAGCCGATGCCCAGTCCAAGCAGCACCGCCTGCTTGATTGCGGAAAGCTCGTTGAGTGCCATGCGCACTGGCAGGTCCATCTGCAGCTTGTGGCCGTTCTTCTCCAGTTCCCAGCGGTAGATGCCACCGTGCGACATGTTCATGCCGATGCTCTGGTGTTTGAGCAGGTCGCGCGGATGCCTGGGCGTACCGTGGCGTTCCAGATATTCGGGCGTCGCCACCACCAACATGCGTAGGTCGCGGGAGAGCGGCACGGCGATCATGTCCTGCGGCACTGATTCGGCGAGGCGGATGCCGGCGTCGAAGCCTTCGGCCACGATGTCGATCATGCGCGACTCACTCACCAGGTCGATGCGCACCTCGGGGTAGCGTCGCGCGTAAGGGCCGAACAGAGGTTCCAGCAGCAGCGATGCCGCTCCGTGCGGCGCATTGATCCGCAGCGTGCCGCTGGGCGTGTCGGGCCCGCTGCCGGCTTCCTCGCCGGCGCTGTGGATTTCGGCGAGTGCCGGGGCGATACGCTCTACGTAGCGCTGCCCCGCGTCGGTGAGTGCCACGCTGCGCGTCGAGCGGTTGAACAGGCGCACCTTGAGGCGCGCCTCCAGCCCGGCCACGGCGCCGCTCACCGCCGTGGTCGACATGCCCAGCTCCTGCGCCGCGCCGCGAAAACTGTGGCGACGCGCGACGGCAAGGATCACCTCCAGTTCGGTCATTCCCGTGCGATGCATGGATTATCCTGATATTCGGAATACGCCATTCACTATAAACCTGATTATCAGGACAATGATCCATCTCTAGACTGCGTCGTGCAACGCCCCCAAGTGCCGGCTCTCCCAGCTTGGCGGGGCAAATTCACCTTTCCAGAGGAAGTCGACATGCGGTGTATCGAACACATCTACATCAACGGCGAATTCGTCGTGCCACACGGCCAGGAATGGTTCGACCTGCACAACCCCAGCACCGAGGAAGTCATCGGCCAGGTACGGCTGGGCGACGAGCAGGACGCGCAGCGCGCGATCGCAGCGGCGAAGGCGGCGTTTCCAGCATGGTCGCGCACCACGCGCGAGGAGCGCATCGATGCGCTTGAGCGCATGCATAAAGCCATCGCGGCGCGCGAGGATGCGCTGATGGAAGCCGTCGTCACCGAATACGGCGCGCCGCACGCGCGTGGTCGCTGGATGGCGACTTATCCGGCCGACGTCATCATGCAGGCCATTGAAGCGCTTCGATCTTTCGAGTTCGAGGAACAAGTCGGCAGCGCGCGGGTGATCCTGACGCCAGTCGGTGTCGCTGGCTTGATCACGCCGTGGAACAGCGATGCCGGCTTCATCTGCAACAAGCTGGCGACGGCGCTGGCGGCCGGCTGCACCGCTGTCATCAAGCCCAGCGAAATGAGTGCGATGCAGACGCAGGTCGTCGTCGAAGCACTGCACGAAGCGGGTCTCCCCCAAGGCGTATTCAACATCGTCAATGGTCGCGGCGACGTGGTCGGCGAAACCATCGCGCGCCATCCCGACATCGCCAAGATCTCGTTCACCGGTTCGTCCGCGGTTGGCCAGCATCTGGTCGGCGCCGGTGCCGAGACGATGAAGCGCGTAACGCTGGAGCTAGGCGGCAAGTCGCCGACCGTGGTGCTCGACGACGCGGACTTCGCCGCGATCATGCCGCTAGTGCTGCAGGCCGGGTTCGCCAACAGCGGCCAGGCCTGCATCGCAGGCACGCGCATCCTGGTGCCACGGCAGCGGCTAGCGGAATTCGAGCAGGTTGCGAAGGCGGCTGTCGCACAGGTCAAGTCCGGCGATCCGCGTGATGCTACGACCGACATCGGCCCGATGGTAAGCGCGAAGCAGTGGGAACGCGTACAGAGCTACATCCGCCTCGGCATCGAGGAGGGCGCACAAGTGCTCGCCGGCGGCGAGGGCCGGCCCGATGGCCTGCGCGTCGGCTGGTTCGTAAAGCCGACGATCTTCACTGGCGCGAACAACCGCATGCGCATTGCGCGCGAGGAAATCTTCGGCCCCGTACTCACGATAATTCCCTACGACGACGAGGCCGACGCCATCGCCATTGCCAATGACACGCGCTACGGCCTCAGCGCCGTCGTACTAGGCAAAAACCTCGAACGGTGCGAGCGCGTGGCGCGCCAGATCGACTCCGGCCGCGTACTCGTCAACACGCTTGCCCACGAACCACGCGCACCGTTCGGTGGTTTCAAGCACTCCGGGCTCGGCCGCGAGATGGGCCGATGGGGCATGAGCGCGTACCTTGAACCCAAGACCTTGCTGATGGCGGCGGGATAATCCCTCTGTTCCGTTGACGTCTTGATCTGGCTGCCACCAAGCCGTCGGTCGGAACTTTGCCCACGCCAGGCATTCGCCGTTTGGGTTCGGAGCGGAAGATGAGCTACGTGCGATTTGCCCCCGCGGGGTCATCCGCTTGCAAATCACCCATGTGCGCCTTACAGTGAACCACATGGTTCACTATCAAGCTCGCCTCGACGCAACATTCGCCGCGCTCGCCGATGTCACCCGACGCGGTGTGCTGGAGCAGCTCGGGGGTTCAGACGCTTCGATCACCGACCTTGCCCAAAGGTTTCACATGACCCTCACGGGCATGAAGAAGCACGTCAGCATCTTGGAGCAGGCGGGGCTCGTGACCACGGAAAAGGTCGGGCGCGTACGAACCTGCAGGCTCGGATTGCGCCGGCTGGAAGAAGAGGTCGCCTGGATCGAGCAGCACCGCCAACTGTGGAGCGCGCGTTTCGACGCGCTGGACGAGATTGTCGAGCACTTGAACCGCAAGGAGAGGGCAAATGCCAGAAACAAAAGAAGGTAGTTCCGCCGCCATGAACCGCACCGTTGTGGAGCGCAAGTCCGACCGCGAACTCGTCGTGACGCGAACGTTCAATGCCCCGGCGCACATCGTCTTCGAAGCGTGGAGCAAACCCGAATTGTTCAAGCAGTGGTGGGTTCCGAAGTCGGTGGGCATGTCGCTGGTCTCGTGCGAGATGGATATTCGTACCGGAGGTAGGTATCACCTCGTGTTCAGCCATCCGGACTTCGATCAACCGATGGCGTTCTTCGGCACGTACTCAGAAGTAACGCCGCACAAGCGTCTTATATGGACGAACGAAGACAGCGACCAGGGCGCCGTGACCACGGTGACGTTCGAAGAAAACGCCGGCAAGACGCTGGTCACCTTTCACGAACTCTACCCCACCGAAGCGGCCCGCGACGAAGCCCTCGCCGGTTCGGCGGAAGCTCTGCCCGAACAGTTCGCGCAGTTGGATGAGTTGCTCGCAGACGGATCGTGACCACACCGCCGCTACCGTCGTAGGGAAGGGATGGCGATGAATCACACGATCACCACCGCGCTGGCCCATTCGGCGCCACGTGAGGACAATATGCTCAGACGCGATTTCCTGAAAACTGCCGTAGCGACCGCAGTGCTGATTGCGGACCTTCCCGTTCAAGCCAAGCAGACTCCCGCCGTTTCGAACGAGCATTTTGCCGACGTCAATGGCCAGCATCTCTTTTACAGCATGCATGGCGGCGGCAAGCCGCTCATTCTTCTCCACGGCGGCATCAACCCCGACAGCTTCGGGGGCAATCTGGCCGAACTGGCCAAGGGCCGGCAGGTGATCGCCGTCCATCTCCAGGGACATGGGCGCACGCCAGACACTGACAGGCCACTGCGCAGTGAATCGATGGGCGATGACGTTGCCGCCCTGATCGGCCATCTGAACCTCGGCAAGGCCGACGTAATGGGCTACTCGTTCGGCGCCAGCGTCGCGCTGCAGACCGCTATCCGCCATCCGGACGTGGTCGACCGGCTCGTGCTCGTGTCCGCGACGATGAGGCAGGACGGCTTTTATCCGGAGGGCGTGGTGGCCTTCAAGCAATTGGAGACCAACGCCGCTACGCTCGGCCCTGGCGTCAAGGCATCGCCGTTAGGGAAGGCCTATCCCGATGTCGATTGGACCAAGCTCTTCAGGAAGGTCGGTGACCTGACCAAGCGCCCCTGGGACTGGAGCGCCGATGTCGCCAAGCTTCATACGCGCACACTGCTGATCTTTGCAGATGCTGACGCCATCCGGCCCGAACACATGGTCGAGTTCTGGAAGGCGTTGGGAGGCGGCCAGCGCGATGCCGGGATCGATGGCTCCCTGCGGCCCGCAAACGAGCTCGCAATCTTGCCGAACACCACCCACTACACGCTTCCCGTCGAGCCGATGCTGCCGGAGATCGTCGAACGCTTCCTCGGAGCTGCATCAACGGCAGTAGGTTAGGGGCTCGCGAAGCGCTCATGGAGCTATCAGAGCGCGGGAGAGTGGCGTATCTCCTTCGATGTTTTGAACAATCGGACACGCCCCGCAGCGTGAACTCTCCAGGCGCCTAAGCCAAGACGTCGTCGATCAGCTTGGCCAGGGCCGCCGCAACGCCGGCCCCGTACGCCGGATCGGCCTTGTTGCAGTTGTCGATGTGACGCTGCTTCACCTCGTCCCGGGCACCTTGCATGGCTCGCGCTGTGTTGTCGAACAAGGCCTGCCGCTGTGACGGATTCATTTTCCGGAACAGATCGCCGGGCTGCTGGTAGTGATCGTCGTCGAGGCGATGATCCCAATGGGCTGCCGCGCCGTCGATTTCCTGCGGCGGCTCGTTGAGTTGCGGCTGATCGGCCCAGACGCCCTTGCTGTTCGGCCAATAGGCTGGCGTGCCGCCGAGATTGCCGTCGGTGCGCATCGCGCCATCGCGATGGTAGCTGTGGAACGGGCACTGGGGTGCATTGACCGGGATGTGATGGAAGTTCACGCCCAGGCGGTAACGCTGTGCGTCACCGTAAGAGAACAGGCGGGCCTGCAGCATTTTGTCCGGCGAGTAGCCGATACCCGGCACGACGTTCGCGGGCGAGAAGGCCGCTTGCTCAGTCTCTGCGAAAAAATTGTCCGGATGGCGATTCAGTTCGAAATAGCCCACTTCGATCAAGGGATACTCCGCCTTGGGCCAGACCTTGGTCAGATCGAAGGGATTGAACGGCATGGCCTTGGCCTGCGTATCGGTCATGACCTGGATGAACAGCGTCCAGCGCGGAAAGTCGCCGCGCTCGATGCTGTCGTAGAGGTCGCGCTGATGGGTTTCACGGTCCTTGCCTATGAGGCTTTCCGCTTCCGCGTCCGTCAGGTTCTGGATGCCCTGCTGCGTGTGGAAGTGGAACTTCACCCAGCTGCGTTCATGCGCCGCGTTGATGAAGCTGTAAGTGTGACTGCCGAAGCCGTGCATATGGCGGAAGGAGCGTGGAATTCCGCGCTCGCTCATGACGATCGTGACCTGGTGCAGGGCCTCCGGCAGCAGGCTCCAGAAGTCCCAGTTGCTATCGGCGCTACGCAGCCCCGTGCGCGGGTCGCGTTTGACCGCGTGGTTCAGGTCGGGGAAACGCAGCGGATCGCGCAGGAAGAACACCGGCGTGTTGTTGCCGACCAGGTCCCAGTTGCCTTCCTCCGTATAGAACTTGAGCGCAAAGCCGCGAATATCGCGCTCGGCGTCGGCGGCGCCGCGTTCGCCGGCCACGGTCGAGAAGCGGGCGAACACGGGGGTGCGCTTGCCGATCCCGGCGAAGAGCTTCGCCTTGGAATAGCGTGTGATGTCGTGCGTGACGGTGAACGTGCCGTGGGCGCCTGCGCCCTTGGCGTGCATGCGGCGTTCGGGGATCACTTCGCGATCGAAATGGGCCAGCTTTTCGAGCAGCCACACGTCCTGCAACAGAGCCGGGCCGCGCGGGCCGGCCGTCTGGATGTTCGTGTTGTCGCTGACGGGTGCGCCGGTCGCGTGGGTCAGGCGGGAAAGCTTGGTCTTGTCATTCATCGTATCGTCCTCTACGACTTGGGCAGTCGGTCTGGAGACTTTTCGCAGCGGCGCGCTTTTTCGTTACAGCTTGTAAATCGTCCGCGAGGGAACCTGGAGATGGATTTCCGTGCCCTCATCGGCGTTGGATTCGATGTGGATCGCGCCTTTCAGGCGCGAAACGCGCTCGCGCATGCCGAGCAGTCCGAAGTGGCCGTTATGGCGCGCGCTGGACTGGGCTTGCGGGTCGAAACCATGGCCATTGTCGGAAACGACGACCCAGAAGGCGCTTTCTTCGTAATTGAGCGTGACCTGAACTTCCGCGCCACCGGAATGCTTGAATGCGTTACGCATGCCTTCCAGTGCGGCGTCGCGCAGCTCCGCCGCGGCTTCGCTCTTGAGCGGGCGCGGCTCGCCATGGACTTCCACCGCAAAACGGATGTCCTGTTGCTGCTGTAGCCGGCGTCCTTCCGCCATGAGTTCGTCGTAAAGCATCAGGCCGGAATCTTGCGCACGCCGCAGCATGCTGATCTGCTCGCGCCCCTCCGAGATGGTTTCGCGGGTGTCGTCACGGATGCGCGCGAGCGATGCCCTTGCCGCAACCGGTATGGATTCGTCCTGCGACAGCCGTTGCAGTGACAGGAGAACGGCGTGCAGGCGCTGCAGCAGCGTGTCGTGGATATCGCGGGCTACCGCCTCGCGTTCGTCGGAGCGGATCTTGAGCCGGCGCGTGAGTGCGCGCGAACGCGCATTGTGGGCCAGCCACAGGAGCAGCGCTACCGGCAGCGCCCACAGCGCGCGGAACCACCAGGTCTCGTAATAGGCGGGCAGGCGCACGAAACGGATCGTTCCAAGCTGCTTGCCGGACAGCCCGCTTTCATTCGTGACCATCACTTCGAAGCGGTAGCTGCCGGGCGCAAGATTGGTATAAGCCGCTTCGCGGCGGTCGCCCGCATCCATCCACGCGTCGCTCATGCCCACCAGCCGATAGCGGAACTTGAGCTTGTCGGGCCGGCCCAGGGTGGGTGAGGTAAAGCCGATGCGCACCGCCTTCTCGTTGGGCGACAGGGTGAGGGTGTCGCGGGCTGACGCATACGCGTGGCTGGAGGTTTCCAGGTAGTCCACGTAGACCGCGGGCTGCTGCCCCGTTACCTGCATATGATCGGGATCGGCCCATGCCACGGCGGTGGAAGTCTGCGTCCAGATCCTTCCGTCCGAACCCAGCTTGAGGTTCGGGCTGGTCCAGGAAAACAGCGGGATGCCGGAGACATTGTCCTGGTCGTCGAACAGGTCGGCATGGACCCGCTTGAGCGCGCCGCTGCGGAAGCGGGCGAGGTCGGCGGCACGGATGCGCAGTATGCCGTCCAGCGTCTGCACCCATAGATCGCCATGGCGATCGACGACGAGGCCGGCGACTGGCATGGCAATGTCCGGTACGTCGGTGACCAGGGTGTGGAAGCGCTGCCCGTCAAAGTACTGGATGCCGTTGTCGCCGCCGATCCAGAGGCCGTCTTCGTCGGCGAGAATGATCTTCACGACGCCGGCCGCCACTCCCTGTCGTTCGTCGAACTTCGATTCCACTCCCTTGGCAAGCCGATACAGGTGATTCCTGTCGCGGCTTCCCGTCCAGATGTCTCCGTTGGGCGCCAGCGCGAGCGTGGTGGGGAAGACAGGATGGTTGAAGACCTCCTTCCAGCCCTCGCCGTCGGATACGAGCAGACCGTTGCCGTTGCCTGAGTACGGCACGCACACGTAGAACTTGCCTTGGCCGTCGCGCAGCATGCATGGCAACGCGCCGACCGGTCCGGCCACCGCGCCGATGGCTTTCTCGATGCGCGGTTCGCCCGGCGAAAGCCGCCAGATGCCCTTGGGATTTGCCGCCCACACATCACGGCCGTTGGGTGCAACGTAGAGCGCGAGCGTCAGCGGCGGAACAGCCGTTGTATGCAGCTCGCCCGAAGGCAGCACCTGCAGCACCGGATTGTTCTCGCTGCCAACCCACAGGTTGCCGGCGCCATCCGGCGCTGCACTCGTGGTGTGGATATCGAGCGGCAGCTTGACCCGGGTGAATGCCGCAGGCCGGAAGCGGTTGAGCCCACCCGGCGTATTGACCCAGATGTCGCCTTCGTCGTCCTTGATCAGGTAAGCGGCGAAGTTGCCCGTCAATCCGTCCTCGCGTGTCATTGGCTGCGTTCGGGGAACGACGTGCGTGGCCTCTGCCGACTCCAGGTCGCTGGCCGAAACAAAATACATACCGTCGTGTGGGCTACCCATCCAGACCGCGTGATCCTTGCCTTCGAGCACGGCGTAGATGCGCGTTTCCAGGGGCTGGGCGAGCTCGGCTAGCTCCAGGCCGTTACGGCGGTAGAAATGGATGCCGTCGTTGGTGGTCACATAAAGATGACCCGAAGCGCCGGCATGTACGCGCTGTGCATTCGACGGGCCATGCGGCACCGGCTGGAAATCGGACTGCCCCTTGGGCAGCACGAACAGCTGATGATCGATCGATGCCCATAGATTGCCGGCCTCGTCGAAGCTCGCATACTTCAGGCTGTGGCCGGCACGGTTGCGATAGATGGCATGCCAGGCATCGTTTTCGAACCGCAGCAGGCCGGCCGAGGTGGAGACCCACACGACGCCCGCCGGGTCGGTCATGAAGGTTGCGTTATTGCCGAGGTAACCCTGCTGCGCGCCATAGTGGCGCAGGTGACCATCCTTGAGCAGCGTTGCGCTGTCGGAGGTGGCGATCCACAGGCCGCCGCCCTGTGCAGGATGCAGCGCGCCCAACCGTGCTTCCAGGAAGCGTTCGCCGGGCAGCGGGACAAAGGTGCGGAATCGACTGCCGTCAAAGCGCGTCAATCCCTTGTTGCCACTGATCCACAAGAAGCCATCGGCGGTCTGCGTCATGTCGCCGTTGCCGGGCCAGCCGTCCTGTTTCAGGTAGACGGCATGCTGGAAGCTGCCGAGCGTTTGCGCACTCGCCGAGGACGGATGCATCCACACGGCGAAAGCCGCGAAAGCGAATACCAGGCGGGCAGGAGAGATGTACCGGAGCATCCTGGACACAAAAACAGCAGTGGTGTCCATGTCAGCTCTCAATAGGACGGGAGGGATAGGCGCTTGATGTCCCTTGAGCAGCGCCCGCCCACGGGCGGCGCCGGGTCCGCTGACGACCATGCGTCATGGTTGCCTAGGCGGCGGCTGCGGCGCAAGATCATAGCATCGGCCCGCTACAGCGCCCTTATTTCAAACACGCTAGCGCGAGTGCGCCAGACTGGCGCGACAGCGGGTCCTTTTAGACAAATCACACTTTCGGGCGTTTTCGGATCGGACGCCCTCGGGCGATAGTTTGCGTATATGACTCACCCCCCTTTTTCCGTGAACCCTTCGGACCGCCAGCCGAACCGCCTACGCGTGCTCATCGCCGATGACCATCCGGCCATGCGCCATGGCCTCGCAGATGCGATCGACGCCGAAGCGGACATGCAAGTGATCGGCCAAGCCGCGGACGGCAGGCAAGCCATCGAGCTGTTCCGGCAGTTCGAGCCGGACGTGCTGCTGATCGACCTGCAAATGCCCCGCGTCGACGGGCTTGAGGCCATCGCCACCATCCGCAAGCAATTTCCTGCCGCGCTGATCATCGTGTTGACGACTTACGCGGGCGATGCACGCGTGATGCGCGCACTCACCCTCGGAGCTTCCTCCTATCTGCTCAAGGCTGCGGAACTTGCCGATGTCGTCCAGGCCATTCGCTCCGCCGTGAGCGGCAAGCCGATCGTCGATCCGGGCGTGGCCAGCGAAATGGCCAGGCATGCCGGCTGTGAAAGCCTGACGCCGCGCGAGCTGAGCGTGCTACGTCTGGCCGCCATGGGACAGAGCAACCGGGCCATTGGGCAGACGCTGAACATTTCCGAAGACACGGTCAAATCCCGCATGCGAAACATCATGGGCAAGCTGGGGGCCGAGGACCGCACGCATGCGGTCACGATCGCCATGCAGCGGGGCTTCCTCGATCAGTAGGCCATCCTCAACACAAGTGGAATTGGGCGAAGCCTGCGGGCCGCGTGGCCGTGTAGCAAGATTGGGAAGAACATCGTGGAGTCCGTATCCAACGAACCACTAAGCGGCAGCGCCGCGCGGATCCTGTTTGGTCCGTTCTGCCTCGTGCCACGCAAGCGATTGCTGTTGCGTGATGGCGCCCCGGTAGACATCGGTGGCCGCGCGCTGGACCTGCTGATCGCGCTGGTCCAGCGGCCCGGCCGGGTCATTTCCAAGCGCGAGCTGCTCAAGCGCGTGTGGCCGGACATCATTGTCGAAGAGGGCAGCCTGCGCTTTCATATGGCGGGCCTGCGCAAGATCCTCGGTGACGGCGAAAACGGCGATCGATACGTCTCCACCCAGGTCGGCGTGGGCTATGCCTTTGTCGCGCCGACCGAAGCGTTGCCGGTGGAAGAGGGCGCAGGCGGCTGGACACCGATGGCGGCAATGGTTCCCAAGCGCCCGTCGGGTGCCTGCAGTCTGCCGCTGAGAACGAAGCTGATCGGCCGCGACGCGGATGCGCGCCTGCTGGTCGCATGCCTGTCCGAGCCGAAGCTGTTCACCATTGTCGGTACCGGCGGCGTGGGCAAGACCAGCCTGGCGATCGACGTAGGCCATCGCATCGCCGGCGCCGGCGAGACGACCGTGCGCTTCGTGGATCTTGCCCAAGTCGAGGATGCGGCCCTGGTGCCTTATGCCCTGGCGGGCGCCCTGGGCATTGCGGTGCAGACCGACGATCCGATGTTCGTACTGCTCGCCCACATCGCCGGGCAAGCCTTGCTGCTGATCATCGACAATTGCGAGCATCTGATCGACGCGGTGTCCGGCATCGTCGAGCAGATCCGTGAACACGCGCCGCGCGTATGCGTGCTGGCCACCAGCCGCGAGCCGTTGCGCGCGCTGGGCGAACACGTGCATTGGCTGGGCTCCCTGGATTTTCCACGCGAGCTGGACGGCCTGTCGGCGCAACAGCTGTTGCAATACCCGGCCATCGAGCTGTTCATTCGGCGCGCCACTGCCGGCAACGCCTCGCTCAAGCTGGAGGAGCGGGAGGTAAGCCTGGTGGCCGATATGTGCCAGCGGCTGGAGGGCATCGCGTTGCCGATCGAACTGGCAGCATTGCGCGTGGCGGCTCACGGCGTGGCCGCAACGCATGCCTTGCTGGGGGAAGGCTTGAGCCTGGGTTGGTCGGGGCGCCGCACCGCGCTTCCGCGCCAGCAGACCCTGCGCGCCACGCTGGACTGGAGCTACGGGTTGCTATCGACGACCGAGCGGCTGAGCTTCGATCGCCTCTCAGCTTTCGTCGGCCCGTTCTCGCTGGACGCCGCCGCCCACGTGGTTGCCGATGCCAAGCTTGATCCGCTTACGGCCATCGTCACCTTGGACGGGCTGGTTGCGAAGGGCTTGGTGTCCTTGGATCAGGCCGAACCGGGCGCCTACCGTCTGCTGGAAATGACGCGTGCCTACAGCAAGGAAAAACTGCGGGAGCGCGGCGAGGAGGAAATGCGCCAGACTGCGTTTCGGCACGCGGCGTTCTACCTGAAGCTGCTATCGAATCTGGGCGAGTCGCCCGAAGAAGTGTTCGAGCATGCCAGCCGGCTGACACGCCAGCTTGGCAACGTGCGCACCGCCTTGGAATGGAGTTTCGGCCCAACCGGCGATGCCGGCGTTGCTGTGCCGTTGGCTGCGGCCAGTGCGCAGCTCTACCTGCAATACTCGTTGATGGTGGAGTGCCGCAACTGGTGCGAACGCGCCACTGCATGGCTCGACGAGCGCCACTTGGCTACGGCGATCGAATTGGAGTTGCAGGCCGCGATGGGGCTCGTGCTGATGTTCACGCGCGGCAACACCGAGGCCGCCGGGATGGCCCTCAAGCGTGCACTGGACATCGCCGTGGCGCTGGGCGATCACTGGAGCCAGCTGCGCATTCTCGGACGCCTGCAGATCTACGACGAGCGCATCGGCGATTATTCAACCTCGACCGTGTGGGCGCAGCAGGCCCTTGAGGTGGGCCAGGCGATTGGCCAGCCCGAAGCCATTGCGGTGGCATCATCGCTGGTAGGTGTCACCCACCTGCTGGTCGGCAACCAGGCTGCTGCGTGCAAGGAGCTGGAAACGGCGCTGCGCAACAGCCTGCCGTCCGAGCGCAGCCGCACCATCTATTACGGCTTCGATCACCGCAATCGCTCGTTCATCGCGCTGGCGCGGGCGCTGTGGCTTCGCGGCTACCCCGACCAGGCGCGGCGCTGGGTGGAACAGGCGCACAAGGAAGCCAAGGCACTGGATCATCCGGTAACGCGCTGCATTGCGCTTATCTGGTCGCTCAACGTGTACACCTGGACCGGTGACCTCGACAAAGCGCACGCCAATGTCGCGTTGCTCGCCCAACTGGCGCAATCCAACCTGTTCCGGCCTTACATGGCCGCCATCCAGGGATTCAAGGGCGTCATCGCGATCGAGGAGGGCTGCCCGAATGAGGCAGTCCAGTGGCTGGGCGAAAGCCTGGCGAACCTCAAATCCTTGCGCTACGAACTGCTTACCACCTCGTTCGAAGTGTCCCTGGCCGAGGGACTTACGCTGAGCGGGCGCAACGCGGAAGCCTTGACCCTGGTCAACACCACGATCGAGCACTGCAAGCAAGGCGGCGACATCTTCGCCTTGCCGGAACTGTTGCGGCTCAAGGCGAGCGCGACCGGTTCGCTTGGTGCTCATGGCGACGTGGTGGAAAGCCTGCTGCAGGAAGCGCTGGCATTGAGCGAGCGCCAGGATTCCCGCGCCTGGAGCCTGCGCGCCGCCATCGACCTGGCGAAGCTCTGGTTGAAGCAGGGCAGGACATCCGAAGCCGTGGCGCTGGCGCAGTCCTATCGCAAGTCCGTGACGGAGGGCTTCGACACCAAGGACGTGCGCACCCTGGAGGCGCTGTTGACCAGCATTGCCGCCGTGGCTCTCGACAGCGCATAGCTGTTCTACTGGTGTGCATTCGCAAGGCAGGTCTTCATCGATGACCTCTTGGACGCGTATAAGCGGGTAGGGGAAGGCAGCGCAAGAGCAAGCCGACTCAGAGTGCAAAGCCACCGTCGATCGTGATGCTTGCCCCGGTCATCGAACCGCTGGCTTCGCCGGCCAGATAGGCCACGAGCGAGGCGATCTCATGCGGCTTGCCCACCCAGCCCAGCGGAATGCGGCCGTCCAGATGCGGCGCGTACTCACTGGCCATGTCCGTATCGATGGGACCGGGCTGGATGTTGTTGACCACGATGCGCCGGGCGGCGAGGTCCAGTGCCAGTCCCTTGACCAGGGCGGCGACGGCGGCCCGCGCCATGGAAAGCACGGCGGCCGTCGCGCCGTTCCATTCAGTGGCGCTCGCGGCAACCGTCACGATACGGCCACCATCATGCATATGCGTCGCTACGCGCTGGATAACCTCGTACACGCGATGCACGTGGCTGCCCAGTCGCAGTTCCAGGTCGTCCAGTTTTACCGCCGCGCTGGAGGCAAACTGCAACAGCCCTGCATGGATCACCACCGCATGCGGCGGGCCGAGCTGCGTGACGGTGCGCGCAATCACGTCGGGAATCCAACCCCCTTGCGTGTCGTCTACCTCAATGATCGTGACCGCTTCGTTCGAGGCGGTGTTGTATGAGTGCTGCTCGTGCCCCCGGCTACGCCTGGCGATACAGACACGCGCTACCGCGAAGCCTTCGCCCGCGAGGCGATCGACTATCGCGGCATCGACACTGCGCGAGCCGCCGAAGACGAGCACGACCCTGCGTGCAGTGCGGTTTTCCCTTTCATCAGTTGCATGGTTCATGTGCGTTCTTTGGTCGTAAGCGGATACTGCGTTGATGTCCGGGGAAAGCTCGATACTTGCCGGTAGGGCTTCCTAGTACCTCAGCGTCATTCCAGCGAAAGCTGGAATCCAGTTTTAGTACGGGGTGCGAAGCACTCCAAACCTGTTTTCGTGTCCTCCGGACGCGTATTTAGACTGGATTCCAGCCTTCGCTGGAATGACCTGAGGCAAGAGGGAGCGGTGCGCAAAAAACAAGGCTGCCGCTCCTTTAGGGCTTTTCGCGTCTATCGAAAGCTTTCCCGGGACAGCCATGGCGGATACCGGCGGATCGCCGCATCGCTTTCACGCCGCGGTGCACGCAGACGCGCACGTCCGATTCGCCCATGCCACGCAGACTGGCAGTTTCCGCTGCAGTGAGTCCGGCGATTTGCGTATCGCGAATCGCATTCGCCTGCTTGTCCGGCAAGCTGCGCAGCAGGCGCTCTACATCCAGCCGAGCCGAGTTCCCTCGTTCGGCTGCTTCCGTCGTACAGACGTCTTCGAGCTGATCGATCGGCAGATGAGTCCGGTGGCTGCGAAAATAGTCGACCATCTTGTGTCTGGCGATGCCGAACAGCCACGCCCGAAACGGACGGCGAGGGTCGTAGTGCGCGTGACGCAGATAGACAGCCATCAACGTCTCCTGTACCAGGTCTTCCAGATCTGCCTGGCCGTAACCGATGCGACGCGCAAAAAACGCCGCAAGCAACGGCCTCGATGCGCGCAGCAGCGATTCGCAGCTTCGATCCTCGCCATCACGTGCGCTGTCCGCCCATGTCGCGAGCCCGTCGACGGTCAGCGCCGTCTTGTCCATCGATAACGTGTGGCACGGCTGTGACATGAAGCAGTTTCCCGGCTCGAATGGTCCGGCACAGCGTCGGCTGGAGCAGGGGAGGAAGCCAGTTATCGTCTGTTAGACCTTGCTAGTGAGCGGCTGGCAACGGCTCCCTCCCCTGCAAGCACCTGATTAGCGCTGTGTCTCAGCGGGCGTGTATCTGCTCCCTCCCCTACGTGTAGTAGGGGAGGGCCGGGGTGGGGTGAAGCAACCTCGCGGTGAGCTCAAGCGCTGCAGCAAGCTCGTGCAACCCCACCCTAGCCCTCCCCTGCAAGCAGGGGAGGGAACTACCTGTCGTGCAGCAGAGACTCGACGCTCTTAATCAGGTGCAAGCAAGGGAGGGTTGGGGTGGGGTTGTACGAGCTTGTCGCTCAATGGCTAACAGTCTCAATGGCTAACAGTCGCTAACACCGCATAACTGGCGACGGCTCAGCTCCGCCGTCATTCTCGATGCACATGGCGATGAGGCGCATCCCGATTCAAAGCCGCCCGCATCAACGTCGATCCGCATCGCACGCCCCCCTCAAACGGAGATTGACCATGTTCAACTCGACCCTCGCTGCGCAACCGCTTGCCCGGCGCGCTGTGGCCTTCGCATGCAGCCTTGCGTTGAGCGCCATGCTCGGCCTGGTCGCCGCGGCGCCCGTCGCAGCCCAAGACGACACCCGCATCCGTCCGTTCCAGGTGCACGTCCCGCAGGCGCAACTGGATGACCTGCACGATCGCCTTGCCCGCACGCGTTGGCCGGATAAGGAAACGGTCGGTGACGAATCCCAAGGCATCCAGCTGGCGCGCATGCAGGAACTGGTGCGCTATTGGGAACACGACTACGACTGGCGCCGGCTGGAAACGAAGTTGAATGCGCTGCCTGAATTCGTGACCACCATCGATGGCGTGGAAATCCAGTTCATCCACGTGCGCTCGCGCGAGCCGAACGCGATGCCGCTGATCCTCACGCACGGCTGGCCGGGCTCGCCGCTGGAATGGATCAAGACCATCGGCCCGCTCACCGATCCGGTGGCTTACGGCGGCCGCGCTGAGGATGCCTTCGATGTCGTGATTCCGGCCATTCCCGGTTACGGCTTCTCGGGGCGCCCGACGGACGGCGGCTGGAATCCCGACCGCGTGGCGCGCGCCTGGGACACGCTGATGAAGCGCCTGGGTTATACGCACTACGTGTCACAGGGCGGCGACCACGGTTCGGTGATCTCCGACGCGCTGGCGCGGCAGGCGCCGAAGGGGTTGCTTGGCATTCATCTCAACATGCCGGCCACGATTCCGCCGGAACTGGTCAAGCCGATCAACGCAGGCGATCCGGCCCCCGCCGGCCTCTCCGTGGAAGAACGACGCGCCTACAACGCGCTGAGCACTTTCTTCGGCAGGAATGCAGCCTATGGCGCGATGATGGTGACGCGCCCGCAAACCATCGGCTATGCGTTGGCCGATTCGCCCAGCGGCCTGGCTGCCTGGATGTACGAAAAGATGGTCGAATGGACCGATAGCGACAGTCACCCGGAACGCGTGCTGGGCCGCGACGAGATCCTCGACGACATCACGCTGTACTGGCTTACCAACACCGGCGCCTCCTCGTCCCGCTTCTACTGGGAAAACCACAACAACAACTTCAGCGCCCAGGCGCAGAAAACCGACCAGATCAAAGTGCCGGTAGCCATCACCGTATTTCCGGGCGAGATCTACCGTGCGCCGGAAAGCTGGGCCAAGCGGGCCTATCCGTCGCTGTACTACTTCCACCAAGCCGCCAAGGGCGGGCACTTCGCCGCTTGGGAGCAGCCGCAGCTGTTCGCCGAAGAATTGCGTGCGGCCTTCAAGCCCTTGCGGCAGGCAGCGGATGCGGCCCGGCGATAGCGATGGCACGGCCCGACGCAGCATGAAGCGATCCCCAGCCGCGGACATCGAAGCGGCCTCACCCCACAGATCGTTGACTCACGGGAGACAAGCGATGTTCCACCAGACGAAAAACAGCCGCCGTTTGCTAGGCATGGCAGCTATCGCGATCGCCGCGACCCAGGCCGGCGCAATCGACGCGGCGCACGCGCAGCAGGCGGCAGCATCGAACGCGAACGCCCCGGCGGCGCCCGTTCCACTCGGCGGTTTGAAGCACGTCAACGCCGGCTTACTTGATGTGGCCTACGCCGAACTCGGTCCGGCCAACGGTCCGGTGGTGATCCTGCTGCATGGCTGGCCCTACGACATCCACAGCTACGACGCCGTCGCACCGGCATTGGCGGCGAAAGGTTATCGGGTGCTCGTCCCCTATGCGCGAGGCTATGGTGCAACGCGCTTCCTCTCCGCGAACACTCCGCGCGATGCCGAGCCGGCCGCACTGGCCCAGGACTTGATCGATTTCATGGATGCGCTCGGAATCCAGCGCGCGGTACTGGCCGGCTACGACTGGGGCGCGCGGTCGGCGGATATTGTCGCGGCGCTGTGGCCGCAGCGGGTGAAGGCGCTGGTGTCCGTGAGCGGCTATCTGATCGGCAGCCAGGCATCCGGCAAGCAGCCGTTGCCGCCGAAGGCCGAATACCAATGGTGGTACCAGTACTACTTCGCCACCGAGCGCGGCCGCCTGGGCTACCAGCAGTACACGCACGAGTTCGCCAGGCTGATCTGGCAGCTCGCCTCACCGCAGTGGCATTTCGACGACGCCACCTTCGAGCGCAGCGCCGCTGCGCTGGACAATCCTGACCAGGTTGCCATCGCCATTCACAACTATCGCTGGCGGCTTGGCCTGGCTGAAGGACAGACCCGGTACGCGGGGCTGGAGAAGCAACTGGCCAGCTCCCCGGCGATCGCCGTGCCGACCATCACCATGGAGGGCGACGCCAACGGTGCGCCGCATCCGAGCGCCGAAAGTTACCGCAGCCATTTCAACGGCAAGTACGAATACCGCCTCATCACCGGCGGCATCGGCCACAACCTGCCGCAGGAAGCGCCGCAGGCCTTCACCCAGGCAGTGCTCGACGCCGATCGCCTGTGAAGCCATCCCGACTGGGAGCGATAACTGCTTCGCCTGCCATGTCATTAACCCGTTATGTCCCCTAGCCATCCTCACCCCACAAGGAGATCCTTCATGAAGAAACTTTTCGTTGGCCTGGCCATGCTCACCGCCATGGCCACCGGTGCTGCGTTCGCGCAGATGAGCAAGCCCGACAAACCCTACATCGTGCTGGTGCACGGCGCCTTCGCCGATGCCTCAAGCTGGAGCGACGTCATCAAGATCCTGCGCAAGGACGGCTATTTCGTGATTGCCGCCGCCAATCCGCTGCGTGGCGTGAAGAGCGATGGCCAATACATTGCCAGCCTGGTCGGCGAACTGAAGGGGTCGGTAGTGCTGGTCGGGCATTCGTACGGCGGCAGCGTCATCACCGAAGCGGCCAATGGCCGCCCGAACGTCAAGGCGCTGGTGTACGTCAGCGCCTTCGCGCCCGATAGGGGCGAGAGCGTGGCGGAACTGGCCGCCAAGTTTCCCGGCAGCACGCTGGGGCAGGCGCTCGCTCCCGCGGTGACGCTGCCGGATGGCGGCAAGGATCTCTACATCCTGCAGGACAAGTTCCATGCGCAATTCGCCGCCGATGTCACGGCACCACAGGCCGCATTGATGGCGGCGACGCAGCGCCCGGTGGCGGCGGCCGCGCTCGACGAAACGAGTGGCGAAGCGGCGTGGAAGCAGTTGCCGTCCTGGCACATCTACGGCAGCGCGGACAAGAACATTCCGCCGGAGGCGATGGCGTTCATGGCCACCCGCGCACATGCCAGGGAGGTGGAGATCATCAAGGGCGCATCGCACGTGGTGATGGTGTCTCATCCCCAGGCTGTCGCACGGGTGATCGAGGCGGCGGCTGGGCAGTAAGGCACGTGGGTTTCATGACTGCTGGAGCAACATCAAGACGATATCGCCAGCAGGTCGCGGCGCAAGAGGGCGGCCGGAACAGGGACGGCCGCCGTGGGCAAATCAACTGATGTTTCGATGGGAGGTCGCCAAATGAGCGGCAAGATCAAGACCAAAGACGGTGTGGAGATTTTCTACAAGGATTGGGGATCGGGTCAGCCGATCGTGTTCAGTCACGGCTGGCCGCTATCGTCGGACGACTGGGACGCGCAGATGCTGTTCTTCCTGGCGCACGGCTACCGGGTGATCGCGCATGATCGCCGCGGCCATGGCCGTTCCACGCAGACGGCTGAAGGCAATGACATGGATCACTATGCCGCGGACCTGGCAGCGCTCACGGAAGCGCTCGACCTGCGCAACGCCATCCATGTCGGCCATTCGACCGGCGGCGGCGAAGTCGCGGCCTACGTGGCGCGCCATGGCCTCGAGCGTACATCCAAGATCGTGCTGATCGGCGCGGTCACCCCGATCATGGTCAAGAATGCGAGCAACCCCGATGGCCTGCCGCTGGAGGTCTTCGACGGCTTCAGGAATGCGCTCGTCGCGAACCGGGCGCAATTCTTCCTGGACATTCCTTCGGGGCCCTTCTACGGGTTCAATCGCCCTGGCGCGAAAGTCTCCGAAGGCGTCATCCGTAATTGGTGGCGACAGGGCATGATGGGGGGGACCAAGGCACACTACGATTGCATCAAGGCTTTCTCGGAGACGGACTTCAGCGCGGACCTTGAGAAGATCCATCAGCCGGCCCTGGTGATGCATGGCGATGACGACCAGGTCGTTCCTTACCAGGATGCCGCGTTGCGCGCCGCGAAGCTCCTCAAAAACTCGACCTTGAAGATCTATCCGGGTTTTTCCCACGGCATGGCGACGACGCACGCGGACGTCATCAACGAAGACATCCTGAAGTTCATCAAGGGATAGCGGTATCGGCGCCCTTTCACTGGGCGGCGCAGCAAGACGAAAAAAAGAAAGCCCCGGCAGAGCCGGGGCTTTTGACACATCCTGTGAATATGGTACGCCAGGTCACATGGCGCGGAAGCGGTGGCGGAACGCGTCGCTCACGCGCAGCGGCTCGATAATGCCATGCAGCCAGACCAGCAAGCGGCCATCCCCATCCGGCTTGACTTGCCGGATCGCCGACACGCGAACGATGGCGTTGCGATGAACCCTCCAGAAGACTTCAGGATCGAGCTTGGGCATCAAATCCTTCAATGGCGTCCGGATGAATGCCGAATCGGTGGCGGTGGCAACGCGCGTGTACTTTTCCTCGGACTGGAACAGAACGACGTCGCCGATATGGATCATACGAAGAGTGTCGCCGATGCTGGCGGTAATCCAGGTAATCGTCTCCACGGGCTTCAACCGGTCGGTGAGGCTGTCGATCAATGCTGTCAGATCGACTTGCGTTGCGCTCTGACGGCTGCGCAGACGTGCCACCGTTTCGGTGAGACGGTCGGTGCGGATCGGTTTCAGCAGGTAGTCGATGGCGCCCGCATCGAAGGCCTTCACCGCGAATTCGTCATAGGCGGTGATGAAGACGACCTGGGCTGGACTTCCGGCTTGCCGCGCCACCTCGAGGCCACTAAGTCCCGGCATGCGGATGTCGAGGAAGGCAATATCTGGTTTCTTCGACGTCCAAGCATCGAGCGCGCTGATGCCATTCTCGCATTCCGCGACGATGATCAGTTCCGGCCACAGTCGTGCCAACATGCCGCGCAATTCAGTTCGCTGCGGCTCTTCGTCTTCGGCGATCAGGGCCGTGATGGGTGCAGTCATGGGAAGGAGAGCGGAATATGGATGCGTGCGCTCACCCCGCTTCCGGCACGTGACGCGATGTCGAAACGCGCAGCTGTTCCGAAACGATCGCGGAGCTGGGCGCGAACATTCGCAAGGCCCAGGCCGGGCGTGGTGCCGGGTTGCAAGCCCCGGCCATCGTCCTCGACGCTCACGCTTAAGAATCCATCCGCGACACTTGCGATGATCGCGATCATGCCGGGGCCGGGTTTCGGCTCGATGCCGTGGGTCATCGCGTTCTCCACCAGCGTCAGCAGGATCAAGGGCGGGAAGGGCATGGCCCGCACCTCATCGTTCGCGTCGACGTGAACCTCGATGCGGCCAGCTGTACGGACCTTCATGATCTCAAGATAGCCCAGGCACAGATCGATCTGGCGACCGAGCGTGGCTTCTTCGATGCCTGTTGTGCGGATGCGCGGCAACGCGATGCGCAGATACGCCGCCAGCGCGTCGATGGTTCTTGCCGCGCGCTCGGGTTCGCTGGCGATCAATGACCGCACCGACGCCAGCGTATTGAAGAGGAAATGCGGTTCGACCTGCGCCTGCAGGAGGGCCAGTCGCATGTCGGCTGCGTTCCGTTCCGCGCGCAGGTTTTCGATCTGGCGAGCGGCTGCGTACTGGGCAATGCGTCGCTGTTCGCCGAGATAGTAGAGGGCTGCGAAGCCTCCGCCCGCGACGATCAGTACCAAGAAGGACGCGTCGATGGTGGTGGCGAGAAAATTTGAAACGGCTTGGCCGAGCAGGTTCGGCCCCATGGGGCGCCCGGCATAGGCCTGCATAAGATGAGCGTGATAGGTGCCCACCCCGTCCAGGGCGATGACCCCGATCCAGAGCCCGGACAGGATCGCCAGCAACACCAGCGTGCGCTCCACGACGAGCGGCAGACGCCAGCGCCGAATCAACGTGGCGAACAAGGGGCCGGCCGAAACCGCGATCAGCGACGCGATGCAAGCCCGGAGCGCCAGTCCAGGCCAGTCGCCCCATGCATTCATGCCCGACGCATGCCAGGTGGCATACGTGCAGCCGGCGAGGACCGCCAGCGGCCACGACACGATTCCCCGGCGCAGCAACCAGGGCCAGGTGAAGGTGCGGAAGTTCTGGTAGAGCGTCCAGCCCCCCAGATCCGACAACACGCTACGCGGCAGTCGGGCATGCAAGTCGTCGTTGGGATAATCCATGCGTGACACGTTAGCAAAGCACGCGCAATCGCGCACACGAACCATCCGCGCCTGGACCGTTTCATCGCATTGCCGACCGGTTCCGTCGCATGCCCATCCCGCTGTGCACCTGCGTGCTCTATATCTGTCGCACACACTAAATCGGGAGAAGCCATGCAGATCAAGGTTCTGGCGAAGACTGCCATTGCGTTTGCGATCCTCGTCGGATCAGCGACCCTGCCGTACCGTACGCACGCGCAAACCTCTGAGCAGACCACAGCACAAGCCGAGCCATGGGTATCCACGGCGTGGCTGGAAAGTCACCTGCACGACCCGAACCTCGTGCTGCTGCAGGTCGGCGAAGAGTCGCAGTACAAGTCCGCGCACATTCCTGGCGCGCGCTTCGTCAGTCTTGACGACGTCGCCGCCACGTCGGGCGAGCTTTCGCTGGAAATGCCGACCGCGCCGGAACTGCGCCAGCGACTGCAGGGCCTTGGCATCTCCGACGGCTCCCGCGTCGTGGTGTACTTCGCAAACCAGCAGGTCTCCACGGCGACGCGGATATGGTTCACGCTGCAATCGGCCGGGCTGGGAGCGCATGCCGACCTGCTTGACGGCGGCATTCCGAAGTGGCGCCGCGAGGGTCGCCCCCTGACCGACCGGGCCACCGCAGTCACACCGCCGGGAACGCTGACGCCCTTCAACCTTCAGCCAACCATCGTCGATGCCGCGTTCGTGCAAGCGCACGCCAGGCAACCGGGTTATGTGCTAATTGATGCGCGTGCCACGATGTACTACGACGGCCTCGAAGAGAGCGGTGCGGATGGCCACCACCGCCGCGGTCATATTCCCGGTGCGCGCAATCTGCCCTTCACCAGCATCACCAACGACGATCTGACTCTGAAGAAGCCGGCCGAACTGCTGGCCTTGTTCCGCAAGGCCGGCGTCAAGCCGGGCGATCGGGTGATTGCTTATTGCCACATCGGCCAGCAGGGAACAGCGGTGCTGTTCGCGGCGCGTGCTATAGGGATCGATGCCGTGCTGTACGACGGTTCATTCGAAGACTGGACGATGCGCAATCTGCCGGTGGAGCGCTGACGATGCACCCGCTACGTCCCTATGCCGAACCCCATGCGACCGGCGTGTGCCTGGGACTGGTGCTGCTCACCTGTTTCGCGCTGACCGGGCAGGGGTTGGGAGCGTCCGGTGCATTCGCGAGCGTGGCGAGTGGTGTTGTCGTCGCAGTCTCGCCGGAAACGGCTGCGCATAGCACCTACTTTCGCAGCTATCTCCAGGACGGTTCGCCGTGGACTGCCTGGCTTGTCGTCGAAATCATCGGGGTGCTGGCCGGCGCCGCCGCATCGGCGGCTCTGGCAGGACGAACACGACTGACTTTCGTCCGCGCCGCCCGTCCATCTGGCGGCAGGCTGTTCGCTGGCCTCGCAGGCGGACTGTTGATGGGCGTCGGGGCAACGCTGGCGCGAGGCTGCACCAGCGGCCTCGCGTTGAGTGGCGGTGCACTGCTGAGTGTCGGCGCCTGGATCTTCATGCTGGCACTGTTCCTCGCCGGCTTCCTCGTCGCGCCGCTCGTGCGCAGGCTCTGGCCATGAACGATCTGCTGATTGCAGGAGGCATCGGCATGGCATTCGGCTGGGCGCTCGAATGCGCCGGCCTGGGCGATCCGCCGAAGCTCGCCGGCCAGTTCTATCTGCGGGATTTCACCGTCCTCAAGGTGATGCTGAGCGCGATGCTGACCGCGATGCTTGGTGTTTTCTGGGGCGGGCGACTGGGCCTATTTGATCCCGGTACGTTCTATGTGCCTGAAACGTACCTGCTACCGCAACTCGTCGGCGGCCTGGTCTTCGGACTCGGCTTTGTGCTGAGCGGCTTGTGTCCGGGCACGTCCTGTGTCGCGCTGGCCAGCGGCCGCATCGAAGGTGCTGCGACGATGCTCGGGCTGTTCGCTGGCGTGCTGCTGGTCGGTTTGGCCTTCCCCGCGATCGAACCTCTCTACCGCTCGACGCCATACGGCCCATTGACACTCCAGCGCCTCACGGGCCTGCCTTACGGGGTCGTGGTCGCGCTGGTCACGCTGGTCGCCGTTTCGATCTTGGCATGGGTCGCGAAGTGGGAGGCAAGACGATGAAGATCCTGCGACGGCTGGGCATCAGTGCGCTTGCATTGGGCTTGGGGGCGCCTTTCGCGGGTAGCCCATTGCGCACGCAGCAGCGAGGGCTGGATCTGGATTCGATCGCCCGTGCGATCGATGAAGGCTCCGACCACGTCAGCGCTCGCCAGCTTGCCGAGTGGATACGCGATCGCCGACCCGGACTTCGCGTCATCGATGTGCGCTCGCCGGCCGAGTTCCACGCCGGCGCGATCCCGACGGCGGAGAACGTGCCGATCGACCAGTTGGCGAAGCTGCGCTTTGCGCCCGGCCAGATGATCGTCCTTTACTCGCAGGAAGGGGCGCATGCCGGGCAGGCCTGGGTCATGCTGCGCTCGCTCGGCGTGACCCACGCGGTGTTCGTGCCGGGTGGCCTTGCCGACTGGCGCGAAGAGGTCCTGAGTCCGTTGCTGTCGGCAAACGCCTCGCCTGCGGAGCGCGCACGGATCGCGGAATTGAGCCACTACTTCGGCGGCTCTCCCCGGATTGGAGGCGGGCAGGAGGGCGAAGTTGCGGCTACGGCGCAGATCGGGCGCGGCTCGCGGAGGCGTGGATGCTGACTCATGCCATGGAACCCATCGATGCGGCCGATGCCTTCGACTTCGCCGCTCTTCGCGCCAGCGAATTCGCGCGTCTGGACACCGCCGGCATCGCCTACCTCGATTACGCGGCGAGCGCGCTGTACGGTGCCTCGCAGGTACGAGCGCAGGGAGAGCGGCTGGCGCACGGGATTTTCGGCAATCCCCACTCGGAGCATCTGGCGTCCCGCAACAGCGCTGCCGTGCAGGCGGCGGCCCGTGCCGCAACGCTCGCGTTCTTCGATGCTGATCCGGACATCTACGATGTCTGCTTTACCGCCAACGCGACGGCAGCCATCAAGCTCGTCGCCGAGAGCTATCGATTTTCGTTGCAGCGCGGACTCATCCTCTCGGCCGACAACCACAATTCGGTCAACGGCATTCGGGAATTTGCCCGGCGCGCCCAGGCAGCCATCAGCGTGTTGCCGCTGGATACGGAACTGAGGCTCGATCGCGGATCGGCGAGCCTGCGGGCGAGCGTCGATCGACAGGGCGAGGGCTTGTTCGCATTCCCGCAGCAGTCCAATTTTTCTGGAGTGCTTCACGACCTGTCACTCATCGAAGAGGCCCGGGCACTCGGATGCGATGTCCTGGTCGATGCGGCAGCGGCCGGCCCATCCGGCGCGCTCAGCCTGAGGAAGCATGCCGCAGACTTCGTCGTGTGTTCGTTCTACAAGCTATTCGGTCTGCCGACCGGCGTCGGCGCATTGATAGCGAAAAGGTCGGCCTTGGCTCGCCTTCGCAGGCCGTGGTTTTCGGGTGGTACGGTGGAGTTCGTGTCCGTCGCACACGGGCGGCACACCCTCAAGCCTGGGCACGAGGCATTCGAGGACGGAACCCCCAATTTTCTCGACCTCGCCGCCATCGAATCCGGATTCGCCTTTCTCGCCCAGATGCCGCGCCGACACTTGCGTGCCCATATTCAGTCTCATACGCGGCATTTCCTGGGACTTGTAGCGGCATTGCGACATCGCAATGGAGTGCCGCTGGTACGCCTGTATGGCCCTCTGGGTATGGAGCGGCGGGGCGGTATCGTCGCCTTCAACGTGCTGCGGAACGACGGCTGCGTTCTGCCCTACGAACATGTCGAGCGGCTAGCGCGCGAGCATGGCGTCGCCATTCGGGGAGGCTGCTTCTGCAATCCCGGGGCGGCCGAAAAGGCATTCGGACTCGATGCCACGGGAGTGGAGCGCTGCTTCGACAAACTTGAAGGCAGCTTCAGTATTGAGGCGTTTCGCAACTGCGTGGGGCGTGCCGCTACCGTGGGTGCGCTGCGTTTGTCCGTCGGCGCACCCACGACGCACAAGGACATCGAGCGTGCCGTGGCCTTGATCGCTGCCTGCAGCGCATAAATTCAGCGAGTCGCTAGCCACAGTAAGCCCCCTCCGTCAACGCACTCTCGTCAGCGTGTCTTCGCGGTCGTATAGCAACGATTGAATCTTGCCCGTCTTTGCTTCGCGAACGACGCTGGCCTCCTCTCCCGTGTCGGGATCGATGAAAGCATCGGACCCGATCGCCATCAGATGATTGACCTTGCCATTGCCCAGGTTTTCCAGGGTGACGTCACCCTCGTCAGTGACGGTAACGCGAAAAGGAACTTCTTCATCCTCGTCCTTGTAGCGATAACTGCCAGCCAGCGCCATCAACTTGTCGCGCTCGATATCGATACGGGTGACGGTGCGCGGGGGGAACAGGCCCAACTCATATTTGTTCGAAATCGAACGCATCAGTTCGTTGCGGACGACACGGCCATTCTCCGAGTTCGTCATCACCACCAGGCCGAGCTTTCGCTCGGGAAAGAAATACCACTCGCTCTTGAACCCGGCATTGCTTCCGCCATGACCGTAACGTGCATCCTTGCCGCTGCCTTGTACTTCAATGCCCAGACCGTAGCCATCTCCACCGCCGGCAATGCCGCTGGGCACGATCATTTGCCGGGCCAGCGATTGAGGTAGCAGCGCACCCTTTGCGCCATCGATCGCGTCCTGCAGCGCCTGTGAAAATTTTGCAAGATCCGATGGCGTGGTCCATAGCCCGGCAGGCCCCAGCTCCGGATAGACGTGCCAGCCGCCGGGATAAGGCTTTCCCTTGAAGTCGTACGCCAGGCTGACATCACCCGAAGGGTTGGAATCGAACGTACTGTCGTCCATGTGCAGCGGCGAGAGCAGGCGGCTTCGCATGTACTGCGCGAATGACAAGCCCGATTGATCCTCGATCAACTTCTGCAACACGACGTAGCCGCCACCTGAATACGAATACCGTGTTCCCGGAACGGCTTCGACCTTCAGGGCAGGACTGTTTCCCTTCCCGTCCAGAACACCCGCTGCGTCGGGAATCTTCGCTGACTTCTCATAGCCGGGGAATCCATCGACGTTAAGGCCCGCGATATGGCTCAGCAGGCGGCGAATAGTCACCTTCTCGCTGCGCGTCAGGGGGCTGGCAGGGATCTTCCAGCTTTTGAGATAGTCGTTCACATCTCGATCCAGATCAAGACGGTTGGCGTCGACCAACATCAGCGTGGCGAATGCCGTTACCGATTTGCTGATCGATGCCGCCTGGAAGCGGGTATGCACGTCAACGGGATGCCCGGGGGCTGCCGTTCCATAGCCTTGCGCCCAAATCACCTCGCCGCCACGAAACAACGCCACGCTCAAGCTAGGCGTTGTCGTTTGCTTCATCCGTTCGTGCAATTCACGAGGGCCTTCGGCTGTCCCGGCCACGATGACGCGCGGTACCAGGCCATGCTCGATGGCGGCCACATCCTGCCTGGACAACGTCTCTGCGGCGCATGGACTGCAGGCGAGGGCAAGTACGATCGACAGCGCACCGCGAGCCCTGCGCCATTTCGCCATGGAAGTCCGGCTGTGAACTTCGCTCTTGGGTTTTGGAAACGAGGGGTTGTGACCATCGTTTCCGGCAACGGGAGTAACGGTCACAACAGGCCGGACGAGCTCCATGACCTACCTCGTAGCGCAATGCGTTTTGGAAGGCGGGGTGCTCTGGAAGCCCATCGCCTGGGTTCACCCAGCTGCGGGACTGACGCCGCAGCGGACGCTATCTTGCACTTAATCTTTGTGTCAAGACGCTATTCGTTTCCGATTCGCTCGGCGATGCATCCACAGCACCGAATGCTTAAGGCGTCATTGCTGGGGCGTTGAACGAGTTCACGCCAGGCTGGCTGAATTTGGCAAGTTGCGCATTCGCTTCGAAAGACGATGGACGGCACCTGTGGCGCCACTGAGTTCGGCTTGCTCCATCATTTTCTTACTACTAGCCAATAGGTTCTGTCAGCAACTCTTGATCCCAAAGTGGGTCGATTTTTACCCATGGTCGGGTATTACTTGCCCCGAAAACCGCCCTACGCCCTGCATTGCATGGCTTCCGGACGATGGCCTGAAATTTGCTTCGCAGCCTAAACACGCCCAGTGCCAGGACTGCTTTCCATGGCCGAGTCATTCGCCCATTCGCGCAGACCCTATTTGGGAAGTGCCCCGCGGTCTTCATTCCCATCGAACATTCCATCGAATACGGACTCGACAGCTGGAGCTTTCATCCATGAACCATCGAGGAAGCCATATCGTTACGCAAGGCAACAGACCTGCTATCACCAACGCCAACCTCCTACAGCGTAAATGCCAGTGCGGCAATCTCAGTTCTTTTGGTGGCCCATGCCGCACCTGCCAATTGCAACGGCGTAGTGCAGGCGCCGCCGCTGCTCCAGCTGTACCGCCGATCGTTCACGACGTACTTCATTCGCCTGGGCGACCGCTGGATGCCACCACCCGTGCTTTCATGGAACCTCGCTTTGGGCAGGACTTTAGCCAGGTAAGAGTCCACTCTGACGCAGAGGCACAAGCTTCGGCGCACGCTGTTAGCGCTCACGCATATACGGTTGGAAATCACATCGTTTTCGGTGGCGGTCAATACGCGCCGGAACGACCAACCGGTCAGCGTCTATTGGCTCACGAACTGGCCCATGTTGTTCAGCAAAGCAGCATGCCTTGTACAACTCATCCGCTGACCGTAGACCCCGATGACAGCCCGTACG
Source organism: Dyella choica (assembly GCF_003977665.1). GTDB lineage: Bacteria > Pseudomonadota > Gammaproteobacteria > Xanthomonadales > Rhodanobacteraceae > Dyella_B > Dyella_B choica. The sequence goes on along the minus strand of NZ_RYYV01000002.1, from coordinate 131,197 downwards.
AGCAATCCGCGGACGCCACCGCCGACGCTGTGCTCAGCGGTCGCCCGGTACCGGCGAACTCATCCGCGAGCACAGCTCTCATCGCATCAAGAGCGCCGGCGACCCTTCGCCTTCAGCGGTCGGGCTACGCCGACTTAAAAAATTTGGCGTACGACAAAATGATTGGTGGCATCCATTCCGCGCGAGATGGTATGCGAAACGGTCTGATGCGACTCATCGACAAATATATACCCGAAGCCCTGCGATCTACGGCTGCTGGCATCGTCGACATAGGGATAGACGTAATCGACATCCTGATCACGCTTGTCATGGCGGTACTCGGCATAATAGTTGGATTTACCGAGGGTATCGTCGGCATGATCGAAGGTCTTATTACCATGGTCTATGCCATTATCAAATTTTTGTATGACCTTATTGCTGGCATTTTCACCGACTTCGACGCTGCAAGCAGCGACTTGAAGGCTTTTCTCAATGCCATAAAAAATCTACCGGCGGCGGTCCAAAAATTAGTCACAAGCTGGTTGGAGGATTTCAAAAAAGCCTCCAGCGAACGTCAGAGCGCGATGATTGGCGAGCTGACCGGCCAGATCATCGCCATTATCGCTACTTTCGCGGTCGCCGCCGGTCGTGCCGGCACCGTAGCCAAGGTGGGAGGGACGACTGCGGACACCGTTGCGACGATCGGCGACGCCACCGGGGCTGTAGGCGACGCCACTGCGACCGCTTCTCGTGCGCGGCCGGTACTGAAGGTCATTCAGGGCGGCGCACAAGGTAGTGAAAGCACTGCAGCCAGAGCCTCTGCAGCTACATCGGGCACACAACCGGTAATCGGAAACACGGCATTGAAGATCGCACCTGCGGCTGAGCCAGCCGCCCCGCCGCTGCGCCTGGTTCCACCGCTGCCGGCAGAAGCGGCGCCGGTGGCCAAAGCAGCGCCGGCATTGGCGGCAGCCTCCTCAACGACACCCAAGATAGCCGCTCCTTTAGCGGTGGCTGCGGCCACTGCAACAAAAGTCTCAGATCCTAAGAAAAATTCATGCGACGACGCGACGGGCCTCACTCGAGAAGACCCTATAGCCATGCGCTGGTTCAAAGTACGGGAAGATGACTATTATCCCAAACGCATCGCCCTTCAAGGACAGGTCTACGGCCGTGACGATCCCGGTAATCCGAGAAAATTACCGCTAGGCGAGCCGATTGGCGTACCGCCAAAATATTGGCCACGGCCGGGAAAGATCATGCAACTCTTGCCGAGCGAACGCGGCTCCAAAGCGGACGACTTCCGCGCCGCGCTGACGCGTTACGGATACGATTGGACTGGACTACAGGCCGACCACGTTCAAGACCTCGATTGGGGAGGACCGGATGAGTTCGTCAATCTATGGCCGCTGTCATCAGACGCAAACTTGAGCGCGGGGACCCGCCAGAACCTCACGCAGAAAATCTCATATTGCGAGACACCGAGCGGACCTCACGTGGTCGACCAGTCCTTGGCTGATTTCAAAAAAGCTCCCGATCATTACGGCAGGTATTTCCGGATAGACAGAGTTGAACGGTGATTTGGCGATCCCGCTGCGGATACGCCTTTGCTCGTCATTCCGGCGAAAGCCGGAATGACGACTCGCGTTGAAACGGCATCAACATAACGCTGATTTTTTGCGGAAATGATTGCCAGAAAAAAGTGGGGATAGCTAAGACTCTGACCCCAGCTTCCGTTTCGCATCAGCGCGCCAGATAGCCTCCGTTGATAAACAGTGTCTGCGCCGTAACCCATTGCGAGGCAGGGGAGGCGAGGAATTCGATCAGCGGCACCACGTCGTTCACGCGACCCAGGCGGCCCGCGACACTGGCTCCGGTGGCGCGCGCCACCGATTCGGGCGTCTCGGCGCCGTGATAGAACTCTGTATCGATCGGTCCAGGCGCTACGACATTGACGGTGACGCCGCGTGGGCCGATTTCCCTGGCGAGCGAGCGGGTGAAATCTTCCAATGCGGCTTTCGCACCCGCGTAGACGGAATAGAAGGGAATGGTCGCGCCGAGTATGGTGGTGCCCATATTGATGATGCGGCCGTTATCGGCAATGCGTCGAGCAGCTTCCTGCATGACGAAGAAGGCCGCCTTGGCGTTGATTCCGAACGAGCGGTCGAAGTCCTCTTCCGTGATGTCGACAAACGGTTTCTTGATAACCACGCCGGCGTTGTTGATGACGATGTCGACGCGGCCGAATGCTTCGGAGGTGGCACCGAAAAGCGTCTGCACGACACCAAGTTTGGCGAGGTCGCCCTCGACGATGATGGACCGGGCGCCCTGTTCCCGGACAAGACGCGCCGTTTCCTCCGCGTCATCTTTGGCCTTCGGGGAGTGGTGATGCACGGTGATGTCGGCACCGAGGCGTGCCAGCGCCACGGCGAAGGCACGCCCCATATTGCGGGCGCTTCCGGTGATGACGGCGACTTTTCCTGCCAGTGGTTTAGCGGCTTGCGTCATGACAACTCGTTTCCTGGTGGTGGGAAAGCAGCCCATGACCCCGCGGTTGCCCGCATGACGAGCTTCTTTGCAATGTCATGGGCTTGCTTGCTAATCGGAGGAAGATGGAGTGATTGCCGTTGACCATCCAGTGCCTGAAGTCACTGGCGCAACGTTGGCCGCTGATGGGTTCCAGCGCAGTCGCGCCGGTGTCAAAGGGCCAGAGGTAGTTAAAGCGGGGCAGGGGATGCACACCTTTCTTGGACTCTAGATGACCTTGTTTGAGTCATCGGGCGTGGATTCCAAAGACGGACGTCATCGATCTCGAGGACGTGTCGAGTGGAAACTGTTGTGCCATGTAGGCAAAGCTGGAGTGAGTCGTAACGCACTAAGCTATCCGGCCCAATGCCGGCCAGCAAGGTAGGTACGGCGAGTCCATGGTTTTTTTCAGATGGCATCTGGCACAGAAGAAGGATCCTCCATGAAGATAGGCATCATCGGCGCGGGCAATATGGGTGGCTGCCTCGGCAAGCTCTGGTCGCAAGCGGGCCACCAGATCATGTTCAGCTTTACGCAGGACCCCAAGGCGCTCGAAGAGGCGGCAGTTTCCGCCGGTGGACGCACGGGTACGGTGATCGACGCAGCGCAGTTCGGCGATGTGGTGCTGGTTGCGGTGCCGTGGGCAGCGATCGACATCGCACTTAAAGACGTGGCCTCCGTACTCGCCGGCAAAGTCGTTATCAGTTGCAACAATCCCTTGAAGCCGGATCTAAGCGGCCTTTTGCTGGGTACGGAAACCTCTGGCGCGGAAGAAGTTGCACGGCTCCTGCCGGCCGCCAGGGTGGTTGAAGTCCTGTTTCCGTTTGCTCACCAGCTCCGCTCCGGAGAACTGCGGTTCGACGGGCAGCAACCCTCGCAGTTCTATTGCGGCGACGATGTCCAAGCCAAGCGCGCGGTCGCAACCCTCATCGGTGAACTGGGACTCGATCCCGTCGATGCCGGCCCGCTGACCAGCGCACGTTTCCTGGAGCCTTTTGGCATGCTGATGGTTCAGCTCGCCTACCGACAGGGCTTTGGAGTGAACATCGGCACACAGCTTCTGCGTCGCTGATCGGAAGACGGCTGCGTGACACGGTTGTCACGCAGCGCCTGGACAGAGCTCGGCCCCTTCAATCAATCCTTTTGCTGGCCAAGCAGGCGTTCTGAACGCTTGACGATCTCGCTTTGCCTGATCTCTTCGATCACGAAATCCACAAACGCCGCGACGCGCGGCGGCAAGTGTTTGCGGGTTGGGTAGTAAATGCAAATGTCGCTTCGCCGTTCCACGAATTCCGTCAATACGTGCTTGAGCCTGCCGGCATCAATCAGCGGAAAAGCATGATGAGCGCCCAGAAGCACGATGCCGCAACCGGCGACCGCTAGCTCCGCCAGTGCCTCGGTATCGGTGACGATGAGCCGCGGCTGAGGTTGGAATACGACTTCCTTGCTCTTCGCTTGAAGTTTCCAGGCCTGGATTCTTCCCGAACTGGGCGAACGAAACGCAATGAGCTCATGTTGCTCCAGCTCTTCGATGGAGCGCGGCTCGCCATGACGCTCCAGGTAGGAGGGCGCTGCACATACCACTTGCAGCGAGGGTGAAAGGTTTCGGGAAACGATATTTGAATCGACGTCGGGCAGGTTGCCGATGGCGCAGTCATAGCCTTCTGAAATCAGGTCGACGTGCCGGTTTTCGAAACGAAGATCGAGCGTAACCAGGGGGGACTGCTCCCGAAATTTTCGCAACACCGGAAGCAATGCCACGCGCGTAAAAGCGATGGGCAGCGAGACCTTGACGACACCGCTGATTCGCGCCTCGGCGGACGATAGTGCAGCAAAAGCATCCTCGATTTGTTGGGCAGGTTGATGAACCAGCGCATACAGCCGCCGCCCCTCCTCGGTGGCGGACAGGTTGCGCGTCGTTCGCTGAAAGAGCCGGCAGCCGAGCAACGACTCGAGCATGCCGATTTGCTTGCTGATCGCACCGGGGGTCAGGCCCAGCTGTCGTCCGGCTGCCGAAAAACTAGCCAGCTCGTAGGTCGCGGTAAACGTCTTTACCGCCTTGAGAAGGTCGATGGAACCCATGCTTGTCATCTTTATCTATTCCTTTAATTCACAACTGTTTCATCGCTGCGCTACGTAGTCCAGCGCGATGGCGATACCTAAAATGAGGTGCTCGATGGATGCCTCAGTCGCGGCTCGGCTAGCGCTTGATAGCCCCGGGGATGGGAGGCGAGCTTACATGGAATTACTTCACCGGAGCCTAGATGAGCCTAGAACGTGTAAGAAAGAATGCCTTCGCCATGCCGATGTCAAGCCCCGCCTTCCCCATGGGGCCGTACAAATTCTACGATCGCGAATATCTCATCATCACCTATCGCACCGATCCCGATCGCTTGCGCGAGCTTGTTCCAGAGCCGCTTGCCGTCGCCGCCCCCCTTGTCCATTATGAATTTATTCGCATGCCGGACTCCACCGGCTTTGGCGACTACACGGAAAGCGGCCAAGTCATACCGGTAAGCTTTAACGGGAAGCCGGGTAGTTACACGCTGGCCATGTATCTGGACGACCATCCGCCCATTGCGGGTGGACGGGAACTCTGGGGCTTCCCCAAAAAGCTCGCCAAGCCAAGGTTGGAAGTCCACACCGATACGTTGGTCGGCACGCTTGATTACGGCCCCGTGCGCATAGCCACGGCCACGATGGGCTACAAGCATCGGGAACTCGACGTCGCGGAACAGGCGCGAAGGCTCGCTGCCCCTAATTATCTTCTGAAGATCATCCCTCATGTGGATGGTTCGCCGCGCGTATGCGAGCTCGTGCGCTATTACACGCAGGACGTCGTTTTGAAAGGAGCCTGGACCGGGCCGGCCTCGCTCCAGCTTTCGCCGCACGCACTCGCGCCAGTCGCCGATCTGCCCGTACTTGAAATCGTCGAAACGCGCCATTTGCTCGCAAATCTCACTTTGGGTCTTGGCGAGGTCGTCCACGACTACCTTCCAGGCAAGCGTTGAGCACTTTTCTTTCTCGGATGAGCAAAGCATGACTACACTGATGGGCAAGACCGCCGTTGTTACCGGGGCCGCAAGCGGCATCGGCAAGGAGATCGCATTGAGGCTGGCAGCGCAGGGCGCCGCCGTCGGGATTGCCGACCTGAATCTGGAAGGGGCGCAGAAGGTCGCCGATCAGATCCAGCAGCTTGGGGGCAGGGCGATGGGCGTGGCCATGGACGTCACCAGCGAGGCCGCAGTCAATCATGGCATGGACAAGATTGCCGCCCAATTCGGTCCAATCGATATCCTGGTGTCCAATGCCGGCATCCAGATCGTCAGCTCGATCGACACTTACGAGTTCTCCGACTGGAAGACGATGCAAGCGATTCACGTAGACGGGGCGTTCCTGACCACCAAGGCGGCCTTGAAGCACATGTACGCCGGTGATCGCGGCGGGGTGGTGATCTACATGGGGTCTGTGCACTCGCACGAAGCGTCGATGCTTAAATGTGCCTACGTCGCCGCGAAGCATGCGCTGCTGGGGCTTGCGCGCGTATTGGCGAAGGAGGGGGCGCAGCATAACGTAAGGTCGCATGTGGTTTGCCCTGGATTCGTGCGCACGCCGCTCGTTGACAAGCAGATTCCGCAACAAGCCGCCAAGCTGGGCATGACTGAAGAGGAAGTGGTCAAGCACGTGCTGCTTGGCGATACAGTGGACGGCACCTTCACCACGGTCGAGGACGTGGCGCAGACGGTCGTGTTCTTGTGTGAGTTTCCGACAGCCGCGCTAACCGGCCAATCGTTCATCGTCAGCCATGGCTGGCACATGCAATGAAACCTCGTGTAAAGCTCGGTCGTCAGGCTGACGAAGGGAGTAGAAGCGGGCCCAAAGCACTGCATGTCGATGACCGGGTAAGCATGCCGCCTTACGAAACGGTTGCACTTGTGCTTCAAGGCGGCGGGGCGCTTGGCGCCTATCAGGCGGGCGTTTTCGAGGGTTTGCAGGAGGCGCAGATACCCCTCAACTGGATCGCAGGCATCTCCATCGGCGCGCTCAATGCAGCGGTCATCGCCGGCAATGCGCCAGAGATGCGCGTCAAGCGATTGCGCCAGTTTTGGGAGACCATCTGCGCACCGGCCATGACGCCCCCGCTGCCGCATGCCGTCGAGCATGCATTGTTCCATGGCTCGGACGTCACGCGCACGGCGCTCTCTTTTTTTCAAGCGTCCAGCGCCGCGATGCAGGGGCAATTCGGCTTTTTTCATCCACGGTTTCCAAGTGTTCTGCCTTGGTTCGGTGGCGCGTCCAACGCGAAAAGCTGGTACGACATGTCGCCCCTCAAGGCGACATTGGAACGGTTTTGCGATTTCGATCGCATCAACGCCGGTGAAATACGAGTGTCGGTGGGAGCGGTCAATGTGGCGACCGGCAACTTCTCGTACTTCGACTCCACTCGGACCCGCTTGCGTGCGGAGCACTTCATGGCTTCGGGAGCACTGCCGCCCGCTTTTGCGCCCGTCGAGATCGACGGCGAGTTCTTCTGGGATGGTGGGATCGTATCGAACACTCCCTTGCAGGAAGTCCTTCGCGCTTCGCCACGTCGCGACACCCTGGCGTTCCAGGTCGACCTTTGGAATGCGCGTGGAGCCATGCCGGATAACCTGGTGGATGTCGCAGAGCGGCTGAAGGATATTCAGTATTCCAGTCGCACGCGATTTGTCACGGATACGATGCAGAGCGAACAGCGCTATCGAACTGTATTGCGCAAGGTGCTCGAAAAGGTGCCGGAGGCGATGCGCAAGGACGATCCCTGGTTCAGCCTGGCGGACGAACTATCGTGCGGAAAGCACTACAACGTGCAGCATCTGATCTATCAACAGCGAGAGTTCGAGCACGACTACAAAGACTATCAATTCGGCGCATCGACGATGAACAGTCATTGGGCGGCAGGCTTGGACGATATCAGGCGCACGCTTGCCAATGGATCGTGGCTGGAGCCGCCAAACAACGACGCTGGCTTCGTCACGCATGACGTTCATCGAGTCAAGGCATCGGCCAAGCCGGGCGGCGCCTGAAGAATTTCCACAAGGACAACAAACCATGATGTTTTACCATGTAAACGCCCTGTTCGATCTGCATCAATCCAACGTCAGTCTCGGCGCAAGTGTGGCCAGCCTGTGGCTTGACAAGCTGGAAAAGAACCAGGCGATTGCCTTTAAGGCGGCAAAAGACTATGCGGCCACGACTCAGAAGGCCGCTGCAGCGATCGCCGCCAACCGGGACCTGTCGGCAGTACTTCCCATGCAAGCCGAGCTGATGCACGAGCCGGTCCTTCAATTCACCCATTTCTGGCAGAGCGTTATGGCCGAGATGCAAAACCACGAATCCACCGCCGCGGATGGCTTCCGCGTCGCGGCACGACAGTGGCAGAGCAATTGCGCTGATTCGACGGAAAGCTTTGCCAATCACCCGTGGGTCGTTCACGCGTATAAGCAATGGGTCGATGCCGCGAGCCTGACCTGGGAGCCGCTCACCACCGCCGCACGACAGATGTTTGAAGGAGCATCCCGAAATGGGTTCACCGCAACCGGGCGCGCTTCGGAGGCCGATAGTGCGCGCGCCGCCAGTCACCCTCGCACGTAATGAATGGCATGGCGAGGGTAAGCGGGCGTGATGACTGACCGAGTTGCTTTGGTCACGGGCGGCATGGGCGGGCTCGGCGAGGCCATCAGCACCAAGCTTTACGATGCCGGCTACACGGTGGCTGTCGCCCATTCGCCCGCCAATGCGGGTGCCGGTGACTGGCTTGCGGCCATGAGAGCTCAGGGCCGTAACTTTTCAGCTTATGGCGTTGACGTTGCGGATTACCAAAGCTGCCAGGAGTGTGTTGCACGCATCCGGATGGATAAGGGCTCCATCGATATTCTGGTAAACAACGCCGGCATCACGCGTGATGTAGTGCTTGGAAAGATGGGCAAGACCGAATGGGATGCCGTGCTGAGGACCAATCTTGACTCCGTCTTCCATATGACCAAGCCGGTTTGCGACGGAATGGTCGCGCGCGGATGGGGGAGAGTTATCAATATCTCCTCGATCAACGGTTCCAAGGGCGCGTTTGGGCAAGCCAACTACGCAGCTGCCAAAGCCGGTATGCATGGCTTCACGAAGGCGTTGGCGCTTGAAGTGGCGAGGAAAGGGGTGACGGTCAACACCGTTTCCCCCGGTTATCTGGCCACCAGGATGGTCGAATCGATTCCGGAAGAGATATTGGCGACGAAGATCCTGCCGCAAATACCCATGGGTCGATTGGGCAGGCCCGAGGAGGTGGCAAGCCTGATTGCCTACTTGTGTCGGGATGAGACCGCGTTTATCACGGGGACGAATATCGCCATCAATGGTGGCCAGCATATGCAGTGACGCGGGAATGAAGTTCAACAGTGCGCAGCCGCCCAGTATGCTCCATGCCCGTTGGAAAGCTAAGCTGCTCGGCTGGACAGGTCCGAGCCCATGTAACCGGCACGTGCCGAGCTTCTCGCTACGATGCAACCCGGGACGCGAAGGGTTCCGGGTTGCCGTCCGGGAGGTAATGTCCGAAACAAACCGCGCCACAATGGAGCGGCAATGCTGCGATGCTTAAGGGGGCGTGACTTGCAAAGTTCGGCTGCGCGGACATAATCCATTAACCTTGTGGCCGAGCGCCTAGCTGCTGGTGGAACGGAAGGCCAAGCCGGTGGCGAGGCCGGCGCATCGGTAGATCGTCGTGAATGTTCCGCCGTCCATGGACACGACGCGGACAGCGCCGCTCAGGTCAGCAACGAAGGCGCGCCGTTGCTTGAGGTCGAGAGCAAGGCCGATGCCTTCCTTCAAATCTTTGGCCACTACCTTGGGGTTTTCGAGTCCAGTGGCAGTGATATCCGCACGGTTCAAGGTATTGCCACCGTCCGCATCCTTGCCGCGATCGGTCCAATAAAGCTGCTGCCGTTCGTGGTCGATTTCCAGGTCGATGGGTTCGGGCAGGTTATCCAATAGTAGTTGCACGTCGTTACGGTTCTGCGGCGTGGCGCCTGCCGGCATGTCCAATCCCATCCGGAAGATACGACCGAGCCCGCCGTCGGGCGGCCCTTTCTGCGTCCAATAGAGGTAGCCATTGGGTACGTCAAGTGCGATACCGACACAATGGCGCAGGACATCATCGGAATCTTCGGGCCATCGACCGGTGCGCAGTAGCGGGGTCAACGCACTGCCGTCGGTGCGACAGCGGAAGATGGCCATGCCCTCGCGGTCGCACCAATAGATCAAGCCATTGCTGGCATCCAACTGCATTTGCTTCGGAGTGACGATCGCGCCGCCGTCAATCAGTACTTCGTGGTTGTGCCCATCCAGGTCGCAGCACTCGATAGCGCCGTCAGGATCCGAAAACACTTCTCCGCTCGGAGGGAAAGTGCCCATATTGGTCCAGTAGATCGCGTTCCCGGGTCCATCCACCTGCACCCCATCGGGGGTGCCGTGGACGGAAAAAATAGTTCGTGCTTCGCCGCTATCGGGGTCGATGGCGATGATGGCGGGGGCAGGGTGAGCCTGCAGGACGTAGACGCAGCCGCGGCGGTTGGCCGGATGGTGTTCGCGTTGCTGTGCGGGGCTTTCGACGGATTTGATAGACATGAAGCTTGTCCTCTCGCAAAAAAGGAGAAGTGAGGGTGAAGAGAAGGGGTCGATGGCTTTGTTACTGGAGGCGTTTTCAGCGAGCGATATCGCGTTGTTGATGTCTACCTCTTCATCGAACGACGGTGTGCCAAAAAAGTGGTTGTCTGATCGAACGGGTCACGAAAATCGGTTTCGTCACTCTTGAAAATTCATTCCATCGAAAATTTCTGCATTGGCCTTACTCCATCCAAATGTTTGGATCCAACTGGATATACGCAGACGCAAGTGCGATTGACCGTTCGTGACGGAAAATTTAGGTCGAACGCGTTGCACATGCCATTGCACGAAGGTGTCGGTGACACTTTTGCATCAAATGTGTGCGGGGACGGGGGCGTGCCTTTGGTCTTATGCAATCGTCACAAATGTCACCGAGCGGCGTATTTGATGGCCCCATGCCATGGACTTGGATCGTTGCAAATCGATACCAAAGTACAATGACCAGCGCTCCCAAAGAGGCGCATTCTTCCATCATGCGATTCGGGGAAAGCATCTCCATGGGAATCGATCTTCATCGAGCCGTCGATGCAATCCCAGGTCTGGTGTGGACTGCGTATTCCGATGGACGCATCGATTTTGTCAATCAGCGCTGGTGCGAATACACGGGGCTTTCCAATCAAGAAGCCTCGGGCGAAGGATGGCGAGCGGCGGTCCATCCCGAGGACTTGCCCAGGCTGCTCGAATCCTGGGAAAGCATTGTCGCCTCCGGCCGGCCCGGTGAGGCGGAGGCGCGCTTACGGCGCTTTGACGGTGTGTATCAATGGTTCCTTTTTCAGGTCAGCCCTCTGATCGACGCCGCGGGCGAGATCGTGAAATGGTGCGGCATTAATTCCGATATCGAAACGCGCAAGCGGGCGGAAGCGGTACTGAGCATGCACGAGCATTGCTTTCAGCTGATTGTCGATGGCCTTCCTGCCGTGATGCTGCTCATGGGGCCTGATGGAGAACTTGTACATGTCAACCGTCACGCCCTTGAATATGCCGGCGTCTCTTTTGAGGAACTGAAGACCTGGTCGACGCGGATTCATCCTGACGACCGGCAGGCGACCATGGCAAGCGTGAAGGCAGCGATGGCTTCCGGCGAGCCTTATGACGCCGAGACCCGTCATCTGCGTGCCGACGGCACCTATCGTTGGTTCCATTCGCAGGGCTTCCCGCTGAAGGACAACGAGGGCCGCCCAGTCCTGTGGTATTTCTTTTTAACCGATATTGACGATCGCAAGCATGCAGAAGCACTGCTGGCAGGCGAGAAGCGTATGCTCGAAATGGTGGCCCAAGGGTTGCCGGTACTCGATGCCTTGTGTGAGTTGGTTGAAGCGATCGACAACGACTGTCACGCCGGCATTCTGTTGCTCGATCATGTCGGCAGCAATCATTTTCGGCGAGGAGGCGCATCGCCTTTTGCGGCGAAGGTCGTCGACGAGTTGGACGGAGCACCGTTGACTGGAAAGTTAGGGCCTTGCGCGACTGCAGTGATCACCCAATCACCTATGTTCGTTGAAGACGTGGCATCCGACCCACGATGGCCGTCGGTCTGGCGAAAGCTCAGCGAAGCAACTGAGCTTCGCGCCTGCTGGTCGATGCCGATTATGTCGCGGACTAACGAAACGCTCGGAGTATTTTCCATCTACCGAAAAGCGCCTGGCGTGCCGACCCAGTTTCAACGTGACATGATGGGGCGGCTTGCGCACCTCGCAGCCATCGCCATCGAGCGGGTATGCAGCGACAGGGCGCTGAAGCGCAGTGAGGAATGTTGGCGCGCGATCGTAGAAACTACGCCGGAATGCGTGAACGTCGTTGCACGCGACGGCACGATGCTGCGAGTCAACTCGGCCATCGGCGTCCTGTTGGGAGTGCCAGACGCGGATGCGCTGATCGGCAAGTGTTTTTACGATTTCGTCGCCCCTGAGCATCGTCAGGCATATATCCAGTTCAACCAGGATGTGTGTGAAGGAAGAAAGGGCTTTCTCGAATTCGACATCATTACCGTAGAAGGCGAGCGCTCTCACATGGAGACGCATGCCGCGCCCATGCTGGGCAGCGACGGAGGCGTCGTGCAACTCGGCGTGATGCGCGATATCACGGCACGCAAGCGGGCAAGCGAAGAGCTGCTGCGAAGCGCGGCTCTGATGGCGAAAGCGCAGCAGCTCAGCGGCTGCGGGAGCTTTTACTGGTGTGCGGCGGACGACGAGATCATCTGGTCGGATCAGCTCTATCGCATTTTTGATATCACACTTGGAACACGCATAACGTTGGATCTTATCGCGACGCGCGTTCACCCGAAAGACTTGCATCTGATGACTGACATGGTCGAGCGGTCAAAAGTCGGTGAAAACCTCGAGGTTGACCACCGCCTGCTTCTACCCGACGGCAAGATCAAGTACCTGCATCTGGAAGGCCTCGCCAGGCGCGACTCTCGTGGCCAAGTGGAGTACATCGGTGCGATACAGGACGTGACCGATCGCCGGGAATCCGAAGAGGCACTCAGCCGGCTCCGGGTCGAGCTGATCCATGTGGCTCGCGTCAACAGTCTGGGTGCCTTGACTGCTTCCATCGCGCATGAAATCAACCAGCCACTTGCCGGCATCATCACCAATGCAAGTACCGGGCTACGCATGCTCGGCGCCAAGTCACCCAATATTGAAGGTGCGCTCGAGACCTTGCGGCGTACGTTGCGCGATGGCCGCCGTGCTGCAGAGGTGATGACACGTCTGCGCGCGCTATTCAGTAAGAAAATGATCAGCAACGAGGCCGTGGACCTGATCGAAGCAGTTCACGAGGTGGCGGAACTTCTGCGCTCCGAGATTCGCAGCAATCGAATCGCGATGCGGTTGGAAGCTGATGATGACATACCCATAGTCACCGGCGACCGCGTGCAATTGCAGCAGGTGATACTGAACCTGCTGATCAATGCCGTGGAAGCGATGCGTGGTGTCGAGGACCGTCTGAGGCAGTTGCTGATCAGGATCGAGTGGGACGGTGGCGACCAGGTGCGAGTCGCCGTGTCCGATACCGGCGTAGGTATCGATCCGGCGCAAGCAGCCAAGCTTTTCGATGGGTTTTACAGCACCAAGAAGGAGGGCATGGGCATCGGCCTGTCAGTCTGCCGCACCATTATCGAGAGTCATGGTGGTCGGCTATGGGCGACGCCCAACCGGCGACACGGCGCGACCTTTTCATTCTGCGTCCCGGTGCAGGCTCAAGACAACCTGGGCTCCGAGCACGCCGACACTACCGCACATGACGGAAGGACCCCATGACGGCGAAACGATCGGTTATAGCAGTGGTCGACGATGACGAATCCGTGCGCGAGTCGTTGCCCGACCTGTTGCGCGAGTTCGGCTTCTCGGCGCGGGCCTTCGCCTCCGCGGAGGAATTTTTGAGCTCGGGCTGCATTGACGAGGCATGCTGTCTGATCCTCGATATTGCGATGCCGGGCATGTCGGGTCTCGAGCTGCAGCGGGAGCTTGTGCGACGGGGTAAAACCGTCCCGATCGTTTTCATTACCGCGCATACGGACGAGGAGCTACGCCCGCGCCTCATCGAACAGGGCGCGGTCGAGTGCCTATCCAAGCCTTTCAGTGACACGGCGCTGCTCGACGTGCTGCGGATTGTGTTGCGCCCGGGCTGAGCCGCCCCGCCCATGCAATCCCTAGCGCGGCGGTGATTGCATAGGCAGCTTTGCCGCCTTCTTGACCAGGTCCGCGAGGGATCGCGCATGCATTTTTTTCATCACCCTGCCGCGATGAGCCTTGACCGTGATCTCACTGATACCGAGTTCGCCGCCGATCTGCTTGTTCAGCAGGCCCGAAACCACCAGCTCCATCACTTCGCGCTCGCGATGGGTCAGCGATGAAAAGAAGCCTTCCAAGGCCTGGATTTCGGCCTCTTCATCCAGCATGGCGCTACTGCTCGCGATCGCGTGACGAACGGCTTGCAACAACATTTCGTCATCGAACGGCTTGGCAAGGAATTCGGCGGCGCCGGCCTTCATGGCCTTGACCGTCATGGGTATGTCGCCATGGCCGGTGATGAAGATGATCGGCATATGCAAGCGCTCGGAAGCGATGCGTTGCTGCAGCTCCAGGCCGTTCAAATCCGGAAGAGACACGTCCAGCACCAGGCAACAGGGAGCTTTCGTGCGCGAATGTGAAAGAAACGCCTGCGCGGAGGCAAAAAGTTGCGCTTTCAGGCCAACGCTGCGAAACAACAGCTCCAGGGCTTCGCGCACGGAAATGTCGTCGTCGACGACGAACACGATCGATTCGGCCTGCGGAATACGGGAAGACATCATGGCCCCGGCGTCGCTTGCTGCGTGCATGATACACCTCTGAATCCAGCCTGGGCCACACGAACTGGGCGTCTCTACGGCACAAGACCGGCGCCGGACGGCCCGCTCCATTAGCCCGTAATAGGGTGCTCCAGCAGGCGCGATTCGTCCACGACACCTTGGTATCGGGTTTCGAAGTCGACGCAATCCGAGTCGCCCATGCATCGACAAGATGCCCATCTTGCGCGGCATACGATGGTATCGACCGATACCAATGGGCAATCAAATCGGCGCGCAGATTTTGCTTTGATGCTCACGAGGATGACCATCATCCGACAGGTGACCGCCATGGCAACGCTACAAAGCACGATCGTCAACACAGTCCTGGAGCTTGCGCGGCTGGTTGAGCCAAACATGGCCGCAGTCATCACCTGGTACTTCCACGTGCCCATTGCGGAACTGGGCAATCTTTCGGCGCGACAGCTCGTGGAGCAGGGCAGGACGGATGCGGTGGTCGCATTCCTGAAAGCCATTTGCTGTGGAGATCGCAGCTGAGGAGTCGCGCCGGAAAGACGGGTATCGGCAAGGACGAGGAACACAAACAGAGGTAGATTGCGATGTACGAGCAATTATGCAGCTTCGAAGAATTGGCGGCCGACGTCGCCGCGGCCGATGCGTTTCGCGAAAAGGTCAGGCGACAGGCTTTTGACGTGCTGGAACGGCACGCATCCACGATCGCAACCATGGCCTTGCAGCTACTGGGCAACCGTGACCGGGCTGCGCATTGGATGTGCTCTCGGCAACGTCGCCTGGGCGGCAGGTCGCCGTACGAAGCACTGGCCGATGGCGATGTGGATTGCGTGTGGGATTTGATGGCCGGCATTGACCAAGACGAGTAGCGCCGCCCACCGATCATCCGCTGCGATCCCGCGCCCCCAGCGAAGCTGTTGTGCACCATCGAATGCTGCGCCAGTTCCGCCGGGATTTCGCTTTCCCCCATTGATCGAGTAACCGACATGTCAGCTTTGGACCTTGCGCGCGGCCAGTTTGCCCTAACGACCATCTTTCACATCCTTTGGCCGATACTCACGATCAGCCTTTCCGCTTACTTGTGCGTCGTGGAATCGCTCTGGGTGCGCACGGGCAATATCGTCTGGTATCGGCACGCGCGTTTCTGGAGCAAGTTGCTGCTGCTGAATTTTACCGTCGGCGTGGTAACGGGTATTCCCTTGGAGTTCCAGTTTGGAACCAATTGGGCGAGGTTTTCCCAGTACGCCGGGCAGTTTTTCGGAAACATACTCGGATTCGAAGGCGCGATGGCTTTCATGCTGGAGGCCGGCTTTTTCGGCATTGTGATGTTCGGCTGGGGACGCGTGTCCAAGGGTGTGCATCTTTTTGCCACGACGATGGTGGCGCTTGGCTCATCGATTTCGGTGTTTTGGATCATGGTGGCCAATTCCTGGCTGCAGACGCCCGCCGGCGTTTCCGTCGTGGATGGCAAGCTGGCTGTAACCGATTACGTCAGTGCCATCTTCAATCCCGATATGCCATGGGGCGTGTCGCATATGTGGTTCGCTGCGCTTGAAACCGGATTTGTCGTGGTAGCGGGCGTCTCGGCGTATTACATGTTGAAGCGCCGCAACTCGGATTTCTTTTTGCACTCGTTCAAGCTTGCGCTCGTGCTGTTGGCCATTGTGGCACCCATTCAAATCTGGCTGGGCGACGGAAGTGGTTATGATGTATTTGCCACGCAACCCGCCAAGGGAGCTGCTATCGAAGGGCATTGGCATACCAACGCGCCAGGAACGGGTGCGGACTGGTCGCTGCTGGCCTGGCCCAACCAGGCGAAGCAAGCCAATGACTGGTCGCTCGAAGTACCAGGCATGCTGAGCATGCTGGCGACGCATTCGCCACATGGCCAGGTGAAGGGACTGACCGATTTTGCCGTAGCCGATCAACCGCCGATGTTGCCACTGCTTTACTACGCATTTCGCGTGATGGCGGGCGTCGGTTTTCTTCTGATGGGCTTGGCGTTCTGGACTTCATACGCCGTGTACAAATCGCGGCGGCAGCCCGACGCACTCCTGGCGCAACGCAAATTGCTGCTTGCCTGGGTACTGGCGATTCCTTTGCCCTATATCGCTGTGGAGTGCGGATGGATCGTCCGTGAAGTGGGTCGCCAGCCATGGGTCGTCTACGGCCTGATGAGAACCAAGGATGCCGTATCCAACGTGCCGGCCAGTTCAGTGAGTGCAAGCATCGTCATGTTCGCCATGTTCTTCGTAGTGCTGGCGGCGTCGTTCTTCATTTTTGCGCGCAAGTGGCTAAAGCAGGGGCCCGATCTGACTCTTGTGCCACCTGCCGATCCAAAGCGCGCCGACCCCAACTCCACAGCGATTGGGTATTGATCCCGCCGTGCCGTTCAACCGGAGATAGTCATGAATAACGCTGTAACCGAGAGTTTGTTGATGCATGCATGGTTCGGTCTGCTCGGACTCATGCTCATCTTGTACGTCATCACCGATGGCTTTGACCTGGGCGTCGGCATTCTCAGCCTGTTTCGCCCGCGGGAGAGCGAGACGGATCGCAATATGATGATCGAATCGATCGGACAGGTCTGGGGTGCCAACGAGACTTGGCTCGTAGCTCTCGGGGGCGCCTTATTTGGCGCCTTTCCGGCGGCCTACGCCATGCTGCTATCGAATCTCTACGGCACGGTCATGTTGCTGATTGCCAGCCTGATCATGCGTGGTGCGGCGATTGAATTCCGGCATGCTGCGGGGCCTAAGTACAAATTGCTGTGGGACCGGGTTTTCGGTTTGGGTAGCCTGCTAGCGGCCATAGCCCAAGGCATTGTTCTGGGCAAACTGCTTACCGGCTTACAGGCGGGCACTCTCAGTCTCGGGTTTGTTTTCATCACGGTGATTGGCGTGGTATCCGGTTACGCGTTGCTTGGTGCCACGTGGTTGGTGAGGAAGACCGCTGGTTGGCTACAACGCACAGCGCGCATGTATTCCATCATTGCGTTGTGCGCGACGGTGGGCTGCGCGATTGTCGTAACGATCGGCACCCGTGTCATCAGTCCCGTTGGAAGCGCACGCTGGACAGACCCAGGCGTATTTCATGTGCTTATTTTCCTCGGCGTTATCGCAGCTGCCGTGTCCTGCTATGTCGTCTACTCCATAGCCAAGGGTGGCGACTATGGTCCGTTCAATGGATCGAGGGTGCTTTTCCTGACATCGTTTATCGGGCTTGCTGTCTCCTTGTTCCCCGATCTCGTGCCAGGCCACCTCACCGTAGCGGCCGCGGCATCAGACAGCAGCACTTTGGTATTCATGCTGCTTGGCATCGGCATGGTCTTGCCGATCATGATTACCTATAACGTCTATCAGTATCAAAGTTTCAGCGGGAAAGTGATTTCTGCCGAACACTAGATGAACACGCACATCGCCTCGGACCAGCGAGGCGATGGCCATTGACGTCACGTATGCCGCTTTGCCCGGGCAATCCACCGTCGATAAATGCGTGATGGCGACACGGTGCATTTGCTCAAGCGATAGCGCCGGCGCTGCGGCGCATGCACCTTCCGTGCGAATGCAAGTATGAGCCTGGCGCGCAAAGTGCAGGTCTACGGATCAAGCCATGCTCAGGCCGCATGGCATTGCCTGCTATGCCATGACGGAACGCAACTGGTTTGAATCGATCAATCCACCGAGTTCCATGACATTGCTCAACGACGATACGAAAGTATCGCCAATACCATCGTGCAATAGAGTCGATCACGGTCGGCGCCTAAAGTAGTTCTTCATGGGAACGCAAGCGTGCCGGCGCGCTTTACGCCGGTGCGCAAGCTAGAACGAGAGATCAACATGTCATCGACAACATCCACACCCGTAACTTCGCCCACGGCAGCGCCTGCCGATGCATCGACAACAGCACTGACGCTCGCCAACGTCCAGTACGAGAAGCGTGGCGCGATCGCTTATGTGACCATCAACCGGCCCAAGGTGCTCAACGCCCTGAGCGCGCAGACATGGAAGGATTTGCGAACGGCTTTCGAGGAAGCGCGCGACTCCGCCGATGTGCGCGGCGTCATTCTTACCGGCGCGGGCGACAAGGCATTTGTCGCCGGTGCCGACATCAGCGAGCTTGCGCACGCGACCGCAGTCGAAGCGGAGCAGTCGAGCCGCTTCGGGCAGGGAGTGCTCGACCTGATCGAAAATTTGGGCAAGCCGGTGATCGCGGCGATCAACGGTTTCGCACTCGGCGGCGGCTGCGAAACGGCCATGGCATGCACCATTCGCATCGCCGCCGAGCACGCGAAGTTCGGCCAGCCCGAGGTCAAGCTGGGATTGCTTCCCGGCGGTGGCGGCACGCAGCGACTGCCGCGCCTGGTTGGCAAGGGCCGCGCGCTTCAGCTCATTCTTTGCGGAGACGTCATCAGCGCGCAGGAGGCCTATCGCATCGGGCTAGTCAACGAAGTCGTTGCTGCAGCCGATCTCATTGCGCGTGCAGAAGCCATCTTGAACACGATCGCTGCGAACGCGCCTATCGGCATAAAGCTATCGCTCGACGCGGTAAACCAAGGATTGAATGGGATTCAGAGCGAGGGCTTCGCCATCGAAGCCGCCTACTTCGGGCTGTGCGCCGGGACGGAAGACAAGAAGGAGGGCACGTCCGCCTTCCTCGAAAAACGTGCGCCCCAGTTCCGCGACCGCTGAAGCAGCCGTAACGCAACTCACTGAGAGAAATCCCATGTCCAATGACAACATTTTCTCGGGCCTGAAGGTCCTGGATTTTTCGAGCTACGTCGCCGCTCCAGGCGCCGCGGTGGTCCTCGGCGATTTCGGCGCCGACGTAATCAAGGTCGAGCCGCCGACTGGTGACGCGTGGCGATACGCCCACAAGCTTCCGGTCCTACCGAATTCCGAGGAGGCCTACGCGTGGCATCTGGCCAACCGCAACAAGCGCAGCATCACGCTGGACTTGAAATCTCCGAGCTCTCAAGCGGTCGTACAAGAGCTCGTGAAGTGGGCGGATGTGTTCATCATCAACACACCGCACCCGGCGCGCAAAAAGCTGGGACTAGAATACGATAGCGTGGCGGCGTGGAATCCGCGCCTGATCTACGCGGATCTGACGGGTTTCGGTGAAAAAGGGCCGGACGCCACCCTCCCGGGCTTCGACCTCACCGCCTACTGGGCGCGCAGTGGCCTGCTGTCGATGACTCGCGACGCCGGTGCACCGCCAACCTGGCCGGTGAGCGGTAGTGGCGACAACGCCACGGCCATGGGCTTGTATTCGGCGATCGTCACGGCCCTTTATCGGCGCGAGAAGACCGGCAAGGGATCGTATGTCACGACCTCGCTGCTCGCCGAGGGGGTGTGGTCGGCGAGTGTGTCCATTCAAGGCGCGCTCGTCGGCGCCACGTTTCCGCCGATGCACGATCGCAAGCATCCGGCCAACGCCGCGATGAACGTTTATCAGTCGGCCGACGGCGCCTGGTTCGTCCTAGTCATCACGCCCGACAAACTGCCTGCGGTGGCGAGCGCCATCGGCCGAGCGGACCTGCTTACGGACCCGCGGTTCACGGATCCCGCGAAGCTGATTGCCAACATGCCGATTCTCGCGGCCATCCTCGACGAGCTCTTCGCCTCACAGCCGATGGCGCACTGGCATGAAGTGTTCGGCGGCGTGCACGTCACGTTCGGCGAGGTCCGCGGGCCGCAGGAGGTGATCAACGATCCCCAACTTGCGTTGAACGGGATCACCGTGCCGATCGAGGGCGCCGGCAAGCTGACCACGACCATCAGCAGTCCGATCCAGGTGCATGGCGTTGACAAGGTGCCGGCGCGGCGCGCGCCCGATCTGGGTGAGCACACCGAAGAGATCCTGCGTGACCTGGGATTTGACGCGAAGGGCATCGAGGCGCTGCGCACGAGTGGGGCGGTGCCGAAAGCCAAAGATCGCGCGGCCTAAACCATCATCTCGAAAGGCGGGTAGCGCTGATGCGTCACCTGTAAACATCGAAAAGCGACAAACGAGGAACAACCCATGAGCGACATCATTACCGAGCGTTCCGGCGCGATCTTGCGCGTCCAGCTCAATCGTCCGGCCCAGAAGAACGCGATGACGAACGACATGTACACGAGCCTGGCCGAGATCTTCAACGAAGCCGACAAGGACGACGCAATCCGAGTCGTGCTATGGCATGGTGCCGGAAGCGCGTTTTGCGCCGGCAACGACGTCGTGGATTTCCTCCATCATCCCCCCGGGCCGAACGCGTTCCCGCAGGGCATCCTGATGGATGCGCTGGTCGCCTTCAGCAAGCCGATCGTCGTGGCCGTGCAAGGCGCGGCGGTCGGTGGAGGAACCACGATGCTGACCCACTGCGACTTCGTCTACGCGGGTGAGAGCACGAAATTCGTATTGCCGTTCATCAATCTGGCGTTGGTGCCGGAATTCGGTTCGAGCTATTCGATACCGGCGCGCGCGGGCTATCTCCGGGCAGCGGAACTGTACCTGCTCGGAGAACCTTTCACCGCCCAGCATGCGGCGGAGTTGGGCCTGGTGACTCGCGTGGTGCCTGACGGTGACCTGCTCGCCACTGCTACTGCAACGGCAGAGAAGCTGGCGGCAAAGCCGAGCAGCGCGTTGCAGGCGAGCAGGCAGCTTCTGAAGCAGGCTTCGATTGGCCCAATCAAAGAAGCCATGAAGAATGAAAACCAAGTGTTCTTTGAGCAGGTGGTCTCGGCAGACGCCAAGGAAGCGCTTACGGCTTTCCTGGAGAAGCGTGCGCCCCATTTTGCGAAGAGCGCAGTGTAGTGACGGCGGAATAGTTCGTACTCGCGGCGTTCGTCATCCCTCTAAAGCCGGATTCACGCAACACAGTCATCGCGCTGTGGATGCCCATGCGCGGCTCGCTCACGAAGTAGATACCTATGCTAACCAACGCTCAACGCGACATCATAAAGGCCACTGTTCCGCTGCTGGAAACAGGCGGCGAAGCACTCACCAAACACTTCTATAAGCTGATGCTCCAGGGGTATCCGCAGGTGCGCCCGCTGTTCAACCAGTCTCACCAAACCAGCGGTTCCCAGCAACGCGCGCTTGCCGAGGCCGTTCTCACGTACGCGCGTAACATCGACCATCTCGAAGCGCTCGGCCCGCTTGCCGCGCGAATCGTCAACAAGCACGTTGCACTGCAAATCCTGCCCGAGTACTACCCGATCGTGGGCACCTGTCTACTGCGTGCCATTCGGGAGGTGCTAGGCCCGGAGGTCGCGACCGACGCGGTCGTCGAAGCATGGGGAGTGGCCTATCAACAGCTTGCCGATATTCTAATGGGCGCCGAGCGTAAAGCTTACGATGCACTGGCGAGTGCGCCAGGCGGATGGCGAGGTGCACGAGCGTTCCGCGTGGCCCGCAAAGTCAAGGAGAGTGCCGAGGTCTGCTCGTTCTATCTGGAGCCGGTCGATGGCGGTCCGGTGCTCGACTTTAAGCCAGGCCAGTACATCGGCCTACGCCTGTGCGTGCATGGCTCGGAAATCCGCCGAAACTATTCGCTGTCGGCTGCACCCAACGGGTGTAGCTACCGGATCAGCGTGAAGCGCGAGCCCAGTGGCGTCTCGTCCAACTTCCTCCACGACGAAGTGCCTGAGGGAGGCATCCTGCAGGTCTTTCCGCCTGCCGGCGAGTTCACCCTCAACGAAAGTGGCAAACCGCTTGTACTCATCAGTGGGGGTGTGGGTATCACACCAACGCTGGCCATGGCGGAGGCCGCCTTGAGCCGCGGCGAAAGGCATGTCATTTTCATTCACTATGCACGCAATGCGCTGGTGGATGCCTTCACCGATGTGCTCAAGGCATGGAGTGCTCGTTTTGCACAGTTTAAATCCTACGTCGTCTATGAAGAGGCTCAACTGGGTGGGGCGCCTGTCCCGGATGGGGTAGGTCGCCCGACCCTGGAGCAGCTGCGACAATGGCTTCCCGCCGGCGGCGACTTCGACGCCTATTTCCTGGGACCGAAGCCCTTTATGGCTTTCATCAAGCGGTCGTTGCGCGAACTGGGTGTGCCCGAGGATAGAAGCCGATACGAGTTCTTCGGACCCGCTGAAGAATTGAACTGAGGTGTGATTTGGCCGGCCATAACTTGGTCGGCCAAATTGCGTTGACAGCACATCAGCGGCAGCGTTGAGGCTAGCCGTCGCGGTTGTGCGCGCTCCCCAAACCCTCCCGTTGGGCAGCTGCCTGGATGCCGTACACCGTAGAACCGGCAATCACCCCCGTCATCAACACACCTTGCAGGCCAAGCAAGACTGCGATGATCCGGCCGAGTATGGTGGTTGGCACGACGTCGCCGTAGCCAATGGTCAATGCTGTGACCATGCAAAAATAGAACGTTTCGCCTGGCGATGATCGGGTTCGGGTGATCGTATCAACGGTCCCTCCGCCGTAATACATGGCCATGGACAACAAGACGAAAAGCACAAGGAGGATGGCAAGGATGCCGCGCAGATGCCATAGAACCTTGGCGATTTCAGCAACGGCTGTGCGTGGCGAAATCCGGGTGCGACGATCATCGCTAGTATCGTTGTTCATGTCTCGACCCTCGCAGATGAATTCCGTGGGCACCATCCAAGTAGCATGAAGCCGATCCGTTCCCGCCCTTCCGGCCGACACCCATTCAGCCGCGGCTTTCGCGGGCGAAGCGGAATTTCATGGCGTGGTATGGCAAAAAAGTGCAGCCCTCAGGCGAGTCGAATACCTGGTTGAGCAAGTCGGTTGATCTGCTCCGCCATCCACAGCAGCGTCGCTCTCCCAAGGCCGTGCAGCGCCAGCTGGTGACGTCGATACAACATGACGTGACTGAGCTGAGCGAGTCGTCCTCGAATGAGCCCTCCAGGAAAAAAGCCGACGCGCCCAAGTCTGCCAAACGCGTCGTAGTCGCTCAGTGACACAAGCGATCCGAAATCCTGGAATTGGAAGCAGGGAACAGGCCTGTTGTAACGGAGCCAATCCGGCAGGTGGAGCGCGAGGTGCTCGGCCTGTTCAGTAGCCACTTGCGCAGTAGGAGGAAGCGGTCGCTGCGCACCTTCTGGCGTCAGGGCGGCGCAATCGCCGAGAGCAAAAATGCTCTCATCGTGCAGCGCTTGTAGCGTGCCCGACACTACAACCTGGTTCGCTCGGTTGGTCTCCAGTCCGCCTAGCTGTTTCATGAAATCCGGTGCTTTGACTCCAGCAGCCCATACCATCAGATCCGCTTCGGCAAGTTTCCCGTCGCCGTACCGAAAGCCGCCCGGTTCCGCTGACGAGACTGACGTCGAGGTCAATACGCGAAAACCGATGTCTTCAAGACGTTGCTGGCTCGCTGACGAGATCTCCGGTGGAAAGGCCGCAAGCACGCGTGGTCCCGCCTCAAGAATCGTCAGACTCATCCTTTCCCTGATCGTGGAATCGCGATAGCCGGCAGCGATTTCAAAAAGACGACTTAGCTCGGCCGATAACTCGACCCCCGTCGCACCTGCGCCCACAATCGCAATGCGAAGTTGCTCGTCTTTGATGGCGCAGCGAAGAGCACGTTCGCGCAACGCGACGTTGAATGTTTCCGCCTGCTGTTGGCTGTCAATGAGATGACAATGCTGCCTGACGCCAGGCGTGCCAAAATCGTTCGCGCGGCTGCCCAGGCACAGCAATAGCACATCGTATGGAACGGCCCGCGGCTCGATCAGCAAATTGCCCTCTTGCGTATTGATCGCTGCGAGCTGCACTTCGCGACGCTCCCGGTCGAGGCCGCACATTTCTCCCGGTTGATACGTGAAGCCGTGTCGACGCGCATGGGCGAGATAAATGACGCTCTGCTGGTTCACATTGCGCGTTCCCGCCGCGATGGTGTGCAACATCGGTTTCCATATATGCGTCGGACTGCGGTCGATCAGGGTTACGGTGGCATCACCCGTTCGGCCCAATTGGTCGCCGAGCTTGGTTGCAAGCAGAATTCCGGCGATTCCGCCGCCTGCGATGACGATACGAGTTGGCTGTTTCATGGCAATAACCCATGTGGAACGTTGGTCTTCGAATCAATTTAAGCTGTGCCGAATGCAGCCGCCATTGCACTTTGGAATTGGTTTTGCACGACATCACCTCCCACTAATACGAAGGTGTAATCAACACCATCGTGCAATGGAGCGCGCATCGCTTGCTGGTTAATGTGGCTATCCATGGCCCACGACAATCTCGCCGGCATTGCCTATGCCGAAGTCTCACCAACACATTGGAGAAATCACATGACCGACACCAAGCCCATCCGCCGCATCGCCATCATCGGAACGGGTGTGATCGGCGCAAGCTGGACCGCGCTTTTTCTCGCAAGGGGATTGCACGTCGTCGCGACGGATATCGCGCCGGACGCGGAGGCCTCATTGAGGAAATTCGTGGAGAACGCCTGGCCAGCCCTCACGCGATTGGGCCTGTCGCCTGGAGCCTCGCGGTCGAACCTGACGTTTACGCCCGTGCTCGAGCAAGCGGTCGTGGGCGCGGACCTGGTGCAGGAAAACGGTCCCGAGCGGATTGAATTCAAGCAGAAGCTCTATGGGCAACTCGACCAGCTGATGGCTCCCGATGCGATCATTGCGTCGAGCTCTTCGGGGCTCACCATGAGTGAAATTCAGAAGGGCGCCGCGGCGCACCCCGAGCGTTGCCTGATCGCCCATCCGTTCAACCCGCCGCACCTGATTCCATTGGTCGAAATCGTCGGCGGCGCCAAGACTTCTGCGGAAACGATTCGCCGCGCAGAAGAATTCTATACGGCGATCGGGCAGCGGACGGTGCGGGTCAACAAGGAGATGCCGGGCCACGTCGCCAACCGGCTGCAAGCGGCATTGGCGCGCGAGGTTTATCACTTGGTCACCGAGGGTGTGGTGAGCGCCGCCGACGTCGACACTGCCTTGTGCTGGGGCCCGGGCCTGCGTTGGGGTTTGATGGGCAACATGATGCTCAACCATCTCGGCGGCGGTCCGGGCGGCATCGAGCACTTCTTTCAGCAGTTCAGCGGCCCGATGATGGCCTGGTGGAAGACGCTTGGCACGCCGGTGCTGACGCCGGAAGTGCAGGCAAAACTGATTGACAGCGTTCATGCCGAGGTCGGATCGCGCTCCATCAAGGAGCTGGAGGCGGAGCGGGATGAGTTGCTGCTCGGCTTGCTTGAACTGCGCAAACGAGACTCGCGGGTTGCGCAGGACGAAGTTGGTGCGTCAGTTGCATGAGCACGGCGCTTTGGTATGAAACGGCAAGCGAGCCGGCGCGCTATTCGCCGGCTCGCCATCCGGAGAGAGAGGTCAACCATGAAAAACGAATCGTGGAGCGAAGATTTCGATGGCACGGGCTTTAGCATAACGGACGCGGAGTACGATTCCACCGACGAGCACGCCGTGTATATCGACCCGAAAGACGGTGGCGATCAGAGCTGCGTGGTTTACGAGCTGGTTTCTGCCTATGACGACTCGCAGCGGCGCGCCGCGCAAAAAGCAGAGTGGGACCGGTGTTTCGTTGCACCACTCTGGAAGGCAAGACGGAAACAGACCCAGCCGCGCACTGCCAGGGTTATCAAGCGGATGTCGACACTTCGACCGGCATCGAACGCCCGCCGACCGACTATCATGTAAGGCGTAGCCCTGGACGGAGGCCGGTTTACGTTGAAACGGCTGGATAGACCGGCAGCGTGAACTGAAAGACCGCGCCGCGAGGCAGGTTTTCACTTGCCCACATCTGGCCGCCGTGCGCTTCGATGATCGAGCGGCAGATCGACAGCCCCATGCCCATCCCGGCGGCTTTCGTCGTATAAAACGGCTCAAACAGGCGCTCGATGTTCTTGGAAGCAACGCCCGGCCCGGAGTCGCGCACCGTCACAAGAACGACACCCGGTTCGTTCATGCAGGTGTTGATCGTCAATTCCCGCAGTCCTGCGTCTAACGTGCTCATCGCTTCGATGGCATTGATGATCAGGTTCAGCATCACCTGTTGCAGTTGCACACGGTCGCCTTTGGTAACCGGCAAATGTTCTGCCAGCTGCATCCGCACGGAGACGCCGTTCCGGTTGGCTTCGCTGGACGCGATTGCAATGACGTCGCGAACGGCCTCGTTGATTTGCACGAGCTCGTTGCACGCGGGGGCTTTTGTAACAAGGCCATGAATGTGCTTTATCACTTCGCCGGCACGTTTTGCGTCACGGGCGATATGATCGAAGGCTTGACGCGCGTCTTCCACATTGGGCGGCTCGCCATTGAGCCAGCGCAGGCCCGTTGACGCATTGATGGCCATTGCCGTGATCGGCTGCTTCATTTCGTGGCTGATCGAGGCAGCGAGCTGCCCAATCGCCGTGACGCGGTTTGCATGCGCGAGCTCGAGCTGCAATTGGCGCGCCTCCGCTTCCGCCCGTTTTCGCTCGCTCAAATCGAGCACGAATCCGATACCTTGGTCCCCGTGCTCGTCCAGCAGCGCAACACCAACCAGCACCGGCACGCGGCTGCCGTCTTTCCTGAAGTACTCTTTCTCATAGGGCTGCAATGTCCCCGCCTTTAGGAGCTCGGGCAACCACTCCTTTTGATTGCGTTCGCGCCACGCGGGCGGCGTCATGTCCGGCCAGCGCATACGCCTCGATACGAGATCGTCACGGTCATATCCGACGATACGAAGAAATGCGTCATTCGCTTCGGTGATCCGGCCATCGATATCCGCGATGAAGATCCCCACGATGTTGGAGTCGACGAGGCGCCGGATCTTCGCTTCACGTTCCGCGAGATCGCGGTATAGACGGGCGTTGTCCAGCGTCATTGCCGCCTGCGAAGCCAGTACCTTCAAGACCGCAATCCTGGACGGGGTAAATGCACCGGCGGCGAGGTGGTTTTCCAGATAAAGCAGGGCGATCAGTCCTCCCTGCTTGACGAGCGGCAGGCATAGGATCGATCGTGCCTGCACGCGAACAATGTACTCGTCGGTGGAGAACGTGCCGCGCGCGGAGGCATCGTCGAGAATGACGCTCTCCTGGGTACGCGCGCAATACTGAAGCACCGACTCGGGCAGCTCGGCGGCGGAGATCGGCGTCTCGCGGAGCGCGACCTTGACCGGTCCGTCGTAGGTATCGGCGTGCGCCTCGATCCATAGCTCGCCGTCCCGCGGAAGTACGAGCAAGCCGCGTTGCGCGCCAGCGTGTTCCACTGCGGTGCGCATCAGCGCTTCGATCAGGTGCTCGAACACAATTTCGCCCGACACGATCTGCGAGACGCTCAGCACCGTGGCGAGATCCAGTTGCTCTATCGGCGTACCGATCGTGGCCGTCTGCTGCGAATTGTCCGCATAGGGCTTGAGGTTGGGGTAATGCCGTTCGAGCTGCCACGCTTTGCCATGTGCTCCCCAGCGAAGATAGGCGTCACGAGCATCCTGCAGGTAGACGCGCGCCACTTTCTCGAAACCTCGCGTCGAATAGAAACGCGCAGCGAGCTCATTCGCTAGCGCCTCGTTGTGCACAAAGCCGTTTGCCTGGGCTGAGCGGATAGCCTGGTCGTAATAGATCATGGCATCGAGCGCGCGGCCTTCGATGCGGGCGATCTCCGCGTGCACCAGGGCAACGCGGTTCTCGAAATTCTCCGGGCAATGCTGTGCCCACAGCTCAAGTTGCTTTTGATGGTCGGCAAGAGCCTCCATGTGCGCCTGTCGCTCATCAATCGTCGCTGTATCGAAACAAGCTGCGCGCGACAACGCGCTGTAGAAGTGATATTCGGCGATTTCGAAAGTCAGGGATGTCCACAGCAGTCGTCGCGCCTGAAATGCGGCATCGAGCGCCGCCGCGTAGTCGCCGGCGAAGAACCGCGCCTGCAGTTTGCAAATCCAATACCAGCACTCGGCAATCGCCGAGTTCCGGCTCTCGGTGAAGCGGCGCTCGATCTGCTGCTCATCGAAATTCGCATCGTCGAAGCTGCCGAACGTAGGCGTGAGCCCCCGCAACGTGCGTATAAGGCCAAGCTGGGCGCCGATGCGATCGATAAAGGCACCGAATCGCATCTTCTGAGCAAACGCGAGACCCCGTTCGGCTTCGCCTTGCACCTGCTCCAGCGGATCACCAGCGGCAAGCAGGTTCGCATTGAGATGGCTGCAACTGTACGCCGCGCAGGTGAGATCGCCGCTTTGGTTGGCCGCTTCGAACGCGCGACGCACCAGTTCGCGGCCAGACCGGACAGGCCTATTCCACGGCAGGACCATGCCGCCAAAGATCATATAGACCCTGGCGTCGTAGCGCTTCAGTCCGCGTTGTTCGACCAGCTCGTAGCTGAGCCGGCCGAATCGATAGCCGGTCTCGTAGTCGCCGAGGCGCAGCCCGGCGATCACGCCGAGCCATACATAGGCAAAACTGGAAGCGTCGGCGTTGCCGCGCTCGAGACTCAGATTGACCATGCGATAGGTGACCAGGGAAAGCAGGTTCGGATTCGTATAAAGGGCGGCCACCCCGAGTTTGGCCAGTACATCTAGGGTCGCGAGCGACGCCGGGTCGCTCATCAAGGGCAGGTCGACCAGCGTCTCGAGCGGCCGGTCTCCAAGGGTGGACCAGATCCGCTGATATTCCCGGTTCGCCTCCTCTTCCGTCGGGTGCGGCGACCACTCGATGCCCAGATGCCGCAGGCATTCAAGACCGACGGCCAGTGCACGGTCGCTCTGATCGCGGGTCACGTGCAGATCCATGCGCAGACACGCAACGCGTGCCGCTTCCACCGAATCTTTCGTGCGGCCTGCCAGCAGCACCAGGCGCGCGTCCGCAGCCGCCAGCGCACCGGTCAGGAATTCGCACTCGGCTCGATGCAACTCCAGCGCGAAGATAAGCTCGCGTTGACGATCCCATCCGTCGTCGCCCACCAGTGCTACGCCGGCAACCAGATACTTGAGCGCCGAGGCGTAGGCGATGGAAGCCTGCGCGCGCCGCCCCGCGATCAGATTGAACTCGGC
The DNA here is from genome assembly GCF_003977665.1 of Dyella choica. Taxonomy (GTDB): domain Bacteria; phylum Pseudomonadota; class Gammaproteobacteria; order Xanthomonadales; family Rhodanobacteraceae; genus Dyella_B; species Dyella_B choica. Next base: position 101,736 of record NZ_RYYV01000002.1, on the reverse strand, counting down.
AAGCTGGTCCCGCTCCACGGGTGACACGATCAGCGGGATCGCACGGTTGAGATGATTGACGATCTCGAAGATCACCTCGCTGCGCTTTCCGGCCAGCGTGTGCTCCGCCAGCAGTCGGCCGATGCGAAGGTGGGCTTCGCCGCGCAGCTCTTCGGCGATCAGTGAATACGCGGCTTCTTGCACGCGATCGTGGGCGAACCGATAGCTGGCTGCGCCGCGCTCGACCAATTCCAGCCGCACGGCCGGCCAAAGCGCCGCATGAACCTGCTCCTCCGTCATCCCTAGGACGAGCGACAGTGTCGTCGTTTCGGCACCGTTGCCGAGGCACGCCAGCTGCTGCAACGCATTCTGTGTTTCGCCCGGCAAGCGCGCCAGTTTCGCGACCATGAGATCGACGACGTTGTCGGTATATCCCTTGGCGTGAATGTGGCCGAGATCCCAGCACCAGCAGGCAGCATCGTGGTCAACGATAAGCATGCCTTCGTCGGCGAGTGACGACAGGAACTGGATGGCAAAAAACGGATTGCCACCGGTTTTCTGGTGGACCAGTTGCGCGAGCGGCGCAGCGTGTGCGGGCTCACAGCGAAGCGCGTCTGCAAGCAACTGCCGCAAATGTGCCTGTCTGAGCGGCGCAAGGGCGATTTCCGAGACCTTTCCACCAGCGTCCCTGATGCTCTTGAGCTTGTGCATCAGCGGATGGACGGCCGTGACTTCGTTATTGCGATAAGCACCGACCAGCATGAGGTGCTGCAGATCGGAGCGGGTCAACAGATCCTCAAGCAGATCAAGTGTGGCCGCGTCGAGCCATTGCAGGTCGTCGAGAAACAGCGCCAGTGGATGGTCGGCCCGGGCAAACACACCGATGAAGCGCTCGAACACCAGCTGGAAGCGCCGTTGCGCGTCCAGCGGCGGAAGCACGGGAACCGATGGCTGTTCCCCGATGATGAGCTTGAGCTCGGGGACCACGTCAACCATCAAGCGTGCGTTCGGCCCGAGTGCATCGGCAAAGGCGTCGCGCCAGCTGCTAAGCTCCGCCTCGCGCTTGCAGAGCAGCGGTCGGACGAGGCTCTGAAAAGCCTGGGCGAGCGTCGCATATGGGATGTCGCGCTTGTACTGGTCGAACTTGCCTGCGGCGAACAGCCCGCGTGGTGCCACCAGCACCCTGTGCAACTCGTTGACGACAGCGGATTTTCCAATGCCCGAATAGCCCGAAACCAACACCAGCTCCGGCGGCCCTTCTTTGGCGATGCGATCGAAGGAGGCCAGCAAGGTCTCGATCTCGTTTGCGCGCCCGTAGAGCCGTTCCGGGATGAGCAGCCGATCGGGCATGTCCTGCTGACCCAGTGCAAAGTCGTCGACGCAACCATGCGTTTCCCATTCGGTGAGGCAGCGCCGCAGATCGCGCTCGACGCCGTCGGCGGTCTGGTAGCGCTCTTCGGCCGTCTTGGCCATCAGCTTCATGATGATGGCCGACACCGGGGCAGGGACGTCCTGCAATCGCTCGCAGGGAGGCACCGGCTTGCGTGCGATATGGCAGTGCACCCACTCCATTGGATCGGTCGCGGCAAAAGGCAGCGAACCGGTGATCATCTGGTAGAGCGTGACGCCGAGCGCATACAGATCGCTGCGGGCGTCGATCGAGCGGTTCATGCGCCCGGTCTGTTCGGGGGCCATGTAGGCAAGTGTGCCGGCGAGGGTCTCCGGCGGCTCCGGCGCCTGTCGCTCGCGTCGCAATTGCGAGGCTATGCCGAAGCCGCTCAGTCGCGGCTGTCCGTCCGTGCAGTTCACCAGGATATGGGCGGGTTTGAGATCCTTATGAACGAGGCCGCGCCGGTGAAGCTTGCCCAGCGCTGCGGCGATGCCGACAGCGAGGCGCACGGCGCTGTCCACCGCCATGGGCGTGCCGATCAGTCGCTCGAGCGGCTCACCGCCCGGATCCTCGAGCACCAGCATCGTCCCACCGCCATCGCGCACCAGATCCAGCGGCCGCATCGCCCACGCGCCGTCGAGTTCGTCCTTCAATTCGAATTCGTGAGCGAGCCGATCGAGGCAGGCAGGCGAGGGTTGCTCGCCGGCGGGGCGCGCAATGAGCAGCCTCTGGTCGCCCCCAGCGGCCGCCCGTCGTGCTCGGCTGATGACGTGTTCGCCATCCTTCCACAAGGGCTGGAGGCCATCGCATATCTCTTCGTAATAATGGGTAGCCATTTGCCGACCCCCGCCGCCCCGTCAGAATACACCCGACGATTTATTTAAAGGCGGAGCCCCTTTTTTTGACGTGGAATAGGTCCGGCCTGCGCGGAAGCGCAGGCCGCCTGTGCTCTAAAAACGTCTTCTGTCTCGATCAAGCTGACAACTGCGGTTTCGCGGGCCGTAGCTGCAAACCTTCGCGGTGTTGCGGACCGGTCGGGCCGTAATCCATCTCGGCGCCCAGGTTGCTGCTTCGAGTGACCGGGGCAGGGGCGTCGCAGGAATCCATGATCGATTCGACGAAGATCAACGTGTCGTTCGGCGTGCCAAGGGCGTTTTGCAGGTCCACCCCGGTTTTGACCAGGAACGATCGCGCCGAAGTGTCGGGACGAAGCACTTTCGGTAAATCGGCGTAGGACCAATTGGCAACGTCGTTGTACGGCTCGGTCTTGCCGAGGTAGCCGCGTTCGATGGTGTAGCCACCGTTGTTGATCAACAAGATCACCGGCTTGAGATCATGGCGCAGTATGGTCGATAGCTCCTGCGCCGTGACCTGGAACGAACCGTCGCCGATCAGCAGGATATGACGCCGCTCGGGTGCCGCAATCAGTGCGCCGAGCAACGCTCCGACCGAATAGCCGATCGAACCCCAATTGATCGAACCGATGAACGTGCACCGCGGCGGAAGCCTGAGGCCGAGGAGGGAAAATGACGTGCCGTTGTCGACATACAGGACATCGCCGGGTCGCAGGTAGCGTTGAATAGCCGGCCAGTAAAAGGCCTGAGTCAGTTTGGCATCGGCATCGATGTCGGCGCTCGACATTGCCGCTGCCGCAAGCCGTCGCGGAGCGCGATGGCTGACCTGCGGAACGGCATCGATGACACCACGAAGCACTTCCTTAAGCGTCACCGCTTGATAATTGTCATGGCCAATATCCAACGAGTGCGCGCGGGCGTGGATCGTATTGGCCGGCAGCGAAGCAGAGAAATCGCCCGTGGTTACTTCGATGGGTCGATAAGCAATGGCAAGCAGGCAGTCGCTGCTCTCGATCGTCTCGCACACACCCGGCTCGCTGGCCTTGCCGGCGTAGATGCCAACGTAATGCGGGGACGATTCGTCGATCACACCTTTGGCGGCGTTGATCACTGCCAGCGGAGCCTGCAGCTTGTTGGCCAGCTCCATCAGTTCGGAGGCAACGCCGAACCGATCCGCGTCCGTGTCGACCAGGATCGCCGCCGACTTGGCGGCAGCCAGACGTTCCGCAAGCGCAGCAACGCACGAACGCAACCGCTCCGGATCGCTTGCCGGCTCGGCGAGCATAAGGGGTGGGGCAGGCACTTCGATATCGAGATAAGCGATGTCAGACGGAAACTCCATGTACACCGGAAGCTTCTCGCGCCACGCAGTGAGGATCAGGCGATCGATTTCCGCGACCGCATTGCGTGGAGTAATCCGCGCCTGCGCGATCGTCACCGGCTTGTACGCATTGAGGAAGTGATCGAAATTTCCATCCGCCATGGTGTGGTGCATACCCAAGCCACGGTCGATGGATCGCAGCGGTATCGAGCCGGCAATGCAAATCACCGGAACGTGTTCGGCATAGGCGCCGCCAACCCCGTTGATCGCGCTCAAGGGACCGACCCCGTTCGTGACAAGCAACGCACCCAATCCCTTCAATCGTGCATAGCCATCTGCCGCATACGAGGCAGTCAGCTCGCCGGTGGTGCCGATCCAATTCATCTTCTTCGCGTCGTGCAGTTGCTGCAGCAGCGTGAGGTTGTAGTCGCCGGGGACGCCGAACAAGTGTCGAATGCCGGCCTCTTCAAGACGGCGAAGCAGGAAGTCGCCGATCTTCATTCGCTGGGTGCTGCTTGCCATGGGAGACTCCTGGGCCGTTGGAGGAATGCGGCGAACCATTGAGCCGCAGGCCAAGGGGAATCCCATTCACGAAGGTATCGGTTACATACCGAGCCAACCACGTATCGGGCAACTCCAAGAAAATCGCCATAGCTGCAGTCGATTTTCATCATTGGATCCATCCAATGTCGATGATGGCTGGCCAGGCCAACGCCGATCCCAGGATCCCGTGATCCTGGACTATACAAACCTCAATATGACGTTCACGTCGAACGCTAACGGTTCAACGCGAAACCGTATAAATCTTTTCGGCGCGCATGGTGTGGCACGAAAGTTGCTGCGCGTTTGCGTGCCCTTGGGCATGCTTCACGTAAGTGAAATGCTTGCTGGGTTGCTTTGGCAAGACGGCTCGCCGACTTCGATGCAGCGGCGATTTTGAAGCTTTCTGCTATCCCGTATAGGCCGGCCTATGCTCTGGCGCTCCCTGCTTTAGCTGGATACTCTTCTTACACGCATCAGAAAACGTTGCACCGAGGGGACAAGGCCATGATCGACACGAGATCAGCAACCTTTCGGGGTGTCTGGCCGGGCCGCCACCGCTCATGGCCACTCTTGGCCGCGGTGGGCGCGATAGCCGGCTGTTCGACCAGCTCGGCGCCGGCGGTCATTATGTTCGGCGCGTATTTCCCGGATTGGCTGGTTTTTGCGATTTTGACGATCGTGATCGCGATCCTTGCACGTATTGCCTTCGGACTCGCCGGATTGGCGCAGCTGGTGGCTTATCCGTTCTTCACCTGGATGGCAGTCGGCATCATCGTTGCCGGTGCGATCGACCTCATATGGTTGGATCAGTGATGCGCGCGGCCGGAGAACAGGGTCCCTCGCGCCTGGCAAAGCTGCTGGCACTGATCGTGATAGCGGCTGCGGTTGTCATGCTGGTCATTGCTCTTTCGCGCGCGATACGCAACCCCTCGACCGACGCCGCCTCCATCGACGCAGACGTGGTCCACGTCGCCGCCGAGGTGGGCGGTCGAGTCATCAAGCTCGGCGTCACCGAAAACAGCATGGTGAAGCAGGGCGACTTGCTGTTTCAGATCGATCCCGAACCTTATCGCGATGCGGTCGCGCAGACGCGCGCCGAACTGGCCATGGCCGAAGCCGCGCTCGACTCCAAGCGGCGCGTCGTTTCCACGCAAAATTCAAACGCCGTCATTGCAGCCGAGCAGACGCATAAGGCGGCGCAGAATGACGCACTCGCACGGCGCACCGTCGACCGTCTGCGTCCCCTGGCGCAGGATGGCTATATCCCGCAACAGCAGCTCGATCAAGCCGAGGTCACCTCCCGCGATGCTGCCAAGTCGCTTAGTCAGGCGCAAGAGCAACAAGCAGCCGCAAAGGCCGCCATCGACACCACGGCCGGTGAAGAAGCGACCGTGCAGGCGCGCCGCGCCGCGCTCGCGATTGCCGAGCGAGCTCTACGGCAAACGACGGTACTAGCTCCTCATGACGGTCGCGTCGTCGGGCTCAGCGTCACCAGCGGCGAGATGGTCGTGCCATCCCAGTCACTGTTCACGCTGGTCGCGTCCGATGAGTGGTATTCGGTCGGCAACTTTCGCGAGACGGTGCTGAAGCACGTCAAGGTCGGCGACTGTGCCACCGTTTATTCGATGATTGACCGGTCCCGGCCGATGCGGGGAGCCGTGACCGGCATCGGATCCGGAGTGCTCGATACCGAACGTGTCGATATACCGCACGGGCTACCTTATGTCGAACGCTCACTCAATTGGGTTCGTGTTTCGCAACGCTTCCCGGTACGCGTGAAGCTGGAAAATCCACCCCAGGATCTGGTGCGCCTGGGTGCCAGCGCGATCATCGAGGTCGATCATGGCGCCGCTTGCCGGTGAGCACGCAGCTGGAACGATCCGGGCCCGGCTGTCGGAGCTGGTAGTGCGCACGCCGGGACGTGCCGAATTCACTTTGCGCCTGGCGTTGATCTGCGTGCTCACGACATGGATAGGGCAGGCCTACCAAATTCCGGACGTAGCGCTGTCGGCTTACGTTGTGTTCTTCATGAATAAGCCGGATCGGACCAGCAGCGTGCTCTTCAGCGTGGTATTGGCGTTATTGGTCAGCTTTCTGATCGGCCTGCTCATACTGATCGCGGGCGCGGCTCTGGATGTACCTTCGCTGCGGGTGGCCATCATGGCTGCCCTGTCGCTCTCGCTGCTATTCCTCGCCTCTGCCAGCAAGCTCAAGCCTTTAGCATCGACGATTGCGCTGATCGTCGTTTACGCACTCGATCAAATGGGGAAGGCGCCGGAGGGTGAGTTGGCCACGCGCGGATTGCTCTACGTCTGGCTGATGATTGGCATTCCCGCCGGTCTATCCGTGGTCGTCAACTTTCTGATCGGGCCTGCTCCCCGACGACTGGCGGAGCGCGACATCGCATCGCGATTGCGTGCAGCGCAATCACTTATGGGGGCACCGGACGCCACAGCGCGTCAACGCGTCACATCATTGCGCCAGCAGGGCGATGCGGCCATTCAAGGTCAAATACGGCTGGCGTTCATGGAAAAGACGTCCTCGCACGCTGACCTGGCAGCACTTCAGCAAACCGCCCGTTCCACCGATGCGCTGCTGATGTTGACCGAAGAGATCGACCGCTCGCACGAGCTGTCGGACAGTTGGCGACAGTCCGCCGCCGCGACGCTAGGCGATATGGCCGCCATTCTCGATCGGCACCGCTACCCCATGGATATCGAGCCGGTGCCTGGCGCGGAGATGTCTTCCTCGCCAGCGGCATCGTCGCTGGCTTCGGATTTCAATGCGGTGCTGGCGAACTTTGCCGTCGCTTTACCCTCAGCGGAGAAAAAAAACGCGCAGGAAAGGAGTGGATTCTTCGTCGCGGATGCGTTCACCAATCCCGACCACGTCCGCTATGCGGTCAAGGTCACGATCGCGGCGATGAGCTGCTATCTGTTCTATTCGCTGGCCGATTGGCAGGGCATTCATACCTGCCTTATCACCTGCTACATCATTTCGCTCGATACGACAGCGGAAACGGTCGAGAAATTGTCCCTGCGCATCGCCGGTGCATTGGTCGGTGCAGCGGCCGGTTTGGCCGCGATTGTCTGGCTGACGCCGTCCATCGACCGAATCGGGGGATTGCTGGTGCTGGTCTTTGCCGGTGGCTGCCTCGGCGGATGGATCGCCACTGGCAGCCCGCGCATTGCCTATGCCGGCTTCCAAGTCACCTATGCCTTGTTTCTTTGCGTAATTCAAGGCTCGACGCCAGCCTTCGACCTGACTGTGGCGCGCGACCGCGTGATCGGCATTTTGCTCGGCAATGTAGCGGTCTATCTGATCTTTATTTCGATCTGGCCCGTCAGTATCGTGCGCCGCATCGATCCTGCGATCTCTGCGCTGCTGCGCAAGCTCGCCCATCTTGCCGAGCTTACGCAGCATGTCGAACGCCGGAACGCATTACCCGCGGCTCACGCTTCGATCTCCAAGATTCAAACCGATCTCGCCATGGCCTACTACGAACCGGCCTGGCTTCGCCCGCCCGCAGAATGGTTCAAGCTAAGGGATACGTTGCTAGCCGGCATTCCTGCATTCGAGACGACTTTGTTGATCTCCGACGAACGCAGCACGCTCGACGCAATGGCCACACGGCTTGATCAGATGGCAACGGCCATCGATGGCGGGGAGCTTGACTCGAATGGCGGAGGTAAGCCTAGACGGGAGGAAGGCCTTGCGCACTAAGATCGCTACGCTATTGACCTTGACACTGTGCGGGTGCGCGACCTCTGCATTGCGAATGGCTCCTCCCGCGCCCGATCACCCGTGGTCGCCGACGGTCGATGCGACCGGTGCATTGACTGCCGCTCCCGCGTCAAGCGCCGCCGCACCATCGCAAGGCTACGTGCTGCCGCCCAATCCGGCTGGCGCAACGTTGCCGGCAACAACGGTCGACTCTCAACGGGTCTATCAGCTTGCCGACCTGATTGATCTTGCGGAAAGCACCAATCCGGAAACCCGCATTGCCTGGAATGAAGCGCGCAACGCCGCGCTTACCGCCGGTATCGCACGCAGCGCGTATCTGCCGCGCATCAGCGCCACCGCGCTGGGTGCAAGACAGCAGCAGAACGGACGAAATTCGGGCTTGGGCGCCTCGGTCGCCCAAAACAATTCGTTTAGCGGCGGCGTGGCGGTGCTATCGCTCGAATGGCTGTTGTTTGATTTCGGTCAACGGCACGCACTGGTGAATGCCGCCGACGAAGGTGCTGTGATAGCCAATATCGCCTTCACCGGTGCGCATCAGAGGTTGATTCACGCCGTCAGTGTGGCCTTTTACGCCTATTCGGCTGCCTCCGCCCGTACCGATACCGCAGCAGTCTCGCTGAAGGATGCACAGGACATCCAGATTGCCGCCGAAAGTCGCAAAAAGCACGGCATCGGAACCGTTATCGAGGTGGCGCAAGCGCGCCAGCTCACCGCGCAAGCGGAACTTGCCAAAGTCGACGCCGAGGGAGACAAGTCGAACGCTTATTTCGCGCTGCTGTCGGCAATCGGCGTGTCGCCGCTCACGCATATTCAGATCGCCGACGTATCCAAACGGCCGTTGCCGTCCAATCTCGACCAACCCATCGATCACGTGCTTGCGGATGCGTTGGAGCGGCGTCCCGACGTGCTTGCCGCCATCGCTCAGCAGAAGGCGGCCGACGCCGGTGTCCGCGCTGCCCAGGCCGATTTCCTGCCCAAGTTCTTTGTTTCCGCTTCGGGCACGCATGCCAATGGCAATGTTGATCTCTCAGCCGTGCCGGCGGTTGGCGATCAAGCCCCCACCGTCAATCTATCCAACCACCACTGGGGTGCAACCGTCATCGTCGGCGTAACCATTCCTCTCTATAACGGCGGCGTTCGCAACGCTGCATTGGCGCAAGCACGCAACCGTGCGGACTCCGCCGCCGAAGCGCTGGATCGCGTCAAACTCGATGCCGCACAGGAAGTGGCAATGGCCGATTCCAAATTGCACACCAGCCTTGCTGCCGTTTCGGCCACGCGCGTGCTCCTCGACGCCTCGCAGGTTACCTATGATGCGGCACTCGCGGCATTTCGGCGCGGCGTTGGCTCATCCACCGACATGCTGGTAGCCGAACGCCAGCTGCTTGAAGCGCGGAACGCTGCGGTCGATGCACATAGTGCAGCGCTTTCTGCGGCAGCGACGCTGGCATTGGTCTGCGGAAGTCTGGGGCAGGCACCAAACTGAGATGCATGCCGATCCAGCAGGGGCGCCGTGGCGCTAGAAGGATTTTGCGATTCGCACGAGCACACCGAAATTCTGCTTGAATTGACCGCGCGCCTCGACGTCATGGCTCAAAGAGATTGCGCCCTGCCAGGTAGGCGAAATGGACTGCATGTACGTAAATCGGATTTGGTGTTCGTGGGTCTTTCCACCTGTCGAAACACCGTCGAGCCGCTGGGAGCCGCCAAACGCACCGGCATACCCGACCGAAATAGAGGTGTTTAAGGCACCCGGAAAAATCCGCTGCATCTCTGGCGTGATGTCGCGGCTCAGCCAGATATAGGCAGTGTAGGTCGCGCTTTGACTGAGAGTCTGATGGCCTGTACCCGCTCTCGTGTTGTCGCCGTACCAGATCCGGTCCGCCGCGATGTCAAACGTGTATTTGTCGAGAAAACCCTGGGTGTAATCGACCTGAAGGTCGTTTTGCCATCGATTTCCGCCAAGATTCAGCACGCGGTGGCTGTCATATGACCCGATGGGCACAGTCAGGAAGACAACGGCCGACAGATAACGTTTCTTATCAGGCTGATTGACGAACCAATAGCCTACCGAGGCAATCGGATCTGCGACGCCGGACGTATCGCCCAGCCGTTTGCCGGCGATCTTGCCGTCTGTCAAGGCGCCGAAGGGCAGGATGAAATCGAGCACATAGGGATGCCCGGAGATTTCACCGTAATGGAGATAACGTGCGACCCCGATGTAGCTATCGAGATGGGTATTGTTCTTTGCCGTACCGGCAATGGGACTGTTGAATTCATTGTGCGCGCCATAGTCATAGTAGACCAGGACGACGTTGGTGCCGGGCGGTGCCGGGATCCAGTCGAATGGCTGGTAGTCGATCGCCAAACAGGGGGAGGCGACCCCCGTAGCAAAAACGGCCGCGAGCCAAAACCGTAAACTTCGTTTCCATCGGCACTTGCGAAAGAGAGACATGGCTTTCTCCCTGTTGAGGTTAGTCGAAGCTGGAAAATCAGGTCGGAATGCCTGGATCGATGCCGAAAGTAGGTGGGCCAATTTCGCTCGCATGGGAGCAACCCTAAGCAGAAGTGCTGCGGTGCTCAATTGCACAATGGTGTCGGCGACACCTTCGTATAGGCGGAACGAAACGCAGAGTCTCTGATGTCCGACATGCTTGTCGCTCAGGCCATGATTGCTGCAGACCGTTCGAGCGAACACTGAAAATTGTGCATTGATCCGATCACTGAGCGAATAACTGTGCAGTTATTCCAGTAACGGCTAGCGATTGGAGAGGTGTATCACGGGCAGGATTGGCTAAAGATGCCGTATTCGCGACCGAGGCCGGCGTCGATGCGCGCCGCGACGCGCACGCCGCATTCAGCACTTGCCGTCACAACGTACGCCGACTAGCCATAGACCGTGTCATTCGCAATAGCCACGGCTTCGTCTTCATCGCTGTACGGGATGATCGAAATCACCGACCCGAATATCTTCTCGCTGGCGATGGCCATGTCATTGCGCTCGTCGGTGAACAGGGTAGGGCGCACGAGATTCATGGGAACGACGCAGGCATCCAAGGACCGCTAGCTGCGGCAGCCATTGGGGCAATCGGCGCGCGCTGGCACTGCGCTACCGCCAGGCGGCTCGTTGGTGGCACAGACAGCAACCATGCCACGCTGGGCTGCGCGGGTCTTGGGCTGCATGACTCTTAGGTAGGCGCTCATGGCGATGCATTCTTGCCCGTCATATAATTCATTTATTTTCAATAGTTTATAATTTGCATCTCGATTTTACATGAGATGTTGTGCCTCGTAGTTGCGGTCCGCTTTGGGGTCCGGCTGATGAGGAGGGGCAATGGTCTTCGCCCACAAGGGCCAAGCCAGTGATAAACTAAGTTCATTAAACTAAGTCATGTGGGTTTCGCCGTGCATACCTACAATATCCATGATGCGAAGACCCAGCTTTCCAGGCTGGTGGAGCAGGCTGCAAGGGGCGAATCATTCGTAATCGCCAAGGCCGGCAAGCCTATGGTGAAGGTGATCGCCCTCGACGCACCGGAGCCTTCGCACGTCAAACGGTTCGGTTTCCTGGCCGGACAAATCAGCGTGCCAGACGATTTCGACCGGATGGGCGAGGCGTCGATCGTGTCAATGTTTGAGGATGGCGCATGAAGCTGCTGCTGGATACGCATTTGCTTCTGTGGGCGGCGATGGGCGTCGAACACCTTCCGGCCGATGCCGGGCGGTTGATGAGCAACCCCGACAATGAGTTGTTCTTCAGCGTTGCCAGCCTGTGGGAAATTGTGATCAAGCGTGGCTTGGGTCGGGATGACTTCAAGGTCGATCCACGCGTATTGCGGCGCAGTCTGCTTGATAACGGCTATCAGGAGTTGTCGATCCATAGCGAGCACGCGGTCGCCATCGATACCTTGCCTCCCATCCATAAAGATCCGTTCGACCGTCTTCTTGTCGCTCAAGCGATGGTCGAGGGCATCACGCTGCTGACGGCTGATGAGCGGGTCGCTGAATATCCAGGCCCGATCCAGCGCGTTTAACGGTGGCGGCAGCCTCCGCCAATGGCTCGATTGCCAGAATAAGAAACGGGCGATCGAGCACAGGCGGTGCTGTTAGCCCACCATAGAACGCGAGCACGCGTCGGGACGGTGAATCCGCGGCGTCCGCGGGCGGTTTCAGCTCAGCGGAATTTCCGCGCGGAACAGCGCGACGTGTCCTTGCTGCCACACCGTGACCTTGGCGAAATGGCGCCTCAGTGCTGACTCCAGGTCAGTCAACGTGTCCTGGCGGTTTCCGAAGATGCCTTTGCGGTTGTAGAGCTTCATCAAACGGCGGCCGATCCAGTTGTGACCTGACTGATCGCCGAGAATGGTCGCGCCGTAGAGCGTTCCGTTGGCCATAAGGTGTTTGCGCAACAGGTGGAATACCGCAGAACCCTTGAGTGCCATCTGTCCCGGCAGACAGTGCAGCAAGTAAAACATCGAAATGGAACTGAACTTGCAGTCGCCCAGCGCACCGCTAGGCTGGAGGACATCCTCATGCACCATCGTCGGCTGCAAAGGGGCAATGCGCGCGGCAGCCGCTCTCAAGCTGTTGTCGTTGAGGTCAAGCAGCGTGACCTTCTGTCCCGGCTGCGACGCGCTGTTGGCCAGGTAGAAGCCCGAACCTACACCCACATCGAGGTGGTTGGTGCTCAGATGCTGGCGAAAGAATTGTAGCAGCACAGTGTCCGTCGGACACTTCCAGGCATGACTGTTGGAGAAGCCGAGTACCCAACGGTCGTAGATCTTAAGGACACGCCGGGAATAGACGGCGGCACCGTCCTCGGTATGTGAAGTGGGGAGTGTCGGTTCCATGTGTCGTGATCGTTGGGAAAAGATGGATGTCGCCGCGAATGCAGCATGCGTAGAGATGCGGGGGAATCGTAGTGCCTTGGTTCGCGCCATTCTGCCCAGAGTGTCACAGCGCGTAATGAGTGAAGTCGAGCTTGGTGGTGGCAAATTCCATAGGGGTCGAAACGAGAAACTTCGGCGGAGCTGGCCGATCTTGTCCGACATGTTCTCGACCTCGCTGAAAGCTGGTGTAGGGCGGGGCGCAGGTTTCCCCCCGACGGCACGAACTGTTCGGAGCTTGAGTCGAAAGTGTTACACACGCCCCAGTCTCAGAGGGCGCCGGCAGGCTGAGCTGAGTATCGCTGACGTGGTGCGGGAGCGTTACAGTAATTCGTGAGTCGTCACGAAAAGGGCGAGACCAAGCTCATCCTGCCACGTGGTGTATTGCGCGGAGCGGCCGAGCCGAACTAATGCAGCGGAATGCTGGTGTCGCGCGCTTGCGCCAGTACGCGGAAATTGAATTCGAGGGTCGCCAGCTCTCGGCTCAGAAATAGATCGGACTGGGACGTTTCGATAACAACAGATTTGGTAATTTAAGGAAGCATCTGTTCATTTTTACTCATAAGCGACCGCTACGCCTATGCGTTCGGAAGGAATCGTTCAGCGCGCAATCTCCTTTGTGGGGTACGTGGATGGAGCCCTAGGCTCCTCAGTCCTTTGGCCCGCAACTTCACACGAGCATCAGGAGAAGATCTTATGACTAAGGTATCTCGGTTCATCGCAATGTGTACGATCGGTGCGGCCGTTGCAGTGCCGTCGTTCGCGTGGGCGCAGACCTATACGACGGTCAGTTATCCGGGCGCGGTACTCACTGAACTTGTTGGCGGCCCCAATCCCCAGGGTACGAGCGTCGGCGGGTACACCCTCACGGCGGGTGGAGCCTTGCACGGTTTTACGCTAAAGGGAGGGGAATTTACGTCGTTCGACCCCCCGGGCTCCACGTTTACGACTGCCAACTTCATCAATCCGCTGGGAGTTATTGTCGGCGCCTACGTCGACGTGGCTGGCGTCAGCCACGGTTTCATTTTACGCAATGGGACTTACACCACGTTTGACTACCCAGGCGCGGCTGGTACAGAGCTCAGTAGCATTAACCCTGCAGGTGAATTGTCAGGCGCTACCTGTTCCGACGCTGCCTGCGGCGTCACAGGCAACACCAACGTTACCCACAGTTTCCTGTTGTCCAAGGGGGGCGTCTTCTCGGCGACCTTCGACCCACCAGGTGCGACCAGTAGTACCGCCAGCGTGGTGATCCCATCTGGCGCAGTCATTGGTGCTTACACACACCTAAGTGGAACGACATGTTTCACACAGTGCCAAGGGTACCTGCGGTTCAACGGATCGTTTGCCACGATCAACTATCCAGGCTCCTCGTTTACGTTTGCTGGCGGTGCCAACGCTCAAGGTGAAGTGGTGGGGATTTACACCGATGCTTCGGGCGTCAGCCACGGTTTTCTGTTTAATGGCGCTTACACGTCATTCGACTACCCCGGAGCCACGTTCACTGAGGCAACAGGGATCAACCCTAGCGGTGTCATCGTGGGAGTCTATGTTAACTCCGCGGGCGTCGTGAACGGATTCATACGGAAGCCGTAGCGACACGAGTGCCAGGCCTCAGGCCGCGTATTGCAATCAGCCCACGCCGCCTTATCCAGCGGCGTGGGAATTGTGTGTTTCCGGCGCCAGTAAGCGTTCGGGTCCGAAGCCGCAGGATAAGGTGGAGCCCTGGCCGGGCGTGCTGCGAATATCCAGCCGCTGAGCTGGTTGATCGCGCACGCCAGGAGATTAAGTCGCTGCCACAGCGTTTAGACCGAGAGCAGCGGGAGCACGGCAAGGTTGTACTGATCCCACACCAGAGCGCGCTTTTCAAGCGAAGCGAAGGCTTCGACGACTGTCGCTTGGGCACGCTTTCGTTGTGCGATCCTGGCTACGCCAGACCCTTCGACGGGCTTGCTTCTGCACGCGAGCAAGATGGTTTTTCGTCCCGGCGAACCGCCGGCCGAAGTCGCCACCGCAGGCAACGACCGGTGCATCATTCCCATCAAGCCGGGAAACTTGGACGCCTGGTTGAACCCGAACCACGGCGACCTGGCGGCAAGCTACGCCATTCTGGAGGATCGACCGCGGCCGTACTATGCGCCTCGGGTGGACAAGGCCGCATAGGGTAGTGCATGAAGATCTGCACCGCGGTCGGTTAAGTGCGCCTGGCTTTTCACCTAGTCGGAAAAGCCGCTTCAAGCGACGGTAGTTGTTCTCTCTGGCGGGCTCGCGGCGGCCGCGTTCGGTAGCCTTCAAGAGCGCGGGCGGATTGCCCACTCCTGGCCGAAGTCGGAGAAGGGCATGACGATCTGGGCGCGCCGTGCGCGCCAGGATTTGCTGCGCCCCCCTGTTGCAGAATGTCAGGAAGACCTTGGTGGACGTCTTGCGGTGCTGCGGATGCGATCTCCTCAAGGCGATGGAATAACCCGCGCACCCTCATGTTTTTCCGGCCAGGAAAGGGAGTGGATCCGAATGCCCTGAGCGAAGTCTGCACGAGGCGAGCTATTTTCACATCCGAGCCTCGATGCTGATCGCGCCCAAGAAAAGGCTTTCACACAACGTTGATCTTCCACTCATCTAAACTCCACGCCAATTTGCAAGTCGACGCGCATTCACTCAAGCCAGTGACGGGGGATATCTCCTGTATGTCGTCATCGAACTACTGTCGGCGTCATCGAAGTCCGCCCTTGCCGATTGGGCGCAGGGGCATTTGCATCACGGGATTGCATTCACAGCAATGGCTTGGCGGTAGTTCGTGCTCTGGAGGAGCGAGGGCGTGCCCGTGTCGTGATTCGATGCGCCAGGGGGAGCATATCGCGATCGGTCCGGGGCAGACGGGATGACCCACTGCCGCAGTGGGTAGCGCCGGGCGTTCGCTTGGTGCGCTTGTCATTTCTTTGATTTTTTCAGGCACGTGTATCGCTGCCTTGCGGAAGCTGCGTAGCGATTCAATCGGTGTTTCGATCTCGCTGCGCTTGTGCCGCGACCATGCGGCGGCGCCCGTGTGACGAGTGCAGGAGTTTATGGCCGCGTCCGATGCGGGCGATGCTATCGAGCTTGCAAACGGCGGTCGGATGTCGGCGGTTGATGTTGTAGAAGCAGCGCAAAGGAATTTCGCCTGCCCGCATCCATGCGGGTGAAGTGTAAGTGTGGCCGTCAATACCAATGGATTCATGCTTTTGTTGTCCTCCTGCATTTCAAAAGCAAGACACCTCAGAGGAACGCGCAATGGCCCTTACTACAGAACAGATTGCCGCTGAATATCCGATACCGTCATACCGCTTCGTGGTTGCAATAGACGACGACAAAATCCCGTTCAGTTCCGTGTCCGGGCTCGACATAAAGTACGGCACGATGCAATACCAGGACGGGATAGGAAATTTTTTCCAGATGCCGGGTCAGCGCGAGCCGGTCACGATCACGCTGCGCAAAGGCATATTTCGCGGCCCCAATGCCCTGTATGACTGGATCAATTCCATTTCGCTCAACAAGGTCGTAAAGAGGGACATCATGATCAGTTTGACCGACGCGACCGGAAGCAATTATCTCGTGACATGGAATGTTGCGGATGCGTTTCCAACGGCCTTGTCCTCGCCATCCCTCGATGCCTCCAGCAATGAAGTGTCGATCCAGGAGGTGACCTTGGTAGCGGACCGCGTGTCCATTCAGACCTATTGATCGCCCGTGTCGGCAATCCGTCTTGACGCGAAATATCGACCCAATCTTGAAGGGGAAGGTCATGCCCGTAACGGTCAGTTACCCAGGCGTATACATCGAAGAAACCAACAACCTGTCGCTATCGGTGGGCAGCAGTGCAACATCGGTGCCGGTGTTTGCCGTCGCCGATAGCGACGCGCGCGTCAATGGCGTTGTTCGCATCGCTTCCTGGATGGACTATCAAAACTTGTCGGGGGCGTACGATCGCCAGAACGTTCTCGATATCTGCATGCGCGCCTATTTCCTGAATGGCGGCGGGTATTGCTACCTGGCGCCTGTCAGCTCCCTGGAACGCGAAGTACCGAAGCTGATCGACGCGACGACGCTGGTGGCGGCGGGGCAGGACATCTCGAACGCCGTGGCGCTGTTGTGCAAGAACGGGGCCTGCTTATTCGCCATCCTGGATGGCCCCACGTACGATCTTGGCGCTCCAGCGGGGGAAGGGCCGGGCGAGCCGCCGACTGATCCTGATGAGTTGCCGGTTGATCCCGGTCAGCCGCCGATCGATTCTGGTGAATCGGTTGAGGCGGCGTTACACAGCGAGTCGTTGCACTATGACGTCACCCCCTATGCCGCCGTCTACTATCCATGGCTGGAGGCCACGTGGGCGGATATTCCCGTCCCGCCAAGCGCGGCCATGGCTGGCGTGTATTGCAAGGTCGATTTGACGCGAGGCGTCTGGAAAGCGCCGGCGAACGTGACGCTGCAGGGCGGGATGCTTCCGCAGTATCCGGTGACGGATGATCTGCAAGGCCGATATAGCAGCGGCAACGGAAAGACGCTGAACATGATCCGCGTGTTCAATAACGGTGGCACCACGGTATGGGGTGCCAGGACCTGCGAGGACAGCGATCTGTGGCGTTATGTGTCGGTACGCAGGCTATTCAACAGCGCCGAGCGCGATATCAGTGAGGCGATGAAGTCGGCGATGTTCGAGCCGAACAGTCAACCCACGTGGGAGCTGTCTCGCGCGGCCATTACCAATTATTTGTATCGGCTCTGGCAGCAGGGTGCGCTGGCCGGGGTAACGCAGGACGAGGCGTTTTTTGTCCAGGTCGGGAAGGGCGTCACGATGACGCAGACAGATATCGACCTGGGGAAGATGATCGTCAAGGTCGGCATGGCCGCGGTGCGTCCCGCGGAATTCATCATCCTGCAATTTACGCAAGACGTAGCTCAATAGCGTGGCTCGGCCATTGGGCCGAGCCCTCCCTGTTGCCGCACTTCCGACGCCTCCGGCCACGGACGGGCCGGTCTGTCGTGCGCCCTCGATGCTTGCTTGCGTTGGTTTGCCGAGGTGGAGACGCTCGATATGGAGAGTAGACAACCAGGTGTCAGCGTTACGGAACGCAGCCTGATCGCTCCGCAAAACAAGATAAGCAGCGCGGTGCCGCTGTTTATCGGGTATACGCAAACCGGCGAGGCTTACGCCCTGCAGGCTATCGACGATTTTTCCGAGTATGTGGAAATGTTCGGCGCCGCTCATGTGTCGACCTTGCCGGCGGCGACGCGAGCCCATGTCGACGTTCTCTACTATGCTGTCAGACACTATTTCGACAATGGCGGCAGCGGTGGCTTCGTGCTTTCGCTGGGTTCTTATGGCGAGGCGGAGCGCAGCAGCAATGAGGAGATCGTTGCCGCCTTTGCCGACCCGCGCATCGCCGAGGCGATCAAGGGGGAGTTGAGCATCACGCTGGTGGCGATTCCCGCCATGGTACTGCTACCCGATTCGGCGGTGACGCTGTGGCAGAAAAGCTGGCAAATCGTGCTGGGGTATTGCCAGTGCCGCAGCGGTCTGTTCGGTTTGCTGG
Organism: Dyella choica; assembly: GCF_003977665.1. Classification (GTDB taxonomy): domain Bacteria; phylum Pseudomonadota; class Gammaproteobacteria; order Xanthomonadales; family Rhodanobacteraceae; genus Dyella_B; species Dyella_B choica. The sequence goes on along the minus strand of NZ_RYYV01000002.1, from coordinate 83,452 downwards.
AGGCTCCGGATGATGCGGCGGCGGTGAGACGGTGCCTGACCGAGTTCACCGGGACCGGGCGTGAATGGGGCGCCGCCTATTGGCCGAGACTATTGACTGACTACGCCGATAAAACCGTCGTCGTTCCGCCGTCCGCCGCCTTGGCTGCAACGATCGAGCGTATCGACTACAACCTCGGTGTGTGGACAGCGCCAGCGAATGTGGCTCTGAGCAATGTGATCAAGCCGACCCAGTCTCATTTGCAGGTTGAAGATCAGCTGGAGTATGGCGGCAGTTCATTCAATTTGATCCGCGATTTTCCGGGGCGCGGCGTTCGCATCTGGGGCTGCCGCACATTGGCGGCCGGCGCAGGCTCGCCGTGGCGCTACGTACAGGTGCGCCGCCTGGTGTCGTACATCGAATCCAACGTCAGTCAACTCGCACAGATGTTCGTGTTTGAGCCAAACCATGAAATCACCTGGTACAAGATCAAAGGTCAAGTCAGCAACTGGCTCTACAAGCTTTGGCTGAACGGCGGACTGTATGGCGTTGAGGCCGACGATGCGTTCGACGTGCGCCTGGGTCTGCATGAAACCATGACCGAGGCCGACGTCGCCGCAGGAAAAATGATCATGAAAATACGCCTGACGACCTTGCATCCCGCGGAATTCATCGAGCTAGGCTTGCAATTCGATATGACGAACGGGATAAGCCTGCCAACCCTGGAAAGCCTCCGGCAACCCTAACAGGCCGAGATTGTCATGGAAAAATTGTTAGAACCATCACCCACCAATCGCTTTCTGACGACCTTTGTCTTCGGCGGCATCCCCAGTCCGTTGGACATCGCTTTTCAAAAGGTCTCGGGCCTGAACCGTCAGTTGAACGTGACGCCGTACAGTCAGGGTGGCCAAAACGCCGGCAATCTCTATCTGGCCGACAAGGTGCAGCACAGTCCACTGATCCTCGAGCGCGGCGTGATGATCGTTACGCCATTAACCCTGATGTTCGACCGGGTCATGCAAGGCGAGCAAATGATTTATGCCGACGTCGTCATCCTGCTGTTGAATCACCTGTCGATGCCGGTGTGCGGGTGGACGCTCAGCAATGCGCTGCCGGTCCGATGGCAAACCGCCGAACTCGACGCCAATGCCAATGCCATCTTGGTCAATACGCTGGAATTGCAGTACCAGAACATTCATTGGATGGGGATCAAGGCATGACCATCGAAATCCGAGAGCTTGTCATACAGGCCAAGGTTGTCGCAGGCGAAGAACGCCCGCCATCCACCGTGCGCGGCATTGCGCAGCAGAAGGCGGACGAGGCGCGCTGGGTGGAACTCATTGCGCAGCGCGTGCTGGAGAAGCTGCGTGAGGAAGGTAGGTGGAATCCATGAGCCTGATCAATCGCGCGATAGCCAAGTTGACGATCACTGCGTATTCCGATCGCGAGGCGACGCAACAGAGCCGGGTCGGCTCGATCACGGCCATGTACAACCCGGATACACTGGAGCTCAACTATGCGACTGACTACGCCGCGAACGAATTCATCAACACCAGCGTGCAGAGCAACAATTATGCGGTAATGCAGCCGGGGGAACTGACGCTGGATCTGATTTTCGACGGCAGAATGCCCGGCAATATCACGCCGATCGAAGATCAACTGACTTATCTGCGCCAGCTTTGCAGCACCGTCAATCCGTCGCGTGGCGAACCGAACTACCTGCGGGTCCAGTGGGGCAATGTGCGCTGGACGGGCCAGGGCTATTTTGCCGGCCGGATGAAGTCGCTGTCCTATCGCTACACTTTGTTCGATCGTGACGCCACGCCCCTACGCGCCACGGCGACACTGACCCTGACCGCCGATCAGAGCATCGAGCTGCAAAAGTCCGAGCAGAGCCTGCGCTCGCCACCCGTATCGGTGCTGAGCGTACCTGCCGGTGGTGGGGGACTGCCTTTGATTGCCGCCGGCGTGGCTTCCCAGCTGGTGGGCGGCATGAACTATCTGACGCTGGCCTGGAGCAATGACCTGGACAATCTGAATGCCATCGCGCCCGGACAAACGCTGCTGGCGCCGGCACAGGATGGGGGGCAGGGCGGGTGACGCCGGTTTTGCATATTGCGCTGACCAGCGGCGGCCGTACGCAGAGCCTTGGCAGCTTGCAGCCGATGTGGTTTGCCGTCGATCAAAAAGTGAACGCCATTGCCTCGGCCACGCTGCTGTTGTCGACGGAAGGCAATTCGCTGCAGATATTGAGCCAATGCGATGCCGACATCGGCTTGTGTCGGCCAGGCAATGCCATATCCATCTCGATCGAAGACGCAGGGAGAAAGCCGGCGCTTATTTTTTCCGGCGTGGTGGTCGAGCAGGCACTGGAATTGCGCTTGAACAAGGTCCAGCTCACGCTCAAGCTGAAACACGCTCTTGTTAGTCTGGAAAGCAGCTGTCGCTCCCAGGTCTTTGCCGACATGAGCGCGCAGGAAATCGTCAGCAAGCTACTGCGCGAGCAGGATATCGCCTGCCGCGATACCGCTGGCATGACGGCCAAGCAGGAGCAGCTGATTCAGTTTCGCTGTTCCGACTGGGCTTTTATGCGCAGCCTGCTCGACGCGAATGGCGCTTGGCTGCTGCCGGATCCTGACATGGTCAGAATCATTCGACCCAGGCTTGCAGATACGCCCGACCACACGTTTCGGCAAAGCGATGTGAACAGCCACGAGGGCAGGGGAAGCAACGCACCGCTGATCGAGGCCCACTGGCAGTTCAACGATCAGTATCAGCCGAAAGAGCTAAAAGTGACGGCTTGGGATATTGCCCAGCAGCACATGTCTTCCGCCACCGCCGCCCGGGAAAAGCTGGGAACGCAGGCGCTGAACCCGGCGGAGCTTCAGGTCTTGAACGCTGCCCCGTGGACGATGGGCAGCAGCATCTCGGTGTCTCAAAACACCTTGCAAGGCACGGCCGACAGCATCTTGCAGCATTTGCAGGAGGGCGGCGTGCAAGGGCAATTCAAGACGATCGGGACGATGGATTACCAGCTCGGGCAGACGCTGGCCTTGTCCGGTTTCGGAAAGCGGTTCGACGGGTTGGGCATCGTGACCGGGATCAGCCATAACCTCGGCAAGGCGGAATGGACGACCGTCGTTTCCCTCGGCATGAGAAACCTCGCCGGCGCGCTGGCGCCGCTGCCGACGATCAGCGGCCTACAGGTCGGCGTGGTTGCTGCCTTTCAAAGCGATCCGAACCACCTGGAGCGCGTGCGCGTGTCGCTGCCGGTACTGGGAGAAAACAACAACGTCGTGTGGGCCAGGCTGGCGATGCCTTATGCCAGCAAGGAAGCCGGATTCCATTTTTACCCCGAGCCCGGCGACGAAGTGGTGGTCGGCTTTTTCGACGATAACCCGTGCTTTCCGGCGATCGTGGGGTCCATGTACAACCCGATCAACAAGCCGCCGGTCCCCATGAGCAAGGAAAACAGCTTGAAGGGCATCACCCTCAAGAAGGGCGAGCTGTCTCTGCAGTTCGACTCGGCGGCGAAGTCGGCTGCCATCGTGGCGGACAAGGACAGCGTGAAGCTGCACAACGGCGTGGAAATCAAGGGCAAGCGTATCGACATGGATGGTGGTGCGGGCGGCGTGGAAATCAAAGGGTCCAAGGTCAATCTGGTCAATTGAGAACGAAACTTTTTTGCCGATGCGGAGAGTGAAATGGAAGATTCTCTTGAAAAAGCCTACGGGCGCGGCTGGGCCTTTCCGCCGGTTTTTACGCCGGAGCACGGCGCCGGCATGTCATCCGGCTCGGAAAATGTCAGGCAAAGCCTGGTCGTTCTGTTCAGCACCTTGCCCGGCGAACGCATCATGCGCTGGGGCTACGGTTGCGACCTCAATCAATTCATGTTCGCCAATATCAATGCGGGCCTGATGACGGGCATCGAGTCGCAGATTTTCGATAGCGTGTTGAGCGGCGAGCCACGCGCGGAAGTGACCGGCATCCAGATCAACGAGGCGCAGACGGAGCCGAGCCGCTTGCAGATCCAGGTCACCTATCGGCTGCGCGGCAGCGATATCTCCCATAAGGTGACCAACCAGTTGGATATCGTCGGCGGCAGGAGCATGGTCGCATGATCTCACCCATGGTGATCGATCAGGATCAGCTAAAGATCGACTCCGCCTTTGGCCATCGCATGGTGACGATTACGGCCAGCCCGGCGGTTATTCGCGGCAGCGGGCAAGCGACCGTCGGCGGCAAAAAAGTCTGTATTGCGGGTGACGAGTCAAAGGTCAACCTCAATGCGACGTATACGGCCCCAGGATTTGCCAACTCAGGCGTAGGCGTAGTCACTATCGTCGGGCTGGACGCCAGCCAGCTAGCACCAGGCTGCACGAGTGGCGCCGCGCTGATTACCCGGGGCGGAGCGGGCGCCAAGTTCAATGCGCTGTTGACGGTGACAACACCCGCCAGCAATCCAACGCCGCCGGGCGGTGCCGATCCGGCGACGCCTGGCATGGGGACCGGAGAATTCGCCGCGCAGCAGGATTTTGCCAATGCGGGTAGCCCATGAGCGATGTATCGGCGCTGGAAAATCTGTTGTCCAGCTTGGTGGCCGGCGAGGGCTTCAAGCTGGACAATCGCAGCATCGAGTCGAATCTGGCATTCGTCGAGCAGTATGCGCGACTGATCCCCTATGAAGATCCAGCGGGCCGGCGTGACCAGGAATGCACCTGGGCCGACATCCTGTTCATGGGGGGGAACACCCCCCAAAAGCTGGCTGCCATGTATCAGGACAGGTCGCTGGCCGCGGGCACGCTATGGCCGCAGCAGGCGTTGCTGCTGGCGGTGCTCCAGATGCTGGAGACGCCGCGTGCCCTGCTCAATTATTTTCCCTACGCACACCGCCAGCTCTACTATCGACAGCTGCTTGGCCTGAGCGAGCGTGCCGCCGAACCGGCGCGCGTGGCGCTGGCTTTTCAGTTGGCGGCGACGACGGCGGAACTGCTTATCCCTGCCGATACGCCGTTTTCCGCCGGGCAGGACCGGCAAGGCGTGCCGGTCCAGTATGCGCTGGACCGCTCCTTGCTGGCCAATCATGGCGAATGGAGTGACTTGTACTGGCGGCGCGGCGGAACGGATGCGTTGTACATCGCGTACGACCGGGAACAAGGGGTGTTGTGGCCGGAACAGGGAAGGCGCTTGTTCGGCGCGCTACCGGAGCAACAGTGTCGCCTCGGCACCGGCGAGACATTCGACGAACCGCGGGCCAACGAAAAGGACCTGCTTTATCTGGGATTTGCCGGCTTGCGGCCCGGGCAGACCTTGTCGCTGTTCTGGCAGCTGCAGGGCGCCAAGGCGCTGAACATGACCTGGCAATATGCCGATGCGCAAGGGCATTGGGCGCCGCTGGATGCCACGGTCATCGACGAGACCGCCGGCCTGTTTCGCAGCGGTTGCTGGTCCGCCATTCTGCCCAAGGACATCGGCGGCGACGATGCCGGCGCGCTCGCGCCACCGGACGGACTTCCCCCGGGTCGCTGCTGGCTGCGAGCATTGATCGACAATGCGGCGGCCCCGGCGGTGGGGGCGTCTGACTACCCCGTCGTTTTCGGCCTGTTGACCAATGGCATGACGGCCACGATGCAAAATCCGGCCGCCCTCGACCCGTCCAGCCTATCCCAGCCCTTGCCGGCAAACAGCATGGCTCAACCCGTGTCCGCTATCGCCGGGCTGTCGAAAACCTTGCAACCCTGGCCGTCCTGGGGCGGCCGGCCGGCGGAAGTCCAGGAGGCGTTCTTCGAACGCGTCGCGCGACGACTGGAGCACCGCAATCGCGCGCTGACCTGGCAAGACATGGTGTCGATCCTGAAAGCGCGCTACAGCGCCGTGTTCGAAGTGGCGACGCCTTCCAGCATCAAGCAGACCACGATGCCGGCCGCGCGCGAGCAGCGACTGATCGTTATCCCGCTGAACACCGAAAAGGATAACGACGACCCGGTGCGCCCGCTGCTGAACCAGGCAAAGCTGCAAGACATGCAAAACACGCTGCAACGCCTGGCCTCGCCTTGGCAGAACATCGTGCTGGAAAATCCCGCGTACCGCGACGTGAGTATCGACTACAGCCTGACATTCCAGCCTGGCGTCAACCCTGACTATGGCCTTCGGCAGGTACGGCAGGCGTTGGAACAACACTACATGCCGTGGATCGAAGACCGGCCCGGCGGCGTCAAGCTCGGCGGCAAGCTCGATTATTACGACGTGGTGGCACAAATTCAGCGGCAGCCGCTGGTTGACCGCGTGAACCGCCTGGAACTCAACGGGAAAAAGGCCTCGGTCGAGGGCGAGGACCACGAGGCGCTAGTGCTGGTATGGCCGGTCGAAGCCTTGGCGCACCAGGCAATACAGGAGCGGCCATGAGCGGCAACGATGCGCTGTTTCCGCAAGTACAGGAATGGATAGATTTCGAGACGCTGTTGGCTCAGGCCAAGCAGGCGCTGGTTGAATACGCCGGAAAGCGCTGGAGCCACATGGGCGAAAACGACCCCGGCATCACGCTGCTGCAAGCAATCTGCTACAACGTCTCGGACATCGGCTACCGTTCGTCTCTGCCGCTGACCGATCTGCTGACGCCAGCGCCGGTCTCGCAAGAGCGCCGTGCCGGCGAAGGTATTTTCCCGGCGGCGTTCGGCCCGCAACGCGCCTTGACTTGCGGCCCGATCTCCGAGGACGACTACCGGCGCGCGCTGCTGGATTTGCACAGTACCGGCGACGACAGCGGCTACTTCTACTTCAATAACGCGCAACTGGTGCGCGAGCCTGAAGAAGAGCGTTACCGATACTGGTATAACGCCGAGCGGCGCGTTTACAGTTTCGTCGAGCCGCAGCCCGACCTCCCGGAGTGGCCGGTGGGCGATGAGCCCTGCGAACTGACCCTGCTCGGCAATTACCTGCTTTACCTGCAGCCCACGCGCGGAACCTTGGCCGATCTGCCGAAGGCGCAAGCAGCGCTGGATGCGTTCTTGCGGGAAAACAGCAATCTCGGTGAGGCGGTGAGTCGCGTCATCTGGCTGCAGCCGCAAGACATGCCGCTGAGTGCGGTCATTGCGTTGCGCGACGATGTCGATGCCACGACCACCCCCGCCGCCATCATGGCGGCCCTGTTTACGGCGGTCGAAACCTATGTCACGCCGCCGGTCCGACGCTACTCGACGCAGCAATTGCAGCAGCAAGGTCTTGAGAATGAGGCCATCTACGATGGCCCGTATCTGGAACATGGCTGGATTACGGACCTGCCGCCACCGCTCGACTGCGCACGCCCGATAACCGTCAATCTAGCGCGACTGGTCAATGCGGTGCTGGATATCGATGGCGTGCAGGGCATCCTCTCGATGGTGCCGGGAGAGCCCTGGGAATGGACCACGGAGCCGGGCTGCTATCCCTTATTGTGGGGACCCGATCCGATCGCCACCATGCTCGAATCGGTCACCCTGGTCGCACACGGCATCGACTGCGTGTTCAGCGTTGATGAGGTGGTGCAGTATCTGACATGTAGTCCGTTGCTGCGCAATCCGCCGGTGCTGCTGCCGTATGGCCGCTGGCGCAATCCCTCCGTGTATTCCCCGGCGACCGATTACGTGCCGCCTTGTTATGGCTTGCTGCATTTGCCGGTCACGCCCGAACAGACGCAATTGCACCAGTTTCTTCTGCCCTTCGAGCAATTGCTCGCCAACGGCTGCCAGCAACTGGCCTTGTTGCCGAATCTGCTGGCATTCAACCGCGAGGCTGGCGACACGGTCTGGGGCGAGCAATGGCCGTTCGCCAAACCCGGCGTCAACAACGAGGTATTCAAGGATTGTTCCGCCGCGATCAAGGCGTATTTGCAGCAGTGCAGCGAGGACATGGAAAAGGAGCTGTCCTACGTGGACTATCTCCTAGGCTATTTCAACAGCAGCGTGGCGCCGCGGACGCTGCTGGCGGAGCGCGACGAGTTTCTGGCCTCGCAGCAAGGCTATCTTGCCAACATCGCCAGCCTGACTTATCAGCGCGCCAATTTCCGTGTCGACAAAGTGTCGGCATTGCAGCAGCGCATTGCCGCACGCCTCGGCATAGGGGGTGAGGGCATCTTCAATGAAGATGCGCCGCTGGACAAGTTGCCGTTTTATGTAGTCGAGCATCGCGCCTTGCTGCCGGTCTATCCGGATCACGCCTACGATGCCCTGCAGGACGTCAAGACGATTTACCAGGATGGCGCGTATTTGCGTATCGAGCTGCAAGCCGTCAACAGGGCGCCGCTGCGCATCGGCCAGGTGGTGACCCTGGTCGTGGGCGAGCAGGGCAAGGCCGAGCTGTCCATTCGCGCGTTGATGATCGCCCAGGTCTTCGCCAGTTCCGCTGGAACGGATGGTTTTTCCATAAAGATCGCCGATAGCGCGCAACTGCAGCGTCATCTCCAGGGCATACTGGATCCGCACAGTACCGTGCGTTGGCAAAATTGCCAGGTCTGGCTGGAGGATATGTACTATCCACTGGTATATGACGACAACCAGCACGGTTTGGGTCCGAATCAGAAGCGCTTGACCTCGTCACCGCAGAGTCCGTATCCCGCCATGGTAAGAGAGGGGGATCTGCTTACCATCGAATACCGCATCTCACCGACGGCCAGGTCTTTTTCTGACAGTGCTACGACGTCGCTGCCGGTGAAGGTGGTGAAGGCGGACAGCATTGCCAGCACCCTGGTGGTGGAATGCCGGGAAGGTGACGCATTTCCGCTACCCGAGCAGACGCGCAAGTACTTCTGGTATTTCGACAGCGCCGAGTATGCGGCCAGGGATCGCTTTTCCTTCATGACCAGTGTCGTGTTTTGCCGCGACCACATCGACAAAGTGGCATCGGACCCTTACGTCGTCAGCGAATGGATGAAGAGCGTCATATTGCAGGAGTATCCGTCCTACATATCGATGGTGCTGCAGTGGATGCCGCTGCAGCAGTTCGAAAATTTTGCCTACACCTACAACAGCTGGCAGAACAATGGCGCGCCACTGGGGGACGCCTCATATAGCCTGATGCGGATGCTGACGCTGGGCTGCCTGCCGTCTTCGTTGACCGGTATCGGTGCGATGTACATCGCCACGGAAGACCAAAAGGAGCAGGTAGTAGGCCCGGCTGGCGATCAATGGAACGCAGACGTGATCGTTGAAAACGAGTTGTTCTATGTCCCGCGCGCCGAATACGACTGACTCTCGGATATAGCCCAAACAGGAGCCGATGATGAGCGAGAAAAAGACACCGGGTCATATTGGAAAACCAGCAGCGGGCAAGGCTTCGTCCACCCCGGATATCGCCGCGCTGGAGAACGCCCTGCCGAATGCCATGACCGCAAATACCAGCTCGGGCGACAATGGTGGCGTGGTGGACCCAGCGGTCGGCGCACGCGTCGCATCGTATGCCGTCACACCTGTCGGGCCACCGACCAATGCACTGAAAGAGGCGTTCAGTGCCCAGAAAATCCCACTGCAAACCGATTTTTCCAATCTGATCGATGTGGCCGATTGCGGACGCAAGGCGGTAGGTTTGAGTCCAGGGCAGAGCGGCCCCGGCGCCGGTTTGCAATTGGATGACGCGACAGGCCTGCTGTCGATCAATGACGGCTTCGGCTTGCAAGTGGCAGGCAACAAGCTGGAGGTCAATCGCGGGGCGGGATTGACTTCCGGCACAGATGGCTCCGTTGCCGTGGCGACAGGGTCCGGTGTCATGATCAACCCCCAAAACCAAGTTTGCGTGGATCCCAATACGGTGCTGCCTCCAGGCGTTATCGTGATGTTTTCAGGAACAGTGATTCCGCAGGGGTGGGCGTTGTGCGACGGTGGCGGTGGACGCCCGGACTTGCGCAATCGTTTCATCCTTGGCGGAAGTGGTGCAGAGATTGGCAACGCAGGCGGCAGTGCGCTCTCCGGCACGGGAAGCAGCAAGTCTTACAACGTTGGCACCAATGCAGTATCGGCAGGGAAAATTGACGTCACTATTGCCGCTACGGTCTTGACCATAAATCAGATGCCGTCGCATAGCCATGTTCTTGAGGTTGGATGGACAAACAATGGTTGGGATGGGTGGACGGTGGTTAACATGGCTAACACCCACCAGAAGGAACAGCGACTGAGTACATATTCGGCCGGTTCTAGTGAGCCGCATACGCATAACGGTAGTACTGCCTCCCAAGGAACACATAGTCACACCATTAATTCTTTGCCGGCTTATTACATTCTTGCCTTTATCATTAAACTCTGACTGCCAATGAAGTAGGTAAACTAAATAAGCTAATTCATTCTGAGAGATTGAACGAGCAATGAGCGGAATCAGTCTTGAGCAGAGGGTAGCGCTTGCCGGCGCAAAAGGGGGTCACAGGCTGGATCGTCTGCATATTGCGCTGACGATGCCGTACGAACACGCGCAGCGCTTGACGGACACGTGCAGCAGCCTGTTTCAGCAGCGCTTGCGTGGCATGATCGAAGGGGTGCTTGAGCGGGTGCAACAGGAGCGCGGGGACTTGCTGGTGAGTGAGCCGCTGACGCTGGATCTAGGCAGTTTGCCGCTGGCAGATTTCGACGATCAGTTCTGTCTGCGGTTGGAGTGGCAACTGCTGCAGAAATTGCGCGATCAGGTGCAAGACCGGGCATCGCCCACTGAGGCCCGGGAAACATCGTCTACCGGCACTCGGGACGCGCCGGCCAATGGGCGCGCCAGCATATTGGAGCTACTTACTCGCTATATGCAGCATGGGCATTGGGAAGGGGAGATGCCGTCCCCGGCCGCGCTGGATGCGCGGCTACTCGAGCAGCTGGCGGCGGAGCCGGAACACAGTCTGTTCGTGCTGGCCGGTCATTGCCTGCGCCCAGATGGATTGCGGCGCCTGTGCCGACTGCTACCGCCGACCAGTTTGACTCGACTGTGCCGACATTTTGCGCCGACACAGCCCTTGCGAGACCCTGCGACACCGACGCAAATGCTGCTGTGCGCACTGCACTATTTCCAGAATCATTCGCAGCTCTCCGTGCCTGCATTGCCGCCGCATGCGCTTACCTTCCAGTACGAAGGCAGCGAGCCATTGTTGATCACACTGTTCGATGGCCATCTCTCCGCACTGCGCATCTTCGACGCCCTCGCTGCATCGGGAGGGCGACGAACGCCTCCTGACGGCGCGACGGAGAATAGGAGACAGCATTCGTCGCCGGCTGAATCTATCGTGCAGAGCGAGGGTGATGGCCACCCTCATCGTGCACTGCTCGAAAGCCGTCCCGCCGCACCAGGGCGACGGCGGGCGCCGCCTGGCGACGCGACGGAACGCCCGCTCGCTCGGACACAAGGTTTGCAAACGGAAGGATTAAACGTATACGGCGACGGCAAAGAGGCGGCTCCTGGCCTGCCGTTAGATGGTCATCTGTCTGACTGGCTACGCGCGTTGTGGCGGCAATCGCCGGTACGCAGCATCCTCCAGCGAAGACTCTCACCCGGCGCCCTCAAGCGATTGCGAGCGCAACTGGACGACGTAACGGAAGATGCGAGCGGCGCAAAAAGCGCGCGTGCCCACAAACGGGTTGCGTTCGAGCGTTACGGCAAGGACGAAGGCCTGCCACCCGAGCTTATCGGCATCAGCAACGGCGGGCTTTGCTTATTGTGGGGGCTATTGCCCGACCTGTTTGGACAACTTGGCCTGCTGGAGCAGGGAGGGCAGCGTTTCCTGCATAGCCAGGCGCAAATCGAGGCGATATGCGGGCTCGATGATCTGGTCTGGGCGGAGGACGCTTATGCCGATTCACGCATGCCACTGAATAAACTGCTGTGCGGATGCACGACGGATTGGCCACTGGATCCACCGGCGCCGGATGCCCGGTCACGAGACATTGTGTCGCGCTGGCTGGCGACGCTGCCGGCACGGCTTCCGGCATGGAAAAGCCTGGGCGTAGCGGATATTCGCCGGCTATTTTTGCAACGACCTGGCTGGCTGGCGATCGAGCACGGCACCGGATTGCTGTATGTGCAGCCGGAGCCCTGGGATGTGTTGCTGTCCGATTGGCCGTGGCCGACCGAGATGCTGGCGCTGCCGTGGCTAAGGCAGCCGCTGGCGATGCGCTGGCAACAACCGCCGGCGGCCCGATAATCCACTTGTAATCGCAGTCACAGGATGACGTCCATGATTCCATCGAACATGACCATCATCGAAGTCAATCGTGCGCTGCGGGACGCATTGCGCACGTATGTGCAAAATGACGTGCTTATCAGTTTCGAATTGCCTGACCCGGGCAACTTGCCGTCCGTCCCGACCGTCAGCGTGTTTCTGTACGACGTGCATGAGGATTTGCAGCTGCGAGTGGGCGAGTCACGGGCATACAGCGGTGGTGCGCTGTTGCCGGCGAAGGTCAACGTCTGCCTCAACTATCTGATCACGTACTGGGACTCCAGCCAATCGAGGAGCGCCGACGGCCCAGGCGGCGAGCCAGCCAATCAGTCGATCATCGTGATGAATCAGGTATTGAACGCCCTGATCAACAATCGCGTATTGCAGGGCTTGCCTAATGTTTATACCAAGGTGATGCCGCCGAAGCAGGATTTGTTCAGCCTGGGCACGTTCTGGCAATCACTGGGGAACAAGCCGCGCTTGCTGCTCAATTATGTGGCCACCGTACCGATTCCGCTGACCGACCATAACGACACCATTGAGCCGGTTGAAGTCAGCGAAGTCAGGCTAGAAAACCTGACGAGCCCGCGGTGAACTGACGATGCTTACTCATACTGAAAGAAGCGTCGACAACGAAGCAGCTCCCCCTTGGCGGGAAGCTCGGGTGCTGTCCGAGGATGAAAACTGGTCCTGCCTGCTGGCGCAGCTGGAGCGCATCGATTTACGGGTGCAGTGCGCCTTGCATCAAGCTCAGATGCGCCCGGATGATATTCACAATATGCAGGGCCTGGTACGAGCGCCGGAAGAGATCGACGCGCTGATGATGCAGCCTCAAGGGCGGCCGTATTGGGCCGCGCAGGAACATGCGGATGCCCAGACAGGCCGCGAAGGGCTCGCCATGGAAAGCGAGCCGATCGCGCGCCACAGTCGCCTGGGGCAGTTGATCGAGCGTTTCGGGCTTGCGCCTTTCGAGCGCGATGTTCTATTGCTGGCCTTGCTGCCTTGGTTCGATGCGCGCTATTCGGTGCTGTTCGCCTTTATCCAGGATGATGCCAGAAAACGCTTGCCAACCATCGATTTTGCCTTGAACGTATTGTGCCGCGGCGGCATGGAAAAGACGCTGCGGCTGGCCAGCCTGATGCCACAGGCGCCACTGGTAAGGCATGGCTTGTTGACGCTGAAAAGCAAAGGCGATGCCGCTGATCCATGGGCAGATACCTTCCTGCAGGTCGACAAGGCGCTCTATCACTTTCTGGCCGGGCACGAACGCCCCGGTTTGCATGACAATGGTTTGCCGCCGCTATTGGCGCAGTGTGCCCAATGGCTGAAGCCACCGGCGCATATGCCGGATCGCCACCCTGAGCTGACGGCGCGCATCCTGCAGTTTTGTTTTGGCGGCGGCACATCGGCAGCCCCGCAGCAAGCCACCCCGGTGCTGCTGCTGCGCGGATATGCGGGATGCGGCCGCGGTGCCGCACTGGCCACAGCCGCTGCCGCGGTCGACCGGCAGACACTGAGCCTGGATTTGGAGCTATTGCCGAAAGAGGACGAGGAGGCCTTGGGCGTTTTGGTGCTTGCCCTGCGCGAGACACGACTGCGGGCCAGCTGCCTGTTGCTGCGCTCGTTGCCGGCGATGGCGGAAACTCGGCAGGGCTTGTTTGCACAATTTTCGCGCCGCATCGCTGATCACCGTTCGCCACTGGTGTACCCAATCGAGCCTCATGCGCCGCCGGTATGGCTGGGCGAGGTGCCGCATCTGCTGCTGGATATGCCGGAGCGCTCGCTGGCAGCAGACGAAGCCCTGCTGCGCTCGCAGCTTAGGCAGACGGCAGCGGCTGCTTCGCCAGGGGTGGACTTGGATCTAGGCGCCCTGGTCAAGCGCTTTCATCTGTCCTTCGATACGCTCACGCAAACCTTGGACGAGGCCGATCTCCATCGAGCACAGCGCTCAAGCACGGCCTCGCTGACGATCGAGGATCTGAATGCGGCGTTTCGGCTGCGCTCACAGCAGAATTTCGGCAAGCTGGCGCAACGCATTGCGCCGGTGCGCAACTTTGATGATCTGATCATCGGTCCCGACCTGGAGCAGCAGCTCAAGGAAATTCTCGCCACCATCAGGCATAAAGACCGCGTGCTGGCACAAGGCTTCGCTCGCAAAGTGGGCTACGGCACAGGTATCAGCGCCTTGTTCCATGGTGATTCCGGCACCGGCAAGACCATGGTGGCGGAAGTGCTGGCGGGTGCGCTGGGTGTGGATTTGATCAAAATCGATTTATCCACGGTGGTAAATAAATTCATTGGCGAAACGGAAAAGAACATCTCCCGCATCTTTGACTTGGCGGCAACCGATTCCGGCGTGCTTTTCTTCGACGAAGCTGACGCCCTGTTCGGCAAACGCACCGAGACCAAAGACGCGCACGATCGTCACGCCAATATAGAGGTGTCGTATCTGTTGCAGCGCCTGGAGAACCACCCGGGCCTGGTGGTGTTGGCAACCAATCATCGCAGCCACCTGGACGACGCCTTCACGCGCCGGCTGACCTTCATCGTCCGCTTTTCCTTTCCCGATGTGGCGCTGCGTGAACGCATGTGGCGCGGCATCTGGCCCCAACAGGTCAGGCTCGCGGATGACATCGATTTTGCCGATTTGGCAAACAAAGCGGCCATTACTGGAGCCAGCATCAGGAATGCGGCACTGCTGGCAACTTGCCTGGCGTCCGAGGAGGGGGCTTCATGTGTGGGGTGCACTCATATCGAGCGTGCGCTGCATCGGGAATTGGTCAAGATCGGCAGGATTGCCGGGTAAAGAGAGCAGGGCATCTCTGGGTGCTGATCGCCGCAGGGCTTTGCTCAACTCATTC
The DNA here is from genome assembly GCF_003977665.1 of Dyella choica. Classification (GTDB taxonomy): domain Bacteria; phylum Pseudomonadota; class Gammaproteobacteria; order Xanthomonadales; family Rhodanobacteraceae; genus Dyella_B; species Dyella_B choica. The sequence continues at coordinate 68,452 of NZ_RYYV01000002.1, read as the reverse complement.
GAGGAGTATCCGCTATGGGCAAAAGCTATAGGAGCAGGACCCCGGAGCTAAACGCGGCGCTAGACGAGCTAAATGCCGGACGGGCTTTATCGGGCGATGAGGATTTGGATGAAGAGGATGACGAACCATTCACGATGACGGATTTTTCTGCGCCGAATCAGCGCAATGCGTGGGCCGAGCAGGCCACCCCGAGCCCGCGCATTTCTTCGCGACCAAGCACTGCGCGCGTCCCGGTCGGCGCCAGAGGTCCAGCCTCTTTGCAAGGGCTAACCGGTGGTAACGTCGTGTCCGCTACGGGCGCCGTCAATCCGAGCACTGCAGCCGCGCCCGATGTACTCCCCCCGCCCAGGCATGAATATGAGTTCAATCGTGACCCGACAGTGAAGTACTGGCACAAAGTGCGCACACCAAGCGGTCGTGGCCGTTTCAATGTGCAGAAGAATCAATATGTCATGGGTTCGGATCGGCCGATCTATGGTTACGAGATGGGACGTTGGAGACCAAGGAGCGCCGTTGCCAGTGCTATTGCCGTAGCTGGCGCCAGTGCTACCGGCATGCCATTGGATTTTTTTAAAAGAAGGGCAAGCGTTACCCAGCGACCCATCGCCATAGTGTCGGGCACTCACGGCGCGTGGCATTCCAATAACTGGGATGACAATCCGGCGGTGGGGCGTTATCCCGACTATGTCGAACCGATATTTTTAAATGAAGACCTGGATATGTATCTTGAGGGCGGGGCTGCTGGGGCCGTCCTGCGTACGGATTCTCGGGGCATTCCGTACTACGCTTCGGGAAAGGCGGAAAATAAGAGGCGCTTCGAGAGCCGGATAAGGGTTTATGACGCAGCGACATTGAGCGAAAAACAGCACATGGAGCTGATTAATGATCTAGACAATCACGTCATTCACGGGTTTTGCTTTGGTAGAAATGACGAGAGCCTGAGGTCCGCAAAGAAACTGCCACCTGTTATCAGCTATCTATCTAAAACCGAGCCACCCTCGAGCACCGGCAAGCGAAAGTGGTTAAAGGTGGAGCCAGATACCATAGTAAAGGATCGCGCCAAAAACCGCGTACCCGTGCCTATCGGGGGGTGGATAGCAACGTTTTCCACTATAGATAATAATATAACTTCAGGACACATCTTGTTAGGAGGCGGTCTTACGTCGCCAATCATCAAAGTCGGAACCGACCCGTTATGCGTGATAACTGAGACGGGCGGAACCATAACATCATTCAATGTGCTAAACGATGTCGCGGAAATATGGCATCCACCCATGTACCACCCAGATGACCCGCAGGCGCCATCGCTTGCTACGTACAGCTTCTATAACCCGTAGCCTAAAGTTAGCCGGCTGAGAAACAATCCCGACTGGAGCGAGTCAATTTACGGATGCATTGTGCCGTCAGTCACCGCAGCCGGTCCGGAATGACATTTAAAGCACGCAAGGTATGAGCATCTGGCCGGAATGGTGGCAGAACGATTTAGACAGCCGGGCGGCCGCGTTCAATTGATTTTTTGGGGCACTTTTATGAGCAAAGGTTATGCGAGTAAGACCCGTGAGCCAGGCGTGGCGCCCGCCAAGCGTGGTCGGACCAGCTCTCAAGACGAGGATGCGGAAGATATCACGTCCGTCAAGCGTCCACGGGCAGTGCAATCCAAGGAGAAGGTCGCTGGCAACGATGAGGGCAAGAAAAATCCTGCATCCATTGCCCAGTCCAGGCAGAAGTGGGATGCGGCCAAAGAAGTAAAGATAGTGCCTTCGTACAAGCCTTCGCATGACGCATTTTCAAGCAAGAAAGTGGCGTCAGGCCATGGCTTGAAGTATCACGAATTTTCCAGCAAATTATTCGGTAAAAGTGCTGATTCAGATGAATATATGCGCGTCACTGGCCTTACACAGATGCAAACAAAACAAACATGGGACGGGGCGTCGAGCGACGGGACAATGTACCGCTCTCGGCGCGGATCTATCGCTGGATTGCGGGAAAATGAGGACGGCTCCGTGTCGATGTGGCGGCTGCATTCATTGCCAACATCGGAGGCGCTCAAGGGTGTCGACTCCAAAACACCCGATGATTTTTTAAAAACATACAATGAAAGGGCCGGCCTCCTAACGAAAAAAACGTTGGACTCAAAAGGTAACGATACACCAGTTAATACGGTCGTTTCGGATTTTATAAAAGTAAAATTCGACCCTAAAAAAAGAGCGTTCGAAGCTGCGGAGTCAACCCATGCTCTAGGCGTCTCCGGGGCGGGGCGGGCGAAGAACAAGGACAAAGAGGCGGACGCGAAAGACGCAAAGCTGCTTTATGCCCCAAGCATAGACGTGGCCAGGGAAAATAGCGCGGAGAAGAAAGAACCAAGGCCTGAACAAACCTACCATTCGGAGCCGATGGCTATTACTCTGCATAACAGTCATCGCGATAGGCCAATGGTAGATGATTCAAACTTGGTGGGCATTGTCGCCAGCTTCCCCAACCAGGTATGCAAACAGTGCGGAGTCACTTTTTCAAAGCAAATTGGCAAGTATTCGGTTATCAGTGGCGTGCCGGGTGTGGAGTTCGGCGGCCAAAAGGCCGGCCCAACATACGATGGGAATACACACACGACGGTGTATCGGGCAACTCCGACTCAGATTCTGCTTAGCGGTAGCGAAAAAGCAGCAAACGAGTCGGAAGTTAAGGCCGTATACTTGAAACATAAGGCGCTCACAACGAGCGCTAAAGTCGATTCACCAGTTGCGGACAAGCCAGCTTCACAAGATGCCCAGGCGGTGTCTGTAATGGCGCAACCAGCGCCGAGCAGCGCCCCAACGGCAACGGCGGCCGTTCAGCGCTCTGCCGAGAAGCGTTCTAGTGACGCTTAGCTTCATAGGCCGACAAACAGAGGTAGTGCCTTGGCGGCGCGGGCGATAACGAGGGGCGTGCACTGCATAGCCGCTTTGTCGTGGTCGCTTTTAAGTTCGCCAATGGCATGGGCCGGGCGCCGGCGAAGCACCCGGTCCACGCCTGCGCCACCCGCTTACGGCGTGGTCAACGCGTTAATGAAAGCGGTGCCGACCGGGCTGCCCCAGCCGGTCACCAGGTGGAAACCGGCCACCGCCTTGAAGCCCGTGCCACTGCCGGACTGCGCCGGGTTGCTGCCACGGGTCACGTCACGAAGCAGGCTGTGGTAAGTCGAACCCAGGCCAAAGGTGTACAGCTTGAGGTTGATAAAGCCGACCATGCCGTGACTGGCGTGCTGGTTGGCGAGGGCCAGGAGACCGGCCCAGCGCAGCGCGGCGAAACTGGTGCCGCCATAGCCGGTCTGGAAGCTGCCTGCGCATCGTCAACCTGCCAATCGGCTTGCGTTAGATGCGGGCTTGCTACCGATGGTTGCTTGCTATCGGCACCCGAATAGAAGATGCCCACGATAACCAGCAACAGCAGGGACAAAACCAACACCGCGTTGGCAAAAGAGGGCGTAGGACGGTATTTCATGCAGTGGATGGATAGCGCTCGCTAATCGGTCAACAGCCCCAGGCTTCTCGCTTCATAGATAGCTTCCGCCTTGGAGGTGACCTTGAGCTTGGTATAGATGCGCCGCACGAAGCTGCGCACCGTATAGGGCGATAGCTCCATCAGCTTGGCGATTTCATTCGTCATGAATCCCTTGGTAATGAGTTCCAGCAATTCTTTCTCACGCGCGGACAGAAGTTGCGGCGCTTCGTCCGGCGTGGTCGGTCGCCCTGTTTCCCTCACCCCGATTTGGCGGAATCGCACGAGCACCTGCCGCGCAATGATCGGACTGATGGGGCTGCCGCCACTGGCCAGGCTGCGAATCTCGTCCACGATCCTGGCGGAGGAACTGTCCTTCAGCAGATAACCCGATGCACCGGCCTCGATCGAGCGGATCACGTGGGTTTCATCGCCGAAGTTGGTGCTGACCATGATGCTGCAGCTACTCCATTGCTGCACGGCGGCTTTGATGACATCGATGCCGGGGCCGTCGGGTAAGCCCAGGTCCACCAGCAACACATCGGTCGGCGCCCCCTGTAACAGCTTTAACCCTTCGGCGCGCGTGCCAGCGGTAGCGGCAAGCCGAATATCTTGCGCCCCCTCGATGGCTTCGGTAAGCGCCCTGCTGAATCCGAGGTCGTCCTCCACGATGGCCACGTGGATCAGGGGCGCGGCTTGGCCGGCGGCCGGTAATTCCATGAAAAGTCCAGGATTCCAAAAGGACGTAATTTTGCGGCGCGATGGGCAACAATACGTGTAGCGTTTTTGTTCTACATACAGCGGTCCGCGCTGTCCTCAAGATAGCCGACATCTTGCTATCCACAGGGGATACATGGATCACCGTGCCCACTTCATTCCGTGCCAGCCCAGGCCGTGGCCACGCTCCAAGGCCCATGCCAACAGCAAGCTGTCGCACTGCGAACGGGCATGCCCGACGCAAAGCGGCAAGCTTTGCCTCCATCAAAAGTCCGCTTGACCAGGCGTCTCAGCTTACGGGCAGCAGCACTTGCATCTGCCAAATTCGCCATTAAGCTTGCCGCTCCGCAACAAAGCGTGACGTGAGTCACAACATTTTGTCGCCATCGGATACAGGGGCCATGGCTAAACGCATTCTTTTCGTCCCGGGACTGCCGCGCCCGGTTGCCGTGTGGTTGCAGTCAAGCGCGCGTTTTCGCGTGGGTGCCTGCAACACGCCTGGCGAGATCCGCACTTGGCGCAAATACCGGACGCTCATCGCTGATGAGCCACGCCAGCGCGCACCGAAAGTGATCCGCGACGTCATCGACGAACGTGCTTTTGCACCTGCGTTCCTGCGCATCGATGGCCCGTGCGCGTAGCACATGCACATCGCCTGATTCCACCCGCTTCCTTCTTCTTCGCACCACGTGTGCCGCATCGCGGCGCCGCGAACAACATCGAGAGACCGATCATGAATCGCATTTTCTGCCTGGTCTGGAACCATGCGCTCGGCACGCTGCAGGTAGCTTCGGAGCTGGTGCATTCACCGCATGGCGGCGCAGGCGGCAACACCGAAGCCGCGCCGCCGCGCCGGCGCCCGCTGACGCTCGCGTGCCTCGCGGTACTGGCGCTTTGCACCAGCCTCGCCGCTCCCGACATTTGGGCCACCACCACGCAAGGTGCCAACGGCGCAAACGGAACGGATGGCTCGTACTGGACCAATCACGTCATCACGGCCGCGGGCGGCGCGGGCAGCAATAGCGGCATCAATGACGGCGGCGCCGGCGGCGCTTTCAATGACAGCGGCGCCAATGGATCCGGCCCCGCGGGAAGCGGCGGCAGCGGCGGTCTCGTGGTGAATAACGTCAGTGGCGGTGCCGGCGGCGCGGGCGGCGGCGCGGCCACCGCAACCGAAGGCGGCGGCGGTGGCGGCGGCGCGCTGGGCCCCTTTGCCAACCTCAGTGGTGGTAACAATGGCGGTGGCGGCGGGGGTGGTGGTGGCGGTCTGGGCGCAGCCATCAACGCGTCGACGACCAACGCTGCCGGCAACAGCATCGTCGGTGGCAATGGCGGTAACGGCGGCATCGGCTCCAAGGGCCCCGCGGGCTCGACGTGGGTCGGCGGCAGCGGCGGTGGCGGCGCGGGTGGTACGGGCGTGAATGCAAACCATGTCACGCTGACCAACAACGGCAGCATCAGCGGCGGCAACGGTGGCAATGGCGGCGCGGGTAGTGGCGGCAGTTACTACGTCAATGGCGCAAGCGGCAATGGCACCAACGGCGGCGCCGGTGGCGGCGGCGGCAATGGGGTTGCCGGCAGCGACCTGATGCTCATCAATAGCGGCACGATCAGCGGCGGCCGCGGTGGCAGTGGCGGCGCCGCTTACAACACGAGCGGCGCCAATGGCAGCAATGGCGATGCCGTGTTGTTCACCAGCGGCAGCAACACGCTCACGCTGAATGCCGGCTCGGTCTTGAACGGTGCCGTAGAAGTCACCAGCAATGCGAGCGCAACAATCGTCGCCGGCGCCAGCGGCCTGAATCTCGACGGTGGGTCGCTCGGCAATAGCGCGTTGATCGTCAACGGCGCGACAACCATCAACAGCAACGACAACGCACTTGGCATCTCGGGTGTTGTTTCCGGCAGCGCACCGCTAGTCATCACCGGCGGCACCCACCAAACCGGCACGCTCACCTTGAGCGGCGCCAATACATACACCGGCAGCACCAGCATCCAGACGGGCACGCTGGCCTTGTCCGGCGCCGGCAGCATTGCGCAGTCCAGCGATGTGAACCTGATGGCGCCTGCGACCACCTTCGACATCAGCAGTACCACCCATGGTGCATCGATCGTTACGCTCGATGGCAGCGGCGCGGTCAACCTGGGCAACCAGACGCTCACGCTTAGCAACGCCAGCGGCAGCTTCAGCGGTGCGCTCAGCGGCAGCGGCAGCCTGGTGCTGGCCGGTGGGAGGGAAATGCTTTCCGGCAACAGCAATAGCTCCGGCGGCATACAGATCAATGCAGGCACCCTCGCCATAGGCAGCAACCAGGCGCTCGGCACCGGCGCGGTGAATATGGCGCCGGGCACGACGCTGTCGTTCGCTGCGAATGGGCTCTCGATCGCCAACGCTTTCAGCTTGAACGGCGACCCCACCTTCGACGTGGCCACTGGGCAAACCGATACCGTCAGCGGCGTGATTGCCGATGGCAGCTCGCCGGGCACGGTGGAGAAAACCAGCGGCGGCCAGCTGGTACTTACCGCCGTCAACACCTACAGCGGCAACACCAACATCGATGGCGGCACGCTGGCATTGACGGGTAGCGGAAGCATTGCCCATTCCAGTGGCGTAAACGTCAGTAGCGGCACCACCTTCGACATCAGCGGGACCAACAGCGGCACGTCGATCACTTCGCTGTCCGGCAGCGGCAGCGTAAACATCGGCAACCAGACGCTTACCCTGACCAACGCCAACGGCACGTTTTCGGGCGCGATCAGCGGCAACCCCGGAGCCGGGCTGACACTCAACGGCGGCACGGAAATCCTCACCGCGTACAACCCGATCTTTGGCGCAACCACCATCAATGCCGGCACGCTGGTGCTCTGGGGTGCGGGCGGCATCTTCCATTCCAGCGACGTCAACATCGCCGCCGGCGGCACCCTCGACGTCAGCGGCGCCAGCAATGCACAGTTCGATTCGCTGGAAGGCGGCGGCAACGTAAACCTGGGTAGTCAGCTGCTCACCCTCACGAATGCCAGCGGCACCTTCAGCGGAGTGCTCAACGGCACCGGCGGCCTTGCAGTGGAAGCCGGCACGGAGAAGCTCACGGGCGCCAATACCTACCATGGCGCAACGACGATCGGCGGTGGCGCCACCCTGTACATCAGCAATCCAACGACGCTCGGCTACAGCAACGGCCTGTATTTCGACAACGGCACGCTGCACCTGCTGGGTCTCTCCCTGCCTGGTTTATTGCCGATCACCGTCTCCGGCGGCGGTGGAACCGTCGCCTTCGATAATCCGGGTTCAAACGACACGACTTTCCAAGGGCAGATCACCGGTAATGGCCCTCTGACGATCGAAAACCTCAATCAGGCTCAAATCATCGTTCTGAATAACGGTAACAATACGTACCAGGGCGGCACGACAATCGTTTCCACCAGTGGCGCCCAGATGATCGTCCAGGCGTCCGTGACAGGCGCCTTGGGTAGCGGTAGCGTGACCGTTGGCCGCAACGGGAGCCTGCAGTTCTTAGACGCTTATGGCCAAGGCCAAGTCAGTGCCGGTTCGCAGACGATCAATCTCACTACCCCTACCAGCTTCCTCGAATTTGACCAGAACAGCACAGCGAACCTTGCCACCATCAATCTGCTGAGCGGTGGCTCCGCTACTTTCTCCGCGGGCAGCGATGCGGGCAGCGCCAACATCACGAACACGGGCAAGAGCTCGTACGTCATGTTCTTCAGTGGATCCACGGCCGGCAATGCGACCATTGTCAATAATGGCACTTACACTTCCGCCTCCTTCCAAGGAGGGAACGGCGGCAATGCCACCATCACCAACAGCAATGGCGGCAACACCATCTTCAATAGCTCGGATGCAGGCTCCGCCAAGGTGACCGCCAATAGCGGCGGATTGATCACCCTGGAAGGCACCAGCAACGCCGCCAACGCGACGTTCGTGAACAACGGCGCGTTGTACGTCCAGGGATTTCAAAACGCGCCCATTACGCCATCCATCGGCTCGCTGTCCGGCAGCGGCAACGTCTATCTCAGCAGCAACTACGACGCCAACTTCAATGTCGTTCCCTTTACGCTCACCCTCGGCGGCTTGAACCAGAACGACACCATCAGCGGTGCGATTGCCGACAACTACAACGCGCGACAAAGCGCCGGCGACAGCCTGGCCAAGATCGGCACGGGCACGCTGACCCTCAGCGGCAATAACACCTTCAGCGGCGGCGTGCAGATCAATGCCGGCGCACTGGCCGCAGCTAGCAACCAGGCGCTCGGCACCGGCGGCACCCGCATGGCGACCGGCACCACACTCGACTTCGCAGCGAACGGATTGACGCTCGGCAACACCTTCGCCTTGAGCGGCGCGACCACCTTCGATGTCGCCAATGGCCAGACCGGCACCATGGCCGGCGTCATCAGCAACGGCACCGCGCCCGGCAGCTTGCGGAAAACCGACGGCGGCACGCTGGTGCTCACCGCCGCCAACCTCTACAGCGGCGGCACCACCATCAGCAGCGGCACCCTATCAGTATCCAGCGACGGCAACCTCGGCGCCGCGGCGGGCGCCGTCACACTCGATGGCGGCACCCTGCAAGTCACCGGCAACGCGTACACCGGCACGAATCGCACGATCAACCTCACCAGCAACGGCGGCGGGCTCGACATCGCCGATGCCTCCAACACATTCACCCTGGGCCAGTCGATCAGCAGCGGCAACCCGCTTAGCGTGTCTGGCGCAGGCATGCTGGCGGTGACCGGCGATGTTCGGTTCGGCGGCATCACCATCAGCAACGGCCATCTGCAGATCGGTAACGGCGGCACCAGTGGCTCGATCGCCAACGATGTCGTCGACAACGGCGCGCTGGTATTCAATCGCAGCAATACGGCGATTTTCGCCAACGCGATTTCCGGCAACGGCAGCGTGACGCAGCAAGGCATCGGCACGTCGATCTTGCGCGGCAACAGCAGTGCCTTTACCGGCACCACCACGGTGGCAAACGGTCAACTGATGGTGGGCGATGCCGGCTTCAGCGGCGCCCTACTGGGTGGCAACGTGATCGTGAATACCGGTGCGAGGCTGAGCGGTTACGGCACGATAGGCGGCAACGTCGACGTGCAGTCCGGCGGCAACGTCGCACCCGGCGCCTTCACCGGCACGCTGACGGTGAACGGCAACTTCACCGCCGAGAAGGGCAGCGTGCTGAACGAAACATTCGGCACACCCGGCGCCAACTTCCAGATGTTCGGCAGCGGTACCAACGTGCACGTGGGCGGCGACCTGACGCTCAGCGGCCTTACGCTCAATGCCTTCAACTTCGGCCAGATGGGCCCGGGCATCTACAACGTATTCACCTATGGCGGCACGTTGAACCAGAGCAACGGCGGCATCGTGCTGAGCAGCATGCCTTCAGGCCAGACGGTGCAGCTGCAGTACCTCACCATCAGCCCGACCAACAAGCAGATCAACCTGGTCGACACGACCGGTTACACGCTCAGCATCTGGAACGCGAACGGCCAGACCTCGGCGACGCAGATGGGCGGCGGCAGCGGTACCTGGTCGGCGACCTCGCCGATGTGGACCAACAACGGCGGCAGCCTGCCCAACGGCAGCGTACCCAACAGCGTGATGCAACCGCAGCCGGGCTTTGCGATCTTTGGCGGCACACCAGGCACGGTGACGGTCGACAATAGCGCTGGCGCCGTCAATGCTTCCGGCATGCAGTTCTATAGCAACGGCTACGTGGTGAGCGGTGGGGCACTGCAGTTGATCGGCCTGAGCGGCAGTGGGCCCATCATCAACGTGGGCGACGGCACCACGGCCAGCGCGAGCACCACGGCAACCATCAACAGTGCACTGATCGGCAGCGCCGGCCTGGTCAAGACCGACTACGGCACCCTGGTGCTCGGCGCGGCCAACCCATACTCCGGCAACACGATCATCCAGCAAGGCACGCTGTCGCTCGCCGACGGCGCCAGCATCGCCAACACGCCCTACGTGGAAGTGGACAGCGGTGCCAGCTTCGACATCAGCAAGGACACGCAGGGCGTCTCGATTCCCTGGCTGCAAGGCAGCGGTACGGTGAACCTGGGCAGCCAGACCCTCACGCTCACCGACGCCGGCAGGTTCGACGGTGTCATCCAAGGTAGCGGCGGCGGGCTGACCCTGGCCAAAGGGATGACGCAGCTCACCGGCGTCAGCACCTACAGCGGAACGACCACGATCGATGCAGGCGCCGAACTCGACATGTTGACTGGCGGCAGCCTCGCCAGCTCCACGCTCAAGCTGCTCAGCGGAGGCACCTTCAGCATCATCGGCACCACCAGCGGCAGCTCGATCGCCTCGCTGCAAGGCAGCGGCAGCGTGAACACCGGCACCCCGTCGCAAACGCTGACGCTGACCAACGCGGCCGATACGTTCAACGGCGTGATCGGCGGCAATGGTTCGCTCGCCGTGGCGAGCGGCACCGAAACACTGACCGGCACCCAGACGTACGCGGGCCTTACCACCATCACGGGCGGCACCCTGGCACTGTCGGGCAACGGCAGCATTACCAGCTCGCGTAGCGTGACGATCAACAGCGGCGGCACCTTCGACATCAGCGCCACCACCAGCGGCACCTCGATCACCACCCTTGCAGGCAGCGGCAGCGTCAACCTGGGTGGACAGACGCTTACGGTGAACAACGCCAACGGCAGCAACACGTTCAACGGCGCCATCAACGGTACCGGCAATCTCACGCTGAACGGCGGCACGCTGCATCTGTCCGGCAGCAACACCTACACCGGCAGTACTGCCATCAATACCGGAGCCACGCTGATCGGCGAGAATGCGCAGGCGCTGAGCAGCACGACGGTGTTTGATCTCAACGGCGGCACGCTGCAATCGAACGCCAGCAGCCTCGCTGTCTCCGCAGCGGTGACGCTGGGTGCCGGCAACAACACCCTAGCCACCCAGGCAAACGACAGCTTGCAACTGGACGGCCAGATCACCGGCAGTGGCAGCCTGACATTCACTGGCTCCGGCGGCGGCGCCCTGATATTGACCAACAGCAACAACAACTATCAGGGCGGCACCAAGATCGACAACACAGCGGGGGGCATGACCGTCGCCGAAGTGAAAGCAACCGGCGCCCTGGGCAAAGGGAATGTCGAGGTGGCTTCTTCCAGTGCTCTGGACTTTATCGGCACCCCTAGCAACATCGTCAGCGCGGGTTCGCGCACGATCACCGTCGATAACGGCGGCAACATCAGTTTCGGCAACAACAGCACGCTCGGCTCTGCCACGCTCAACATGGCAAACGGTGCACAGGGCACCATCGGTGGCGCTTCCATCGGCGATGCCCACATCAGCAACAGTGGCGTGCTGATCGTGGAAGACGCCAACTCCGGCAATGCCGTGCTGACCAACGTCGGCAGCAGCACTACGCCCAGCGGAAGCCAGGTCGGCAATCCGTTCGCTTACATGGGCGGCATTTTCGGGTTCTTTGGGAATAATGACCTGAGCCAAGCCACGGTGGTGAACAACGCCGGCAGCGCGCTGTTCATCACCGGCACCCCTGGCGATACCAGCGCGCTCTCGATGGGCTCACTATCCGGTGGCGGCGCTGTGCTGCTGGGCACTAACGAGGATGCCAACAATAATCCTCTTCCGTTGACCTTGACCCTTGGCGGCTTGAACCAGAACGACACCCTCGGCGGCATCATCGACGATAGCGCCATCAACAACAATCAAAGTGCCGGCGATAGCCTGACCAAGATCGGCACGGGCACGCTGACGCTAACGGGTACCGACACCTATACAGGCGTCACCACAATCAGCAACGGCAGCTTGCAGATCGGCAACGGTGGCACCAGTGGCTCGGTGATCAGCAATATCGTCGATAACGCCACGCTGGTGTTCAATCGCAGCGATGCGGTGAGTTATGGCGGGGTGATCACAGGCAACGGCGCCATCGTCCAGCAAGGCACCGGCACCTTGACGTTGGACGGCCACAGCAGCAGCTTCACCGGTACCACGACAGTGGCAAGCGGCAGCCTGGTCGTAGGCAGCGCCGCCGGCAACGGCGCAACACTGGGCGGCAATGTGACCGTCGACAGCGGCGCTTCGCTGCTGGGCCTCGGCACGATCGGCGGCAACGTCAACGTGCAGTCCGGAGGCATCGTCACGCCCGGCGCGGCATTCGGCGTGCTGACCGTCAACGGCAACTTCACCGCCGCGCAGAACAGCGTGCTCAACGAATCGTTCGGTGCACCGGCTCCGAATTTCCAGACCTATGGCAACGGCACCAGCGTGAAGGTCGGTGGCGACCTTACGCTCAATGGCGCCATCCTCAATGCGACCGATGCCGGCGGCATGGGGCCTGGCCTGTACAACGTGTTCACCTACGGCGGCACGCTGAGCGAGAGCAACGGCGGCATCACGCTGGGCAGCACGCCCGCGGGGCAAACGCTGCAAGTGCAGAACCTCACCGCGAGCAAGCAGATCAACCTGGTCGACACCAGCGGCCTCACGCTCGCCATGTGGAACGCGAACGGCCAAGCCTCCGCGACACAGATGGGCGGCGGCAGCGGCACCTGGTCCGTCACGTCGCAAGCGTGGACCAGCAGCGATGGCAGCGTGCCGAGCGTAGCCATGCAGCCGCAACCAGGTTTTGCGGTGTTTGGCGGTGCGCCGGGCACGGTGACAGTGGATGACCGCGCAGGCCAGGTCGCCGCTGCCGGCATGCAGTTCGATGTTGGCGGCTACACCCTCACTGGCGACGCTCTGGCCCTGGTCGGCAGCAACGGCCGCGCACCGGTGATCCGCGTGGGCGATGGCAGCAGTGCCGGCGCAAACATGACGGCCATCATCGGCAACGTCATCACCGGCAGCGACGGATTGGTGAAAACCGATCTCGGCACCCTGGTGCTTACGGGCAACAATACTTATACCGGCGGCACGACGATCAGCGCCGGCAGCCTGCAAATCGGCAATGGCAGCACTACAGGCGGGATCGGCGGCAACGTCACCAACGACGGTTCGCTAGAGTTCGACCGCAGCGACGCGGTTGGCTTCGGCGGCGTGATTTCGGGTAGCGGTTCGCTCAGTCAGATGGGCTCGGGCACATTGACGCTCACGAGCGCCAACCCTTACTCCGGCACTACAGCGATCAACGCGGGCAAGCTGGCGTTGTCAGGCAGCGGCAGCATCGCAAATTCCAGCGACGTAAGCGTAGCCAACGGTGCGACGTTCGATATCGGCGGCACCCCCAGCGGTGCATCGATCACATCGCTGAGCGGCAGTGGTAGCGTGAATCTCGGCAGTCAGACGCTATCCCTGACCTATGCCAGCGGCAACTTCAGCGGGGTCATCAGCGGCAATGGCGGTGTAACCCTGGCGAGCGGCAACGAGACACTCTCCGGCACCAATGCCTATACCGGCGCCACCACGATCGACAGCAGCGCCACGCTGACGCTGACGGGTGACCTGACAACGTCCAGCAACGTCATCGACCACGGCACGCTGGATGTATCGGCCAGCACGACGGGCGTGTCGCTGAGTCATCTGAGCGGCGACGGCGTGGTTGTGCTGGGCAGCAAACCGTTGACCTTGAGCAACACCACCGGCAGCTTTGCCGGCGTGATCGCGGGCAGCGGCGGACTGGTGCTGTCGAGCGACAACGTAACGCTGACCGGCACCAATACCTATAGCGGAGGCACCACGATCAACAACAGCACCCTGTCGGTATCCAGCGAGGCAAACCTTGGTGCAGCAACGGGTGCGTTGACCATCAACGGTGGCTCGCTGAGCATCACCGGTCACGCGTTCAACGCAACGGCACGTGCGATTGCGCTCGGCACCAACGGCGGCGACCTGGATATCACCGATGCCGCGAACACCTTCACCGTCACCCAGGCATTGAGCGGTAGCGGAGCGTTGAGCAAGTCCGGCGCGGGCACCCTGGTGCTCACCGGCAACAGCGTTTACGGCGGCAGCACCACCATCAACGCGGGTAGCTTGCAGATCGGCAATGGCGGCACGTCGGGTTCAGTGACTGGCAATGTCGTCAACAACGGTGTGCTGGTCTTCGATCGCAGCGATGCGGTGAGCTTTAGCGGCGCGATTTCCGGTAACGGTTCCCTTTTCAAGAGGGGCACCGGCAACCTGACGCTGACCGGCGCCAACAGCTATGCCGGCGCGACCACCATCGACGCAGGCAGCTTGCAGGTGGGCAACGGCGGCACCAGCGGCTGGATCAATGGCAGCGTCAGCGACAACGGTTCGCTGGTGTTCGACCGCAGCGATGCGGTCAGCTTTGGCGGCGTGATTTCCGGCAGTGGTTCGCTCGGCCAGGCCGGCACCGGGACCCTGGTGCTGGATGGTCAGAGCAAGGCGTTCACCGGCACCACCACGGTGCAGAACGGCACACTGGAAGTCGGCGACGCCGCCACGACGTCGGCCTATCTTGGCGGCAACGTCGCGGTGAATGGCGGCGGCACCTTGCGTGGCCATGGCACCATCGGCGGCAGCGTGACCAACGGCGGCACGGTATGGGCCGGCGGCTCGATCGGTACACTCACCGTGCAAGGCAACTACACGCAAACCGCCAACGGTGTGCTGCGGGTGGAAGCGACACCCGGCGGACAGGCCAGCCTGCTGAGCGTGGGCGGTACCGCCAGCCTGGCGGGCAGTGCGCTGGTGTTGGCCGACAACGGCAACTGGCTGCCGCACACCAGCTACACCATTCTCAGCGCAGCCGGCGGCGTGAGTGGGCAGTTCGCATCCGCCAGCAGCAACTTCACCTTTCTGACGCCGACGCTGAGTTACGCCGTCAACGATGTGACGCTGACCCTGCAACGAAACAACATCAACTTCAGCGCCGTGGCGCAAACGCAAAACCAGATCGCCGTGGCCACGAGCCTCAATAAGCTGAGCTATGGCAACGCCATCTACGACGAGCTGCTGCTGGCGGATGCGAACACGGCTCGCATCGCATTCGATCAGATGAGCGGCGAAATCCATGCCTCGGTCCGCACCGCCATCATGGACGACGAACACGATGTGCGCGACGCCGTCACCGAGCACCTGCTGGACTGGACGCAGGAAACCGGCGGTCAGTCAGGCCGGATGGACAACGGTACTTCCGTGTGGACCGCGGCGATGGCTCGCGGCAGCAGTCATCAAGGTGATGGCAACGCGTCCACGCTCGACGCCAACGGCGGCGGCATGCTGCTGGGTGCAGATGCACCTATCGGCGACGTTGCGCGTGTAGGCGCCCTGATCGGCACGGGTAATCTTTCCGATAGTGTCGGTTCGCTGGATTCGACCGCGCACGCGCACACCCGCCATGCCGGTGTCTATGGCAGCCTGCAAATGAGGGGCTTTCAACTGATGAGCGGTGCGTTCTACGGCTGGCAGCACCTGAGCACCGATCGCCACGTCGACTTCCGCAACGTGGCCGGCGCCAATACCACCCGATATAACGCCAACACGGCGCAAGGCTATGTGGATGCAAGCTACGTGTTCACGCTTGGCCGCGGCACGCTCGCACCGTTTGTCGATCTGGCGGCACAGCGGCTGCACACCGATGCCTTCTCCGAATCGGGTACTGCAGCAGCACTCAGCGGCAATGCGCACACCAGCACGCAAACCTACGGCATGCTGGGTTTGCGCGGCGCCGCGAAAGTTGATCCACAAGGCACGGTGCAGGCCCATGCCAGCCTGGGTTGGCAACACGCATGGGGTGATACGAACCCCGCGGCCACCATGCAGTTGGTCAGCGGCAGCAATGCATTCACCGTCCAAGGCACACCCGTGGCGCATAACGCCATGGCCATCACGGCGGGCTTGCGCTTCCTCGCCACATCCCACCTCTCGCTGGATGCGACCTACAACGGACAGTTTGCTTCACGCGTCAACGATCAGGCTGCCCATCTGAGCCTTACCTACGCGTTCTGAAAACGTTCGATTCGGATGTCAGCTGCCATGGTGGAAGACGCCAATGGCAGCTGACATCCAATAAACCGAGCTCTTGATTGAAAAATGACAACCAGCGGCTAGTGTGGTGTCTCACACTGGGGGCTCTCAAAGAAATGACGGGTAGCGCCCACAAAGTCCTTGCTTACCTTCCATAGCCGTTACACTGCGTGTCGCGCTTCTCTGGCCAGCCCCATGTCTGCACCGGTTCGACTTTCCCATCGTGTCTCTGAGCTGTTTGGTCTTTCGCGTGCTGAAGCCGAGCAATTTATCCAGAACGGCTGGGTATCGGTGGACGGGCTTGTCGTCGAGGTGCCGCAACACAAGGTGACCCTTGAGCGGGTTGAGCTCGACCCCGGCGCGCGCCTGGACGCCGTGGAGCCTGCCACGATCCTGTTGCACAAACCTTCGGGCGTGGACGCCGTCTATGGCGATAAGTCCGCCAGTTCCCTGGTGACGCCGGCGACACGCTGGGCCGAGGACCCGAGTGGTGAACGTCTGCTCAGGCGACATTTCCATCGCTTGACGTCGCCGGTGCCGATGGATGCGGAGGCTAGTGGCTTGATGGTGCTGACCCAGGACGGCCGTGTACGCCGCCGCCTGACTGAAGACGCTGACCTTATCGAGCACGAGTACATCGTCGAGGTCAGCGGCGAGATCGCGCCTGACGGCCTGCAGAGGCTCAGTTACGGCCTGAGTTTCAAAGGGCGCGCGCTTTCGCCGTGCAAAGTGAGCTGGCAGAACGAGACCCGGCTGCGCTTCGCGATCAAGGGCGCGCAAGATGGACAGCTGCGAGACATGTGCATCCAGGTCGGGCTGGGCGTCGTGTCAATCCGCCGATTGCGCATCGGCAAGGTCGCGTTGGGCAAGGGCCCTAGCGGGGCGATGCCGCCCGGAGCGTGGCGCTATCTGCCTGTGGGCGAGAAATTCTGAGGCTCGGGCACATTGGAGCAACTGGCGGATTCTAGTATTCCTCTGCCGCCTCGCGCCCCTGCTGCCGGATCAACGCTTCTTCGCGCGCATCATTGATGGACTGGCGAATGCTGTCGAGATCGACCTCGGTTTCGTCAGGCGTGAACTCGCCCGTAAGCTCGGTATCGGGTTGAAGTTCGCCTGCCTGGAACAGCGCCCACATCTCCTCGCCGTACCAGGTCTCCAATAGCTCGGGCGCCGAGCGGCCAAGGTGCGCCGTGAGGTTGTTGACGTCACGCAGCAGCATCGTGCGGGCCGCATTGTTGCCGGCGGCGCTGACGACCTGTGGGAAGTCGATCACCACCGGCCCATCCGGACCGACCAAGACGTTGTACGGGGACAGGTCGCCATGAATCAGCCCGCAGCACAGCATCAGCGCCATCTGGCGCACCAGCACGCGGTGGTATTCGCGCGCACGCTCTGCATTGAGCTCAATCTCACCTAGGCGTGGCGCGGAGTAGCCCTCGGCATCGGTGACCAGCTCCATGACCAATACGCCGTGGAAATAGCCATAAGGCTCAGGGACGCGCACGCCGGCGGCGCGTAGCTGGTAGAGCGCATCTACCTCAGTGTTCTTCCAAGCTACTTCCTGCTGCTTGCGCCCGTACTTGCTGGCCTTGCCGATCGCGCGCGCTTCACGACTGCCTCGCACCTTGCGGCCTTCCTGATACTGCACGCGCTGCTGGAAGCTACGTTGCGCCATGTCCTTGTAGACCTTTGCGCAGCGTACGTCATCGCCGCTGCGGACGACGTACACCTCTGCTTCCTTGCCGCTTTTGAGCGGGCGCAGCACTTCATCAATGACGCCGTCATCGATCAGCGCCTGCAGGCCTTGGGGAGTCTTCACGGTGTCTCTGGTGGGGGAAAGGCGCGCCGACGGCGCCAATTAACTGTGAATCATCTCATTTTGGGACGTATGGCGCCATTGAAAGAGGGGCGGTGACCGCGGCGGCGGCTATAAAAGTGTCCGGGCGTAAGTGAAGCAATGGTGGTCCTTGGCCGCGCCATTCACGGTTGTGAAGACGCCAAACACGTGACGACAATTGGTCGCCAATACCGCGTGGGCGCGCGTCGCGGCTTGGATAAGCACGTGGCTACGGCCAAGCAGGTAGGTGCCGCTGGCTATTCAGCCTCAAAAAGATGATCACCATCGAACATTGCCGATCGGGACACTTAAACCTGGCAAGCATGACGGCTGCGGAATTTGCTCTCGCGGCCTATGATTCCTGACCGCAATTTAAAACGAATGGCCGAATGCGTTGCGCATTGAACTTTTGTCAGGGCAGGGCGATTAGCCCGTGTTATCGAGGGTAGGGGACGGCAAATCCAAAGTTCCGAGTGATTCGCGCCATCCGGACCTCCTTCATGACATGACACGGCCGCCGGTCACATCCAAGGTCGCGCCAGTGATCCAGGAAGAGGCTGAGGACAGGAGAAATAGGGTCGCGGCTGCGACATCCTGTGGATGCCCCAGTCGGCCCAGCGGGAAAGCGGCGCACATCTGTTGTTCTTGTTCGTCCGAGATCGACTTCCGGGTTCGTTGCGTCAGAACCGCCGATGGTGAAACACAGTTGACCCGGATTCCGTACTTACCTGCCTCGTGGGCCAAATGACGCGTAAGCATGATCACGCCAGCTTTGGCCGCGCCGTAGGCAGCGGGCGCCCCTGCTGCCACCCTGCCGCCAGTCGATGCCATGTTCACGATGCATCCAGAGCCACGCGCGATCATTGCGGGCAGAAAGCATTTGAGGGTGAAGAACGTAGATGTCAGGTTGTTGTCAATGCTCGAGCGCCAGTCCTCCTCGGTGATCTGCTCGAACGGCATCGGCCGTCCGGTGCCACCCCCGGCAAACGCTACGACAAAGTCAGGCGCGCCAAGCTCCGCATTGACGCGGTCCCGCATCGCTTCGACCGAAGACAGCTGGGCGCAATCCGCAGGCGCAGCCATGGCTTCGCCGTGGATTGCACGGATGGCCTGCACTGTCGCCTGAATTGCCGCTTCGTCACGGCCGTTGATCGCGACCTTGACTCCGTTCTTCGCGAGCGCGAGGCAGGTTTCCGCTCCGATTCCACGCGAACCGCCGGTCACGACGGCGATCTTGCCTCGGAGGTCGGAAAACACAGGAACAGTGGATGGCGGTAAAGGCATGGCAGCACCTGATGGATGTCTTGCCCAGACTTTGAGGCCGACCTAGACTCAAGACAAATCATTTATTGATTACTTTCCCATAAATATTTGTATGGCTCATCTGCTCTACCTTCGAAGCTTTCTCAGCGTCTACCGGCACAACTCGATCTCGAGAGCTGCAGACGCGCTCCATCTGACTCAGCCCGCCGTATCGCGACACATCAAGGTTCTCGAGGATCGCCTGGGCTGCAAGCTGTTTGAGCGCTTACCCCGCGGATTGGCGTCGACGCCTGCCGCCCACGAACTGGAGCGCCAAGTGGGAGCGCATCTGGATGCGCTGGAAGCCGTCGTGGGCGTCTCGGGCGGGAAGAGCGAAGGGCTAGCAGGCACCATTCATGTGGGATCGACCAGCGGCTTCACAAAGCTGATCCTCTCGGGACTTGCACCCTTGTCGCAATACGGTGTCCGTCTCGACTTGCGATCGGCACCACCACCCGCGTTGGTGAAGGCTTTGGCCGAGCAGGAGTTGGATCTTGCTGTGACGCCGGCGCGAATTCCGCACCGGGCCATCGACTACGACCTGCTATACGAGGGCGCGCTGATACTGGTGTGCGCGCCGCGCTGGCGCGAGCGCCTTCCCAAATCGGCCGCGCCCAAGGGATTGCCGCTGATCGACATTCAAGGCCCGCTGCCCGTGCTTGCCAGCTTCTGGCGTGCCGCATTCGGATCGAATCCCGACCTCCCCTCGGCGATCGTTCCGGACTACCAAGCGGCGATTGATGCCGCCGCCGCAGGAACCGGCTTGGCAATCGTTCCCGAGTGCCTTTGCACTGACATGCTGCAAACGGGTCAGTTGATCAGCCAGAACCTAAGAGCCAGGTCTCAGGTGTCCATCTACGTCGCGCGCAGCAAGGGGAGCATCGCTGTCGAGCGAGTTCGTATCAGTCATCAGCTTCTCGCTGAAGCAGCGAGGGCCTGGTAGCGGCAGCAGGACGCGGCCACCCGTTCAACGCCCCAGCCATGCCATGACCGCTATTAAGGATAGCGTTCGCTTTACGCGAAGGACCGCTTCTGGCGAAAGCGGACGCTAGGGCAGGACGATTAGCCCGTGTTATCAGGGGTAGGGCACTCCAGCTTCCGGCAAGAACTGCCGTTTTTTGGACGGAACTCAACAAGCTCGCCTCATAAGGGCGGCCTCTCGTTGTTCCGGCTCGCCTTCAACCAGGGATCGAGCGAAATCTGCCAGATGCCTGAATTTCCGGTGACGTAGACATTGTGCCCGTCCGGCGCGAGGTGTGATCCCCATGGCAAATCCTTGTTGAGATCATCCCCAAGATCCATGGGCTCACCCCAATGATCGCCATCGCGGAACGCGATTTTCAGGCGGCCGAGCCCGCCTTTGATCCTTCCGCTGTCGAACACAATAAATGACTGATCGGGCGCTATGGCTGGATCGTGCAGCGTTTCAGATGGCTTGCCTAATATCACGCGCTCCGGTGATTGATATTGGCCGTTCTTATATGCGGAACGCCAGAACTGCATCGCTTTTCCCTCCGCGTTCCAGCGCATGAAGTACAGCGTGTTGTCGCCGGCGATGCTCGCGAAATCGATGAAAACATCGCTGTTAACGATGGTGCCTAGCCACACGGGCTTGCCCCAGCCATGCGTTGTGCGGTCGACACGCCAGATGTTCGCGCCTGGCGCCGTTACACCAGCGCCGAAATAGTTCTGTGTCAGTGGCTTTGAGCCCGGCTGGGTGGGGCGATCTGAGTTGAACAGCATGTAGCTCCCGTCAGGCGAAACGACTGGGTCTTGGTCGAACCATTGGCCGGAGAAACTCGCAACCTCCGGCTTTGACCAATGGTTGGCGACACGATGCGCAATCATCACCGTCTTGTGCGGACCTTCGCTGCGATCGAAGAACACGGTGCTGCCATCCGGTGTGAAGGCGAGTGTGTCGTCACTGTCGGGATGAATGACGCCACCCAATGTCACCGGCACGGCGACGCTGCCAGCGAAAGCACTCGTTGCCACGAACATGGTAGTGACGACGGCAGCTGCCACCATTTTGTGTATCCAAGAAGCGCCTCTGTGGGGAGTGGCTCGGAACTTGCTGCTTGGCTTGCTGCTTGGGTAGTCCTTGTGGGCCTCAAAGCAAGTCATCTTCAAACCTCGTCTTGTTGGTTCTTCATATGCTTCGTGTTCTTCGTGGCCCATGGTCTTTCTCGTCCGCCTTTGTCTTGCTTGTGAGCGAAACGGGCGAGCTGTCGAAGCACAAGCGGATCGTTGCAAGGCAGCGCATGGCGTTCGTTGAAAGCCGTGTCAGTCCTCGATCCCGTGCGCACGTAGCACATCCGAAATATCGACTCGCCCAATATTGCACCAACCATTGAGCTGCCCACTCAGCCGCAATGGAAATAATGAGTTTTTATTTTTCAATAGCGTGGCCCCTCGCGCCGCTGCTTTGTGGCGAACGGTGGCATTCTCGTGACGAACGGTGGCGTTCACGTGGCGAGCGGCCGACAGGGGCTCACGTTAGGGCCGCATCCCTTGCGGCAGATTCGGGCGGCGCGAGCGCGGCGTGGACGTTCATGAGCGACAGCAGTGCGCCGTTCGCGCAGCAGAGCACGCTCGGCGGCTCGTACCTGTCGTGCGGCTTCGGCGAGGGCATCAAGACCTACGTTGAGATCGGCTACCTGTACTGAGGTTGGCGAGCGCGACGCCGGCGAGGATCACCGCCGCGCCGACGAGACCGTTCGCGGGCAGGTGCTCGCCGGCGAGCCAGCTGCCGAGCGCGATCGCGAGGATCGGATTGATGTACGCATACGTCGAGACCTTGGTCGGCGACGCGTGGTTCATGAGGAACACGAACGCCTGGTACGCGATCAGGTTGCCGAACACGATGAGGTACGCGAGTGCGAGTAGGCCGTCGCCGGTCGGCGCGAGCTGCGCGAGCTCGCCGCGGCCGAGGCCGATCGCGATCAGCGGCAGCGCGCCGAACAGCATCTGATGGCTCGCGATCGTCATCGCGGGCAACTCTCGCAGGCGATGGCGCGCCCACAGGCTGCCCGCGGCCCACGCCACCGCCGCGATCAGCGAGATCGCGATGCCCGACGCGCTCGCGTCGCCGTGCACGGTCGGCACGATCACGATCGCGAGGCCGACGAAGCCGAGCACGAGGCCGAGCGCGCCAAGGCTCGCCGGCCGCTCGCCGCTGGGGAGCAACGCGGCGCCGATCGTGATCCAGAACGGCACCGTCGCGGTGAGCAACGCGACGAGGCCGGACGCGATGCGGTCGGAGGCGATCATCGACAGCGCGCTGCCGCCGACGAACAGCAGGCTGCCCGAGATCGCGAGATCGAGCCAGGTCCGGCGCGGCGCGAGCCCGCCGCCGCGCGCGCGCGACCACGCGAGCAGAATCGCGCCGGCGAACGCCATGCGCACGCCGCTGGTCAGAAACGCAGTGAGTCCGCCGTGCATGGCGACGCGCTGGCCGAGGAACACCGAGCCACCGACGAGGTACATCGCGGCGTACGCGAGGATGATCTGGGCGCGGGACGGTGTCATCGCAATTGGCCTTGCAAGAGGTTGCGAGCGATCACGATGCGCTGGATCTCGCTCGTGCCCTCGAAGATGCGGGTGACGCGCACGTCGCGCAGCGCGCGCTCGACGGGAAAGTCGCGCACGTAGCCGTAGCCGCCGTGGATCTGGAGCGCGGCGTCGCACACCTTCCACGCGTGCTCGGTCGCGAACAGCTTGGCCATCGCCGACGCCTGCGAGTACGACTTGCGCGCTTGCTTGAGCGAGGCGGCGCGCAACGTCATCAGCGACGCCGCGTCGAGCCAGGTCGCGGCGTCGGCGAGCATCGCGCCGATCGCCTGGTGCTCGATGATCGGCTTACCAAACGTCCGGCGCTCGCCGGCGTAGCGCAGGGCGGCCTCGAACGCGCCGCGCGCGATGCCGATCGCCTGCGACGCGATGCCGATCCGGCCGCCGTCGAGGGCGAGCATGGCGAGCGCGAACCCGCCGCCGACCGCGCCGAGCACGGCGTCGTCGCCGACCTCGACGCGATCGAAGACGAGCTGTGCGGTCGATGTGGCGCGCAGGCCGAGCTTGTCCTCGAGCCGCGCGACGGTGATCCCGGGCGCATCGCCGGGGACGACGAACGCGGTGATGCCGCCGCCCGGGCCGCCGGGCGCGACGGGCGGCTGCGTGATCGCCCACACGACGAGGCAGCTCGCGCGATCGCCGGCGGTGACCCACTGCTTGGTGCCGGAGATCTGCCAGCCGTGCGCAGTCCGGGTCGCGAATGTCCGCATCGCGGACGCATCGGAGCCGGCGTCGGGCTCGCTGAGCGCGAACGCGCCGGTCACCGCGTCGCCGGAGATCAGGCGCGGCACCCAACGCGCGGCGAGCTCGGGGCTGCCGCGGGTCGCGATCAGCTCGCCGACCATGTTGGTGAGCGCGCACAGGACTGCGACCGAGGCGTCGCCGCGGGCGAGCTCCTGCATCGCGAGCGAGTACGCGATCGCGCCGGCGTTCGCGCCGCCGAACGCCTCGGGGACGGTGATGCCGAGCAGGCCGAGCGTGCCGAGCGCGCGCAATTCCGTGAGCGGGAATTCGCCATTCGTGTCGCGTGCGGCGGCGTGTGGCGCGAGCACGCGATCGGCGAATTCGCGCGCCTTGCGCTGGACTGACTGCTGGTCTTCGGTCGGCGTGAAGTCCATATGTTTATTGTGGTAGGGCGCGCAATTGATCTTGCAATACGTACTTCTGGATCTTGCCGGTCGCGGTGAGCGGCATCTCGCCGACGACATGTACGCGATCGGGCCAGTACTGCGCCGACATCCCGGCCGCGCGCAGGTGATCGCGGACGTCGGTGAGCGACGGCGCGCGATCGCGCGCGACGATCACCGCACACACCCGCTCGCCGACCTGCGGATCTGGATCGGCGACGAGCGCGACCATCGCGACCTGCGGGTGCGCGGCGAGCGCGGACTCGACCTCAAGCACCGGCACCTTGTAGCCATTGCGCACGATCACGTCCTTGATCCGGCCGACGATGCGGATGCCGCCGCGACCGTCCTCGCGCACGAGATCGCCGGTGTCGAACCAGCCGTCGGCGTCGACTACCGCCGCATACAGATCGGGGCGTTGGAAGTAGCCGAGGCACTGGTTCGCGCCGCGCACGCGCAGGCGGCCGCTGCCGTCGGCGGCGCGGTCGGCGATCTGGACCTCCATCCACGCGCACGGCCGACCATCGCTGTGCGCCGGCCAGTCCGGCGGATCGTCGGGCGCGGTGAACGTCGCGCCACCGATCTCGGTCATTCCCCACAGCGCCTGGACGTGGACCCCGAGTACCTCGCGCACGGCGCCGATCAGGTGCGGTGGCACGGCGGCCGAGCCGGTGACGATCACGCGCAGGCTCGCGAGCGAGCACGGCTTGCGTCGGTAGGCGTCGACAAGGCCGCTCACGTAGTTGGGGATCGCGTAGATGAAGCTGATGTGGTGGCGCTCGATCAAGGCGAGGCCGCGATCGGGATCGCCGAGGTCGGCGAACGCCGCGGTCGCGCCGGCGTGCAGCGGGACGAGGAAGTTGTAGAGAAAGCCGATCATGCCGGTCATGCCCGACGGCGAGTGGACGACGTCGGCGGCGGTGATCTGGGCGCTCTCGCTGACCGCGCGCACGATCGCGTACAGCGTGTTGTACGCGTGGACGACGCCCTTGGGCTCGCCGGTGGTGCCGGAGGTGTACATGACGAGGAAGACATCGTCGGCGGCGGGGGCGCGGCGATCGAGATCGGCGGCGGGGAGCGGCGGCGCGGCGGCGAGCCAGGCGGCGAAATCGAGCTCGCCGGGGTGGGCGTCGTCGAGGTCGATGAAGATGCGATGGCGAAGCGCGGGCAAGCTCGGCGCGAGCTCGCGGAGCAAGTCGCGATGCGAGAACCGCATCCACGTTGCGGGGCCGACGTACACCACTGCCTCGGTGCGCGCGAGGATGAACTCGACCTCGCGCTGGCGGTATTCGGCCGGGATCGGCGCGACCACGGCGCCGATCCGCGCGCACGCGAGCGCGGTGGCGGTGAACTGCCACCACGTCGGCAGCTGGAGCGCGACGATATCCTCGCGGCCGACGCCGAGCGCGATCAGGGCGGCGGCGATGTGGTCGACCTCGCGCGCGAGCTCGCCGTAGGTGATCGCGATCTCGTCCTTGGCGAACGCGCGCGCGGCGATCACGGCCGGCTGATCGGGCGTGCGTGCGGCGGCGGCGCGTAGATCGTCGACGAAGGTGGTGTCGCGCCACCAGCTGTGGGTGCGGTAGCGGGCGCCGTGGCGGTGGGCGGGCTCGTTGAAGAAACGGGCGGTCATGTCGGGACGGCTCCTGCGTCGCGCTCGCGGATCAGCTGATCGCAGTACGCGGTGACTTGTTCGAGCGTGTTGAACATCTCGCCGATATCGAGCTGCACGCCGAGGTCGTCGGCGATCCGGTTGGCGACCTGGACCGCGCTGAGCGAGTTGCCGCCGAGGCTGATGAAGTCGTCGCTTGGCTCGACGCTGTCGACCTTGAGGATCTGGATCCAGTACTTGGCGATGGTGCCCTGCGTGGTCATGACGCGATGCTCCGGATACGAGTGTCGATGAGGGTGCGGATCCTCGCGCCGAGCGCGGTGGCGTGCGGCGGCGCGATCATCGACAGATGATCGCCTCCGACGACTTCGACGTGTAAGGCGCCGCGGTCGCGCCACGCGTGATCGAGATGGGAGGTCGGGCTGCCCGGGAGCGCGTCGGCGGGCGAGAAGAAGTCGATCGCGCCGCCCCACACCGGCGCGGTGTACGCGCGCAGGGCGCGGATGTTGTTCCCCCACACCGCGACGTGGCGGCGGCCGTCCGCGAGGCTGGTGAACGGCAGGGCGACGCCGGCGGCGTGCGCGGAGTCGAGCGTGATCTGGAGTTGCTCGTCGAGCGGGCGGCCGCGCAAGGCGTCGGCGGCGAGCCAGCGCCGGGCCTCGAGGTGGAACACGAGCAGGTCGGCGGGATCAACGGCGACGGGGAGCGCGACGGGGCCGGGCGCGTCGAGGAGGGCACACAGGGCGACGGCGTCGCCGGCGGCGCTGAGCTGACGCGCCATCTCGTACGCGACCGTGCCGCCGAACGACGCGCCGACGAGGAGGAACGGGCCGCCGGGGTGGACGGTGCGCGCGAGCGCGAGGTAGTGGCTGGCCATCGCTTCGATCGAGGCGTGCGGCGGCTCGTCACTGTCGAGGCCGCGCGCGTTGAAGCCGTACATCGTGCGCTCGCCATCGATCGCGCGTGCGAGGTCGCGGTAGGTGAGCGCGCTGCCGCCGCCGCCGTGGATGAAGTAGATGGGCGACTTCGGGCCAGCTTGCAGGCGGATCAGGCAGCTCGCGGCGGTGTCGTCGGCGAGCCGTGCGGCGAGCTCGCTCACGTTCGCGGCCTCGGCGAGCGGCTTGAGCGCGATCGCCCGGCCGAGCGCGGTCTCGAGCCGCGACCGCAGCGTGACGAGGAGCAGCGAGTTGCCGCCGAGCGCGAAGAAGTTATCGTGCCGGCTGACCTGCCGGAGGCCGAGCAACTCCTCCCAGAGAGCGGCGAGGGTCTGCTCGATCTCCCCCTGGGGTGGCTCATAGGCCCGACGTGCGTAAGCCGTGTCGCCGGGTGCGGGCAAGGCCTTGCGGTCGAGCTTGCCGTTGGGCGTCAGGGGCAACGCGTCCAACGGCACGAAGGCCGTCGGAACCATGTAGTCGGGGAGGCAGGCACGGAGGTGGGAACGCAAGGTTGCGGCCAGCTCAGCAGAGACGGCCGTGTCCTCGGGTGCGGTAGTGAGATAGGCGACGAGGCGTTTGTCGCCGGGGGCGTCTTCGCGGGCGAGGACGACGGCCTCGCGCACCACCGGATGTTCCGCCAGGCGCGCTTCGATCTCGCCCAGCTCGATGCGAAAGCCACGGATCTTGACCTGGTGATCGTTGCGGCCCAGGAACACGAGGTTGCCATCCGGCAGGTAGCGCGCCAGGTCGCCGGTCTTGTACATGCGTGCCCCGGGCTCGGCACTGAACGGATCGGGCAGGAAACGTTCGGTGGTGAGATCCTCACGGCGGAAGTAGCCCGCGGCGAGACATTCGCCACCAATGTAGAGGTCCCCGCGTGTGCCGGAGGGCACCGGTTCGAGACGTTCGTCCAGTACGTAATAGCGGGCGTTTTGGATGGGACGCCCATAAGGGATGCTGATCCACGCCGGATCGATCGCATCCACGGGATAGTAGTTGGACCACACCGACGCCTCGGTGGCGCCGCCAAGCCCGATCATCCTGCAGTTTGGCAGGTGCCGAGCGATGGCGGCATGGAATTCCAGGGGGATCCAATCGCCACTGAAAAAGGCAAGACGTAACGTCGGAGCCGACTCGACCTTTCGCAGATCGAGGAACGGAATCAGCTGCTGGAACACGGCCGGTGCCGAATCCCAGAAGGTGATGTCGGACTCCAGCAGCATCGCAGCCAGGGTTTGAGGGTCGGCCAGCTCCTCGCGCGTAGCGA
Organism: Dyella choica; assembly: GCF_003977665.1. Taxonomy (GTDB): domain Bacteria; phylum Pseudomonadota; class Gammaproteobacteria; order Xanthomonadales; family Rhodanobacteraceae; genus Dyella_B; species Dyella_B choica. The sequence continues at coordinate 40,652 of NZ_RYYV01000002.1, read as the reverse complement.
TGCGTATACAGCCGCCGGACGCCAGGATGCCGAAGATATCGTAGACAGAAAGATCGAACGACAGCGAAGTGGTGAAAAACAGGACGTCGCCACGGCCAACGGCGAACGTGCTGGCGATCCATTCGATCAGATTGACCACGGGCCGGTGCATACCCATCACCCCCTTCGGCCGTCCTGTCGAACCGGAGGTGTAGATGATGTACGCGAGGTCCTCGGATGCGATCGTAAGGCTCGGGTTGTGCTCCGGCGCATCGGTCGCCAAGAGGGCTGTTACATCGACCAGCGGATGGCTGGCACCCAGCGTCCGGTTGGCTACTTCCTTGGCGGCGGCGTCACAAAGCACCAGTCGGGGCTGTGCGTCGTCGGCAATAAAGCGGATGCGTTCTTCAGGGTAAGCGGGATCGACAGGAACGTAGGCGGCCCCCGCCTTGAGAATGCCAATGAGCGCGACGATGGATGCGGGCTCGCGCGTCACGCACGCGGCGACTCGATCACCCGGGACGACGCCGCGGGCGCGCAACGCGTGAGCCAGGCGGTTGGCCGATCGATTGAGTTCGCCATAGGTCATCACCACATCGCGGCAACGAATGGCCTCGGCGTCGGGAATTGCCGCGCTGCGCGCTTCGAACAGACCATGCAGCGTTGCACCACGGTCGTAGTCGGCCCCGGTATCGTTCCACTGTTGCAGTAGCTGATGGCGTTCGGTCGCACTCAGTATCGAAAGAGACTTCACCGGCGAGGCGGCGTCAGCGACCATCCCCGACACCATGGCGACAAGGTAGTCGCAATGGCGCACGATGGTGGCGTGATCGAACAAGGTGGTGGCATAGCGCAGCGAACCGATGATGCCGCCGTCGGCTTCGCCCAAGGCAAGCTCCAGATCAAACTTGACCCGATCGAAGGGCATGTCGACCGGTTCGGTTCGCAGGCCGGGGAGCTTGAACGATTCCACCTCGCTGTTCTGCCAGGTGAACATGACCTGGAACAGTGGCGTGTGGTCCAGATGTCGCGCGGGCTGGACAACCTCCACGACCTGCTCGAAGGGTAGATCCTGGTGATCCTGGGCGGCTACGGTGGCCTGGCGTACCCGAGCCAGCAGCTCGGCCACGCTGGGGTTATCGGACAGGTCGATACGCAGGGCCAGCGTGTTGACGAAGAAGCCTATCAGCGGCTCGATCTCGACGCGGTTGCGGTTGGCTGTGGGCGTGCCGATGACCAGATCGTCCTCACCGGACAGACGAGCAAGGACGGCCGCCCAGGCCGTCATCAGGGTCATGAACACTGTGGTGCCGTGCTGCTGACTGAAGCGCTTGAGCGCCAGGGTCAGGGCGGCATCCAGCTGGATGGGCACACTGGCGCCGACGAACGATTGCTGCGGCGAACGGGGTCGATTCGTGGGCAGGGTCAACAGGACCGGGGCATCGGCCAGCGTACGGCGCCAATAGTCGACTTGCGTGGCGAGCCGTTCGCCGACGAGCCTTTGACGCTGCCAGACGGCGTAATCGGGGTACTGGATGCTCAGCGGCCGAAGCGGATCGGCCTGTCCTTGCATGAAGGCGGTGTAGAGCGCACTGAGCTCACGGGTCAGCACGCCGATGGACCAACCGTCGGAGACGATGTGATGCTGGGTAAGCACGAAGACATGCTCATGCTCGGCCAAGCGAACGAGGCGGGCACGGATCAAGGGGCCCCGGGCGAGATCGAAGGGGGCGCCGACTTCTTCCTCACACAGGTGTCGAAGGGATGCGTGAGGATCGCTCGTGTCCTGCAGATCATGGTGGCGCAGCGGCAAGCCGATGGTCGGTGACAGCAATGCGATGCGGGGTTGACCCTCGGTTGACACGAAGACCGTGCGCAAGGCCTCGTGCCGAGCCCACAACGTATCCAGACTGCGTTGCCACGCCGGGATATCCAGTGGGCCGTGCAGGTGCATGGTCATCGGAATGTGATAGGCGACACTGATGCTTGCATCGAGCTGCGCGAGGTACCACAAGCGCTGCTGCGCGAACGACAGCGGGAGCGCGCCGGCGCGATCGACGCGCGGGATCGCGCGATCTTCGGTCGGCGAGATCGTCGCAATCGTCGCGATCTTTGCCGCGAGGTCGCGGATCGTCGGCGCCTCGAACAGCGCGCGGACGGGCAGCTCGATCGCGAGCGCCGCGCGCAGCCGCGATACGACTTGGGTGGCGAGCAGGGAGTGGCCGCCGACCTCGAAGAAGCTCTCGATCACGCTGATCCGCTCGATGCCAAGCACGGCCGCCCACACCGCGGCGACCTGCGCCTCGAGCACGGTGTTCGGCGCGACGTATTCGCTGCGATCCTCCTCGGGCCTGGGCAGCGCCTTGCGATCGACCTTGCGGTTCGGCGACAGCGGGATCGCGGGCAGGACCACGATCGCCGCCGGGATCATGTAGTCGGGCAGACGGGCACGCAGGTGATCTTTGATCGCTGCGGTCGTCGGCGCCGCGTCGGTGCACGTCACGTAACCGACGAGGCGCGGCCCGCTGCCGTCGTGGCGAACGATCACCGCTGCCTCGCGGATCGCCGGGTGGCTGCCGAGCGCGGCCTCGATCTCACCCAGCTCGATGCGATAGCCGCGCAGCTTGACCTGATCGTCGGCGCGGCCGAGAAACACGAGCTCGCCGGTCGCGAGGTACTTCGCGCGATCGCCGGTCTTGTACATGCGCTCGCCGGCACCGGCGAACGGATCGTCGACGAAGCGCTCGGCGGTGAGCTCGTCGCGGCCGAGATAGCCGCACGCGACGCCGGCGCCGGCGATCCACGCCTCGCCGGGCACGCCGATCGGCACCGGCTGGCGATCGGCGTCGAGGATGTAGATCCGCACGTTGGCGATCGGCCGGCCGATCGACGGCAGGGTGTCCCACGTCGATGGTGCGCCGGTGAGCGGGAGCTCGCTCGCGAGGTGGGTCTCGGTCGGCCCGTACTGGTTGTACAGCCGGCACGCCGGGAGCTGGGTGAACAGCGCGGCGATCGCCGGTGTGATCCGCAGCTGCTCGCCGGCGGTGATCACCTCGCGCAGCGCGAGACCCGTCGCGGGTCGGCCGTGCGCGGCCTCGGCGAGCTGATGCAAGGCGACGAACGGCAGGAACAGGCGCTCGACGCGCGCGGCGGCGAGCCGGCGCAGCAAGGCGTCGGGATCGCGGCGCTCGTCCTCACTCGCGAGCACGAGGCAGCCGCCGTTGGCCCAGGTCGCGAACAGCTCCTGAAACGACACGTCGAAGCTCGGCGAGGCGAACTGCAAGGTGCGCATCGGCTCGGGCGAGCGCGCGGCCTGCCACGTGATCAAGTTGACCACCGCGCGATGCGGCATCGCCACGCCCTTGGGCGTGCCGGTCGATCCGGACGTGTAGATCACGTACGCGAGATTGTCGGCGCTCGCCGTCAGGCGCTCGGCCACGCGTTCGATCGGCGGCGGGGCCTCGACGAGCAGGATCTCGGCGGCGCTCGCCGGCAAGCCTGCCGCGACGGCCGATTCGCTGATCAAGACCCGCGCCCCGCAATCGCGGATCATCAACGCGAGCCGATCGGCGGGGTACGACGGATCGAGCGGCACGTACGCCGCGCCGGCCTTGAGCACGGCGAGCACCATCGTCGGGAACGCCACGCCGCGCGACAGCGCGAGCGCGACCCGCGCGCCGGGCCCGCAGCCACGCGCGCACAGGATCGCAGCCCAGTGCTCGGCGCGCTGATCGAGTTCGCGGTAGGTGACCGCCTCGTCGCCGGCGAGCACCGCGATCGCGTCCGGCGTGCGCCGGGCCTGCGCATCGAACAGCTCGGCCACGTGCGCGACCCGCGGCGTCGGTGTGTGCGTGCGGTTCCACGCGTAGAGCACGCGATCGCGCTCGGCAGCGCCGAGCAGGGGCAGCGCGGCGACCCGATCGTCGGGCCGCGTGACCGCGGCCTCGAGCAGGACGCGGTAGTGATCGATCATGCGCTCGACGGTCGGCGCGTCGAACAGGTCGGTGTTGTACTCGACCCAGCCGGCGAGCTCGCCGTCCTGCAGCTCCCACGACACCGTCAGATCGAACGTCGCGGTGCCGGCGTCGAGCAGGGTCGGCGCGAGCGTCGACTCGCCCAGCTCGACGTGCGGAAATGGCGTTTGCAGGCCGAACATGACCTCGAAGATCGGCGTGCGGCTGAGGTCGCGGGTCGGCTTGATCGCGTCGACGAGCTGCTCGAACGGCACGTCCTGGTGCGCGTACGCGTCGAGGCACACCGCACGCACGCGCTGAACGAGGTCGCGAAAGCTGCGCTCGCCTTCGACGCCCACGCGAAGCACGAGGGTGTTGGCGAAGAAGCCGACCAGGCCTTCGAGTTCCTGGCGGTTGCGGCCGGCAATCGGCGTGCCGGTCACGACATCGGACTGGCCGGTGTAGCGCCAGAGCAGGACGTCGAATGCGGCGAGCAAGCTCATGTACAAGGTCACGCGCTCGCGACGACTGAAGTCGATGAGCGAGGTGACCAGGCCGCGCGGCAGGCGCGGAAACAGCCGGGCGCCGCGCCCCGAGCGGGTAGCGGGCCGCGGGCGATCCGACGGCAGATCGAGGCCGTCGGGGATGCCGGCGAGCTGCGAGCGCCAGTACGCGAGCTGTGGCGCGAGCGCGTCGGCGGTCATCCAGCCGCGCTGCCACATTGCGAAGTCCGGATACCCCACCGCGAGCGCGGGCAGGCTGGCGCCCGCGCCACGGTAGAACGCCGCCGCTTCGCTGATGAGGATGCCGACCGACCACTGATCGCACACGCTGTGGTGCGCGACGACGATCAGGGCGTGATCGCCGCCGTCGATCGCGAGCAGGTGTGCGCGAACGAGCGGCCCGGTCGCCAAATCGAACGCGCGCTGCGCCAGGCCGCGCGCCACCGTCGCCACGTCCGCCTCGCGGACCTCGTCGATCGGCATCGCCAGCACGAAGTCGTCGTCAACGACCTGCCGCGCCTCGCCGAGCACGTCGGTGAAGTGCGTGCGCAGGGCTGCATGGCGGTTCACCACCGCCTGCAGCGCGTCGCGCAGCGCTGCGCGGTCGAGGCGACCGCGCAAGCGAAACATCACGCTCACGTTGTACGCCGCGCTCCCCGGCTCGAGCTGCTCGATGAACCACAGCCGCTGTTGCATGAACGACAGCGGGACCACCGTGTCCGGCGCGCGGACGGCGAGGGCAGGTGGCACAAAGCGCGGGGAGCGGACGACGCTCACGCCTGGGCGTGCTCCGGGGCGCGCTCGCGGCCATCGAACGCCGCGTCGAGCGCGTCGAAGAACGCGATCCACAGCGACCACATCTCGCGCGCGGCCTCGTGGATCTTGTGGATTTCGATCTCCGATAGCTCGGACGTGATCGCCTCCTGCGCGCTCTCGATGTGGCCGGGCTCCTGGTGTGCGTGGATCGTCACCCACGGCAGCTGCTTCGCGCCGGTGACCCGGCGCACCGATACGCCGATGCCCGACACCATCGCGAGGTCGGCGACCTCGGTGCCGTACAGAAAGCCCAAGCCGGTCCAGCAGTCGGTCGCGGCCTCGCTGTAGCGCTGGACCAGGCGCTCGGTCGCGGGCAGCGGCGCGGCGGCGTTGACCGCCTCGGCCGGAAAGCCGACCGCGGTCATCGTGTCGACGTACACCCGCTCGTGGGCGCGGTCGGGCTTGCCCTCACCGAGTTCCTCCCACAGGATCTTGGATACGGCGGTCTTCATCTCGATGTCGCGCAGGTTCGAGACCAGGCGCGACAGGAAGGTCGGGAAGAAGTGGAGTGGGTGCCACCACTGGCCGAGAAAGCGCGCGACCTGGTCACGATCGAGATCGGGACTCTGCTTCACGCGTGCGAAGAACGGATGGTTGATCAGCTCGGCGCGACGATTGTCTTTCATCAGCGCCTGTCGAATCGTTGGGATCATTGCTGCTACTCCTTATCGAGAGCGTGAAATGAATAAAGGTAATCAGGGCTTGTCCGCGACGAGCACGCCCCACGCGAACTCGCCTTGATCGATCGCGACTTCGATCTCCTGGCACGACGCTGCAAAGCCGAGCATCCAGTCGCGCGCGGCAGGGTTGGCGGTCTCGGCGGCGCGCGCGGTCGCCACCTTGCCGAGTACCTGGTACGTGCGCGCAAGGTGCGGCGACAGCTCGCGCGCGAGCCGGACCCGGAAGCCGACCTGCTCGAGCGCTTGCTGATAGCCGACGAGCGAGTAGCCCGAGGTCCAGCGCACGCGGTCGTACACGTGCTTGCGCGCGCGCGGGCTGATCTCGAGCTTGGGCTGCAGGAAGTCGGAGATCGCCAGCCGACCGCCGGGCGCGAGCACGCGGAACATTTCGGCGTGGCTGCGTGGTTTGTCGGGGATCAAAAACAACGCGTCCTGGCTCACCACGTGGGTGAACTGGCCATCTTCGTACGGCAGCTGGGTCGCGCTGCCGTGGCGAAAGCTCACGCGCTCGGCGACCGCCGGCGGCAGCTCGCCGCGCTTTTGCGCCGCGAACTTGACCCGTTCGAGGCTGAGGTCGAGGCCCTCGCACTGGCACGCGAACCGGCGGGCGAGCGCGAACACGAAGTTGCCGCAGCCGCAGCCGACGTCGAGCACGCGCGACGCCGCCGTGATCTGGGCGTCGTCGCCGAGCAGGCGCGACGTGGCGTCGGCGGCGGCATGGTAGTCGGTGGTGTTGCCGTCGGCGAAGTAGCCGGTGTGCAGCACGCCTTCGCTGTCCCAGAAGCTGAGGTAGTTCTGCGTGCTGGCGTCGAAGAACTGCTCGACGTCGCGCTCGGTGAACGGGGTGGCGGTAGAGAGCATAGGGCCTCGATCAGGTGATGGTGGCGGGATCGACGGTGGTGAGGTGATCGGGCAGGCCGCCGGCCGCGCACGCGCCGCCGTCGACAAGCTGGACGGTGCCGGTGATGAAGCCGGCGCGATCGCTGGCGAGGAACGCGGCGAGCGCGGCGAACTCGCTCGCCTCGCCGACCCGGCCGACCGGGATGTGGTTGGCGAGCGCGCGCATGCTCGCTTCGCAGTCGCCGGCGAACCGCGGCGCCATCTGCGCGGCGAGGCGCTCGATCGGGCCGGTGCGTAGGTAGGCGGGGGCGAGCACGTTCACGGTCACGCCTGACGCGCCCAGCTCGGCGACCAGGCCGTGCGCGAACCGAACGAGCCCCGCGCGCGCCACGCCCGAGAGGGTGAGATCGCCGATGCTGCGCACGACGGTCTCCGACGTGATGATCAAGAGCCGGCCCCAGCCTTGCGCACGCAGGTGCGGTAGGGTGGTGAGCGCGAGCTGGATCGCCGGAAACAGCGAGGTATCGGCGGCGGCGCGGTACGCGGCGAGGTCGAACTGGCTCGGATAGCCGGCGGGCGGACCACCGTTGTTGGTGACCACGATGTTGAGCCTGCCAAACTCCTGCACCACGCTGTCGACCCACGGCGGGATCGCGGCGGCCTCGCGCACGTCGACCCGCGCGGCCATCACGCGGCCCTTACCTAGCGAGCGCAGGCGATCTTCGGCGGCGGCGAGCCGCTCCGGATCGCGGCCGCAGATCGCGACGTGCGCGCCTTCCTTGACCAGCTCGTGGGCGATCGCGAACCCGAGGCCGCCCGAGCCGCCAGCGACGAGCGCGACCTTATCGTGCAGACCTAGATCCACGTTTACTCTCGAGAGTGGGAGATGCGTTGTTGGTGAGCGCGTAGCCGTACTGCCGCATGAGCGGCCACGCCAGCGCGACGGTGGCGAGCTTGTCGCGCGCCGGCAGCTCGGCCTTCCATTTGCTGTCGTCGGGGCGGATCACGGTCGGCCCGGAGCGGAATCGATCGGGGTTGCCGGTCACGGTGTGGTTGGGGTGGAGATCGGCGGTGCGGTCGCGCAGCGGCAAGGTGCGCGCGTCGCTGCCGACGAGCTCGACGAGCTGGCGCAAGGTGGCGGCCGGATCGGCGATGAAGTCTTCGTAGCGGAGGAAGATCGAGCGCTCGGGGTAGTGCGAGACGAGCGCGCGCGACGCGAGGTTGAACGTGAGCCAGTATGCCGTGCTGCGCAGCGCCGAGACGGTGTAGACGTACTCTTTCTGGCGCATCCACGAGTGCGCGGTCGCGCGCGGATCGCGCACGAGGTGGACGTAGTACGGCTCGATGCCGTCGACGTGCTCAAGGAGCGCGGCCTCGCCGGGGATCTTCGTGCTGTCGACGATCACTTTGCAGCCGGTGGTGTCGGCGATCACGCGGTACGTGCGCGCCATGATGTCGGCGTGGGTTCGGCGGTCGCCTCGCAGCGCGCCGTCGCGGAGCACACGCCACGTGTACCGCGTGCGGATCGCCTTGACCTGGCGCGCGACGACCTCGCGCGCGTGATCCTCGGCGGCGCGGCCGGCGGGGCGCTCGAGGTCGAGCACGCGCGACCAGATCGGGCACGCCACTAGGTCGAGGCCGCAGCCGCACTTGGTGTTCGAGCCCTTGCCGTACGCGTTCTTCCACAGGAAGTGGAGCTCACCGACGTGGAAGAAGCCTTCGACCTCGTTGAGCAAATTGCCAATGATCGTGCTGCCGTTGCGGCACCAACCATTGATCGATAACACCTTGATCGTCATGTTCAGGCGAGGGCCGCGATCGAGAAGTGGGTGGGCAGGTGGATGGCGAGCGCGGTCTTGATCTCGCCGCGCACGGCGAGGCCGTCGCGCGCGAACGTGCCCTCGGGCGGGTGATCGAACGCGATCGTCGAACGCTGGCTGTCGAAGATCGTCGCGCCGGCATAGAAGTCGCCGACGATCGCCTGGCCGGCGTTGATCATCCGCGTGCGCACGATGCGGATGCCTAGGTTGGCGAGCCCGGTGAGCACGTCCTGGCGCGGGAACAGGTACTGGAAATAATCGGCGGGGTTCATCACGATGCCATCGGCCGAGCCGCCCATCTGCTCGACGTGCTCGCATGCGGCGAGCAGCGAGGTGACCGGGTCGGCGAGCGCGGGCAGGCGGCGGAGGTTGGGCATCTCGAGCAGTCCGCGCATGTGATCGCCGCCCTTGCCAAGCGCGAGCGACTGGTTCTCGGCGGTGCCGAGGCGGACGAGGAGGCGAAAGTCGATGAAGGTGGCGAGCGCCACCGGATCGGCGAGCAGGGCCTCGGGGATCTGCACCCACGCGCGGGTCGGTTGGAGCGGGACCTTGCCACACTGGAAGTCGAAGCCGGCCTCGAGGCGGAGCGCTTCGTCGTGCACGCGCTTGGCGGCCTCGGCGGGGCGGGTCTCGAAGAAGTGCGTGGCCTCGGGGCCTTCGGCTTTCACGATCTTGAACAGCGCGCGCATCGCGATCCGCGGCCGGCGCCGGAAGCCGGGGAAGCTATCGGTGATCGTGATCGGGAAGTCGACGCGCGCCGACGTGCCGGCCTCGGCGTATGCCGAGGCGAACGCCTGGCCCGGGGTGGGGCCGGCGGGCTCGGCGGACGGCGGGATGGCGGGCGCGGCCAGCGATGAAGAAGAGTGGGGCGAATACATGGTGTCCTCGGGCGCGTGGGTTACTTGGCTTCGGCGGTCTCGACGACGTCGGCCGATCGCGGCGCGAGGTCGGCGTGCGAGGAAGCGCGGCGTTGCATGACCTTGCGGATCGCGCGGATCAGATCGTCGCAGTCGGCGCGGGTCAGGGTCGGCGACATCGGGATGTCGATCGCGTGCGACAGGTGCTGCGTGGTCGCCGGCAACAGGGCGCGGATCTCGGCCGGGCTCTTGCCGCGGAACAGGAACCGCCAGTTCCAGAAACAGCGCACGTTGGGATCGTTGGCCGAAGCGAGGGCGCGCGCGTCCACGCCTTCGCTGCGCAGCGCGGCGGCGACCTGCACCACGTGATCATTGCTGACGTGCGGGAGGCGGAAGATCAGCGAGTCGCCCAGGTAGCTGCCCGGGATGACCGGCTGGCGCACACTGATGCGCTCGAGGTCCGCGATCTGATCGACGACATAGTCGTAATTGCTGCGCAAGATCTCGAGTCGGCGCGGCAAGCGCGCCATTTCCGCGTGGGCGAGCGCGGCGCGGATCTCGTCCATGCGGAAGCTAAAGAGTGGGTAGTCGAGATCGCAGATCTCGGGCGGCGGACCCGCGAAGTGACGCTTGAAACGCCCTTCATAGGCACCGGAGAGCACCACCGCCTTGGCGAACTGCGTGGCATCGCGGCATACGAGAAAGCCACCTTCGCCGGTATTCAATGACTTATCCGATTGTGTGCTGAATGCCCCGGCGTCACCGAACGTGCCGGTGTGCTTGCCGCCGGCGACGAGGCCGAGCGAGGGCACCGCGTCCTCGACGACCGGGATGTTCCACTTGTTGGCGACGGCGAGGATCGCGGGCATGTCGCTCGCGAAGCCGCGCATGTGGACGACCACGATCGCGCGCACTGCCGGCGACATCTTGCGCTCGAGATCGGCGACGTCGAAGTGCAGGTTGTGATCGCACTCGATCAGGAGCGGCCGGCCGCCGGCGAGCATGATCGCGCTCGGCGTCGCCGCGAACGTGAAGCCCGGGCACGCGACGAGCGCCCCCGGCTCGAGCTCGAGCGACATCAGGCCCAGGGCGATCGCCGCCGTGCCGCTCGACACCGCGAGCGCGTGCGGCACGCCGAGGTAGCGGCGGAGTGCGGCCTCGAAGCGGCCGGTCTCGGTATCGTTGTACGCCCGATAGTCATATCGGAAATACAGCCGATTCGCCAACGCCTGGCGCGGCGCACCCAGGTCCTCATCGTCGACGAAGACATTGCCCTTGTCGTAGGTTGGCCAAGGCAATGTTCGAACCGCTTTGTCCATATGCTCTCCTGCAAGCGCAGCTCAACCGGACAAACGGTTGCGCCCGACCTTCTGGTTAAGTTCGACAATCCCGGCGATAAGCACCAGGTCGCTTATAGATGCGCGCCCCGCCTCCGCTTGAGGCCAGCCGCGAAAGAATCGATTCGAGCGCCATTACGAAGCGACTTTGCCGGTGTCGCGCAGGCGCCCGGTCCGACGTCGCAACGGCGCGCTGGAATGCGTGTGAAGGGGAACGTGGTTGGGGAACACGTACGGCTGCAGCAGGCGGTAACACATAAACCGAGCTGCATACGCCACCTGTCGATTTCTCCCCGCGGCCGCCAGTGCACCGCCACATCACTTCGCATCGACAACGCCCCCTGTCTGCATCAGTGGTGGCGAACGTACCAGTGTTTCAAAATAGTGAAATCTAGGTGTAACCCTAGGTTTCATCGTCAGCGGAAGCGAAAGTGAAGTGAAGGTGAAGTGAAGAGAGCATGACGAAAGTAATCAAGAGATCATGACTGCGTGAATTGGATGTGGCGGACTCGAGATCTCCGGATGGGATATCCGGATTCGAAATACGATCTGCCTCATAGATCTGAGGCGATCTGCCGCACTGATCATTGCGCCATTCGGGGGCGACCGCAGCGGTGACAATCCTTCGAGTTGGCTTGACTACGGGCCGATCTTCTCGCTGGTCTATGACAGCGTAGGTGATCCCCTCAGCCGCGTGTTCTCCGTCTCCAGTTCCTTCAGGCGCTTGGCGTCCGGCACGCTCATCCCCCGAACTTGCTGCGCCACAGGTCACAGCCGAATCAGGATGTCGGCGCTTTCGTAGGTGGAAAGCACCTGCCATTCGTAGGAATCCAATGACTTCATCCCATCCAGGCAGTGCCTTGGTTATTACGTTCAAGATGTGCTGCTTTGGCGCGGTCAGCGTTACTTAGCATTGGATCTGGGTGGTTTTCGTAGACGGATTGCCCAATCGGGGAGCGGAAATCCGTTCGACATACGCGCCGCGTTGATGGCCAATCGCTCCGCCAAACGCTTTGCTAACTCATCCCTTGATAAATCGGCTGGCGGGGCCTCTTCACCCTGTATTGGCAGTTGAGCAAGGATGTTTTCCTTTGAAGTCTTGTCGAGACTGGACAAGAAGAAATCGTAAAGTTCGAGAACATTGCTAACGGATCCACCTGGAGGTCGCAGTTCTCCCAAGAATGTTTCTGGATAACGGCGCCACGCTGATATTTCGTTATCGGACAATGGGACGTACCAAATGACCTGACTTCGATCATCGAGTTGGATGACGGCGGCGGCTTTGCGTTCTGTCTCCATGAGGCAGGCGTCCGTCAGCGTTCCGAACTTACCGGGTTCAATTTCGTATTTTCGCCCGATCAACAGGCGGTTTTCTTGGCCCATCAACTCTGGAATCTCGCCGTCAAAAGTTGATGGGATATCCGTGTGCTCTGCCATAGATTTGCTAAGTGCCTCCACCTCAGGGCGCCGATCTCTTCGCTCGATGGCTTCGTGAAGTGGCATGGCCGTTCCCGTTCGGTAGTCGTCCATCTTGAAGCCCTCTATGGCTCCTCCTGCATCGGGAACGAGAGTGTCCAGATGGTGATGATCGGGATAGTTGGTGATAATGATGATGGCGGGCGGTAGTTTGCGACTCTCAGGGGCCCCCTCAAACCTGCGCAGACAACCTACGGCCCAATCGCGCCAGTCAGAACTGTTCTTATCGGTTTTAACCTTTGCAGGGGTGTTCAAGTCTACAAAGATGATCCGTTGCTTGTCCGTCGATTTCCTGAGGGCGTTGGATACCAAGGCCAAAAATTTCCCCAACCCCTTTGCTGCATCCTTAGTTGTTTTCGGCTGCCGTATCTTACATTCGACCCAGAACTGGCGACCCGTCTGCGGGAACGTGGCTGCGAACTCGCCATGCGTGTTTGTGCCCAGCGTCTCGTCTTCCCATTCGAGGAAAAACCCAGCGCGCAAAAGCATGGCCGCGATCCGTACTTCATAACGCGCCCCCACAAACTGATCCGGGTGGCGAAGCCGGCGCAGCAGGCGTTGCCATGTTTCGGGCTTGGGGACGCTGGCGATGTTGTGCTCGATGGTATAAAGATCGTAAGCCAGTCCGAGATACGCCCGAACAACGCCGTGTGCAGGCATGGCCGTGATGACACCGTGGCCTTTGGAATGCTGCCGCTGCAACTCGCCGACGGCCGCGTACCAACGGATCAACGGGTGCCGCTCCTCTGGTTGCTTCGCCATTTCGGCGTTGCCCCACGCGGAATCCAGGGTAAGTTTGATGTAGTCATGAAGAAAGTCAGTGAACGTGTTCCATCGCCCCTGAAATCTTTGGCGTCCGACGATGACAATGCGTAAATCTCCAATTGCCGTCGAAATGATCGGTCGCCCCTTACCTTGCTGCCGTTCGCGTTGGATTTTCAGGACAGCCGCTTGTTTTTGGGCGTTCTTTGCCACCAGTGTGATGATTTCCTGATAATCCGGGCGACCATGGCAGCGCTTGTATTTCTTGCCACTGTTGCAGGGACAAGGATCATTTCGACCAATCTTGCTCATGAGGCGGTGGCCTTCACCGTTCGCTGTGGTTACCCCGGCAGCCCAGGCATTTGCGGTAAGGCCCCCAACGCCCCTCCCGGATGCTCCCCAACAGGCAACCGCAGTTCGAGCAGCTGAGGCTCTTTCCTTCCTTCCATCGCCAGATCCTCGTGGCCTGAACGGCAAAAAGGGCCGCGCACACCGCGGCCGTCACCAGGGTGATCGGCCAGGAAAGATCGGACAACAGGGGCGGGGCGCCCATGTGCACAAAGGCATCGTTGAACGCCGAGACCGCCATGGCGATTGGAGCGGCGGCGATTATGGGGAGAAAGCAGATCGCCAGCAGCCGCAGGCACATTTTGTCGACGTTGGACATGGAGCCCCCTGAGGTTGCCCGCCTGGGCGTCGTTGGGCCGGGCGGGACGTTGGACAAGACCTCCGGCATGTTCCGCCAGAGAGGTCTCAGGAGCTGAGACCTTTCTGAGTAAAATCGATCCATGGACACAGGAGCCTTGGACCCATGGAATACGATCATCTGTCTTTTGAAGGCTTTGACGACGCCACGGCCAGCAACTTGGATACGCTTGCGCACCATGCTCGGCAGGCACCCCAGCGAGACGCCGAGTCTGTTCAACTTTTGATTGAGAGCGTCGTTGGCATCCACAGGATGTTGCCCCAACCCATTCGCTCGATGATTTCAGTGCACGAATGCCATGTCGGCGATCGACACATGCGCATGAAGCCCGAACAACTGGCCCAATTATGGGGGGCAATCACCGCCGAACTGCGGGCCGGATTGGACCGGGTGATCGAGTCGCGAGCGGATCTGCTGGCTGACAAGCAGGGGTTGGCCGACCGGCGCATCACTCAGGGCGAGAAAATCTTGGCCACCTTAGACGAGTTCAGTACGAACGAATTGTCCGAAGAGTTTGCCCGTCGCCTCGAACACGAGGGTATGGGGAGCGGTGTCGCGGGGGAAGCACGAAGGCTTCAAAAGTTGTTTGTAAAAAAGAACATCCAAGACTTTGATGCCCACAAACGAGAGATCCATCGAACGCTGGATCGCATCAAGAGAATCGCTGATGGGCTGCACGGCCGACCCGGTGGCTATGGCATCTAGGTTTGTTGTCGCGGTGTTGCCGCGGGATATGGGTAGCAGGGTGTGATGAGGCTACCCGATTGCCGTTGTACATAAATAAATGGAGATGGAAATGCCGGCTCCGCTGAGGGTCTATCTGGATAGCCAGGATTTTTCGCGTCTGTCCGCGATGCATGCGGAGGCTGCCGAATATCTGCCAGTCAAAAAGGCACTGCTCGATTTGCGGCACCGTGGCGTCGCGGAGTTCGTGTTCAGCGACATCCATATCTTTGAATGCCTCCCTGTGGAACAGACGCATGGGCAGGAGGGTCAGGCGAGAATCGATGTCCTTGTTGAGTTGTGCGGGCGGAACAATCTGCCCGCGTTTGGCAATGTCATCGAATATGAACTGAAGAAACTGGCTGCGGCGAAAGGGTACTACCGCCACCCCGTACGCCTGTCAAAAGACTGGTTCCCAGAGGTTGAGATTGACCTCAGTGCGTTTGACAGGGATACGACCATGAAGGTCGATGCCGCCAAGTACCAGGGCACCTCCCGCGCGCAGCGACGGGTTGCGCTGAAGAATGCCAGGAAGAAACGCCGAAGCATGACCATGGAGGAGGCAAATCACGCAGGCCTCCAGGACATCTTGGCGAGGTTTCCGGTACGAAAGGCCGACGTTCCAAGGATGCTCGGAATCTTTCGAGGGACGGTTAGCCAAAGGGAACTCATTCATGTCATTAGAGAGGGTCTCAGTGATGTCGCCTCCTTCTGCAGGTGGATCATTGAGCACTGGGCGGAGGGCGAATCATTTGTTCGTATCCTTCGGGATGTCGCCGTGAACTTCCATGCATCCATGGTCTGGCTTTACGATGAAATGCGTGGCTTGCACCAGCAAGCAAAGGGGATCCACACCGGCGAGGAGATGAGTGTCTTGGTCGGCGCCATGTTCGAAGAGACGCGCGAGCGTTTCCTCTCAAGTGGGCCGGGGTCGCTCGCTGAGCAGTTGTTGAGCATTGACGTTCCTGTTAGAGGGCTACGGATGAGCCCGGAGGAAACGCCATCGCTCTATTCGGCTTTTGATTACCTGTCGCGCGTCCTGTTTCAGTCAGCGCCAGAAAAAAATGCTAGGAACCCCCGCAAAAAGAAGCCCAGCGATTTTTTAGACGGGATGCATGCCATTTTCTTGCCGATGGTGGACGTCTTTCGTGCAGATGCGCAATCGCAGGCACTGCTGAGTCAGCAGGGCGAGAAGCAGCGAGACAAGCTTGCGCCATCGCTCAAAGACCTGCCGGCATTTATTGAACGCAAGGCAGCGAGTCGAGCCGGCAAACAACAGATGGACTAAAGGGGATATTGGCAATGGTGAGTCCGGTGAAGATCACCACTTGTTGCGGCAACAACAACACGCTGTCGTCCAACGACGCGACTTCGCGCAGAAGCAGGTCGGTGGAAACAGCCGGAATGCGTTTCATGCCTGATGTTTGTCCACACCATCGATTCAATGCCGTAGCGCGCCGCATGCCACCCGGCCCAGTAACGCAGCGCACTGGCGTAGCTGCGCGTCGTGTCCGCCGCCGCCGCTTCGGCCAGCAGTTCACGCACCGCATCGGCGGCCTGCTCGGCTAGTTAGATCGGCAACGTCAGGCTGGAAGCCGGTTGTGCGAGGGTCGGAAAAGTGGAATTATCATTCATACTATGTAATGTATATTATGAAATAGGACATCTGGCCGCGATAATCATCACTTATCGTGAGTACGGCAAGGCCAGGGCAGGGTGCCGATCGAGGAGACATAGACATGCCTAAAGGCATCACCCAAGAGCAGGTCAACGCGGCCGCGGACGCGTTGATCGCCGCCGGCGACAAGCCCACTGTCGAGAAGATCCGCCAAGCGTTAGGCACCGGCTCGCCCAATACGGTCACGCGCATGATGGATGTATGGCGCGGCACGTTGGCGCAACGATTGCAGGAGGCCATCCGGCTCCCCGACGTGCCACCGGAAGCAGGGCAGGCATTTGCCGACGTGTGGCGCCTGGCGCTGTCGCACGCCGAGACGCTGGCCCGTGCCGCGCTAATAGAGGATCAGAACACCCTATTCGCCGCCCAATCCGACCTGACCCAGGAACGGAAGTTATGGGAGATCGCACTGGCCGAAGCACAAGCCAATGTGGCCGAGCATGCCACCCAGCGGGCGCAGGCCGAGACGCAACTCCGCGAACGCCAAGTGCTGGTGGATCAAATGGAAGCGCAGCGAGTCGACCTGGTGCAGCAACGGGATCGTTTGCAGACGCAGGTCGACCAGCAACAGTTGGAACTCCATACCTTACGCGGCGAGCGGGCGACCGCGCTGAACCAGGTGCGTGGCCTGGAAGATCGCGCGCATCAGCAGATCGATCACGCCCGTCAGGAGGTCAAGGCGCTGCAACAACTACTGGAACGCGCGCAGCGCGAGCACGCCAAGACCACGGCGCAACTCACTGCTCAACAGGATTCGTTACGAGCGGCCTTACATACGGCCGAACAAGCATCCGCCCATCAGGCAGGGCAAATACGGGCGTTGGAGACCGCTTTAACGCAATGGCGCAACGCGCCGGCGCCTTCGAAGCTGCAAGCCGGCAAGTCATCATCCGCGGCAAAGGGCAAATCGAAACGCCCAGCGAAGCAGAAGATTCGCTAAATCGGCGAGCCTAATCGACTCACTGATCAGTCACGTCTATCTAGCCAACGACTTACCGCGGCCTTGGCAGCGGTGGAATCGACGAACCGATCGGTGTCATAGATAAAATAGGCGTACGTATCCTTACCTTTGACAAAGCCGGCGCTCAGTTCAATATCAAAGCCACGATCCTGAAGCGCGTTCTGAATGGACTCGACGTGGGTGGAGACGGTTTCTCGGTACGGTGCGAAGTCGTGCTCGTCGGAAATGAACCCATCCGCAGCCAACGTATCGGACGCCTGATCGACGAATTCATTGGTAAGAAACGACTTTAGGCTTTGTGCGGTCATGTTTGCGATGTCCTTGGTTTCTCAGGCTTGAGGCCAAGCGTGACCAACAGACGTCTCAAATCATGAGAACGAGGCCTAGGCTGCCAAGCAGGGGCGCCGAGTGGTGGGCATCAAGCAAATCAACGGGTGGCGCGAACATCTGTGTTTGGTCACGAACCCCAAAGGCCGGACTGCCAGCTTTTCGGATGTCCCGAATCTAATTTTACATAATATACAGACCGCCAGGATTATGGGCGGCAAAAAGCAGGGCGAGCTGCGCGTGAGCGCCGCTCCTGTGCAGTGACGCCATCAGTGCTATTACTGCGGCTGCTTGCGCAAGCCGAAGCCACACCTGGCGTGCTTTGGGACTTGTTGCCCTTTCTGCTTCGATCAACGGTAGCCAGTGCGCTACGGATTCGCCTGTTGCCTTGCACATGTCTTCCACAAGGCCAGGGTCCGGGTGTCCGTCACCGTTTCGCCAGCGGCTGACCGCTGCTCTGCCGACGCCTAGTGCGTTTGCGCACGCGTTGTCGGATGTGATGCCCATGGCGGTCTTGTACTTGTCGAGCAGTTTGATTGAGGCAGACATGTCTCGGCCCTATTGACATCGAATGTTCAGGGGTACTATACATGCGCCCATGTCTTGGGGTCCAAGACATTGGGGAATCCAGTGCTGATACTTCTTGCCTGCGCCGCCACGGCCTTTGTGACCTCCCGGGTGGCAATTCCCCTTCGTGATCTTGCTGCCCGTCAGCGGGCGTCTCTGGAAGGGGTGCGGCTATGAATCGGATTCTGCTGGCGGAGGTAATTCTCACGCTGACGGCTGAGCAGGCGAGGGAGGTCCACAGGTCGTTGGTCCAGGTTGCGCGCGGCCTTTTCTTGGACGGGGGTGATGCGGCTGCAGATGGTGTCTTTGCTGTTGCCCGCGTTGTTGCGGAGCAGGGCAATCGGCAAGGTGCGCAGATATGACCGGCTTCCAGTTCGAGGCCGTTACGCGGTGCGCGGAGGCCTGCGAGACCGAACTGCGTTTCGCGTCGATTTTCCGACTCCTGGGCGAATCGGAGCTGGCCGCTGACGCTGAGCGTCGCGCAGGTAGGCACGCTGAGACGGCCGAGCAGGTCATGCGGGGGCTCCTGTGAGCTGGATTTTTGTCTATGCCGCCTATGTCTTCTTGGCGTGGTGCTTGGTGGTGATGTGGGGCTGGTTTAGTCGGGGTGGCGAATGAGCCGCCGTCGCCCCGCTGAGGCGTTCCCGTTCTCTGCTAAGTCATTGAAAAATGGCTTTACACCGGTCGGGGCGGGGAAAAGGTCCGGAGCGGTGGTTGGCCCTGACGCTAACAGGGGCCAAAAGGGTGGGGTGACCGGATTTGCCCTCGGCATCGACTACCTGACGGTCACTTTCCCGATGGCCCGTCTTGAAGAGTGCTCGATCACGAGCACGGATGACATTGGGACCTTCATTTTCGGCAGCGAGGCGATGCTTCGCGTTTCGCGGCCGACTGGCCGCAAGCTGTATCGCTACGACAACTCGTGCTTGATCTTGGATCGCGAGGGCGCGCTCGTAGGGCGTGTGGCGTTCGGTGGTAACGCAGGCACGATGTTGGTGGAGGTGAGTGGCGAGGGCTGCCGGTGGATCAGGCGCTGGGAGCATGTGCACTTCCAGCTTGAAATTCTCGCCGCGCGCGTGAGCCGCTGTGACCTGGCGCTGGACGATTTCGGTGGAATTAGTCTTGATCTGCGCGACACCGCGCGGCGCGCGAGCGAGGGTCTGTTCAATGGGGCAGGGCGCCCGCCTAAGACTCGTTTCTTGGATGACCATGGCCACGGCACTGGTTGCACCTTGTACGTCGGCAAGAAAGGGCACAAGGAATTGTGCATCTACGAAAAGGGCAAGCAGCTCAAAGACGAGTCGTCGCCCTGGCTGAGAATCGAGCAGCGGTTCTACGGCAAGCACGTGGGCGAGGAATTCGCGGATAACCCGCGTGCGCGTCGTGGCCTTCCTCTCGATATGTTGCTTCATCCGTTGCGCTATTTCCGTGGCGCGCATGCGTTCCTGGACGCGTTGTGCGCTCGCATTGGGCTGCAGGATGTCGCCAACAAGCTGACGGTGGTCAAGGCCAAGGTGGAGGCGACTGCGTCGGCTTGCGTGAAGTGGCTGCGCACACAGTGCGGGCCTTCGCTTGGATTGATATTGCGCGCTCTCGGCGATCAGGCCGAGGGTTTCTTGCGCCAGAACGTGACGCGGGAATCGCTGCCCTCGCGTTTCAAGACATTGGGTGCAGCGAATCAACTCTACGAAATGGTGAGGCAAGAGCTATGTCCCGCGTGATTATCAAAGACACGGTTGTGCAAGAGCGTCAGTACAAGGACAGGAACGGTGCGCAGCAGATTCTGCGCGAGCAGCGTGCGGTGCTTGATCAGGGAGACGGCTACGGCCTGCCGTTTCGCATCGGTCTCGGTACTGGGTCCGTCTATCCGATGGGCGATTACGAGATCGATCCGAGTTGCTTCTCCCTAGGTCGCTTCGGTGACCTGGAGCTGTCGCGTTATATCAAGTTGAAGCCGGTGAAGCCGGTGGTGGCCGTGGCGCCCGGTAAGGTTGCCTGATGCATTGGTGGAGCCGGCCCTGGTTGTTCTGCATTCCGTTTCGTCGGCCAGGGCCGGCTGGTTTGGTATTTGAGCATTACTGGTGTGTGTCGAAGAGCGAGTTGGTTGCGGCGTGCGCGCTTATCGCGCTGTGGTGGTTGTTCGTTTGGATTCGATTTCTGCGGAGGCGTAAGTCATGACAGGCACGGTGTATTTGGCGTGCGACCCCGCGAATGTTGATGCAACGACGGGTCATTGTTCTGCGCCCTATTGGGTTGCGCAGCCGTCGATGCTCCCCCCGCTGGACGCCGTGGGCGGCGCAGCGATAGGCGTGGCTATTTTGCTGACGTGGGCCACCGCTTATTCGTTTAGGGCAATCGCGTCAGCAGCAAGTAGAGGGTCGTGATATGCGTGACATGAAGTTCAAGCTGAAGAAGATCGCGGGTGTTGGTCTGGTGAGTGTCGGCATGGTGTCGTCTGCCGCGTTCGCACAGGGCACTGGTGGTGTCGATGTTTCGTCGGTGACGGCTGCGTTGACTGCAGCGGCTGCGGCGATCGCCACCATCGGTGTGGCGTGGCTTGCCATGACGGTGGGTGCGCGCGTGTACAAGTGGGTCAAGAGCGCTATCTGATCCATGGGCCGGGGGAGGCGTGTGCCTCCCCTGCGCTTTCTCTTTCCTGGGTGGCGTATGTCGATATCGGATTACGTCGGGTGGTTTGAGTTGATCGGCCTGCTGGGTGCTGCATGGATACTGTTTGTGCCATCGCGCGACGACTGACTGTTGCTCTGCTCGTGTTTGTCGTTGGGATGTTTTTTGCGTCATCGCCCGTCCGTGCGGCGGTAACTGCTGGTCAGGCGTATCAGTCTTGTCAGGCGATTCTTGCGCAGGATCAAGCGACGTGGGGTTCATCCTTTCAGACGCAGCCTTGCAAGCAGAGTACGAACCCGGTGAGTGGCAATCCCGCATATTGTTTCCCGTACGGCTTGGCAGGTCAGGGCTATCCGTGGCTAGGCGGTTGCACTGACTACACGGGCTCGCCTGTGAATCCGTGTTCGATGTTGGCTAATTCCAGCATCGATACCTATTATTTTCCAGGTGAGCAATTGGGGACGACTGGTCAGACATTGGTGACGGATCCCAATTCGGGTGGCAAGGTGTGGTGTCCCTATACCATCCAGTGGAGCGGTGCGTCTGGTATTGCTGACGCGTATGGTCATTATCATATTCATGCAACGATCACTTACACGGGTGATCTTGGTGACACGGGGCCGTCAGGTGGGCCTACGTCGCCGCAGATGAATGATCCGAACGGCAATCCTTTGTCGCAGCAGCCTACGACGTCGAATGGCCCGTCGCCGACTATCTGCGGTGGTGGAAGTTGCTATGACCCGAATACGGATCAGTTTTGCGGTGTGAGCGGCGGCGGACAATTTTGTATTCCAGCGCATACTGCGGAGTCGTCGCAGGGCGGTTGCGTGTCGAGTGGTGGCGGAACGTTGTGCGCCGGCTCCCCTTCGGCGCCGCTACCTAACCCTACGCAGAATCAGATCACAGACCCGTCGACGCAGATTGGTTCTAGCGACAAGTACACTCAGTCGAACATTTCGACCGGTGCGACGTCCGGCGTTACGGTCAATACCTACAATTCTCCTGGCGGTTCGGTGTCGAGCGGCTCTACGAATTCTTCTTTGCCGGCGTCGAACTCGTCGGGGTCTAAGTCGTCGCCTGCGTCGTCCAGTAGCACGGGGAATGGCGGCAGCTATGGCGGTGGCTCGGATTGCAACTCGCCGCCCGCATGTTCCGGTGACGCGGTGATGTGCGGTGTGGGGCGTCAAGAGTGGTACGCCATGTGCAATCAGCAGAAGTATATGGTGGGTGATGATTCTGGCCCGTCGACGTTTCAGCAGGACCTGTCTAAGTATTCGCAGTCGGACGTGACTGTCCAGCCTTCGAACGGCAATACGGTCGGCGACCAGGCGAACAATGGCTCGTATGACTCCGGCGGATTTGGCTACGGGACACAGTGTCCGGCGCAGGACCTGCAGGTTTCGATTGGCAAGTTTGGAAGTTTCACTGTTCCTTTCTCGCTGATTTGTCCCATCGGGCCGTGGATCTATGGCCTTGTGGTCGGCTTCGCGCTGTATCGCGCGGCGTGCGTCACTGCGGGGAGTGCATTCTGATGCCTGTTTTCGTGGCCTGGATCGGCGAGATGTTGCTCAGCGTGGTAGGGCAGTTTGCCCTGTCTGCGTTGGTGTCGCTGGGAATCGGTTTCGTCGCGCAGAAAGCCTTCTCCGGCATCATCGATCACACGCAGATTGCGCAGTATTTGGCTTCTAGCGGTATGGGTGGATGGATCGGCTTTTTCGGTGTCGATAAGGCCATCACGATTTACCTCAGCGCCTGGGCTGGTCGTCGTGTCGTTGACTCCGCACGCGTCCATCTAGCGATGAAGTCAAAGCAATCTTCGTAGGGGGGGCGTCATGCCTATAGCGTTGTTTACGGGTCTGCCTGGTGCGGGCAAGACTGCGCAGCTTGTTGCGGAAATTGTGCGCTTGTTGGAGGCCGAGCCGGGTCGGCCGATTTTTGCGTTTGGTATCAATGGGCTTAAGGAAGGCCTAGCTATCCCGCTCACGGAAGAGATGCTTCATAAGTGGTGGGAGCTTCCTCCTGGTTCGATTATCTGTATTGACGAGTGCCAGGAAAATGGCTCCAATCCTGAGCAGCCTATTTCTTTGATGCCTAAGGACCGTGGCTTGCCTGCTGCGTGGGTGCAGAAAATTACTAAGGTTCGGCACTATGGCATGGATTTTTTGTTGACGACGCAAGATCCGGCCAACATGAGTGCCTACGTTCGTCGTTTGGTCGACAAGCACGTGCACACGGTCCGTAAGTTTGGCACCCAGGTGATTCAGCGATTTACTTGGGGGCGCTGCATCGATGATCCGTACAATCGGAAAGAGTTGAAGCAGGCCGTTCAGGATGTTGCGGTGCTGCCGAAGCAAGTTTTTGAGCTGTACAAGTCCAGTCAGTTGCACACGATGAAACGTCGTGTCCCGCTGCGGGTTTATTTGCTTCCGCTCATCGTGGTCGGAGGTTTGGCTGCAGCTGCCGCTGCTTTCGTGATTGTGCAACATATGCGCGCTGCGAACATCAAGGCTGTTTCGAGTGCAGGCGGGTCTGTTGCGGCTTCTTCGACCGAGGCGCGGTCTGCGTCGCCGCAGGCAGATCTGCTTCGGCACACCGATGTCGTCAAATGGATGACGCCTAGGGTATCGGGGTTGCCGTGGACGGCACCCATGTTCGATAAGTTGGAAGTCCAGGCGCAGCCACGGCTGTATTGTGTTGCGGTGGATGATGGCCGCTGTACGTGCAATACGGAGCAGGGCACTCGTTACGATCTGCCGCTCAAGCAATGCCGGTTGGTCGTTCAGAACGGCGTCTATAACCCGTTCATTCCACCCGCGCCGGCCGACGCTGGTTCGCGTGAGAAACAGGATGACGCGGATCAGCGTGGCCGCCGGGAAGCGGCTTCGCCGCCCGCCGGCCACGCTGAGGCCGCGCCCTTGGATGATGGCGCGTTGGCGTCAGAGGCGTGGAAGGCTTCGCCTATCCAGTCCGCATATGTGCCGCCAGAACTGGAGGCTCGGCCAGTGTATGCACCGCATAAGCCATGATTTCGTGACGCGTCACATATTCCGTATCGCCATTTGTATTTTGTGACGCGTCACAATAATATATCTCCACTATCGGAGATATCGTGATGCGTGACGAAAAAGACCCCGGAACCATTGAGATGTCGCTTAAGCGCAAGCCGGGTCGGCCGGCCGTGGGCAAGTTCGCGATGTCGGATGCGGAGCGCGCCGCCAAGTATCGGGCCAGCCGTCGCAGGTCTGCGGTGGTTGCTCGTGGCAAGTCTGAGTATCGGGATTTGTCGGATGCGGCCTTGGTTGACGCGTTGCGCTTGGCGATGACGGAAGGGCGTCGGCAAGCGGTTCTGAGTATTGCTGACGTGGTGCGGGAGCGTTACAGTAATTCGTGATTCGTCACGAAACCTATGGGGTGGAGGGGTTTACCCCTCCGGAAGCGCCTTTTTGCTGTCGGTGTGGCCGTATTGCGTCTACCTGGCTCTCCTGAGCCAGGCGCGCGGGTTCACCTCCGACCCTTGGCCGGGTACTCCTCGGTAAACCTCTTGCTCTGGGAACTTTCAGCCCCGTGTTCTATGCTCAGGGGAGCAAAGGGAGGTGTCATGGGCTTCTTTTCTCGTCTTGTTCGCAGGCTGGCCCGCTCTGATGCGGGGCTTATTGCCCGTCTCTTGGATTGGGATTTTCGTCGTTGGTCGCGCCGTAGCTGACTGGCGTTTCTGACAGGGGAATCTATGGACGGCTCCACTAAGCTGGCGTTCGCTGTTGTCGCCGCAGCCGTGATCTTGATCGGTGGCTACATCGCCTACAACGAGTTTTCCCGTGCTCGAGATGTTGGCCAGGCGCAGCAGGCGCTTGACACGTTTCGTCAGAATGCTCAGCAGGTGGTCTATCAGGGCCGACAGGATGCGCAAGTGTCTGCACAGCGGCAAGCAGCTTATCAACAGTGGCAGCAAGAACGGCGACGTCTGGCGTTGAATCAGCGCTGCGTAGATGGTGCTGTTGTGCAGATTGAGGGTAGCTCGTATACCCAGCTGGGGACGCTTGCTCAGCCGATTCATTGCTCGGGGAGATTGGCTGATCAGCCTCTACGCTGATCCAGCGAAGGAAAGCCCGTGCTGTGTCCGGCTTGAGGGCGGCTGTCGATCCCGGTGGGTACAGCCTGGTGCCGCGCATACGCCAGCCGGTCCATGGTCCTGCGAAGTCGATCCGGCAGGCCTGAGCGTGGTCGTAGAGGACGGTGGCAATTTCTTGCAGGGTGACGACGCGGCCAGAGGGGGTGTGGAACTCCTGGCGGGCGTCGTCGTAGGTCCAGCTCAGGCGGTGGCGTTTCCGTGACACAAAGCAGCTCCATGCGATCGGAAGATCCGTGAAGCAACCCACGTGCCAGCCGCGATTAGTGCCCATCCGTAATTTGACATAATATACATTATGCGCAATTCAGGATGATTCCGATGCGGAGCCCCGATCCCGATCTGTCGCAGTCCCGCTAATTCTGTCGCCTGACCTGCTAATCGTGTCATGTCCGCTTATTCGGTCATCTATCGAATTGCATGCGGACCGCATGGATCTTCATTTCTTGGAGCTGTTTCCGGCAGTCGAAACCAGTATTTCTGTTACGTCCGGGCAAGTAAAAACGTTATCTAACTAGTTCGCCTTAGATAGCCACAGGGTTCGACCCGAGGCTGCACCTAGTCTGCGCCCCTAATGACCTATGCGGCCTTGTCCACCCGGTGGGCAAAATTCGGTCGTGGACGATCATCCAGAATGGCGTAGCACGCGGCCAGGTCGCTGGCGTTGCCGCGCTGTACGCCCCCTTAGGTAGTCCAGAGGTCCTTCGCCATTGCCTCCCCCGCGATCCCCTCGCCTGCCGTTCGGCGCTGTAATGATTCGCGCCCCTTCATGATGCGACTTTTGACTCAGCCGTCCCCTTTTGCGCCATTCGAGCATAGTGCGGACCGAATACCTTAAACACCAAACCGGCGTGCTCGCTTGGCTAGCGTCCTCACAAAATCATCACAAATGTCAATGCAGCCTATACGTCGTGAAATAAGGCATGTACACGCACTCCGCATCACTCACGCACACGCAGAGTTTTTGCTCCAACACGAGCAACGATGATCATCATTCGGTGCCATTCATGGGATTGCGCGTGTGTGCTTGGAGGCAGGGGGAAGTCGATGCACTTTCATCGTAACGGCCGGATGGCGGTCGGAGTTTATGGAGGACTGACGCGATGCCAACACCACTCGAGACTTACATAGCAAACTCGAATGTCAGCTTCTGGATTGACGGAAGCCGGCTAGCCGTCGGTAGCGATAATGCACATGACAATTCGCTGCTGCAGGGCGTGAAGTGGGTAAGCCACACTTGCGCACATGTTTACGATGATGACGATGTCGATGAAGTTGGCAACCCAACCCAGCGACTTCCCATATGTTATGCGCATCATCTCGTGGTCACCCGCAATGGTTATGACGAGCAAGCCAATCTGAGATGGATTGAAGGCGTGGTGACCGGACCCTCCCCGCCGTCCCTATGTCACGTTTTTCATGACAAAGCTTCGGAAGCATTGCAGCTATTTGATGGCAAAGATTGCAATCCTGAAGCTTTTCAAAAAATGTATCGGGGCAAGACAAATACCACCTTCAAGGAAATAATGATCATTCTGAAAGCCGGGTACACTCGAGTCGGCTATCTTCGGCGCAAAGGCCATGTCGTCCTGAAAAAAGCTTAACTCTTGGCGATGGCACCGGACATGCTCGCCGAGCTGGTCTGCAGCGCTTTGCAGGTGACCACAGCCACGCGCCAGCCGCCGCCGGGGCTCATCGTGCATTCGGACCGTGGCAGCCAATACGCCATCGAGGAACACGGGGCCGTGCCCGGATAAAGCAAAAATTAGGACATTTATCACGCTCAAGAAACGCTCACCCCAGCCGATATCAAAGCGTATGAAGGAAAAACAACGCGATGCCGTCGGAATTCCGCCCCTTTCTCAAAAACCAGCATGGGAAAGCTGGTTGGGAAAGCTTGGGGCCAAGTTCAGCGCTGATCGGCGTGCGCGAGCCAGGCCGACTGCTGAAACGCAGTTCCTGCAAATCATGGAGACCGCGAAGGGTATCGCCGAAATCAACCCACGCGGTCTCCCGAGCTTAGTTAGGGCTCTCTTGCGTCCGATGCAAGCTGAGTATCTGCTAGGTGTCGCAGAGCTTGGCCAGGATCCGTACCCCAATATTGATTCCCTTGAATTCTTTGGATCAGGATTGCGCCCATATTTCTTTGAGCACGGTCAATATCGAGCTCCACACCTACAACCTGACGCCTTTAAAATACAGCTGAGTCGCGACATCCTTCTTCCATGGCCTTGGAGTACAAGCCGCTACAACGCAGCGCTTGCGACCATTGGTAGTGAAAAAGAAATTCCTGGCTGCAACGATTATATGCGCCCATATCAGGGGCCGTGGACACAGGATTACAACCACCGAGTGGAGTTATGGCTACCTTGGGGTATTGGTTTCGTTGCTGGTGGTAACCATTCCATCGCCGCGGGTATTTTGTCGGGTGAGGGAGAAATCTCACCGTCCAGCGTGTACGACTTAAGCTACCTCTTCGATGAGGTTCGCTACGACGGGCGCCAATTCGCAGATCTAAAGACAGCCAAAACACTCGGGCCGGCATCAAGTTGGCGACTCGGGGCGACTTTCGAAATTGGTCGACTGATGCGTGAGCACGGCATTCAAGCCCCTGCCGCAATGCGCGCAGTTAACGTAGTGAAGAGTTCTCAATCAGGCGCTGATATTGACTCAGCCATCGATCTATTGAGAATGAGTGGGCCCTAGAAAAACCGTCACCAGACTGAGGTTCGATCTCACCTTATGAGACATGTAGACCTTATATATTCAATGCACCATCCGAAGGTAAGAGCGTCCAATGGATACGCGAAAGTTTGCATTAGAAGGAAGCCTGCATCTTTTCTCCAGTGAAGCCAACATGCTTTCACCCGCCGAGCTGTATATGGTGAAACATAGGCCGGACATTCGTGAAGCATTTGCGCTATGCAACCTTTATTTAATTACTCGTCGCCCTCGCATCTTCGTTAGCCCCAATCCGATGTCCATGCATATTGAAGCGAACACGCTTTCTGGTTCTTTCTTAATGCAGCGATCGCAAGCCTGGGAGTCCATTTCCTTTCGATATCCTTTACCAAAAGGGATTGTCGACGTGGCCGTTGACGAGATCGGAAGCTCCATCTTGTTAATTGACTCCAATGGGCACCGCATTTTTACACCTTCTCACGTATTAGCTGCGACAGCGGAAAGCGTTTTGGGAGATGCCAGGGACTTGGAAGTTCTTTACGTAGGTATTGGACAGGGACGCAAAAACCCAAGAATTGCGATCGACCGTTTAGCAAATCATGCAACACTTCAACGCATTCTTTCGGAAACGCTAGCTTTCACGCCGGCCAGCGAAATACTTCTCTTGATGTTCCGGTTTGAGCATCACCGTAAGTACATGAGTACCGGCGGCGACCTCACTTTGGAGCCGACCAGTGGTGTGAGCGAAGAGCTTCAACACTGGCAAAACATGAGCAACGCCACGTTCGATCGTCGACAAAGAGTGGAGCTTGCCGAGGCAGCCCTTATCCGTCACTTTGACCCGATTTATAACGACACCTTCACCCGAACAGATTTTGCTCGGAACAAACGGATAAAGCTTCTTCGGGGATTGGAGCGTCAAGGTCTAACTGGGCTAATTGCGGAATTGTCTACGGCCAACTTAGGATCACGCTTGTGGTCACCATCACGCCCCGCTTCTCGCGCTGAAGACATGTTTCCGGCAGGGATTGACTTGGCTCGCGCATCAGAGAAATCCGAGGAAGCCAAACAGCTAATCAAATCAATGACCCATACCCACTTCGCACAAGTCCCGCTAACTACCTCAGAGGAGCGAAATACGTTTCTACACGGAATGCGTTGGCGCGAATCTGTGCCGCCGGAATAAGCTCTTTTTTTTGAAAACTTGGCTGCAACTGAATGTGTTCGATCATTGGACTTGTTATGAGCAAAAAATCTCAAGACATCGTGGGCTTCATCGCCAACCTTATGCCGCTTTACACCCACGCTGCAGTCGACGGTCAAACCTGTGCACTGTCGATGCTCGATGGCACTCTGGTTGCGCCTATTGTCGATCCAAATATGGATCCGCTCGACGATGACGGCTGGCTGACCGTTTATTGGCAGGGCAATCCAGAACGTCGAACAGAAGTCTCTGCAACGATATTTGCGAGCCAAGCGGTCCTGCGTTATATCGAACTTCGAAGTGCTGGCTTACCTTCTGACACTTTCAGATCGGAACGTGATCATCTCGCCGAACATTTTCAGTTCAAAACCGGCGCAACGTTGTATTTCGCGCAAGGTTACGTAGAGTCTGAAAATACCGCTCGATTGAAGAGGTGGGGTGGCAGGATCGCCAGCGGGCTGGCTAGCGTGGTGGCAAAACATTTTGGGCTTTGACCGCCATACGCAGATATTCTCGCGTGAGCAATTGACCCTGACCGGGCAAACGCCTATTCGGATCGGGGCCTTTGAATGTCACCAAATTCGAGGCGCGGAGCCAAATTGGTCCTCATGAAAAGATGGTCAAACGTTTTCAGCAATGTGTTGCATCGACAGGCTGAAACCGCAATCGAAAGCGAACACTGGGTTCCGGTAACCGTGTCGTAATTTCGAATTTTGCTCGTTAACCATGTCATAAATTTCGCGGTTACCTAACAAGGCACTCCAAATGACTTTCATATCATATTGAATTTAAACATCCTTAAGCTTGTGACAAATTTAATGGGCCTGCGACACCGATCAACGGATATCGGTCATCCGCATACAGTCGGCATCAGCAATCACGTGGCGTCGATAGGCCCGTCATACGCGTTGTATTGCTTCCTGGTGCTGTCTATGCCGAACCTTAAAAGGCGTGCATCCCCCTCCTCGCTTCAACTATCTTTACCACCTATTCGAGCGCGCCTACTCAAGATCCGGCGCCACTGCGCAGTTTGCAAACTCGTAGCGCCCCGAGGAGCATACTGCCGGATGGCAATGGCGCCTTATTGGCACCGACAAGCCTTACGCAGCCAGGGCAAAATCCGTAGCCTCGCGTGCCAGCTCGATTGAAATAGTAATCCTTGGTGGCGGTAATGGCCGGGTGGTCGGTTATGCCACACCAGAATCGCAACCGTGTTTTCGTGGTGCTCACCCGGCCCGTGTCGTCAATTTTTTCCCCAGATATCACCTCGACGGTCGGTATCTTCATCCTTTTCGGCAAAGTGACTCTACGACCGATCTCGTCGCGCATCACCTTCATTAAGGCAATGAGTTCTTCGAGGGTTTTGCCCCCACCAACCACCTGGCCATGTTCTAACCCACAGGAGGCGCACAAATGGGTCCTTGGGTACCGTTTCGCGTGCTTTTGCAAATTGCGGAACGAAACCCGTATCACGGGGTGCGGAGTTCCATCAGCGTGCCTTTGGCCACACGTGTACTCCTCTTCTCCGATCGAGGTCGGATCGAAGCCATGGACGTATTGAGCATCAGGATACATACCTCGAAGGACGAAAAGACGGTGAAACACTGTGCCCCGCAATAACCCGCTTTCGTTCTGCTTCACGCCTGGATAGCAGCACGCCGGGCACGCCGATGGGACAATATTCAAGTCATTCAGGCATTCGTTTCTCGCCATTAACCCGACTTCGCGGCGACTGACGGAAAACCGGTGGCCGTGGGGACACCGGACTTCGACACGCAGTTCGCCCTTTGCGTCATAAGAAAATGAGGTGGCAGGCGTCAAACGAAGAATCTCTAGGCAAGCACGCATCCTTGCTCGATATTGCTCGAAGCTGGCAACGTGTCGCACATCGACTCCAACTTCTTCTGACATGCATGCGGGGCACTCAAATCGGCCTTCGCGAATGTGACGTCGCGCATGCTCGACATCATGAACTCTCGTTTCATGGCCCTTCGGACACTGATATACGAACTGTGTCTTCGCAGCATTCGTTTTCGGTTGCAGTTGATCAAGAAACGCGCGCGGTATCCCCAGTTTTTCCCATCGGTGCAGAGTCGCCGCGAGCCGTTTCATGCCTGAAGCCCGGCCTTTGCATTGTGGGCAGTAACGGCGCGGCGCCCCGCTTGTGAAACCGTGGGCAATTGCTTCGTTTTTTTGACCACAGTGGCCGCACTGATACCGAATAATCGACGCCTTACCTAAAGACGACGGTTCGGGCGTCAACAATTTGTGGTTCCCCAGTCGCTGGACGACTTGTTGCTGAAAAGGAGCCAGTGGGTTCTTGCAAATCGTTCTCCATCGCCTTCGGATTGCATCGATCGAAGGACGTGATTTGTATCCCCTTATGCCCAGCCTTGTTAGTTCGGATACGACGTTCTCAAGAAATTTCACCGGGTCCAGCGGTGCGTCAGGAATCACCACGAGTGATACTCCAGCGGTCTTGCACAGCGCCGCCTTGAGCTTGTCGTGGGTCAGGACCCGTTCGTGCTTCGCTTGATCGTCTTGGCTGAGCGTACGAGGCTTGTAATGATGATTGCCTTGGTATTCGAGCGCTAACTTGTGTGATGGACTATAGCCATCAAGTTCTAGCCGATGGCCGTTCGCTTTCAGGAGAAAATCGGGCCGCGTATTCCGCCGCCAGTCGCTCGAGGGGAAGAGTTCCGCCAATACGACCAATGCCAGCGTTTCGCCACGGCGGAAACCCGATTGCCCCCAGAATTTCTCTCTTGCGCGCCACTGCGTGTCACAGCCCTGAAAGCCCGTGCGGCTCACATATTGGATCTCAAAGCCCCCTGACGGTCGATGCCCGTAGCCGAGTATCTTTGCACCATGTTGCTTCGCTTCCTTTTCAAGTAGCCGCTTGAGTTTGCGGTCCTTGCCCTCCTGCTTACAGTGTTTCAGCAATCCTTCGGCTGCGATGGCGTCAAATTTCAAGGCCGCCCGAAGCGATCGTGATCCTGTCTCCACAGCATAGAAAGGTCCAGGGGATGTACTGCCAGACTTCGACTTTCCCGCATAGCGAAGCACGCCCTCTGGGAAGCTCCGACGATACACTTGCAATACTTTCAAAAACTGCTCATAGGTTTGAAGCCCCTCGTTACCCGGAAGACGTCGCTTTGCCAAAAACTCCCTGACCGAAGCATGCGTAAGCGGGGTCGGAGTCCAACCAAAGTCCTCGGGTAATCGCCACTGACGTGGCAATACCTGATAGCGTATTGTTGAGACATCGGGTTTTCCCGTCTTCGCCACGATGGGTACCAAACGATAATTGGGGAACTGTTTTTGAAAGCGCACTTTTATTGGGTCAAGCACTTTGCAAATCGGGCAACCGACGCCCATCAGAACGTTGTGAAACTGCATGCGCCACTGACCGTCGGAACCCGTCCTGCAGTCCATACATTCGAATTCCACTCTTTCCTTTGCTTTAAAGACCAAAGGCATGCTTGCGCGAACACGAAGTCGCCCGTGTCGGCCTGCGATTGCCTCTGACGCACTCAATTCACGATTACGTGCTACGCGCGACTGTTGTGGACGACTCATGTTTTTATGATTTCACTGAGTAGGCGTTTTCAACGCCTTTGCTCGACGGTTGCGAGTTCAGAGTCTCACCCATCCGAAGCGCGCAAAAACCGGAAGCGGGCCAGCGAGGCGCCAGATTGTCTGCCGGAGCCGTATTCCGCGCCACCATAGACTGGGTTGAGCCTCCCTCTTCCCTGGCGTGGGCCATCTCCGCCGAAGCCTGCCCGGCGCGGATGCCAGCTCTATAGCCCCGGCCGAAATGCAGAAATAGGCGAAAGCTCAATTGTATCTACAATGTCGATACAGAAGGCACCTTCCAGGCGATCGGCCGTTCGAGAGCCTGCGCGGCCTATCCCTATAGCGACCTTGCATGCCGGCTACCCTTCCGCGTGCCTAGATGGTGTCATGCCTGGGCGATGAAATTCGTCGTGCATCTCAATTTGTCGGCTGACCATCACTGACGCCCACTGGCCGCTGCCACAGCCGTCACCTCCCTCCTCCATTGCCTGCATGCGTCAGCGGGGATGCCGACCGCCAATCACTTGGCGCTTGCCCTGCGTTGGATGAAGCCCGCCAGCCTGAAGGGTGATTGCCACACACGGCAATGATGGGGCTAGCAATGATTCAGGGCATGCGAAATCTTGGATGTCCCCGTTTGGCCCTCGCGCGCGAACTGCTCGCCGAGGCGGCCGCCGCCAACACCACGCGCAGCTACGCCAGCGCGCTGCGCTACTGGGCCGGCTGGCACGCGGCGCGCTACGGCATCGAGCTGACGCTGCCGGTGCCCGAAGCCACCGTGCTGCAGTTCGTGGTCGATCACGTGGTGCGACGCTCGGCCGACGTGAGCTGGCTTGGGAGTTGCCGGCAGTCGTCGATCGGGCCCTGGTGGCGTCCGGCCCCAAGGCCAAGCCCGGTCCGTGGACACTAGCGACGGTCCGGCATCGGGTCGCCGTGCTGTCCACGGCGCACCGACTCAAGCACGTCACCAATCCGTGGGAACAGCCAGCCATTCGGACCGTGCTGAGTTGAGCCGCTCGCGCCGCGGTCAAGCGCGGCGAGCGGCCGCGCAAGAAGACCGCCATCACCCTCGCTGAGCTGGAGGCGATGCTGGCCACCTGCGACGACAGATTGGAAGGCCTGCGTGACCGCGCCCTACTCTGCTTCGGCTTTGCCAGTGGCGGGCGGCGACGCAGCGAAGTGGCCGCTGCTGACCTGCGCGACCTGCGTCGGATCGGCCCGCAGGGCTTTATCTATCGCCTGGAGCACAGCAAG
The DNA here is from genome assembly GCF_003977665.1 of Dyella choica. GTDB lineage: Bacteria > Pseudomonadota > Gammaproteobacteria > Xanthomonadales > Rhodanobacteraceae > Dyella_B > Dyella_B choica. The sequence continues at coordinate 7,197 of NZ_RYYV01000002.1, read as the reverse complement.
ACCCAACAAACCGGCGTCACGGCGTCGTCGACGCCGGACAAACCAGTGCTTGATCGCGCGGCTCAGGCGCTGGAGGCCTGGCTGGCCGCCGCCGGCATCACCGAAGGGGCGATGTTTCGGCGGCTGTGGAAGCAGCGCGTGGGTCCTGCTCTGTCGCCAGCCGCGGTGGGTGAGATCGTGCAGCGACGCGCCAAGTTGGCGGGCCTGGCGGGGGATTTCGGTGGACATTGCCTGCGCTCGGGCTTTGTGACGGAGGCGAGCAGCCAAGGCGTGGCATTGCCGGCGATCATGGCGATGACCGAGCACCGTGCCGTATCGAGTGTAATCGGCTATTTCCAAGCAGGCAGTGCGGCGGATAATCCTGCCGCTCGCCTTCTGGAGGACGACTAAATAATAGACAGAGAGAGTGGGAGGCGATCTCCCTACCTTCCCCCAACGCTTCAGACACAAATAGTGTGTATGGGAATGTGCCCCGGTATCGTAGTGAGCTCAGAGGCTCTGTCTATGGGGTTTCAGAGCCTGGTCAGGCGACGCAGGACATGACCCTCTCTTCGGTGTCGCATTGCGTCGCTGGTCGTCGCCAAGGCGAGCGTCCGAGGGCGGTGCAATCCACCGGCCATTGCCCTCCAAATCCGACGGCCTCAAAGCGCCAGGTGCGCCCCTGTCGCGCCCTCACGCAGAAGGTCTGCGAACACCCAGGTGCACATCAAGGTCCCGCTGATAGTCATCGCCATGGCGGCCGGTGAGGAGGTAGGCGAACATCTCCCGGAGGTCACGACGCATGAACATGTAGTCTTCGTACATCAACGGTGCGACGGGCGATTCGCCAAGGCGGCTCTTGGGATGCAGCGTCATGATGCGCTGCTCGTACATCTCACCGAAATACTTATCGGTGGGTCCCGGCTCCGGTAGCCCGAACGCCGCGTTGAAGTGTTGATGGACCCACCGCTGCGCCAGCACCGACGACGGCTGTGCGACTCCTTCCTCGCGTAGACGCTCTTGGACGACCGAGAACGATGCGTCCAGTGCCACATAGCACGCTGTCGTCGCCTCTTCCCAGAACTCCCGGTAGCGTGACAGCATGTCGGCCTTCATCAGGGCATGCATTCCTCGATAAACCACGTAATCGACTGGGTTCAGAGCCTCGAAGAACTCCGGCAGTCGCTCCAGGGCAAACTCGGAACGGTTCCACAATTGATAAGTCCCCACGGGACTCTTGAATCTGCGAAACCGCTCCTCTTTTGCCGCTTCCTCGGCGCACCGCTCAAGCACCAGCGCGCGAATCTCAGCGATGGTTGCTTGCGAGTCGAGACGGAGTCGCCGGGCGTCGAGCCGAAACGCGTACTCAGTTGCCGGATAAAACATCAGCCGGGCGCCATTGCGCACTTCGCAAAGCATCAGGGCGGCGACAAGCCTGAGTTGGTCCGGTGACAACCCCCGCAACTCAGTCAAGGGCAAATCGGGGTCGAGGCGATCCCACGAACTGCCCCGGACCACGCCAAACGCAATTTGCTCATCCGCGTGGAACAAGCCGTCAGGGACCAAGTGGGTCCCCTCGGGGTACAGCCCCAATTCGCTGAAAATGATGACTTCGTAACCGAGCCAGTTGCGACGACGCGACGCAACCTTGGGGTCTTGCCACCGTAATCTGGCGCGAGGACTTCTCATGGCATGGTGTCTGACTACATCTGGGGCAGGAAAATGGGGGCCTCGCCGTTCCACGGCCCGAGTGCCCCCGCCGACGAAGCATACGCTGGCTCCTCGCGTTCATTTAAAAAATCGATCCAAGACAGGACACTTCCGTTAGCCGCACGTGCCTTGCCGTGGACGAGCAGCGTCGTCTTATCATGCGAGCGCGACCCACAAGGAAGATGGCCATGCCCAACGCAGCCCGGTGGTGCGGTTCTGCCACAACCCCGCCCCGATGAACATCACGCGTGCCCAGCATTTCGTTTGGCGGCGTTACCTGCGGGCGTGGGCCGACAACGAGCTCATCTGGTGCCTCCGCGAGGGGAAAGTCTTCCGCCCCAACCTCATGGGAATCGGCCAGCAGCGGAATTTTTATGAAATTCGCGAGATGACGCTGGATGACATCGCATGGCTGCGGAGTCTTTGCGCACACCTGGCACCCGACGTCCGTTCCTACGCGCTGCCACTGATTGGCGAGTTCAATGAACTCTTTGCAATCAAACTCCGGCTCCTTGCGCGCGGCGCTGACCCCGCCGCCCTGGAAAAGAGTATCAGCGAAGCGGCCATTGACCTCGAGGAAAAGGCGGTTCAGGGCGTCGTCGAGGCGGCCGGGGAACCGTACCTTGCAGCCTTGCTCGCTGGGGACACATCGTTTTTTCGCAACGTGCGCGACAGGACCCGCTTTTTGCACTTTCTTTGCGTGCAATACACGCGCACGCGCCGCATGCGCGAGATGGCCTTCTCCGGACCGGCGCAAATGACTTCGCACAACCCGGAAGGCATCTGGAACGTGCTCTGCCACATCGTCGCAGCCCAGCTTGCTGCCAGTGTCGTCAAGATGGGTTACGGTCTGTTTGTGGTTCGCAACAACACAACTAGCCGCCTCGTCACGGCCGACCAGCCGGTCATCAACGTTCACGCCTCCCACTCCCCACCTGGCGCCATGGTCGAGTCGCTCGACTTTTACTGGCCACTGTCGCCGTCCATTGCCATCGTTGTCTCGCGCGAGCCGCCAGATGAATCGGAGATGCCGGCAACCACGGTCGCCGACTATAACGACCAGATGGCACGCCAGGCCCTGGAGCAGGTCTATGCCGCCGCGTCAGGTGACTTTGCCGGCATCGAAGGCGTCGTCGGCCTTGCCACACAGACTTCCTGAATCCCCTTTTACCACAGACTGAAACACGGGCCCCGCATGCACCTGACTTCCATCAAGGCAACGAATTTCCGCATTTTCGGGGACGGCAATGCGGCACCGGGACTCGACTGGACGCTCAATCCAGGGATGAACATCCTTGTTGGCGAAAACGATGCGGGAAAGACCGCCATCGTCGACGCCATTCGCCATCTCCTTTGGACCACTAGTTTTGAAGCGACCCGTCTGACCGAGCAGGATTTTCATGTCCAGGACGGGCAGCGGGTTGCGACGCTCTCCATCAGCGGGGTGCTCAGGGGCCTGAATGAAACACAGGAAGCTGCGCTGCTCGATTGGCTGACCCTGGAGACCGATGGCACGAGTAGCCTGCATCTGACCGTCTCCGCGCGCTGGGTACCGCCCACACCCAAGCGACGCGGAAGAGTCGAAACCGAGGCGCGCTCCGGGGCCAATGGCAGCGGGCCGGAGCTCGCATCGACCGTCCGCGAGATGATTCGCGCCACCTACCTTCGCCCCCTGCGAGATGCCGAAAACGAGCTGCGTCCCGGACGCGCATCGCGGCTGTCGCAAATCCTCGCCGCCCACCCCTTGACGGCCGGCCAGAAAGAAAGCGACTTCAACAAGGACCAGCCCGACGCTGTTCCACAGACGCTCGTTGGCATCATGGCGGCTGCCCAGCACCGTATGAGCGGGCACAAGGTCATCTCGGAGGTCGAGAAGAGCATCAACTCCGGGTATCTCGACAAATTTGCGTTTGCGGGCGACACACTCGCGGCGAGCATCCGACTTGCCACCGAGCTCGCCCTGACCCCGATTCTCGAACGGTTCGAACTCTCCCTCCTGCCGCCCGGTGACCATCCCGATGTGCGCCGGCCGCGCGGGCTCGGTTACAACAACGTGCTCTTCATGGCCACGGAACTCGTGCTCTTGCGTGACAACGATGAGCTTGCCCTGCTCCTCATTGAAGAGCCCGAGGCACACCTCCACCCTCAGCTCCAGGACCGTGTGATGGCGCTCCTCGACGGGTCGGCGACAGACGGAGGCAACGCCGTGCAGGTGGTGATGACGACCCACAGTCCGTCCCTTGTAGCCGGGGCGCCCATCGAGTCGATGACACTGGTCGTCGGCGGACGCACCTTTCGGCTAGACCAGGAGACCACAGCCCTGGAGGCGGCCGATTACGCCTATCTCCGCCGCTTTCTCGAGTCGTCCCGCGCCAACTTGTTCTTTGCCCGCGGTGTTGCCATCGTCGAGGGGCCGGGTGAGGCGCTGCTCCTGCCGGCCATCGCCAGGGCATGCGGACGCGATTTTTCCAAACACGGCGTCTCGGTGGTCAATGTCGGTGATGTTGGCCTGTATCACTACGCCCGCATTCTCCAGCGCAAGGACGGTGTGTCCCTGCCCCTCCCGGTTGCGTGCATCACGGACTTGGACGTCGTGCCCAATGAGGCGACGTATGTGCCGAAGAAGAAGAAAAAGAAGTTCCTCGCCGATTTTTCCAAGGACGACCTCACAAAGCGGCGCGAGAGCCGGACCATGCGCGCCGAGGGTGGTAGCACGAAGGTGTGCGTGTCAGGTCACTGGACCCTCGAGTACGATATGGCCCATTCGGACTGCGCGAAGCTCATGCACGTGGCGGTCGGTCTTGCCGTGCAGGCAAAGGCGAACGACGGGCATCTCGCAGCAGATGAGGTCGAAGCCGGCGTGGTTGAACTCGAGAAAAGCTGGGAGGGAATCGAAGCGTCGGACCAGACCAGGGAAGCGCGGGCTTGCCAGATTTACCGGCCGCTGTTTGCCAAGAAAGCCTCGAAGGCGGTGACCGCTCAGTTCGCCGCTGCACTGCTTGAATCGGGCAAGTACGGGCAGGGCGTTGCTCTCTTCAATGCGCTCCCCCCATACCTGCAAGACGCGCTCATCCACCTGACCGGGCCGTTCGGAGACAAGGCGCCGTGACTGCCCCGCACTTGACCGAGGAAGAGCTCCTCGCACTCGGGGCCGCTTTCCCGGGCCTTGAGTTTGACAACGCCGAATGCCGAGCGGTGCTGCTGGAGTCCGGCAACCGGGATATCCAGGCAGCACCGGGCAGTGGCAAGACGACGATTCTCGCCGCCAAGCTCTATCTTCTTGCGCGCCGCTGGACGTCCGAACGTTCGGGCCTGTGTGTCATCAGCCACACGAACACGGCAGCACGGGAAATCCGGGAGCGCGTGGGCAAGACCCCCGAAGGATTGCGGCTGCTGTCACATCCGCACTTCATCGGCACCATCCATGCTTTTGCCAACCAGTTCCTCGCCCTGCCCCGCCTCCGGAGTGCAGGCGTGCAGGTTGATTGCGTCGACGACGACGTCTTTGCCGCTAAAGCCCTCCGGGCCGCACGAAGCCACAGCAAGACGCGCTTTTGGATGGAGCAGTCCCCGGAGCGGCGCGCAGCCCTTGTCGCTACGCTCTCCTTTGCGGGGCCCGGGCTTGCTATTGTCTCCAAAAGCGGCGAGCTGCCGAAGGAAGGCGGGCCCGTTGGAGATTTCCTGCGTCGGCTCAAAGCGCGACTGTCGAACGAGGGCGTGTTCCGCCACGACGATATGCTGGCCATCGCAGAAGACGTCCTCGTCGACCAAAAGCGCTTACCGTCAATCCTTGCAGCGCGCTTTCCCTTGGTGATGCTCGACGAGATGCAAGACACCTCCCCGCGCCAGGCCGCACTCATCAGAAGCGCGTTCGGCGAGAGGGTGGTCATGCAGCGCTTCGGTGACAGCAACCAGCGGATTTTTGACGGAGGCGGGGACGGACACTTCGACTTTCCCCGTGAGCCCTTTCTCACAATGAGCACGAGCCGGCGGTTTGGTCCCGCAATTGCCGAGATGGTCTCCCGCATACGGGAGGACGGTCCTGCCGTGGTTGGCAAGGGCCCCGTCTCGCCCCACCGACCGACGGTGCTTGTCTATGACACGGCAAGAATCTCGCGGGTCATTCCCTTCTTCGGAGAACTCGTCCTTGCCCGGTTTGATGCCGCAACACTTGCTGCGGGCCAGCGGGTGCGGGCCGTCTGCGCACGCCGCACGGGTATGGCGAACCAGGCGCCCGGCCGACACGTAGGGGACTTCTGGCCCCCACTGGCGACGCCGCCCGCCGATGCTCCACCCAAACAGGCCAACGCGTGGACCATGCTTGGGGAGGGTCCGGGCATCGGCGCCGTGCCCACCAATCTCGGTCCACGGGCGGAACGGGCACGCCGGATGGTGCTCGTTGCCCTGCGGGAGGCGGACTCTCCCGCAGCGGTCAACGTGCGGGAGCCTTGGCAGCTGTTCCGGGGGCTGCGCGCGAGGGAGGACTTTGACCTGACACTGCTCCGTAAGGTCTGCCGGCTGATGGCGATGGATAAAGAGGCGTCGGCCACAGCGTTGGGCCGGAGCACCCTCGTCGACATGTTGTATACGGCCGTCGAACCTCTCCTCTTTCCTGGCATGACGCGCCCACGGTTTGCCGCCCTTGAGTTCTTTGCGTCACCGGCTGAGGAGGCGGACGCCGAGGCGCGCCACGGTGGCTTGTGCCATGTGACCGTTGGCGAGCGGAGCGTGACGGTCGATGTCGACACGGTGGCCATGACCAAGGGGGAGACGCACCTGGCAACGCTGTATCTGGAGTCTTACGGACTGTCGCGCCGCTTCGACATCCCGGATGTGGTGCCTCTGTTGGCAGGGCAGCCGCGGGCAAAGGGCAGGCTACCGGCTACGATCCCACTTCAGCGTCGCCATGTGTATGTGGGCCTGTCCCGTCCGACTGACTTCCTCTGCGTCGCGGTAAATCGCGGACGGCTGGATGGGGATGGCGAAACCACCCTCCGCGATGGGGGCTGGGACGTTGTCGTCGTTGAATAGATGGGTGCAAACGACGTTTGCGGCATCCAGCCCCTCCCCTCGTGCCGCAGGCCGGACAGCTGAACTTTGGCCCTTGGTGGCCTTTTCATGAAGTCATGGGGAATTAGCGCGTATCAGGACTATCGGCCGTTTGTCATCTCGCTTGAGTCAGCACGGGCGGACTTTGATCAGTGCCAAAACCAACACTCAATTCGTTTGACAACCTCCATCTCGGCGCTCGCTTCCGACCACATCCATGGCATCAACAACCACCTCTACTTCCACAGGACTCGAAAGTACGAGGATGCTTCAGGGTCCCAAGCGAATTCACAGGCGCCGTAACAGCTCGGATTGTCTATCGAGCATTGGCCTGGGAAACGCGGATGGGTCAAAGTAACCTTGGATGTAATGACCCAGTGATTTTCTGCTCAGGTGTAATCTTCACTTAGGAGACACCGATGAGCACGACGATGGACGAAGAGATTAAACGCTGGACAG
>NZ_RYYV01000019.1 GCF_003977665.1 Dyella choica | reverse complement strand
GGCGATGCTCGCAGACCTGGCTGCCGGCTTACTCCGATCCCGCCCCTTGCCGGAGCGGGATCTACGAAACCCTACTGAGACTCGACGCTAATCAAGCTACACGTAGGGGAGGGAGCAAATCGCCGCACGCTCAGCTATTGCGCCCGAGCCGCGCAATCCACCGATACATCGCAAACGTCACCGCCACAAAGGCGATGCTGCCGATCCACACCGCTGCGTTGCCGAAGCCGTCGCCCACCAGTGCGAGCGGGGCCGGCTTGCCGGAGAACACCACGATCGCCGCCACCAGCACGCCGATGATGCTTTCGCCCACGATCAAGCCGGAAGCCAGCAGAACGCCGAGCTGCTTGGTGGCCTCTGCCTTCGGCGTACGATCCGCGCGCTTGTCGAAGTACCAGCCCACGATGGCCCCGGCGACGATCATCAAGGTGGTGGAAGTGGGCAGGTAGATCCCCAGGCCCACGGCCAGCGGAGGAAGACGCACGGACTTGGTGGTGGCCGCCAGAATGGCGTCCAGGGCGATGATGCCCGCGCCCACCAAGGCCCCGATGCCGATCAGGCTCCAGTCGATGTTGTTCTGGATCACGCCCTGCGCCAGCGCCGAGATCAGGCCGGCCTGCGGCGCCGGCAAGGCGTGGGCGGGGTCAACCCCTGGCGCACCGAGGAAACCGTACGCCTTGTTGAGCAGATCGAGCACCGGCGGAATCACGATTGCACCGGCGATCACGCCGATGACCAGCGCCACCTGCTGGCGCCATGGCGTGGCATCGACCAGCTGGCCGGTCTTCAGGTCCTGCAGATTGTTGTTCGCGATGGCCGCGACAGCGAACACCACCGAGGTAACGAACAGCGCGAAAGCCACCAGCGCCTTGCCCGAATCGGCCGGCAGATCGGACTTGAGGCCGGCCACCAACAGCAGCGCGGCGATGATCACCACCAGGATGCCGATGCCCGACAGCGGGCTGTTGGACGAACCGATCAGGCCCGCCATGTAGCCGCACACCGTCGACACCAGGAAGCTTAGGATCAGTACGAACAGCACGCCGCCGATCACCAGCAGCGCTGTATGCGACGCCAGGCCGCTGATCACGCTGAAATGTCCCAGCAGATACGCGATCGGCAGCATACAGATCAGCACGATCAAGCCGACGATGCCGATCGGCATGTCCTGCTCGGTGCGCGGCAGCGTATCGCCCTTGCCGGCCTTGCGCACGCGCGAGGCCGCCATCGCCGAAGTCAGGCCGCTCACCACCGGCTTCACCAGCTTGGCCAGCGTCCAGATCGCGGCCACGCCGATGGCGCCAGCGCCGACAAAGCGCACGTAATGACTCCACACGCCTTGTGCCACATCCGCCACGTCGCCCGTCGCCGGATGCAGCAGGCTGAAATGCGGCACCGCCCAGCCCCAGCCGATGATCGCGCCGAACAGCATCGCCAGACCCACCCACAAGCCCACCAGGTGTCCCACTGCGAACAGCGCGAACGAAAGCGAGAAGTCGTAGCCGCTGGCCGCGCCACGATCACCAATGCGGAAGTACTGCGCCAGGTCGCTGGCGAAAAGCTTGGTTTGCACCACGATATAGAACACGGCGGAGACGACCGAGCCGACGACCACCGCCTTCAGGCCGGCGGTGCCGCCTTCCACCGCGGCCGAATCGGACGCCACCACCACTTCGCCGGAGCCTACTTTCAGCACCTCGGCACAAGCCACGCCTTCCGGATACGGCAGGTCGGAATCGGTGACCAGCGCGCGGCGCAGTGGGATGGTGTACATCACGCCGAGAATGCCGCCCGCGGCGCAGATGCCGAACGACATCCAGAACGGAAACCCGGTCCACCAGCCGACGATGATCAGGCCCGGCAGCACGAAGATGATCGAGGAGAGCGTTCCGGCGGCTGAAGCCACCGTCTGCACGATGTTGTTCTCCTGGATCGTCGCGTTCTTCATGGCGCGCAGGATGGCCATCGAGATCACCGCCGCCGGAATCGACGTGGCGAAGGTCAAGCCGGCCTTCAGGCCGAAGAACACATTGGCCGCCGTGAACACCAAGGTGATCACGATGCCTATGATCAGGCCGCGTACGGTGAGTTCGGCGCGATTCGCGCCGGGTCCGGGTACTGCATTCACGGGTGATCTCCCCCAAGCTGTCCAGCTAACAAGATTAGCGTGGATCGCTCGGGGGGTGTTGCCGCGTCGCGGAATGAAAGATCGGGGCCGGGGGCCGGAAGGGTCATCCCAGCCCGCGCAGGTCAACGTGCGATCTTGCGAAGATCCCCGCGCATCTGCTCGGCAATATCGCCTGCCCCGTCGACCAGCAGCTTGGACAAGGCTTGCGCATAGGCCTGGTCACCCGCCCCACTCCCCACCGACGCAGACGATTGCGTCTTGTAGTCGTGCGCGGTCTCGTAACCTTGCACCCACAACGAGCAATGCAAGCCCAAGTCCATCGCCACGTTGCCCGGCGACTTGTCCTGATCAACGCGCAGGCTGCTGGTGAGTCCGCTGCAGGTCACGACAAGGTCATGCACGTAGCTGGAGGCCAGCTGCGTGCCAAGCTGCGACTGGATCGCCGTGGCCAGGTCAGGTGCTGGCTGCAGCGTGAGCTTGTGATCGAGCCCGCGCACGTCAAGCTTGTCTGCGCCGCCGGTCACAGTCAGCCACGGTGCCGCGCCTGACTTCACCAGGTCACCAAGTGCCGCAGGCTCGCGCACGTGCTGGCCACCGCAGGCGCCAAGCAGCAACGCGGCGCCAATCACCCCAAAACGCTTCATCTAGATTCCCCGGATCTCCCTCAACGCTGTCAATTTAATGCAACGCAACAATCGCTTCAATGCTTCATGGCGCGAAACGTGACCCATGCCTTTGGGCACAATGCTGCCGAGGCATGCTTGGTTAGGCTTATCCGGTTTATCGGTTTGCGTTGAACGCAAGAACCTGCATGCGCCGATCAGCGCGGTTCGAGCTTTGCCGGATCCACCCCCGGATGACGCTCGCGCCATGCTGCCAGGGCTACGCGATAGTGCTGCCTTGCCTCCTCGTAGAGATCGAAGATGCAAGGATCGCAACCGTTGCCGCAACAGTCGCCGGAATCGGGTTCGCGCGGCGCGCGCGGCGGCGGGTCTTCGCGCAGCAGCTCTTCGTTGGAGATGGACCTGTCGTTCATGCGTAAACGGAAATCAGACACCGCCTACATGGTAGCCCGCCGCCATCACGTCAAGCATGGCAGCGGATCATCGATTCATCGAGGGAGTGCAGTAATGCGTAACGTTTTGCTTGGTCCGGGCCGCTGCTTGGCCGCGCTTTTATTGCCGCTGCTGCTGGGGGCGGGCGGCATCGCCGCGGCAGATGCTCCGACGTCGCCTTACCGCATCGTCGGCTATGCCGGCGGTTGGGATCCATCGCAGACCAAGGACGTTGGCGAGATCGATACGCTGATCTATGCGTTCGCGCAACTGAAGGATGGCCGCGTGGGCATCGATGCCGACCGCGCCAAAACCTTGCAGACACTGCTCACACTGAAGGCGGCCAACCCCAGGCTCAAAGTCGAAGTCTCGGTAGGCGGCTGGAGCGTGGGTGGCTTCTCCGAAGCGGCCAGCACCGCCGAGGGCCGCCAAAGCTTCGCCGACAGCGCAGCGCAAATGCTCTCCACCCAGCATGCCGACGGCCTCGACGTGGATTGGGAATATCCCGGCCATCACGAATCGGGCATCCGCTCCAGCCCCGACGACAAGGCCAATTTCACCCTGCTGCTCAAGGCGATCCGCGCCAGCCTCGACCGCGCGGGCGCCAAGGACGGCAAGCACTACACGCTGAGCGTGGCGATTGCCGATGGCCCGTTCGTAAGCGGCATCGATATCAGGACGGTCGATCCGCTACTGGACTGGTTCAACCTGATGACCTACGACTTCGTCAATGCGGCGACACCGACCAGCGGGCATCACACCGGCCTGCACGCCTCGCCGCTGATCAAGGGGGATGGCCGCACCACTGATCGCGCCGTGCAGCAATTTCTCGCCGCAGGTGTAGCACCGCAAAAGCTGGTGATTGGCGCGGCGCTGTATGGCCGCGAATTCGCGGACGTAAAGGCCGACCACGCTGGCCTTTACCAGACCTACGGCCACTTCCAGGGCATGGTCGCCTGGCCCGAACTGAAACAACGCTATATCGACAAGCAAGGCTACGTGCGCCACTGGGACGACACCGCGCAGGCACCATGGCTGTGGAACGAGAAAACCCATCGTTTCGTGACTTATGACGACCCGCAGTCCATCGCTGCCAAGGCAGCGTTTGTGCGGGCGGAGCATCTGGGCGGCATCATGTACTGGGAGCAGACCAACGATCCCACGGACGAACTGCTGGATGCGATGTGGAAGGGGTTGAACCCCTGACTTGTGAAGCTCATAGGCTGGGATGCCAATCCCAGCATTGCGATGTGCCGGCATCGCAATGCTGGGGTTTACACCCCAGCCTACGAACGCCCTCTCCTGCCTGCCGGAGAGGGCTTTGCTTGCAACACCATCAACCCGGCTTGCGGAACCGGTACATGAATTGATCCGTATGCCCGCGGATCGACTTGTCGAACACCTTGGCGGTGTGCGGATCGGCCGGATTGCGCAGCGCATTGCTTGCGCCGGCGAACACGAAGCCCGCCGATTCCGCCTGCTTCTTGACGATCTCCGGGTCGATGCGATGCAAGGTATCCGTATCCGCCATGCCTGATCCTGCCGGCGCCACGTGATCGATCACGATGAACACGCCGCCTGGTTTGAGCGCGGCATAAATCTGCTTGTCGAGCGCGACCGGATCCACCTTGCCCATGAATTTGTCCGGATAATCGTGATAGTTCTGCGAGGTGAACACGATATCCACCGGTTCGGGTGCACTCAGCTGCGCCGCCGGCTGCTTGAGCACGCTCACGTTCGAATAGTGCGGATCGGCCGCCAGTTTGTCGAAAGCAGCCACTTCGTCCGCATCTTCCTTGACGTACTCATTCGGCCACAACTCGTAGACATGACCCTGGGCACCCACGATGCCGCTGAATACCCGCGCGAAATAGCCGCCCCCGGGAATCAGCTCCAGCACCTTCTGACCTGGCTTGACCTCACTGAAGACCATCACATCGGTGACCTTGCGGCGTGCGTCATTGCCGGCATCCTGCCCTCGCGCCGGATCGGCGACTGCCGTGTGTACATACGGTGGCACGTACTGCAAGGCATGCATGTGATTCGCCTGCGGTGTCTGCGCCAACAAGGCAGCCCCTGGCACAACCAATGCCGCAAGCAGTGCGACGGATATCGAACGCATGACGACCTCCTGATGGATGGGAAAGCCCATGGATTGTGCGCCTGGCCGCTTGGGCGCGCCTAGTGACTTGTGGCCCATTCGCGCAGGCTTGCGCGTAGGCTGGGATGGCAATCCCAGCATCAGGATGCCGTATGGAAAGCTGGGATTATCATCCCAGCCTACGCAGACTGGCCAGAGAGCGGCCAGCTCCCGAGAATCCGGTACTGGCCCTTGCCCACTAAGTTGTGGATTAGCACGAAGTGCCCTACCTGCCAGACGATCGGCGTCACCGGTGTCTCTGCGGGAAGTTCATGCCGGCCGTAGGCCAGGGTGACGTGCGGCGTGAACTGGCGTTCGTTGCGCAGGTGCAAGCCGGTTTCAACCAGCGCCGTATGCATGTTCTGCCAAAGCGCCAGCAACGCTTCAGGCACGTGCGAGCCGCGTAGCACGCAAGGCGGCTCGCGACCGTGGAAACTGGCGGCATAGTCCAGCGTCCAGGCAAACGGCGCTGCGTGCATGCTCTGCGCGGCCGCCATCGCCTGCTCCAGCACCTGGCCCGGCATGGCGGGAAAATCGCCAAGGAAGTTCAAGGTGGCGTGAAAGCGCTCAGGCCTGACCCAGCGCGCGCGCAGCCATGGATGCTGCTGTTGCACCAGCGCGGCAGCGTGATTGATTTCATGACGCGTGGCGTCATCCGGCATCAACGCAAAAAACAGGCGATGCGTCTGGGCGCGTACAGCAGCAGGCAAACCGGACGGTTCGACCTGCGCTGCGGGAAATCCGCTCGTACTCATCCGCGAAGATTACTGCATTCGTCATGCAGCACGCATAAGCCTCAGCCGGCATCTCGCAAGTACACGGGCAGATCCGTAGTCGGCGGCGGCACCGACAGGCCGTACATCATCATCGCCACATGCCCGCGGTGGTACGTCGCGTGATTGATGACGTGCAGCAGCACGTCGCCGCGGCGCATCTCGCCCTCGCCGCCGCCGATGAAGCTGAAACGGATAGGCTCTTCACAAGCCGCCTCATCGAGCGTTTCAGCGTACCGCACGTACCAATCGTCGATGTCCGCCTGCGACGTGCACAAGACATCGTACGCAGGGCAATACTCCGGATTGCGGGAGGTAAAACCATGCGGCACGCCCTGCAGGTGCGCCTTCCACACCTGATCCATGCAATGGACGTGGTTCAGCGTACGCAGCAGATTGCCGAACACGATCGGCTGGGTGGCGGTCAGCGACGTTTCGGGCAGGTTGGCCAACGTCTGGAAAAGCAGCCGATCGGCCCATGCGCGGTAACGCATAAGCATCTGCAGGTGGCGAAGTTGCGACATGGTGTGTCCTTGAGTTACGAACCGAAGATCACAAGCCCGTGGCTTACCGAAGGCCTGCGGATTTGTGTTTTTGCTGCCCGTTACAACGCATTCAGCCAACACTAACTTTATCGTTTAACTACGATTCGGGAAGATCAAACCCGCCCAACACAAGGGGTTGCGCACCGAGTACAGTAAAATGCGTGCGTATGCTGCTGAACCGTCGCGAACTTATCACGCAGCGTGAAGGCAACGGGGCGGTCCTTCCGGCGTTTTCTCTAGTACGGTGCAGATCCAGGAGGAAACGCCATGAAAACCCTCAGTCTTACGCAGCAAGTTTCCAAACGCACGTTGCTTGTGCGTGCGCTGGCGGGTCTGTTGGGAGCTGTTGCCGCGTTCGCCGCCCTGCCCCAAAAAGCAGAGGCTGGCGTGTTCGTCGGCGTAGGAGTTTCAGTCGGCTTACCGCCGCCGCCACTGCCGGTCTATGAACAGCCACCGATTCCGGGGTCCGGCTATATCTGGACGCCGGGCTACTGGGCCTGGGATGGCGACGAGTACTACTGGGTGCCGGGCACCTGGGTGGTCGCACCGTTCTACGGTGCCTTGTGGACACCTGGCTACTGGGGTTGGGATGACGGGTTCTACGCCTTCCATGCGGGCTACTGGGGCTACCACGTCGGCTTCTACGGCGGCATCGACTACGGCTGCGGTTACGGCGGCAGGGGCTACGAAGGCGGCTACTGGGGGCCACGTGGCTTCTACTACAACCGGACCGTCAACCACATCACCAACGTGAATGTCACCAATATCTACAACAAGACGGTGATCAACAACGTCAACGTCAACCGCGTCAGCTACAACGGTGGCCATGGCGGCGTGATGGCCCACGCCACGCCGCAGGAAATGACCATGGCCCGCCAGTCGCGTATGGGGCCGATCGCCGCACAGCAACAGCAGATGAAGCTGGCCAGCCAAACCCCGGCTATGCGTGCATCGTTCAATCATGGCAATCCGCCCATCGCCGCCACGCAACATCCTGGTGCTTTCAGCGGAGCCGGCGTAACGCAAGCCCGTGGCGCGCCCGCCATGGCCAGTGCGCCGAACATGCTGCACCCTGGTGCAAACACCGGTCAGTTCGCGTCTGCGGCAGCCAACGCGCAACGCATGAACAATAGCCTGGCGCACGCGCCACAAGCGGACCCGGGCCATGGCACAGCCTTGCGTTCGGCGAACTTCGCTCCGCATGCAAACATGGCTGGTGTACCGAACAGGGCGCAACCAAGTGCCAACACTGGCCAATTCACCCCTGCAGCAGCCAATCCACAGCGTATGAACAACAACGTGGCGCACGCTTCGCAGGCGCAACCGAACAACAACATGGCCATGCATTCGGCAAACTTCGCCCCGCACGCGAATGCAGCCGCTGCGCCGAGCATGTCGCGTCCGGGCGGCGGCTACAGCAATACCTACCGCCCGGGCGGCGCTGCGGGTGCCACACCCACCAGCCATCCAGGCCAGCCGATGAACATGAATACGTATCGTGCACCTGCAACGGCTTATCACGCTGCACCGGCTTTCCATCCGGCTCCCGTGTATCGGCCGCAGCCGCAGCCGCAGTACCGCGCGCCGGCAGCGCCGGAATATCACGCCTACCGTCCTGCGCCGGCTCCGCATCCGACCGGTGCGGCGCCGCACGGTGGCGGCGGGCAGCGCGATGCACATCACGGATGATCTCCAGCAACAGCAAAAAGGCCCGCACGTTGCGGGCCTTTTCTTAAGCTGAAGGGCAAGTCCACCGCGGAAAGCTCAATGGGCTACCTGCCCGCGCTCGCCAACAGCTCACGAATCGCGCGCAGCTTTGCCTTGAACTGCTCCTCGTTCTGAGACCCCAGCCTCACCATCAACTTCTGGCCGTTCGACAGCGATTGCAGCTGCGGCTCGACGAAATGGTAACGCGCACCTGAGCGCACCACCGCAACCGGCCCCTGTACATGGGGCGCAGCCAGCATGTCGTCGATCGCCACGATCAGGCGGTCGTTGAAATAGCCTCGCGGGTAGCCCAACTCGCGATACGCCTGTTGGAACAGCGGATAGCTATGCTTGTACCAGGCAACCAGGGCATGCGGATCGACGTCGGCCAGCACGGTCATGTAAGGCGCATAACGTTCGCCATTGCCGGCGCCGATCACGGTGGCGCCGTTGGCCTGTTCTGTCTGCATCGTGCCTTTTGGCGTACGCAACGGAAGGATGTTGGTGCTGCCCATGCTTTGGCGCGGCAGCGCATCCACGGTGGCCACAACGCGGGAAATGATTTGGCTTTGCAGCAGCGCACCGAGATTGCCGCCATGAGCCAAACCCTGCAATGCCTCCCGCACCTCGGCATCGCTATCTGCCAGAGACGGCAGCGCCGCAGTGGATGCGGACGCTGGCCACTCATTGGCCCGTGCAATGGGATGCTGAATTGCCGACGATGCGCTTGCAGGCTGCTGAGCCGGCTGCGCAGCAGGTGGATTAATCGGCGCAGCTGCCGGTGCCGCGGCCGAAGGATGCATGGCCCGCTGGACCAGATACACGCCGGCCGCCACCACGGCTAGCACGACGATGATGGCTGCGATCCAGCCACCGTAGGAAGTCTGTTTGGGGGCTCTGCGATTCACGATGCTGCCTGTTTCACAGTGGGGAATACCTATTGTGACAGGCATGCGGCGCAATTGTTCGATGCGAATGCCGAAGGCTCAAGAATGCCGCTTTTGCGGCTCGTGCGCGTAATGAAAAAAGCCACCGGCACTTGCGTGCCGGTGGCTCCCCTCGCCTCTTCAGGTTGACCGGGCATGCCTCCCGGTCAACCCGAAGTCCTCCTGGATCGTCAGCGCTACTTGCCGATGTCCTTGAGAATCTCCTTGCTGAAGGCCAACGTGCCCGCGCTTGGATACGAATTGCAAGTCGACGATGCCGAACCCGCCGCGCATGGCGTGTCGCGATCCAGCGACCAGAAATGCACGCCGGCCAGACCGTTTGCCGTAGCGTAGTTGGCGATGGCGTCGATATCCGCCAGCGTGGTGAGCTCGCTTGCCGAGTCATTCTGGCCGATCATCGGCGTGATCTCGATGTGGCCGGCTGCAATACCGTAGGTATGCTGGAGGTTCTTCACCGCCTGCACCGCCGATTGACCCATTTCGCACACGCCATTGACGACGACGCAAACGGATGCAGTGGCGCCGCCATAGTCCATCGTCATCAGGTTGATGGTGTAGTTCTTCAGTGCCGGGCTCGATGCCTGAATCGCCTGGACCACCCATTGCCCCAGTTGATTCACGCCGCCATAGCTGCCGTCCGACGCACCCAGGGTCGCCAGCGTGAAGGAAAAACGCAGATTCGGGTACTGCGATTGCGCCGCGGCGACGTCGGCCACCAATTGTTGAACTTCCGCCTGCGTCTGCCCTCCCTCGATGTCGAAATCGACGCCAATCATCTGCGGCGTGTAGTACTTGGCGATGAAGCTCTCGAACGCGGAAGCCGATCCGCAGGTAAACACGCCGGCCTCGCCGCCGGTGGAGACGATGTAATCCAATCCCGCACTGGCAAGCGAATTGGCAGCGCCCGGGGTGATGTTCGCGGAGATGAATTGCGAGGGCGTCACGCCCGCCCAGCTTTCGCTGCCGCATTCACCGGTTGCGAAAGCCAGTGTAAGGGCCGGCAGGTTCGGCAAGTCGTTGGCATACAGACTGCCACTGCCGACGATGGGAATCAGCGTACCGGTCACTTGCGTCGACATCGCGTAGGTATTCCAGTTCATGTTGATGCCCATGTCCTTGTAGGGACTGAACACGAAGCCGCTGGGTGTAGGTGTAGGCGTTGGAGTGGGCGTGGGTGTAGGCGTTGGAGTAGGCGTTGGGGTGGGAGTTGGAGTAGGCGTTGGGGTGGGAGTCGGCGTGGGCGTAGGTGTCGGCGAAGCGCTGCACGCGCCTAGTGAAGTCCAGGGCGCACCGCTGCCGGCCGCGCCATTGTTGGTGGCCGGATCCTGGCCCTGGGTCCAGAAATTGGCCTTGTAGTTGAGCTTGTTCTCGCTGACCAGCGCGCCACCGTTGTATGCCGTTGTAGCACTCCAGGCCGGATCACAGGCAGGCGATGGCGTTGGTGTGGGCGTTGGCGAACCGCTGCACCCTCCTTCCGAAGTCCATGGCTTGCCACTGCCCGCACCGCCGTTGTTGGTCGCCGGATCGTTGCCTTGCGTCCAATAGTTGGCGACGTAGTTGACGCCGTTCTCGCTGACCTGGTTGCCGGCGACATAAACATTGGTGGAAACCCACCCTGACGCGCAGGTGGATTGCGCATGCGCGCTTTGTACCGGCGCGACGGTGAGCACCGTGGTGGAAAGCGCCGCACAGACCGCGCTACTCAACGAACTCAATGTCAAGGTGGACCACTTCGTGGATCTCTTCACTTGCATGGGACTGTCTCCACAGTTGGATTACAGGTGAGAAATATCGGCGTGGTGATGACCGCATTCCGGACGGCCATGCGGGAGCGGACGCCGTCACGCATCCATGCACCGGTGGTGCGTTGAAATGGCTTTGCGATGACTTAAGCAACTTCTGATCTCGATGCGCGGCGCGCACCCGCTCATTCGCTTTCCGCGCCATTGCGTCCGCTGCGACCCAGCCCATCGGCCGGACCGCAACGGAATTCCCCTTTACGTCCCTGCTGGTTATTTGCCGAGATCCTTCAGGATCTCATTGGTGTATCCCAACGCCCCCACACTGGGATACGAATTGCAGGTGGACGAAGCCGAGCCCGCTGCGCAGGGTGTGTCGCGATCCAGCGACCAGAAATGCACGCCGGCCAAGCCATTGGCCGTGGCGTAGTTGGTGATCGTGTCGATATCGGCCAGCGTGGTGATTTCGCCTTGCGCATCGTTCTGGCCGATCATCGGCGTGATCTCGATATGGCCGGCCGGGATGCCATAGCTGTGTTCCAGGTTCTGCACAGCCTGCACCGACGACTGCCCCATCTCGCAAACACCGTCTACCACCACGCAGTTGGCGGCGATGGCCGAACCATAGTCCATCGTCATCAGGTTGATGGTGTAGTGGTTGAGCGCCGGGCTCGACGCCTGGATCGCCTGGATCACCCACTGCCCGAGCTGATTCACGCCACCATAGCTGCCATCCGACGCGCCTAGCGTCGCCAGCGTGAAGGAGAAGCGCAGGTTCGGATACTGCGATTGCGCTGCGGCCACATCGGCCACGAGTTGCTGGATGTCCGCCTGCGTCTGGCCGCCTTCGATATCGAAGTCCACGCCGATCAGGTGCGAGGTGTTGTACTTGGCGATGAAGCTCTCGAATGCCGAAGCCGAGGAACAGGTAAACGTGCCGGCCGCACCGCCGGTCGAGACGATGTAGTCGAGGCCTGCGCTATCGAGCGGGTTGACGCTGCCGGAGATGAATCCGGATGGCGACACGCCGCCCCAGTTCTCGCTACCGCATGCGCCGGTGGCGAATGCCAGCGTGATCGCAGGCAGATGCGGTTCGTAGTTGGAATACAGGCTGCCGCTGCCGACCACCGGAATGACCGAACCGGTCACTGCGGTCTGCATGGCGTCGGTATTCCAGTTGAGATTGATGGTGATGTCCTTGTACGGGCTGAACACGAAGCCGCTTGGTGCAGGCGTAGGGGTCGGAGTAGGCGTCGGGGTTGGAGTAGGAGTGGGTGTCGGGGTGGGCGTAGGAGTTGGGGTAGGCGTCGGCGCGCCGCTGCACGAGCCGATGTTCGTCCAAGGAGCGCCACTGCCCGCCGCACCATTGTTGGTGGCGGGATCCTGGCCCTGGGTCCAGAAGTTCGCCTTGTAATTGACGCTGTTCTCGCTGACCAGCGCACCGCCGTTATAGGCCGTGGAAGCATTCCACGCCGGATCGCAAGACGACGAAGGGGTCGGGGTCGGGGTCGGCGTAGGCGTAGGCGAGCCGCCGCACGCACCTTGCGATGTCCAGGGTTGGCCGCTGCCGGCGCCACCGTTGTTGGTGGCGGGGTCCTGCCCTTGCGTCCAGAAATTCGCGACGTAATTGCTGCCGTTTTCGCTGACTGGATTGCCGGCGACATAAACATTGCTTGAAACCCAGACCGCCGCACAGATGCTTTGCGCGTGTACGGCTTGCACCGGCACCGCCGTGAGCACGGTGGTGGAAAGCGCCGCGCCGACTGCAGTGCTCAACGAACTCAGGATCAGGGTGGACCACTTTGCGGACTTCTTCTCGAGCATGGGACTGTCTCCAGGCGGATGAACGGAACAAGTGAAAGGAACACCGGCGATTCACGACCGCACTCCGAACGGCCATGGGGGACAGTCGCCATCCGCTTCCTGCGCGGTTACCGCTTGTCATGAAGCTGCGAAGTGGCGCGAGTATCGACTTCATATGACAACGTTGTCCAGTACACGTGGCCGATTTGCCCACGGCAGAACGTGATTCCGATCGCAAAGGAATAAATGTCATGTCGGCGTCGCGTCGATTCACGCCATTTACACATTTAAAGTAAAAAACACCCTGGAAAAGCAAGCTTTTTCCCCTGCGCCGCAGCACAACAAGTACACCAAAGGCTAGCCAGTCCGCATGCACGCACCCGCCCCCACGGAGTGCGCCGCAACAACGAAGCCCAGCAAGACCGTGCAGCGCATCGCTGAGAAATTCAGTCATTGGTGACAACGATTGTCATCTAGACCGGGCGCTCTTCGCCTTTCGCTCGATCCAAAACATCAACATCCCTGTCGACTTCCAAGTGCTACCTTCGTCGCCCTGTTGAAGCCCTTCTCCCTCGGAGACCTCTGCCATGAGCCCCCGCTTCCAGCGCATCACCCCCTTCCTTTGGTTCAACGAAGAAGCCGAACAGGCCGCCCACTATTACGTGTCGGTGTTCGAAAACTCCCGCATCCGTTCCATCACCCACTATGACGGTGACACCGCCAACGCCGCCGGCCGGCCGCAGGGCACGGTCATGACCGTGGCCTTCGAGCTGGACGGCCAGGACTTCACAGCGCTCAACGGCGGGCCGGTCTTCGCTTTCAACCCCGCCGTCTCGCTGGTGGTGAACTGCCGCTCGCAGGAGGAGGTGGATTACTTCTGGAACGCACTGTCAAAGGGCGGTGACCCGGCTGTGCAGCAATGCGGCTGGCTGCAGGATCGGTTCGGCCTTTCCTGGCAGGTAGTGCCGGTGCAGCTGATCGAGCTGCTCACCTCCGGCGATGCCCAGAAGGCCCAGCGTGTGATGAAAGCGGTACTGACGATGAAGAAGCTGCGGGTGGATGTGCTGCTGGAGGCTGCAGCCTGAGCCAGGCACCAGTGGCGGCAAATCCCTACATGCTTGCCGCCACTCGTATTACATATTTGTAAGCATCAAGCCAGCCAGGCATGACGCATCGCACCATGGCGCACGTATAATATCGGCGTCGTCCGGCTTCCCTGCCCGTCCCCGCCATGGCTGATGCCTCCCAAACTTCCGCGACCGAGCAAGGTCGCCAGTCCGGCGTATTGCTGTCGATCCTCAGCACGGTCGCCTTCACTTTCATGGCCTACCTGACCATCGGCTTTTCGCTGGCCGTGCTGCCCGGCTTCGTGCACAACAGCCTGGGCTTCGGCGCGATGCTGGCGGGCCTGGCGATCAGCGTGCAGTACGTGGCGACGCTGCTCAGCCGCCCGCAAGCCGGGCGCATGGCCGATGCCAAAGGCCCCAAGCGCGCAGTGATGACCGGCCTGACGATGTGCGCAGCCAGCGGCGCGCTGTTGCTGCTGGCCGCCCTGGTTACGCGCATGCCTTGGCTCAGCCTGGGCCTGATTTTCGTCGCGCGGCTGGCACTGGGTTGCGCCGAAAGTTGCGTCGGCACCGGCGCCATCGCGTGGGGCATGGGTCAGGTGGGACATCGCCACACTGCACGGGTGATTTCATGGAACGGCGTTGCGACCTACGGCGCGCTGGCCGCCGGCGCCCCACTGGGGGTGCTGTTCGATCATCGGTTCGGCTTTGCAGCCATCGGAACAGTCACCCTCTTGCTTGCGCTTCTTGCCCTGCCGCTGGCGCAACTGAAGCGCGCCACTATCACGGCGGCCGTCGAACGCTCGCCATTCCGCACGGTGGCCGCGCGCGTGGTGCCTTACGGCATCGGGCTGGCGCTTGGCTCGGCCGGCTTCGGTTGCATCGCCACCTTCATTACGCTGTTCTACGCCGCGCACGGCTGGGCGAACGCGGCGCTGGCACTCACCGTGTTCGGGACGGTGTTCGTCGGCGTGCGCTTCCTCTTTGCGCGCACCATTCCGCTGCTGGGCGGCCATCGCGTCGCGATGGTGTCGCTGTCGGTCGAAGCCATCGGCCTGGTCGTACTTTGCCTGGCCAGCAATGCCACGATGGCGGGGGTCGGCGCAGCCATCGCCGGCCTCGGCTTTTCACTGGTATTCCCCGCACTAGGCGTCGAGGCCGTCCATCGCGTGCCTGCGCACAGCAGCGGTTCGGCGCTCGGCATGTATTCCGTCTTCATGGATGTGGCCATGGCTCTCACCGGCCCTCTGGGCGGCTGGGTGGCCAGCGGCATGGGCTACAACGCCATCTACGGTTTTGCCGCACTGGCTGCAGTGGCCGCCGTGGTGCTCGCCTTGCTGCTGCAAGTGCAGGCGACGAAGGAGCAAGCGCAGGCGCATATGCAAACCTCAGGCCGGTAGCGGGAGCCGACCCGCCGCAGGTTTTTCCCGATCCCTGCCACGGTACGGCATTGAGACCGCAATAATTCTGTCAAATACCTGAAATATATTACTTTTTAGCATTGCCACTGCTCAAGTCGAAGCGCTTCTAGCCGACATGAAAGGCATCTTCTCCCCCAGGTGCGCCATGTTTCGACTTCCTTCTGGTCTGTTCCGTATCACGCTCCGGCGGCTGCTGCTGTTCCGCCTTGCCGGCATCGTCGTGCTTCTGCTTGCGATAGGCACGCTGTGCGCCATGGCACTGACCAGAGCGGACCGCCGCATCCAATCTGTCGTCGGCGACACCCTTGCGCCGATCTCCCACGTCGGCCGCATCCAGAGCGACTTCAACAGTGACTTCCAGGCGCTTTCACACGCCGTGCTGATGCGCCTGCCCTCCGCCGCCGAGGACGCCGCCACCGCGATCAAGAGCAATCGCGTGGACATCGACCGCTACTGGAAACCGCTACTGCAAAGCGGACTGGGCGTGCAGCAGATAGCGCTGCTCACGTTGGCGGCCGAACATCGCAAGGATGCCGACCAGGCCATGGACGACACGCTTGCGTTGCTGCAGGCCGGACAGTTCGATATCGCTCAGCTCAAGCTCGCCAGTGACGTGCAGCCGGCACTGGTGCCGTTGCAAAGCGATTTCACCAATCTGTTCGAAAGCGCCCTCGTTGCCGGCAAGAGCGCAGCGGAAACCCAGCACGCCGCCAATCGTCGGGGCCTGTTCGTCGTGCTGGCGGTGTTCGCCGGCGCTCTCCTGCTCGCTTCGCTCAGCGACGGCATCCTGATCCGCGCACTTGGTGCGCGCCTGCGCCTCGCTGCTGCCGTAGCCCAACGCATTGCACGCGGCAAACTGGGCCAGCCCATAGCAGTTGGGCGCAATGACGAAATTGGCGTATTGCTGCAAGCGCTGGCAGCGATGGACAAACAGCTTGCCGAGGTGGTGCGCCAGGTTCGCCGGAGTGCCACCACGGTACGCGACGATGCGCAGCAACTGGAACAAAATACGCACGCGTTGAGCCGGCGCACGCAATCGCAGGCCGCCAGCCTGGAAGAAAGCTCAGCGTCCATGGAGCAGATGGCGGCCAACGTCGCGGAAGCCGCTGCCATGGCCGAGCAGGCCAACCGCGTCGCCACCGCCTCACGCCAGCTCGCTGAACAGGGACAGTCCATCGTCAGTGAGACGGTCATCGCCATGAATGCCATCGACCGCTCCGGTCAGCGCATCGCCGAATTCGTCGGCCTGATCAACGACGTGGCCTTCCAGACCAACCTGCTTGCGCTCAATGCCGCCGTGGAAGCCGCCCGTGCCGGCGAGCATGGCCGCGGCTTCGCGGTGGTCGCGGCGGAAGTGCGGCAGCTTGCCCAACGCTGTTCGGCGGCCGCGCGCGAAGTACGGCAATCGATCGGAGAAAGCACCGATGCCGTGCAGGACGGGCGCCGCCATGCGCAACTTTCCGGTGAGGCGCTGGCCAACATCGTGGCGAGTGCGACCCGGGTTTCCGAAACCGTGGCCGGCATGGCCCTGTCCGGCCGCGAGCAAAAGGCGGGGATCGAGCAGGTCAACCAGGCCATTGCGGGCATGGATGGCATTACGCAGGAAAATGCTGCGGTAGTGGAGCGCAACGCCGGCATGAGTTACGCCATGCGCAACAGCGCTGAAGCCTTGTTACGGCAGATGGATTTTTTCCGCATTGAGGAAAACCAGCTGCAAACGCAGCAGGCGCATCCTGCCGAGGCCGCACTGAACCCGCACTTCGAACCGGCCTGGGATGAGGCGGCCTGACAAACAGCATGGTCTTCCTTCGCGACAACGCCCGCTTCGCTTCGCTGCTGGACCGTGCGCAAAACGGTCTGGTGGCGATGTTCCAGCCGTTGATCCGACTGGACACGATGGAAGTCGTCGCGCACGAAGGCCTGGCCCGTTCCACCGAACAGCTCGGCAACATCAGCACGCCGGAGCTGCTCAACCTTGCGCGTGCCGAAGGCCGGCTGGGTGAGTTCGAACTGACCGCGGCACGCACCGTATGCCGCGCCTTTGCCGCTCAACGGGCGAGCGGCCGGCTGCTGGTCAACCTCAGCGCCCAGGCCTTCATGCAGGAAGCCATCAAGCCTGACGACCTGCTCGCCGCGCTGGGCATCGGCGGCATGGATCTGAGCCGCATCACCGTCGAACTCACCGAACGAGACATCGTAGAAGAGCCTGCACGCCTCGCGCACGCGCTGGGCTATCTGCGAGCGCACGGCGTGCGCTTTGCGCTGGACGATTTCGGCAACGGGCATTCCAACTTCGAGATGTGGAACGAGATCCACCCCGAAGTGGTGAAGATCGATCGCTATCTCATTCATGGCCTGTCCAAGAGCGCCGAGCGCCTGGCGATCGTACGCGCGCTGTGCCAGGTGGCCGAAACACTCGGGGCCGACCTGGTCGGCGAAGGCGTGGAGGACATCGAAGACCTGCGCATGCTGCGCGAACTGGGCATTCCGTACGCACAAGGGTTTCTGCTCGGCCGCCCCGTGCCGCAGACGATCGATGCCGTCAGCGACAATGTGCGCGCTGCACTGGACACCACGACCCTGGCGGTGTTGCCGCGCCCACGCGGACCGGTCACCCAGCGGCCCATGCACCTGGGGCATCTGGTGATCGAAGCGCCCGCGCTGACCACACGTCAAACCAACAACGACGTGATCGCCATCTTCTCGCAACAGCCCGAACTGCACGCGTTGGCGGTGGTGGAGGAGGGCCGGCCGGTCGGCCTGGTCAACCGCCGCGTATTCAGCGAACGTATGGCCCAACCCTACACGCGCGAACTCTACGGCCGCAAAAGCTGTACCGCCTTCATGCACGAAGCTCCTTTGCTGTGCGATGTGCGTCAATCACTGGAAAGCATGGCAGACATTCTGCGTGGGCAGGATCAACGCTATCTCAGCGACGGTTTCGTGATCACCCGCGAGGGTCAGTACCTGGGTCTTGGCACGGGCGAATCACTGGTGCGCCGCGTGACCGAGCTGCGCATCGAGGCGGCGCGCTACGCCAATCCGCTGACCTTCCTGCCCGGCAATATCCCGGTGACCGAACATGTCGCGCGGCTCCTGCGCGCGGAGCTTCCGTTCACCGTAGCTTACGTGGATCTCAACCATTTCAAGCCGTTCAACGATCAATACGGCTATTTCCGCGGCGACGAGATGATCCGGCTACTGGCCGGCATTCTCACCGCGCAGGTGAACCCGCGTTGCGATTTCGTCGGCCATATCGGCGGCGATGATTTTCTGCTGGTGCTGCAAAGCGGGGACTGGGAAGCGCGCTGCCGTCACATGGTGGAGCTGTTCAACCAGCGCGCCCGCGGCCTGTTCGCCGAGGAGGACATCGCCCGGCATGGCATCGTCGGCGAAGATCGCCACGGCAACACCCAGTTCTTTCCGCTTACCACGGTGGCGATCGGAGCAGTGCGCGTGCTGCCGCCCTTCCCTGGACATCCGGAAACACTTGCCACGCTGGCCGCGCGTGCGAAGCGGCATGCCAAGCGGGCGCAGGTAGGGTTTTACCTGCTGGCAGGGGAAACGTCGTATCCGGCCTAGGCTGGCTTGCAAGCCTAACCTACGCGACGTGCAACCAATGTACGTACACCCCGTTCTGCTTGTCCTCTTCCCGAAACCCCGGACGCCCTTCCGCGACGATGCCCCATACGGTGCGCATGCCTTCACCGGAAAACCGGTCCACTCGCACGTGCTCGCCCTGCGGAATCAGAAAGCGCGTTTCCAGCACCATTACGCGATCGCTTTCCCACACCAGCACTGCCTTGCGCGCACCGCTGGCACCCCAGCCAACCTGGACCTGGACGTCTTGCGACGGGTAGGCGCCACGGTTGTCGAGTTTCCAGTCCTCAGTCTTGCGCAGCAGCGCTTCCAGCCGCGGATCGTTCCAATCCACCTGATGGTTAGACACCTTGAACTCGGGCTTGAAGTGGCTCATACCGCTCTACGTTTCCTGCCGCGGCACACCAGCAGCGTCATCTGCCGCAGGCGGCAGCGATATCGACGCTTTGGGTGACTGGCGTACTCGAGGCAGTTATCGGCAGGCCAGGGCACTTTCTTTAGGGAAGCTCTGATTCATTCAAAGCTTCCCCGGTGCAAAGATGCACCGCCCTTAGTAGTCGTCGCCTGGCTTGTTCAGCACCTGCAGCCAATACACATGGATGCCCCTGCGACGGTCTTCTTCGCGATTGCCCTCGCGCCCATCCACCACGACAGCCCACAGCGTGCGGACGCGATGCTCCAAGTGCTTGTCCACGCGCACCTGCTCGCCCTGGGCAAGCGGGAAAGTGGCTTCGAGCACCACCGCCCTGTCGCGTTCCCATACCAGCGTGGCCAAGCGGCCCGCCGAGCCGCTCCAGCCATGGAAGACCTGGACACGCTGAGGCGTAAAGCCGCCGCGGTTGTCGATACTCCAGTTTTCGCTACGACGAAGCAGCGACACCAGTTGCGGATCGTCCCAGTCGACCTGAACGCTGCGAACCCAGGTATCTGTCTTGCTCATAGCCATTTTCCCCATGCAGGCGGGTTGACGAGGGGGCGCTACCGCACGTCCGGTGTGGCATGCAGGAGGTGAAAAGCCCGTCGAAATCCCGTGAACGGCGATCGACCTGGGAACAGAGCATACGCCTGTGGCCATTCCACGGAGAAACCAAAAAAACGGGCTGCAGGCGGCCTTCATGTCATGCAGACACCGGCGCATGCAGGAAAGATGTCGCTGCGCCGCACAAAAGCACCCCCAAAAAACGAGCCATGTTGCGACAGAACAGCGCTGCGGCCGAATGCCGCGCTGCACGCTGATCTCCCGTACCTTCCGCGCTAAGGTCGATCAGCGGTTCGGAAGCAGCGTTCACAGCTCGGGGGAGTTGATGGCGAAGCACAGAACACATCGCATCGAACGCTACGTTCTGGTGCATTGGCCCGCCGGCATCTTGCTCGGCCTGAGCGCCTGTCTGGGCGTCCACTACGGGCGCGGGGTGCACAGTGCGAGCTACCTGACGCTGTTGTGGATGGCCTTGATCGCCTGCTGGGCATTCGCGTTCGCCACCTGCCTTGGCTATCGCAAGCGAGTGCATCGTCTGGTCGTACGCGAGCAGCTGGCCGAGCTATGCCGCATGCATTGGCAGGTTTTCGAGGAGCGCGTGGCACAGGCGTTCCGCTTTCGGGGCTATGCCGTGGAATGCGCCGGGCGCGTCGACGCGGAGGCCGGCCTGGATCTCATACTGCGCAAGCACGGCATGACCACCCTGGTGCAGTGCCGGCATTGGCAACACCGCGATGTCAATGTGAAGGATGTGCGCGAGATGGATAAGCTGATGAAGCATCACCACGCCACTGCGGTGAAGATCGTGGCCTGCGGCGATTACACCGACGATGCGTGGAAGTTCGTCACCGGCAAGCCGTTCGAGCTCATCTACGGGGAAACACTGGTGGCGATGCTGAGCGATGCGCAGTTGCCGGTCGATGCCCGCGTGGTGCCGTTCCGTGCGCCTTCCTCGCCACCGCCGATGCATCACCGGCCGCGTACGGCGGCGCAGACCTGACATCAAGGAGACCGCGCTTTGCGCGGCTTTCCTGTTGAAGCCCCTTGAAACATCCCCTTACCCTGCTTGTCAGGGAAGGGGCAGCTCATGCGCCATCACAGCGCATCATGAAAAATGATCCCCAGCATATGCCGCTGCCCGGCGCGAATCCGGCTCACCCCATGCCGCATCGTCACCCGGTACACGCCACGCGAGCCTTGCACCGGCCGATGATGCACGGCAAACACTACCGCATCGCCCTGCTGTAGCGGCACTACTTCCACCCGCGATTGCATGCGCGGGCGCTGCTCGGTCAAGACGAATTCGCCACCGGTGAAATCTTTGCCTGGTTGCGAAAGCAGGATCGCCATCTGCAACGGAAACACGTGCTCGCCGTAGAGGTCCTGATGCAGGCAGTTGTGGTCGCCGGCAGCATATCGCAGCAGCAAAGGCGTGGGGCGCAGCTGCCCTGCCGCGTGACAACGCTCAAGGTATTGCTCGTGCGTGGCCGGATAACGCACGGCGATATCCATGGCCTGGTTCCAGCGGTTGGCGATCTCCGCCAGAGGCGGGTAAAAAGCCGTGCGAAGCTCCTGGATGGGCCTCGGCAGTGGGTAGGCGAAATACTTGTATTCGCCGCTCCCGAATCCGTGCCGGGCCATCACCACGCGGCTTCTGAACAGGTGATCGTCTGCGTACGACGCAGCCAGTGCACGACATGCGTCAGCCTGCAACAAGCCGGCAATGCTTGCCACCCCGTAACGATCCAGATCGCCGGCGAGGCGCGGCCAATCCAGATCGGCCCCGTGATCATGCTGCGACTGCGCGGCCCGTTCGGCATGACTGCTCTTCATCGAAAGCTCCTCATCAAATACGCCACTCTAAGCTGCGCATCGGCCCATCGCACTCCGGTTCTTGCCAGGCGGCTGCCGCATGGGCGCGACAAGCAAGCGACCTTCAGGCGGCATTTCCCTTGTTGTCAGTTCCGCGAAAGCAACCATCCTTGCCGCATAGCTGCGCTTTACTGACGATTTATGTTGCCGTTTGCAAAGCGATACAAGTGCTTGCGTGTCAATGCAGCGTCGAACCGTGTCTTTCCGCTTAATTGAACAGGAACGGCGCAGGTGAGGCTCAATCTTTCGTCGCATCACTTGCAGTACGTTGCGTACACGCACTGGCCAAGAAAGGAATATCCATGAAACAGCATGCTCTTATGCGGAAGGCTGCCATGCGCTGCAGCGCGTTGGCGCTTGGCGCCGCCGTGCTCTCCGCCGCGGCGTTCGCGTTCGTCACCACGCCGGTGCAAGCACAGGTATCCATCGGCGTCACCATCACCGCCGGCTCGCCGCCACCGCCACTGCCGGTTTACGACCAGCCGCCGATTCCGGGCGATGGCTACCTGTGGGCACCAGGTTATTGGGCATGGGATGGCGAGGAGTACTACTGGGTGCCGGGCACCTGGGTGCTTGCGCCGTACACCGGCGCCTTTTGGACGCCTGGATATTGGGGCTGGAGCGGTGCGGTGTTCGTCTTCCATGAAGGCTATTGGGGGCCGCAGGTGGGCTTTTACGGCGGCGTCAATTACGGTTACGGCTATGGCGGCGAAGGCTATGAAGGCGGGCACTGGGGACCGAGCGGTTTCTATTACAACCGCACGGTGAACAACATCAGCAATGTGCACGTCACCAATGTGTACAACAAGACCGTGATCAACAACGTTTCGATCAACCACGTGAGCTATAACGGCGGCAATGGCGGCGTGTCTGCGCAACCGACGTCGCGGGAGGTGGCTTACCAGCACGCACAACACACACCGCCCGTAGCGGTGCAGCAGGAGCATGTGCAGATGGCGCGCCAGAATCCCCAATTGCGCTTTTCGGCCAATCACGGAGCGCCGCAGATCGCGGCAACGGCAAAGCCGGCTGCTTTCACCGGCGCAGCCACTGTCGCTGCGCGCGGTGCCGAGGCGAGAGGCGAAGCTGCCCCCCATCCTGGCCGGGCCGAGCGCCCGCAACCTGCCGAGCGTCCACAACCCGCAGAAAACCGCGGCCTGCCGTCGGAGCATTTCGCGCCGCATACGGAGCGCAATGCAAACCAGGCGCCGCGTGAACCGATGACGCCAAATCGCCCGGCTGAAGCACGACCTGAAAACTTCGGCGCGCCGCGTCCAGAAGTAGCACCGTCGCGACGTGAGTCACCGGCACTGCGCGAAGCGCCTGCGCCACGCGAAATGGCACCGGAGCGGCCGTATCCGGCGCCGGCGTTCCATGGCGCTCCGCCTCCGCCAGAAGCTCATCCGTATTCACCTCATCCTGCTGCTCAGCCACCCCACCCTGCCGAAAGGCCCCTTCCGGCGCAGCCGCAGGAGAAAGGCAAACGCGAGGAACAACATCCTCCGGGTGGTTGATCGCCTGGCTGATGAAAAGCCCTGGCAGCCCGCGCTCGCCAGGGCTTTTTTTGCGCCGATGCTGGCCGTTACATCGCTTCGCGCGGCTTGGCCAGCAACGCGAGCAAACTGAGCACGGCCGCCGCCGAAAGATAGTAGCCCACGTAGGCCAGGCCATAGGTCTTGGCCAGCCAGGTGGCCAGATACGGCGCGAGCGAAGCGCCGAAAATACCCGCCATGTTGAATGCCAACGACGCACCGGTATAGCGCACGGCGGTGGGGAACATCTGCGCCAGTACCGTGCCCAGCGGACCGTAGGTGAGACCGACGACGCACATGCCCACCACCATGAACAGCATGCCGCTCTGCGCGAACAGCGGCGCATAGGCAATGCCGAACACGAAGATCAGTACTGTGGCCATCAGCATCGCGAAGCGGCCGCTGCGTTTGTCCGCCAGCCAAGCCGAGAATGGGATCAACAAGGCGAAGAACAGTACCCCCACCATTTGCGCGACCAGGAACGATTCGCGCGAATAAGCGAGCTTGGACGTCGCCCAGCTCAGCGCGAACACCGTCATCAGGTAAAAGATCACGAAGGTGGCCATTGCCGCGAACGTACCGCTGATGAGCGCGCGCGTATGACGCGCGAACACGTTGAACATCGGTACCTTCACCCGCTCCTGCAGCGCCATCGCACGCGCGAACGCAGGCGTTTCGTTCAGGCGCAGTCGCATCCACAAGCCGATCAGCACCAGCGCCGAGCTGGCCAGAAACGGTACTCGCCAGCCCCAGGCGAAGAACATGCCATCGCCCATCTTTTGGAGCCACAGAAACAGACCGGTTGCGGCGAGAAAACCAAGCGGCGCGCCGAGTTGCGGGAACATGCCGTACCAGGCGCGCTTGCCGGGCGGCGCGTTCTCAATCGCCAGCAGCACGGCGCCGCCCCATTCGCCGCCGAGCCCAAGGCCCTGCCCCAGCCGGCACAACGCCAGCAGTGCCGGTGCTAGCAGGCCGATATGGTCGTAGGTGGGCAGCACGCCGATCATCACCGTGGAGATGCCCATGGTGAGCAAAGCCGCCACCAGCGTCGCCTTGCGGCCGATGCGATCGCCGAAGTGGCCGAACAGGGCCGAACCGATCGGCCGCGCGATGAAGGCCAGTGCGAACGTGGCGAAGGATTGCAAGGTTGCCGTCGTCGCATCGCCCGCCGGAAAGAACAGCTTGGGAAACACCAGCACCGCCGCCGTGGCGTAGATGTAGAAATCGAAGAACTCGATGGTGGTGCCGATCAGGCTGGCGAACAGGACCCGGCCGGGTGAATTGGCCGGAGTAGTGACGGCGTCACGCATGTGCTTGGCTTCCCGGTAAGCGGAATGACCGATTCTGCCAGACTGGGGACGCGGCGGGGCAGATGGCTCGCGTAGGCTGGGATGGCAAACCCGGCATCAGCAAGCCGCGTAAGCTGGGATTGTCATCCCAGCCTACGCGGATCTCAAATCAATCATTTCGTCTCAAGAATGCTCTGCTGCCGCTGTAAAAAATGCCGCACCGCCGGATCACGCGCCAAACCAATCGCCATATCGTAGGCATGTAAGGCTTCGCGCACATCCCCAACACGCGCAAACAACGCCGCACGCGCGGCCCAATACGACTGATAGTCGGCCATCCGCCTGTCTTCGGACAAGCTGCGGATGATGGCAATGGCTGCCTCAGGCCCTTCAAGCTCCGCCACCGCCAGCGCGCGATTGAGTGCAACGACTGGCGAGCCGGTCAATGCATGCAACGCGTCGTAAAGCTGTACCTCGGGAGTCCAGTCGTTACGCCCGGAACGGCGGCGCTCGACGTGTGCCGACTGCAGCGCCGCTTCGAGTTGGTAGCGGCCGATACGCCGGAATGCACTTGCCCGCCGCAACAGGGCTTCGGCC
Source organism: Dyella choica (assembly GCF_003977665.1). Taxonomy (GTDB): domain Bacteria; phylum Pseudomonadota; class Gammaproteobacteria; order Xanthomonadales; family Rhodanobacteraceae; genus Dyella_B; species Dyella_B choica. The sequence continues at coordinate 59,075 of NZ_RYYV01000019.1, read as the reverse complement.
TCATCGATCATGCCGGCCTCCCATAGAAGTGTGTCCTGCTCCGCCAATGGCACGTACTCACCTTGCGCGTTACGGCGCGCGCCGCGGCGCGCCTCGGTGTACAGCATGCAAGCAAGCAAGCCCAGCGTTTCCGGCTCCTGCGGCAACAGCTCCGCCAGCAGTCGGGCAAGGAAGAGCGCTTCGTCGGCCAGGTCACGGCGCATGAGATCGGCATCGCCAGGATCGCTCCAGCCCTCGGCATAGGTCGCGTAGATCGCAGTGAGCACGCCTTCGAGCCGTTCGTTCCAGGCGTCCCGTTCAGGGATGACAAAGGGAATGCCCGCCTCGCGGATCTTCTGCTTGGCACGAGCCAGCCGTTTGCCCATCGCTTCGGGCGAAACCAGAAAAGCCGAGGCGATGGTCTTCGCATCCATGCCCAGCACGGTCTGCAGCATCAACGGTGCACGAATGCCCACATCGATGGCTGGATGGGCGCAGGCGAACAGCAGGGCCAGGCGCCGATCGGGGAAAGCCTCTTCCTCGCCGCTGTCCACGCACTCCGCCCGCATATCGGCTATCGCCTGCAACTGCACCGAAGCAGCTTCGCCGCTGCGGCGCCGCCGTACACCATCGATGCCCTTGCGGCGCGCCACCGTCATCAGCCAGGACTCCGGATGGTCGGGGCAGCCATGCAGCGGCCAATCCGCCAGTGCGGCAGCAAACGCCTCCGACAAGGCGTCCTCCGCCGCCGACACGTCATGCATGTCGGCGGCCAGATACGCCAGCAGCTTGCCATAGCTGCGGCGCGCTACCGCGTTCGCGGCCGCTCGCGCGCAAGCGCCTTCGCTCACGATGGGCTGCCTCCGTACGTAGGCCATACCGGTCGCACTTCAATGGTGCCGTGGCCAGCGCCCGGGCAGCGCGCTGCCCAGCCCAGTGCTGCGTCGAGATCGGCCGCCTCGATCAGGTAATAGCCGGCAAGCTGCTCCTTGGAATCCGCATAGGGCCCATCCAGCACCTGCGACTTGCCGTCGACCACGCGCACGGTGGTAGCCGAATCCGTGTTCTGCAGCCGGTTGGAGCCCACCCACACGCCGGCCTCCTTGAGTGCCTGCGTATAGGCGCCGTAGGCGGCCACACCGCGTTCCTGGTCTGCGCTGGACATCCGGCCCCAGGCCTTTTCTTCGGCAAACAACATTAGTAGGTATTGCATGGCATTTCTCCGTCGGTTCGAGGCGGGCAGCATGCGCCGCCACTCCGATGACGTACGAGCTGCGGCGGATCGGACAAAAGCAAGTCGAGCATAGCCAGTCCGCCCGCCGCCGGCACGATCGCCCAAGTGCAACCATGAGGTTGCATGGATAGCGACGACCGCACTAATATGCAACCAGGAGGTTGCCTATGAACTCATCCACAGATCGTATCGAACGACAGGTCCTCATCAAGGCACCACGTGCAAAGGTGTGGCAAGCGCTGGCGGATGCCGAATCCTTTGGCGAATGGTTCGGCGTGGCGCTCAAGGGAAAGCGCTTCGTGGCCGGCGAACCGTGCGAAGGAAACATCACCTATCCAGGCTATGAACACCTGGTGATGAAGGTGGTGGTCGATCGCGTGGAACCGGAACGCTTGCTGTCGTTTCGCTGGCATCCGTACGCCATAGATCCCGATGTGGACTATTCGCAAGAACCCACCACCCTGGTGACGTTCGAGCTGGAGGAAAGCTCCGGCGGCACCTTGCTGCGCGTGGTCGAATCCGGATTCGACCGGATCCCGGCACACCGAAGGCAGGAAGCCTTCCGCATGAACAACAGCGGCTGGGAGGAGCAGATGAACAACATCGACGCCTATGTCGCCTCGCACTGAAGCTTCGGTGCGAAACGCAGGCACCAAGCTTCCGCTGTTGCACAAGGCTGTACCCGTGTTCGCCGCGCTGGGGGACGAAACCCGCCTGCGCCTGATCGCCCTGCTCTGCACTGGCAGTGCGCTGTCGATCGCCCAGCTTACGGCCGGTACCGAGATCACGCGGCAAGCCGTTACCAAGCATTTGCAGGTTTTGGCGGACGCCGGGCTGGTACGCGACCTACGGCAGGGGCGCGAGCGCTTGTGGGAATTCGAACCATCACGACTGGAGGAGGCTCGGCGTTCGCTCGATGCCATTGCGCAGCAATGGGACCAGGCGCTGCTGCGGTTGAAAGCGATGCTGGAAAAATAGCCCATCGCGCCGCTGCTGCGCCAGCAGCACCGATCAAGCGCCTTGCTGCATTACACGCGCCCGATCGCCTCGGGACGCTTGCGCGGCCGGTGCGCCGGCCGGGCCTTTGCACACCTTCCGAGCATCGCTTCCACCCGCTCCTGAAACGCCGGCGAACCCAGTGCGCGCTGCTGCTGAATGTAGGTGCGGATTTCCCTCAGCACAGCCGGCTCGATATCCGCCGCAAACAACTGCCGATAGGCGCGCATGCACTGCTCTCTATAGTTTCCCAACGCTACGAATTCGGCATGCGGAACGACCACCGGATCAGGTTTTCCCAACGCGTTGCAGGCATAGCTGGACCACGGGTACGAGGATGGCTCGCCCACCAATCCCGAACGCACGGGGTTGAGTTCGATATAGCACTGACAGCTCAGCACATAATCCGAGCCGACCAGGCAGGATTTGTAGCGTCCTTCCCACAATGTTCCTGAACGGTGGTAAGTCGAATTGAAATAGCTTACGTAGTTGCGCCCGAGCCCCTGCATCATGTGCGCCAACGCGCCGACGCACGACGGCGTCACCAGTAGATGCACGTGATTGGGCATCAGCACATAAGCATGCACCAGGCATTGCCAGCGACTGCTGGCGTGCAGCAGTTGCACCAGATAACTACGGTAATCGGCTGGAGCGTAAAAGCACTCGGCGCCATCATGCCCGCGTTGAATGATGTGCTGGGGTACATAAGCAAGATCGAACCGTGGCGCTCGTGGCATCGAAAGGCCTCCGTGCGGCGATGCGCGTGCGGTCTTATGAAGATGTCGCCCTGTCGATACGAGACCGTGTCACGCTCAAACGTCGCGTTCTGCTGCGCATCTACGTGGATCGTCAAATGCCGCCCGTTTTTTCCTATCAAAACAGGCTTACCCGCAAGGCTCCAGTCTACAGCCTCATCCCTAATCCGTGAAAATGGCGTGACGAAAGACACTTCGCGGCGGGGGTCCATAAGGGGCTGGATGGAACGAGTCGTCCTCCGTTGGCGCGAGCCTGCCCGATCGTACCCGTCACCACACTGTATGCGCGCCTGGTAGGCCCGGATGACAATCCCAGCACCGGTATGCCACGCAGAAGCTGGGATTATCATCCCAGCCTACGCCCCGCTCGACGCGCATCCAGCGAGAGTCTTCAGCCGCGAAAGAATAGATAGACCGCACTGTAGGGCACACGCACTTCGGTACCCGCATGCACGGCATCGCAGCCCATAGCGGGTGCCACGCCACCTTCGGTACGCGTGCGGACCACGTACTGCACGCTCGCCATCTCACCCGCACCGGTGTGCGACTTGGCATGCAACACCAGCCACGCAATGGAACCGGCATCGGGCGAAGGTGACAGGTTGAGCGCCTCGCCCACCACCACGCTGCCGTCTTCAGCCTGCCAGCTAGGCCCCGCGAAATGCTTGCCGAACACATGGCCCCTGGCATCGCTCAAGCTCGCTTCCGGCGCCTTCAAGACCCAGGCAAAGCTACCATGAGAGGGTGTGCAGGCGTAGATCTGCACCCCTTTGGCAAACGCTTCGATGGCGGGCCGCTTGGCAGGTTCCTGCGCATGCAGTGCGCCGGCGAAAACGATTGATACGAAAAACCAATGCACCCTTGTGCTTGGCATGATGCTCTCCCTATCGGATGACAGCCGGCACAGCATAAGTGCTTATGGCTTTGCTTTTATGTCCGAGCCGGCACTAAGCTGGCGTCGCCCGGTTCCCCTTGAATGCCGGGCGCACATCGATATCGACACGTTCGCCCAGGAGGAAGTATGGCTTTCTCTGTTCGTGCATCGCATGACGTAATGGCCCAGATCAACGTGACGCCGCTGGTCGACGTCATGCTGGTTTTATTGATCATCTTCATGATCAGCGCACCGATCATTACGCACAAAACGAAATTGGATTTGCCGCAGGGCTCCAGCCATTTCACCGAAGCCGCCACCCCCATTCACCTGGCGGTCCAGGCCGATGGCGCGATGTTCTGGAACGGTACGCCCGTAAGCCTCGACCAGTTGCGAACGCAGCTGGCGATTGCCGCAACGCAATCCACGCAACCTGCGCTGGAAATCGATGCGGCCGACGGCGCGGCCTACGAGGCCGTGGCAAGAGTGCTGGCGGAAGCAAAGGCGCAGGGGCTGGCCAGGATCGACATGCTCGGAATGCATTAGCACGTAGGCTGGAATGGCAATCCCGGCATCGCGTGCGTTGCAAGCATGGCAAGGCAGGGTTTTACAACCTAAGCCTGCGCTCCCGCTCCCTCAGGGAGGGGGAGCGCAGGGTAGCGGAGTCCCGGCTATATAATCCCTCCATGCAAATCCCCATCGATTCGCCCGTCTGCGCGCCGCTCGACGCTGTGAAGCGCGACGGCTACTCCTTCGTCACCGCGGAAGTCATGCATCCTCTGCTGCGAGCATCGGGCGATTTGTCGGATTGGAACGCCTTCGCTGCAAGCTGGAACCAGCTCGGTCCCGATCCTTATCTCGCCGCAACGGGGCGGCAGCGGCGACGTCGCCACGCCACTTATACGGCCACGCCCAACGACGGTGTCGAGCTGGCGCCGCATCAGCCGCATTACCAATCGCTGCTATACAACCGCCTGCAAGGCGATATCGAGCGCTGGTTCGAGCCGGTCGATTCCGCCATGGCGAACGGTAAAAGCCTCCGCACCATCCTCGCGTTCTGCAATGACTTCTTCAGCTCGCTCGCACCGGCCACCCCAAGCTGGCATGTCGAAGTCCATCAATTCCGTATCGAGGCAAGCTCTACCTCCGCCGGCGAACCCACTCCGGAAGGCAGCCATCGTGACGGCGTGGATTTCGTGCTGGTACTGCTGATCGATCGCTGCAACATCGCCAGCGGCACCACCACCATCCACAGCCCGGATGGCAAGCCCCTTGGCCATTTCACCCTCACCCATCCGTTCGATGCGGCGCTGATCCACGATCCGCGCGTGTTCCATGGCGTGACGCCGGTAACCCCGATCACCCCTGACGAGCCGGCACATCGCGATGTGCTGGTGGTGACCTTCCGCGCCCGCTCCTGACGCACGCAACCCGAAGCCGGGCACGAATTTCGCGCGCCCGTCCGAATAGTTGCCAAAAGCAACTATTTGGATTTAGAGTGGCAACCCATGAACACCCACCAGACGCAAGCGCAACTCGCGCAGCAGATTGCCGCGATACGTGAGTTCAACCGCTACTACACAGCCCGGCTTGGATTGCTGCGCCGCAGACACCTCGACGGCGAGTTCGCACTGACCGAGGCTCGCATCCTCTACGAGGTGAGTGCCCAACCAAAGGTGACGGCGTCCGCGCTGCAGGAAACGCTGGAACTGGATGCCGGCTATATGAGCCGCCTTCTATCGGGCTTGATCCGGCGCAAGCTGATCCGCCGCGTAAGCTCCGACACGGATGCTCGCGAGAAACCGTTGCTGCTCACCGCAGTCGGACAAAAGGCCGTCGCGCGCCTCAACGAGCAGTCCATGGCGCATATCCACGGCATGCTTACACACCTGAGCGCGGCCGATCGCGCAGCATTGGTCACTTCCCTGGCGGGTGTCCGCAGCCTGCTTGAAGATCGCCGGCAAGCCCCCCTGCGCATCACTCGCCTGACTGCGCCTGATGATCATGCATTGGCCCTTCTTAATGAGTACTACGAAGCCGTGCATGTCGTGCAGCGGGACAAGCCCGGCAGCATTCAGCAGCTCATCGACGATCCCGCGTCGGGAATATGGCTCGCCTATCTGGACGATGAGGTGGTGGGATGCGTCGTGCTGCGCAAGCTGACCACCCTGCCGCACGCCAGCGAATGCAAGCGCCTGTACGTGAAACCCAGCGCACGCGGCCGGCACATTGCCGACAAGCTGCTCGATGCCCAGGAGGCGTACGCGCGCAGCCAAGGCATCGAATGGATCTATCTGGACAGCTACGACGACCTGAAGGCCGCCATCTGGCTATATGAAAAGCGGGGCTACGAGCGTTGCGAACGCTACAACGACAACCCCCAGGCCACCGTATTCATGCGCAAACACCTCGATACGTAGCGTGATTCAGACACGATCCAAATATGGCGCAAGCAGCTTCGCCAGCCAATCCATGAACACCTGCACGCGCACCGACAAATTACGCCGTTGCGCATACAGCAGCGACACCGGCATGGGCTCCGCTTCGTATTGCGGCAACACTTCCACCAGGCGTCCGGCCAGAAGCTGGTGCTGCACACCTCCTCTGGGTGTCTGGATGATGCCCAGTCCGGCCAGGCACCCATGGGTGTACGCTTCGATGCTGTTGACGGTAAGCACGCCTTGCATGGGCACGTAGCGACACTGCGCCCCTTCCATGTATTCGAAGCCGGACGGCCGCTGTCCCATCACCGATACGTAGTGGATCAGCCGGTGATGGGTGAGGTCCTCCAAGTTTTGCGGCGTACCGTGCTCCTGTAGATAAGCAGGACTCGCACAGTTGACGATGCGATACTGCCCCAGCCGCCGCACGATCAAGCTGGAATCGCTGAGCGTGCCCACCCGCACCACGCAATCGAAGCCTTCCGCCACTACGTCGACACGACGATCGCTGCTGCTCAGCTCCACCTCGATCCCCGGATGCTCGCGCAGGAATTTCGGCAGATGGTCGATGACGTGCCTGGCGACGCCGCTATTCATGTCCACCCGCAAGCGGCCGCTCAAAGCTTGCGGAGCCTGCTGGAACATCGTGCCCAATTCGTCCAGGTCGGCCAGCACGTCCTTGCAGCGCTCGTAGTAGCGCTGGCCGTCTTGCGTCATTTGCACCCGGCGTGTGGTTCGATGCAGGAGCTGCGTGCCGAGCTGCACTTCCAGTTGCTGCACGGCCGTGGATGCGCTGGCCTTGGGCAACCCCAGACTGTCGGCGGCCTTGGTAAAACTGGCCAGTTCTGCCACTCGCACGAAGACGTGCATGGCCTCGATCCGGTTCATGCCCTGCCCCACTCGATTGTTCGTCATTCACGAACACAGCACTCATGATCGGACGATTTATGCGGCGAGTACAGATCAATATTCTCGTTTCCGTTGATCCCTTCCCTTCCTTTCCAAGGAGACGTCCATGAACACAACCCCGATCGCCCTGATCACCGGCGGCAGCCGCGGCCTTGGCAAGAACATGGTGCTGCGACTGGCCGAACACGGCACCGACGTGGTGCTGACGTACCGTTCCAATCAAGCCGAGGCTGAGGCCGTGGTGGCGTCGGTGACGAAGCTTGGCCGCCGCGCCGTCGCGCTGCCGCTGGACGTGGGCAAGACTTCCAGCTTTGCCGCCTTCGCCGGGCAGTTGCGCACGGTGCTGCAGGAGCAATGGCAGCGCGATCGTTTCGACTACCTGGTCAACAATGCCGGCATTGGCATCCATGCCAGCTTCGCCGAAACCACCGAGGCGCAGTTCGATGAACTGGTGAACGTCCACTTCAAGGGCGCGTTCTTCCTGACCCAGGCCTTGCTGCCGTTGATCGCCGACGGCGGACGCGTCCTCAACGTCTCCAGCGGCCTGGCGCGCTTTGCCCTGCCCGGCTATGCGGCGTATGCCTCGATGAAAGGCGCGATCGAGGTGCTGACGCGCTATCTGGCCAAGGAGCTTGGCCCACGCCGCATTGCAGTCAACACGCTGGCGCCGGGCGCGATCGAGACCGACTTCGGTGGCGGTACGGTGCGCGACAACGCCGAGGTGAATGCCTACGTGGCGTCGCAGACGGCGCTGGGCCGCGTGGGTTTGCCGGACGATATCGGCGGCGTGGTGGCCATGCTGCTGTCGAAGGAAAGCGGATGGATCAATGCGCAGCGGATCGAGGCTTCCGGTGGAATGTTCATCTGAAAGGTAGGCTGGGATGAGAATCCCAACATCGCGCGGCTGCACGCATGGCGATGCGGGGTTTCACAACCCAGCCTACGACACAGCCGCAGGCAAGCCCAATCGGTGTACCTTCTCTTTCTTGACACCCTAAGGGATCCAGCCGTGGTCAGCTATAGCCCCTCGCATACCGTTCCCAGCCGCGAACAGGCGCTGCACGCGCTCTACGAAGCGGCCGAGCTCGAACACTGCTTGATGTGCACCTATCTCTACGCAGCGTTTTCGCTGAAATCCTCAGCGGAAGAAGGCGTGACAGCCGATCAGCTCGAAGCGATCACGCGCTGGAAACGCAGCATCCTGCAGGTGGCGATCGAGGAGATGGGCCATCTGATGTCGGTTTGGAACATCACCGTGGCACTGGGTGGTGCCCCACGCCTCGGGCGCTCGAATTTTCCGCTCGATCCCGGCTACCTGCCGGCCGGTGTGGTGGTGAAGCTGGCGCCGTTCAATCGGGCAACGCTGCAGCATTTCATCTACCTGGAGCGACCGGCCGGCTCCACCGAACCGGATGGCGAAGGTTTCGAGCCCGAGCGCCACTTCTTGCGTGGGGCAAACGGTCCGCGCCTTACGCCGATGGGTATCAATTACGAAACGGTGGGCGAGTTTTATCAAACCTTGGGCAATGGCCTGCGCGGCATGGTGCAAAAGTATGGCGAAGCCGGCGCCATGTGTGGCGACCCTGCCTTGCAGTTGTCCAAAGCAGAGGTATCGCTGCCCGGCGCGAACAAGGTCATCTGTCTGAAGACGGCGCTGGCCGCGTTTGAGTCCATCATTACCCAGGGCGAAGGGGCGCAGGAAAATACGGAGAACTCGCATTACCAGCGTTTCGCCGCGATCCGCGCGGAATACGAAGCCTTGCTGGCTGCCGACCCTTCGTTCAAGCCGGCCTTCCCTGCCGCCACCAATCCGGTGCTGCGTCGTCCGCCGCGCCCCGAGGGACGCGTGTGGCTGGAAAACGAAGATGCCATCGCCACTGTCGACCTCGCCAATGCCGCCTACGGTTTGATGCAACGCCTGCTGGCCTACTCGTACGCTGTACCGGCGCCCGACCCGGACAAATGCCTGTCGCTGGACCTGGGCATTGGCTTGATGCGCGCGTTGGCACCGTTGGCCGAACGCGCGGCGCGACTGCCGGCCGGACCATCGAATCCGGATTGCCACGCGGGCGTTACCTTCATCACCTTGCGCGATACCTCTCCCTTGCCGCCTGGCCCCAGCGCGCGGCGCTTTTTCCTGGAGCGCTTTGAGCAATTGACGGAAGCGGCCGAACGGCTGAGCGCATCGAACGATCCGCGCACCATCGCTGCGGCGGCGGTGTTCAAGCATCTCTCGCAACAGGCCGAACAGGGATTCGATCTTGCTCGCCCTGCACCATCGGCTGCGGTTGCGGCATCAACGCCTGCACTCGCTGCTGCACCCGCTCCGGCAGCACCGGCCTCCACCGTGGTGGAGGATGGCATCGAACAGGTCGAGGGCGAGAAGCTCACGCTGCGCTTCGAAGCCAAGCGCTGCATCCATGCGCGCTTCTGCGTGACGGGTGCGCCGAAAGTGTTTCTCGCCAACGTGCAAGGGCCGTGGATCCATCCCGATGCGATGGATGTGGAAAGATTGGTCGACATCGCGCACGCCTGCCCTTCCGGCGCCATCCAATACCAGCGCCGCGATGGACGACCGGACGAATCCGCTCCGCCGGTCAATCTCGCGGCCGTCCGTGAGGCAGGGCCTTATGCGTTTCGTGGCGATCTGCGCCTCGCCGGCAAACCTGCCGGTTTCCGCGCCACGCTGTGCCGCTGCGGGGCCTCGAAGAACAAACCGTTCTGCGATGGCTCGCATCACGATGTGGGATTCAACGCCAGCGGCGAGCCCCCGACCGGTACGTCGAACGAGGAGCTGACCGCACGCGATGGGCCGCTGCAGATCGATCCGCAAATGAACGGGCCGCTGCGTGTCCGCGGCAACCTGGAAATCATCAGCGGCACCGGGCGCATGGTGGCGCGCGTCACCGGCACGTACCTATGCCGCTGCGGTCATAGCCAGAACAAACCATTCTGTGACGGCAGCCATGCCAAGGTAGGCTTCACCGCCGACGGGGCCTGATTCATTCCTCCTCTTTTTGGCGCTGGTTGTCCTCGCCGGTGTCATTGAGGGCGTCGCCGCTGGCGTTGGTGTCTTCCAGGCGTTGCGGGGGGCCCCGCCGTTTGTGCGGATCATAGGGCTCGCCGGCTTCGCGGCCGGGGGCTTCATGGGGTGCGTTGGATGGCTTGAGGGTGGTCATAGCGGCCTCCTTTCGCATGGGCGTGCGAGTTGACTATCCGCCTCGCACAAGGAACGCCTGGTACGGAAGGCGTAAAGATTGTGTACATCCGCTTCCCCAACCCCACTGGGGCGGTGGATCTGGAAGACTGAAGCCCCTCCCTGCGCAGGCGCATGGTCCCCCTCGCCCTTTAGAATGGCGGCCTTGTATTCATCCGGTGAGGCTAATTCGTGGTCATCCATCCCAAGGTTCGCGGCTTTATCTGTGTCACGGCGCATCCGCTCGGCTGCGAGAAGAATGTGCTCGAGCAGATCGGCATCACCAAGGCCAAAGGCGCTTGCGGCTCCGGACCCAAGCGCGTGCTGGTGATCGGCGCCTCCACGGGATATGGCCTGGCATCACGCATCACGGCGGCCTTCGGCTGCGGCGCTGCCACGTTGGGCGTGTTCTTCGAAAAACCCTCCAGCGACAGCAAGCCCGGTACCGCCGGCTGGTACAACTCCGCCGCCTTCGACAAACTGGCCAAGCAGGCCGGATTGTATTCGCGCTCCATCAATGGCGATGCGTTCTCGCATGAAACCCGCGCGCGCGCCATCGAGCTGATCAAGAACGACATGGGCGGCCCGGTGGACCTGGTGATCTATTCGCTGGCTTCGCCCGTACGCAAGCTGCCCGATACCGGCGAATTGGTGCGTTCCACGCTGAAGACGATCGGCCAGCCGTTTACCGCCTCCTCGGTGGATACCAACAAGGACAGCGTGGTGCAGGTCACGGTGGAGCCGGCCAACGAGCAGGAAATCAAGGACACCATCGCCGTGATGGGCGGCGAAGACTGGGCGCTATGGATCGACGCGCTGAGCAAGGCCGGCGTGCTGGCGGATAACGCCACCACCGTCGCCTACAGCTACGTCGGCACCGAAATAACCTGGCCGATCTACTGGCACGGCACCATCGGCCAGGCCAAGCAGCATCTGGACAACACTGCGCAAGAACTCAACCGGCATTACGCCGCACAGCACCTGCGCGCCTACGTGGGCGTGATGAAATCCGTGGTCACGCAGGCCAGCTCGGCCATTCCGGTAATTCCGCTGTACGTCTCGATGGTGTTCCGCATCATGAAGGAGAAAGGCCTCCACGAAGGTACCATCGAGCAGGCCAACCGCCTGTTCCATGATTTCCTGTATCGCCAGGACGGTGCCCTGCCGTCCACCGACGAGGAGGGCCGCCTGCGCCTGGATGACTGGGAATTGCGCGAAGACGTGCAGCAGGCCTGCAAGACGCTATGGCCGCAAGTCAGCACCGAGAACCTGTGGGAAACGACCGACTATGCCGGCTACAAGCATGAGTTCCTGCGCCTGTTCGGCTTTGATCGCAAGGACGTGGATTACAACGCGGACGTAAATCCGGATGCGAGCTTCGACGTAGTCCAGCTCTCGTAGGTTGGGCTACCAACCCCAACCTGTGAAAAAGGCCGGCAATGCCGGCCTCTTTTTTGCATCAACGCATGATGCCGGTGTGTCCCAGCGAGAACCGCCCGGGTTGCGGCCAAACCGCCAGACCATGCGGCTCCATCCCCACCTTGATGATCTGCACCTTGCCGGTCGCGGTATCGAACGCATACACCACGTCATCGAAACGGCCCGACAGCCACAACCACTTGCCGTCGGCCGTGACGTTGCCCATGTCGGGACTGCCGCCGCCCGGAATCGGCCAGTTCGCCACCACGCTGCGCGTGGCGAAATCGATCACCGACACGCTGCCTGGGCCATTACGCGGGCCGTGCACTTTGTTTGAACCGCGATTGGCAACGTAAAGCTTGGTGCCGTCGCGGCTCGGATACAGGCCGTGCGTGCCGATGCCGGTCTTGACGAAGCCGACCTGCTTGAAGCTGTCGCCGTCGATCAGGTACACGCCGTCCGCCATCATGTCGGCCACGTAGAACACCTTGCCGTCCGGCGACACGCGAATATCCTGCGGCATGCCCCGCTTGTTGAGCTGCAGGTAGCCGAGAACCTTGCGGTTGACCATGTCGATCTTCACCAGCTTGCCGCCGAATTCGCAGGTAAAGATGGCGTACTTGCCGTCGATCGAGAAATCCGCGTGGTTGATGCCTTTGCATTCGGGCGCCGGCAGGCGGGATTTCAGTGCCATCGTATGCGGATCGCGGAAATCGAGGCGTGCGAAGGCTTCGGCCACCACGATGGCTTCCTTGCCGTCCGGCGTGAAGTACATGTTGTACGGATCATCCACCGGATCGGCCTTGCCCGGCTTGCCGGTCATCGGATCGATCGGCGTCAGGCTGCCGTCATTGCGGCCTTCGGCGTTGTTGGTCACCCACAGTGTTTTCAGATCCCACGCCGGCACCACGTGCTGAGGGCTGCGGCCGACTGCAAACCGGTCGACCACCTTGAACGTGGCCGGATCGATCACGTACACGTCGTTCGAACGCAGGTTCGGAACGTAGATCCGCGGCAGCGCACCCTTCACCGCCGGGCTGAACATGTTGAAGCCCGCGTTGCTGTACATGTCGTGCGGATTGGTGACCGGCGGCATGCCGGGAACGGTCTGAACCGTTTGCGCCGCGGCCGCGGCGGTGACACACAAACCGGCCAGCACGGCGCCGGCACGCAAGGCAAGACGCCCAAAACGATCAAATTTCACGGCAGATTCCCTTATTTTGAGAAGACTTTCGAAGGGGGAGGTCCAAGACATCGGATCAATGCCCCGCGGTTTCCTGGCGGATGGCGTCGACCGTGCGCGAAACTATAGCATCCACGCCGATTTGACCCAGTTCCGCCGTGGATCGGCGCGGATCGCCGCCATACACGCCGTCGGCCGCGCCAGGCTTGGGGGCATTGCGCAGTTGATTGGTTCGTACCATCTGCGGCGCCACCGCAAGCTGCAACGAAGTATCGGCAAGACCGGCATGGGTGCCGATTTCATCGTCGCGAAAACCGCGCTGGCGCAGCAGCTGTGCGTAGCCATCGGAAGAAGCCTCGTAATACGCCGCCGGCAGGATGGCCCGCGCATTCGCTCCCGCCCAGGCTTTGTTGAGGCGAGCCACTACCTGCTTGAGGTCCTTCTGGTAACCGCCGTGGTCACCCAGGAAGACGATGTTGCGAAAGCCATGCACCGCGAAACTGTTGGCGGCCGCTTCGAGCATTTTCTCGAACACGTCATCCGGAACGGTGATCGTGCCGGGAAAGCGCATGTGCGAGGTGGGCGGCGCATAGCCGCCTTCCGGCACATAGGCCACCACCGGAGCGACCAGCGCATTGCCCAGTTTTTGCGCGATCCGGTCCGCCAGATAAGCCGCACGCACATTGTGCTTGCCCACCGCGATATACGGACCGCTTTGCTCGGTGCCGCCGATGGGAATGATCAGCGTGGTCTTGCCGGCGTGAATCTGCTCGCGCAGCTCGGTCCAGGTGAGGTTCTGCAACTGCACGGTGGACGTCGTTTGCGCGGACGCGCCCTGCGCGGCGATGACCGCGATAACGAAAACGACGGACGCAATAACGCGTCGGAAAGCAAGGCGCTTGGTCATAGGGCTGGCGCAATGAAGATGTGAAGAACTACAGCGTCATATGGTTGCACGCCGCTACGGCCTCCGCACGCTTTTAACGCCAATTGCCCGCTTTTTGCCTCATTCGCTCTTCTGGGGAATGGCCTTGCGGAAGAGTTCCTCCCAATAGGCCATGCGTTCCGAATAGGCTACTCGCACCGACTCCGGCTGGTCGTTCTGCAGGCTGCGCACATGGGTGATCGGCAAGGTAGCCGAAGCCATCTGCCGCCACGCGTCTGCGGCGGCCCTCAGGTGGGTATGGGACGCCAGGAGTGCGGCAATGACTTGCTGATCCACCATTTGTTGCGCACTGAGCGCCATCAATCCTTCCAGGGCGATATCAGTACGCTCGGAGAGGAACGCGACGGCCTCGCCCCAGTTATTGAAACTGACTTCCATGGGCGACTCCTCGGATCTGGAAGACAGCTACAGCCTAGGACTGCGCCGATCAAATCCGCGTAGGCGTCCCTGGCATGCGGATGAGTTCGTTCACCTTGCGACCCGCCTTGGTAGGCTGGGTCGCGAAACCCAGCATCGCCATGTACGCCACCGCGCGATGCTGGGATCATCGTCCCAGCCTACCCGCGCCGGCTGCGCCCCTCAAACGGCCTCCGCGGCCGGCTCCCACGCATGCTCCGGGTAATACCGTTGCATCAGCTTGCTCACGTACGCGACCAGGTTCGGCCGGCTGGCCACGGCATCGCGCAGCGGCGTATCGAAGAACGACGTAAGGATGGACGCCAACACCCCCAAGGCCGTCGCATCCACAGCGGTCATTCTTTCGCCCATCAAATAAGGCTTGTCGCCCAGCAAGGCGGCCAGAGCATCGATGGAACGCACGCCCAGGGCCGCGATCTCGCCCGCCGAATGCCGGCCGATACCGTGGCTACGCAAGTCGCCATCCTTGCGCGACTGCATCTCACGGCGCAGGGCTTCGCGTTGCTCCTCCGGCGCGCCGTTGGCAAATTGCGCCGGCCCCTTGGCGAAATTCTCCGGCACGATCCAGCGGAACCACACCATGGCGAAATACAGATGATCTTCCAGCATCCGTTCGATCGCCCAGGATTGCGCACGCTGGTGCGCGTCCAGGCCCTCGTCCAGATCCACGCCATACTTGCGTTCCAGATGCGCGCGAATAAAGGTGGAATCGCACACCACTTCGCCATCATCCAACAGGTACGGCACTTTGCCCTTGGGCGCCAACGGCGGAATGGTGGATTCCCGTCCATACGACAGATCCGCCATTTTTAGCTGCACTTCGGTCTTGATCACGAACGGACTGGTTTCCGGCATGCCGAAACCAGGGCGGGTGGCGTACAGGGTGATGCTTGGCGTGGTCATGTCCATGGGTTCCACAAAAAAGGTATGCGCAGCTTAATCGAGGCTGCTGACAACATACTGTCAGCAGCGTCACCGGACGAGCTGCATCTAGCCGTTGCCTCGCGCGGATGCATACCAGGCCATCACCCTGGCCGGCAACAGTGCATGCAGATTCATGCCGACTGCGTGACAAGCGTCGAGATTGTCACGCAGCGCCTTGGCATAACGTAGATTGCGTTCCTCCGGCGGCAGATTCGCTGTTTGCCACTCGATCATCTCCAGCAGACGCTGCGACCACTCGTAAAGCTGGTCCGCCCGCTCCGAAAAGCGCGCACGCAGCCAGGCGCTCAAGGGCGCATGCAATGCATAGCCGTAACGCTCCGCTGTACGGCGTACGAATGCATCCACCTCTCCCCCTATACCACGGAACCATTCGGTGTGACCGCCGGCTGCCTCCGCCACCAACAAGGGAGCCGGGGCGCGATGGTCCGGCCAACGCTCGATCAGCAACCGCTCCAATCGCCGTGCGTCGCGCAGCCGCCCGGTCTCCACCAGCAGGCCGCTTTCCAGGTCGAACAAAGCGAAGAACCGCGGATGGAAACTGCGAAACCGCTGCACCGGATCTTGCGTGAAACCCAGCTTGGTCAAGTCCTCACCCTGGGACGGCAGCACGTAGACGAACGTTCGGCCGGATCTTTCAGGATCAGGCAAATCCCAATCATCCGGTGTCGCGCGCTCGCTCAAGTCTGCTCCCATCCAAGCTGTCAAGGCGCTCGACCATCGCCGCCCAGGGCACAATACCGCTACGCAAGCAGTAGGGGATGGAAGTTTTGGACAGCATACAGCCCAAGGGAAGCCTGGCCTGCGTGGGTATAGGCATGACGCTGGGATCCCACCTCAGCCGGCGCGCCCACGCCTATATCGAACAGGCCGATGTGGTGTTCACCCTGGTGTCCGACGGCATCGTCGAACTGTGGCTGCAAGGCATGAACGAAGACGTGCGCAGCCTGCAGCCGTACTACCAGGAAGGCAAGTCGAGGATGAAGACCTACCGGCAGATGGTGAACGCCATCATGGCCGAGGTAAGTGCCGGCAGGCGCGTCTGCGGCGTGTTCTACGGACACCCAGGCGTCTTCGCCTGGGTCCCGCACAAGGCCATCCGGACCGCGCGCAGCAAGGGCTACCACGCCCACATGGAACCGGGCATTTCCTCCGAAGACTGCCTGTATGCCGATCTCGGCATCGACCCAGGCGCCCGCGGCTGCCAGCATTACGAAGCCAGTCAGTTCATGCTTTATCGCCGCTGTATCGATCCGAGCGCGTGGCTGATCCTGTGGCAGGTCGGGGTAGCGGGCGACAAAACACTCATGCGTTTCTCGACCGGCGAGGCACATCGCCAGGTGCTGGTGGATGTGCTCGCGCGGCACTACACCCTGGACCATCAAGTGGTGATCTATCGTGCCGCCACCCTGCCCTTCCAGTCCCCTCGCAGGGAGTTGCTTGCGCTAGGGGCCTTGCCACTGGCTGAATTCGGCATGGCCGACACGCTGGCCATCCCGCCGGCTCGACCGCTGGAGGCCGACCATGAAATTCGCGCCCGCCTGGAGGCATTGGCCTGAGAGCGGCCATTCGCAGGGATAAACAAGGGAGGCAACGCCTTGTTCCCGCAGATATCGGCGACGCCTCCATCCGTTGCGCGATATGATGATGCGTCAGTCACTCAGCAGGGACGATGACGATTGCCCACCGAGGGGCGCCCAAGCATTGGATACGGGGGTATTTTGGATGTCGAATGTCATGCGCTTTTTGGAAACCATAGGCGGTGAAGCTCGATGGGGCGACATCACCAAGGACGCAATGGAACTAGCGCTTGGCAACGCCTCGATTGAAGGCCCGCTTCGCTCGGCCATCTTGAACAACGATGCTGCCCAGTTGCTGGCACTGCTGCAGGGGAAAACACCTGTCGGTTATGTCATGCCGGGCGAAGAGGAGGAGGAAGAAGAAGAAGAGGATGACGAACCCGGCGAGAGAGACACGCGCCAGCCGTCTTCTTCCTCGACAACTTCCGCTCAGTAAATGCACGCCGCCGGCTCCAAACGCCGGAAGCCGTACGCAGGAATCTTCCTGCTGCTCGTCATGCTCGCAAGCACAGGCATGGCCGCCGTACATGCTTCGAACGACATCACGCAACTACTGGTCCAGGCCGACAGCATAAAAACCACCGACAACCCTGGCTTTGTCAGACTCCTTGACGGGCTCGAAGGCCGGACAACTGAAATGTCCGAAGCACAGAAGTGGCGTCTTCGCTTTCTGGAAGGCTGGCAGGCCGACTACAGCGGCCGGGAAGACAAGGCCAAGTCGCTGCTTGAGGCAGTGGTCAAGCAAGCCCCCGACAACGAGCTAAGAACACGGGCGACAGCCGCCCTGATCAACGTCCTGGGCGTCCAGCATCACTACGAGGAAGCCTTCGAATACCTGGATCGCGCACTGGAAAACCTCCCGCCCGTTGCCGATCAAGGAGCGCGCTTTCCGATCCTTGGAGAAGCCTCGCAGCTACTTAGCGAAGTCGGTCAATATGACCTCGCCGCAGGCTATGCCAAGCAGATCATCGCCGATTATCCGAAGGGCAATATTGGCTGCATCGGCCATATGCTCCAATTGCACGCCGAAATTCGCGGCGGCCAAAAGCGAATAGCCGGCGAACTGTTTCAGAAAGGCATCAAGCGATGCCTTGATGTTGGGGACAAACTAGCGGCCGACACGATACGGCGCGACATAGCGGTTTTGGACTTGCAGCAGGACAGAACGGATGATGCCCTCGCCATTCTGCAAGCCACCAACGATGAAGTGAAAGGACTCAACTATCAAGCACTGACCGCCGAATACAACGTGCTTCTCGCGCAGGCCTACTGGAAGAAAGGCAACGTTGCGCTGGCCCAAAAATATGCCATGGCCACCGTAGATGTGGCCTCCAGGAGCAACCTCACCGAACCCCTGATCAAGGCCTACCAGCTTCTTTATCAAGTTGAGCAGCAGTACGGCAATCTGCGCGAAGCGCTCGCCTATCACGAAAAATATGTGGCTGCCGACAAAGAACATCTCGATGACATCCGCGAAAAGGCCCTCTCCTATCAGATCGTCAAACAGCAGGTAGAAACCAAGAAAATCGAACTCAACGAACTGAACAAGCAAAACCAGATCCTGCAGCTGCAGCAGGCACTCAACGGCAAAGCCGTCGTGACCAGTCGCCTTTACATCACGCTGCTGCTAACGGTGCTGGCCTCGATCGCCTTCTGGCTGTATCGCCTCAAGCGCTCGCAACTGCGCTTCATGCGCCTGGCGCGCCGGGATGGTCTTACCGGTATCTTCAATCGCCAGCATTTCGTCGAAGAAGCGGAACAGACCCTGCGCTACGCGGCCAAGTCGCTGCGTGGGGCCTGCCTGGTGCTGATCGACCTGGACCACTTCAAGGACATCAACGACACGCACGGCCACGTCGTGGGCGACACCGCATTGAAGCGGGCCGTGTCGGTCTGCCAGCAGCATCTGCACTCCTGCGACGTATTCGGCCGTATCGGCGGTGAAGAATTCGGCATACTGCTGCCGGAATCCACGCTCATCCAGGCGCTCGAACGCGCAGAAAAGATCCGCCTGGCGTTGCAGGCCACCACCAACGACACGCAAGACCATGTCGCACTTACCGCCAGCTTCGGTATCGCCTCCACGGCCCACTACGGCTACGACCTGCGGCGACTGCTACTTGCCGCCGATAGCGCGCTTTATCGCGCCAAGCGCGACGGCCGCAATCGCGTGGTGATCAGCATGGACGAGCACACGCCCCGCGCGCCCACCTATACCGGCAACGGCAAGCTCGCCGACAAGCATCCGTACGCGAATTCCTCTGAATGACGAACCGGCCAGGAAGGCTGGTGGTGTAACGCGTAGCCTGGGATGACAATCCCGGCTTTCCACACGACGTCCCGATGCTGGGATTGCCATCCCAGCCTACGCACTGAAAAAGTCCATCTCGGATTTTTTTCAGGCCATCCTTAGAGACAGCAGCTATTTACCGGTGTCCTGCCCCTTGCTCAGATCGATCATCGGAATGGAACCCGCGCCCACCACCTGGGGAAGAATGCCGTTCCAATGCTGCAAGCCATAGAAACGGCTGTATTCGGGATTGCTTTTCAGCGCCTGGCCCACGGTTTCAATGGCTTTGGCCTGAGCCTGCGCCTGCAGCACGGTGGCCTGCGCTTCACCATTGGCGCGCTCCACCGCCGCGGTGGCTTCCGCGTGCGCGGTAACGGTTTTCTGTTCGCCTTCGTAGCGCTTCTGCGCCACCGTATTCTCCGCCTGCACCGCCAGGTTCTTGGCGCGTACGGCTTCTTCGATGGATTGGTCGAAGATCGGCGAGTAATGGATGCCGACCAGCTGCACGTCGATCACGTCCACGTTGAACAATCGCTGCAAGGCATCGCTGATGTCGCGGCGCATTTGCGCGGTGATTTGTGTACGCTGGTCGGAGATGGTTAGGGTGTTGTAGCGCGCGAAAGCCGCCAGCGCACGATCGCGCACCACCGGCAAGATGGTGGTTTCGACATCCACTGAACCTGCGCGCCCAACCTGATAAAGCAGATTCATGACGGCGGAGCTGGGTATCTTGTAGATCAGGCTGACGTCGATGGTGACTTTCTGGTTGTCGTTGGTATAAACGTCCAGACCATTCAGCACGTAGACCGAACGGCTTGTCTGCAGGCGATCCACGGATTCGAAGAACGGTACCTTGAAATGCACGCCGGTCTTGAGCGGCACCGAGGTCATCGGCGTACCACCCATCCAGCGCGTCCCCGCCTCTTCACTGGGCGACACCACGAAAATGCTGTTGAACAACAGGAAGGTGATGATGATGGCTACCAGCACGCCGCCGTAACGAAAGCGTCCGAGCAGCGAGCGTGGGTCCTTGGGCGGCAAGTTGAGCATGGACGATTCCCCTCCTGATGGTGGCGGCATCTTGCCGCAACGCCGTTACGTTTGCCACGTCGGCGCCGTCCTTTGCGAAGAATTTACGCATCCTGCGGGCCCTCCATATAGCGCCTTTACCGATGCTGACGCGAACATGCGCCATCCATGAAACGCACGCGGGTTCGGCAGCATGACCATCATGATCGTACAAGGCCCCCAGGTTCATGCCCCCTCGCTCAGCCGCGAGCTGCTCGGTCAGCTCAAGCAACTGGCATTGGCGGCCGGGCGTACGGTTGAAGTGTGTACCTGTACGGGTCTGCGCGAGTTCGTCGCTCGAGTGCGCACGGCTCGCCCGCACAGCACGGAATTCATGGTGCTCGCACCGGGTACCCTCGCTCAGCAGTCGCAGTTGCATCCCGAAGCGGGACTTGGCGATGCACTGGACGCGCTGGACATGCCTTATGTCGAAGTGCAGGACGGCGAGGCTTCGCTTGAACCCGCCAACGCTTCCGGAGCTGTGGCCACCGTGGTCGTCAATGGGGATGCACGCACCAGCTACAGCATCGCGCTGGGCATTGCGCTGAAACGTCTCGCCGCCTGAGCACGCTAGGGATGGGCGTTCCCTAACTTGAAAGCATGCCAAATGGATGCGCATGCTGATCCGCCCCGCCAGACCCGACGGCGCGCCGTGCGTGGCGCGTGTACACGTGCACGCTACGCCGCTAGCTGGCGACCTGAACGACACGCCGCGCCGTACCCATTGCGTCAGGTGACGCAGGGAGTCACAAGATAATGTGAACCACATCTCAATATCTGGCGCCCCCACGGTTTGCCCGCTTGCGCTTGTGCTAGGCAAAACAAGCACTTCCGTGCATTATCCCGCCCCACCCTGAACTCGGCCAGTCAGCCTCGAGCAAGCCAGCCAAGCTCATCCATTGGCGCATTTCCTGCTTGCAGTGACTGACTGCTTGCGTGGATCAGGCAAGCCATACGAACAAAAAGCAGACGCTCGGGAGGGGGCGGTGGGAAGGCGCAAAGACGACGGCATTGAGATGGTTTCCAAGCTGCCATGGCAGGCCGGCATCGTTCTGGGCCTGGCCGGCTATGCCGCAATGCGCTACGGCCTGGCCTGGTGCATGACCATGTTCGGCGGTCCGGTCGGCCAGGCGCTGGGAACCACGCTCGCCGACGGCGCCTACGCTCCGGCCGCCTGGCTGCTGCTGACTGCTTGCTGGCTGGCCGCGCTGATCTCCTACCTCGACAGCCGGCGTCGCCACTACCTGCTCACCTCGCAATCCGGTTTGCGCAGCTTGAGCGCGATGGACTGGCGCGAATTCGAAATGCTGGTCGGCGAAGCATTCCGGCGCCAGGGCTACCAGGTGCGCGAAATCGGGCTCGGTGGCGCCGATGGCGGCATTGATCTGATTCTCCACAAAGACGGCGCGACCACCCTCGTGCAATGCAAACAATGGCGCACCAAGCTGGTCGACGTGCGCGTGGTGCGGGAAATGTACGGACTGCTGATGCATCACCGTGCCGACGCAGTAAAGATCGTCGCCATCGGCCACTACACCGACGACGCGCAACGCTTCGTGCACGGCAAGCCGATCGAGCTGATTGCCGGCGATGCCTTGCTGGCGATGGTACGGGAATGCCAGATCGTCACGCAGCGACGCAAGGCGGCGTGAACAGACGGCCACGATGCACCCTACGCGCCTTTTGGGTGCCATTCCGGTAGATGCTCGAATCCCTCTTGCGCTTAGGCACCAGCCAAAGATGGCTTCCCATCCTTCCAGCGACCCCGCACATCCCGTAGCCGATTTTTCAAAACCTGCAAATCGCTTTGCCGCATGTCATCGCGCACCTCACTGGGCGACATGCCCAGCGCCAACCGGAATGCGTCGGTCATATGGCTATGACTGTTGAAACCCATGTCGCAAGCGAGAGCGGCAAGGTCACGTTCGCCGTCCCCCAGACGCCCCAGCGCCGAACCCAAACGCTGCTGCATGCGAAATTGCCGTAGCGATTGCCCGGTGCAGGCACGGAAGATCCTGCACAGATGGAACGGCGAGCAGCCCGCCACTTTCGCCAACTCCTCCACGCCGAGATTTTCCTCGGCGCGGCCGACGATTGCCTCTTCCACGCGCGTCACCTGGCGCATCACCTTGATGCCACACGCTGCGGACGTTCCCGCTTCATACGACTCGGTCAAATAGCTCAGCGTATCCAGTAAAACCTCTTCGGCGTCATCGGCGTCACCGCCGCGCAGCAACCCGCGCAGCAATTCCACATGCGTTTTCTGGAATCGCAGATCATGGCCGAATGCACGGCAAGGCTGGCCAGGGTCGGTGTGCGCACCGAGCATGTCCAGCATCTCTTCGCTGATCAGCACGTCGGTGCAGCAGTCGCAGCTTTCGGCGTCCGGATGGGTGACGTGGTATTCGATGCCCATCCCCAGGAACACCGCCTGCCCCGGCCTGGCGAACCAGCAGCGGCTGCCGACATGCACCATGAACGAGCCGCGCCGGGTAAAGATGAAGCGTGCAGGCAGACCGCCAATGACAGTGCCGCAAGCCACCCGCGGACGCTGGCAAACGTGGCTGATCACTTCGAAGTGCGGCGTGCGCAGCACGGTCTGCATGATCGACATAAGCATGCCCCTAGCAATGCTTCCCCGATGCAGCGCCGATCATACACCTTCCGTGCAAAAGCCAAGTGTTGTTCGGCACAAAGCACGTTTCTGGAAGCGATTCATGTTGATTTGCGGCAAGCCCGCCGTGTGCTGTTTGGGCACGTTTCTGGAAGCGCGCTACGACCGGCCTGCGCAAAACTCAACACTCCCCAAGAGGCTCCGGCCTCCCCCACGCGCTGTATAGCACTTCACACCAGATGGAGAGATCTATGCACAAGAAGCTTTGCACATGGCTTGCGTTTGGCTGCGCACTGATTGGCGTCAGCGCCGCTCACGCGTGGCAGCCCGATCAGGACGACTCGCCCGTATACCCGAAGTGGTCTCACCCGTTCGACCGCAGCATCAACGGCTGGGCCAATTTGTCGATGCAGTGGCTTTACGCACAGCCTTACAGCCAGAACCCCTACTTCGATCCCACCGGACAGTTCTGCACCGTAGGCCAGCAGGGGCCGGTATGGTACGTAGCCCCGATCTTCGCTATGAGCCCCGGCAACTACACCCGCTCGTGCACCATTCCTCGCGACAAGGCCATCCTGTTCCAGATCGCTTGGGTGGCCGACACCTGGCCTTGCCCCAATCCGAACTTCGGTCCAGCACCCGGACAATCGCTGTATGACTTCCTGTACCAGGACAGCGGCACCTACATGATGATGACCAGCCTCAGCGTGACGCTCGACGGCAAGCCGGTCAGAGACGTACTGAAGTATCACTACATCTCCGACAGCCTGAACTCGGTGAAGGGCGACCCGAGCCTGCAGTCCACCTTCGATTCCTGCATTACCGGTTCCTATCAGCCGGTGGTGATCAACGGCTACTTCCTCATGTTCAAGCCGCTTTCGCCCGGCCAGCACACCATCGTGCGCACCGCCACCAGCAACATGGGCATGACCAATACATTCACCTATTACTTGACCGTTCCCTAGGGATGGCCTGAACAGATTGGCCTGAAAAAACGCCCGGCCTCGCGGCAGAGGCCGGGTGCTCCTTGCAACAGTCACGCACGCACTACGCCTGCGCGTTCACGCAATGACATGCGGCACGAACCGCGAAGTATCCCGTGTAATCAGTGTTGCGTCCTCACGTATCCCCATGCCTGCCGGTGTATCACCGACCACCCAACTTCCGATCAACGGATAGCCGCCTTCGAAGCGTGGCAACGGATGGAAAGCCTGGCGAATGACAGGACACTGCGTATATCGCCCGGGTGAGCTAATGCTTTCGCCGTTCGGCAACGTGATCAGCACGTTCGCGCCTTCCCGCGAAAACAGCGGCTTTCTTACCCATCCCGGTGGCAACGGCTGTTCCGGCGCTTCATCAAAGTGCGCCGGCAACAGGTTCGGGTGGCCAGGATAACTTTGCCACAATAGCGGCATGATGCCCTTGTTGCTCAACACGGCTTTCCACGGCGGCTCAATCAACTGCAAGCCGGAGCTCGGCAAAGAGGGCCCGTATTCGTCGTTGAACAGGTACTCCAGCGGATAGAGCTTGAACAGCGAACCGATGACCCTGTTGTTCAGATCGGTAAACCTGCCTTGGCGCGTAATGCCGATATCCTCGATGGCGATCATCTCGCCATGCACACCAGCCTGCACGGCGCAGTCGCGCAGATATTCGATCGTGCCCAGGTCTTCCAGGCTGTGCCGCACCGCCGTGAAATAGAACGGCCGGGGCAATGCCTTCCCGAACGTGGCAAAGGCCAGAATCAGCAGTTCCTGCAATTGGTTGTACTGATCCGTACCCGACGCGAGCATGCCGCGCTGCTGCTGCTGTTCCAGCCAGATCCACTGAAAGAATGCCGCCTCGTAAATCGAGGTCGGCGTATCGTAGTTGAGTTCGTAGAGCTTGGCCGGATGCAAGCCGTCGTAAACCAGGTCCATGCGGCCATACAGATGCGGCTGCCGCTGGCGCCACGACGCGGCAATCCAATCCCAATAGCGTGCAGGGATGGCCAGTCTGGTCAACAAGTCCTCGCTCGCTACGACCTCGTCCATCAGCGACAAGGCCATCTGATGCAGCTCACCGGTAGGCCCCTCGATGTCACGCTCGATCTGTTGCAAGCTGAAGGCGTAATACGCCGACTCGTCCCAATAAGGTTCGCCATCGACGGAATGGAACTGAAAACCGTAGCGCTGGGCGGTCGCTTGCCAGTCAGCTCGTGGCTCAATGGCAACGCGCTTCACTCGCCACCGCCCTCACCGCCTTCGCCACTGCCATGCCCAAAGCCGCCGCGCCCGATGGTGTCGCCTTCTCCCACTGCCTCGCTGGATGACGAGGCATGCCACCCGCCGGTACCGCCGCTGTAGACGTGTCCGTAATGCGGGGAGTAATCCGTATCGTCGCGTTTGTGGAAGACCGGGCCGGCCGGATAGTAAGCGGTATTGCCAGCCTGCACGACACGGCCGATCAGGAACCCATTCATCTCGGGGCTCCAGACTGGATCACCTTGCATGGCAGCGTTCTCGTGGCAGGTGTCCTGGCTGTAGTCCTCGGCACATTGCTCGCGTGTCGCATAGCGTGGCGCCAGGTTGGGCGCTTCGGCAGCTGCCTTCGTATACGCGGCCTCGCAGCTGGCCTCCGGCACGCCCGCCTCGGCGCAGTTGCCCAACGTGGTGAAGATCTGTTGACTTTTTTGCGCGTTATCGCACGCGGTGATCATCAGCGGCGTCAGTCCCATGACGGCCAGCGATACCTTCCTGGATCGTTTCATGCCATCCCCTGATCGGCATTGGGTGCGAGGATCATAATTCAAAATCATTCGCCATCGTCCACTTGGTGGCATGCGACAATGCTTACCCGCACTTGGCAGGGCAGCACCATGTTCCAGTCCCAGAACTTGTTGCAAACTTTCGACCGGATCACCGACTACTGGTCCCCCAAAGTCATCGGCCGCGTCAACGATCAATTACTCAAGGTCGCAAAGCTGAAAGGCCAGCTGATATGGCATGCGCACGACGATGAAGACGAATTGTTCTACGTGGTGAAGGGCCACATGCGCATCGAGCTGAAGCAGCAGGTCATTGACCTGCATGAAGGCGATTTCTTCACCGTGCCGCGCGGCGTTCAGCACAACCCGATAGCGGAAGAGGAATGCTGGATCCTGCTGATCGAGCCCGCGTCGACCAAGCACACCGGCAACGAGATCACGCCGCAGACGCGCAGCCTGGACGAACAGCTCGCGTAATCCGCACTAGGGATGCTCAACCCGACTGCACCGCGCAGCCGCCATTGCGCTTGGCCATGTACATCCGTTCGTCTGCACGGATGCAAAGCCCATGCGGGGTCAGTGCATCTTCCGGAAAGATCGCCAGGCCAATGCTTGCGCCGACCTGCATGGTGTGCCCCTCGATCGTCAGAGGCGTATCCAGCAGCTGCTGCAAGGCACTGGCGACATCGGCAGCCTCCTTGCGCGAGATCGGCCCTTCCAGCACCACGGAAAACTCATCGCCGCCGGTACGCGCCAGCGTATCGACCCGCCTCAGCCGTGTCATGAACAGGCGCGCGACCTGTTGCAAAACAGCGTCGCCGACGTGGTGCCCCAAGGTATCGTTCACTTGCTTGAACCCATCCAGATCGATCGCCAGCATCGCCATTCGCGCCTTGTGCTGCCGCGCGCGTTCGATGGCGCCAATGATGCGGTCCTGGAACAGGCGGCGATTCGGCAACCCGGTCAACGCATCGTGTTGCGCCAGATGCTGGTTACGCCTCAACTGGCCTTCCAGCAGCAGCAGGATCATGCCCACCGCCACCAGGTATTTGGGCAAGTTCCATACCTCGGCGCCCACCTGCACATGCGGATAGAACATGTCGAACACCATGCCGAGCGGAAACACCAGCGACCAGGCCAACAGGCCCAGCAGCGTGACTACGAAGCCCCCGGTCCGGCGCTGCTTCGAAAAGCAGAATTGCAGGCAGCAGGTGAAATAGGCCACGAACAGCGGCAGCACGCTCATCAGATCCGGGCCGTGCTTGGAAAACTGCCAATGCAGCAAGGCCAGCGCGAGTGCCGTATTGAGAATCACCGTGATCCATCGGTTTGGCGGCCGCTCGGCATTCGGGGTCGTGGCAATGATGGTCAGCGGCACCAGGGCGAACAGGCTGGCGGCTCCCACCATGAGGTCTTCCGGCACCGCAGGCAGCGAAGCCAGCGCCAGATAAAGCGTGTACACGGCCGACATGGCCCAGAACAGCAGGCGGCTCTCCCATTGATGCAGGCGCGGATCCATCGACCAGCAGAACAATTCCGCGCACCACACCAGCGACGCCGTGCCCACTACGTCAGCGATCATGCCGCCCGGGCCCCGCAAGTCAAGGAACGAATACGCGGCGAAATGCAGCTCAACGCAAATCCAGCCCGCCAGCCACAGGCGCGTCGTCATGCCGCCGACTGGACGCGATACGGTCACAAAGGCGTAGATCAACAATCCGACCGCCAGCAGATCAGGGACTTCTTTCCAGGACATTCACTCGCCCCACGCCGGTGGGAAACCTCTTAGGTGATGGATCGCGCTGCATATAGGGGTTATGCGACGTCCCTATCCCTTTTGCACAACCAAGCCCCCCAGCCATCCCCATACATGGCCGAAGGACCGTCGATGTCTTGGAATAGCCCTGGAAAACGGTCCTTGCCCGGCATCATCGGACAACCAGCTCTCCCTTGCTCGAGACCAGTCAGGAGAAGATCGGCAGCTCCCCGGATATCTTTAGTGCATCCTGTCTCGTCGCAGCCAGAATGGCCCTTCAACAAAATACGTTGGACGTCTCGCATGCGCAGCCCCTGTCCCGCCATCGCCCTCTATCAAGCGTGCGCTCCTGCAGCGCAAGAGCCAAAAAAGATCGGCATAGTCGGGTCGATCCAGGTCAAGTCTCGGCTTGCAGCATAACAAACCCTCTTTGGCTTTTTCGTGCATGGCTTGTTCATCGCGAAAGGGCACTTAGATCGTGACAAATCCCCAGAACACAAAAAAAGCCGAGGGGGCTGCCCCTCGGCTTTCCGGTACGAAGAAACCCGTCTGTCAGTTCGACTCGGTGAACTGGATATAGGGCGAAGTACCACCTGCGGCACTGCAGCTGCCCAGGTTCAGGTTGTTGCTCTCGCCGGTGCTGCCGGCGTTGGCAATACAAGACGGTGCGGTGGTGGAACCATACGTGGCGGCAACCTTCACCTTGATCGACGCGCCGCTGTTGAAGTCGGCTTCCGAACCGCCGGCGTTGCCCACCACGTTGAACTCCGATTGCTTCCAGACGGTGGCGAGGTAAACCACGCTGTCTTTGCCACTGGCGCTGTAAGCGGCGGTGCCGTAGGTGACGGTGATGGTGTCGTTGCCGCCGGAGGTGGCCGAGCCGGTCACCTTCATGCTGGCCAGCTTGGTGGCCGGCACATCGGGCAGTGCGACGTAATTGCTGTTGCGATAGCAGTCACCCGAGCCATCGCTGCCCCAGCCGCTCGGGCAGCTGGTACCGCCGTAGCCGATCAGCCAGTACTGCATGAAACCGGCCGCTTCACCCTGCACCTCATAGTCGGGTGCATACACGAACTGCTGCCACACGGTGCAACCGGAATGGCCATGGCACGCCGACGTGGTGGACGTGTATTGCGAGTTGATCTGCAGTGAATATTCATTCGGTCCAAGAATGCCGCCGCCACCAAACGAAGCAACGCCCACGCCCTGTTCGGACGTCACGCCCGTGACCGACGGGAAACTGCCGACGGTTTTGCTGATGTGGGACGAACCCGGTGCCTGCAACACGTAGTCGTTGCCATTTCCGGTCGTCTCCGGCTGCAGATGCTTCTGCTTCACCTTGGCCGGCAAGCTGTGCACGTGCGGGGTCACCGCCTTGCACGCTACCTGCTGCCAGATGATGCTGGGATAGGAAGCCTGGAAACAGCCTTCCGTCGGCGTGGCGATCTGCGCCATGTCTTCACGCCACGACTGGCGTGCCAGCGATTCGATCGGGCCGACCTGTTCATCCGTCTGCCCCATGACATTCACAGGCTGCGCCGCAAAAGCAGCGGGAACACACGCAGCACTGATAAGACCAGCCAAAAGCGCGCACTTGAACTTAGCTTGCATTTTGATTCTCCCCAGAAACAAAAGTGGCCATGGTTTCGACTCCGGACCATCCGAGAGCCGCGGTAATACCAACAGCGACAGCATCCGTGCGAACTGCAACAAGCCTCTTGCTCGAAGAAGCTCCATCACAAACGCATCGACTTAGCGCGTGCAATCGCGCCGCGAACATTCCCCACCATTATCAAGACGTACGTACCTATAGTTTCCCCTACCAGCCAAGGCGCGTTTTTTTTGCACCCGCCTAGTTCTTCGGCACAAGCCACTACCGTGCTTGCGCCGTTGCCGGCGCAACCACAACGAAGATTTTCTGTGCGGCCCCTAATGGCGCATTCGCATTGCGTCGCCCGCATTGCACGACCGAGATTGCTGAGCAATATGTGTAGGAAACGTGATACGCATAATGCGCAAAAGCTTGCGCCAATCCGCAAGTGCCTCTAATTCCACTCTATATTTTTTTGCTCTTACGCCGCCTAAGAAATTGTCCTAGGGAGATAAGCAATAGGGCCCAGCATGACTGCCGCCCGATTCACATTCTCAAGGCTTCGTAGGCTGGGATGACAATCCCAGCTGTGCAGGTAGCTTCCCGAAGCTGGGATTGCCATCCCAGCCTACGAAGCCGCCCTAACGGACGTTAAATGAGGCAAAGCCTTAGCAGCCTCATTACCCGACTGCCAAGCACTTGCGTCCTGAGCGCGCTACGCTGGAGGCGTCGGATGACCGGGGGGAAAGACGACATGTTTGACGCATTCCGAAATGGCACGCCAGTGGAAGTCTGGCAGGCCCTGGTGCAGGAAGCATACGAACGAACCGGGCGGCGACTCGACGAGTCGAGCGAAAGCTACCTGGTGTTCGTGCTGTTACGTTACCAGGCTGACAACCAGCTGTTATCGCATGCACAAGGCGTGGACTGGCTACACGCGCTGGAGTTGGTTGGCCGGGCCCGTGCAGACGCGTTGCGCGACGTCGGCGACCAATGCCTGCTGGTTGCCGGCCTGTTCCCGGGACTGGCCGAGCGGCGGCGCGTTAGCGTGGATTACTTCATCACCATCGGGCGTAGCGCCTATCAGGGAGTAGCCGATGTCACCCGACAAGCCTATGCGGCGCTGTACGAGCAACTGGCGTGCAGCTATCGCGAGCTGGTGCATACCTTGAACGCGATGCGCGACTTGCCTCAAACGTACGGCACGATCGTGATCAGGCATTGAGCCTTCCAGGCTCAAGGTCCGTCGGAAATACGACGGGCGGATGATTCCGGGCCTGCCCATGCAGGCAAGCTCCTTTGCGCATGCCGCCTGTGCGTCATTTGAAGCAAACACTTGCGCACCCATGCCGAGGCCGGCGCTTCGACATAGCGAAACACCAGCCACGCACCCATAACGGCAAGCACGGGACGCGCTACAAAGAGCATCGCCCTGAACGAATCGGCGCCCATCGGAATAGGCATCATCACTCGCTGCGCAAGCACGAAAACATAGACATGGACGAGGTAAAGCGAATAGGAAGCCTCCCCCAGCCACACCAGCCCCGCGGGAACCCTCATAGCGCCGTTCTTCGCCAACATGACGGCACCCAAGAACAGGATCGTCAGCGGCGCGCCCCAGCCGGCGGGACCGAAGAAATTCACCATGCCGATTCGGTGCCATCCAATCAGCAGCGTGGCGGTCAACAGCACGACGCTCGAATAGATCATTACGTTGCGCTTGATTGTGAATTGGGACAAATACAGCCAGCCAGCGAGCATTCCGAACACGAATTCCCACACGATCGGATTGATGGCAAGGTTGGCATACCTTGACCACTCCACCAGCGGCTGCGAAGCCACTCCCAAATGGTAGCCTCCGCGCAAAACCGGAATCGCTATCAGGGTCAAGGCGAACCACCCTGCCATCACTCCGTAGCGCCAGCGCCCGAACAGCATGCACAGAGCGAACACCAGATAGAAATAGCACTCGAAGCACAAGGTCCACGCCACACCCACGGCCATCTGAAAATAAAGGCCGGACGCAGCAGGGTTGTGCGGAATGAAAGCCAGCCCTTCCAGATACGGCAGTAGCACGGACCGATCGGCAAACCCGTGCAGGCCGTGGTGATCCACGGCAATGGCCAGCAGCGTCACGATGGCATACAAGGGCCAGATCCTGGCGATCCGCTTGGCGGTGAACGCCCACGCGTACGCTTTGCTGCCGTCGAAATCCCGGGTGGTCAACACCATCAGAAAGCCGCTGATGAGGAAGAACAGATCCACCCCCATGGCCATCGGCAATAGCGCATTGGCAACCATTCGCCCTGCGCCGCCGTCGCCTACCAGCGCGCCGCGGTCGTGCACCATCACGACCATCAGGGCCGCGATACCTCGCAGTGCCTGGATCCACGCCAGTTTTTTTCCTTGTGTACTCATCTGAAGTAAGTGCTCATCCGGGCAGGTTTGGTTACCGGGAGGCGGACCGGATCGCTGACCGGAGTGAAGATCCTCCCTGTTGCGTAGCCGGGCGTCCGTGCGTCGTCCGGACAACGCGGACGACCGTCCGCGGACAGCGCCGTGGTTCCGGCGAAAGTGCGGCAAATGGCTTGGGAATGCGGCTTTCCAGGGCATTGAGAGGTTGGCACGGGCTTTGCCATCTATCACTCAAGAGCCCCATTCACCCACGCAAGGAGAACCACCATGAAATTCGAAACTCTGATGCTCAGCAGCCTGTTTGCCGCCTGCCTGGTGCTGTGCGCCTCCACCCTTGGCGCCATGCTGGTGTGAGCAAGCTAGCCATGCGGAAGATCACCTGGATCAGTTGCGCGCTAATGCTGGCTTGCACGACCACTCAATCGTCAACGATGGCAAGCCCTGTACTCAGCGACAATCCGGTTCGCTCAGCCCTGGATCGGGCGGTCGACCAGGCCGCCCGTGACTTATTCCGCAATAGCTGCCACGTGGGACTTTCTGTCGTGGTGCGCGAGGGAAGCAGCAGCTACTTCTACAACTACGGTTCAATCTCGCGTAGCAAGCCGCAATTGCCCACCCGCCAGAACATCTACGAACTCGCCTCCGTGACCAAGACGTTCACCGCGACACTGGCGGCGCAAGCAGTCGCCGAAGGCCGCATGGAACCGGACCGCGATTTCCAAACCTATCTGCCGGGCCGCTACACCAACCTCTCCTGGCAGGGCAAGCCCATGACTTTGCGGACTCTGCTGACGCACCGCTCAGGTATGCCACGTGACATTCCGGACACGGACGCCCTGTTCGCGGAAAACAACTACGCCACCCGCCCCATTCACATGCTCGCCTTGTTCCAGGGATTTGGCCGTGATCGATTCCTGTCGGCGCTGCACGAGGTGAAACTTCGCAGCGAGCCGGGCACCAACGAAGCCTATTCGAACGCGGGCTTTCTGGTCGTCGGACTTGGCCTGGAACAGATCTACGGCAAACCTTTCGAAACACTGGTCCGTGAACGCATTACCCAGCCGCAGGGCATGACCTCGACCGGATTTACGATTGCCGCCGCTGACCGCACACGCCTTGTTTCCGGCTACGACCGCGATCGCCGAAGCGTGCCTTACCGCCCGCAAAGCGCCGGCGCGGCCTGGGGTCTCTACGCCACGCCGCAAGACATGGCGAAATACCTGCGCCTGCAGCTGGACAGCCGCGATCCGGCGATCAGCGTTTCGCACGATCCTCTGGTCGGCAGCGCGGACAACGGCGAGGCTATGGCGTGGAACCTAGGACTCGACAACGATCAGCGCATGCTCTGGCACGGCGGCGGCAGCTTCGGCATGTCCAGTCAGGTGGTGCTGTATCCGGGGCAGCACCAAGGCATGGTCCTGCTCGCCAACGACGCCTGTGAAGGGACCGAAAGCGCCCTGAAAAACATGGCCGAATCGATCCATCAACATCTGCAGCTGTCACCTTAGATACGCCCGTCCGGCACGTAGGCTGGGATGAAAATCCCAGCTCTCCATGCGCTAGCCGAATGCTGGGATTGTCATCCCAGCCTACGCCTGGGACTCCACAGCAAGCCTCATATAGTCGCTGGGCGTGATGCCCAGCACGCGGTGGAACATGCTGCTGAAGGCACTGCAGTTCGCGTAGCCAGCGTCACGCGCGACAGCCTTGATCGAATGCCCCAGGCTCATCTGGCTCAGTGCCCTGGCCAGGCGGACGTATTGGCGCCATCGTACGAACGACATCTGCAATTCGCGCTCGAACAGCCGCGCCAGTGTGCGACTGCTTGCACCGGCACGCGCGGCCAATTGCTCCAAAGTCTCGGCGCGTGCCGTACCGCCAAGCAGTCGCTGGCATACGTTTTTCAGACGCGGGTCGGAAGGCACCGGAATATGGAAGCTCATTTCGTCCGCGGTTTGCAATTCGTGCAAAAGCAGCGGCGTCAATACGCCCATGCGTTGGCGCTGTCTCTGCCCATGCGCCTGTACCGCCGCCAGAATCAGCTCGCGCAGCAACGCCGATACCGCCAACACCCTGCAATGCGTACCGAACGAGTCGCTCGTCGCACGATCCATATACAGCATGCGCACGGCCACCCGTCCTTCCATGTGAATTTCGTGCTGCATGCCAAGCGGTATCCAAAGCGCGCGTTGTGGCGGCACGATCCAGATGCCTTCGCGCGTGGTCACGTGCATCA
The DNA here is from genome assembly GCF_003977665.1 of Dyella choica. GTDB lineage: Bacteria > Pseudomonadota > Gammaproteobacteria > Xanthomonadales > Rhodanobacteraceae > Dyella_B > Dyella_B choica. Next base: position 25,488 of record NZ_RYYV01000019.1, on the reverse strand, counting down.
CGCCCGACTTGGCGTAAATGAGCTGCCCGCGGCGATGCCGGTGCTTCGCCACGTGCCAGCCCTGCGGATAGTCCTTGGCCAGCGCCGTAATCGGCCAGGCCCGGCCGAGCGAACAGGCTTGTCCGAAACGCGACACAGGATGACCACCTTTCGAAAAACGGACGGGCCTAGGCTAAGCCTTACCTAGCGACGCAGGCAATAAGCAGAGGCATCCCATGACCGCTCATTCGATGACACGCCGAGACCTGCTGAAAGCGGGCATCGCCCTGGCCGGCGCACTGACATTGGGCGACTTCGATCTGTCGGCGAAGCCCCATCGCGCCGGCGAGCGCCCAACCCTGGTGGTGTTCTGGTTGAACGGCGGACCCGCCGGCCTGTTCAACAGCGCGGATGCATTCCTCGCCAACGGAGCATTCGGCGTGACGGCCGACAATATCCGCGCGTTGGGCAATGGACTCTACGTGGACGCGGGTTCGCTGGGCGCCTTGCCCGCCGAAGCGCTGGCGCACATGGCGTCGGTGCATTTCAGGCATGGGCTCTATACGCACAATGATTCGCGTGCCGCCGTATTGCAATCAGGCTCGCGCAGTCAGCTATTGCGGATGGCCGCAGCGATGCCTCCCAGCGCCGTTCGTTGTGCGATCGTCAACAATCTTGGATTGCCGGTAGGTGTTTCCACTCAGCCGAATTCCGAACAGGGAGTGAGTTTCGAGCGCATCGTGAAACTGGACGATGCACGCCGTTCGCTCTCGGTGGCCCAGTTCAATGATATCCGCGAGGCATATTCGGCATTCGGCACCCATGCGGCCATCGACAATCAACGCTCAACCTTCGCTGCGGTCGAGGCGCTGGTGCAGGAAGGTGCCAATGTCGTTTTTGCGCAACCGGCTTTCACCGGAAGACAGGATCGCCAATTCGACACGCACCTCGATGACTCTGGCGATGTCGCACGCCAGATCATGGCGCCGATCACGCCTGCGCTGACCGCCTTCCTTAGTCGTGTCATGGCCTTGCCGGGACGCAACGTGGTCACGTTGTTGACCGGCGAATTCAGCCGCACTCTGCCGGGAGCCGATCACGCCAAGGGCGGTACGGCCACCATCATCGGCAAATACATCAGGACCGGAGCCGCCGGACGCCAACGCCCCGACGGCTCGCCGCCCGAAAACGCGCCACCGCCCGAAGCGCTGTGGGCTTTTGTCGCTGCCGCATTGCGGCTGGGAGCAGCGACGCCCTTTGGCCCTCATCTACATGATGAATTGCTCACTTACAAAAGCGCGTTGGCTGGCTCGCAACCGACTGCTTTGTAGCGTCCACAAACTGTCCGGACAGTGAAGACCCGCGTCCGCGGACACTTTCGCGCAGTTATCGCCATAGCAACAATGGCTTCAAAACAAGGCTTTTCAGCGATTAAACGACTTGGCACGGGCTATGCAAAACCTGACTCGAAGACCCGATAACCTGCCCGAGGAGAACTGCCATGAAATTCGAAACGCTGATGCTCAACAGCCTGTTCGTCGCCTGCCTGGTTATCTGCGTGACGACGCTGAGTGCAATGCTTGCCTAAGCAGCTGTCGACTCGTCGTCCGGTGCCAGCCAGTCGTGACCAACGCCATCACGCTTGCAAGCCTCGCGATCTTTTTTGTTTGCCAGCTTGCGCAACCCTGCGAGGGGTAGATAAAGAAGGACGTCCTGGACTACCGCAGCAAGGGTGATCCAGGCCGTTTACACCCATGCGTATCCTCATCTCTCGATCACGCGTCAAAAGGTGTCAGCACAGGCTCTCGCAAGATATGGTCGGCCAGCATGGTTTCGCTCTTGGCCAAGGCCAGATCGACCGATCGTTTCGCTTCGCGCATGGATACGGATAGCAAGCGCCTCGCTTCCTCATGCAAACCTTGCTGATGGGCTTTCAGCGCCAAACAGCGAGGCCATAGGTACGCGGACAAGCGCTTGGCATCGCGAGTCAGCAGACTCTCACGCAGCGCGCTTGTATCTCCCGTCACCATGGCTCGGCAAAAGGCCGTTTCCGTTCGCATATGAGAGAAAAGGGTACCCAACGCAGGCAGCGATTTCCCCCAGGCGGCGACCGACTGCTCGAAGGCCTCACCCACCTCGAGTGCGCGCCCCCACTCACCCCGATTTTGCGCGGCCTTGAGCCGATACCAGCTCGCCAGCAGCGGTACCGGCATCGGCTGGTTTTCCAAATATCGGATATCTTCTTCCGGCAATGCGTCAGCCGTCGTGCCAAACACGGAATGGGCAAGCAGCCGGTAGTAAGCAAGCTGCGGCAGCTTGTCGTCCGCATGCTTCCACCACTGCAAAAGCTTTGCACCGTCGCTGGTCACGCGTCCGGTGCGCGGCAATAGATTGCCGACCATCATCACGGCATTGACGATGGCAAAAGCAACCGCAACTGAGGTGAGGGTTGGCGACAGGTCCATCCATGCCAACGCTACCGACAAAATTCCCGCTAGAAGATTCGCCAAGGGCCCCATGGCAACCATCGGCAAGATCTGCCCCCGCATGGGACGGCTGGGATCGGGCACCGCAAAGACCATTCCCTGGTAGGCGCGACCTCGCTCAGGCGCCCATCGCACCAGCCACCATCCCCGCTGGGGATGGAGTTCCAGCGCCAATACGCGTACGTGCAGTACTTTCATGCCCGTGAACATCGCTCCGGCAAAGTGCCCTCCCTCATGGATGGCGACACTCAAGGCAACGATGAGAAACAATCCCAACCCTGCGAAGAGAACCCCGGCACCGGTGTGCGCAAAGGCGCCACCCAGAACGACCATGCCAGTAATACCCGCCAATACCCCGAGCGCCCCCTGGATGAAATAAACGAGCCACTGCCGCCAGCCGTCACCTGGTTGAGGAGTCTGCTTGCCGCTGCGGAGGGTTCGAATGAACGTCATCAGCCCTTCGGCAAGGAGCCCGGCACTGACGATTCCCAAGGCATCAAGAGCGAAACCATCCGATGGCGGCACGTTCGCGATTCGCGCCAATCCAATGAACAGCACGACCGTACCGACGATCAAGGCGAATACGTGCAGCAGCCAGCGTTGCTGGATGCCCTTCAGAAACCATAGATAGACCAGCCAAAGCAGAAAGACTTCGGCAAACCAGCTTTGCCAGTAGAGCGGACGGTAAATACTGAATTCAAGGACATCGTTTATGCCGAATTGCCCCGCCCAGAAACTCGCAATGATTTTGGGCATCCACAACGCCGCCAGCATCAGCGGCAGAAAGACGAGAATCCGTCTCCAATTCATACAAAGCTCCATAGCGAAGGCTAGCCAGCCTTCCTGTTTCAAGGATCAAGCTTGGCTTCTAGCAGCTTGCGCAACGACCAGTCGTGGCCTTGGATATCCGTGATTCGCCAGCCTGCCGGGGTTTGCGACAGCACGTAGAGGATATGCACGTGGGTGCTTTTATCCGGATACGCAAAATCGACCGATACCTTCGATGGAACGGAGGTAGTACGGATTTTCATCTCTGACGCTGCAGGGTCCTGCGAATCCCAGATGGGCGCAAAGTCGAGCCGGCAGACTTCATGCGTGCGCTCTCTACATTGATGGTCGCGCGCAATGAGTTCAACCAGGTGCGGATCGAAATAGCGACCCAAAACCGGTGCGGGCTGATCGAACAGGTCAACACCCGCATTGGCCGGCTCATCGATAACCGCCTGCCAGGCGTAGTCGCGATAAACCTGCGTAACCGTGGCCGCGGCGCCATTCGGAACCGGTTCGGCGGCCCAGGTACCCAGGCTGCCGGCCAGCCCCAGCGTTGCGGCAGCGAAGCTCACCCAAACTTTGGTCATGCGCCCTCTCCTTGATCAACCCATCAAGCCGATCCGGACCACCCCGTTTGCTGCCTTCTGCTTGCCCGGGCACGAGAGCAACCTCAATCGTCGGGCACGGCCCGACTGTAACCCATGTTAGGGCTGGCGCGTACCCTCATAGAGGTAGGCTGGGATGAAATCCCAGCGCCTTTGCGGCTTCCGATGCTGGGATTTCATCCCAGCCTACGCGATTAGCGGTCCGGACGATCCCTGATCCGGGTGTCATCGGCAATCCAGTTCGTCTCCCACGTCTTGCCGTCGTCCGCGGAAAACGCCTGCTCGAAATGGATAGCGTCCGAACTACGCGGCGTAATCACGAAACGCACCAGGATGGGTTTGCCATCCAGGGTTTCCTTGTCGTAGAAAACGCCTCGACCGTTGCTGAAACCGCCAACGGTAGGCACACCGATGGTGCCGCTGCGGCTATTGACGAAATACAGGCCCCACTGGCGAGTGACCGGGTTGTACAAGCGGAACGAAGCGACCCGCGCATGGCTGGCTGCGTTCTTCATATCCAGCTCAAGCAGATTGGCTTGACCATCCCATACCTTGTGGACCACGCTGATGCCGTCGTATTCGGTCCAATCCTTGGAACCGGCGAGAGGGCGATTGAGCCGCGATAAATGGGTTTTCCAGCGGCCGAATTCGAAATCGAAGTCATGTTGACCGTCGCGTTCAGCAGCAACAGTCGTACCTGCGTTGGAAGCCGACTGCATCCATGCCATTCCGGTGCACGCCGCGAACATCAAACTGCCTAGCAAGTAACCAGCCCAAAGCCTGTTGACCAGCGCCATATGCCGCTCCCGAAGTCATGGGAAAAGCTCACGATGCAAATTAGGCCGATGAGTGGCTTTGGAAAATAGCCACTTCAATCCAGGCCCACCTGACCACTTCGTAGCGGAGAAAGCTCAAGAGAGCTTATCCAGCACATGGAAAACGGGTGCGCATCCCAGATCAACTGGACGTTGGAAAAATCCACGGCTGATGCACTGCCTTCATGGCTCCCATTGCCCTACCTCGCCAAGCAGCCAGATCGCCAGCTGCCTGGGCCCACGACGATGGGGATTATTCACGTTCGCAGCTTCCGTGCATGCTGAGAGATATTGGTGGCCTATCGCACCTAAGACGGGCAAGCCTGCCTCTTCGCGCAACATGACCGTTTCCTTGGCCAGCCCAAACAGGGCATCACCTTCCTTGGATAGCCAATGAGGCTTCGCGTCCGGCAAGAAATCGGGATGAAAGAACAACGGCTCTCCTGATTCGGCTACGCGAGGAAGAATGGAGCGAAGCTCGTTCAGCAGGATTGCTTCGGCTTGTTCCAGCCGGTCCATCAACTTGTTCAGCCGCGAGGCCTTCATGGCACTCCCCTCATTTACGCGGACCTTATCACTTGTCGGCGAGCATACCGCGGCGATATGCGCGCTTGGCACCACGTTGGCCTCCGCCCTGGGCAGACAGAGAGGCGCCGAAACCATGTACGCTGATTCAAGCACATCCCCTCTGACGCCCCGAACCCAGCAGCATGAAACCCGAAGATCTGCAGCGACTGGTCACCGCCACCATGCCCTACGGCAAATACGAGGGCCGCCCGATCGCCGACCTGCCCGGCGCCTACCTGGCCTGGTTCGCCCGCAAAGGCTTTCCGTCCGGCGAGCTGGGCAGCCTGCTGGCACTGATGCTGGAGATCGATCACAACGGGCTGCGGGCGCTGCTCGACCCACTGCGAAAGCGTCCGTAGGTGGGGATGGCCATCCCCGCCTACGCGCTGAATGTAAAACTCAATAAGACAGCGACAACGAACTCATCCACGTCAACGCTTCCGGTTGCTTCGGCGCCGGAATAGGGTTGACCGTATAACTGAGCTGGTTGGAGAGATAAACGCCGCGCGCCACACGGTAGACATAGGACAACGCATAGTTGCGGCTGTAGTCCACGGCGGCGATGCCGTTTGCCTGTTGTTGGCGCTGGAACGAGCGGCTCAATCGATTGAAGGTATAGCCTAGCGCGAACGCGTCATCAGGCCGCCCGAAAGGACCCAATACGTACAACGTAGCGCCGACATCCCCGGCATAGACGTTGCGATCAGGTGGCGCATAGTCGGCCTTTACATTGACGTAAAGCCCCCTATACGGTTTCGACGCATCGGTCTGGAACAACTGATAGTCGCCGACCAGATAATAGGCATAGTTGCCATCCGCGTAGCCGCCGCGGAAGCTGGGGAAGCGGCTTTCGTTGATCATCACGCCTTGGCGCAGCCACTTCATCCGCTGCTGGGGAGCAGCTTCGACCTGGTAGCCCAGCTCATTGATGAAGAGCGCCTTGGCACCGGGAATATGCCACTTCAGCCCGAGGAAATTATTGTGGTCCCAATCCGGCTGCGGCCCCTCGGGATCCACGCTGCGGGTCGCACCAAAGCGTTCGTAGAAATGCTTGTTGGGCGAAGCCAGGCGCAGGTTGATCTCGGGTGCCGTCTTGTTGAAGATGAAGCCGACTTCGTAGGGAATGGAACTTCCGACACCTGCCGGCGACGTCGTCGAACTGGTGCCGAGCGAAAAACCATAAAACTGGTTGCCGAGCTCCTCGAAGCCGTACTGCAGCTGCACGCGCCCTTCGTTGAAGCGCTGGCTTACATAAAGGCTGTTGATGGCGAAACCGGTGGGATTTTCCCCTGCGTACGAGAACCATTGCACGTTCGCGTTGAACACCAGTTGCGAGGCGCCGGCGAAACCCACTCGGGATAGATCGTAGGTTGCGGTTACATACCCGTTGGCCCGGTAAGTAGGATTTTGCCCGATGTAAAGCTGGGGATGCGCGCCATGATCCAGCAGGTCGAAGGTGCCGCCCAGAATCATGCCACCCTGAATCAGCCAGCCGTGCTCGGCCAGCTTTTCGCGAACCTTGCCCAATTCGGGCGACATGGTTTCACAGGTGCTGATCGCCGGGCTGGTGGTGCCTTGTGGCTGCAAGCCGTCGTACCGATGGCAAGGAAGGACATCGGTAGGCATGTTGGCATCGGCGGAGTCCATCGGGACTACGAGCTTGGCGTGCGCGTCATCGCAAACGGCCCACGACACCAACAACAGGCTTACAGCTGACACGAGCGCAGAGCGGCAGATATTTTGAGACATAACGGTCTCTCGCACCCGCACGTGACGGCTGCAAAAGCAAAGGGCGTGGTCGTGGGGAAGAGCCTTGGCGGCGCACACTAAGGTAGTTGCGCAGACGGCAGCAACACAGTGCCAGATGGCATACCCCGTTCAATGACCAAGCTCAACCATACGGGCCGAGCGAGTTTTTTGTTGACGCGTAGGCTGGGATGACAATCCCAGCAACGCGCTGCACGCGTGCATGGCAATGCTCGGTTTAGCAACCCAGCCTACCTGCTTGTATTAGCCGCCAATGGCCTGCAGCAATGGCTGACGTGCGTTCTTCAATATCTCCTCGGCGAGAGCAGGATCAGACTCGGTAACAGCACGCGAAAGCACCAGCGCGCCGACCATCTGACTGAACAGTGCGACCGCCTTCTTTCTTTTCTCCGGCGCATTCTCGCCGTCGATCATTTTCGCCAGCTGATCAAAATTCCATACCAGTCCGCTTGCATAGGCTTGGCGTGCTTCCTTGCCAAGTCGCCGAACGTCGCCCGCAAACGCCGTCAGCGGACAACCTGCCTCGATGTTCGCAAGGTGCTCGGGCGACAGGTACCACTCGATATGCCGCTGCATGGGGTCGGCCGCCTCAGCCTTCGATGTTTCGATACCGGTGGTGAGCAGGGCCGCCCCCTCCTCCATCGCCTTCTCCATGACGGCGTCGACCAGGGCGTCCTTCGATTTGAAGTGGTTGTAGAAACCGCCCTGGGTGAAGCCCGCGGCCTTGGTCAGCTCGGCCAGCCCCACCGCGGCCACCCCGCGCTGGCGGAACAGCTTTTCCGCGGCGGCGACGATAGCCCTTTTATTTTCAACAGCTTGCTGCTTGGAAACACCCATAAATCCGCTCCTGCCGTACGGCCTGTTCGCATTGCCCCGAATCACAATGGTGATCACCATTGACAACGGTTTCGGGCAGTGCCATTCTACACCACGTCAATGGCGATCACCATTGTGATTTTAAGCCAGCGCCCAGGCGCTAGAGCATCCCTCACCCAAGCCATCCGTCATCGCAGAGGAAACGACCATGTCCAAGACCTCACCCGAACAGAACAAGGCTCTGGTCCTCGCGGCCTTCGACACACTGTTCAACAAGCGCGACTACGCAGCCGCCGAACGCTTTTGGTCCGATAAGTACATCCAGCACAGCGCACACATCGAACCGGGCCGTGACGGCCTGTTCAATCTGATCCGCAGCATCCCCGACAGCCTGCGTTACGAGCACGGGCCGATCCTGGCCGAAGGCGACTACGTCATCGTGCACGGACGATTCTCCGGCCACGGCCGTCCCGCCGCCTGGATCGCCGCGGACATCGTGCGCATCGAAAACGGCAAGCTCGCCGAGCACTGGGACGTCCTGCAAGACGAAGCAAACCAGGCCGAATCCAAAAGCGGATTGCCCATGTTCGGCGACCGCTTCCCTGCTTGAACCCATCCCAAGGAGAACTCCTATGAAACTCAATGGCAACACGGTCTTCATTACCGGCGGCGGCTCAGGCATCGGCCAGGCCCTGGCCGAAGCGCTGCACCAGCGTGGCAACAAGGTCATCATTTCCGGCCGGCGGCGCAGCCGTCTGGATGCGGTGATCGCAGCCAATCCCGGCATGGAAGCGATCGAGCTGGATATCACCGATCCCGCCGACATCGAACGAGTGGCCGCCAAGTTGATCGCCGACCACCCCGAACTGAATGTTCTCATCAACAACGCCGGCATCATGCAGCCGGACACCGTCGCCGGAAAAATCGACGACGCCTTGCTGACCTCGACCATCTCGACCAATCTGCTTGGGCCGATTCGCATGACCTCGGCGCTGATCGAACATCTGAAGAGCAAGCGCAACGCGGTCGTGGCGTACACCAGCTCCGTGCTCGGCTTCGTGCCGATGGCCGTTACCGGCATCTACTCGGCGACCAAGGCGGCCGTTCATTCCTACGCGCTGTCGCAGCGCTTCATGTTGCGCGACACCGGCGTTCGCGTGCTTGAAATCGCGCCACCCTGGGTACGCACCGAACTCATGAACAGCCAGGAGGCCGAACTGGCCATGCCGCTGGATCAGTTCATGGCCGAAACCATGGCGGTGCTTGGCACCGATGCGGACGAGATCCTGGTCGATGCCGCCAAGCCGTTCCGTGGCAATGCAGGGCCGAATGAACACGCTCTGGTCAATGAGTTCAACGAACAGGCACTGGCGCTGTTCAGCGGTGCTTGACGATTCCTGCTCGTCATTCCGGCGCTGACCGGAATGACGAGCGGCGTCGATGTAACCTCACACAGACGCCAGCTCCGGCTCAATGCTCACCAGCCGCAAAAGCTCATCGTTGAGCCAGGTCCGCATGGCCGGATCGCGCACTTCGAACAGGTCGAACACCCCCAATGCGCGCAGCACCGGCAATTGCGCCACCAACATCGGCTCCACCAGCCGGCATACCGACTCCGGCGTAGCCGGATCCAGCATCTGGTGTGCGCAAGCCAGAAAGGTTTCCAACGGCGAAGGGCGGAATTCAGTATTCAACGTGAGCGATTCGATCAGGGACATCGGGACATCCTCATTGCATCAACATACCGCTGGTCTTTGAACGCCAGCTGTCGAGTATCAACAGACACTTGCCGCGAGTTAAAAATCCTTGAGCGGCACCCCCGCCGGCCCATGACCAACCGCACGTTCATGATCGGCACGGCTTTGCTACGAAGCGTTGCGACCCGAATCCACCCGCGGTGATCTGCTCGACCGGGCCAACGGTCGCAGGGAGCCCATCCTCAGCGCGCATTTTCCGTCCTAGCGCACGCACATATGTGCGAACTTCCTCGCTGTTCGGCACAAACCCTGCCTGCGGATCGATCGCGGCGACTGGAAGCACCCAGCGCGGTCACGGCCCAGCTTCAATATTGAACAATGTTCAATATTGTGCATTGTTCATTTTAGGCGCGCAACCACGATCAACCGCCCTCCCATCTGATCAGTGTCGAATCTCAACTGGACGTAACTTGATGATGCCGATACTTGCCAATGCCTGTTTTCGTCATCCCGGTGAAAGCCTGGATCCCTTGCATTGCGCCCCACTCACACATCGTCTCCATGAAAATGGCATGACATGCTGCCGCTACGACTGAACACCGCTGACATTGCCCCACCCAAAACGACGTAAACAAGCAGGCCGACGCGACCAAACAAGGCGTCTGCGACAATCGGCTTCCGGTTCCATTTGCCCAGGGCAAAAAACGTGACGTGCCCCTCTTTTGTTCCACCTTCACATCCATTGAGAAGACTTGTCTGTGTCATTGGCACATGGCAGTCTGGGGATTCGTAAAGCCGAGGTATTGCCTAAGTCTGACATTGAATCGTTATCACAAGGAGGCGACATGGAAACAAAAGTGCTGAAGGACATCTCAAGTTTCTGCTGAACAAGTTGGCCGAGAACGTGATCAAAGAGGCCGTCTGATGAAAATCGTCAGCACCCTGACTCCTTTGGCGGTATGCGCTGTTCGCGATGCCGTCAGTTATCACGAACGACTGCTGCAAAGCGAGACCCTGCGCAATCGCGCGGATTACGAAGCCTATGCGGTGGATCTATCGGTGTTTCTCGACGAGATCACCCATCAATACCAGAAGATCGAAGCCAGCCTCGGTCTTCCCCTGCATGATTTTTTTGAATCGGACGTGCCCGCCCTGGCTTACCCCCGCAAAGAGGACGACACATCCGATCCGGCAGGAAAGGGCCTGGATATTTCTGCCCCGTACGCCATGCTTATGGTTTCCTCGGTGCGCGACGCCATGCTCTATAGAGAAAGCCTTCTTCGGGAGGAAGCTTCGCAAGAGAGTCTTCGCGACCAGCAGGCGTACTTGGCTCAGCTAGCCAAGCTGTTTGAATGGGTCAAGGACGAATACAGAAAGATCGAGTCGAAAGTCGGGGCTCCGCTAGAGAGAATCCTGCATCTGCCGTAAAGCTTGTCGAATCGGATGGCGTCATCGTGTAGGCTGGGATGACAATCCCAGCTTCTACCCAACATCTCCGGTGTTGGGGTTGCCATCCTAGCCTACGCACCTATTGCAGCGGCTTGTCGGCCATTCGAATATGCTTGGTCTTGCCCAACTGGCTATGGATCAGCACCACTTCATGCGCCGGCCATACCACCGGCTCGATCGGCTGGAACGGCACCGCTGGTTTGTTATAGGCCAAGGTCATGTGCGGCGTGAATGAGCCTTTGGTGTACTGATTCAGGGCCGCAGCATTCAAGTGCACGGCGAGCTGTCGGTGCAACACGCGCAAGGTCTCATTGCCATCACTGCCGGTAAGGACAAAGTCGCCATGGCTATGGCGGTTGCCGAAACTGCCAATCTGGTCGAAGCAGATGCTGAAAGGCTCCACTTCCAGACGAGTGAGCGCATCCGCCGCCTGCGTCGCCAGGCCGGGCGGGAGTTCGGTGTAGTCGCCAAGATGGAACAGCGTAACGTGCAGGCGACTGGCCTCCACCGGCTTGCCGTCCATGCGGCGTGCGGCGAGGTGTTTGGCCGCGAAGGCTTCAAAACGGGTGGCGTAGGCGGGATCCGGGAAGATGGCTAGGTACAGGCGATCGGTCGGGATGGCGAGGTCGAAACCCGGCAGGGAGCCTTGGCTGAGCATGTAGAGGGTCCTTGACGCTGGTGCAACGAAAACTGAGGCGGATGGCTTAATAGCAAACAAACTGCGCGCCCACCAGCCCACGCGACTGATGTGGCGTTCGTCCCATTGGAAGCAGCGGGGCCACCCGCTAGCATGCGTCCTTTCGAGCACGATGCTCTACAAAAGGAAAGGAGTAGCAAATGCTATCGATCCGACGGGCCCTTCTTGCCGCCCTGTGCCTTTACCCGCTGGGTATCCTTGCCGCCGACCAGGCCCCCGACTTCAGCAGTCCCGATGGACAGTATCCGGATTGGCTCGATCGCAACGTAAAGCCCGGCGTCGACTTCTTTCATTTCTCCAACGGCGGCTGGCTCAAGGCCAACCCGATTCCGCCGGATCGTTCCGAATGGGGCGCCTATGTCGCGGTCGACCTGCAGAACCAGCGCTTCATCCATGGCATGGTCGAGAAAGCCAGCCACGACACCACGGCAGCGCCAGGCAGCGCCGAGCAAAAAGTCGGTGATTTCTATGCCAGCGGCATGGATGAAAAGGCCGTCAACAGCGCCGGCATCAAGCCGCTACAACCCGAACTGGAGCGCATTGCAAAAATCAGCGCGATCGAGCAGTTGCCGGACGAGTTCGCCCATCTGCAAATGATCGGCGTCAGCGCCCCGTTCGGGCTGATGCAAATGCAGGATTACAAAGACAGCAGCAAGGTCATTGCCGCGGCCATGCAAGCCGGACTGGGCCTTCCCGACCGCGATTTTTATCTGCAAAGCGGTGAGCGCAGCGCGAAGATCCGCGCCGAATACATCAAGCACGTCGCACGCACCTTCACACTGCTTGGCGACAGCCCGGCGCTCGCCCAAACCGAAGCCAAGGCTGTCATGGCCCTGGAAACCAGCCTGGCCAAAGGCTCCATGACCGATGTCGCGATGCGTGACCCGCAAGCGATCTACCATCCGATGGACATTGCGAACATCAACGCGCAAACGCCGCGTCTGCATTGGCAGAACTTGATGGCGGGAATCGGCCATCCGGAAATCCAGGGCCTCAACATCGCCACGCCGGATTTCTTCAAGACCGTGAACGAACAACTGGCGCATACCTCGCTCAACGACTGGAAGACCTACCTGCGTTGGCAATTGGTGCAAACCTATGCGCCTTACCTGTCGCAATCGTTCGTCGACGAAAACTTCCGCATGGCTTCGGTGCTGACCGGCCAAAAGCAACAGAAACCGCGCTGGCAACGTGTGCTGAGGGCAGAAGATAGCGCCCTCGGCTTTGCCATCGGCAAGATCTATGTGGAGCAGAAGTTCCCGCCGTCCTACAAACAGGCGGCAACGCAGATGGTCGACCAGATCCGCGATGCGATGCGCCAGGACCTGAAGACGCTCGCCTGGATGACGCCGGCCACACGCGAGGCGGCGATCAAGAAGCTTGACATGATGGAACTGCGTGTCGGCTATCCGGACCAGTGGCGCGACTACTCCTCACTGCAGATCGATCGCGGCCCGTACGCGCTGAACGTGATGCGCGCTACCACCTTCGAGGTGCAGCGCCAGCTGGCCAAGATCGGCAAGCCCGTCGATCGCAGCGACTGGGACATGACCCCGCAGACGGTCAACGCCTACTACGACCCGTCGATGAATAACCTCAACATTCCCGCTGGCATACTGCAGCCGCCGCTGTACGACCCTTCCTGGCCGGATTCGGTGAACTACGGCAACACCGGCGCGACCATCGGCCATGAAATGACGCACGGCTTCGACGATCAGGGCGCCCAGTTCGACGGGCACGGCAATCTAAGCAACTGGTGGGCAGCGTCGGATCTCAAGAAGTTCCAGGGTGGGGTTGCCTGCATTGCCAACCAATATTCGCAATACACCGTCGACGGCGGCGTGCATGTCCAGGGCAAGCTGGTGACCGGCGAAGCCATCGCCGACCAGGGCGGCCTGCTCCTCGCCCTGCGTGCCTTCCACGCCCAGCCCGCCTTCGCGCAGGCCAAAACCATCGACGGTTACACGCCCGACCAGCAGTTCTTTATCGCCTATGGCCACTCCTGGGCCATGGCCACCCGGCCGGAAACGGCCAAGACCCGCGTAACCACCGATCCGCACCCACCCGAGCTCTATCGCACCAACGGCGTGCTGGCCAACCTGCCGGAATTCCAGCAGGCGTTCGGTGTTGCTCCGCCAAGTCCGATGATCAAGCCGGATCGCTGCGTGATCTGGTGAGGCGCGACAAAGGAGTTCAAAAGGACCAGGGCGCTTTTCCATCCATTGAAAAGCGCCCTGCCTCTTTTAGGCTTGCTTCAAGGATGCCTTGATCCATTCCCCGCACCCGCCACCGAACTGTATATGCGTCTGGTGTAGCGTAGGCTGGGACGACAATCCCAGCTTTGCCTGTGACCTCTCGATGCCGGGATTGCCATCCCAGCCTACGCGCTGTCGATCAAGTCGAAAACGGGGGCGAGAGTCAGGCGGCGATACGCTCGATGCGCTTGATGTCTTTGCCCAGCGCAAAGTGAGCTTCTTCAAGATCGTAGTCGCCTTGCAGGCCGAGCCAGAAGCGTTCGTCAGCCCTAGCCATTCCCGTTGTAAAGGAGGAACTTACCCTCGCGCTCGCCCTTTTTCTCAAGAATGATGGAAGCCGCCAATCGCTTGGCCATTTTCTCCAGTATGGCATCGGGCGAATGAGTCCTCGAATGCTTTTGATAGGTATAAGTGGCCTGCACTTGCCCGCTGGATGTACTCAGGAGGCGCACTGAAACACCTGCGTGATTCGAATGAAACAGCAAGTTGCCGGTGCGAAAGTAATCCTGAACCTCGCCGTTCAGGACATAGCGGTAGCCTTTTTCCCTGGCATAGGCGATCGCCGCGTCGTCACTGAGCGCTGCCTTGGGCCCAACGGGCCTGGCCAGCGAGACGGCTTGCAGGCCCGGCATTCGCGAAATGGCGCTGACAAAGATCGAACTGGCGTTCAACCCGGAGCCATCGCAATCCGCCTGCTTTGCGATATCGCAGTCCTGCAACATCACCACGGCAATCGTGCTCCCGTGGGGAACGCGATGTTTTACCGTAGCGGGCGGACCGGCGGCACATCCCGCCAACAGCATCACCATGGCCAGTTGGACGAGTGTACGCATGGTCATGACTGACTCTCTCCAAGCACTTGCAAGTGCCACCGTGACGATGCAGGAGAGGATACCAAACGACAGGCGCAATCCGGTCAGGCTGACCACGGGTTCGGGAGGCGAACGTGACGCGATTCGCTACGCCCGCCTATATTGGTGGCCTTTTTCGAGCTTTAACGGCCCCCGCCCTTTTGCGGGGGCGCTCCCAATCCGATCAGAGGCTCGATCAAGCAGCGAACGGTTGAGCCGTTCCCGTCGCGATGTCGTCACCGCACACGTCACGCCATAGGTGGTACGCAACTCCGAACATCACCGTAAACATGGTGAGAAATAAAGCGATATAGAGCGGAAAGAGCAGCACCAGCATCAGCCATGCGCCGACCAGCTTGCCGATCAGGGCAAGCAGTAAGGCGACTATCCCAAAGCCGATGGCGACAGCGATCCAGGTAAGGACGAAGCCCAGTGCAAGCATAAGTAGCGGCAGCAAGTTTTTCAGCGCACCGATTGCGCCGTCGGCGATGGCGCCGAACACACCGCGGTCGCGAATTGACACCTGGCCAAGGCTGATGGAATAGAAACCCATCATGAAAATGCCGAGTACGGCGAGCAACAAAAAGGTGATCCCGAAGCCATCCGGCAATCCTGTGGGCGGCGGTAGATGATTGGCCCCTGCGGTCAGCACTTGCATATACCAGTGGGCAACGCCGCCCCCTGTCGTGGCAATAACAATGGCGAACGTGGCCAAATAAACCACCATCATCAGCACGCCGTAGCCGATCACGCGCAGCGCTTTGCCCTCTGCATAGGGCTTGATGATATCGCTTGCGCGGGCGGCCAGCCCCTGCTCAGCCGAATCGATCACTTTCAAGTAGCCGGCGTACAGCGGCAAGACGAGTAAGCTAAGCAGAACGGATAACGCCATAATCCATAAGAAAGCTGTCGGCTGCAGTGGCGTACCGGAATGCAGTGCATGAAGCTGCATGGGTAGCGTGATGAGCGTCGGGACCATCGCCGCGAGCAGCACCAGGACGGCGCCGCCGAAGAGCGGCTTCGGATGACGAAAACCCACGCTGATGCCGCGACTTAGCCAGCCAAAGCCGGCCCCTGGGCCCATTGATCGAATTGCCATAGGTCACTTCCCTGAGAGCGGCGCGCCCCCGCGCCGTGCGGGCCAAGCATAGCAAGCTCAGAGGGCCAGAATCTGGGAGGCCGGACGTCATTTGCTCGCCACCTCAGCGGAAGCTCACGGCTGTCCGGGGAAAATCGAGCATTTGGTCGCAGGGCTTGGCTTACCTCACCGTCATTCCGGCGGAGGCCGGAATCCAGTCTAAATACGCGTCCGAAGGACACAAAACCGGGCTTTGGGTGCTTCGCACGATGTATTGAAACTGGATTCCGGCCTGCGCCGGAATGACGGCGAGGTGCCATGTAGCCTCGCGATCAAGAGCTCGGTTTTCCCAGACTGCAGCGAGCGAAAGCGGGGAAGACGGCGAGGTGACTGGAAGCCTTAGGGTCAAAATCTCCCATCGAAAAAATTCGACCGCTGGTCCACCCCCATAAAACATCCACGACCAGGATCACGGCCTAGGAACCGACCCGCTCGCACACAGACCCGACCGCCCGCCACGCAAACGCAACCGCTCACCCCAAAATGGAAGCGCGTAATTTCCGTTTCACCGACAATGGTGCCGGGTTGCATAGACTTTCTATCAAGGGAGCAAGTATGAAGTGGCAGACACTGGCCTGGACCGTAGCTTTCGCGCTGACTTGCACCGCCCCGGCGAATGCTGCCGAATTGCTCGGCCCTGGCGTCATTTCCACTGGCCTGCAGGAAACCAGCGCGGCGCTATCGCCGGATGGGCAGACGCTGTACTTCATGCGCTCCGACTTTGCTGAGAAGGACGACACCATCCTGGTCTCGCACCGCCACGGCAAGCGCTGGTCCGCCCCTGAGATGGCGTCGTTCTCCGGGCAATGGCACGACTCCGAGCCGGCTTTTGCCCCGGATGGCAAGCGCTTGTATTTCGTTTCCAATCGCCCCGTGCATCCGGGCGACCGGCCGCTGGTCGCCGAGGCGGGCGGCCGACACTTTGCCGGCACCAACCTGTGGTACATCGAGCGCCAGGCGGATGGCCGCTGGGGCGAACCCCAACATGTGGACGGCGCGCTCAACGACGGCGCCACGCTCTACAACCCATCTGTGGCCGCCAACGGCGATATCTACTTTTCCGCGCGCCGCCCGGATTCCGGCAAGCTCTATCAGATCTACGTAGTGCACCCAGCCAGCAGCGGCTATTCCCCTCCACAGCGAGTGGAACTGGGGGATATCTCGCATAACCGCATGGACCCGTGCATAGATCCACGCGGCCGCTTCCTGCTGTTCGCCGGGGATGAGGGCGATTCACTGGGCAGCGCCGACATCTACATTGCCTTCCGCCAGGCCGATGGGAGCTGGCGCAAACCCGAGCACCTGGGCGGTGATGTCAACACCCAAAGCCTGGAAAACGCGCCGGCGCTAGGACCAACGTTTGGCGAGCTGTATGTATCCAGCAACCGCCAGGAAGACGTGCGCTTTCCCAAGACCCACGACACTGTGGCTACGCTGCAGCAGCGGCTGAGCAGTCCACTCAATGGTTCGCGCAATATCTGGCGGGTGGATATTTCCAACGTGCTGCGAGCGCATGGGATCAACGACTAGCGTTCATGGGGGATGTAATCCGAGGTATCCCCAAGTCATTTTCCCTGCCCCCAACCCATCACGGGACATTCCGAGTGGGTTAGGATGTTTCAACCACCTTTACTGTCATCCCAGCGAAAGCTGGGATCCAGCGACTTGCAGATCGCCAAAGACAGTGGATTCCAGCTTTCGCTGGGATGACGAGCAAAAACGTGGGCCAATGGGGGCCGTCCACCCTTTGACTTTTGACGGACCCATTCGTGAGCCGCTCCGATTTCTGTTTATTCCACAGAAGTCGCCCCCACCACAGACTGCCTGCTCGGAGCCGAACGAAACCAGGCACCCACTCGCGGGGAATACAGAAGCAGCAGCGCCAGAAGGCCTATCGCTAAAACGGTGGTCTCTAATGGGCTGTGCGCCTTCATCCCCAAGGGCACTGTAGCGGGATGGTGTAATTTCACTGCCAAACTCAACAAGAACACAATCGGCATCAGCCAAAGGCAGACCGTACGTATCCAACTAATGCCCCGCCACAATCCGTAAATTACGAGCGGCCGGATCACAATGAACCCTAGATACTTCCATATCATGGCCAGCGTAAGCGTCTGACCCGTAGAAAGCTGGGATCTCCATGCAAACACGTAGATGACTGCCATCACTGCGTACTCGCAGGCAAGTGCGATAAGGGAAATCTTCAACTCAATAGGCCGTCCCATAATCCCTCTTCAACTCGCGTACACACGAACCAACGCTCAATTCCCACCCATCCCCTTGGCGTCCCCGCTCCCCGCTTTTCCAGCACCTACATTTTCCGATGTTGGCCCAAGGTTATTGGCCAGGAAGGTGAGCATGCGGGTGTAGAAATCCTGCTTGTTTGCCGGGTCAGCGAGTCCATGGCCTTCCCATTCGTAGGTCACGAAATCCGGCGGACGCCCTGCCTTCTTCAGAGCGGATCGCATGGCGTTGGCATACTGAACCGGCACTCGGCCATCCTGCTCACCATGCGCCAACAGAACGGGAATCGTGATGGAGGAAGCGCGAGAAATCGGCGAGTCAGCGATCAAAGCGGCCTTGTCTTCGCCGAGCACCAAATTCAAGTAATGCATGCCGTAGTCGCTGCGATGGATATCGCCCCAGCGATAGAGTTTGCTCAGGTCATAGGGGCCAGCCAGCCCGATCGCGCAACGATAAAGCCCGGGTTCGCGCGCAGCCCCCATTAGCGCTGCGTATCCACCGTAGCTTGCGCCATAGATGCAGATTCGTTTTGGGTCCGCTACACCTTGTGCGATGGCCCATCGGGTGGCATCCGTGATGTCGTCCTGCATGGACAGCCCCCACTGGCGATAGCCAAGCTGCATGAAATGCAGGCCGAAATTCGCCGAGCCGCGAAAGTTCACGTGCAGCACGCTGTAACCGTGGGCCGCGAGAAGTTGAGTTTCCTCGTCAAACGTCCAATCGTCCGCGACGAAGTACGGGCCACCGTGGACAATCACTACCGTCGGCGCCGGGCCGCTCACTCCTTGCGCACGTGTAAGGAATCCATGCAGAGCCAGTCCGTCTCTGGCCTTGAATTCGATCGGCTCCATCACTGCCATGCGCGCAGCGTCAAGCCAAGGCCGAGCATGAAACAGCAGCGTGGCCTTGTGCGTGGCACGGTCCAACAGATACCACGAGCCGTTGTCGCGATCGCTGTAGGTATGCACAACAATGGTCGAACCATCGGCGGTACTGCTCGACACACTGACCACGCTGCCGGGAAAAGCCTTCACCAGCGCACTGTGCCATTTGGCGTCGTCGCTGTTCGGAGTCCAGTAACGCGCTTGTGGAACACCGGGACCGAACCAGGCGCCAATCGGCTCCTTGCCATCCATGGAATAGATGGTGGCAAGCGGATCTGACACTTTGTCGCTTAGCAGCTCGGTCCGCTTGCCGCTGGCAAAATCGTAGCTCTCGATGACATCGGGACCATCGACGCGCTCGCGGTCCAGGAAGGCGGTCTTGTTGTCGGCGGAAATACCGACCGGTATCACCTCAAGGTGCGTGACGTCGCTGTCGTTGAGCGAGGACCATTGCCCATTGTCGCCGCGCACATAAATCTGGCTTCGGGCCGTATTGCTCCAGGCCCAGGCGAACCTGACCTGCCCGCTGTGGTCGACCATCAGCGAGGCATCGCCCAAAGGAGCCTCGCCCAGCTCCTCCCCTTTGTCCACCAAATGGTTGATGTCGAGTCGTCGCAAGCTGTAGCGGCACTCGTGGTCCGCGCTGAAATCTTTGCATTCCCGAACCAGGATGTGGCGATCATCCCCGCGCACCGTTCCAAAGAAATTTGACGCCAAGGTCATCGGATGCTTCGCGTGAATATCTACCAGATAAATGAGGGGATCGAAGATGGGCTGGTGATACCTCTCCGAGGCACGGTTGAAGGCGATCACCAGGTGATCGGATCCCAGCCACGACAGTGCTTCAATTTCCCCGCGACTTCCCGTCCCGATCTGCGCAACCACATTCATATCCGAGCGCTGCAGTACCGTGACCGTCGTGTTTTCATCCTCTCTGTGCGCAATAGCCAGTAGCGCCCCATCGGGCGATATCGCCACCCGCTCGTATTCAGCACGCTGCAAGAAATCCGTGATCTTCGGAGCACCATCCGCCATGCAGGCGAATGACACCGAGACCAGCAGCCAAGCCAGCAAAAAGCGTTTCATCGGCATCCCCCTGATGCTTCGAACCCTGGAGCAATACATTATATAAAAATGTTCGCCAATGCTGGGTAATACGCCCCACGGCAAAGCCCGATGATCTATTCCTCGGCAAAACGCTTCTTCACGCCCGATCCCCTTCGGTTGAGAGATTGGAACCTAAATCGTTGCACTACTCAAAACCCCGGGGGCGCGCCAGCGAGCGCCCTTCCACCCGAGCCTTCCGATGCTCGTAGGAACGACGGATATACGCGTCTTCTCCGCACAGGAAAGCGCGACGCACGCAACTGGAAATACAGTGAAAGAAGCCTTCAGTTTCCGGGGCAACGATTTGGTGGCGCGGGTAAGTCATGCCACCAACGCTACGCCCCGCTACAAGCCTCTGACATCAGTCAATGGCGCGCGTGGTCGTCGGCGAAGGGCCATTTGATGGATGTCCTGGATCACTGTCCTGGATCACTGGATGTCCCAACATGTGCCATGCATGCGCCGACTACTCTTTAGTCTTTCCAAATGGCACTGCGTGCGCGAGCTACTCGTTTGGCAATTTCAGGCCGCATCCTACTAAGCCAAACCCCGCCCAAAAGATCGTCAAAATCAGGATTCTGTTTGGCCTCGTTCTCAACGAGGTCGATCATTCTCTCACCATGAAAGACCAACAAATCTTCCATAGGACCTGCGGCAAGATTTGCAAAGGCAAAGTCGTTTGGCTTCTCCTTGATAACTAGCACAATGAAGGCAAACGCCACCTCGGGGTCGTTTTTGACAAGATCGCAAACTTTTTCATACACCTCAAAATCGGCCATGTCGTTTGCCGTCTCCGCAGAGCTGTATTTATGGCAATAAGCCTTTGCCAACCCTCTGAGATCTGGATCATTCGGAACATTCATGACTATCTTCCTGCTGGCTTATCCGGGGGTGCAATGGTCGACCACAGGACTGCATTGGGCTCAACTGGGCAGTTCATCTCTCTCGCCTTATCGATCAGCTTTATAAGCCTTGCTTGCTCATTTCTAAATGCCTGCTGGTGCCCCACCCAAGAGCCACCTCTTCGACTTAAAGGCGTGATCATTGCGTTGTCGTACAGCTCACGGCGGTCGTAAAGCATGCCGAAATAGCGATCAATCACTATCTGCTTCTGTGCCTCGATCTCCGCGAGAATTTCCGAGCAATCATGCCCTGGGCAATTTTTCCCTGGTCCAGAATTTTGCCCGGACATCTCTGCCGCGATTAAAGTACCAGCAAACAATAGCGCCGCGGCTGCATCTGCGACGGGGTCCTCTGGACCTAGACCCGCTGCCTCAGCAAGTCCCGCGCGTTCAAGAGCAAGTGCCAGCGGGCTCCCGGGCGCTGGCGGCACAAATAAACCTGATGGATCGCTATAGCTAGCCGGATTTCCGTTGGCATATGCATACAAACTCCACTGCCCTCCCTTGAATCCGAGCGGGTCCACTTGCTGATAACGCCCTGTCGCTGGATCGTAATCGCGGTGGTGGTTGTAGTGCAACCCTGTTTCTCCATCGAAATACTGCCCCGGGAAGCGAAGGTTATATGTATAGCCGGTGCTTGTTGGCGCTTGCTCTCCCCAAATATTGCTCTGATATGCCCATGTCCAAACCGAGTTGCCGCCTCCATCCGCAATCGTTCGTGCCGTACCCAACTGATCCGCCGTCACATAGGCGATTGATATGGTAGTTCCCTGCGTATCGAGATTGGCTATCGGAATATCGTCGAGGTAGACGTATTCACGATTGGTCGCGCCGTATTCACTCAGCAACAGACTGTCCGCATCGTAGTTATAACGCTCTGTTGAGCTATTAGCGGTTTTGGCGACACGTTCCCCATCTGCGTTATAGGTGTATAAGGCAACCGTACTCTGATTCAGCTGCGCGAGCGCCATCCGGTTTCGCGCGTTGTAACCAAATCCATACGTGCTGCCAGCTTGTGTCACCGCAGTAGTGTTGCCATTGGCATCCACCGTTCGTGCGGCATTGCCCGTTGTAATCAGTTGGTGGGTATTGGGGTTATAACTGTACGCGCCAGTGGCGAGGCCACTACCCGTCTTGCTGAGACGATCGCCCGTTCTGTTATACGTCACGCTTTCCAACGCGCTGCCATTGGCTTCGGTGATAGACGTCAACCGATACAGCGGATCATAGCTATATGTCTCGGTTGCTGGATTCGCGCCTGGACTGTTGCCGATAGCGGTGATACCACCCATCACATCCCGCGCCACATGCAAAGTGAATGCCGGGCTGACGAGATCTGTCAGCCGGTAATTGGCGTCGTACGTGCGTGTGACCGCCTGGCCATTGCCCAGTGTGTAGCCGCTGATTGGCCCGAACGGCAAATAGGTCGCATAGCTGACCAGCGTGGTCGTGCCGCTCGGGGTGGTCGCGGTGACACCACTGATATGGCCGTTCGCATCGTAGCTGTAAGCTACCTGGTTGCCGCTTGGATGCGTGATGCCAAGGATCTTGCCGCCGGGGCTACGGGTATAGGTCGTCACATCCGTGTGGCCACTGACCGTCTGGCTCTTTTGGATCACATAGCCCTGGGTGTTGTAGCAGAATACCGTGGTGACAGCATTTTCGACCATGCGGGTCAGATGGCCGATGGGGTACGACGCGGCGCAGCCGGTGACAGAATTGGACTCGTCGTAGGTATAAGTGATGTTCTGGGTGGTGTCGGCGTAGTTGGCGCTCAGACGACGGTCCTGGGCGTCATAGGTGTAAGTAACAGAGTTCCCGTTGGCGTCGAGGGCGGTCAGCACATTGCCAGCGGCGTCAAAAGTCTTGGCCGTGACTCCGGAATCGGGGCTGGTGAGCTTGGTTTCATCCGATAAGCCGTCGTACTGGTAAGTCGTGTTAAGGCCGCTGGGATCAGTGATCTGGGTCACGCGATCCAGGGCATCGTAGGTGTAGGCGGTCTTGGTGTTGGCAGTCTGTGCCACGACCGGTGCGGTTACGATGGCCATTGCCATACCAACCGTAAGGCCGGTCAGCAGCTTCCTGACCATCATCGTGCGCGACCCTATGTCCATTCGGCCCCCTGGTGTCTTGTCCGAGGTTCCGTTCACAGCGGCCGAGCTGTTCACTGCTTGTCCTTGCTTCATGGCTGGCTCCCTGTCAGTTCGTGCCGTTGTAGTTGTCGAGGGTCTGCACCAGGCGATTCAGGGCGTCGTAGCCCTGCTGGCGCTGGATACCAAGACCATCGGCGCTTTGCACCAGGTTGCCGTTGGCGTCGTAGCTGTTGCTGGCGCTGGCATCGAACACGGTGTGACTAAGACCGTCCATCACCTTGGTGAGCTGGCCCAGGGGGTTGAAGGTCCGGCTCAGACTCTTGTGCAACGTGCCCGTCGAGTCATAGACCTGCTCGGCGGTTTTGTTGCCGGCGTTGTCCAGGGTGTATTGGAGGTAGTTGCCTTGCGCATCGGTGATCTTCACCAGGCGGTGCGCAGCGTCGTAGCCGTAGGTGGTGGTGACGCCATCGGGATCGGTGACGGTTTGCACTGCGCCATAGGCGGTGTAGGTGAACTTGCTGGTGGCGCCACCGACGTTGCGCGAGCCAACCCAGCCACGCGAGGTGTAGGTCGTATCCGTGTTGAGACCGTTGGCATCGGTCTGCCGGGTAATGCGGCCATCGGCGTCGTAGGAGGCGATGGTGGTGACGTGGCCGGAGGGATCGGTGATGGTGTGCAGGTCACCGGCTTGGTAGCAGGCCGCACCGGGGGTACCACAGCTCGTCGCACTGCTGCTTAGGTAATAGCTGTAGGTGGTGGTCTGGATGGTGTCGGTGCGCGGGCCGGTGGCCGTGAGCATCAAGCCCACAATTGGGCATTGCGTGGTGTCGATTGCCGTGCAGTAGGTATAGGTCCGGCGACGCACACCCGCCGGCGTTGTACCGGTGTTGCTGCAGGCGTAACCCGATGCAGTGTTGTTGCTCGGATCGATGTCACAGCTAGCCAGCGTTTGACCGGCGGCGTTGTAGACCCATTGAGTACTACTGACCGTATTGCCACTGGCATCAAGGACGGTGCGTTGCAATGGTTGCCGGATGGCTTCGTTCCAACTTGTCTGGATAGTTCGTTGTGCTGCGGTAGCTACAGCCTCCACCCTCTGGATTTCCAAACCACTACCATCTGTTGCGTAGGTGTATTTGGTGACGTTCCCGGACGGATCGGTCACCTGTGTTCGATTGCCATTGACGTCATAGACGTATGACGTCGTTGCGGTCGTACATCCGCTACAAGAGCTAGCCACGCTGGAAACGAAAGACCGACTGTTTATGGTCGTCCAATTGAACGTGCGCGTTGCATTGAGCGGCGTAGTGAACGTGCTCGTTGTTGGAGAACCAGCAGGAAAGTTTGAGATGAATGTATTGACGCCACCGGCGTTGGATGTTTGGTAGGGCTGATTGATGCTCTGGTAGGAGAATGTGGCAAATCGTACACCAGCCTCATCCACCAGACCGGTCATCAGATTCGGATTATTACCCCCAGCATACGCTGCCTCGTTATAGACGTACTGGAATGTCTTCCCATCCGGGTAAGTGACTGTCGTCAGATTCAGATTCGCATCCTGTTGATAGGCAAGCGTCGATCCATCCGGAAGCCCCAACGATGCGAGCGAACCCGAACTCGTGTAGGTTAATTTCAAAATGCGCCCCGCTGGCGACGTGATGGACGCCAACACCACGTCAGTTGCGCCTGCGACAAGGCCCGGTACACTGATGTAAGTAAATGTCGTCGTCTTGCCAATAGCATCGGTAACACTCAAAAGACTGCCTTGGGTCGAATACAGCTCGGTAACGCGGTTGGCGGCATCAAAATACTTCCATCCTGAGACGTTTCCAGAGCTATCGTAGAGCTCCGTCAACTGATCATGGACGTCCGTGCTAGAGGCCCAGGTCTGCGGCCCACCGTTGTTGTAGCTCGATGTGAAGACGAGCTGGCGCCCGTCATCTCGAACCACATTTATAAGAAGCAAGCTCTGCGAATACGGATCTCCGCCGCCTGATAAAATGTAACTGGGCGGCGAGGCTTGAGTTAGGTCCAAGTATCGCGAGTAACTGTACGTCCACTTCGAACCAAGATGCCATCCTCGTGTCTGGGTGGACAACGAGTTGTAATAACGCCTGAAAACAACATCACCGTCAATGACGGTATCCGTCACTTCCTCGAAACGATTGCCGGTGGAGACGTCGATGGGATCAGCACACGAGCAATCCGGCTTGCCTATCGCATTGGGTGGAACAAATCCACTCTGTGGCGTACTAAGCCATGTGAATATCTGATTGAAACCACAGCACAAAGGAAAGGCCCAACCCGTTTGACCGGCCCACCCCGTTTGACCCGGGGGAGGAATCTGCCAGGTGGAGTACGTTGC
>NZ_RYYV01000018.1 GCF_003977665.1 Dyella choica | reverse complement strand
GTGCAGGCGCCGTGCCCGCCGGCCCGCTCGGCCGGCATCATAGCCACCGGCGATCCGCGGGCGACCCATCGGGCCGCACGTCTGAGGCGCCTTATAGCCGTTGCGGCGCAGCTCCCGCGTAATGGTGCTGGGCGAGCGTCCCAGCGCCCGCGCGATCGCCCTGCCACTGGCGTGATGAAGCTTCATCGCCATAATCGTGCCGCGTTCTTCGGCATTCAGGTGCTCATACTGCACGCCCATGGCCTTCTCCACTCCAGTGATGCACTTGAGTTTAGAATCCGCCGTTACTTTTCTTTGGGCCAGCAAAGAAAAGTGACTCGGGCGCCTACGGCGTCCGAAAGCGCCGCAGGCAATGCGGCCATCTGCTAAATGCAGCAACAGTGCGGGAACGAAAAACGGGGGGCTGTTGGGGGTGCATCCCCAACCCGCCTCAGCATTCGATGACGTTGACCGCCAACCCGCCCCGCGACGTTTCTTTGTATTTGTCCTTCATATCGAGCCCCGTGTCGCGCATCGTCTTGATCACCTTGTCAAGCGATACGCGGTGCTTGCCGTCGCTCTTGAGCGCCATGCGGCTGGCATTGATGGCTTTGACGGCGCCCATGGCATTGCGTTCGATGCAGGGAATTTGCACCAAGCCGCCGATGGGGTCACAAGTGAGGCCGAGGTTGTGTTCCATGCCGATCTCGGCGGCGTTTTCGATCTGATGGATCGTACCGCCGAGCGCGGCGGTCAGGCCGCCGGCGGCCATCGAGCAGGCGACGCCCACTTCGCCCTGGCATCCGACTTCCGCGCCGGAGATCGATGCATTCTCCTTGTAGAGGATGCCGATGGCCGCCGCCGTGAGCAGAAAATCAACCACGCCGTGTTCGTCGGACTTGGGACAGAAGCGATGGTAGTAATGCAGCACGGCCGGCACGATGCCCGCCGCGCCGTTGGTGGGGGCCGTAACTACGCGTCCACCTGCGGCGTTTTCCTCATTCACCGCCAGCGCGTAGAGATTCACCCAGTCGAGGATGGTGAGCGGATCCTTGAGCGAAGCCTCGGGCTGGTTGCGCAGTTCCGTCGCCATGGCGGGGGCGCGGCGCGCCACCTTGAGTCCGCCGGGTAAGGTGCCCGGCGAGCGCAGTCCGCGCTCTACGCAACCCTGCATGGTCTTCCAGATATTCAGCAGGCCGGCGCGCACTTCCGCCTCCGTACGCCACACCTTTTCGTTTTCCATCATCAGCTGGGCGATGCTTATGCCGTGCTGCTCGCACAACGCCAGCAGATGTTCGCCCGTGTGGAAAGGGTAGGGTTGTTCGGTGGTGTCGGCGACGATGCGGTCTTCCGCCGCCTCGTCGTGGTTGACCACGAAACCTCCGCCTACGGAGTAGTAATCGCGTGTGGCCAATTCATGGCCTTCCGCATCATAGGCAGTGAAGCGCATGCCGTTGGTGTGAAACGGCAATTTCTGGCGCTTGTTGAACACCAGGTCGCGCTTTTCGTCGAACTCGACCTCAAGCTTGCCTAGCACGCGCAGGCGGTACGTGGTACGGACTCGCTTGAGGATATCGGGAATCCGATCGGGATCGACCGTATCCGGATGCTCACCCTCGAAGCCGAGAATGACGGCCTTGTCGGTACCATGTCCCCGGCCGGTCATCGCCAGTGATCCGTACAGCTCCGCCCGCACGCGTGTGACGCGGTCCAATACGCCCTTTTCCTCCAGCCAGCGCTCGGAAAAACGCGCGGCAGCCCGCATGGGGCCTACGGTATGGGAAGAAGAGGGGCCAATGCCGACCTTGAAGATATCGAAAGCGCTGACAGCCATGGGCACGCTGCGGAGACGGGGATGAACCAGCTATTCTACGCGGGCGTTACCGCCGGAGCATTCTGCAAGCACACGTATGGCCGATTTCGTGCTTTATCAACGCGATTACTGTCACCTGTGCGACCTCGCGCTGGCGGTGCTGGCCCAGGCGCGCGTGCCGGATTTCGACACTGTGTGGGTCGAGGACAGCGAGGAGCTGGAGGATCGCTATGGTACCCGCGTGCCGGTGCTGTGCGATGCGCGCGACGGACGGGAACTGGACTGGCCGTTCGATGCCCAGACGATAGCCCGCTGGATAGCCGGGTGACGTAGGTCGGGTTGCAGTCCAACCTGCGCCGGTTTCTGCTTATTTTGCGCTCAACACCAGGTGCGCCGTGACCTTCACGTCCGGCCCGATCACCGAGGTATCCGCGTACTGTCCCCCTCCGACGCTGAAGTCCAGGCGCTTCACCGTGCCGTTGACGTCCAGCGTGGCACCCTTGCCCTGCGGCTTGAATGCTACGTTCAAGCTCACCGGCTTGGTCACGCCGCGCAGCGTCAGCATGCCGTCGGCAACCACCTGGCTGCCTTGTTGACGGATTGCGGTCGTGAAGAAGTGCGCCTGGGGGTACTTCGCTACGTTGAAGAAATCCTGCCCGGGCAGCGCGCTGTCGCGATCGTTGTCACCGGTCTTGGCGCTGGCAAGATCAACCATCACGTCGAACCTGGATGCAGCGAGGTTGGCCGGGTCATAGCTGATCGCCGCCGTCCATTGGTTGAAGCGGCCATCGAAGTTGCTGCCCTGGAAGTTGCTGGTGAAACCCAGAGTGCTGCCCGACTGCACCTTGTAGTCGGCAGCGCTGGCGATGCACGGTGCGGCCAATGCAAGCAGCACGGCAAGGGAATGAATGCGGATTTTCATGTGAGCTCTCCTGAAGTTGTCTTGCCTTGACGCAAGCGTGCAAACGGCAGCATGCGCCGCAATACGTTGTCCTGATCGAAGAAATGATGTTTAAGGGCGCCGCCGACATGCCCGACTAGCACTAGCAGCAGCAAATAGAACAGCCATTCATGAACTTCGCCCGCGACTTGCGAGAGATCGTCGTTCTTCGCCGCCAATGCAGGCAGATTGAACCATTTGAACCATTGCAACGGATAGCCATGCAGGGAATTGAACAGCCAGCCGCTCAGCGGCAAGGCAAGAATGAACCCATACAGCAGTACGTGCGTGGCGTGCGCGACGATGCGCTGCCAGCGCGGCATGGGTTCGTCCGGCGGCGCACCGTCATACAGGCGCCAAGCCAGGCGCAGCGCGAACAACGCCAGGATCGTCAGCCCGATCGATTTGTGCAGGGCGTAGATGCTGATCTTGCTCATCGAGGGTGACATGTCGGTCATCAGCAGGCCCCACACGCCGTTGCCGAGTATCCCCAGGCCCACGATCCAATGAAACAACTTGGCGACCGATCCCCAGCGGCGGCCGTCAGTACGCAAACTCATGGATGCTCCTTGTTGTCGTCGCTCGAACTGTCGCGAATGCCTTCGAGTTCCAGCCAGACCGCGACGCCATGACCCACGGCATTGGGAAAGCCGCTGATGCCGAACGCCGTGCGATCGAGCATGGCCGTGGCCGAAAAGCCGGCTACCGTGTGCAGTCCGAAAATGGTCTTACCGATGCGATTGACGCGGAACGGAATGTCGATCAGTTGGCTCACGCCGTGCAAGGTGAGCGTGCCGTGCAGCACACCGTGCGTGTCGTCCTTGCGTTCCACCGAGGTACTGGCGAAATGCGCGGTCGGATAGGTCTTGCAGTCGAGCAGCGAGGTTTTGCAGGCTGCCTCGTTCCAGCGGGCGTCGCCCATGTCCAGGTCGCGCATATCGATATCCAGCTCCGTGCCGGATTTGGACCAGTCGTCCGGGTCGAAACGCAGCGAGCCCTGGGCGATATGCAACCGTCCCAACGGACGCGAGAAACCATCATGGTCGATGTTGAAGACAATCTGGCTGTGCACCGTGTCGTAGCGATAACTGTTCGACGCCGCAAGCGCGGATTGCGCGGCCAGGCAGCCAAAACATGACGTCAGCAGCAGATTGGCAGGCCGGCGAAGGTTCATGCTGGGAGTCTGGCGGAAACCCGGTGGTTCTGCCAGCGCGCTGACAGAAACGGATTGTTGCGTTGCCATGAACAGCACGTGCGGGAGCCAGATGGATTTGGCATGATCTCCTCTTGCGGGGCTTTGGATAGGGTGGCAGCTCCGTTTGACGTGCCTGAGGGGCCCACTAGTGTCGGTTTTCATGTTGGGACTGGCCTTCCTGCTGGGTGCTGTTGCGCCCGGCGGCGCTGTGCCGGTGGCATCCGCGACGAACGCGCCGGTACCGAAGGGGGCGATTCATGCGCCCGAGGCTGCGCCGTTGCCCACGCCCCAGTTTCGGCGCTATGGCATGCCCGATGGGCTGCCCAGCAGCGCCGTGTACGCCGTTGCCCAGGACCACGATGGCGCCATGTGGTTCGGTACGAAAGGCGGTATTGCCCGCTTCGATGGCCTGTCCTTTCACGTCTTTCGCCATATCGAAAACAACCCTGACTCGCTTTACGAAAACGAGATTTCGACGCTGTTCGTCGACCGGCAGGGCATCGTCTGGGCCGGCGGGCTGGGGCCTGGCCTGAACCGCTACGATCCGGCTACGGGCAAGTTCACCCATTGGGGGCACGATCCGGGCAATCCGCAGAGCCTGGCGCACGATCATGTGTGGGAGATTACGCAAACGCCGGATGGTTCGATCTGGATAGGTACCGGCGAAGGTCTGGATCGCATGCGGCCGGACGGCCAGGGCTTCGAGCATGTGACCAATCCATTGATCGGCCTGTACCCGAGCGATTTCGGCATTGTCTACGCGCTGTATACCGACTCCAAGGGACGCCTGTGGGTCAGCTCCGATCGTGGAGTGTTTCGTCGCGATCTGGATGGCAGTTTCGTGCGCATCAAATCTGCCGATCCGAATCAGCCTATGGATGCCTGGCGTATCGAAGGCAACGGCGACGAGGTGCGCATTGCAACCGGGCAGGGCCTGTTGGTGGTGGGGCCCGACGACGTGGCACGTTTGTTCGGTGCACCGACCATCCCACACCAGACCAATGTGATGACCAGCACGCGTGACGCTGCCGGCCATCTCTGGATCGGCACGCAGCGCGGCATGTACCTGCAGATGAGCGCGGATGCGCCGGTCGTCCAACTGGTCAACCAGCCGCTGTTGCATGGCAATCTGCCCGGCACCTGGGTGTGGCGAACACTGGTGGACCGCGAAGGCGGGCTATGGGTAGCCACGTTCGATGGCGGCGTGGCCTATCTCGCGCCCGGATGGAACCGCTTCAGCCGCTACACCCACGTTCCCGACGATCCAGCCAGCCTGCGCGATTCGGTGGCCACCAGCATGGCGCGCGGACGCGATGGCCGGCATGTGTGGGTAGGCGAGCGCGATGGTCGCATCGATCGACTGGATCCGGTGACCGGCAAGGTCGAGCACACCCTCGACGGATTGAGCGAGCGCGTGCTTGGCATGACCGAAGATTTCCGCCAACGCTTGTGGATCATTCCGCAAGGCGCGTTGTATCGATACGACTACGTGCATGGCCGGCTCGACCAGGTCGATCCGCAACGCAGCGTGCTCGATCATCCGCTGGAGGTCGAACCTGGTCCTGACGGCCTGATGTACACGCGCACTTTCGGCCACGGCATTTTCCGCATCGATCCGGACACGTTGGCCGTGTCTCAAGTGGCGATGGACAAGCCGAACGAAAAGGTGATGTGGGGCAGCCAGATGACGGTCTACAAGGGCACGTTCTGGTATGCCAGCGACGGCGGCCTGATGTGGTTCGATCGCGCGAGCGACCGTTTCGTGATGGTACCGGGCGTTCCCACTGGCAAAGCCATCGATGCCTTCGACTTCGATCGGACCGGCATCTGGGTGGCGACCGAGGATGGCCTTTCGCATTATCGCCTCGACGGCCGGCGTCTGGTGCTGGAGCGTACGGTGGATGCCGAGCATGGCTGGCCGTCCTTGCGCGCCACGGACCTGGATGTCGACTGCCTCGGCCGGATCTGGATTTTCAGCATCGAGGGCTTGTGGCGCTACGATCCCGTTCGGGGCAGTTTCTATCACGTCGGCCTGCAGAACGGCCTGGCGAACGGCGAGTTCGATCGCGGCTATGCGCTGTTGCCCAGTGGTTATCTGTATGCCGCCACAAACGGTGGCGTGGTCGGGTTCGATCCGGACAAAGTGGATCCGCCGCCGGTACCGTCAGCGTTATCGGTGACGCAAATTACCGTGCAGCGCAGGGGCGTGACACGCAACCTGCCATTGACGCCGCAGCCGATCCGCGTCAGCTGGCGCGATAGCCAGTTGCACATCCAGGCCAGGCTGTTCTCCTACATCAATCCTGCGGCCAATCAGTACCGGTTCCGTCTCAACGGTTTCGATGGCGACTGGGTGGATCGCGATAATCACGGCGAGCGCGAATTCACCGGGCTCGGTAGCGGCGACTATACGCTGGATGTCATGGCGCGCAGTTCGGAAGGGCAGTGGGTGCAGCTGGCCGAGCCGTTGCGCATCACCGTGCAGGCGCCACCGTGGCTGCGCTGGTGGGCGTGGCTGCTTTACGTGGCCGTCACTGTGGCCTTGGGTTTCCTAGTGCTGCTCGCTTGGCGTCGCCGGCTGGCGCATCGCCGCCGCATCCAGTTCGCCGAGCAGCGGCACCAAATTGCCGAACAGGCCAGTGCTGCGAAGAGCCGCTTCCTGGCCACGCTGAGCCACGAAATCCGCACGCCGATGACCGGCATGATGGGCATGTCCGAACTGCTGCTGGCTACGCCCTTGAACGATACGCAGCGCGAGTACGCCGAATCCATGCAGCGTTCGAGCAACCTGCTGCTCAAGTTGCTGAACGATGCATTGGACCTGGCGCGCATCGAAGCCGGCAAACTGGTGCTTGATCCGGCACCGTTCGAATTGCGGCCGATGCTGCAGGACGTCGTACGCTTGCAAAAAGGCGCGGCCCAAGCCAAAGGCCTGGTGCTTGAGCTGCACGTCAGCGAAGACGTGCCGGCCTTGCTGGTGGGCGATGGGCTGCGCATTCGCCAAGTACTGTTCAATCTCGTCAATAATGCGGTGAAGTTCACCGAGCGCGGCGGCATTCGCATCGATGTCGCCTGGACGGATGGTTCCATGTCGCTGGATGTGAGCGATACCGGCCCCGGCATCTCCGAAACCAGCCGTGTGCGACTGTTCCGCCGCTTCGAGCAGGACGAAGGTCCTCAGCGCAGCATCGGCAGCGGATTGGGGCTGGCGATCTGCAATGAATTGGTCGGCCTGATGGGCGGCCGCATGACGCTGGAGTCGATGCTGGGCAAAGGCAGTACCTTCCGTGTGCGCCTACCCTTGCAAATTGCTGAGGAAACGGCGCAAGACGAGATGGGCCGCGTCAGCCGCCTATGCTCGTTGAACGTGCTGCTGGTGGACGGTGACGTCACGGCAGCCGATGCTGTTCGCGACCTGCTGGAGCGGCAGGGACACCACGTGCGTCATGCGAACCACGGCCTGAACGCCCTGGCGGAGCTGGCGCTGGAGCCGTGCGATGTGATGCTGCTCGAATTGGATCTGCCGGGCATCGACGGATTCCAAGTCGCGCAATTGATACGGCGCGGTGAAGTCGTCGGCGGACATGTACCGATCGTTGCCATGACTACGCGTGGTGGCGAGGAGGAAATGGCGCACGTACGTCAGGTGGGTATTGACGCATTTCTGCACAAATCATCGATCGATGCGGAACTGGCAGCCGCCATCCAGGAAGCCATGACCGCACGGGCTGCTGTGTCGAAGGAAATGAATCTGGCGTAATCCTGGCGACGGTATGCCCATCTCACGGCATGATGGCCATACTGCGCGGAAACGGCTTGGCCAAATTACATGTCGAATTTGTTGACTTCGAAGCCAAGCCGCTGATATTCGCGCCAGCGCAGGCGTGATCCCTCGCGTTCGGCAGGGTCCGCCGCCACCACTTCCAGCACGCGCTCGCCGTAGCTGTGCGGGCATTGTTCACGCAGATTGATGATGAGCGGGCGCGCAGGCGCATCGACCCCGGGCGGCGCGATCAGCACGGCAGTGTGCCCGTCGTCATCGTCGCCGGCGAGCTGGTGCGGAATGTAGGCGTCTTCGTCGAACGACCACAGTAGCTCGTCCAGTTCTTCGGCCTGCTCGAAATCGCGGGTAAGAACGAGCGTGGGCTGCTGCGTGGCGAATGCCTTGCGCGCCAGTTCGCATACCAGCAACAACGGGCGCTCGCTGAAGCGCGGCTTGGCGATGAGATAGAAGTCGGCGCGGGGCATCGTCGTCAATGGCGAGTGGGAAGAGGGAGCAGGAAGGTCCGGTTCCTGTTCCCGGGCAGGTATCAGCCGGCGCGATCGATCAGCCATTGCGCCAGCAGGGGTACCGGACGTCCCGTGGCGAGGCCCTTGCGGCCTTCATCCCACGCGGTGCCGGCGATATCCAGATGCGCCCAGCGCTGGCCTTCGGTGAAGCGGGCGAGGAAGCAGCCGGCAGTGATGGCGCCGGCGTTCTTTCCGCCGATGTTGGCGACATCGGCAAAACCGGATTCGAGCTGGACCTGATAGTCGTCCCACAGCGGCAGGCGCCAGGCGCGATCAAGCGAGGTTTCACCGGCGCTCAACAGCTCTTCGGCCAGGTCGTCGTGCTTGCTCATCAGGCCGCTGGCATGCTTGCCCAGCGCAATTACACAGGCCCCGGTCAGGGTGGCTGCGTCGATCAGTACCTTGGGCTGAAAGGTTTGCGCCGTGTAGGTAAGTGCATCGCACAGGATCAAGCGGCCTTCGGCATCGGTGTTGAGCACTTCGATGGTGAGTCCGGACAGGCTGGTGAGCACGTCGCTCGGGCGATAGCTGTCACCGTCGGGCATGTTTTCCACCGCCGGCACGACGCAAACCAGATTGAGCCTGAGGCCCAGCTTGACGGCCGAAACAAATGCTCCGAGCACGCCGGCCGCGCCACCCATGTCGAACTTCATTTCTTCCATGCCCGGGCCCGGCTTGAGGCTGATGCCGCCGGTGTCGAAGGTGATGCCTTTGCCGACCATGGCGTAGGGCTTCTCGTCCGCGCCGCCGTTGTATTCGAGCACGATCAGCTTGGGGCGGTTGGCGGAGCCGCGGCCGACGGCAAGCAGCGAACCGAAACCGAACCGCTCCATTTCCTCGTGGTCAAGCACCTTGCAGCTCACGTGGCGTTCGGCATGGGCCTGGGCGAACTTCAATGCCTGCTCGGCGAGGTAGGCCGGGTTGCAGATGTTCGGCGGCAGGTTCGCCAGTTCGCGCGCAAAGCGCACTCCCTCGGCGATGGCGGCGGCCTGGTCGATGCCGGCCTGGGCCTGCGCATCGGCGCCGAAGGAGACGCTGCGCAGCTCCGGCTGGCCGTTCTTCTCGCGCGGCTTGAAGCTGGCTGTGTAGCGATAGGCAGCGTAATCGAAGGCCAGCGCAGCCGTGCGTATGCGCCACACGGAGTCGCGGCCGGGCACGTCGGCTTCGGCCAGGAAGGACACGGCGCTGTCGATCGGCAGGCGGGTAAGCGCGCGCGCCGCTTCCAGGTTCACTTTCTGGTAACGCGCGGCATCGAAGCCCTTCTGCCCACCAAGGCCCACCACCAGCACGCGCTTGGCCTGCACTCCTTCCGGCGCGAACAGGACCGTGGAGCTGCCTGCCTTGCCGGTGATGTCACCGCTTTCAACCTGGCGCTTGATCGCACCGCCGGCGGCGCCGTCCACGCGCGCCGCGGCGCTGGTTAGCAGCCCGTTTTCGTAGACGCCGACCACCACACAAGGGGTGTCGGCGGTTTCGGGGGCAGTGGAGGCAAGGCTGAATTGAAGCGTCATCGTCATTTCCTGCGGGGAGACCGGCACGCACCGAACCGGCTAGACTACGGGTTTGCCTCCCAGGACGGGCGAGGCACGGAACCCATAATTCTATCGCATGCTGAGCATCCTAGACCGGTATTTCCTGCGCGAGCTGGGTACGACCATCGGCGCCACAGTCATCGTGCTGCTGGTGATCATGGCCGGCACTACCTTCGCGCACGTGCTCGAACAGGTGGCCAAGGGCAGTTTCCCGGCCAGTGTGATGTTCCAGGTGCTGGGCCTGAACATGGTCGATACCCTGTCCAGCATGCTGCCGCTGGCCGGCTTCCTGGGCGTGTTGCAGACCTTCGGACGGATGTATCGCGAAAGTGAAATGCACGTGCTTGCCTCCTCCGGCATGGGCATGGGCGGATTGCTGCGGCCGATGGGCATCGTCGCGGTGATCATGCTGGCGTTGGTCAGTGCGGTGTCGATGTGGCTGGGGCCGCTATCGGCTCGGACTTCCGACAGTCTGGTCCAGGCGGCCAATCGCTCGATCATCGCCGCCGGCCTCGATGCCGGCCGTTTCACTGAGTTGCCTGGCAAGGGCGGCATCATTCTGGTTGACACGTTGAGCCGTGACGGGCAGCGCCTCGGCCGCACCTTCATCGCAGCCGAGCGCACCAACAAGGACGGTAGCCGGGTGATGAAGATGGTCACCGGCCAAAAGGGGAATCTGTATTCCAGCAGCGATAACAGCAACCGCTACCTGGCGCTGGAAGACGGCTGGCAGTATGAAATCCCGCTGGGTGCCGACAATTGGCGTCGCATGCAATACGAGCGCAATGACAGCGCGCTCTCGGCAATCCAGTCCGAAGATGAAGCAGACCCGATCCATAACCTCGACATGGTCGACCTGATGCACAACACCACCCCGGATGCGCGCGCCGAATTCGCATGGCGCACCGTGGTACCGTTGATGACACTGGCGCTGCTGATGCTGGCCATGCCGCTGTCGCGGCAGACGCCGCGTGAGCCGCGTTACGGCCGCATGTTGATCGCCGTGCTCGGTTTCTTCCTGTATTACAACCTGCTGGAGTTGTGCCGTGGCCAGCTAGCCAAGGGGCACTGGCATCACGCAACTCCGCTGTGGCTGCTCAGCTTCGCGCTGCTTGCGGCGTCCGCCTGGAGCTTCCGCAATCAATACGCAGCGCGCGCCCCGCGCAAGGCGAGGGCCTGATGGCAAGCTTGCGCGTCAAGCGCGTGGACTGGCTGATCGGCACCACGGTGTTCGGTTCGATGCTGATGGTGTGGCTGGTGCTGGTGGGCCTGGATGCGATGATCCAGTTCGGCCGCCAGCTGCATTTCATCGGGCGTAACGGCTACACGCTCAGCAATGCGATCTTCTATGTCGTAGTGACGATTCCGCGCCGCATGTACGAGATGTTCGGTTTTGCGGCATTGATCGGTGGCCTGATGGGTCTCGGCAGCCTGGCCTCCACCGGCGAATTGACGGCATTGCGTGCAGCGGGCATGTCACGCTTGCGCATCGGCATATCGGCAGCGGGTGTGGTGGCGGTCCTGGTGGCGGGTGTGGTGGTGATGGGTGAAACCATCGGTCCGTGGGGCGACCAGCAGGCGCAGGCATTGACGTTGCGCTTACGCTCGGGTGGCAGCCTTGGGCTTACCAGTAGTGGCCTATGGGCGCGCGATGGTGACCGCTTCATCAATGCAAAAAACAGGACGCTGAGCAATGCGGGGGACCATTCCCACGTGCAGCTGATGGATGTGCGAGTTTTCACCTTGACCCCCGATGGCCGGCAATTGGCCCGTTTCGACCAGGCCAACACGGCCGAACACGTCGGCAAGGAATGGGTGCTGGATCGTGTGCGCAGCACCGTCCTGGACGATAAGGGCGTGCACAGCAGCACTTCGGCCAACGAACACTGGGATTCCAAGCTCGACCCGGAAATTCTGCAGCAGTCGCTGATCCAGCCGCAGTATCTGGCGATGCGCGACCTGCAGCACATCATCACGTACAAGCAGAAGAACGGCGAGAACGCCCGCCCGTACGAAATGCCGTTTTGGGGGCGCGTGATGTATCCGATCAACTCGCTGGTGCTGGTATTGTGCGTCATGCCGTTTGCCTTCGGCGCGCTGCGCTCAGGCGGATTGGGCAAGCGCATCTTCATCGGCATCATCATCGCCCTCTGCTGGCATTTTGCGCAGGTGGCCATCGTCAACTTCAGCACGGTCTACGGCGCTCCCCCGCTAGTGGCAAACGTACTGCCGGTGCTGCTGCTGATGTTCATTGCGTGGTTCTATTTCCGCAAGCATGCGTGATATGGCAGGCGCGCCGCGGTTCGTGCCCGATACCAATGTTTGCCTGGATTTGTTCGTGTTCGATGATCCGCAGTGCATGTCACTGCTTGCGGCGGTAGATGCGGGCGAAGTTGAACTGGTCACGCGCGACGATTGCCGGGCCGAATGGCTGGCAGTGTTGGAGTATCCGCAACTGAAGCTGGATGAGCCGCAGCGCATGCGGGCGATCGAGCTTTTCGGCCGATACGTACTTTGCATGCCATGGCCGGCTGGGGGCGCGGGCAGCTTCGCGAAGCTGCCTCGTTGTCGCGATCGTGACGATCAGAAATTCCTTGAGCTTGCGCTGCAAGCACGCGCCGCAGCCTTGCTTACTCGAGACGACGAGTTGCTGTATTTGGCCAGGCGTACGCTGCGCGATGGCTTGTTCGCCATCCTGCGGCCGGCGCTTTGGCGGCTCGCGATCCCGTAGATTGGGGTGCAGGCCCTGACATATCCTCATGTTTTTCATACCACCACAGCGGTACATGGCCGCTGTGATGGCCCGTTGGCTGCTTGCCGAAGAGTTACTACTGTCTATGCGGGAGTGACTTTGGTTATTTCCACTTCGCTAACATCATTTGCGCCGCGTAGGAATGTAATCGTCCACTTAGACCCGTCTGCGTTGGTGGCGACACATTTAACGCTTGTATGGTCGTAACCGAGGATGGAGCCGTCGAGATAAGTACAAGTTTGACCGCCAAACCACCAATTGTTGGTGGCGCCGGCATGACCTTGGGCCAGGGCTATCCCGGGCAGCGTGAAGGTGCCCTGTTGCAACTGCAGGGTAAGAGTGCCGATGAAAGCGAAATTCAGTTGATCGGCGCCGTGACCAAAGGTGTTTTGGTTCGCATGAATTTTGTCGTTGAACCACGCCGCAACCTGCGATGAGCCTTTTCTTCCCACGGAAAACGTAGTGGAAAGAGTGGGTATCATGGGGCCCTCTTCAGGCCGGCTTTCACCTGGGACCAAGTCATTGTACAAGCCTTTATAGATCTTCCCGTTTGGATCTTGGCCGCTCGTCACTGAAAAATCTTCGACCTCGTAATGACTCCCGACAGAAAGGCTAATGCCTGGCTGTGTTATGGCGGAAAAAGTCACTTTGTTATCGTGATAGGTCATGGCCATGACGTCGACGCAATGCAATGAGAGCATCGCGGTTAGCGCCAGGCAGGTCGATTTAAAAGGTGCGACGTTTTTAGGCTGCATGGTGAACTCCTAAATGGTTATCTAGTTATTGATGACGGAGCGACCTGGATGGTTGCGTGATGCGTCATTCACAATCATTCGCAAGTAAAAGTGAAGATCGCACGCTATCCATCTTCAATTGAATTTGTTATGTAGATATTTCTTTTTTTCCGTCTTTTTTTACAATTTCTTGCAAGAAGGCTTGCCCGCGTCTATTTTTATTGCGCCCGATGGAATTTGCGTTTGACGATTTACTGCGTCCGGCCAGACGTGTGTTGTGCGATGGCCTGTTCGCGATCTTGCCGCCGGCGTTGTGGTGGGAGGCGATAGGCCCATAAGTTGGGTTAGCGCGGAGTGACCTGACGTGGCATTGTTGGGTTGTCTACGGATCAAGCCCGGGGCAAGCCAGCCTACGTATCCAAAGAGGTGAGTCGTGAATTGGGTCGATTTGCGCAGCGATACCGTTACACGTCCCACACGCGCCATGCGCGAAGCCATGCTCGACGCCGAGGTAGGCGATGATGTCTACGGCGAAGACCCTACCGTCAATGCGCTGCAACAGCGCCTTGCCGGCGATCTCGGTTTCGAGGCGGGCCTGTTTGTCCCATCTGGCACGCAGTCGAACCTGCTCGCACTGATGTCCCATTGTGAGCGCGGCGATGAATACATCGTCGGCGCCGACGCACACACCTATAAATTCGAAGGTGGCGGCGCAGCGGTGCTGGGCTCGATTCAGCCACAGCCGATCGCGCATGACGCCGATGGCACGCTGGCGCTGGACAAGGTGGCGGCGGCGATCAAGCCGATCGATCCGCATTTCGCTCGCACACGCCTGTTGGCGCTGGAAAACACCTGGCATGGCCGTGTGCTGCCGCTGGATTATCTGCGCGCGGCCGGTGAGTTCGCCCGCCATCGCGGGCTTGCCCTGCACCTGGATGGCGCACGGCTCTATAACGCCGCAGTGGCTGGTGGAGTGCCGGCGAGGGCAATTGCGCAGCACTTCGACAGCGTTTCGGTGTGCTTGTCCAAAGGGCTGGGAGCGCCGGTGGGATCGGTGCTGGTGGGGTCTGCGGCATTGATCGACAAGGCGCGACGCTGGCGCAAGGTGGCCGGCGGTGGTTGGCGCCAGGCTGGTCTACTGGCGGCGGCGTGCCTGTATGCGCTGGACCACCAAGTGGCGCGCCTGGCGGACGATCACGCGCTGGCCGCGCGACTTGCCGGCGGCCTGGGTGGGATTACCGGCATCAAGTTGCTTGGACAGCACACCAACATGGTGTTCATCGACGTGCCTGGCGAGCGCCTGCGCGAACTGGATGCGCATCTGCGCGCTGCGTCGATACGCATAAGCATCGGCTATTTGCCGACCTTGCGGCTGGTGACGCATTTGGACGTGGATGATGCCGGTGTGGAACGCACCATTGATGCCTTCAAGTCGTTCTTTGCGTAGGCTGGGATAACCATCCCGGCATCGCGCGGCGTGCACGCATGGCAATGCTGGGTTTGGCAACCCAGCCTACGATGGTTGTCCCGGCCTGCGCGCGCGCATTTCAGGCGCGTTTGGTGGATACCAGCGCCATGTCCGAGCGGCGAATGAAGTCGCGCACCTGCGGGTAGACCACTTCACGCCAGCGGCGGCCGCTGAAAATGCCGTAGTGGCCGGCTCCTTCGACGACGCGATGCGCGCGGCGCGAAGTCGGAATGCCGGTGCACAGATCGTGCGCCGCTTCGGTCTGGCCGATGCCGGAGATATCGTCCAGTTCGCCCTCGATGGTGAGCAGGCTGGTGCGCTTGATGGCGGAAGGATCCACGCGTTCACCGTTCACTTCCCACAAGCCGCGCGGCAGCAGGAATTGCTGGAACACGGTGTTGATGGTGTCCAGGTAATACTCCGCCGGCATATCGAGCACCGCGTTGTATTCGTCGTAGAACTTCCGATGCGCTTCGGCGTCGTCCAGGTCGCCGCGCAGCAGGTTGAGATAGAAATCCCAGTGCGAACTCAGGTGGCGGCCAGGATTCATCGCCACGAAACCGGCGTGCTGCAGGAAGCCCGGATAGACCTCGCGACCGTGGCCGGGATAGTTGGTCGGCACGGTGTGGATCACATTGCCGCGAAACCAACTCAGCGGCTGCTGCGTGGCCAGGTTGTTGACACTGGTAGGGCTGCGGCGAGGATCGATCGGGCCGCCCATCATCGTCATGCTGCGCGGTGTGGCTTCGCCGCGCGCTGCCATCAGCGAAATGGCGGCGAGCACCGGCACCGTCGGCTGGCACACCGAGATCACATGCAGCGATTCGGCGCCGATGTGTCGGATGAACTTCTCGATGGTCGCGACGTAGTCATCCAGATGGAACGCGCCCATCGAGGCAGGGACCATGCGTGCATCGATCCAGTCGGTGATGTACACCTTGTGATCGAGCAGCAATGAGCGCGCGGTGTCGCGCAGCAGGGTCGCATGATGGCCGGACAATGGCGCCACCACCAACACGACCGGCTCGGACTTCATCTTCTCAATGGTTTCCGGATCGTCGCTGAAACGCTTGAAGCGGCGCAACTGGCAGAAGGGCGTCTCCAGATCGATCCGTTCGATGATGGCGATCTCGTTACCCTGCGGGTTGGTGATGCTGTGGATGTCGAACGTCGGCTTTTCGTAGTCCTTGCCCAGGCGATGGATCAACTCATAACCCGCTGCCATGCGCTGCGCACCCGGCAACTGGGCCAGGGGGCTGCTCGGGTCGGTGAGCATGCGGGCGCTGGCTTCGGCGTAGTGGCTCAAGGGGCCGAGGAAGGCGCGTTGCCATTCGTGGAGCTGATAAAGCATGATGAGCGTGGGGCGGCGGCTAAAGTCATATGATAGCCGTTTAGAGGTCGCAATGCTGCATTGCGACAGGTCTATTTTACTTTGTATATCAATGGATTGCGGATTCGTGTGTCTCACGGGCACGGCGACGGCGAATTCAGCCAGTCCTGTGTACCTCGGAACCGGCCAGCAGATCGTGCACTGCGCGGTGGCGGGGATCGATGAGCGCCACCGCGAACCATGCCGACCAGGCTGCGGCCACGGTCCACAGCGCCGCTCGCAGACCCAGGGAAGGTGCCAGCAACAGCAACAGCAGGGGTATGGCGGCGGCAGCCAGCCGCAGCAGCGCCTGTTTCAGCGTCAGCCTCGCGCCACCGTTGCCTGCTATGCGAATACGCCACGGGCGCATGCCTAGCGTCTGACCACCGCGCAGCCAGGAAACCAGAAAGTAGGCCGCTACGACGAAGCCTTGCAGCGGCTGGTACCACCAGGCGATGTGCACCTGCGTACCGGTGGTGATCAGTCGGCCGTGCGTGGCGAGCTGGCAGATCAATCCCACCACCATCACGATCGCCAGTATCGCCACCAAGTCATAAAGCAGGGCGAACAGCCGACGCCAAAGCGGGCAGGTCATTGTGTTCGTTTGCGTCATGGGATCGGCCATCGATTCCGTAGTTTGGCTGAGCAAGGGCATCACGCTTGCACATCGTGTACATAACACCCAGCATCGTGGGCATGAAACAGAGCACGAGTAAAGTGGCCACAGTGACGACCGAAGCGGACGAGCGGGAAATTGCCGCGTTCCTTGAGCGCGTCTGGTCCGAAGATGGCCTGGCAGAGCGCACGCTGCAGGCCTATCGCCAGGACCTTGAAGCATTGTCCCGCTGGCTGGCGGCTGGTGGACGGACCCTGCGCACGGCACGGCGTGAAGACATCTCCGCTTTTCACGGTTCGCAACCGGTGGCGGTGCGTTCCATGGCGCGCCGTCAATCGGCTTTCCGCCGCTTCTATGCATCGATGGCGCGCGACGAGCCAGGCTTCGAAGACCCCACGTTGTTGATCGAACGCCCCAGGACGCCGCGCAGCCTGCCCAAGGCGCTGGCCGAACGTGAGATCGAAGGCTTGTTGCATGCGCCGGATGTGTCCACCACGCTAGGCCAACGTGACCGCGCCATGCTCGAATTGATGTATGCCTCGGGCCTGCGTGTTTCCGAACTGGTGGAGCTGCCGCTAGCCGCGCTGAACACCCGCCAGGGAGTGCTGCGCGTCACCGGCAAGGGCGGCAAGGATCGGCTGGTGCCGGTCGGCGAGGTGGCGCTGGAATACATCCAGTCCTACCTCGCCCAGGCGCGCCCCACGTTGGCCAAAGGCCGGCAGCCATCGGCGCTGTTTCTGAGCAAACGCGGCGAAGGCATGACACGGCAGATGTTCTGGACCCTGGTGAAGCGTCATGCCATGGCCGTGGGCATCAACAGCAAGCGCATTTCGCCGCATGTGCTGCGCCATTCTTTCGCCACGCACCTGTTGAACCACGGGGCCGATCTGCGCGCCCTGCAGATGCTGCTGGGGCATAGCGCGTTGAGCACCACGCAGATTTACACGCTGGTCGCCAAGGAGGGCTTGAAACGCCTGCACGCCCAGCATCATCCGCGAGGCTAGCGGCGAATCATGCAGGCGGAGATGAGATAACTCTCTGCAGCCAGTTACGGGTGATGTGTGATACTTGGCGCCTTTCCGTCACGTCGCCGCTCGGCTAAGAGGTTGTATGTCCAAGAAGTTCTGGGTGCTGTGCATGAGCGTGCTGACGATGCATGTAGGCGTGGCAATGGCGCAGGCCGCTGTTTCCACGCCTCCGGCCGTGGACACGCCCGAAGGCTTGGTGCGCCAGACACTGTCGCGGCTTGTGCCCAAGGCGAAGATCGAACAGATCGCGCCGTCGCCACTGCCGGGCTTCTATCAGGTGATCGCGTCCGGGCATCTGGTCTACATCAGCGGCGACGGCAAATACGTGCTGAACGGCGAGCTGATCGATGCCGCCGAGGGCCGCAGCCTCACCGAGAGCGCCTGGGCCACCTATCGCAAGTCGGAACTGGCCAAGGTACCGGTATCGGACCGCATCGTGTTCGGGCCGTCGAATCCCAAGTACACGGTCACTGTATTCACCGATGTGACCTGCCCGTATTGCCGCGTGCTGCATGAGCAGATCAAGGCGCTCAACAAGGAGGGCATCGCCGTGCAGTACCTGGCCTGGCCGCGGTCTGGCGTCACCGGGGAGGACGGTCAGCCGACCTCAACGTACAAGGAAATGGTGTCGATCTGGTGCGCCGCCGACCGCAACGATGCCTTTACCGAAGCAAAGCGGGGACGCGAGCCGAAGTCCGCCGATTGCAAGAATCCGGTCAAGGATCAGTTCGATCTGGGACTGCGCCTGGGCGTAACCGGTACACCCTCCGTGTATGCCGAGGACGGCAGCCTGATCGGCGGCTACCTGTCGCCGCAGCAGATGCTTCAGGCCGTACAGGAACATGCCGCGAAAGGCGGCTGATTCCCCGCCGGGGAGCGGGCTGGGATGTTGATCCCGACTCCCCACGCGGCGTCCTGATGCCGGGATTTCATCCTGCCTACCCGTACCAACCGCATCGCGCCGCGCAGAGAGACGCGGCGCTCAGGTACAATACGCCGCTCCATCGCTTAGCGCCTTTTCCCCCGCAATGATCGCACTCGACGGGCAGAGCGCCCTCTCGCTTTTTCGCCTGGAACGTCTCAATGCCCGCCTGGATGCCTTGCATCGTGGCGCCCGCGTGCAGGCGTGCTGGTTTGTTTACTACGTTGATGCGGCGGCCGAGCCTGAGGGAGAACAGCGCAAGCGCTTGCTGGAGGCGCTGGAAGCCAAGGACAGCAAGCCGGAACCGGCTTCGCTGTGGGTGGTGCCGCGCCTGGGCACCATTTCTCCCTGGTCGAGCAAGGCCACCGACATCCTCCACGATTGCGGCTTCGACGTGCGCCGCGTGGAACGCGGTACGGCCTACCAGGTAAGTGGCTTGCCGGCCGCCGACCATCCAGGCCATGCCCAGCTGCTTGCCGTTTTGCACGACCCGATGACGCAATCGGTGCTGACCTGCCAGGAACAGGCGCAAGGCCTGTTCCTGGCAGGTCAGCCC
Source organism: Dyella choica (assembly GCF_003977665.1). Taxonomy (GTDB): domain Bacteria; phylum Pseudomonadota; class Gammaproteobacteria; order Xanthomonadales; family Rhodanobacteraceae; genus Dyella_B; species Dyella_B choica. Next base: position 78,529 of record NZ_RYYV01000018.1, on the reverse strand, counting down.
GGCGATCTGGTGCATGTCGAACTGGACTCCGATCCGCGTGCCGCATTGACCCGGGCCAATACCGACCTGGGGCTGGCCCTGGCCGACGACGAGATCGATTACCTCGCCGCGCGTTATGCCGAACTCGGCCGCGATCCGACCGATGCCGAGCTCTTCATGTTTGCGCAGGCCAATTCCGAGCACTGCCGCCACAAGGTGTTCAACGCCAGTTGGACGCTGGATGGCGAAGCGCAGGAGAAAAGCCTGTTCGCGATGATCAAGAACACGCATCAGCATTCGCCTGCCTACACGCTTTCTGCGTACAAGGACAACGCGGCCGTGATTGAGGGCCACGCCGGCAAGCGTTTCGTCTGCGGCACCGACGGCGTATGGCGGGCAAGCGAAGAGCGCATCGAATTCGCGATCAAGGTGGAAACGCACAACCATCCCACCGCGATCGCGCCATGGCCTGGCGCGGCCACCGGCGCTGGTGGCGAAATACGCGATGAAGGCGCCACCGGCCGCGGTGCCAAGCCGAAGGCCGGCCTCGCCGGCTTCTCCGTGTCCGACCTGCGCATTCCCGGCCATTCGCAACCATGGGAAGTGGAGCGGCCGTTGCCGCCACGCATGGCCAGCGCATTCGAGATCATGCGTGATGGTCCGCTCGGCGCCGCCGCGTTCAACAACGAGTTCGGCCGCCCTTGTCTGGGCGGCTACTTTCGTACCTATGAGCATGAAACCGGCGAAGCCGGCGTGCGGCGCGGTTACGACAAGCCGATCATGATCGCCGGTGGTCTTGCCAACATGCGCAGCGACCATGTGCAGAAGCGCGAACTGCAGCCGGGCCATGCGGTGATCGTGCTCGGCGGTCCGGCCATGCTGATCGGCTTGGGCGGCGGCGCGGCTTCGTCGATGGCGTCCGGCGCATCCAGTGCGGAACTCGACTTCGCTTCGGTACAGCGCGACAACGCGGAAATGGAGCGGCGCTGCCAGCAGGTGATCGACAGCTGCTGGGCGCTCGGCGAACACAATCCCATCGTCAGCATCCACGACGTCGGTGCGGGCGGCTTGTCCAATGCCATTCCCGAATTGCTCAACGATGCGGGTGTGGGTGGCGAGATCGACCTTTCGAAAGTGCCATGTGACGACCCCTCGCTGTCGCCCATGCAGGTGTGGAGCAATGAATCGCAAGAGCGTTACGTGCTGGCGATTGCGCAGGAACATCTGCCGCAGTTCGAAGCATTCTGCGTGCGCGAGCGCTGCCCGTATGCCGTTGTCGGCATTGCTACCGAAGAACGCGTGCTGCGCGTGACCCATCCGCGCCGCGAGCTCACGGTGATCGATCTGCCGATGGACGTGCTGTTCGGCAAGCCGCCGCGCATGCATCGCGACGCCAGGCACATCAAGCCTCGCATCGATCTGATTCCGGACCTCAGCGGCATCGGAATGGACGAAGCGTTGATGCGCGTGCTGCGCCTGCCTACCGTCGGCAGCAAGAGCTTTCTCATCACCATCGGCGATCGCACGGTCGGTGGCTTGTGCGCACGCGATCCGATGGTCGGGCCTTGGCAGGTACCGGTCGCCGATTGCGCAGTGACGTTGGTGGATTTCGACGGCTACCGTGGCGAAGCGATGGCGATGGCCGAGCGTGCGCCTGTGGCTGTGCTCAACAGCGCGGCAGCGGCGCGACTGGCGGTGGGAGAATCCATCACCAACCTGGCCGCGGCACCGATCGACCACTTGGGCGAACTGCGCCTGTCCGCGAACTGGATGGCGGCGGTCAATCATCCGGGCGAAGACGCTGCCCTGTTCGATGCGGTGAAAGCCGTCGGCATGGAGCTGTGTCCGCAACTGGATATCTCCATTCCGGTCGGCAAGGATTCGCTCTCCATGCAGACTGTGTGGCAAGACGGTGATACGCCACAGCGCACGGTTGCGCCTGTATCGCTGGTGATCACAGGTTTTGCGCGAGTTGGCGACGTGCGGCGAACGCTTACGCCGCAGCTGCGGCTGGACCACGGCGATTCCGATCTGTGGCTGGTCGATCTGGGTGCCGGCCGAGGCCGGCTCGGCGGTTCCGCCCTCACGCAAGTGTTCAATCGCGGTGGCGGCATGCCGCCGGACCTGGACGACGCCAAGCGCCTGCGGGCGCTGTTCGACCTGGTGCAGGAAGCCAACCGCGAACGCTTGCTGCTGGCTTATCACGACCGCTCCGATGGCGGCGTGATCGTGACCCTGCTGGAAATGGCCTTCGCCGGCCGCTGCGGCCTGGAAATCACGCTGGACGGCTGGGCCGAAGCAACGCTGCGCGCGCTGTTCAACGAAGAATTGGGCGCGGTGTTGCAAGTGGCCACGGCCAATCGCGAGGCGTTCGAATCGCTGCTGGTCAAGTATGGCCTAGCCGGCATGAGCAATCGCATCGGCCGTCCGAAAGAGAAGCTCGGCATCAAGCTGTTCCTCAACAAGGACACGTTGTTCAAATGGAATTGGACACAGCTTTTCAAGGCGTGGAACGAAACCAGCCACGCGATGCAACGCTTGCGCGACAACCCGGTCAGCGCAGATGCGGAACTGGAGTGGCGCATCGACGATGCCGATGCGGGCATCAGTCCGAGGCTCACGTTCGATCCGGCCGAAGACATCGCCGCCCCCTACATCAGGCAGGGGGCAAAACCTCGTGTGGCTATCCTGCGCGAGCAAGGCGTGAACGGGCAGGTTGAAATGGCTGCGGCGTTTACCCGCGCCGGCTTCGAGGCGGTGGATGTGCACATGTCCGACCTTGCCAGCGGCCGCATCAAGCTGGGGGATTTCCGTGGCTTTGCGGCATGCGGCGGTTTTTCCTTCGGCGACGTGCTCGGCGCGGGGCGTGGCTGGGCAGCATCCATTCTCTACAATGACATGCTTCGCGCACAGTTCAGCGCGTTCTTTGCCGACGCGAGCAAGTTCGCGCTGGGCGTGTGCAATGGTTGCCAGATGTTGAGCCAGTTGAAGGACATCATTCCAGGCGCGCAGCACTGGCCGAAGTTCCTGCGCAATGCTTCCGAGCAATACGAAGCACGCCTGGCCACGCTCGAACTGCTGGATTCGCCCAGCCTGTTCTTCAAGGGCATGGCAGGCTCGCGCATTCCGGCGGTGGTCGCGCACGGCGAAGGACGGGTGAGTTTTCCGGCTTCGTGCAGTCCCTCCAAGGCGGGCGGAGCGGCACGCTTCGTGGACAACCGCGGCAAGCCCACCGAACACTACCCGCTCAACCCCAATGGCTCGCCAGGCGGCCTTGCCGGCTTCACCGCCGCAGATGGGCGCGTGACGATCCTCATGCCTCATCCGGAGCGGGTATTCCGCAGCGTGCAAATGAGCTGGCATCCGGATACCTGGGGCGAGGATTCGCCGTGGATGCGCATGTTCCGCAACGCAAGGGTGTGGTGCGGCTGAGGCTTGCCGGGCCTGGACGCCGATGGCCGGCCTGGTTGCCGGTCGTCGCCTGGACACTTTTGCTAGCGTGGATGCCATGGTGGGCCGGTTTGCCGTTGCTCCTGGTGCTGGCCGCCGTCCAGCTCATGCAACTGCCCCGCTTGCAGCGTCACAACGGCATGTTCCGGCGGGCGTTGCGGTGGGGGTTCGCCGGCGCGCTGATCGCGGGCTTTGGCGCATTCGACAACCATGGGCTTGGCCTTACCTTGACCGCGGTCGCGGCACTGGCCGGCTTTTCGCTGCTCGTACTGCTCGAATCCTGGCAGGACCACAAGCCGCAACGCAGCGCGGCCATCGCGGCGGCCTCGCCGGAATGGAGCGAGCTGGCGCTGGCGCCGATCGGCCCCTCCGGCACGCTCATCGAGCTGCAAGCGCCTCGTTGGATCGCGCTGGATGGTACTGCGACGAATATCCCTGAAGATGTGGCCATGACCGATGCGTGTAGCTGCAGGGTAGGGGCTGTAACAAGCATCGAAAACGTTGAGCCACGGGTTTCGGTGGCTCCGGACCGGCGCTGGCTCGCATGGCCGATGGAGGCATGGCGTGGCGTAGTGCTGTACGATCGTGCCCACGACAAGCAGTATCGGTTGCGCGGCTGGCAACTGTACGGCTGGCAGGCTGGCGAAGCCTGGCTCAGTCGCAATGAGGAACAGCCGCCCTTGGCGTTGTCGCATGTATTGGAGCAGGATCAGCGCAACGAGTGATGCAATGTGGTTTAGCGCTGCCTGATCTTGTTTCGTTGGAATGACGCTGTGCCCGGAATCATCCGTTACGAGTGACCTGGATTGTTCGTACGATCGGAAACCTCCCAACACCGTTCAGCCATGCCCGCCCTCGACCCGACACGACTGCAGCTAAGCGTCATCATCGTCTCCGCCGACAGCGGCCCGAGCTTGCGTGACTGCGTGAAGGGTGTGCTGGCATGCACGACCCCGCTCGAGCTGCTGCTGATCGACAACGCTTCGTCCGATAGCATCCCGCAGGCGATCGCCCGGGCACATGAAAGCGAACCGCGTCTGAGGGTGATGTACAACCATGCCAATCTCGGCTTTGGCCCAGCGGTGAATCGTGCTGCGGCGCAGGCGCACGGCGAGGTTTTGCTGATCCTCAATCCGGATTGCCTGATCGATCAGACAGCCTTGCAAAGGCTGCTGGAGGTGCTGGCGACGGAGCCCAAGGCGGGGCTGGTGGGCGCGGTGGTGTGCGACGCCCAAGGCATCCCAGATCCTGCATCGTTCCGTCGCGATCCCCTGCTGGGGCGCGCGCTAGCCACGCTGTTCAAGCGCCAGGGCGGCGTGAATGCGAAGGAGATTCCCGATCACGTGGTGGCGGCGGAAGCCGTTTCCGGCGCGGTGATGCTGATGCCGCTGCGCGTGTTCGAACTGCTGCACGGCTTTGACGAAAAGTATTTCCTGCATTGCGAAGACCTCGACCTGTGCCGTCGAGTACGCGATGCAGGATGGCGTGTGCTGCTCGCCGGGGACGTTCGCGTAACGCATGGCAAAGGCGGATCGAGCCGGCATCGTCCGGTGTTTGTGAGCTTGCACAAGCATCGCGGCATGTGGCGCTGGTTCCGCAAGTTCGACCCGGCGGCGCAGAAATTCTATGTCGCGCCGATCGTGTGGCTGGGCGTGTGGGCGCATTTCCTGCTGAAAATTCCCGGGCAACTGCTGCGAACGGCCGGTCGGTGAGCGGGGCTTCGCGCATCAACTTGCTGGCGACCTTCGGTCTGCTGGTGATGACCGCCGTGTGGGGCTCCACCTTCGTGCTGATCAAGGACGTGGTCGGTCGCATGCCGGTGGCGGATTTTCTGGCCGTGCGTTTCACCGTGGCCGCCGCAGCCATGTTTGTGCTGTTTCATCGTCATGTGGTGCGGTTGGAACGCAGGCAATTGTGGCGGGGATGCGCGCTGGGTGTGCTCTATGGCTGCGGGCAGATGTTGCAGACTCGGGGCCTGGCGCTGATTTCGCCCAGCGTCAGCGGCTTTGTGACCGGCATGTATGTGGTATTTACACCTTTACTCGCCACCATCTTATTGCGTCAACGTATGCCTGCGACGGTGTGGCTGGCGGTTGGCCTGGCAACGCTTGGCCTGGCGCTGCTCTCGCTCAATGGCTTTTCCGTGGACCTTGGCGTATGGCTGACGCTGGCTTCTGCGCTTCTGTATGGCTTGCACATTGTGGCACTGGGGCATTGGTCGCGAGCTGAGGAGGCCTTCGGCCTGTCTACCGTGCAGATGGCTGTGATCGCACTTGTCTGCCTGCTTGCCACGCTAGGACATGGCGGCCCCGTGCTGCCGCCCGATCGCGGCGCATGGATCGCCGTGCTGTACATGGCGCTGGTGGCTGGCGCGGGTGCGATGCTGATGCAGACCTGGGCACAGGCACACCTGCCTGCCTCGCGTGCCGCCATCGTTATGACCACGGAACCGGTTTTTGCTGCGGCCTTTGCGGTGGCGTTAGGCAGCGACGTGGTTACGTGGCGCATGTTGTGCGGCGGTGCCTTGGTGCTGGGGGCGATGTATCTGGTGGAGCTGACGCCGCGTCGACAGCCGCCGGCCGAAGCGATCCATCACGAGGTGTAAACGCCCGACCCGTTGGCAGGGGGGCATACCCAGGCATAGCCGTGCTCTATGCATGGGGACGTTGGAGTAGCACGTTACTCCCATCCGCGCCGGCATTGTTGCACCCGGACGTCCGTTATCTGCGGTGACGCTTATTGGGATAGGGAATGCGCGGGAAAAGCCTACATGCCTATTCGGAAACAACGGGTTTCCGTGCCTGAGTAAATTTGGAAATCTGGCATGGCTGGATGGGCGGCGCAAACCTGGCGAACTGGCTGACCGTCAGGTTCAAGCCAAATGTTTGTTTGACCGTCTCGCATTCCAGTGGACGAAATCCATTCCAAAAATACCAGGAAAAACCATGCCTATTTTTGCCAAAGCAATGGCTTGGACGTTGCTTGCCCTGCCGATTGTCCTGGTCAGTCCGAGTGCAATGGCATTTCGTATGAATTTAAGATTCGCTATGTCCCTGGATTCTTTAGCGCTACCTGGTACCAACAGTTCGATCCAGCTTGTTGGATATCAGCCATTGTGTGAGGGAGGCGGCGAGTACGAGGATCTTCCCGCTCCGATGCGCTTGATGCCTGGTACGTCAACCGTAAGCCCTGACTTGGATATGGGCATCGATGTGGAGGTCGGGCCGGACGTGAGCGGAGGTATTTTCTGCCTGATCTTTGAACTTGAACAGCCGGGAAGGCCGGTCGCAACAATACGCATGTATTTCAATTATGCGCTCCAGATGGCCCAGGCAAGCAGGTCGTTCGTTATCCATGAGGTGTCGCCGCGACTGAATGGTAACAATGGAGTTGCTCCACGCTTCGTGTTCGGCGCGCCGGTAGATCACCTTCCTTATGCCGGAATTTTTGCGGACGAAAATCACATTGAGTTTCCCCTGCCGATTATACGGATAGTGCCGCGCGTTCCCTTTGGCGTCATTTCAAATTTTCAGCTCTTGAGCCAGTAAGATCTGGATACATACAAACATTATTTGATCGCAAGGAGCTAGCTGCGCTTGTGTGGCTGCATCGCAATGCGGATCAGATAGATCACGATCACCACATTGCCGATCAGGGCGCCCAGCTTCAGCCAGTTGAATTTATGAAGCACCTCATACACTTCGACCGGGATCAACGAACCGGTGGCGATCACCGTGAACCATTCCGCCCAGTGCTTGCGTAGCCACAGGCCTATGCCTTCTGCCGCGAATATCGCTGCGTAGGCCAGTGCCACGATACCCACGGCCATGAACTTGCTGGGCCCCATTTCCTGCAACAATTCCACCAGGCGCCAGCGCATGCCACTGCTGTCCTGCAATGAAAGATGCTCCAGCGTGCGCATCAGACGCTCGAAGTTCTGTTCCTGATGCAGGCCGAACGCCACGAAGGCCACGAAGATCAGGCACACCGTTTTGATCACCTCGTAGATGGCGATCACGCGCAGGCCGAAGCTGTGGCGGGCCTCGATCTCGGATACGGGCTTGGTCATAGGGGGATGCCCAGGGCGATGGCTTGGGTGAAAGGGGAAAGTCTAACCGCAGGTAGCTACGATAAGGCCATGTCTTTGCATGGACACGGTCTTGGATTTCCAGTGTGGCGAATGACGCCAGTGGCGACGCGCTTACCCACCGCACGGCGTACGGCGGCCTGGTCCTGGCCGCGATGGACCTGATGGGATTGGCGTCGCGGCTGGGCGGAATCAAGGCCTGCGTCCGTGAGGCTGCATGGCGAGGCGGATCAAATAGATCACGATCACGACGTTGCCGATGAAAGCCCCCAGCTTTAGCCAGCCGAACTTGTGGAGCACCTCGTACGCCTCCACCGGAATCAGCGAACTGGTGGCGATCACAGTGAACCATTCCGCCCAATGCCTGCGCAGCCACAGGCCAATGCCTTCCGTCGCAAAGATCGCCGCATAGGCCAGCGCCACGATGCCGATGGCGATGAACTTGCTAGGTCCCCACTGCTGCAGCAATCCGACCAGGCGCCAGCGCATACCGCTGCTGTCCTGCAAAGGCAGGTGCTCCAGCGTGTGGACCAGCCGCTCGAAGTTCCGCTCCTGGTGCAGCCCGAACGCGACGAAGGCTACAAAGATCAGGCACGCGGATTTGATCGCCTTGTAGATGGCGATCATGCGCAGGCCGAAGCTGTGCCGGGCCTCGATTTCGGAAATGGGCTTCGTCATGGAGAAACACCCGGGGCCATGGCTCGGGTGATAAGGATCAGTTTAATTGCAGGCAAATACGACTAGGCCCTGTCCATATAAGGACAGGGCTTAGGAATTCCATGGTGACGAACGGCAGGGGTCAACAGCAGCGCCCGCCAGTGCCCTTGTAGCGTGCCGTCTGCCGCTCCCGAAAGAACTCGGCATAGGTGGGTATCTTGCGCTCCGGGTGGTGGCTGCGCAGATGGGCCACGTAGACGTCGTAATCCGGCACGCCGCAGCTCAGACGAGCGGTCTGTACCAGGCGTTGCCAAAGTTTCTGCAGCGTCATGGATCAGGTACTCCGGCTTGCCACGCTGGCCAGGGCGACACGCGGCGCTTCGCGTGCGGTGGGCACGTTGCTGCGCAGGGCATTCAAGATGGCATGGATGCTGAAACCGAGCATGGCCAGCACCAGCAGCATGAACACCGCTGTAAGCGTGGCGTCCACGCTGTTGTTGGTGATGATGCGCTGCATTTCATTCAGGGATTTGGCCGGCGCCAGCAGCTGGCCGCCTTGCAGGGCCTGTGTGTACTTCTGCGCAGCAGCGGTAAAGCTGATCGGGCCGACGAGTTTTTCGAAGCCGGCGACGAGCGTGCAAGTCACCAGCCACAATGCGGGTAGGCCCGGTACCCAGGCATAGCGCTCGCGTTTGAGCTTCACCGTGACCACGGTAGCAAGCATCAGCGCAATCGCCGCCAGCATCTGGTTGGCAATGCCGAACAATGGCCACAGGGTGTTGATGCCACCCAAAGGATCGACTGCACCCTGATACAGGAAGTAGCCCCACAAACCCACGCAGATGCTGGTGGCCAGCACGTTGCCGATCCAAGATTCGGTGTTCTTCAGTGGCGCGTACACCAGGCCGGCGATTTCCTGGATCATGAAGCGCCCTACGCGTGTACCGGCATCCACTGTGGTGAGGATGAACAGGGCTTCGAACAGGATCGCGTAGTGGTACCAGAAGGCGACCATGCCTTCGCCGGGCAGGATGTTGTGCAGCAGTTGCGCCATGCCTACCGCTAGCGTGGGTGCGCCGCCGGCGCGGCTGAGGATGCTGGTTTCGCCGATGTCCTTGGCGGTGCGCGCCAGCTCATCCGGCGTGACCACGAAGCCCCATTGGCTGATTACGCTGGCGGCATGTTCCGCCGTGTTGCCGATCACTGCCGAGGGCGAGTTCATCGCGAAATACACGCCTGGATGGAGCGAGGCTGCCGCGATCAAAGCCATGATCGCCACGAACGCTTCCATCAGCATGCCACCGTAGCCGACCATGCGTGCCTCGCCTTCGCTGGAAAGCAGCTTCGGCGTGGTGCCCGAGGCAATGATCGAATGCCAGCCCGACACCGAGCCGCAGGCAATGGTGATGAACAGGAATGGGAATAGCTGCCCCTGGAACACCGGGCCGGTCCCGTCGATGAAACGCGACACCGCCGGCATCTGCAGTTGCGGCGCGGCCAGGATGATGGCGATCGCCAGCAGCACGATGGTGCCGATCTTGAGGAAGGTGGAAAGATAGTCGCGTGGTGCCAGCAACAGCCATACGGGCAGCACCGAAGCAACGAAGCCGTAGCTGATCAACAGCCACGCCAGCGACCTGGCGTCGAAATCGAACAGGCTGGCCAGCTCCGGCGTTGCCGCTACATGCGCACCGTAGGCGATGGACGAGATCAATAACACCAGGCCGATCAGCGATACCTCCAGGATGCGCCCGGGGCGCAGCCAGCGCAGGTACACGCCCATCAGCAGCGCAATGGGAATGGTACAGGCCACCGAGAAAGTGCCCCATGGACTGTGGGTGAGCGCTTTGACCACCACCAGCGCAAGCACAGCCAACACGATCATCATCAGTGTCAGCAGGCCGAACATGGCCACTACCCCGGCCAGGGCGCCAAGCTCTTCACGCAACATATGGCCGAGCGAACGCGCATCGCGGCGCACCGACAGGCCCAGCACCATGAAATCTTGCACTGCACCACCCAGCACCACACCGAACAGTATCCATAAGGTGCCCGGCAGGTAGCCCATCTGCGCCGCCAACACTGGCCCTACCAGCGGGCCCGCACCGGCAATGGCAGCGAAATGGTGGCCGAAAACCACCCACTTGTCGGTCGGTACGTAGTCCAATCCATCGTTGTGCAGTACCGACGGGGGGGCACGGCTGGGATCCATCTGCAGCACGCGGTGTTCGATGAACTTGCCGTAGAAGCGGTAGCCGATCAGGAAGATCGCCACCGCCGCGGCCACCAGCCAGATGGCGTTGACCGGCTCGCCGCGGCGCAGGGCGATCACCGCCAGACAGGCGGCGCCGATGACGGCGATGACGGCCCATAGCAGCCGGCCCGCCAAGCTGGTCGGTCTCATTGCGCTGGTAGCCATAGGCTCCTCGGAATCGCCAAATTCGAGGTTAAGGGTCGTCCTGTCCGGGGCGGGGGTCAATAGCGGATTGGACGCGTTTTGATGACGAAAGCGTCGAGCTGCCGGGTCGGCTTGCATTCACGGCATGTCGCCTGCAGTTAGACTTTCGGGTATCCGGCAATTCCTGCTACGAGGTTGGCATGATTCGCGAGATTCTGAAGATGGGTGATCCGCGCCTTTTGCGTGTCGCTCCGCCCGTGCCCGACGACATGCTCGGCAGTGCCGAGCTCGATGCGCTGATCGCCGACATGTTCGAAACCATGCATGCGGCAGGCGGCGTCGGGCTTGCCGCGCCGCAGATCGGCGTGGATCTGCAACTGGCGATCTTCGGCTTCGAGCACGCTGACCGCTATCCGGATGCACCGCCGGTGCCGCAAACCATCCTGCTCAATCCCGTCATCACGCCGCTGTCGCAGGATATGGAGGAGGGCTGGGAAGGCTGCCTGTCGGTGCCGGGCCTGCGCGGTGCGGTAAACCGCTATTCGATGATCCGCTATGAAGGCATAGGTCCGAAGGGCGAGCGCATCGACCGCACGGCGCAAGGCTTCCATGCGCGCGTGGTACAGCACGAATGCGATCATTTGATCGGACGCCTGTACCCATCGCGCATGACCGATTTCAGCAAATTCGGATTTACCGAAGTGCTGTTTCCCGGCATGGACCTGAAAGCGGATGATTGAACGAAGGCGAGGGCAAACCGCAAAGCACGTAAGCTGGGAAGATAATCCCAGCATTGCGCAGGTTGCATGCATAGCAATGCTGGGGTTCGCACTCCAGCCTACGAATGCCGTCCCAGCCTAGGCGGGTTGAGGATGAAGCAGGAACCAGCTCAGGAACACTGCGCCAGCGATCACGCAGTACGTGCCGAACGACGCCAGTCGTCCGCGGCCTTCGAAGTAATGCATCAGAAAGCGCAAGCTGAGCCATGCTGCAACAGCCGTCAGTACGCCGCCGAGGAAGGCGTCACCCAGCTGATCCGGCGCCTTGAACAGCTTGGGAATTTCCAGTAGTCCCGCCGCCAGAATGATCGGCGTGCCGAGCAGGAAGGAGAATTCGGCGGCCTTTTCTTTGTCCAGGCCCGTGGCGGACCCGGCGATCATGGTGAGGCCACTGCGCGAAAAACCGGGAATCAAGGCGCCCACTTGCGCCAGCCCGATCAGGAACGCATGGCGAAAATGGAGTTTTTCCGGCGCCTTGTGCTGGCGAGTGCGCTCCAGTCGGTCGCCGAGCCACAGCAGCAATCCGTTGACGATCAGGGCCACGGCGGCGATGCGCAGATCCTTGAATACCAGTTCCAAACGCTTTTCCAGCAGCAGTCCCACCACGCACGCCGGAATCGTGCCGATGATCAGCGCCCACATCATGTGCCCTTCGTCGCTGTGGCGTCCGACCAGCGAGGCGAAGAAGCCACGTATCAGTGCGATCCAGCGCCGGCGGAAATAGCCGAGCAGCGCCACAGCCGTGCCCAGATGCAGGGCGACCAGAAAGGGAATCAGCTGCGGTGCGTGCTTGTCGATGTGCACCCCGAACAGCGCCGGCACCAGCAAGGTATGGCCAAGGCTGCTGACCGGAAAAAGCTCCGTTACACCTTGCAGCACGCTCAGGAAAGTCAGGAACCACAAACTCACGCGTCAATCCTTATGGGGGTGGAAGCAATCTTGGACAGCTTGCTCGCTGCATAAACTATTGGCCCGTCATTATCGGGCATGAAGATGAGGGGAGCGCGAAGTGGAAGCTGGGGACAGTCGAGTAGGCTGGGATGGCAATCCCAGCTTCCCGTCCCCAACCCGAATGCTGGGATTGTCATCCCAGCCTACGCAATGTCGGGCTTTGCCGGAATAACGTCAGTCGTCAATGCGTCTTCAGCTTGAACTGCTGCGTCAGCAGCTTAAGCTTCGCCTTCATCGCTTCAGGTTTATGCGTTCCCTGCGTCCCGTAGAAGGCGGTGTACAGTTCAGCCGGCGCATCGCTGGCAGGTGGATCGATCACCGAGGCCACATCCATCTCATCGCCGTCGTTATAAGGCACGCCATCATACGGATGCTGTTTGTGCAGCAGCTTGCCCCAGGCCTCTTTGAAATTGTCATCCAGATCGGGGCTGGGCGCGATGTGCCGCTTGGCGCTGATGCGATCGGGATCGGTGCTGTTGAGGCGGACCTGGATCACGCCGGGCTGCAGCGCGAACTTGCCATGGTCCTGGTAGTAGCCCACGCCCATGAAAAGCATGTTGTCCGGCGCTATCGGTTGCAGCGTGGACGGGTAGTCGAAGCTGATGTTGCCGGCGTCATAGCTGAAGTGTTTGCCGTAGTCGAAGCCGATGTGCGCGTCCCTCAGCACTTCAGGCAGCAGCGACGAATCGGCGAGGAACTCTTTCCATTGGGCGAGTGTGCCGCCGTAGTCCACGTTGAAGAAATCGGTAAGCGCCTTCATGTCGGCCAGACTGTCGTGCGTGCCCATGGACGAATTCATGCGCATCATGATCGCCAGGCCATCCGGCACCGGCAGGGCAAACACCTCCATTTGGCCGTTGATATAGGGCAGCGACCAAACGAATACTTTCCAGTGGCGCAGCCAGTTGTCCGTGTAGGTCGTGCTGCTTGCGGGATTGCCCAGCGACGTGATCTTGATCTTCTCGGGGCCGACTTCGCGCGTCCAGTAGCCGGTCTTCAGGATCAAATCCATCATCTGCTTGGGATCGTTGTAGAAGGTCGCCACCTTCATGTCGTCGGGGCGGCGCAGATGGATCAGGAAATTATGACCGACGTAACCGCTGGCTACGTAGCCGTTGCCACTTAGCGGAACACGGTTGAGCTCGCGCCCTGTGTAGGACCACTGCCCGCTGCGATTGCGCACGATCAGTTCGGGAAACAGGCTCAGCTCCGGCGTGTCGTGCAGGATGTGGTTGGAACCGGCACCGTGCGGGAACAAATCGTTGCCCTGTTGCTGCAGCAGCTTTTTCAGTTGTTCGTCGCCCTGGGCGTAGAGCAGTTTCATGTAAGCGGCGCTGAAATCGGCGTAGCTCACCGGCAACGGGAACTGCGCCTTGAATGTGCTGGTCTGGGTGTCCTCCATCACATCAAGCTGATAGGTGATGCGCTTGTCCATCACCGCCATATTGTCCGGCGCACCCAGCACCACGCCGATGGGCAAGGCGTAGTTGAGATTTTCGTTGGGCGACTTCATCAGCACCACGCCGATGACCTTGCCGTTCTGGTCGAGCAGCGGGCCGCCGCTGTTGCCAGGCGACGCGGCGGCGGAGAAGCGCATCCATTTCCAGCGGCCGTTCTCGTCCTCCGGGGTATCCGAGGTGTATAAGCCGTCGCGAATCACCACGCCGGTGCCCAGCGCGTTGCCCACCGCATACACCACGCTGTTCAACGCAGCCTTGGTGTCGGTTGCCAGTGCGGCGTTGCCTTGCGGCTGCTCCTTCAGCGAGAACATCACGAAGTCCTGCTGCAGCGAGAATTTCTCGACCTTGTCGATGGCGTACACATGGCCGTTGGCGTCGCGCAGCGCCGGCGCACCGGTGAGATCGCCAACTGCCGCCAACAGCACGTGGCCGGCGGTGACGTAATGGTTATGGCCAATCGCAAAAGCAGTGCCCACGGAAAAATATTTGTCGGTGCGCTCCTGGTACGGCAGTAAATCGAGCGGCAGCGGCTTTTCGTAGCTGAGAGGGTCGTTGTCCGCCCTGGGGATCACCACTTCGAAGGTCGCCGCGTTGATTTTTGCGACCAGCGATGGGTCGGGGCTGGCGGCGTTAGCAAATTGCGCCGGCCCGAGCATCAGCACGGCCAGCCACATCGTCCACCCTGCCCGCCGCAAAAAAACGCAAATTCTTGAACCCATGGCCTGCTCGTTCAGTGTCCGCATACGTTCCCTCTGGAGGATTCCCGATCGGCACAGGGCCGATTTCCGCTCCTGATACTGACACAGCGCCTTTGCACGGGGGAGGGCAGAAAGCTTGGGAGCGGAAAGATCCGGACTATCAGAGTTCCATCAGGTCGCGTCCGACGATCAGCCGCCCCCTGAAATAGGGGGCAACGGCGTCGCGCCATACCTCGTCGGTAAGACTGGGATCGCCGCCCGGCACGAAGTGGTTGAGCACGAGCGTCTTCACGCCGGCTTCAGTGGCTACGCGCCCCACTTGTTCGGTGCTGCTGTGGCTGGCAAGCAAGTGTTCGCGCAGGCGCGCGGCATTCGGTTCGCTGGCGATCAGCTTGTCCAGGGCGGGCAGGTACATCACTTCATGCACCAGCACGTCCGCGCCATGGGCGAGTTTGACCAGGTTTTCGCAAGGGCGCGTGTCGCCGGAAAAAACGATGGACCGGTCCGGACAATCGAAGCGGTAGGCCAAGGCGGGCGATACCGGCGGATGCTGCACCAGGGCGGCAGTCACCTTGACGCGCTCGTCTTGCATGACCCGCCCACCCTGGCTGAGTTCATGCGGTACGATCAGCGGCGCCAGCGGGGGGCGCCCCTCGTCAGCGATCCGGGTGCGGATGTCGTACTCATTCATCTCAAGGAACAGCCGCGTCATCTCAACCAGCGGTGGCGGCCCCCAGGTGTCGACCCGCGTGTGCAGCTTGGCGGCCCACGCCAGCCACAGCAGGTTGCCGTAGTCGGCGTTGTGGTCCGAATGCTGATGCGTAATGAAGACCTGGCGAATGGCGGCCAGATCCAGGCCCGCCTTCGCCATCTGGCGAGCTACGCCGTTGCCGCAATCGATCACGTAGATGAAACCGTCGACTACAATCGCATTGGCCGGTGCGCAACGTCCCGGTTTGGGCGTGGGTCCGCCAGCTGTGCCAAGCAGAAACAGGCGCGAGCGTGAAGCGGGTGCGGCGCGGAGTCTGCGAGGCCGTGTTCCTAGCGCAGCAACACCCAATGACAAGCCCGCTACTTGCAGCCAGCGACGCCGTTCCTGGTCGGTTTCACGATCGAAGTTCGGCATGGATGCACGTTCCTCGAAAGGAAAGGATTCGAAGGGATCAACCCTGCCGATAGTGATTGATGCTGTCGCGCAGGTCGAGGGTCGCTTTGCGTGCAGCCTCGGCGAAATCCTCGCCGCTGCCCGCGTAGAGAATCGCACGGGAGGAATTGATCATCAGCCCGGTGCCCTCTGCGGTACGGCCATGGCGCACCACGGCTTGCACGTCACCACCCTGTGCGCCGATACCCGGTACCAGCAACGGGATGTCTCCGATCAGTGCGCGTACTTCGGCCAATTGCTCCGGGTAGGTGGCGCCGGTCACCAGGGCACAATTGCCGAGCGTGTTCCATTCCTGCGCTATCAGGCGGGCCACGTGCTGGTACAGAGGCTTGCCGCCGACGTCGAGGTCCTGCAGATCGGCCGCGCCGGGGTTGGAGGTATGGCAGAGCAGGATCACGCCCTTGTCGGCACGATCGAGGAACGGCTGCGCGGAATCCCGGCCGAGATAGGGATTGAGCGTCACCGCATCGGCGCTATAGCGCTCGAAAGCTTCCGTAACGTAGTGCTGCGCAGTGCTGCCGATATCGCCGCGCTTGGCGTCGAGGATCACCGGCACGCCGGGATGTTTGGCGTGGATGTGCGCGATCAGGTGTTCCAGCGCGTCTTCCGCGCGCAGGGCTGCGAAATGGGCGATTTGCGGCTTGTACGAGCAGACCAGGTCGGCGGTGGCGTCGACGATGGCGCGGCAGAATTCGAACACCTCGTCGGGACGACCCTTGAGGTGTGCGGGAAATTTGGCGGGTTCGGGATCGAGGCCGACGCAGACCAGGGAGTTGTTGCGGGTCCATGCGGCTTGCAGGGAGGGCATGAAATGCATCGAATCTCTCCGGGGGTCTTGCCTGAGTGAGCCCCTCTCCCGAAAGGAGAGGGGCTGCGCGTGCGTTAAGCCAGCTTCTTGTACTTCACGCGATGCGGCTTCGCAGCTTCGTCACCGAGGCGACGCTTCTTGTCCGCTTCGTATTCGTTGTAGTTGCCGGGGAAGAATTCCACGTGCGAGTCGCCTTCGAACGCGATGATGTGCGTGGCGATACGGTCAAGGAACCACCGGTCATGCGAAATCACCATGGCGCAGCCCGGGAACTCCAGCAACGCGTCTTCCAGTGCGCGCAAGGTTTCGATATCCAGGTCGTTCGACGGTTCGTCCAGCAGCAGCACGTTGCCGCCCTGTAACAGCGTCTTGGCCATGTGCAGGCGGCCACGTTCACCGCCGGACAGATTGCCGACGATTTTCTGCTGATCGGTGCCCTTGAAGTTGAAGCGGCCGATATAGGCGCGCGACTGGATTTCGAAGTTGCCGATGGTGAGGATGTCCGATCCGCCGGAGACTTCCTGCCACACGTTGTTTTTCGCATCGAGC
The DNA here is from genome assembly GCF_003977665.1 of Dyella choica. Taxonomy (GTDB): domain Bacteria; phylum Pseudomonadota; class Gammaproteobacteria; order Xanthomonadales; family Rhodanobacteraceae; genus Dyella_B; species Dyella_B choica. The sequence continues at coordinate 61,548 of NZ_RYYV01000018.1, read as the reverse complement.
GCGCCGCGCGACTGGTCGACATAGGCGAGCTTGACGGTATGGCCGATCTTTACTTCGCCGTTGTCGGGCTTCTCTACGCCGGTGATGAGCTTCATCAACGTGGATTTGCCCGCACCGTTCGGACCAATCACGCCCACGATCGCGCCCGGCGGCACTTTGAACGACAAATCGTCGATCAGCAGGCGATCGCCGAACGACTTGGTGACGCTCTTGAATTCGATCACTTCCTGGCCCAGGCGCTCGCCCGGCGGAATGAAGATTTCATTGGTTTCGTTGCGGCGCTGGTATTCGACCGCGTTCAATTCCTCGAACCGGTTCAAGCGCGCCTTGCCCTTGGACTGACGGCCCTTGGCCGCCGAGCGCACCCACTCCAGTTCCTTTTCGATGGCCTTCTGGCGGGATTTCTCCTGCTGCGCTTCCTGCTTCAGGCGTTGATCCTTCTGCTCCAGCCACTCGGTGTAGTTGCCTTTCCACGGGATGCCGCGGCCGCGGTCGAGCTCCAGGATCCACTCGGCGGCGTTGTCGAGGAAGTAGCGATCGTGGGTGACGGCCACCACGGTGCCCGGGTAGTCCTGCAGGAAGTGCTCCAGCCACTCCACCGATTCGGCGTCCAGGTGGTTGGTGGGCTCGTCCAGCAGCAGCATGTCCGGCTTGGACAACAGCAGGCGGCACAGCGCCACGCGGCGCTTCTCGCCACCGGATAGCGGCCCGATCTTGGCGTCCCATGCCGGCAGGCGCAGCGCATCGGCGGCGACTTCCAGTTGGCGCTCCAGCGCATGCGCGTCGTTTACGGCAAGGATGTTTTCCAACTGCTGCTGCTCGGCGGCCAGCTTGTCGAAATCGGCGCCTTCTTCGGCGTAGGCGGCATAAACCTCGTCCAGTCGCTTCTGCGCATCGAAGATCACCGACACGCCTTCTTCCACCGCCTGGCGCACGGTCTTCTCCGCATCCAGCTCCGGCTCCTGCGCCAGATAGCCGACCTTGATGCCCGGCTGCGGACGGGCTTCGCCCTGGAAGTCCTTGTCGACGCCGGCCATGATGCGCAGCACGGTGGACTTGCCCGCGCCGTTCAGGCCCAGCAGGCCGATCTTGGCGCCCGGGAAGAAGCTCAGCGAAATGTCCTTGATGATCTGGCGCTTCGGGGGGACGATCTTGCTGACCCCGTTCATGGTGTAGATGTATTGCATGCTGGCTCCGTTGGCGTGCGCGTGGCCGCCTGCGTGGACAGACGACGCGCAAGGGCGTGATGGGCGTAGGTATTAAGCCGGTAAGTATAGCGGCTTATGGGGAAGCGCCGGTGACAGGGGGGGGCGGCTCCCGCCGTCTTATTGAGAGCCGTTGGTCACGCGTTCGCCACTTTTCGCGGCCGCGAGGCCACACCTTGCCGCCAGGCTGTCGGGTCATGTGGATCAGACGAATGGCGGGCGCTGCCCGCATCAACCCCTTGGGCGTGTTGCTGGCCTGGGACGAGCAGGCCGGCGATTGGGCGCGGATGCGCGGCCGTGGCGCCATCGTCCTGCACGAATTCATTTGCTTCGGCGTGAAGCAGGCTGCTGCCTGCCTGTTCGGCGGCAGCATGGTGCTGCTGCTCGGGCTCAGCTGGGCGTTCTATCCGCCGCATGCGGCGCTGGCACGCTATGACTTCCTCACGCTGGCCGCGCTGGTGATCCAGTGCGTATTGCTTGGCACCCGGCTGGAAACCGTCGAGGAGGCGAAAGTCATCCTGCTGTTCCACCTGGTGGGTACGGCGATGGAGGTGTTCAAGACCTCGGCCGGTTCGTGGATCTATCCGGAGCCGTCATGGTTGCGTCTTGGCGGCGTGCCGTTGTTCAGCGGCTTCATGTATGCGTCGGTGGGCAGCTATATCGCGCGGGCGTGGCGGCTGTTCGATTTCCGATTCACGCGACATCCGCAGTTCGCGGCAACGGTGTGGCTGGCAGTCGCGATCTACGCGAATTTCTTTACGCATCATTTCCTGCCCGATATGCGTTATGCCTTGTTTGCCGCCGTGGCGTTGCTGTTCGGGCGCACCTGGGTGCATTTTCGCATTCGCCACGTGCATCGGCGCATGCCGCTGCTGTTGGGGTTCACGCTGGTCGCGATGTTCATCTGGCTTGCCGAGAACATCGGTACTTTTACCGCGGCGTGGCGCTATCCGACGCAGCGCCATGGCTGGCAAATGGTGCCGGTATCGAAGCTGGGCGCATGGCTATTGTTGATGATCATCAGCTACGTGATGGTCAGTGCGGTGGCGAAACCGCGTGGGCAGGATGGGTAGGCTGGGATTTGCGCCCGAGGCCTATGCTTGATCCTTCTGACCAATGGGCACGATTCGACGCCAAGCATGCGCAGAATGGTCGATGGCAATTCGATTTATTGATATAAAACAATAATATACGTATCGATTGCGGGTGGCGCGAAAGCGCATGCTCCAGTCATCCCACGGTGGCCGCGGGGCCCCCCGACCATTACACTTTCAAGTCTTACCCCGTCCCACGCCACCCCAACGAGGCTCGAATGTTCCCGAAGCAGCAAACGATTGCCGGCTATGATGATGAGCTGGCCAAGGCCATTGCCGATGAAGCCCGCCGCCAGGAGGACCACGTCGAGCTGATCGCTTCGGAAAACTACGCCAGCCCGCGAGTGCTGGAGGCCCAGGGCTCGGTGCTCACCAACAAATATGCCGAAGGCTATCCGGGCAAGCGCTATTACGGCGGTTGCGAATACGTGGACGTGGCCGAGCGCCTGGCCATCGAGCGCTTGAAGCAGCTATTCGGCGCAACTTACGCGAACGTGCAGCCGCACTCCGGTTCGCAGGCCAACCAGGCGGTGTACTTCGCGCTGATCAATCCAGGCGACACCATCCTAGGCATGAGTCTGGCGCATGGCGGCCACCTCACCCACGGCGCCAAGGTGAACCTTTCGGGCAAGATCTACAACGCCGTGCAGTACGGCGTGAACGAAAACGGCCTGGTCGACTATGACGAAGTCGAGCGCCTGGCGCTCGAGCACAAGCCGAAGATGATCGTGGCCGGCTTCAGCGCTTATTCGCAGGTCATGGACTGGGCACGCTTCCGTGCCATCGCCGACAAGGTGGGCGCATACCTGTTCGTGGACATGGCGCACGTTGCCGGCCTGATTGCCGCCGGCGTGTATCCCAGCCCGCTGCCGCACGCGCACGTGGTTACGTCCACCACGCACAAGACGCTGCGCGGCCCGCGCGGCGGCATCGTGCTGGCCAAGGATCCGGGCGAAGAGATCGAGAAGAAGCTGCAATCCATCGTGTTCCCCGGCATCCAGGGCGGTCCGCTGATGCATGTGATCGCCGCCAAGGCGGTGGCGTTCAAGGAGGCGTTGGAGCCGTCCTTCAGGGACTACCAGGCACAGGTGGTGAAGAACGCCAAGGCCATGGCCAGGACGCTGATCGAGCGCGGCTACAAGGTGGTCTCCGGCGGTACTGAAAACCACCTGATGCTGGTCGACCTGATCGGTCGCGAAGTCACCGGCAAGGATGCCGAAGCTGCGCTGGGCAAGGCGCACATCACCGTCAACAAGAACGCCGTGCCGAACGACCCGCGTTCGCCCTTCGTCACCTCAGGCTTGCGAGTGGGTACGCCAGCGATCACCACGCGTGGTTACCAGGAAGCCGATGTGGTCGAGCTTACCCATTGGATTTGCGACGTGCTGGACGCACCTGGCGATGAAGGCGTGATCAAGGCCACGCGCGAGAAAGTCACCGCGCAATGCAAGAAGTTCCCCGTTTACGTCTGAGTAAGCGCGGAAAACCGAGAACAGCGAATAACGAACAGGGACGTTCCTGGTGGTTACAGATGACTGGAGTTGCGGCTCTGGCAAGCTGCGAGGAGCTCGGCTGAGCTGGTGTATGCCGTGACTTGCAAATGACCAGCGGAGGATCGTTTTGGATTGTTCTCGCCGTTACGAAGAGTCGTGGTTTTCGTTGCTTCTTGTCTTGCCGAAGGAAATGCGCGAGGCCCTATCAAAGACTATGTGAGGATTTTGTCCATGCCCGCAGGGACGCTCGCCGGAGTAGAAGCCCAGGCGCTCTTGGCATGTCGTCTTGGCTATTTCGATGATGCGGATGGCACAAAACCTCGGATGGCTATACATTCGTCAACGCGCTCAATACAGGCCTTGAAGAAAGCGTTGGTTCGCTGGCAGGAAACACCATGCTCACCGTTCCCTGCTCACCGTTCCCCGCACTAAACCCATGCATTGCCCTTTCTGCCAGCATGAAGACACCCGCGTGATCGATTCACGCCTCGCCGACGACGGCGCCACTGTGCGTCGCCGTCGCGAGTGTCCGCAGTGCGGCGAGCGCTTCAATACGTTCGAAACGGCCGAGTTGAAACTACCGGCGATCGTGAAGAGCGGCGAGCGGCGTGAGAGTTTTGACGAGCGCAAGCTGCGCACCAGCTTTGAGCGGGCGCTGCAGAAAAGGCCGGTGGCAAGTCATGATGTGGATGCCGCGGTGCGCGCGGTGATCGATGATTTGCGCAGGAGCGGCGAGCGCGAAGTGCCCTCACGCTACGTGGGCGAGCTGGTGATGCGCGAGTTGAAAAAGCTCGATCAAGTGGCCTACGTGCGTTTTGCTTCCGTCTATCGCAAGTTCGAAGACGTGCATGCGTTTCGCGAAGAGATCGAGAAGCTGGAGCGCGATTTGCCGGGCTTGGAGAATTTGCAGCTGTCGTTGCTGGGAGAAGCCGGAGCGGCGGCCGCAGCGAAGCGGGGGCATCGCAAGAGCTGAGCGCAGCGACCGTCATACCCGCTTTTGCGGGCATGACGGCCATCGGATCAAGCTACGTTTTGCTGGATAGCCAGGCTCTCCAGCCATGCCTCATCCGATCCTTCCTCAACGCCTTCGAAGAGGAAGGTCGACAGATACCGCTCACCCGTATCCGGCAACATCGCCAGGATCACGCTGCCGTGCTCGGCCTTTTCCGCATACTGGAGTGCGGCGGCCAATGTCGCCCCGGCAGAAATTCCGACAAAAATACCTTCTTCCTTCGCCAGTCGCCGGGACGTATCACGGGCCACTACTTCATCCACCGGCAAGTCCAGGTCGAAGATCTTGCGGTTCAGCACTTCGGGCACGAAATCCGGTGTCCAGCCCTGGATTTTGTGCGGCTGCCATGGCTTGTCCTGCAGCAGGGACGCGCCGGCCGGTTCGGAGACCACGATTTTCACTTCCGGGCGTGCCAGCTTGAGCATCTCGCCTACGCCGGTGAGGGTGCCGCCCGTGCCCCAGCCGGTCACGAAGGCGTCGAGCCGCTTGCCGGCGAAATCGCGCAAGATTTCCGTCGCGGTGGTATTGCGGTGATAAGCCGGATTGGCCGGATTCTGGAACTGCCGTGGCAGAAACCAACCGTGCTGCTTGGCTAGTTCTTCAGCGCGTCGCACCATGCCGCTACCGCGCTCGGCAGCGGGCGTCAGGATCACCCTGGCGCCGTATGCGCGCATCAATTTGCGGCGTTCCACCGAGAAAGTCTCGGTCATGGTCGCCACGAAGCGGTAACCACGTGCCGCGCACACCATCGCCAGTGCAACGCCCGTGTTGCCCGAGGTGGCTTCGACTACCGTATCGCCCGGCTTGAGCAGGCCTTTCTTTTCCGCGTCCAGAATGACCGCGATGGCCAGGCGGTCCTTGACCGATCCGCCAGGGTTGAAGGCCTCCACCTTGGCATAAAGTGTTACGTGCGAAGGTGCCACGCGATGCAGACGAACGATGGGCGTATTGCCGATGGTGTCCAGGATATTGTCGTAGATCATGGCCGTACCCTTTGCGCAAGATAAGAACAGAAGGCTACTCCCGATTTCGTCGCCGCGACAAATGCCAGCCGATCGCGCACACTGACCATCCTGCATATTCATATTCAGAAGCTTCCATGACCTTTTCCGGCCTCGATGCTGTGCACATGGCGCAGGCGCTGCGCCTGGCCGAACAAGGCCTTTACACCACCCAGCCCAATCCACGTGTGGGGTGCGTCATAGCCCATGGCGAACGAGTGGTAGGGCAGGGCTGGCATGAACATGCCGGCGAACCGCATGCCGAGGTGCACGCATTGCGGGAAGCGGGGGAGCAGGCGCGAGCGGCCACCGCTTTCGTCACGCTGGAACCCTGCGCCCATCATGGCCGTACCCCCCCTTGCGCCGATGCGCTGGTTGCCGCCGGCATCCGGCGGGTGGTCATCGCCGCGGAGGACCCGTTTCCGCAGGTGGCCGGGCAGGGCATCGCCAAGCTGCGTGCCGCAGGCATTGAAGTGGAAAGCGGTCTGATGCGGGAGGCGGCGCGCGAGCTCAACATCGGATTCTTCAGCCGGATCGAACGCCATCGTCCCTGGGTACGCGTGAAGCTGGCGATGAGCCTGGATGGCCGCACCGCACTTGCCAATGGTGAATCGAAGTGGATCACCGGCGAAGCAGCCCGTGCGGATGTGCAACGTTGGCGGGCGCGCAGCTCGGCGATACTCACCGGGATAGGCACAGTGCTTGCCGACAATCCCCAGCTCACGGCGCGACTGCCGCAATCCGGCGGCATCCACTCACCCTTGCGGGTTGTCCTTGATCGTCATTTGCGTACTCCTGCCGGCAGCCACGTCTTGGACGGCCAAGCACCCACGCTCGTGCTTCACGCAGCGTCGGCAAAAGTGAACGACGGGCGCTTCGCCAGGGTGGAATGCGTGGCCGTTACCGAACAAAACGAAGCCCTTGATTTGCCTTCCGTACTGGGGCTGCTCGCAGAGCGAGGCTGCAGCGAACTGCACGTCGAGGCTGGGCCGACACTCTGCGGCGCATTGTTTGCCGCCGGCCTGGCCGATGAGCTGCTGATCTACGTCGCGCCATTGCTACTGGGCGACACCGCAAGGCCTTTGTTGGCTTTGCCCTCTCTGGCCGATATGGCAGCACGCTGGAAGCTCAGCTTGCTGGACACCCGCGCCGTTGGCCAAGACCTGCGTTTGCGTCTGCGGCCCGCTGGGTAGGTTGGGTTACCCGGACTAAAGCGCGTCTGAAAAAGTCCGTGACGAACTTTTTCAGACCGTCCCTAGACCTGCGCAACCCAACCCATGCGATCACTGCCTTGCCGTCATCGGGCGAAGTCGATGCCGATTTTTCCGAAGTGCCTGCCTGCAAGCATGTGCTCGAACGCGGCGGGAAGTTCCTCAAAGCCGTAGACCTGGTCGAGCACCGGTTGCAGCCGGGTAGCTTCGAGGGCTGCGACCATGCGTTCGTGTTGCTCCAGCGAAGCGACCGAAATGCCTTGCACATGCACACGCTTGAGGATTATCTGCGTGAGAGGGATCTGCGCATCGATTCCGCCCATGAAACCCACCACAGCAACAAAGCCATGCATGCGCACTGCATCGAGCGACTGTGCAAAGGTCGACGCGCCTGCGGTTTCGATCACGGCGTCCGCGCCAAAGCCGCCGGTGGCTTCGCGCACCGCCGCGCCCCATTGTGGCGTTTCGCGGTAGTTGATGCCGATATCCGCGCCTAGCGCCTTGCCGCGGGCCAGTTTTTCATGGCTGGAGGAAAGCAGGATCACCTTTGCGCCGCGCAGCTTGGCGAACTGCAAGGCGAATAAGGATACGCCGCCGGTGCCCAGCAACAGCACGGTCTGGCCAGTGGTGATGTGCGCCTGCTCCAAGGCCTGCCACGCCGTGAGCGCGGCGATCGGCAGCGTTGCTGCCTGCAGGCTGTCCATATGCGAAGGCGCATGGGCGAGCGAGTATGCGTCGAAACAGGCCATTTCGCGCATCACGCCTTCGGCCGGTCCGCCGATTTCAGCCGCTTCCCATTCCGGGCGCATGGCACCGGCAAGCCAGCGCGACTTGTAGAACGTGGTGACTCGATCGCCCGGCTTGAAGCGCGTGACGGCTTCGCCGACCTCCAGCACCGTGCCCGCACCGTCTGATATCGGAACCATGGGCAAGCTCACAGCACGATAGAGATTGCCGCTCACCAGCAGCTGGTCGCGGTAATTGAGCGAGGCGGCTTCCATTCGCACCAGTACCTCGTTGGGCTTGGGGCGGGGTGGGGGCAGGTCGACGAGCTTCAGGTGCTCGGCTCCGAAAGCGGTGAGCTGGATGCTGCGCATGGTGGTGCTCTTGGTTAGGGGAACGGCGCCATGCTCCGACTTTCAGTAAGGAATGATAATCTCGTGCAAACACATATCTTTTATTCAACAAATGAACAAATCATCCGAGCTGACGCCAACCCGCCTGCGGGAGCTTCGTGGTTTTGCGGCTGCTGCGCGCCTGTTGAATTTTTCCCGGGCGGCACGCGTTGCCGGCTGCACGCCCTCCGTGCTCAGCCGGCGCATTGCCGCACTGGAACAGGCCACCGGCAGCGCGTTGTTCCTGCGCACCACGCGGCGCATGACGCTGACTGCGCGCGGCGAACAACTGCTCGCTTATTGCGAGCGGCTGGAAACGGTGATGGCCGAACTGGCCGTCAATCTGCGTCCTCGCTCGGGCGAATTGGCGGGGCGGTTATGTGTGCATCTCCCGGCTTCGTATGGGCGCACATGTATTGCCCCCTTGCTCGCCCAATACATGCGCAGCCATCCCCAGGTGCGCATCGAAGCGAGCTACGACGACACCTATGTCGATCTGGTCGAGACAAAGGTGGACCTGGCCTTGCGCGTGGGCAAATTGGCCGATGCGAGCCTGGTAGCCAGGCGGGTAGGAACGATGCGTCGTTACCTGTGTGCGGCGCCCGATTATCTGGCTTCAGCGCCGCCGTTGAACGATCCGTCCGATCTCAAACAGCACCGTTGCATCGCTTTCAGCAATTTGCGCACCGGCACTTTGTGGCAGTTCATGCGCCAACGGCAGCGGCGTTCGGTGCGTATCGAGCCAGTACTGACTTGCAACGACTCACAAGCTGTGCGCGACGCCATCCTGGCTGGGGTCGGCATGGGGATCCAGGGCGACTACATGGCGGACGGGTTGGTGGCGGAAGGGCGCCTGGTCGAGGTGCTCACCGATTGGCCGCCGAGCAGTTCGCCGATTCACCTAGTGTGGCTGCCCGGGGCGGATCGAGCCCAGGTCGTGCGCAGCCTGATCGATTTCCTGGTGCAGGCGCTTACGGGACAGTGAGCGACGCAGCGCGTAGGCTGGGTTGATAGTCCCAGCTTTGCACGCGACATCCCGATGCTGGGATTGTCATCCCAGCCTACGCACCTTCCACCCACGCGAACGGCCGCGCCCGCATTCGGTGTTAAACTATGCCAGCCGGTTTCCGGCACTTACAACAAACGTCTTCAGGGCGGGGTGTAATTCCCCACCGGCGGTAGGGGTCTTGAAGGGCCCGAGCCCGCGAGCGCTTCCGGCTCCGCCGGAAGGTCAGCAGATCCGGTCGAATGCCGGGGCCGACGGTCATAGTCCGGATGAAAGAAGACGGCAGCATGCGCCGCGCAAGCGGTGCGTGTGCCTTATGCCTTGGGGCGTTCCCACCTTAAGTATTTCGTGGAGAACGTTCATGTCCATGCATTGCGATCCGGTTCCAAGCACCTTCCTGATGGAGGTGCACTGATGTTTACCGGCATTATCCAAAGCGTTGGCCGCGTCACGCGGCTGGAGCCGCGCGGCGGCGACGTACGGTTGCACGTCGACACGGCCGAGCTTGATCTTTCCGACGTGCAACTGGGCGATAGCATTGCGGTGTCTGGCGTGTGCCTGACCGTGGTCACGCTTCATTCGGGTGGCTTTTCCGCCGATGTTTCCAACGAGACGCTGTCGCTCACGACCCTGGGCGGGCATCAGAGTGGCGATCCGGTGAATCTGGAAAAAGCCCTGCGGCTCGCCGATCGTCTGGGCGGCCACCTGGTCTCCGGCCATGTCGACGGCGTGGGCAAGGTGGTTGCGATCACGGCCGATGGGCGTTCGCAGCGCTGGACCTTCGAAGTGCCGGCGCAGCTCTCGCGCTACGTCGCATCGAAGGGCTCCATTTGCATTGACGGCACCAGCCTTACCGTCAATGAGGTGAATGGTGATCGGTTCGGGGTCAACCTCATTCCCCACACGGTGGAGCACACGGCGTTCCATGCAAGGCGCACGGGCGATGCGGTGAATATCGAGGTCGACGTGGTGGCTCGTTACGTCGAGCGCCTGATCGGCGGCGAGGCGTCGCGGATCGACGAGGCATTTCTCAAACAGCACGGTTTTGCGTGAGTCCCAAAGGAACAGCACATGGCATTCCATACCATTCCGGAAATCCTCGAAGACATCCGCGCCGGCCGCATGGTGGTGATCGTCGATGACGAAGACCGCGAAAACGAGGGCGATCTGGTCATGGCCGCGCAAATGGTGCGGCCCGAAGACATCAACTTCATGGTGCGCGAAGCACGCGGCTTGTTGTGCCTGACGCTCACTGAACAGCGCACGCGCCAGCTTGGCCTGCGCCCGATGGTGAGCGACAACACTTCGCCGTACCACACCAACTTCACCGTATCGATCGAGGCGGCCGAAGGCGTCACCACCGGCATCTCCGCGCACGATCGCGCGCGCACCATTCAGGTGGCCGTGAAATCGGATGCGAAACCACAGGATCTCTCGCAGCCAGGTCATGTTTTTCCGCTCACCGCGAAGCCGGGCGGCGTACTGACGCGTGCGGGCCACACGGAAGCCGGCTGTGATCTGGCCGCACTCGCTGGCCTGGAGCCGGCATCGGTGCTGATCGAGGTGTTGCACGAAGACGGCTCGATGGCGCGCCGTCCCGAGCTCGAAGTGTTTGCCAAAAAGCACGACCTGAAGATCGGCTCCATCGCCGACCTGATCCGCTATCGCCTGGAAACGGAAAAAACCGTGCAGCGCGTGCATGAAGAAGAGGTGCAGACGGAATTCGGTCCGTTCCGTCTGGTGGCCTATCGCGACGCGATTCGCCATGGCTTGCACTTCGCCCTGGTGCGCGGCAGCGTGGATGATGGCCATCCGGTGCTGAGCCGAGTGCACGTACGCAATACTTTGTCCGACGTGCTGCATCTGCAACGCGAAGACCTTGGCCTTACCGTCACCGCCGCTTTGCGCCGCATTGCCGATGAAAACCGCGGCGTACTGCTGGTGCTGTCCGGTGAGGACACACCCGAGGCATTGCTGCGCCGCCTCAACCGGCAACCCGCGCTGCAAGCACCCAGCGACGAGCATCAGGAGTGGCGCCAACATGGCCTGGGTGCACAGATCCTGACGGATCTGGGCGTGCATCGCCTACTTGTGCTTGGCACGCCGCGCAAACTGGTGGGGTTGGCGGGATTCGGTCTGGAAGTGGTCGAGTACGTAGAATGAGTGGCCGGCAGCCCTTCCCATGAAGGCGGAAGGGCTGCAATGATCATAAGCGCGGCTGGCCCTATTCAGCACTGCCACGGACCCCGCTTCGTGGCATCCTTCGCCTGGTTGAAACCAAACGAAGGGATCGGGATGAAGCTCGCCAACCTGCCGCGCACCGCCGCTTTTGTCCGCACCGCCTTGTTCACTGCGCTTTCGCTGGCTTGCCTGACACCGGCATGGGCAGATCAGGCCGCAGCTTCCCCGGACCAGCGCGCCAACCAGTTGCTCAAGCGCATGTCGCTGGAAGACATGCACCATATGGTGCAGAGCTACAACGACATGATGTCCCTGAAACAGCAGCCGGGCGGTATCGGTGCGGCGGGTTACGTGCCGGCACTGCCGAAGCTCGGCATTCCTGCCTTGCAGGAGAACGATGCCGGCATCGGCGTGCACAACTATCCGGTCGACCAGGGGGCGGGAAAGCAGCCGGCCCACGTGCGCGGCGAAGCGGGCAATGCCACGCCGTTGCCTTCAACGCTCGGCATTGCAGCCACCTTCAATCCGCAGGTCGCGTATGAAGGCGGCCGCATGATTGCGGGCGAGGCGCGCCACCAAGGTATCAATGTGTTGCTGGCCGGCGGCATCAACCTTACGCGCGAGCCACGGGATGGACGCACCTTTGAATACCTCGGCGAAGATCCGCTGCTCGCGGCGCGTATCGATGGCGGGGAAATTCGCGGAATCCAGTCGCAGCACGTGATCTCCACCCTCAAGCACTATGCCCTGAACGACCAGGAAACCAATCGTCTTACGGTCAGCTCCAATATCGACGAGCGCGTGATGCGCGAATCGGATCTGCTCGCGTTCGAGCTGGCCATCGAAGACGGGCATCCGGGTTCGGTGATGTGCGGCTACAACAAGGTCAACGGCGAATGGGACTGCTCCAGCAAGCATCTGCTGCAAGAAATCCTCAAGGGTGACTGGAAATATCCCGGCTGGGTGATGACCGACTGGGGTGCCGACCATGGCGTGATGGACGCGATGGCCGGCACCGACCAGGTCTCCGGGATCGACGCAGGCACCGGCTTCAGCCTGGGGCAGACGTCGAGCAGCTTCGGCGCACCACTGCTGCTGGCGATCCAGAAGGGGGATATTCCGCGCAGCAGGCTCGAAGACATGACGCATCGTATTCTGCGCTCCATGTATGCAGCGGGGCTGTTCGAGCATCCGCCGGCGACCAAGCCGCTGGACGTCGAAGCCGACGCGACGGTGGCGCTGCATGCTGCGGAAGAAGCGATCGTGCTGCTGAAGAACGATCACGATCAGCTGCCGTTGCACGAGGAAATCAAGACGGTCGCGGTCATTGGCGCGCACGCTGACGCCGGCGTGTTGTCGGGGGGTGGTTCCGCCCAGGTATGGCCCATCGGCGGTCCGGCCATTCCGGCGGTAAAGGGCCCGGATTGGCAGTGGAAGGTCTTCGATCCTTCCTCACCCGTGAAGGCACTCAAGCAACTGCTGCCGAATGCAAAAATCGCCTATGACGACGGCAGCGATCCGGTCAGGGCTGCCGCCTTGGCGAAGTCGTCCGATGTGGCCATTGTGTTCGCCACTCAGTGGACTTGCGAAGGTGTCGATCAAGCGGATCTCGCGCTGCCGGACAAGCAGGATGGCCTGATCGAAACCGTCGCTGCCGCCAATTCGCATAGCGTGGTGGTGCTGGAAAACGGCGGGCCGGTGAAAATGCCGTGGCTGTCGAAGGTCGGCGCCGTGGTGGAAGCCTGGTATCCAGGCGCGCGTGGCGGCGAAGCGATAGCCGGTGTGCTCACCGGCAAGGTGAATCCGTCTGGCCGCCTGCCGGTCACCTTCCCGCAGGACGAACAGCAGTTGCCGCGCCGGCAGATCACCCAGGAGCAACAAGTCGACTACAACATCGACGGCGCCGCCGTCGGCTATAAGTGGTTCGACAAGAACAACCTGCAACCGCTGTTTCCGTTCGGTTTCGGGCTTTCGTATAGCCGTTTCGATTACAGCAACCTGCAAGTAAGCGCGCAAGGCGATCGTGTTACGGTGAGCTTCAAAGTGAGTAATGCCGGCCAGCGCGAAGGCATGGACACGCCGCAGGTCTACGTGAGCCTGCCTGGCGACAGCGGTGAAGCACCTCGCCGGCTCGCGGGTTTCCAGAAGCTTGCGCTGCAGCCGGGACAGAGCCGCACCGTGACCGTCACGATCGATCCACGCTTGCTGGCGACGTTCGATGTGCCGGGGCACCAGTGGAAGGTTGCCGCAGGAAGTTACCCGATCCGGGTCGGACATTCGTCGCGGGACTTCGAGTTGAACGGTGCTGCGACGGTCGCTGCAGCGACGATGGCGCCTTGATACCGGTTGGGGTGCAAGCCCCAACCTACGCGCTAATGAGGCTCGCTGTTGCGAGGCCACGATCCAGTCGCAACCAAGTCATGGATATTCCACAGTCACTTGGGCTGCATGGTATAGATTGCTTTCCCTGCCTACGGAATGTTGAAACGAGCCTTGCATGCCATCCCACCCGTCCTGCCATATCCGCCTGATTGCTCCTTCCGGCTACCCACACGACCGTGAAGCCATGACGCGCGGCGTGCAGCGCTTGCGCGACGCTGGCTGCACGATGGACGGGGTGGATGTGATCGATCGCACCGAGCTGCGTTATGCCGGTAGCGATGCGCAGCGCATGGCCGACATCAACGGGCTGGCGACGCTGGATACCTTGCCGGATATCGCACTGTCGATCCGTGGCGGTTACGGCGCGACACGCTTGTTGGAGCACCTGCGGTACGACGCTTTGCGCGAGCGTCTGGCCGGCCAGCCGTTGGTGCTGGTCGGCCACAGCGATTTCACCGCGTTGCAGATGGCGCTGTATGCGAAAAGCGGTCTCGTCACCTTCGGCGGGCCGATGCTGGGGCCGGATTTCGGCGCGCAGCGGCTGAGCCCGCTGACCTGGCGGCATTTCTGGCGCACGCTCAGCTCGCCGCAGGGCAATGCGAGCTGGGATTGCGGGGAAGTTGCGGAGCTGGCTGTGGAAGGGCCGCTGTGGGGCGGCAATCTCGCCATGTTGTGCAGCTTGCTGCAGACGCCGTACTTCCCGCGCATCGAGGGCGGCATCTTGTTCGTGGAAGACATCGGCGAGCCGCCGTTCCGTATCGAGCGGTTGCTTTATCAGCTGCATCTTTCGGGCGTGCTGAAGCAGCAGAGGGCGCTGATCCTGGCGGACTTTACCCATTGCCGCCCGGCCCCGTATGACAACGGCTATGACCTTGCCGATGGCTTCAGGCAGATCCGCCAGGTCGCGGGTATTCCCGTCCTTTCGGGCATGCCGTTCGGCCATGCGGCGGACAAATTCACCCTGCCGTTTGGCGTGCCGGCACGGCTGCGCGTGGTGGGGCGGAGGGCCAGCCTGGATTTTCACGGCTATCCCCATCTGCGCCAGGCACACGAGCCTTCCATGGCGTAGGTTGGGATGCCAGCCCCAACATAACGAACCGTGGCTATGGCAATGCCGGGGCTGGCACCCGGCCTACATGCCGGATCGGAGCATCCTGGTGAGCAGTTCCGCCCGCAAACCCGTAAAATAGTCCGCTCGCTCGGGGCAGGCCGCCCACCAAAGGAATCCAAGCCGCATGAACATCATCGAAGGCGATTTCGCCACGCCCAAGGGCCGTTTTGCCATCGTCGCCGCCCGTTTCAACGGCTTCGTCGTCGAATCGCTGGTGGCCGCCGCACGCGACACCCTGGTGCGCCATGGCGTAAGCGAGGAAGCCCTCGACCTGGTCCGCGTGCCCGGTGCATGGGAACTGGGGCCGACTGCGCACAAGCTGGCACACTCGGGCAAGTACGCGGCCGTGATCGGACTTGGCGCGGTGATCCGCGGCGGCACGCCGCACTTCGATTACGTCGCCGGCGAATGCGCCAAGGCGCTGGCCCAGGCAGCGCTGAGTTCCGGCGTGCCGGTCGCTTTGGGTGTGCTCACCACCGATAACATCGAACAGGCCATCGAGCGCGCCGGCACCAAGGCTGGCAACAAGGGCGCCGATGCCGCCATGGTCGCTCTTGAAATGGTCAATCTGTACGGAAAGCTGTAATGCATCCACGTCCCGAAGGCATCGATCTCGCCGCGCGTTCGCGCGCCCGCCGCCGTGCTCTGCAGGCGCTGTATGCATGGCAGATGAGCGGCAGCTCGATGAAGTCGGTGATCGATCAGTTCCGGCATGAGCAGGACATGGAAGTGGCCGACCTGGAGTACTTCGAGGATCTGCTGCGTGGCGTGGAACAGCACGTCGCTGAACTGGATGAAGCGCTGAAGCCGTACATTGATCGCGAGGTGGAGCAGATCGACCCGATTGAACGGGCGGCGCTGCGACTGGCGGCCTATGAGTTGAAACATCGGCTGGACGTACCTTATCGCGTGATCATCAATGAGGCGATCGAAGTGACCAAACGCTTCGGGGCGGATCATGGGCACAGCTATGTGAATGGTGTGCTGGACAAGCTGGCGGCGCAGGTCCGGGGCGCCGAGAAAAAGGCTTGACCAACGGTTTCATAGGCTGAGGGCAAACCCCAGCCTACCGCGTCAATCAGCAGGGAAGACCATGGAATTCTCCCTCATCGACCGCATCCGCAAGCTCACCGAACAAGGGCGTGATGATGTGCGCCTGGGTATTGGCGATGACGCGGCTTTGCTGGCAGTGCCCGCGGGCCAGGAACTGGCGGTAGCCATCGACACCATGGTCGAGGGTGTGCATTTCCCGTCCGGCACTTCCGCGGCCGACATCGGCTGGAAGGCGCTCGCGGTCAACCTCTCCGACCTTGCCGCCATGGGTGCCACGCCGGCCTGGGCGCTGCTGGCGTTGAGCTTGCCGAGCGCGGATGTGGCTTTTGTCGATGGCTTTGCCTCCGGTTTCGCGCAGCTCGCACAGGCTTATCGGCTCGCATTGGTAGGTGGCGACACCACGCGTGGCACGCTGACGATCAGTGTGGCCGTGCATGGATTCGTACCGCCTGGACGTGCGCTCACCCGGGCGGGTGCGCAAGTCGGCGATGCGGTACTGGTGACTGGCACGCTGGGCGATGCCGCGGGTGGATTGCGCATGCATTTCGCGCGAGATCCATCTCGCGGAGAATCAACATACCGGCCATCCAGGCCGGACCATTCAAAAAAGGAGGGCCATGAAGACGCGCACATGGCCTATCTGGCCGAACGCCTGAATCGCCCCGTGCCGCGGGTTGATGCGGGGCTTGCCCTGCGTGAGCGTGCAAGCGCCTGCATTGACGTTTCCGATGGCCTGCTCGCCGATCTCGGCCACGTCTGCACCTCCAGCCGTGTCGGTGCGCAGATCGAAGCGGCCTTGCTGCCGCGTTCGCCGGCCTTGCTCGATCTGTTCGACGACGCTACCTCGTGCGAATTTGCGCTAAGTGGCGGTGACGATTACGAGCTGTGCTTCACCGTTCCGCCGCAGCACGTGGCGGCCGTGCAAGCAGATCTGGCCAGGTTGGGCTGCGGCGCAACGCGCATCGGCCGAATCGTGGAAGGTGAGGGCGTCACGGTACGCGATCGCGACGGGTATCCGCTGGCTCGGGACCGGCAAGGTTGGGATCATTTCAGCGCATGAACGAACGCAAAGTCCTCACGCCAGCGCAACGCCGCGCGCTGCTTTCGACGCCGGCCGGCTGGCTCGCCTGTGGTTTTGGTTCCGGCCTTGCGCCCGTAGCGCAAGGGACGTTCGGTTCGCTCGCTGCGCTTGTGCCATGGCTGCTGTTGCGTGAATGCTCGTTGCCAATCAATTTACTGGTCATCGCCGTTGGTTTTGCCATCGGGGTGTGGGCTTGCGATGTCGCAGGTCGTGCATTGGAAGTGGACGATCACCGCAGCCTGGTATGGGATGAGTTCATCGGCCAATGGATCGCACTGTTGCCGGCCTTGGTTGCGCCATGGTGGTCGGTGGTCCTGGGCTTTGTGCTGTTCCGTCTCTTTGACGTGTGGAAACCGTGGCCCATCCGCTATCTGGATCGGCATCTTAAAGGCGGACTCGGCGTGATGGTGGACGATGTGGTGGCCGGTATTTTCGCGGCGGGATTGGGCGTCCTAGCGCTGGCGCTGCAAGCTTGATCGAAAAATAATGCTGGTCATTTAGCTTGTTGCCGTCCGTTGAATTGGGGCATCATCGGCCAAGGAGCAAGACGGAAGGTCGGGCTCGCGCCATGGTAAACGGCACTGATTTTTAAGGGAAACAGGGGATAGGACAGTATGGGGTTTCAGGAAAGGAATGCTTGCCCGGCCATAGTTGTCGTTCATCCACGGATCGTTCGCCGCACGTCGCACATGCCGGTCAGCCTACTGACGGCGGGCATTGGCGGGCTCCTATTGAGCGGGTGCATTTCCAGGCCCATCAAGCCCGCTTCGCAGCTACAGCCACCCGTCAGTAAGGTCTTGCAGGACCGGGCCGCTTATCTGCATCAGGCGTTCACCATCGACGCGCTGCCCAGATCCGTGCGCAATACGCTGGCGACTGATGTCTCGGCCCCTGCGTTTCAACGCATCACCGTGGATACGAGGATCAGGACGTTCAAGACCGGGGTTGCTGCGCCGCAGAACTTTGCATCGCACACGGTCTACGAAGACCTTGGTAAGGGCCTTATCCGGGCCTGGTCCACGACTGATTCGAACGGCTTCAATGCTAGTAGCGATTTTTGGCTGGCCTATCACAACTATGTCGGCTTGCTGTCGCAGCGGGTTGCGCCCACGGCGAGTGCCATGCCTGCGATGTGGGGAATCGAGCAATTCGACCGGTTCCAGTCTGGGCTCAGTGCAGAGAACATGATCTATTCACTTCAATCCGGCTACTTGGGTCGGAGCAGCGTCCCCCAGCCTTCCCAGCTCGCTTGCCAGCTGGGCAGGACTTATGCGGGCACCACCGTCAACACAGCCATCGCAGGTAGTGTGCGCGATATGGATTGCCAGGTCTCCAATGCCAATGGCGTGGTCGTCGAAAAGCGCAGGTACGTCTACCTTGAACAGTACCGATTCGCGCTAGTTGTGCACATGCAGAATGCGAGCAAGGAAGACAACTTGGAAATCGTTGACTTCAAAGTGGAATGAGCCGTTGCCTTTGTGTCACGGCTCGGCGTCAGGTAAGTATTGGCAAGGGGGAATGAGAATGTTCGGTTTGAACGGAGCAAGACCATGGCTGGGTGCCCTGGCGTTCATGACTTTGGCTGCTTGCGCGCCGCCGCCGCGCCCGTCGGTGCCAGTAGCAGCAAACGGGCCGTCGGTGAGCACGGTATTCCGGGATAAAGAGTCTTACCTGGCACAGCATTTCACCGTGGGCTTTCTGCCCAAGTCTGTGCAGGATTCGGTCACGCAGGCCGGTGCGGCACAGCTTGGCTTTGATCGTGTGCGTCTCACCGAGAGGGTCACGATGCAGAAGAATGGTGCCGATGCGCCCACCATCTACGTGTCGGTGGCCACGTACGAGAATGCTGGAAACGGACTGGTGCGTGGCATGAGCACGCTGCAGACCAACGGCTTTGATGTCTCGACCACATTCTCGTTAAACTATCGCGGGGTTTACCCGCTGCGTTACCAGACGTTCCAGTCGTCCGCAACGCGCTGGCCAGGCCTGGCAGAGGCCAAGCAGATCGACCATTACGATGCGGATTTCGCCTCCGATCATCTCAGTTATGTCTACCACGGCGGTTATAGCGAGCGTCCCCAGATAGGCGGCACGCAGGAGATCAACTGCAACGCTGGCAGGCGCTATGACGCGGCTGCATTGAATGCAAGCATCACCGGCCAGGTGCGTGAGCTCACCTGCCAAGTGGGAAACTACAATGGGGTCGTCTCTGAAACCGTCGTCTACGCCTATCTGGAGAAGTACGGCTTCGCGGTGGTTCTGAACCGGCAGGACTCGGCCGGTCACTTTGAGTCCAGCATCTCCGAATTCAGGGCAGAATAAGGCACCGGTTGCGTGCGCGCCGGTGTCGGGCGCGCACGGATCCGTTACCGCCAGGCTCGGCCTCCGCAAGATGAGCCTGAGTCGCGCTCTAGCATGCAGCGTGGCAAGCGACCTTGCTATCTTAGGCGCCTCTACTTAGGTGAATCGAGGTGACGACCCATGGCTAGGACATGGACAAGAGGGCTGACGGCGGTGCTGGTCTGGGCCTTCATGCCGTTCTGCATGGCGTACGCACAGAGTGTGCCGCAGGCTGGGAGCTCCGAAGGCTCGAGCTATCTTACGCAGCACTTCAGCTTCGAATCGCTCAACCCCGAGGTGCGGGCAGCGATCACAGACGCCAATCTCGCGCCCGTGCCGTTCGCAAAAATCACCTTGCGCACGCGCGATTCCGTAAGCTCAGCGGATCAGGCCAAACCCTCCACCTACACCACGGCGATCACGCTGGAAAACGCCGGTCACGGCCTGGTGCGGCGCGTGGAAGCGGTGCAGGACAACAACGGCGGCACGATCGGGACACGGCTGGACCTTACCTACCGCGGCTATTTTTCGTTCCTCACCCAGGGCATTTCCCCGCAGGCCAAGAGCATTCCGCCGGTGCAGGAAGCTCGCAAGGTGTTGCGTCTCGATACCGGTACCCACGGCCATCTTGCCTTCGTCTATCTCTACGGCAGCACGGGGGCGCCAACCTCCCAGGATCCAGGTCAGTTCCTGTGCGACAGCGGCAAGAGCTACAGCGCTTCGCAACTTCATCCGTCGATCGAAGGCCTGGCATTGGAGCTGAACTGCCGTGTCATCGATAGCAACGGCATCGAAACCGACAACGTTACGCTGGCCTATCTGGACAACTATGCAGTGGCTGTAACAGTACGCACGCACACTGCTCAGCGTACAGTGGATAGCAGCATTGTTGATTTCAACGTTCGCTAAACCATCCTGTGCCGCCCTTTCGCTTTTTCGGGAACGACGGCCAAAACGATCGGCGCTTTGAGCAAAAAAGTTCCCATCGAATAAGGAGCTCACCATGCAATACCGCCGTCTTGGCCGCACCGGCTTGCAGCTGTCCGCGCTGTCCTTCGGCGCATGGGTCACCTTCGGCCGCCAGGTAGGCCGATCGGATGCACGCGAATTGCTGGCCCTGGCGTGGGATCGGGGCGTCAATTTCTTCGACAATGCCGAGACCTACAACCATGGCGACGCCGAGCGCCTGATGGGCGACGTGCTGGCGGATCTGCGCTTTCCGCGCGATAGCTACTGCGTATCGAGCAAGGTGTATTTCGGCGTGGCAGACAAGCCGCGGCCGACGCAGCGAGGCTTGTCGCGCAAGCACGTCATTGAGGCCTGCAACCAGGCGCTGGAACGCTTGCGAGTAGGACATCTGGACCTCTACTTCTGCCATCGTCCCGATCCGGAAACGCCGATCGAGGAAACGGTGGCCGCCATGGACACGCTGATCCGCCAAGGCAAGGTGCTGTACTGGGGTACCAGCGAATGGCCGGCCGCGGCCATCCACGAAGCCCACCGCATTGCACAGGCCATGCACATGTATGCGCCGGTGGTGGAGCAGCCCCAGTACAACTTGCTGCATCGCGAGCGCGTGGAACAGGAATACGCGCCGCTGTATGCCAGTTACGGCATGGGTACCACGATCTGGTCGCCGCTGGCGTCGGGCCTGTTGAGCGGCAAGTACAACCAGGGCGTTCCGGAAGGTTCGCGCCTGACGCAACCAGGTTACGAATGGCTGCGAGACATAGTGTTGGGCGAGGGCGGCGAGCGCGTGCAAAAGGTGAAGCGTCTGCCGGCGATTGCCGCAGAAGCAGATGTTACACCGGCGCAGCTGGCGATTGCGTGGTGCCTGGCCAATCCAAACGTGTCGACCGTGCTGCTGGGCGCGAGCCGGAAGGAACAGTTGGAGCAGAACCTCGGCGTGCTGGATCTGTTGCCGCGTTTCGATCTGGCGCTGAAGGAACGGATCGAACAGGCGTTGGCGTGATCGCATGGGTAGGCTTGGGTCGCTCTGATTTCATTCGATCAGGCGGCGCTTGACTGATAAATGAGAATCATTATCATTCAATCGTTCCTTGACGATGGAGTTCCGCCATGTCCACGACCGGTACGCTACTCACACTCTCCCGTTTGCCGCAGCCGCCGATGCGGTCCAGTGCGGAGCCGGCCGGCGTCCCGACGGCCCTGCCAGTGCGCCGCATTTCCAGCCAGCGACTGCTGGCCGGCGAGCGCGAGCTGGTGATCCAGCACATGGGCAACGAGTACCACCTGCGCCTAACACGTAACGGCAAGTTGATCCTCACCAAATAGAGCTTCGCGCCGCCAAGGTTTTCCACCCTTCCGCCAGCACGCTTGCGCCAGCCGGGTCTTCATGCAGGAGATCGCCATGTTCGGCTGGCTTGCCGCTCGTTCCTCTTCGCTCTGTCGTCGCGCGCCGCGTGCCGTCGTGTCGCAGCACGCACGGCGCATCGCGCCCCATGCCTTGATCGACATGCTTCCCGGGCTCGGCAGCGTGCTCTATCTCCACGCTGCATCGGACACCGCTGTACCGACCGTTCTGCCGCAAGGCCTGGTGGTGACGCAGCGCGCCTGCATACCCCTGCTGGATGTACACTGGCTGGTTGCCGTCAGCGTGGTGACCGACGACGGTCCACGCGAATGGTGTGAATGTGTCGACTTGCTCGGCCGCACGCGGGCGCGATGGTACTTGTTGCCCGATACCGACTACCTCGCCTGGGAGGCGCTTACGTCAGACTGTGCTACGCACAGGCCCACGCCGGTGGGCAAACATCTGCTACGGCCAGATCAAGCCAGCGTGGTGAATTTCCGCCTGCGCGAATTGGCCGGTATGTTGCTGCTGGAGCAGGACAACTCGGTCATGTTGTCGTCGTTGAGTCATCGCCTGGCTGCGCGCATTGCCCACGCCGAATCGGCCGCATTGAGTTTCCAGGATTAAGCCGGCCAGGGCGGCAAGGGCGTCACTGCTCCTGCCCGTTCGCTGCTAACGCGTCGAGGAAATGAAGCTATTTGGAGCGTAGAGCACCCAGTCATCCTCGTGCCCGGCCACTGATACGCGGGCATTAAATGCAGTGCAACTGTGGTCGGGGCATGGGCTCGTGCTTTGGGTATCGGTCGAAGCAGGCGTCAGTAAAGCGTAGTCGTGGCTGATGTTTATCTCGCGACAAAATTCAGGTGGGCCGTTGCCTACGAATTTGATGACCACCGGATGGGCGTAGTACTTGCCGTCGAGTAGCTGTCGCTTGAATTCCTCCGCTGTGCAGGCCCAGGTGCCGCGCTTGAATGTCACGGAGCTTGCACCTGCCGGTGGCGCAAGAGCGGCTTCCTTCTCCAGGGTAGGCATGGTGGCATTGGCGCCATAACGCCAAAACAGCAGGCCGCCAAATATCACCAGTCCCACCAGCGCGCGCTTCAGCATCGCAGTCCCCTTTTTACCCACGTCCGTATAAGTGCTGCTCAAGCTTGCATGGGAGCCATCGCACGTCAATGAACATCAGCAACGGGATCGATTGGGGGAATAGGGGAAGCGCAGCTCGCCGCCTTTTTAACGGCGTTGTTGTTGGCGGCCGGTTCGAGCATCCAGTGAACGGCTCACTCGGGAAAGAGGTCTTCTTCCACCGCGGTCGTGTCCGCCAGGTGAGCAACTGTCCGGCGAGTGTCCGCGGACAGCCGCTTTGATCTCAGGGTTGAATGCAAATCATTGAAATAATTGATGTATTTGACCGTCCGTTGGCTGGCACGCGGATTGCTAAATACGGTGTGGGGCCGCACTGTCCGCGGCCAGGGACCACACCATGATCCGTGACACTTCCGCCCAGGACCGCCTGATCCAGGTCAAGCCCAATCCCAAGAAAAAGCTCTTGTGGATCGGCGGGGCCGTGGCCGCCGTGATCGCCTTGGCGTTTTTCCTGCCTGGCGTCACGCGTCTTTTTTCCGCCGACTCCTCAGTCAGTGCATCCAGGCTGGCGTTCGCCAGCGTGCAACGCGGCCCGTTCGTGCGCGACATCGCGGCGGAAGGCCAGGTGGTTGCAGCGGTGAGTCCCACCCTGTACGCCACTTACGGTGGTGCCGTCACGCTGAAAGTGCATGCCGGCGACACGGTGAAGAAAGGGCAGGTGCTGGCGCTGATCGATAGCCCCGAGCTGGTCAACAAACTCGCCCAGGAGCAATCCAACGCCGACGCCATGCAAGTGGACTATCTGACCGCGCAAATCACCGCGCGCACCAATCAGTCCCAGATGCAGAAGGCCTACGACAACGCCAAGATCGATGAGGAAACCGCTGCGCGCGATTTCGATCGCTATGAAAAAGCCTACCAGCTTGGTGGCGTGCCGCAGATGGACGTGGACAAGGCCAAGGACACGCTGAACAAAGCGAAGATCGCCTTCGCGCATGCCCAGGCCGATCTCAATCTTGGCAACGACACCGGTACCTTCACCATCAAGGCCAAGAAGCTCGCGCACGACCGTCAGGTACTGCTGGTGCAGGACCTGCAGCGGCAGGTGGATAACCTCAACGTGCGCTCGCCGGTGGACGGCCAGGTCGGCCAGTTGTTCATCGCCGAGCGGGCGACGGTCGCGAAGGATGCACAACTGCTCAGCGTGATCGATCTTTCCGCGTTGGAAGTGGAAGTGAAGGTGCCGGAAAGCTTCGCACGTGACCTCGCCGTCGGCATGGGCGGCGATATCAGCGGCAACGGCAACAACTGGAAAGGCCTCGTCAGCGCGATTTCGCCCGAAGTAGTGAACGGCGAGGTGGCCGCACGCGTGCGCTTCGATGGCGGCACGCCCAAGCAGTTGCGCCAGAACCAGCGTCTGTCCGTGCGCATCCTGCTCGACCATCGCGAGAACATCCTGACCGTGCAGCGCGGCTCCTTCGTTGACGAATCCGGCGGCAGCTACGCCTACCTGGTGCGCGACGGGATCGCGACCAAGACGCCGATTCGCGTAGGCGAAAGCAGCATCGACAAAGTGGAGATCCTCGATGGGCTCAAAGAAGGCGACAACATCGTGATCTCCGGTACCGACAATTTCAAAGGCGCGCAGCGCGTCGTGATAAGCCGTTGATGGCCAAACCAAGAAGGAATGACACCATGCTGAAAATGACGCATCTCTCCAAGGTTTACCGCACCGAAGTGGTGGAAACCTACGCCCTTCGCGATTTCAACATCGACGTCAAGGAAGGCGAGTTCGTGGCCGTGACCGGTCCGTCCGGTTCGGGCAAGACCACCTTCCTGACGATTGCGGGGCTGCTGGAAACTTTTACCGGCGGTACGTACCACCTGGACAACCTCGATGTCAGCAACCTCGACGACAACGCACGCTCGAAGATCCGCAACGAAAAGATCGGCTTCATCTTCCAGGCCTTCAACCTGATTCCCGACCTCAACGTGTTCGACAACGTGGAAGTGCCGCTGCGCTACCGCGGCATGAAGGCTCTGGAACGCAAAGAACGCATCATGGGTGCGCTCGATCGCGTGGGCCTGGCTTCGCGCGCCAAGCACTATCCGGCTGAACTGTCCGGCGGTCAGCAGCAGCGCGTTGCCATTGCACGTGCGCTCGCCGGCAGCCCGCGCCTGCTGCTCGCCGACGAACCCACCGGCAACCTGGATACGCAGATGGCCCGTGGCGTGATGGAGCTGCTGGAAGAAATTCATCGCGACGGCGCCACCATCGTGATGGTCACGCATGATCCGGAACTGGCCGCGCGCGCGCAGCGCAATGTGCACATCATCGATGGCCAGGTGGTGGATCTGGCGGAGGATCCACGCTTCCACTCCGCGTACGTGGCAGCGGCCGGACAAGTTCGCGGCTGAGATGCATAGCACCCTCTCCCTCAGGGGAGAGGGTTGAGGTAGGGAAGCCACGCTTGCCAAAAAACTTTCACACCGAGATCAATCGTATCCTCATGCTTGCCCACTACCTCCAGCTCGGCCTGCGCAGCCTGCGGCGCAACCCCATGCTCACCGCGTTGATGGTGATGGCGATCGGCTTTGGCGTAGCGGCCTCGATGATCACCTGGTCGGTGTTCCGGGTGGTGTCGGGCAATCCCATTCCCGACAAATCCGAAGCGCTGTACACCGCGCTCATCGACAACCGCGGCCCCCAATACAACAACGCCGGCAACGAGCCTCCGGAAGCGCTGGATTACGATGAGGCGGTTGCGCTGATCCGCGCGCGCAAGGCAGCGCATCAAACGCTTTTCTATAACATCGGGCTTTCGGTGATGCCGGAGGGTTCTCACGACCTCCCGCTGAATGCCAGCGGATACGCCACCAACACCGATTTCTTCAACATGTTTGAGGTGCCGTTCCAGTATGGTGGCGCATGGACTGCGGCGGACGACGACGCACGCGCCGCCGTGGCCATCATCAGCAGCGACTTGAACAACAAGCTATTCGGCGGAGCCAACAGCGTAGGGCGCGAAGTCACCTTCGACCAGCACACGTATCGCATCATTGGCGTGACCGGACATTGGGATCCCAAGCCACGGTACTTCGACGTCTTTGCCGGGATGACCTATGCCGAACCGCCGGATGTCTACATTCCATTTACCCGGGCCATTGATCTAAAAATCGATACCAGCGGTCGCAACAATTGCGGCGGTGCGCCCGTTCACATCGAGAGCGCGGAAGCCTGGCTGCATCGGCAATGCGCCTGGATCCCCGTATGGGTCGAGCTGTCGACCAAGGCCGATGCGCAGCGCTACCTCGATTTCCTGACCGCATATGCGGCTGAACAGCAGCGCGCTGGCCACTTCAACTGGCCGCCCAATGTCCGCCTGAGAAGCGTGATGAACTGGTTGGACTTCGAACACGTGGTGCCGCCGGAAAGCCGCATATCGCTGTTCGTCTCGGTAGGGTTCTTCGTGATCTGCATGGTCAACACCATCGGTCTGTTGCTGGCCAAGTTCATGCGCCGCAGCGCGGAAATCGGCGTGCGGCGTGCCCTGGGAGCCACACGCCGCGAGGTGTATGAGCAGTTCCTGATGGAGGCCGCCACCGTAGGGCTGGCCGGCGGCATGCTGGGATTGATCCTCACGGCCATCGGCATGCAGGGCGTGAGCCTGTTGTTCGAACCGGAGATCGCGCGGCTGGCGCATCTGGACTTTTCATTGCTGGTGATGGCGATTGGCGTAGCCGTGTTGGCTGCGCTAATTGCCGCGTTCTACCCCAGTTGGCGCGCGGCGCAAGTACAACCGGCGTGGCAGCTGAAATCCAATTGAGACTTAAGCCCATGCAGATCAAACCCATTCTTACAGCCATGCGTCACCACAAGGCGGGCACGATACTCATTGCATTCCAGATTGCGCTGACGCTGGCCATTGTCTGCAATGCACTGTTCATTATCCAGCAGCGCGTGACGCGCGTGATGCGGCCAAGCGGCGTCGAGGAAGCCAATCTCTTCGCGATCGACAACCAATGGGCGGATTCGGCGTCCGTCCAGAACGTGGGTGCACAGATCCGGGCGGACTTGACCGCCCTGCGGCAGCTCGGCAGCGTGCAGGATGCGTATGCCACCAACAGCTTCCCGCTGCGCGGCTGGGGCTGGGACAACTATGTGAGGCTGCGCCCCGACCAGGTCCACAGGACGAGTGACAGCGCCATTTTCTTTACCGACGACCATACCCTGGCCACGCTTGGCGTAAAACTCATCGAAGGCCGCAATTTCACCTCCAGCGAAGCCCATGACGTGTCGATCAAGACGCTGGCAGCGTGGCCCGAAATCATCATCAGCAAGGATCTGGCCAAGAAGACTTTTCCCGATGGCCACGCAGTGGGAAAGCCGCTTTATGTGAATAGTGATGCCTCCCCATCCGTAGTCGTGGGGGTCACCGATACCCTCCAGTCCCATATGACGGACAGCGACATAACGCCTTTTGCCTATGATGCCGTGCTCGTACCCGGCTATCTGCTCCAGGGCATGACGCGCTACGTCATTCGGGCGCGCCCAGGCCAACTGCAAGCCGCCATGCGCGACGCGAAACGCGCGCTGGTCACCCAAAGCCGCATGCGGATCATCGATCCCAAGGACGGCGTCAGAACCTTCGCCCAGGTGCGCGCCAAAGCCTACGAGCGCGACTACGGCATGGCCATGCTGATGGGCATCGTCAGCGTGGTGCTGTTGGCGATCACCGCGGCAGGTATCGTGGGCCTGACCAGCTTCTGGGTCGGGCAGCGGCGCAAGCAGATCGGCATTCGCCGAGCGCTGGGGGCCACGCGCGCAGACATCCTGAGCTATTTCCTTACTGAGAACGCGATGATCGGCGGGTGCGGTGTCATCGTCGGCATCCTGTTGGCCTTGGGCATCAACCTGTGGATGGTCATGCGTTTTGAAATGGCGCACCTGTCGGGGCTGTACGTGCTGATTGCCGCCGCCATCCTGTTGCTGCTGGGACAGGGTGCTGTGCTCGCGCCGGCGTTGCGCGCCTCGCGCGTGTCTCCAGTGGAGGCGACGAGACCGGCATGACTTGATATCCATGCAGCCACGCAAGGCAAAACGACGTATTGGGTAAGACGGACATGCTCACCAGAGCAATGAATCAAAACGGGGAGGCAGCATATGCTGGGCTATTACCTTGATCTTGCAGTACGTAGTCTTAAACGAAGCCCGGGCCTTACCGCGCTGATGATCCTGATCGTCGGCTTTGGCGTGGCGGCTTCCATGACCAGCTATTCGGTGTTTCGCGCGGTATCAGGCGATCCGATTCCGTGGAAGTCTTCGCGGCTGTTCGTGCCGCAAATCGACATTTGGGGGCCGAGGGGGCACGCGGACGGTTCGAGCGACAACGATCCACCGGATGCGATGGACTATACCGATGCCGTAGCCTTGATGCGCGACCATCGCGGCAAATACCAGTCGGCAATGTATCGAGTATCGCCTTCGGTCGTGCCGCCCGACCCGCACATGCATCCGATCAACGTCGGCGGGCATGCCGTCTACAGCGAGTTCTTCGCGATGCTCGACGTGCCGTTCCAGTTCGGTGGCGCCTGGGGTGCTGATGGCGATGCGAAGCACGCCGCAGCGGTCGTGATCAATAGCAAGCTCAACCAGAAATTGTTCGGTGGCGCCAACAGCGTGGGCAAGACCCTCAACATCGATGGCAAGGACTATCGCGTCGTAGGTGTGCTGAACAACTGGAATCCAAAACCGACGTTTTTCGACGTGGTCAATACCGGAGGGTTCACTTCCGGCCAAGAGGACATGTTCCTGCCCTTTACCCGGGCCATCGATGTGGGCATGAGCAACGATGGCAACACCAATTGTTCGGAGGTGCCGAAGGGCTCGGGTTTCGTCGGGCTGCAGCAATCGTCCTGCGTGTGGATTGCCTACATGGTGCAACTGGAAGACAAGGCAGCTGTGTCCGCCTACAAGGATTACCTGGACGGCTATTTCCGCGACCAGAAGGCGTCCGGGCGATTCAACTGGGCCTTGAACAACCGCTTGCGCGACCTGCCGGCCTGGCTGGAGTCAGAGCATGTGGTGCCGAGCGACACCAAGATATCGCTGCTGGTGGCTTTGGGCCTGCTGGTGGCCTGCCTGGTGAATACGGCCGGCCTGTTGCTGGCGAAGTTTCTGCGCCGTAGTTCCGAGATCGGTGTGCGCCGTGCATTGGGCGCGCCGCGCATGGCCATCTATGTGCAATTCCTGGTCGAAGCCGGCATGGTGGGCC
Organism: Dyella choica; assembly: GCF_003977665.1. GTDB lineage: Bacteria > Pseudomonadota > Gammaproteobacteria > Xanthomonadales > Rhodanobacteraceae > Dyella_B > Dyella_B choica. The sequence goes on along the minus strand of NZ_RYYV01000018.1, from coordinate 32,588 downwards.
TGACCGGTGGCGTGCTTGGCCTGCTGCTGACCTGGGTGGGCATCCATGGCGTGAACTGGGTACTGCCCAAGGAAATCGCCTCGCTGGCACACGTCGACTTGAGCCTGCTGGCCCTCACCCTGGTGATTGCAGTCGTCGCCACCATGCTGGCCGGGCTTTATCCCACCTTCCGTGCCTCGCGCGTGCAGCCCGCGCTGCAGCTGAAAACAAACTGAGGAGACGCCGTTATGTCCTTGCATCCCATGATCGCAGCATTGCGCAAGCACAAGGCCGGCGTGGTGCTGATCGCGCTGCAGATCGCCTTGACGCTGGCCATTGTCTGCAACGCGATCTTCATCATCTATGCGCGAATCCAGAATGTGCAGCGCCCGACAGGCATGGAGGAAAGCAATCTTTTCCTGATCACCCAGCAATGGGTGGGGGCGCCGAGCGGCGACGATCCGGCCGACCTTCAGAAGCTGGATGCGATGATGCGCGAGGACCTCAACGTTTTGCGTTCGATGCCGGATGTAGTGTCGGTGACCCCGATCAATACGTTGCCGCTGTTTCCGTCGAGCTGGAATGGCTCGGCGGCATTGAAACCGGGTACTGATCTGCGCGCGGGTAACGCACGTACGACTTTCTACTTTGGCGACGAACAGCTGTTGAAGACGCTGGGCCTGCATCTGGTTGCCGGGCGCAATTTCACGGCGGCGGACGTGACCCATAGGGGATTTCGTGATGCTACCGAGTCGAGCATCATCATCGTCACCAAGCCGTTGGCGGACAAATTGTTTCCGCAGGGCGATGCGCTCGGCAAGGCGATTTACCTCAACGGCGGCAATACGCCAAGCACCATCGTCGGTGAAGTGGAGCGCCTGCAGGTGCCCTCCGTGGCCAGCTGGGCCAGCGGTTTCGTTTGGAACTCCGCGATCTCGCCGGTTCGCATGAACATCAACTTCTCGCGCTATGCCGTGCGGACGAAGCCAGGGCGGCTCGATGCGGTGATGCGCGCGGTGCCATCGAAGCTGTACGCCGTCGATGCCATGCGAGTGCTGGATGACGACAGTGTCAAGTCGTTCAAGGACATCCGCGCCGACGCCTATCGCGCGGACATCGGCATGGCGGTGCTGATGGGCGTGATCTGCCTGATCCTGCTGGCCGTCACGGCGGCTGGCATTGTGGGCCTTACCAGTTTCTGGGTCGGTCAGCGCCATCGCCAGATCGGCGTACGCCGCGCACTGGGGGCGCGCAAGATCGACATCCTGCGCTACTTCCAGATGGAAAACCTGATGATCGCCGGCGGGGGGGCGCTAGTCGGCGTTGCGCTGGCGGTCGGCTTGAACCGGCTGCTGATGAGCAAGTTCGAAATGCAAAGCATGCCGACCTTTTACGTGCTGGTCGGGTTGGCCGTGGTGGTGGTGCTGGGTCAAATCGCGGTATTCGTGCCGGCGCGGCGTGCTTCGAACGTGCCGCCGGTGGTGGCGACGCGCTCGGTGTAGCGGACAACAGGACCGGCGAAAGAGGATGCCCATGTTGTCCTATTACTTCCGCATGGCGATGCATAGCCTCAAGCGCAACAAGGCGCTGACTGGCTTGATGGTGCTCGCCATCGCCATGGGCATCGGCGCGAGCATGACCACTTTGACCGTGCTGCATGTACTTTCCGGCGATCCGCTGCCTGGACGCAGTGGGTCGCTGTATTACCCGCAGATCGATCCGCGCGACATGGCCGATTACGGACCGAACGTCGAGCCGCCGGATCAGCTCAGCTGGATCGATGGCATGTACCTGCTGAAGGCAAAGCGCGCCACGCGGCAGGCCCTAATGACCGGAGGGATGGTGCCGCTGCAGCCGGCGCAGTCGAGCATATATCCGTTTCACGCGATGGCGCTGTATACGTCGGCGGATTTCTTTCCGATGTTCGAAGTGCCTTTTCAGTACGGCAATGCCTGGGGTTCAGCCGAGGACGACAGCAAGGCACGCGTGGTAGTGATCAGTGCGAACTTGAACGACAAGCTGTTCGGAGGGCAGAACAGCGTGGGCAAGACGCTGCGCTTACAGGAGACCGCCTTCCGCATTATCGGCGTACTCGGAGCATGGCATCCGCAACCGCATTTCTATCAGGTCTATATGGGAAGCTACGCCGACGAGGAAGATGTATTCATTCCCTTGTCAGCCTCACGCGACCAGCACATGGATCATGCCGGCGAAACAGACTGCTGGGGCAATGGCGGTGGCGATAACAACACGCTTGAGCATGCGCCTTGTGTGTGGCTGCAGTTCTGGGTTCAGCTTGGCACTGCGCAGCAGGCGGCGGCCTATAAGGATTTTCTGGTGCATTACTCGCAGGAACAGCACGCGGCAGGGCGATTTCTTCGCCCGCCCAACGTACGCCTGCGCAATGTGATGCAGTGGCTGGATTATCAGCAAGTGGTACCCAGCGATACACGCTTGCAGGTGTGGCTGGCGCTGGGTTTCCTGATGGTCTGCCTGGTCAATACGGTGGGCCTGATGCTGTCAAAGTTCATGCGCCACGCCGGTGAGCTGGGCGTGCGCCGCGCCCTGGGAGCCTCTCAACGCGCGTTGTTCGGGCAACTGCTCATGGAGTCAGGCGTGGTGGGCTTGGTGGGCGGTGCCATCGGCTTGTTGCTGGCCTTGTTGGGCTTGTGGCTGGTACGCCAGCAGCCTACCGACTACGCGAAGCTCGCGCATATGGACACACGCATGTTGCTGGCTACGTTTGGACTTGCGGTTTGCGCCAGTTTGCTGGCGGGCCTGCTGCCGGCCTGGCGGGCATGCCGTATTGCACCGGCTCTGCAGTTGAAGGCGAACTGAGATGGAAATCAAACCCATTTTCGCTACGCTCGGGCGCCACAAATTCACGGTTTGCCTGCTGATTGCCCAGATCGCGCTCACCTGCGCCATCGTGTGCAACGCCATTTTCCTGATCAGTCAACGCCTGGATCGCATGGCTGTATCCAGTGGCATGGCCGAGCACGAACTTGTCTACATGCAGTTGGCCTTTATCGGCGCTCGACCCAATGCCATGGCGCGCACGCAGGCTGACCTGTCCGCATTGAGAGAGGTGCCAGGCGTGCAATCGGCGATGATCATCAACCATCTGCCGTTGAGCGGATCTTCCTCCAATTCCAGTCTTTGGCTCGACCCGGCCCAACGGATGGAGACGATGAGCGCCACGCAATATTTCGGCGAAAATCTGCTGTCCACGCTAGGTGTGCAGCTGGAAGCAGGGCGTGAGTTCAGTCCCGAGGAATACCGCGACCTCGACAAAATTGACAAGGCGCTGCAGACGGGCGACATGAAAGAGATTCCCTCGGCGGTCCTGATCACCCGCACCGTTGCCGATCGGCTTTGGCCTGGACAGAGTCCGCTGGGTAAACAGGTTTTCATTGGACGGAACTTCGCGCTGACCGTAGTCGGCGTCGTGAAAGGACTGGCGCGGCCGAATCAGCTGGAAAGAGGCGCTCAGTACAGTCTGATTCATCCAGTTCGGCTGTCGATGTCGGCGGGTTCGTATTATGTATTGCGCTGCGCTGCGCAGGATCGCGAGCGCGTGCTGAAGGCAGCACTTGCCAAGCTCAATGCACTCGATCCCAACCGAATCGTGCTGGACAAAGGCAGCTGGGACGAGATGCGCTACAACTTCTTCCGCAACGACCGCGCCATGGCCGGCATTCTCGTCGGCGTGTGCCTGGCATTGCTGGTCGTTACGGCGCTGGGCATCGTAGGCCTGGCCAGCTTCTGGGTGTCGCAGCGCAATCGCAGCATCGGTGTGCGCCGAGCGCTGGGTGCTACGCGCGGCCACATTCTCAACTATTTCCAAACCGAGAATTTCCTGCTGACCAGCATGGGCATCGTGCTGGGCATGCTGCTGGCGTATGCCATCAACCTGTTCCTGATCGTCCACTACGAATTGCCGCGATTGCCGTTGGCCTATTTCCCCGTGGGGGCGGTTTTGCTGTGGTGCCTGGGGCAGGCCGCTGTATTGGGCCCGGCGCTACGTGCCGCGGCGGTTCCGCCGGTGGTGGCGACGCGATCCGTCTGATCGTCTAAGGAGAGGGCATGTTCGGTTATTACCTTGATCTGGCCATCCGCAGCCTCAAGCACAATAAGGTGCTTACGGCGTTGATGGTGCTGGCAATTGGCGTGGGCATCGGCGCGAGCATGACGACCTTGACCGTCATGCACCTGCTCTCGGGCGACCCTCTGCCGGGAAAGAGCGCCTCGCTGTTTCGTCCGCTGGTAGATCCCGACCCCACGCCGTCGAGAAAACACGACACGCCCATGGATGTGATGGATTACCGCTCCGCGGTGGATCTATGGAACGCGCATCGCGCCGATCGCCAGACCCTGGTGGTGGATAGCCCGGTAAAACTGGCCGCCCCGGCAAGCAAAATGCCGCCGTTGATGCCGTCGTTGCTTGCTACCACGGCAGACTTCTTTGCGATGTTCGACGTGCCGTTCCAGTACGGCTCCGGTTGGAGCGACGCTGACGATCAGCGGCGCTCGCGGGTGGCCGTGATTAGTGCGTCGCTCAACGACAAATTGTTTGGGGGAGCCAATAGCGTAGGGCAGATTTTGCATTTGCGCAGCACGGACGTCCGCATCATCGGTGTGCTCAAGCCGTGGCGGCCATCGCCGTTGTTCTACCTGGTGGCGGGAGGGCGATTTGCGCATGGCGATACGGCAGGTTTTTATGGCAAGCCGGAAGACGTGTTCGTGCCGTTCTCCAGCAGTCTGGAGATCAATGACGGGTATTTCTATCAGTTCACCTGCTGGGCGGCGCCTAAAGTGCCTGGACATTTGATTGACGCACCATGCGAATGGGTTTCCGTGTGGGTTGAGCTCGGCGATGCCGGCAAGGTGGCGGCTTATCGCCGGTTCGTGGCGGACTATGCCGCGCAGCAAAAAGCGTTGGCGCGTTATACAAATGCCGATAACACCCGCTTGCCAAGCCTGATGGAATGGCTGGATTACAACGGCGTGGTGCCCGGTGATGTGCATCTGCAGGCCTGGCTGGCGTTTGCCTTCCTGGCGATCTGCTTGTGCAACACGATCGGATTGCTGCTGGCAAAGTTTCTGCGAAGAGGCAGCGAGATCGGCGTGCGACGTGCGCTTGGTGCGACGCATGCTGCCATTTTCATGCAGTTCCTGATCGAGGCCGGTTTGGTTGGGCTGCTGGGCGGGATCCTGGGCTGGTTGTTGACGCTTGCCGGCCTATCGCTGGTGCGCCAACAGCCGACGCCTTATGCGGACATGGTGCATCTGGATGAGTGGATGTTCCTGACGACGTTCGTGCTGTCCCTTGCCGTCAGCTTGCTGGCAGGCACCTTGCCGGCTTTTCGCGCCAGCCGGATTGCGCCGGCCTTGCAACTGAAGGCGCAGTAAGGAGATGCCCATGCAGATTCGACCCGTGTTCACCGCGCTACGCCGGCACCGGCTGGCCACCTTGCTGATTGCGCTGGAAATCGCGCTGGCGTGCGCGGTGCTGTGCAATGCCTGTTTCCTGATCATCAATCGTGTGCAGCGCATGAAGATGATAAGCGGCGTAGACGAGTCATCGCTGGCGTTCGTGCAGTTGACCGGGTTTGAAACCAAAGGGGCGAAGGATCTCAACGCACGCATGCTGAACGGGTTTGGGGGTATTGCGGGCGTGTTGTCGGCCCATGTGATCAACACCGTTCCCTTTGGTCAGCAGGCCGGTACTTTCGGTATTTCGTTGGAACGGTCCATGCGCAACATTCCTGCCGTCATTGATTTGTACTTGGGAGGCCCCGGCAGTCTTGAGGCGCTTGGCGTGAAGCTGGTAGCCGGCCGCGCTCCGCAACTGGCCGACTATGTCACGCTGACCAATGATTTTCCCAGTGACGCGCCCGTCCTCATCACGCGATCGCTGGCCGAGCATTTGTGGCCGGGCGGCGACCCGCTGGGCAAGGAATTCTGGAGTGGCGGCGATTACCACTACCGCGTCATCGGCGTGGTCGAACATTTGGCGATCGCCCAGCCCGGCAGCCGCGGCGTAGCAAGTGCGGATTGGTCCGCGTTTGCGCCCGTACAACCCGGTCCCTTCCTGGCTGGCGGTTATCTGCTGCGTACCGCACCGGGAGAGGCGCCGCGCGTACTGCGTGATGCACGAGCGACGGCGATGAAGATCGCACCGGATTCCGTGCTCGATCAGGATGCCAGCCAAACGGTCAGCGACCTGCGTATGCGCTATTTTGAAAACGACCGGGGCATGACCCGGATCTTGATTGGCGTGATCGTGTCGCTGCTGCTGGTCACCGCATTGGGCATTGTGGGCCTGGCCAGTTTCTGGGTGGGGCAGCGGCGCAAGCAGATTGGCATCCGCCGAGCGATTGGCGCGACTCGTGGCGATATACTGCGCTACTTCCTGATGGAAAATTTCCTGATCGTCAGTTTCGGTGTCGTGCTGGGCATCGGTTTGGCCTATGCCTGCAATCTGATGCTGATGAAGCGCTACGAGTTGGCGCATCTGCCGTTCTACTACCTGCCGCTCGCCGCCGTCGCGCTTTGGGTGCTCGGCCAGCTTGCCGTGCTTGGCCCGGCGTTGCGCGCGGCGGCGGTGCCACCGGTCGTGGCGACGCGATCCGTATGAATGACCGCGCAACCTTAACCTGATGAGAGAGAAATGAGAATGCGATTCCGTTGGCTGTTGCCTATCGTCGCGTTGCTGCCACTGTTCGCCGTGGCCGCAACGCATGATGCTGTTCCAGCGCAAGACAAAAGGGAGACGATGACGCGTACGGAGGTTACGCGGATCATTGCCAATGCAAACCGCATCGTGGCGCCCAACGGCGTCCAGGAGCTGGTGAAGGTACCCATCAATGGTATCGACCAGTGGCTTTCGATCCGCGGCAGGGATCGTCGCAACCCGGTTTTGCTGGTCCTGCATGGTGGTCCCGGTTCGCCGAACATCCCGGACGATTACCTCTATCAGTCGCCATGGGAAGACTATTTCACGGTGGTGCAATGGGACCAGCGCGGCGCCGGCAAGACCTATGCGGCGAATTCCGAGCAGAAAATGGCGCCCGGCATGACCGTCGAGGGCATGACGGATGACGCCGCGCAAGTGGTGCAATACCTGCGCAAGCATTACGCCAAGCAGAAAATTTTCCTGATGGGCCATTCCTGGGGCACGGTGCTGGGGACGCGACTTGCACAGCAGCATCCGGATTGGTTCTATGCCTATATCGGGGTGGGTCAGGTCGTGAACGTTCGACGGAACGAGGAGCTGGGTTACACCTTCGCTTTGCAGCAGGCGAAAGCAAGCGGTAACGCTGCAGCGGTCAAGGAGCTTGAGGCCATCGCGCCTTATCCCGGCACTGCGCCGCTGACACTCGAACGCCTCGGTGTGCGCAGCAAATGGGAGATGTACTACGGCGGCCTTACCTACGGGCGGCAGAACCTCGACTCACGCTCGGATGTCCAGGAGTTGTCACCGGATTACAGCCTGAAGGAGCTGGATCAGATCAATAAGGGCGGCGCATTCTCGATCAAGCATTTGAAGGAGTTTCTGGTGGATGTCGATTTTGACCACAGCACGCAATTCGGCTGCCCCGTCATCCTGTTCGTGGGGGCGCATGACGAAACCACCTCCCATGTACTGGCCGAACAATGGTTCGACAAGCTGCAGGCGCCATCGAAGCAGTTGGTGATGTTCGCCGATTCCGCGCATATGGTGATGGAGGAGCAGCCCGGCCGCTTCCTGATGCACCTGGTAAGCGATGCGCTGCCGCTGGCGCAAAAGGTGGGTGACGCGGCTCCGGCCGAGGTGGCAAGAGATCAATGAACGCGCAGGCCGGGCTCCGGCGTTTTTTGCTATAAGTAGGCCGTTTGGCGTGGCTGCCGCCCATACGGGGGCGGCACCATGCCTGCATGTGCAGCCGATACGTGCATGCCGTGCCGGTTCATTCTTGCAGGAGTGCCAAAGCTCATGAGACTACGGTTTCGCCTTTCCTGGGTGGCTATCTGCGCAGTCGGCATGCTCTGTTGTCTATCGGCGCGCGCCCATGACGTGGCGGATGGCGTGCGCCAGATCGTGGTTGTCACGACCGCCGACTGGAACAGCGTGAGCGGCACCCTGCAACGGTTTGAACGCGTTGGGTCACACGGAAAGTGGACAGCGCTCGGGCAAACGTTTCCTATCGTGGTAGGAAAGACCGGGCTGGCGTGGGGGGATGGCTTGATCACTACCGGCCGGCTGGGCGCCGGAGCGGGTGACCCGGTGAAGCAGGAAGGGGATGGCAAGGCACCAGCGGGCGTGTTCTCGCTGGGGACGGCATTCGGGTATGAGCCGCAACTGCTTGCCGGCTCGCGCATGGCTTACATGCGCCTTACCCCATCGGTCGAGTGCGTGGATGATGCCAAGTCGCATTACTACAACCGCATCGTCGACCGCCGCGACATCAGCGCGCCGGATTGGAGCAGCTCCGAACACATGCGACGGGATGACGAGCTCTATCACTGGGGTGTATACGTCGACCACAACGTCCATCCGACCAGGCCAAGCGGCGGCTCGTGCATTTTCCTGCACATCTGGCGCGCGGCCGGCCAGGGCACGGTCGGCTGTACCGCCATGCCGAAAGAGGATATCCAGCAGCTGATCGAGTGGTTCGATCCGGCGAAGTCGCCGCTGCTGGTGCAGATGCCTCGCGGCCAGTACGACCGGGTACGTCAGCGTATGGGATGGCCGACACTCGCAGCAGGCAAGTAAACCACGGGAAACCGCGCCGCCGGGTTTTACGTAAGCCGCTCGGCATGGCAACCTTTTCGACCGGAGCGGCATCCATGCCTGCATGTGTAGACGACGAATGCGTACAGTACTGATCATTGACGACAATCCGGCCGTGGGCGAGGCGCTATCGCTGCTGCTTTCGCTGAACGACGTACGTCCTCTGGTGGCACTGACCCCCGACGAGGGGCTGGCGACGCTGGCGCGCCAGTCCGTGGACGTGGTGATCCAGGACATGAATTTCACGGCCGATACCACCTCCGGCGAGGAGGGGGTGGAGCTGTTTCGTGCGCTCCGCCAGCGTTATGCAGACCTGCCGGTGATTTTGCTGACGGCATGGACGCATCTGGAAACCGCCGTGGAACTGGTGAAGGCCGGCGCGGCCGACTACCTGGCCAAGCCGTGGGATGATGCCAAGCTGCTGGCGACGGTGGAAAACCTGCTGGAGCTGTCCGAATCCACGCGCGAGGTCAACCGCACGCGCATGGAGCGCCGCAAGCGTCGCGAAGACCTGCAGCGTCGATACGACCTTGATGGCCTGGTGTTTGCCTCTGAAGCCATGGCACGGACTATCGACCTGGCCTGTCAGGTCGCGCGCTCGGACGTGCCGGTGCTGATCACCGGTCCCAACGGCTCGGGCAAGGAGCGCATCGCGGCCATCGTGCACGCCAATTCCGCGGTAAGGAACGGTTCCTTCGTGGCAGTGAACTGCGGCGCCTTGCCGGGCGAGCTGATCGAAGCCGAGCTGTTCGGTGCCGAAGCGGGCGCTTACACCGGTGCCAACAAGGCGCGCGAGGGACGCTTCGAGCTGGCTGATGGCGGCACGCTGTTCCTGGACGAAATCGGCAACCTGCCGCTGCCGGGCCAGATGAAACTGTTGCGTGTGCTGGAAACCGGGCAATTCGAACGGCTGGGTTCCGGCCGCACGCGCAAGGTGAAGGTTCGCGTGCTCAGCGCCACCAACGCCGATCTGAAAGGCATGATCCGCGCAGGCAGCTTTCGCGAGGACCTGTATTACCGCCTCAATGTGATCGACGTAAACCTGCCGCCGCTGGCCGAACGCATCGACGACATCCTGCCGCTGGCTGAGCATTTCCTGGCCGCCCGCGCGCAACTCAGTGATGCTGCACGTGAGGCCATGTTGAGCTATCCGTGGCCGGGCAATGTGCGTGAGCTGAAGAACGCCATCGAACGCGCGGCCTTGTTGGCCGGCAACCATCCGATCACCCCGGAACTGCTCAATCTGCCGCAGCAAGCCGGCCCCGCGGTGGTACGCAACCTGGATGAGCCCAGCCGCGAGGTGGTTGAGGCCGCGCTGCACAAGGCGGACGGCGTGGTCAGCCGTGCAGCGCAGTCATTGGGCCTGTCGCGGCAGGCGTTGTATCGGCGCATGGAACGGTATGGTTTGATGACACAAGCGTGATGCGCATAGATGATCTTCTGGCAGTGGCGCATCTGCGCGGCAACGTGTAGAAGAGCCGCACTTCATGCGTAGACCGCCCATGCCTCCACGTACCCGTCAAGCCAGGACCGCCTCATGCGCCTGAGATCGCTGGAAGCGCGCCTCACCCTCTGGCTGGCGTTGGCCGCCTTGACGGGTGCGCTGGTCTACATCGGTGTTACGCAGTGGCCGTTGCCGGAAATGCTGGCATGGCTGCATCGTGAACTCGGACTGCAGGTTGCCACGCCCAATCGCGTCGAAGCAGTCATGATCTGCGTCGCCATTCTGGCGCCGTTGTCGTGGTGGTTCGCGCATATCGTGATGAACCCGGTAAAACGCCTGCTGCGCGCGCTGGAAGGCGCTGTGGCGAGTTATCGCGATGGTGATTTCAGCATTTCCATCGCGCTCAACCGGCACGATGAATTGGGTGATCTGGTGCGTGTGCACAATGAACTGGGACAGACCTTGCGCGAACAGCGCCAGAACCTTGCCCAGCGCGAGCTGTTGCTGGACACCGTGGTGCAGAATACGCCGGTGGCCTTAGTGCTGACCGATGGCGGCGGCCGAGTTGCCTACGCCAATATCGCGGCGCGACATTTGTTCAATGACGGGCGCAGCCTCAATGGCCTGCACTTCGCTACTTTGATTGCCGATATGCCAGAGGCGCTGCGCAAGGCGACAGAGGGCTCGGAAGACGCTTTGTTCAGCGTGGAAATGGATGGCAGCGAGGAGACCTTCCATCTTTCGCAACGCGCTTTCCGCTTGCAGGGACGGCCCCATCGCCTGCAATTGTTCCGCCGCATGACGCGTGAACTGTCGCGCCAGGAAGTGGCGGCGTGGAAGCGGGTGATACGCGTGGTCAGCCATGAGTTGAACAATTCGCTGGCGCCGATTTCGTCACTGGCGCATTCGGGCGCCGAGCTGGCGCGTCGCGGTGATGTACAGCGGCTGCCTGGCGTGTTCGCCACGATCGGCGAGCGTGCGCGCCACCTGCATGGTTTCATCGATGGTTACGCGCGTTTCGCCAAGCTTCCCGCGCCGCGGCTGGCGGCGGTGGAATGGCAGCCGTTTCTGGACGCGCTCACCTTGCATTGCCGCTTCCAACTGGCCGGCCAGGCGCCGCCGCAACCGGGCTGGTTCGATCCGGTGCAGATCGAGCAGGTATTGATCAATCTGGTGAAGAACGCCCACGAATCGGGCAGCGCGCCGGAGGGTGTGACCATGGCGCTCAACCTCATGGGCCATGAATTACGGATCGAAGTCGCCGACCGCGGTCCCGGCATGAGCGAGGCGGTGCTGGCCCAGGCGTTGCTGCCGTTCTATTCCACCAAGCGTTCCGGCACGGGGCTGGGTCTGGCCCTGGCGCGCGAAATCAGCGAAGCACATGGCGGGCGCATTGCCTTGGCCAATCGTGAGGATGGCGGGTTGCGCGTGACGCTGTTTCTGCCGCAGCCGGGGACTTCGACGTCGTAGCAATCATCGAGCTGCAGATCTGCGACTCCTCAAAAGCCCAAAGCGACATACCCAAGCGACGCGCTTCCGGTAAGAATGGCACCATGCCTGCCCCCGCTATCCGCTCGCCGTTGCCATCCTTCGCCACCACGGCGATCAATACCCGCATCGCCTTCCTGGTGGAATTGGCCACCCGGCTGCACAAATACGGGGCGTCGTCGCCGCGCCTGGAGATGGCGATCAGCGGTTCGGCGCAGCGCATCGGCCTGACCGCCGACGTGTGGTCCAGCCCGACGGCGATCATCATTTCCTTCGCCGATCTCGCGCATGGCGAGGAGTCGCGCCTGGCGCAGGTCACCCAGGTGATCCGACTGCTGCCGGGCGACGTGAACCTGGACAAGCTGTGCCGTGCCGACGAGATCGCCGATCGGGTGATCGCCGGCGAACTCGACCTGCGCGATGGTTTTCGCCTGCTGCGCGCCCTGGAACTGCCGGATACGCCGCGCCAGCAAGCCAGCGTGATCATCAGCTATGGCTTGTCCGCAGCGGCGATCGATGCCTTGTTCCTGCATAGCTCGTGGGTGGATCTGTGCGTGGCGGCTGTCGTGGGGCTGATCATCGGCGCCATCACCATCCTGTCGGGCACGCGCCCGCGCCTGCAGGTGGCCAGCGATGCGATCTGTGCGATGGTGGCCACCCTGGTCGCCATCCTCTTCAGCGCCTTCGTGTTGCCGTTGGCAATCAAGTCGGTGGTGCTGGCCGGCCTGATCGTGCTGGTGCCAGGCATGTCGTTGACCACCGCGGTACGCGAGATCTCCAGTCAGCACCTGGTGGCCGGCATGGCCCGCATGGCCGGAGCGATGTCGACGCTGCTCAAGCTTACCTTTGGTACCGTGGCGGCCACCCAGATATGCGCCGTCCTCGGCGTCCAGCCCCGCGACTTCGCTTTGCCGGCCTTGCCGCCGTGGATGGACTATCCCGCCCTGCTGGTGGCGGCCATCGCCTTTGCCATGCTGTTCCGCGCGGCCTGGCGCGATTGGCCGGCCGTGATTTTCGCGGTGATCGTGGGCTACGCCGCCACGCGGCTGGGTGGCACCGTTTTCGTCAACTTGCCGGGGGCACCGTTCGGAGTTTTCCTTGGCGGCTTGTTGCTGAGCGCATTGGCGAATGTTTATGCGCGCTACGCCGGACGCCCCGGAGCGGTCATTCGCGAGCCGGGCATTTTGTTGCTGGTGCCGGGTAGCGTGGGATTCCGCAGCGTTTCCTATCTGCTCGATCGCAACGCGACGCTGGGCTTCGATTCCACCGTGTTGCTCGTGACGATCTTGATTTCACTGGTGGCGGGGCTGATGTTCGGTGAATTGCTGATTGCGCCCAGACGGTCGTTGTAGCCTGGAACGCAGCAAAAAAACGCCGGCATGGAGCCGGCGTTCCCTTGCATCCTCAACCTGGCCAATCAGATCGCCAGATCCTTTTCCTTCTTGCCGGCCTTCAGCGCCTCGTTGAACCAGCGCGGGCGCTTGCCGCGGCCCGACCAGGTCTGTTCCGGATCGGCAGGGTTGCGGTATTTCGGCGCCACCGAACCCGTGCCGCGGCGCTTGCCGCGTACGGCGGCACCGCCACCGCCACCGAATACTTCCTCGAAGCTGATGCCTTCGGCCTTCAGCAGGGCTTGCACTTTTTCGCGCACCCGGGTGACTTTTTCCTTCTCCAATTCCTGCTGGCGCGCTTGCGCCTTCTGGATCAGGTCATTGAGCTGGTTATGGTTGAGGCTCTTGATATCAATGGCCATGAGGCGAACTCCGGTAAAAGAGAATGAACAGAACATTCCGGGCTATTGGATTTGAAAATAAATGCCCAGCTGCATTTTCGATTCTCTCGCATTAACGACAAAATTGTAAAGCGCGCTTACGTCAAGAAAATGATTTTCGTTGTGTCTTCGGTCAAAAAAAAGGCCGCGCTAGGCGGCCTTATGTGTCGGGTAATAAGAAAACTCCGAATAAGTTCAAAGTTTCCGCGGGCCATGGATCGCGCGCGTCTGAAAAAGTCCGTCACGGACCTTTTTCAGACCATCCATAAATGGCCATTAGCCCAATATTTCAAATAGCTCGTCGCGCGTAATGGCGCTGCTTTCGCTTGCGCTGCGGGCGCGATATTCCAGCGTGCCGGCAGACAGGCCGCGTTCGCTTACCACCACGCGATGCGGAATGCCGATCAATTCCATGTCGGCAAACATCGCGCCAGGGCGTAGGCCTCGATCGTCCCACAAGCATTCGACGCCGCGCGCGCTGAGTTCGTTGTACAGCGACTCGGCGGCGGCGTTCACTTCGGGTGCGTTCTTGGGGTTGATCACGCAAACGGCCACGCGCCACGGCGCCATCGGCTCAGGCCAGATGATGCCGGCTTCGTCATGGCGCTGCTCGATGGCGGCAGCGACGATCCGGCTGACGCCAATGCCGTAGCAGCCCATCAGCATCACTTGCTTCTTGCCCTGGTCGTCGAGCACGGTGGCATCCAGCGCTTGCGCATACTTATTGCCGAGTTGGAACACGTGGCCCACTTCGATGCCACGGGCGATCTGCAGGCTGCCGTGGCCGTCCGGCGAAGGATCGCCCACCACCACCTGTCGGATGTCTTCCACACGCGTAATGCGTGCATCACGTTCCCAGTTGGCGCCGGTGTAGTGCATGTCGTTGGCGTTGCCGCCGCATACGAAATCGGCCAGCACCGCGACGCTGCGGTCGACGATGACCGGAATCGAATCGGGCAGCCCGACCGGTCCGATGAAGCCCGGACGCACGCCTACCGCGGCGAGAATTTCCTCGTCGGAAGCCAGCACGGATTCTCCCGGCAGCTCCGGCAGCTTGCCGGCTTTCACTTCATTGATGTCGTGGTCGCCGCGCAGGCACAAGGCGACCAGGCCTTTCTTGCCGCGCACCAGCACGGTCTTCACCACGCGATCGGCGGTGATGCCGAAATGATGGGTGACTTCCTCCACTGTGCGCACGCGCGGGGTATCCACGCGTTGCAACGTAGCCGAGGGGGCGGGGCGGCTGCCGGCCGGTGCCGCAGCCTCGGCTTTTTCGAGGTTGGCGGCATAGTCGGACGCATCCGAAAACGCCAGCAGGTCTTCGCCCGTTTCGGCCAGCACCTGGAATTCATGGCTGGCGTTGCCGCCGATCGCACCGGTATCGGCCTGCACCGCGCGGAACGTCAATCCCAGGCGCGTGAAGATGCGCGCATAGGCCTGGTACATCACCTCATAGGTTTCAGCCAGCGATTCCTGCGTGAGATGGAAGGAATACGCGTCCTTCATCAGGAATTCGCGTGCACGCATCACGCCGAAGCGCGGGCGGATCTCGTCGCGGAACTTGGTCTGGATCTGGTAGAAGTTGACCGGCAGCTGCTTGTAGCTTTTCAGCTCATTGCGCGCGAAGTCGGTGACGACTTCTTCATGCGTGGGGCCATAGCAGAACTCCTGCTCCTTGCGATCCTTGATCTTCAGGAGCTGGCCACCGAATTTCTCCCAGCGCCCGGTTTCCTCCCACAGTTCGCGCGGCTGCACGGAGGGCATCAGCATTTCGATCGCGCCGGCGCGGTTCATTTCCTCGCGCACCACGTTTTCCACCTTGCGTAGTACGCGCAGACCCAGCGGCGACCAGGTGTACAGGCCGGAGGCGAGCTTGCGGATCATGCCGGAGCGGATCATCAGCCGATGGCTGGCGATCTCCGCATCGGCAGGGACTTCCTTGACGGTGGCCAGGTGGAATTGGCTTAGGCGCATGAGAGGCAGGTCGGCTGTCGGAGTAAAGGGGCGATTATAGCCGGCAGCTTTTGCAGGTTGGGGTGCAAACCTCAACATTGCGCGGGAGGGCGATGGCAACGTTGGGGTTTGCACCCCAGGCTACGGCGTTATTGATTCGCGCAGAACTGGCTGTATTGCGACTGGCTGGCGTCGAGCTGCTGCTTGCGCTGGTCGGCATTGAGCAACTGCTGTTGCCCGCCGTTGTTCATCACCACCGGGCCCTTGCCCTGCAGGGTGCCGATGTTGGCCTTCAGCGAGGTGCATAGCTTGGCGCGGTTCTCGGGGGTGTCTTCCATGGGGGGCTGCGACGTGCTGCTGCCGCTGGCTGGTGAGGAGCTGTTGCTGCTGCCCGATGCGGCGGGTGGGTTTTCCCCCGCGGCCGGTGCGGAGGTGCCGGCGTTCACGCTGACCTGGCTGTACTTGGTGCCGGTCGGCGGGGGTGTTTCGGAGTAATGGACGGTACCGTGGGCGTCGGTCCACTTGTAAACCTGGGCACAGGCCAGGGGAGCGATCAGCAGCAGCGCCAGGGCGAGAGACAGTCGACGCATGAGCGGACTCCGGGACAGGGTGGTAGGTAACACGGCTAGTTAACAACCGGCGCGGTCGGGACTCAAGCGGCCGGCGTGTGCGGAGTGTGTGGAACGTGCTTGTTAGCACGTTTGGGAATGAAAAGGCGGGAAACGGGGAGTGGGAAACCGGGAACATCGAGTGCTCGACAGGCGCAAATCGGCAACCCTGGTCCGGGCGCATAGGCACAAGCGTTCATCCGTCCCGTTCCCAGGACCGCCCCGCCACCCTGCTAAACTGCCCGCCATCCCATCACGGATGGCTTCATGAGCGAGACGACCCCAGCACGGGCGCCGCGGCATCGCGGTATCTATCTATTGCCGAACCTGTTCACCACCGGGGCGATGTTCGCCGGTTTCTACGCCATCGTGGTGAGCATCGGGGGGCATTTCACGGACGCTGCCATTGCCGTGTTCGTGGCCGCCCTGCTGGACGGCATCGACGGCCGTGTGGCACGGCTCACCCATACGCAGAGCGAATTCGGCGTGCAGTACGACTCGTTGTCCGACCTGGTGAGCTTCGGCCTCGCGCCTTCACTGGTGATGTACAACTGGTCGCTCTCCAGCCTGCGCGAGCTTGGGCCGCTGCCGGGCAAGATCGGGTGGGCTGCTGCCTTCATCTACGCCGTATGCGCCGCGTTGCGCCTGGCTCGCTTCAATACCCAGGTTGGCGTGGCTGACAAGCGCTACTTTCAAGGCCTGCCCAGCCCCGCGGCGGCAGCGGTATGCATGTCGTTCGTGTGGAGCATGGACAACTGGGGCATCGCCGGCGATCAGCTGAACATGATCATGCCGTTCTTGGCGGTGATCGTAGGCTTGCTGATGGTGAGCCGCTTCCGCTATTACAGCTTCAAGTCCTTGCCGATGGGTGACAAGGTACCGTTCCTGTGGATCCTGATGGCCGTGCTGATCCTGGTGCCTTTCTTCGTCGATCCGCCGCGAGTGCTGCTGGCCGTGTTCTTCCTGTTTCTGCTGTCCGGGCCGATCGTGACCGCGTGGGGCCTCGCCACGCACCGTAAGCGCCCGCGTCGTGGAGCGGCATGAGCGCAGTCTTTGCCAGTCCTGCGCATCGGGCTCGTGTGCTGCGTGCACTGGGGATGGTGCCGTGGCAGCGGAGGGTGGTCGTTGAAGCGGCGCTGGCGGAACCGCCCACCCGGTCGATCGGGGTGCAGCAGGCGTCAACCAAGGCCGAGGTCGTGGTGGTGCTGCCGCCCGGCTGTGCGGTGCGCGAGTTGGATCTGCTAGGACGCGCGCTGTCGGCGTTTGGCGCTCAGCTTGCTCGCGCGCCGCGTATCGAGGCGCTGGACGGTGAGACCATGCAGGTGCCGCATGCGCCGGCCTATCTGGTCTTCGGCCAGGCCCAAGCCCATGCGCTTGGGCGAGGCTTGCCGGCGCAGGTGATGCGCGATGCGCATATCGTGCTGGCGGATGCGCCCGCGGACATCCTGACGCAGGGCGGCGCCAAGCGGAGGCTCTGGCAGGCCTTGCGCGCCTTGCGCCGAGCGCTGGCGGCCGGAGGCCGCTAAATGGTTGCGGTCGCGCGCCCTTCGCTGGAGCTGCGCGCGATGCGGCGAGAGGACCTGCCGCGAGTCAGCGAACTGGAGCACGCTTCCTACGCCTTTCCCTGGAGCCAGGGCATTTTTGGCGATTGCCTGAAAGCCGCGCATCCTTCCTGGGTGCTGTGCCTGGACGGCCGGATCATCGGCTACGGCATTCTTTCGGTCGGTGCCGGCGAAGCGCACGTGCTGAACGTGTGCATTGCCCCGGACCAGCGCGGGCAGGGCTTTGGCCGCCATCTGATGAAACGCCTGCTGGATATCGCACGCTGGAACGGTGCCGAGCGCGTATTCCTGGAAGTGCGGCCGTCCAATCCCAACGCACAGGCGCTGTATGCGTCGTTGGGTTTCCACGAGATCGGGCGCCGGCCGCGCTACTACCCGGCGCATGACGGACGCGAGGATGCGATCGTGATGGCCCTGGAGTTTCCGCTGCGCTAGGTCGGGGAGCGCCCAGCGCGCATCAGTCGGGTAGGCTGGGATGATAATCCCAGCATTCCGGCGGCCGGATCGAAAGCTGGGACTATCATCCCAGCCTACGCGCATTATCCCAGCTTGCGCATCTGCTCCCGCAGCGCGCCAAGCTGCGTACCCCAATCTGCAATGCGTTGTCGCTCTTGCGCAACCACTTCCGCCGGGGCATTCGCCACGAAGTTGGCATTGCCCAGCTTGTTCTCGCACTTCTTGAGCTCGCTTTCGATTTTCGCGATCTCCTTGCCGAGGCGGGCTTTTTCCGCCGTGAGGTCGATCAATCCGGCCAGCGGAATCAGCACGCGCAGTGAACCGACCACGGCGGCCGCGGCGGCGGGTTCATCGGCGCCCGCAGCAATCCACTGCGGCGCCTCCACGCGCGCGAGGAAGCTGATTTGCGCCGCGAACTTCGCCGCGCGCGCGCGATCGCCGGCATCGCCATCGGCGAGCAGCAGCGGAATGGTCTTGCCAGGTGCGATGTTCATTTCCGCACGAATGCGGCGAATGCCGCTTAGAACGTTCTTGTACCACTCGATCTCGGCGGTGGCCGCTTCGTCGGCCGCGATCTCGCCGGCGTTCGGCCACGCGCGCAGCAGGATGCCGTCGGCCTGGATGCCGAGCTTCGGCGCCACCGACTGCCAGATTTCCTCGGTGATGAACGGGACGATCGGATGCAGTGCGCGCAGCACCGTTTCCAGCACCACCAGCAAGGTATGACGCGTCGACGCGGCAGCGGCGGCGTCGTCGCCATTCAAGGCCGGCTTGGACAGCTCCAGGAACCAATCGCAGTATTCGTTCCACACGAATTCGTACAGCGCCTGGGCCAGCAGGTCGAAGCGATAGGTGGCAAAGTGCTGCTCCACCTCGACCAGCGTATGCTTCAGCCGCGTCAGGATCCAGCGCTCCGCTTCGGTGACCGGGCCCTTCGCCGTTGCCTGCAGCTCGCCTTCCGGCAGGTTCATCAACACGAAGCGCGCCGCGTTCCACAGCTTGTTGCAGAACGCCTTGTAGCCTTCGGCGCGCTTGATGTCGAAGTTGATCGTGCGGCTGTAGCTGGCCAGCGCCGTGAAAGTGAAGCGCAGCGCATCGGTGCCGATGGCCGGAATGCCTTGCGGATAGTCCTTGCGAATACGCTTTTCGACCTTCTCGCGCACCTGGGGGATCAGCAGTGAGCGGGTGGATTTTTCCACCAGCGGTTCCAGCTCGATGCCGTCGATCAGGTCCAGCGGGTCCAGCGTATTGCCCTTGGACTTGGACATCTTCTGGCCTTCCGCATCGCGCACGATGGCGTTTATGTACACCTCGCGGAACGGCACCTGCCCGGTGAAGTAGAGGGTTGCCATCACCATGCGCGCGACCCAGAAGAAGATGATGTCGAAGCCGGTGACCAGCACGGCGCTGGGCAGGAAGATCCTGTCGTGGTCCCAGTTGGCGAGCACTTCGCCGCGTTCGTTCTGCACCGGGCCGTTGTAGGGCCAGCCAAGCGTGGAGAACGGCCACAGCGCGGAGCTGAACCAGGTGTCGAGCACGTCTTCATCCTGCTTCAACTTGCCGACGGGCTCGACCGCAGCATGCTTGCGCGCGTCAGCCTCGTCTTCACCGACGAAGATGTTGCCGGCTTCGTCATACCATGCGGGAATGCGATGGCCCCACCACAGCTGGCGGCTGATGCACCAGTCCTGGATGTTCTCCAGCCACTGCGTATAGGTGGTGGTCCAATTCTCCGGCACGAACTTGATCGCGCCCGAGCGAACGGCGTCCAGTGCCGGCTCGGTGATCGCCTTGCGGCCACCGGGACGGCCATCCTTTTGCGCGTCGCTGGTGAGATCGACGAACCATTGGTCGGTAAGCATCGGTTCGATCACCGCATCGGAGCGCTGGCTCACCGGTACTTGCAGCTTGTGCGGTTTGGTTTCCACCAGCAGGCCGGCGGCTTCGAGATCGGCGAGCACGGCTTTGCGTGCTTCATAGCGATCCATGCTTCGGTACTTGGCCGGTGCGTTGCTGTTGATCTTCGCTTCGAGCGTGAAGATCTCCAGCGGCACGAGTGCGTGACGCTGGCCGATGGCGTAGTCGTTGAAGTCGTGCGCAGGCGTGATCTTCACGCAGCCGGTGCCGAACTCGCGGTCGACGTAGTCGTCGGCGATCACCGGAATCTGGCGGCCGGCGAGGGGCAGGGTGAGCATCTTGCCGATCAGATGCCGATAGCGCTCGTCTTCCGGATGCACGGCTACGGCGACGTCACCGAGCATGGTTTCCGGACGCGTGGTAGCGACGACGATGCTTTCTTCGCTCTCCGTTACCGGATAGCGGATGGACCACAGGTGCCCATCACGCTCGACATTGTTCACTTCCAGGTCGGACACGGCCGTGCCCAGTACCGGGTCCCAGTTCACCAGGCGGTTGCCACGATAGATCAGGCCGGCGCGATACCACTGAACAAACACCTTGCGCACGGCGGCGGACAGGCCTTCGTCCATGGTGAAGCGTTCGCGCGACCAGTCGGCGGCCACGCCAAGGCGGCGCATCTGGTGGGTGATGGTGGAGCCGGATTCCTCCTTCCACTGCCATACGCGCTCGACGAAGGGCTCGCGGCCCAGGTCGTGGCGGGTCCGATTTTCGACGGCGAGTTGGTTTTCCACGATTTTCTGCGTGGCAATACCGGCGTGATCGGTGCCGACCTGCCATAGCGTGTTCATGCCGCGCATGCGCTGGTAGCGGATCAGCATGTCCATTACGGTCTGCTGGAACGCATGCCCCATGTGCAGAGTGCCGGTGACGTTCGGCGGCGGCAGCAGGATGCAGTACGGCTCGCCGCGGCCCGATGGTTGGGGCGCGTCCATTTTGAACTGGCCGCTCCGTTCCCAGCGGGCATACCACTTCGACTCGATCGGGCGGGGCTCGAAACTCTTTTCCATCGGGGACTCGCAGTGGCGCGCCGGCAGCCGGCGCGCGTGGACAGGCATAGAAACGTTCATTGTAAGGGGCCGGGGGAGGGCTGCCAAAGCGTTGCCGGCTTTTGGGCCCCGGGCGCGCGGCAGAGCCCGCCCCGGATCGGATCCAGGGCGGCGACCGGGGCTGGGACGGGGCCAAGCTCAGGGCCAGCGCGGGTCCCGGCTACGGGGCGCACCCCGGCCTACGGCGCATCACCGAAACACGAACGTAGTCACCGAATACGGTGGCAACGCATAGCTGAGGCCATTGCTCAGCACCAGACTTGCCATGAACTGCGGCGTCTGAAAAGGCGCGTTGTTGTCGGTCTGCCACACATCGACGGTGGTTGCCGAGGTTCCGCTGGCTTGCAAAATCGCGATCTGCGTGGCGGCTGGGTCCTTGTTGATCATGACGACGTTCTGCCCATTCGTCGAGGCGAATACCTCGACATTGGCAAGAGTCGTCGAAGCCGACACGGCGACGCTGCCGAAGGGCCGGAACAGATCGCCACCGCTGAACATGCGCAGGCCGTGATAGATCGGCATCGGCGCGTCGATTCGCTGGCCGTAATAGGTGGCGTCGCTTTGTTTTTCGAAGGTGAGGCCGAGCGCGCCGTTCTGGTCGGAGTACTGATGGCCACGGCCCCCGGCGCGCATGATGTGGCCGGCCACCGACGCCGACCAGACCGTTGCCACGCCCTGATAGAAACGGTCGTCACCGTTCCGTCCGGGATAGCCGTCGCCGGTACGCCATGACCAGTTGTACTCGCCGACCTGGATCTCGATGGCGGCAGCCCGCTGCGGCACGGTGGTGTTGACCATTTGCCGAAGCTGGGAGATTTCGCTTTCCCAATTCGGCGTCTGCGCCAGCGCCGTGGCGTTGTCGAGATAACTGCCGCCCATGGCGTAATGGTGATAGTCGATCACATCCACCTTCGATCCGGCGCAATCGAGAAACGCTTGCAGCTCGTTCTGGTCGTAGTGCGACCACGCCGGTCCCGCGACCTTGATGGTGGGGTCGACAGCTTTCATCTTGTCCACCGTGGCGTTGAACAGCGCGCAATACGCGGCCATGCTCATGTGATCGTTATCGGGCTCGTTGCCGATCACCCAGTAGCCGACCGGGTTGCCGGGATTGAAGTGCTGCACCAGGGCTGCGGCGTCGTCGGGAGTGAAGTTGTTGTTGCTCGATCCCGCCACCACGACCATCGGCTGCGCGCCCAGGCTCTTGATGCCGCTGACCCATTGGTCGCCGGAAATGTTGGTGGGCCCATAAGCCGCGCCGGAAATGATGTTGCCGCCGTTCCATTGCAGCGGGACGCGATAGAGTCCCAGGCCGAGGCTGGCGAGGTTGGCTCGTTGTGTTGCGCTGGCAATGATCGAGCCACCGTTCTGGCCATAAGTGGAAATCGAGCTGGAGAAAGGAGCCGGTGCAAGCGCCTGCGGCAGCGGTGTACCGAAGTCGATATAGGTATTGGCTGTCTGCGCGGGAGTGGTAGTCACGGTAGCGGCGAAAAGCGACAACGTCGCCATCGCACGTGTTATCGGAGACGTGGGCATGGTTTCCTCATCCTTACGAAACGTTGGTGGGTCCGGGCGAGTGGGACACGCAGGGCGCTCGCACTATGGCGTGTTGCGCTTGGCAAGATTGCGATGACCTTCGCAAGGATCGCAGCGCGTCGGCGCTTGCCGGCTATTGCATCTGCCGCAAGGCTTGCGCCGTTTGCTCATCGGCAGGCACAAAGGCTTCCAGCGCCAATTCCGATAGCGTGATATCTACGGGGCTGCCGAAAACGGTGGTGGTGCTGATCAGGGACAGGGCCTGTCCACGTACTTCAAGCTGCATGGGTACGGCGATCGCCGAAGCGGAGCTGCGTGCGGGCGTGACGACGGGCGCGGGAAAGGCCTGCACTTCGCGTTGCAAGGCGAGCAACTGCGGATCGTGCGTGGCCTCGATCTGTTGCTGCAGGCGATGCAGCAGGTGAGCGCGCCACTCGCCCAGATTGCGGATGCGCGGAGCCAGTCCGGCCGGATGAAGACTCAGCCGCAGCACATTGATCGGCGCCTGCAAGCATTCTGCTGCAATGCCGTCGAGCAAGCGCAAGGTAGCCCGGTTGCTCGCCACCAATTGCCAATGCCGGTCGATGGTCAATGCCGGGTAGGGTTCGAAGCCTTGCAGCAACTGATCGATCAGGCGTCGCGCCGCATCCATCGATGCATCTTCCAGTGGCCGTTCCGGATAGCTGGGTGCAAAACCTGCGGCTACCAGCAGGGCGTTGCGCTCGCGCAGAGGGATATCCAGGTATTGGGCCAGGTGCAGGATCATGTCGCGGCTGGGCTGGGCGCGGCCGGATTCCACGAAGCTCAGATGCCGCGTGGAAACCTCGGCGTGGGTGGCCAGATCGAGCTGGCTCAGTCGGCGATGCCGGCGCCATTCGCGCAGCAGGTCGCCGACCGGGCGTTGGGGTTGAAGGCGGATGGCATGCATGGACCGATCATGCCGTGCGGAACATCCGGCCGTCCTGGGCCATTTGGCATTGCTCAGCGATGAAGCTGCCGATGTCGGCCAGCAGGCGCTCCCGGTGCGTGTGATAGAGGCCATGCGGCGCGTCGGTGTACTCGATGTAGCGGCTGTTCGGTACGAGTTCGGCGACCAGGCGGCCGTGTCCGGGCTCGCTGGCATCGCGATCGCCGTGGATCACCAGCATGGGCACGTCAAGCGCACGCAATTCCTCGCGCATGTCGACGTGCACGCGCGCCATGAAGCAATCGATCAGCGCTTTGAGCGAGGCATTGAGCACGCAATCGATGGTCCAGCGCGTCGTTTCTTCGGTGACGCCGGTCTCAGCGGGCAGGAAGAAAGGATCGGCGTTGTCGCGCAGCCATTGCGGCAGATCTTCGCGCAGCATGGTGCAAACCGCTTCGAATGAACTGAAGGGGAGACCTTGCGGATAGCTTTCGCTTTGCAGATAGCACGGGGCCGTTGCGCCGATTAGCGCCACGCGCGCGACACGTGAGCGTCCATGGCGCGACAGATAGTGCGTGCATTCGCTGGCACCCATGGAATGGGCGACCAAGGTCACGTCGTGCAGGTCCAGATGCGCGATCAGCTCGGCCAGGTCGTCGGCGAGGCGATCGTAGTCATAGCCGCGGCCGGGGCAATCCGAACGGCCGTGACCGCGCCGGTCGAGCGCGATGCAGCGCATGCCGAGCCGATTGAAGTGCAGCATGTGCGGTGCCCACATGCGCGAGTCCAAGCCCCAGGAGGAGACGAAGACGATGGTTTGGCCGACACCCCAGTCTGCATAGTGCAGACGAGCATGGTCGCTGGTTTCGAACGTAGGCATGATCAGGTACTCCAGAAGGGGCCGCGCGCTCCCGGCGCGCGGCGGGAAAGGATGTCAGGCGACCACTGGCACTTTGTCGAGGAAGCCGCAGACGCGGCTGATGCGGCCGTCTTCCAGCACGGCGACGTCGAAGCCGATCACCACCGGCTCATTCGCGCCCGGCTGGCCGAGATGCCAGCGAAAACGCATCATGTCGTGATGGGCATCCACTTCGCCGATCAGGCCAAAGACATGCCCGGGAAACATCTTCTGCACGGCGCTGACGGTGGCATTGATCGCCTGCCAGCCCTTGGCCGTGATCATCGGGTCGGTATAGCTGGCATGTTCCGTGTAGACCTCTTCCAGCAACGCGAGGCGGCGCAGCGGATCGGTTTCGTTCCAGCTGTGGATGTAGCGGGTGGCAAGGGTATGTGCGTCGGTCATGGCTGTTCTCCGTGGGTTGGTGGAGAAAGCTTGCAGCCGGTTCCGCAGTGCGGCGATTACCTGGGAGGTAATGACCTAAGGAAGCTCTGATTTATTCAGAGCTTCCGCGGTGCAAGGATGCACCGCCCACGAAGCAAGCACGTAAGTGCTTGCTTCGTGGTAGTCGCGTGCGGACATGCGCCGCGCGTGACGCGTCTGAAAAAATCCAGGATGGATTTATTCAGACCATCTCTAATCGGGGTGACCCTGCGCCGTGCGAGAATGCGGCCATGAATCTGCTTGCCATCGAAACCGCCACCGAAGCCTGTTCCGTCGCGCTAGTGCATGGCGAAACCGTTATCGCCCGCACCGAGCTGGCGCCGCGCCGTCATGCCGAGCGCGTGCTGCCGATGGCGGACGAGCTGCTGGCGGAAGCAGGCATAGGCAAGCATGCGCTGGATGCCATCGCGGTGGGGCGCGGCCCTGGCGCGTTCACCGGTGTACGCCTGGCGGTGTCATTGGCGCAGGGCATGGCCATGGCCTTGGATCGGCCGGTGGTTCCCGTTTCTTCGCTGGCGGCGCTGGCATTGGAAGCGCCGGAGGATGATGCCGCGATCCTGGCGGTGATCGATGCGCGCATGGGGGAGATCTATGCTGCCAGCTATCAGCGTGATGGCGAAGGCGGCTTGATCGCCCTGGATGAAGAGCGCGTGTGCATGCCCGACGCACTGGTGCTGCCGCCGGCGGATGCATGGAACGTGGCGGGTACCGGTTGGGCGACGTACCGTGAAGCATTGCTTGCCCGGCTGGGAGTGGAGCCTCGTTCGGCTGACGGCAACTGCTATCCGCAGGCGCGTCATGTGGCGACGCTGGCGGTGCGTGAATTCAACGCTGGTCGTGCGTTAGCGCCGGAGCAGGCATTGCCGGTGTATTTGCGCGACAAGGTGGCATTGACCCTGGCCGAGCAGGGGAAGGTCCGGGGATCCTAGGCGCGCGTGGTGTGACATCCACTTGGACGCCATTCCCGCTTTCGCGGGAATGACGGGGGGCGCTAAAGCTGCCCGATCACCAACTGCACCAGCAAGCTGCTGATCGACACCGCCGCCCACACGCCCAGTCCCAGCAGGATCGGCCGCACGCCGGTCGACGCCATTTTGCGCAGGTTGGCCGACAGGCCGATCGCGGTGAGCGCCACGATGATCATGAACTCGGCGGCCAGGTGAATCGCCGGTTGGATCGCCGCCGGCACCAAGCCCGCCGTGCGCACGGCCGAAGCCACCAGGAACCACAGGATGAACCAGGGAAAGATGCGGCGCAGACTGAAATCGCTGGTTACGCCGGCCTGTTTTGCGGCGCGCTTGTGACGCATCGCCACCACCACGGCAAGCACCAGGCAGATCGGGATGATGAGCGTGGCACGCGTCAGCTTCACAATGGTGGCGTAATCGCCCGCGGCAGTGCTGTAGCTATAGCCCGCAGCCACTACCGAGGAGGTGTCGTTGATCGCCGTGCCGGCCCACAGTCCGAAGCCAAGATCCGACAGATGCAACGCATGTCCCAGCAGCGGAAACAGCAGTACGGCGACGATGTTGAACAGGAAGATGGTGGAGATCGCAAACGCCGTGTCGTGGTCGTCCGGCTTGATGATGGGGGTAACCGCGGCGATGGCCGAGCCGCCGCAGATCGCGGTGCCTACACCGATCAGCACCTTCAGCTCGCCGTGAACTTTCATGGCCCGGCCCAGCAGCCATGCCGTCACGAACGCCACGCTCATGGTCACCAAGGTCACGGAGAGCGATTCCAGTCCGGTCTTGGCGACCTGGGTGAGGCTCAGTCCGAACCCCAGCGCGACGATCGACCACTGCAGCACCTGCTTGCTGGCGAACTGGATCCCCGGATTGAAGCTTTCCCCGGGGGAGAGCAGGTTGCGTACGGCAATGCCGATAACGATGCCGAACACCGGTCCGCCGATCAGCGGCACCCGGCGGCCCAGCCACCAGGCCGCCAGCGCAATGCCGAAGGCAAGTAGCAGGCCTGAAGCGTTAACGCGCAGGCGGGACGGGGCGAGGGGAAGCGATAGGGCATTCATGACGGTCAGCCGTTGGGGACCTGGCTATTGTCCAATTCGTCATGTATTAGGAAAATTTGAAATATCTGATCAGTTCAATAAAATATGCTGATGCTCAATGTCAGCCTGCGTCAGCTCGACGTATTCGTGCAGATCGCCCTGCTCGGCAGCGTGCGCGCCGCTGCCGAGCGGCTGCATCTTACCCAGCCGGCCGCCAGCATGGCCTTGGCGGAAATGGAACGGCAGCTGGACGCCCCGGTGTTCGACCGCGAGCGTGGCCGGCTGCAATTGAACGCGCGCGGCCGTGAATTGCTGCCCCTGGCGCAGGAATTGTTGGAACGCCATGCGGAATTCGGACGTCGTGCGGCCGGCAAGACGACTGCGCTCGCGGGGGAACTACGCATTGGCACCAGCAACACGATCGGCAATTACCGCGTGGGCGAATTGTTGGGCGAGTTCGTGCGCGCTTATCCGCAAGTGGCCATTCGCTTGCGCGTGGCAAATACGGATGGCATAGCGGCAGCCGTACTCGACCACAGCCTGGACGTCGGCTGCGTGGAAGGACCGGCCACGCATCCGTTGCTGGAGGCGCACCCCTGGCGTGACGACACCTTGCTGGTGTGCGCGCCGCCGGACCATCCCCTGGCGAACAAGCGCGTTCTGAAGCCCGAGCATTTTGCCGGCGCGCGCTGGGTCCTGCGCGAGCCAGGTTCTGCCACGCGTGCCATCAGCGAGCGGGCATTGATGCAGTTGCCGCCGGGAGAAACCGTGATGGAGCTGGACCAGACCGAAGCGATCAAGCAGGCGGTTACGGCCGGGCTGGGTATTGCGTGCCTGCCGGAAGTGGCGGTGACCGATGCACTGGCGACCGGGCGATTGGTGGCATTGGAGACACCCTTCCTGGATCTGCGGCGGCGGTTGTCGATCCTGCTGCACCGGGAGAAATATCGGGGTGCGGCGCTGGAAGCGTTTTTGCAATCCGTGCTCAACGCGTAATGCATATATCACGTAGGCTGGGTTGCAAAATCCAGCGTTGCCATCCACGAAAACCGCGCGATGCCGGGATCGTCATCCCGGCCTACGAAGTCGCACAGCTGTTCCCGGTAATCGCCGCCAGCAGCGCCTCCGCTTCCTCATGCGTGCGTGCGCGCAATAGGCGTGGCGCGAAGCTGCGCAGCTTGGCGTGATCGAGCGTGGCGAGGCGGTCGCGCACGTGCAGGATGCGGCTGGGGTGCATGCTGAATTCGCACAGGCCCAGGGCGAGCAGCAGGGCGGTGAAATTTTCATCGCCACCGATTTCGCCGCACAGGCTCACCGGCTTGCCCGCGCGGCGACCGGCCGAGATCACGTGCGAGAGCAAGCGCAGCAGTGCGGGCTGCAGTGGGTTGTAGATGTTTTCCAGCGCATCGTTGCCGCGGTCTGCGGCAAGTACGTACTGGGCGAGGTCGTTGGTGCCGATGGCGAGGAAGTCGGAGTGTTCGAGCAGGGCGCGCACGTTGATCGCGGCGGCGGGTACCTCGACCATGGCACCCAGCGGGAGCTTTTCCGGTAGATCGATGTTCTCGCGCTTGAGTTCCAGGCGTGCGAGCTTGAACAGCGTGCGTACGGCTATGAGCTCATCCGGCTGCGTCACCATCGGTACCAGCACGCGCACGGGACCGTAGCAGGCGGCGCGCAGGATGGCGCGAATCTGCGTGGTGAATACGGCCGGATGGCGCAACGACAAACGCACGCCACGCACGCCCAGCGCTGGATTTTCCTCTCCGCGGATGACCAGTCCCGCGGCGTCGGCCTTGTCGGCACCGAGATCGAGCGTGCGAATGGTCACCTGCGCGCCGCCCATGCCCAGCACCACGTCGCGATACGCGATGAACTGCTCGTCTTCCGAAGGCAGGCCTTTGTGGCGCAGGAACAGGAATTCCGTGCGATACAGGCCGACGCCGTCGGCGCCACGCGCGCGGGCAAGCGCGACGTCGCCGGGTGATTCGGCGTTGGCGAGCAGGCGGACGTCCACGCCATCGCGCGTACGCGTGGGAGCATTCGCCAAGCTGGCCAGCCGGCGGCCCTCCTGGGCAGCTTCGCGCTGCCATGCGCGGTAACGAGCGAGATCCTGGGCAGTCGGGTGCACCACGGCTTCGCCGCGCTCGGTATCGAGCAGAATCAAGTCATCGTCGTGAATGGTTGACAGCGCATCGCGCGTGCCCACCAGCATCGGCAGATTGAGGCTGCGCGCCAGGATGGCGCTGTGCGAATAGGCGCTGCCGGAACTGGTGATGACGCCTAGCAGGCCATTGCCGGCCAAGTGCGCCATGTCGGCCGGCGCGATGGTGTCGGCTACGAGAATTTCGCCGACGCGTGCGGCGAGCTTGCGTTCCTCGACACTGGTCTGGCGCTGCAATGCGGAAATGACGCGGCCGATTACCTGGTCGACGTCTTCCATGCGGCTGCGCAGATAAGGATCGTCCATCGCACTGAACACGCCGGCCAGGCGATCACGTTGCTTTTTCAACGAGGCACCGGCGCGATAGCGGCCGATGGTGATCATTTCGTCCAGGCCACGCAGCAGCTCCGCGTCGTCCAGCAAAAGGCTATGGGCGTCGATGAACTCGTTGACCTCGCGCGCCAGTGCCCCGTGCAGCTTGCCGCGCAACTCGCGCAGCTCCTGTCGCGCGGTTTCCAGCGCTGTATGCAGGCGTTCGAGTTCCGAAGGAATTTCTTCCTCCGTCAGCGGCCTGGTGTCGACCAGGTAGCGGCTGGGTTGGACCAGTCGCGCACGGCCCAGGGTCATGCCGCGTGAAGCCATGGTACCGGCGAGTATCTGCCTCATGCGCACCTCCTGCCGGAGGTGCCGGGAACGGGGCGCAGGGCACAGGAAACGCCAGTATCGCAGCGCGGCAAATCCACGCGCGTTGTGTGCGTTCCCCGTTGCTCATTTCCCGTGCCTTGCTTCATTCACGCCCCTTCGTCGAATTTGCGGTCAAACAGATCCGTCACCGCCGTGATCGCGGCCGATTCATCCGGGCCATCCACGCGAACGGTCAGCGGCGTGCCGATACCGGCAGCCAGCATCATTACGCCCATGATGCTTTGCGCATTCACTTCGCGGCCTTTGCTGATCAACCATACGGTGGATTTGAAACTCTGCACGAGCTGCACCAGCTTCGCCGATGCGCGGGCATGCAGGCCCAGTTTGTTGGAGACGACGATTTCTTTTTCAAGCATGGTCGATGAAGATTCCTCCGCGACCGCCGCTGGCCGCGATTTCCGCAAGTTCGTCCAGCGGCTTGTCGGCGTAGTTGAGTACGCGCAGCAGCATGGGCAAGTTCAATCCCGAAACACAGCGCAGCCTTACGCCCACTGTAGCCAACGACAGTCCGATGTTGCAGGGAGTCGCGCCATACAGATCCGCCAGTACCAGCACGCCGTCGCCCTGATCCAGTTCGCGCGCATGCTTGGCGGTCAAGGTGCGCATGACATCCGGATCGGCTCGGGCGGGCACTTCCACGGTGGCGACTCGCAGCGGCAATTTCGGCAACACGTGACGTGCAGCCTTCACCAGCGCCTGGCCAACCGACTCGTGGGTCATCAGAAGCACGCCGACGCTCATGATACGGCGGCTTCGTTTGGAATCGTGAAAGAGGGCATAAACATCACTCGAGTTCGCGATGGAAAGTGAGAACCCCTTCGCGCGTGGTGCGATAGTGCGCGGCGAGTTTCTCGACCAGGTATACCGAACGGTGGCGGCCGCCCGTGCAGCCGATGCAAATGGTGACGTAGCTGCGATCGTCCGCCTCGAAGCGGGGCAGCCATGCGTCCAGCCAGCGGGCGGTGTCGGCGTAGTACTCGCCCACCACCGACTGGCGCTCCAGGAATTCGCGCACCGGCGCATCCTTGCCGGACAGCGGACGCAGCGTCGGTTCCCAATGCGGATTGGGCAGGCAGCGGGCATCGAATACGAAGTCCGAATCCAGCGGCAACCCGCGCCGGAACGCGAACGATTGGAACATCAGCGTGAGGCCGGTGGCGGTCTGTGCGTAGCCGGTAGCGATCAGGCGGCGCAACTGATGCACGTTCAAGTCGCTGGAATCGATCACGCGTTCGGCGATCGCCATCAGCGGGCGCAGCAGGCGGCGTTCCTCCGCGATGGCATCGGCGAGCGATACGCCGCGCACCGCCAGCGGATGCCGGCGGCGAGTTTCCGAGTAACGCTTGATCAGCGCGGCGTCGTTGCAATCGAGAAAGATCAGATGCACCTGCACGGTGGCGGCCAGCGCCGACAGCACCTGGGGCATGTGTTGAAAATCCTCGTCGCGGTTGCGCACGTCTACGCCCACTGCAATGCGACGGCGATGGCTATCGCCGCGCGTGGCCGCTTCCACCAACTGCGGCAGCAGGGCGCTGGGCAGGTTGTCGACGCAATAGAATTCCAGGTCTTCCAGCGCACGCAGGGCGACAGTCTTGCCACCGCCGGACATGCCGGTCAGCACCACCAGGTGGATGGCGTCCGGATCGTCGTGGGCGAGCAGTCCTTGGTATGGGCTCATGAGATTTTGGTCACTGTCTCAAGCGCGGGCCTACCATGGCGGCAGCCGGCGCATCTGGTGGGCTTGGCGGTCCATGAAGCTTTGCGCCGGATCGATGCCCTTGCTCTTCAACATATGGCTGCGCACCGCCGCTTCCACCAGTACCGCCAGATTGCGGCCGGGGGCGACGGGCAAGGTGATCATCGGCATGTTCACGTCGAAGATTTCGCGGTGACCCACGTCGCCGGTGAGGCGGGTGATCGCATCGACATTCTCGCCGTCGCGCATGGGCTTGAGATGGATCACCAGGCGCAGGTACTTGGACGTCTTGACCGAGGTGTGGCCGAACATCTCGCGTACATTGAGGACGCCCAGGCCCCGCACCTCAAGCAGATCCTGCAACAGCTCGGGGCAGGCACCATCGATCACGTCCGGGGCGATCAGCGTGAATTCCGGGGCGTCATCGGCGACCAGGCGATGTCCGCGGCTGATCAGTTCCAGCGCCAGTTCGCTCTTGCCGGAGCCGGCTTCGCCGGTGATCAATACGCCGATGGAGAACACTTCCAGCAGTACGCCATGCAAGGTGAGGCGTGGCGCCATGGTGCGCGCCAAGTGGTACTGCATCCAGGTCAGCAGTTCATGGCCACGCTTGGCGCTGATCCATAGCGGAGTATCGGTTTCCTCTGCCACTTCGCGCAGGTCGGCGGGTATCGCCTGATCCTTGGTGACAATAAACGCCACCGGCTGCGTGGCGGCGGCCTTGTGGATCACCTCCCAGCGCTGACGGGAATCCAGGCTGTCCAGGTAACTGAGCTCCTCGGTACCGACGATCTGGATCTTGTTGGGGTAAATCACATTGAGATAGCCCACCAGCGAGGGGCGGCGGGCCGGGGTCGAGCCGTATTCCAGCACACGCATCTCGCCACGCATGCCGGCCACCCAGCGCAACGCCATGCGCTCGTGGATATCGTCGAAGAGTTGTCGTGCAGTGAGCCGGTCCAAGAAGATTCCCTTTATGCCGCTTGGCTGCCTGGGACGGGGCGGCGGCAGGGAACATTGTGCCAGTTTTGGGGTTTCGGTCTTAAGTGCCGTGAAGCTACGGCAGGAGGGACGGGCTTGGTGCGCGGGTGCTGGTGAATTTGCCGGCAAGCCCCGGCTTCCCCGCCCCTCCCCGCACTTGATTAGCGTCGAGTCTCAGTAGGTGAGCAGAGGTAGGGCGAGCATGGCGGCATCCCTCAAGCGGAGGTGCCGCCATGCCGATGAACCGCG
>NZ_RYYV01000017.1 GCF_003977665.1 Dyella choica | reverse complement strand
GGATTCAGTTCTACAACCATCGGCGCCCTCACCAGGCGCTCGGCATGAAAACACCCGACGAGGCCTATGCTTTAGCGGCCTGACCTGTGCAGAAACTGCTGGGTCATTACACCGTGGGCAAGGCCGCGATGGTGATCCGGGCGGGGATCAAGGAGGGGAAAGTTGCTGGACAGTCGGCGAGCGTGGCCGGGGATGCGCTAAAGTCGGCCGAGCAAGAGGTAGGAACGCCTGATCATCTGCTGCCGGACAACATCGCAGGAGATGGCTTAGCCGGTAGAACGGCCCAAGACGCTGTTGGCGATTTGAAAGCAGGAAAGCTACCCGGCACATCGATTGGTGGTCCAGGCACGCCTAGGGAAATGCCTGCAACGGCTGATCCTGATGCTGCAGCGAAAGAGTTTGCTACCGAACTCTTTGGCGGCGCTAAGCCATCAGGCGACGCATTGATCCAAGATGGAATGACCATAGCAGGCAAGCGGTGCGCAGATTGCTGGGTTGGAAAGGCAAGCGATGGAAGTTATGTAACCTATCGTCCTGCTGGCTTTGCAAGTTCTGCGACGGAAGCGACTACTGCGACAGTGGAGATTAAAAACGCAACAATTCAGACAGTGAACGGCGGTAAGAGCCAACTAAAATTGAAATTTCCAAAAACGGGAAAAACCATCATAGGCAGTAACCCATGACGCTAAGTCCAGATGTCGCAGCATGGTTGCAGCGAAACCTCGTGATCATGTCAATTGATGACGTGTCGGCCATAGGGTTGTCGGGCGATAGCCCCAATCGGGCTTTGAATGAAACTGTGGGACAATGGCAATTCACGATAGACATGATTTATCGTTGCTTGGTTAGCGGATTAATTTGCGTAGGACCAACGGATGAGTGGTTGCGAGCCATTGGCCTTCCCGACATCAAATCCTTTACTGAAACGTTGGCAAAAATAAATCCTTTTGATCTCCCTGGTGATCCTGGTCATTGGTTCGATACCTATTTTGTCGATACCGATTATTGCCGCCTGCGTATTGCCCATTACGGTCTATTGAATGCCGATGCTGCAGAGACCATAGCACGCAACAATCTGGCGGTTCTCGAAGAAACGCCTGCATATTATCCGAAGGCTTACGTCAAGGATGAGGTTGGGCTAAGGAATGCTGCAACCCATTTCTTTGAGTGTGCCGCGATATCCCGGGCGGCTGGGTGGCATCCAGGAAAGAATGTAGATGTCCTAGTTCCTGCATTCGTCGAGGAAATAGAAATGTTATTCGAAAACCATGGTATCCCGTGGAGTGAAAAGCCACTGATT
Source organism: Dyella choica (assembly GCF_003977665.1). Classification (GTDB taxonomy): domain Bacteria; phylum Pseudomonadota; class Gammaproteobacteria; order Xanthomonadales; family Rhodanobacteraceae; genus Dyella_B; species Dyella_B choica. The sequence continues at coordinate 98,306 of NZ_RYYV01000017.1, read as the reverse complement.
CCCATTCATCAGTAAACTGGTGTCGATATAAACGGAGTGTCCCACCAATGTCCGTTAGGTACGAAATCCTCTACAAACAGGGGGTGTTGGTGCCGACTTAAAACTGACCCACCGTGCCGATTCAAAACTGACCCGGGGTAAAGACGGCCACGCGAGGCGGCTGTTTGTGGACAACAGTACTGTTTACTGGACTTAGTGGCTAGCTGCGCGACCAGTCCTCCTCGTTGATCGGTCATCCCGATTGAGCGTATTTCTTCGTCGCTTCGCGGACCTTGATTCATTCAAAACGGTGTCCAAGACGGCGTCAGGTTCACTTCCGCGCTAGGCGCGTACCCTCGAAACGTTGTGTCTTCGCTTCTACCATCGCTCCGAAGGCATCGTGACCAAGCGCACGCTGTTTCTACAGGTAAGCGCGGCTGGCGCAATGCTGCCGCTTGCCATCATTGTGGGTGGTAGATCTTCTCCACGTGCCCTTTCAACTCCTCCGGCCAGAAATATACCTGGCGCAGATTCCCGGTGGCATAGCGCTCGGCTTCGTCATTGAAGTGCGGCGAATCCGGATGACCGCTTTCACCGCCGGCGGTCACGGCGCGGGCATGTACCTTGTCGCCGAATTCCACGACCGCCACGAAGCTGTTGCCGCTGGTGCCGTAATAGCGCTTGGTGCCCGGCCAGCGATGGGCGCCGAAGGAAGCAAGTGAGCCCCAGCGCGATGAGGTGAATGGCACGGGTATGCTCGGTTTGCTTTCGTCGAAGTGCGGGGCGATGTCATCGTTGACGCGCTGGAAGCGGTTCACTTCACCCCAGGGAATACCCCAGCTGCCGAAGTCCTGCAGCAAGCGGTCGGAAGCATCGGAAAGGGCTTGCAGCCGCGCTTGTGCACCTGCCTTCTCCGCCATGCGGTCGTACATCGACAGGCCTTCGGCATTATCGGCCTTGTCCATCTTGTTCCACAGCGCATCCCCCCAGAACACCGCGAGCGTAGTGGGCATGGAGGCAATGCCCCAGCGGTAGTCCCAGTTGCGCAGCATGCCGATCTGGCCGGCCAGTTTCCGCTTGAGCGGGTCAGCGGCCGGCAGCGCGTCGTAGTCGTGCACGAGAATCGGAATCTGGCGCGCAAACTCCGGCAGATAGGAATCAAACGCGAGCGTAAGCAAAGATTCCATGCTCAAACCCTGCTTGCCGGTCAGCAGCATCGTGGCGTGCACGCCGCGGGGGTTTTCGCCGACGGTATCCATGTAGCGCGGATAGTCTTCGCGTTTCGGGCTGTAGGGTCCCGCAGCGGAATACGGCCAGTCGTTGGTGTTCATGATCCAGCCATTGGGCGGATTGAACAGGCGCGGCAATTCATCCAGCGCATGCAGGCCCTGCCAGTCGGTGGCCGGATCGCTGCCGTCGACCGGCTTGGTGTAGTCGAAACGATCATTGCGCCTGGGCATGAATTGCGGGTGCAGATAGGCGATCTCGCCCTTGTCGTCCGCAAAGAGCGTGTTGTTCGACGAATTGGCCTTCAGCTCGGCCACCTTCATGTAGCTGGCGTAATCGCTCGCCTTGGTTCGCAACCAACTCTGTTCGAGGGCTGGCAGTGGCTTGTTCATCAGCGCGACGGCGATCCATTTACCGTCTTGCTCGCGCACTATCGGGCCATGCTGCGTAGCGTAGACGGTGAATCTCCGCTCGGCCAACGAGCCGTCGCTCTTGCGATAGGGCACGTCGATGGTGCGCATGGATATCGGATGCAAGTCGCCGCCATGGCGGTAGAACAGCTTGCCGTCCTTGTGCTCGATGGTTTCGGCGAACTCGTCCACGGCATCGGCCGTGGTGGAGGTGTGCATCCAGCCGATATGCCGATTGAAGCCCTGGTAGATGAAGAACTGGCCCCAGGTGACAGCGCCGTAGGCGTCCAGACCCGCATCGCTGGTCATCTGCAATTCGGAGCGGAAGTAGAACGAGGTATGCGGATTGATCAGCAGCAGGGCATGGCCATCGACTGTGAGCTTAGGAGCAATGGCGATACCGTTGGAACCGGAAGGCTCAGCCCAGCTCGAAGGGGATTCGGCCAGGGCGACCGCCTCGCCGGCGCGGCCGTAAAACGCCTGCAACTGCTCGAGCGACACGCGTTCGATATCGCCACCGATGCTGCCTTCGCTGAAGCTCAGTGCCATCCACGGCTCGAAGTGCTTGATCGCACGCGGGCGTACATCCGGATGCGTGGCCAGGTAATCGTTCAAGCCGTCGGCCCAGGCATCCATAAGCGCCTTCAGCCAAGCCGGACTATGAGCGTATTGGCTTTGCAGTTGCGCCGAATCGATGAACAGCCGCTGGCGCAGATCGCTCCAGATGGCCGATTCGCCTTCGGCTTCAGCCAGGCGACCCAGCGAGTTCAGGTAATTCGTTTCGACGCGGTTGAAATCGTCCTCGGCCTGCGCGTAGGCCATGCCGAACACGGCATCGGCATCGGTCTTGCCGTGCACGTGGGCAAGGCCCCAGTCGTCGCGGGTGATGGTGACAGCCTGCGCCTCCCGGTGCCAGCGGGCGGCTTCGTCATCGGCTTGGGCAGTGGCCGTAAGCCCAAGCAAAAGGGCGATGGCTAATGCAAAGGTGCACCGCTTAAGATGCGTAACTACTGCGATCGCGCGGCTTCGCATGGCGTTGTGACCTATCCGATGGGAACCCGGGCATGGTAGCGATGGCGGTCAATGGGGGTAAGTTGACCTTTGGCCCATGCGGCGCAACATAGGGGGCGAGCCAGAACGGCACGTGGGCATGGGGAACTCGGAGATGGCGTACTTCATGCCACGCCGATCGTAGGCTGGGATGACAATCCCAGCTCTTCCTGCGGACAGCCCCAGCTGAGATTGGCATCCCAGCCTACGATTGCATCCCCGGTCTGCGCGATCACTGTACCGGCATCTTCTCGTACGCCGGCACGGCTTCGGCCATGTGGTGAAAGATTTGCTTGTCGCAGGTGTAGATCGCCACCTGCGGGCCGCCGAACAGCGAGGGCTCATCCAGCGTGCCCACTTTCAGGATCACTAGCGGCATATCCGGGCGCCGAGTAACCAGATGAGTGCCGCATTCCGGGCAAAATTCGCGCGTGACCGGATGTTCAAGGTCGCTGCGCGAATAGGTTTTGGCGGTTCCCTGCGTATAGTGGAAGGTGCCGGCCGGCATGGCCAAAAACAGCTGCGGGGCACCACCGCTGATGTACTGGCATTCGCGGCAATAGCACTCCCCTTTCAGTACCGGCTCACCGTCCGCCACATAGCGCAGCGCACCGCAATAGCATCCGCCCTCGAACTTCATGGCCATCCCCCGATCCTGTCTTGGCGAGAACCGCAGTGTAGTGCACGCGCACAGAGACTACTCACGAAGAAGCATCGTGGAGCGAGGGTTGCGCAGGCGGTGAACGCGATGCTGCAGCGGAAGTCCTTTCTCCCTCGCCCGAGAAAACGTGCTCGACACGCCAGCGCTCCCGGCGCCGCAGGCCGGCTTTTTCGATCAGGTCATGAAACGTTTCTTCGGCATCGGGGTCGCTGGTCGCCTCACCCACGCTGAAGTGCGCCTTGTAGGAGCCCCCGGCGGCATTCAACGCTTCGATCGCTTCGCCGATACGCATCAGTGCAATCACTCCACCGGTGTTCTCGTCCTTGGTGATCACCACGAATTCATCGTTCCCGGTGCGAGCGATGATGTCCGCCGGCTCGAAGCTCTCTCGCAACATGCGCGCCATGTCCTGGATCAAATGCGAGCTTGCCTCATGACCATAGGTCTCACCGATTTCGTTGACGCCTTCGACCCGGAACACCAGCAGCGTCAGCACGGAATGGCTGCTCTGCGCCTCGCGGAACGATTGCTCGCCGAGCCATTCGAAGCCGCGGAAATTGAGTACGCCGGTCAGTTCGTCGTTCAGTGACAGCTCGTGTAGCCCCCGTTCCAGATGATTGATGCGCCGCCCCATCATGGCAACGAGCGCGGCCAGCGCCGCCGCCATCACCGCGATGGTCAGCCCCACCGCCACCTGCAGCGTAAGCCAGCCGGCGCGCACCATGGCAGTACTGCACAGCATCAGCGCGAACGGCAGCAGCAGCACCAAAGGCAGTATCTTGCGCGCCAGCCGGCTGCCAAGCCCCGATCCCGCCAGCACCGAGAAATAACCCAGTTGCGTGCGCCAGCCGATCAGGGCAATCACCAACAGCAGCATGCACAGCAAGGTATGCGGCGACGTACGGGTGGACATGCTCTGCCCGAACAACTGCACCACATCAAAACAGTAACCGGAAAATATGATCAACGTATGCAAGACGAGTAGCATGACAAGCACGACCACCGTCGTACCGGATAGCCGATACGGCAGTGTGGCGACCAGCAGGCTCAGCGCCATCAGCAGCAGATAGACCGCTGTCTGGGTGGCCATCAATCCTGGCTTGTCGCTGGTCGGATCAGTCACGAACAGCGTATCGAAGCCGGTAGAGCGTCCGCTCAGGTGCTCATACAGAGGCGTAACAGCCAGCAGCAGTATCAGCAGCGACAGCACGCGTGCGCACCATAGTCGCGATGGCGCCTGCCGGGCCGACAGCAGCGCAAGGCCGGCTGCACTCAGCAGAAGCCCGGCTGCCGTATCGAATTTCATCAGATACCAGCCGTGGGGATAGCCTGGACGCAGATCCCTGAATATCCACGCAAGCAGAATCAGCAAAGCAACCAGCGCCGCGGCGCAAAGACTCGCGGTTTGCATGGCTGCCACGCGTTTCAGGAGAGAAGCAGCGGGCTTGCTCGTTGACGGGGCAATCGGATCGTTTTGGTTCATGAGCGCGGTACGACAGTGGACTTTGACCAGCTGGAACGCTCAAACGGATACGACCCTGGCACCTCGCGCTGCTCTCCCCTCCGGGTCGCGGGCCATAGCATACATCCGTGAAAGCTTGTCCAAACGGCTTCTGAGTCATGAAATACCGCGCCACTACGTGAAGATTTCGTGTAGGCGCGTAGACTGGGATGTTAATCCCGGCATCAGAAAGCGGCAGAGAAAGCTGGGATTGTCATCCCAGCCTATGCATGCAACGCCTTCGCGTGATAAGCCAGATGCTCCCCAATGAAGCTGGCCACGAAGTAATAGCTGTGGTCATACCCCGCTCGCATGCGCAACTCCAATGGATGTCCCGCCGCCGCGGCCGCCGCCTGCAATAGTTCCGGTTGCAGCTGGGTGGACAGGAATTCGTCCGCATCGCCCTGATCGATCAGCAGCAGCAACTTTTCTTCGGCGGTCTTCACCAGGTCAGTGGCGTCGTGAGCGCGCCAGGTTTCGCGGTCGCTGCCCAGATAAGTGCTGAACGCCTTTTCGCCCCAGGGTACGCGTGCCGGCGCCACGATCGGCGAAAATGCCGAAACGCTGCAATAGCGCCCGGGATTCTTCAACGCAATGGTCAGCGCGCCATGGCCGCCCATGGAGTGGCCGCTGATGGCGCGCTTGTGGGTGACCGGAAAGTGCTGCTCGATCAGCGCCGGCAATTCGTCCACCACGTAATCGTACATGCGGTAATGCCGTGACCACGGCGCCACTGTGGCGTTGACGTAGAAGCCTGCACCCTGCCCCAGGTCATAGGCTGCGTCGTTCGCGACGTTTTCGCCACGCGGGCTGGTATCGCACGTCACTATCGCAATGCCTTGCTCGGCGGCGTAACCCTGCGCGCCCGCCTTGGTGATGAAATTCTGCTCGGTGCAGGTAAGCCCGGACAGCCAGTACAGCACGGGTACCCGCTGCGCTTCGGCCTGCGGCGGCAGATAGATGGCGAAACGCATTTCGCCGTCCACCGCCTTCGAGCGATGGCGATGGATCTCTTGCCAGCCGCCGAAACAGGCGTGTCGTTCGATGCGCTCCATGTCGCCCACCCTCAGAAGTGAATGACGGTACGGATCGACTTGCCTTCGTGCATCAGATCGAATGCCTGGTTGATCTGTTCCAACGGCAGGCGATGCGTGATGAACGGATCAAGCCTGATTTCCCCTCGCATGGCCTGCTGCACCATACCGGGCAATTGGCTGCGCCCTTTGACGCCGCCGAATGCGCTGCCGCGCCAGACGCGGCCCGTCACCAGTTGGAACGGACGGGTGCGGATTTCCTTGCCGGCGCCGGCCACGCCGATGATGATGCTCTCGCCCCAGCCTTTATGGCAGCACTCCAGCGCAGCTCGCATCACATCCACGTTGCCGATGCATTCGAAGCTGTAATCCACGCCGCCATCGGTCATCGCCACGATCACTTCCTGCACCGGCTGGTCGTGATCCTTGGGATTGACGCAATCGGTCGCGCCCAGCTCGCGCGCCAGCGCGAACTTGTCGGGATTGAGGTCCACGCCGATGATGCGCGCCGCCCTGGCCTGCACCGCCCCCTGGATCACCGCCAGGCCGATGCCGCCCAGGCCGAAAACCGCCACCGTCGCGCCCGCCTCCACCTTGGCTGTGTTGTGTACGGCACCGATGCCGGTAGTGACGCCGCAACCAAGCAGGCACACCTTGTCCAACGGCGCCTGCATGTCGATCTTCGCCAGCGAGATTTCGGGCACCACGGTGTATTCGCTGAACGTGCTGGTACCCATGTAGTGATAGATGGGCTGGCCCCGATACGAGAAGCGCGTGGTGCCGTCCGGCATCAGGCCCTTGCCCTGCGTGGCGCGCACCGCCTGACACAGGTTGGTCTTGCCGGACAGGCAAAACTTGCACTTGCCGCATTCGGCCGTGTAGAGCGGAATGACGTGGTCGCCGGGCTGCAGGCTGCTGACGCCCTCGCCCACTTCCACCACGATGCCCCCGCCTTCATGACCCAGCACCGCCGGGAACACACCCTCGGGATCCTCGCCGGAAAGCGTAAAGGCATCCGTATGGCAAACACCCGTGTGGGTGATCTTGACCAGCACTTCGCCGGCCTTGGGCGGGGCGACATCGATTTCGACGATTTCCAGCGGCTTGCCAGGGGCAAAGGCGACGGCGGCACGGGATTTCATGGGCGGACTCCTGCAAAACCAGAGAAAGGCGGCGATTATCGGTTACGCACGTTGGCGATCGGAATACACAAAGCTCCAGGCATGGCATAGCCAAAAGCCATGCATGCACGGTAGCTTGCGAGTGAGAGCAAAATGGCCGTGTCGCGCCGGCGGGAAATGGCTATTGGGTTCTGGGCGCAGGCCAATGCAAGATCGCATGCGAACCATTGCAGAGGTGAATCGAGGCCATGACGATACACCGCAGCACCGCCTTCGGATGTGGGATATGGCTTGCCTGCGCCTCCGCGGCCGTCAACGCGCAATCGGCGGCCGAATGGCGGGCACAGCAGACCGCCGCCGAGACAAAGGCCGACCGGATCATGGCGGAGGCTGGCCACCACAAAGGCCTGCTGAGCCAGTACATGAGCATGCGCCAGGCCTATGCCGGCGATGATTCGCCTGCCTTCCGCCTGATCTTCGGGCAATACATCGGCTGGTACCTGAGCTTTCTCGGCGACTATCCGTTGGCCATGAAGAGTTTTTCCATTGCGCAACCGGCGCAGCCGGGCGACAACCCGCCGCCGCCGGAAAATGGCTATACCGCTCGCCCCGCCCTGAATGCCATTCCCGATCTCGCCAAGGACTATCAGATCGTATTGCTTAACGAGGCGCACAACGTCGCGCTTACACGCAGCCTTACCGTACCGCTGCTAAGCCGCCTGTACGCCCAAGGCTTCCACTACTTCGCCGCCGAAACGCTTTCGCAAAGCGACACCAGTTTGCAAACTCGCGGCTACCCCGTCGTCGACAGCGGCTTCTACACCCAGGAGCCGGTTTACGGCGAAATGGTACGCACGGCGCTGAAGCTCGGTTTCAAGGTGATTGCCTATGAAGCCACCTCCAATACCACGACCGCCGATGAACGCGAGGCCGAGCAGGCGCACCATCTTTACGAGAGCGTGTTCAAGCACGATCCCAACGCGCGGATGGTCATCAACGCCGGTTACGACCACATCGTGAAATCGGGTAGTTATCTGGGTGGCGAATCGATGGCCGAGCATCTGTACAAGCTCACCAGCGCGTCGATGCTTGCCGTCGACCAGACCGCGATGTACCCGCACCCGTCGAGCCAGAACGACCATCCCTATTACACGGCGGAAATGAAGCAGTTGCAGCCGGCTGCACCGATCGTATTCGTCGATGCAAAAGGCAAGCCGTGGTCGCTGCGCTCCGCTTACGACGTCACCGTATTCTTTCCGCCGGAGCAACTGGAACGCGAACGGCCCACGTGGCTGACCCTGGGCGGCCTACGCCACCCGCACCTGGTAAGCGCGGATGGCTGCCATGGCCATTACGCCTGCCTGGTCGAGGCGCGTTACAGCAACGAAGGGCCGGATGCGATTCCCGCCGACCGCATGCTGCTGGACTTGCCGCCGATGACGGTTTCCATCTCGGGCTTGGCGGCGTACAGCAGCACGCAAGGCGTGCCCACGGGCTATCTTTATTTGCGGCCGGGCAGTTATCAATTGAGTTTTGTCGTGGGCGGGGACAAGGTGTTGCATAAGGAGACGATCGTAGTGCCGTAGGTTGGGGGCAAGCCCCCGACGGCCCCGTTTTTCGTCGTCGCACGGTGGCTGCATGTCGCTGGATGTTGCATTGCCTGCGGCGCTTTCGGTCGCAAGCGACCGAGTCACTTTTCTTTGCTGGCCCAAAGAAAAGTAACCCAAAGAAATGGCCTAAAAGGCTCTTGGCATGGGTAAAGTAAAAGCCTGAACGTCCATCGCCAGATCGAAAGTTGCTCGCCCATGGTTCAACGCTCCCGCTATACCGCGAGGCGTCGAAGCGCTGAGAACGTAAGAGCTGGCCGATCTCAGCAAAGCTCTACCTGTCGGCAGGCGCGCTTTAAGCCCTCAGTGCTTCGACGCCTCGCGGTATAGCGGCGCTGTAGAAGCTTGGCCCGACAACGATCAGAGCATGGCGAGCTGCTTCAGGCTTGTAACCTGGGCGGTGCCGCGAGCTCTTGAGGCCGTTTCTTTGGGTTACTTTTCTTTGGGCCAGCAAAGAAAAGTGACTCGGTCCCTTTAGGGACCGAAAGCGCCGCAGGCAATGCAACATCCAGCGACATGCAGCAACCGTGCGCGACAAAAAGGGGGATGTTGGGGGACTCGCCCTCAACTCATTAGCCCCATCTCCGATAGACTCAGCACGTTTTGCCCACCATCGGTGCTCCATGCGCAAACTGCTCGCCCTCCTCCTCGTCGCCGCATCCCTTGGCCCGGTGCACGCTCAGCCCCCGCCCAACGACGGCACCGCTGCCACGCACGGCCCTATCGTCGTGCTCATCACCATTGACGGCTTCCCGGCACGCGCGCTGCAAGACCCGAAGCTGCCGATGCCCACGCTGCGCAAACTGATGCAGGAGGGCGCCTATGCGAAGGCCATGCAGCCGATCAATCCTGCCGTGACCTGGCCCAATCACACCAGCCTGATCAGCGGCGTGGACGCCGGCACGCATCATGTGATGGCCAATGGCCTCATCACGTTTCCGCCGGACGGCAGCCGACCGGAAGTGAAGCCCTGGACACCCAAAGATCAACTGGTCCATGCCCGTACGCTGTACGACGCGCTGACGGAAAAAGGCATGAGTACAGGCCAGGTGGACTGGGTGGCGATCTACGGCACTAAGCATGTGCAATGGTCGTTTGCCGAACAGCCCGATGCGAATGGCGTGATTGCGCAAGACCTGATCGCACAGGGCCTGGTGACGAAAGAGCAGCTGGCGACGTTTGGCGACGACAGCACGCCGGCGTGGCGCGATCAGATCTGGACGGACGCCGCCGTCGACATCCTCACCCATCACACTCCCAACCTGCTGCTGTTTCATTTGTTGCAAACCGATACGCTGCAGCACGAATACGGCGCACTCTCGCCGGCTGCTTACGCCGCGTACGCTTATGCGGATACACGAATCGCCAACCTGATCGATGCAGCGCGCACGGCGGGCCTGCTCGATCGCATTACCTTCGTGATCGCTTCCGATCACGGCTTTACCGACTACACGCATCTCATCCATCCGAATGCCGAGCTGGTGCGACAGGGCATGCTGCAGATGGAGAAAGGAAGCTATCGCGGCGACGTGTGGATCCAGCCGGAAGGCGGCGAAGCCTCGCTCTACGTACGCGATCGCGCCAAGCGCTCCGCGTTGCTGCCCAGGCTCAAGGCCGATTTCGAGAAGCTGCCAGGTATTGCCGCGGTTTATACCGCCAGCGATGCGAACCAGCTTGGCCTTCCGGCATCCGGCTCCACCGACCAGGCACCGGATTTGTACCTCGTCGCCAAGGCAGGCTATTCCTTCACGGATGGCACCGACCAGCTGGTCACGGATGTCGATCCGGCCCGCGGCGGGCATGGCTATCTCAACAGCGAAGCGGACATGCAGGCGCTTTTCATCGCTGCTGGAGCCCACGTACGGCACGGCGTGAGATTGGGCGTGATCAGCAATTTGCGCGTCGCTCCCACCATCGCCGAACTGCTGCAAGTCTCATTACCGGCAGCCACGCAAGCGCCTCTCAACGAAATATTGCAGTGATGGCTCCAGGCTGAGACTTGTGCTGCAGATTTGCTTTTCAAAGCAAGACACATTAAGAACAGGTGTAGGGGATGTCCTTGCCCCGTGTATTTGTCCGCCGGCCCGGCCATGCCGGGACGACACAGTAGAGAGCGTGCCGCAGGTCGGACCGTTCCTGATCCCGGTAGTTTATGCAGTACAAGAAAATCTCCTCCGCCACCGTCACCCTTGCTGCAACATGCGTGCTCGGGGCGGGCTTCATGAGCTTTAGCCACGACGCGCAAGCCATCGACCTTCCCGCTCCGCCGGGCTGGCAGCTGCAGTGGGGCGACAACTTCGCCGGTCCGGCCGGCTCCTTGCCCTCAGCCGCCAATTGGCGCATCGACACCGGGCACGGCTATCCGAACGGCCCTGTGAACTGGGGTACCTCGGAAATCGAGAACTTCGCGGCCGATCCGGCCAACCTCCGCGTGGATGGCCAGGGCCACCTGCTGATCACGCCGCAACGCGACGCGAGCGGCCAATGGACGTCCGGTCGCATCGAAACCGTCCGCGACAACTTCAATGCGCCCGAGGGCGGTGCGCTACGCATGGAAGCGCGCATCCAGATGCCGGACGTGACCGGACCACGCGCTCTCGGCTACTGGCCTGCGTTCTGGGGCGCTGGGAAGCAACTACCGCACGACCTTGGCATGGCCCAAGGCCGGCGAGTTCGACATCATGGAGAGCGTCAACGGCCTGGATGCGGGCTGGGGCATTTTGCATTGCGGCATGAATCCCGGTGGCCCTTGCGGTGAGCCGATCGGCATCGGCGCCCGCCTGCCCTGTCCGCACGAAGCCTGCACTGCCGGCCCGCACACCTTCACGTTCGAGTGGGACCGTGGCGAAACGCCTGAACGCATGCGCTGGTTCGTGGACGGCCAGCTGATCAATCAGGTGGCGGAAAACCAGCTTTCCGCCGATACCTGGCGCGAACTCACCCAGCAGCGCGGCTACTTCCTGCTGCTGGACGTGGCGATGGGCGGCGGCTTCTCGTTCGTGATGGCCGGCTGGAAGCCCACACCTACGCCAGATACCGAGCCAGGCCATTCCATGCAGGTGGATTACGTGGCCGTGTGGACCCGACCCGGCACCGGCAAGAAGCAGCCAGGGCCGCCGGAGATGGCGGCGGATGCGGCGAAGTCTGGGCAAAAACGTTCGTCCAAGAGCTGACTTAGGTTGAGATGGCAATTCCGACACCACCATGCCAAAGCTGGGATTGCCATCCCAGCCTACGAAAACAACATTGAGGTTTGCGATGCGATGCCTGATCCAGGCAGTTTCTGCAACAGCCTTGTTCGTGACGTTGGCGGCAGGTGCGCAAACCAATGCCGCCGCAGGATTGGGTTTGCCTACCATCGAACCGCTGTCCGCACACGCTTGCCAAGCGATGGAACAACACCATAGCTTGCGGCCCGACAATCCCGTGGCCTGCCAACGCCTGCGCGCCGTGCATTTCAGCTACCGCTCCGATGCAGGCATCAAAACGGACGGAGAGCTGGTCGTGTTGGACGTGATAGCCCCGCAAGTGGCCGACTTGATGCACGAGCTTGCAGAGCGAGGCTTCTACATCGATAAGGCCAGACCCGTGGAGGACTACGACGGCAACGATCTCGCCTCCATGAACGACAACGACACCTCCGCGTTCAATGGCCGCAGAACGGCAACCAGCCGCAGTTGGTCCCTGCACGCCTATGGCGTCGCCATCGATCTCAACCCGCTGCAAAACCCCAGCATCTATCCCAACCAGCGCGAAGACGCCGATGGCAACGTCGTGCCGGGACAGCCGGGCACGGCCTTGGTTCGCCCCGCCGCATCCTCCAGCGGCAGCGATAACTATCTCAATCGCAATGTCTATCGAGCGCGACCGGGCCAAGACGGCTTTTACCGTCCCGGCATGGCCGAATCGGTGGTCGAGCTGTTTGCGTACCATGGCTTTCTGAGCTGGGGCGGAGACTGGAACGATCCGCTCGACTATCAGCATTTCGAAGTAGGTCCACGGCGCTTTATCGAGCGCATGTATGCGGCGGACCCAGCCGATAGCACCGATCCCGTCAAAGGACGGCGGCTATTCGCACGCTATGTGAAAACCTACCGGTCCTGTCTTGCCTCCAAACACGGCGGTACATCCGACGCATCGCCACGACGGGCTTTCTGCGCCAGGGAGACGATCAACCCGTTTTTGTAGGCTGAGACGATAATCCTGAGCCTTTCCTGCCAAGCCAGGAGCCGGGATTATCATCCCGGCTTACAAGGCTCATGTCTCACCCGGGAACAGGTGTGCCCTGGTGAAAAACCATCTGCCAGGTCTCGCCCCGCTTCTCCCATAGCGAGCTGCGCAGGCTGAGCACCGGTGGCTCCGAAATTCGCCTCACACGATAGGTCAGCAGTACAACATTCGCTGCCAGCATGCGTGTTTCAAATTGCGACGCTTGCAGTTCTATCGGCGATTCCGTCTGCAGCAGCGCGATGATGTCCGCCTTGGTAAACACTCGGCCCGAGCTACCGAACTCCATGAAATCATCTGCCAGCAAGCGCGAAACGGCGCTTGAACTTCGAATCTCCGGCTGCAGCAGGTCAAGCTCCCACTGCACCAGATTTTGCTCAAGGGAGCGCTGATCGTTCATCCGTCTGGCCTACCAGATTTTTACGCGCTGATCCGGCGACAAGTACAACTTCTCGCCCGACTTCACCTCGAACGCCGGGTACCAGCCATCGAGATTGCGTACCGCCTGGGCACGGATGCGTTCGGGCGCATGCACGTCGGTCGCCAATTGCTGCCGCAGTGCGGCATCACGGATCTTGGAGCGCCAGCTTTGCGCATAGGCAATGAAGAAGCGCTGGTCGCCGCTGAGGCCATCGATCACCGGCGCGGGCTTGCCGTGCAAGGAACGATGATAGGCCGCATAGGCCACCGCCAGGCCGGCGACGTCGGCAATGTTCTCGCCCAACGTCTGCTGTCCATTGACGTACAGACCCGGCAGCGCTTCGTAATGATTGTACTGTTCGGCCAGCTTCTGCGTGTCAGTGTGGAAATGCGCCGCATCCTGCGGCGTCCACCAGTTCGCCAGCCTGCCCTGCGCATCAAAATCGGCGCCGAGATTGTCGAAGCTGTGGCTGATTTCATGGCCGATGGTCGCGCCAGTGGCTCCATAGTTGGCGGCGTCGTCGGCAGCGGGGTCGTAGAACGGCGGCTGCAGGATGGCGGCCGGGAAATTCAGCGCGTTCTGCAGCGGCAGGTTCACCGCATCCACCGTCTGCGGCGTCATCCACCATTCGCCGCGATCGACCGCCTGATGCAGCTTGGCAAGCTGATAGCGGTAGTTCTGGGCGACGGCGCGTTGATGATTGCCCAACGCATCGTCGGCGCGAATCGCCAGGTCGCCGTAACTGCGCCAGCTATCCGGGTAGCCCACGCCTACCCGCAGGGTGGACAGTTTTTCCTTCGCCTTGGCGCGCGTAGCCGGCGTCATCCATGCAAGCGTGTCGAGCCGTTCGTCGAAAGTGGCGATCAGGTTCTTCACCATCGCCTGTACCTTGGCCTTAGAGGCGGGCGGAAAGTAGCGTTTCACATAGACCTGGCCAACGGCATCGCCCAAATCCACGCTGGTGGCATCCACCGCGCGCTTCCAGCGTTCCGCCTGCTTGGGCGTGCCTTGCAAGCTCGTACCGTAGAAATCGAAATGCAGTTCGGCATAGGGCTTGGGCAACAAAGGCGCGGCTTTGTCGATCGCGTGATAGCGCAACAGTGCCTTCCATGTATCGATCGCTTCGCCTTCCACCAGGGCGGCCAGGCCAGTCGTGCCAGCCGGCTGCCATACGCCGAAACGCGGCTGGTCTCCCAGCTGTGCGGCGCTGAAATAGATCTTCCAGTTCAGTCCCGGCGCCTTCTGCGCGAAGTCGTCCAAGGTCCATACCTGGTTGGCCTTATGGATGTCTTCGCTGTCGAGCAGGCTTTCCTGTGCCTTGGCAATCTTGGTTTCCAGCGCGATGACGGCTTTGGCCTGTGTTTCCGCATCGGGCATAGCGGCAAGCTTCAGCAGCGATGTCACGTACGCCTGATATTTCGCTCGTGCCTTGACGATCTCGGCATCTTGCGACAGGTAGTCATCGCGGCTGGGCATCGCCAAGCCGCCCTGCAGCAGATACGGCATATTGTGTAAAGGATCTTCCAGGCCCTGGGCCACGAACAGGCCGAACAGATTCTCGGTATGGAAGTGGGTAGCGTTGACGGGATCGACGTCGGCGCGCTGTTCGCTGCCCAGCACACGGGCCAGATCGTCGCGCGTCTTGATCGCATCGACCTCATCCAATTCGGCCTTCAAAGATGACAGGCCACGCTGTTCGATCGCTGCCTCATTCATGAATGCCGCGTAGTAATCGGCAATCTTGCGCTCGTTGGACCCTGCGGCCGGATGTGTGTCGGCCATGTTGCGGATCAGGTCCGCCGTGCGCTGCTCTGTAAGCTCTTCCAGGGCTTCGGTGGGGCCGGTGCTGGAGCGGTCGGCGGGAATGTCTGTGTGCTTGACCCAAGCGCCATTGGCAAAACTGAAAAAATCGTCGCCCGGCTTGACCGCGTGGTCCATCCCGGCCAGATCGATGCCGCTCTGGTTGCTCGGCCCGGCGATCAGCGCCGATGCGCCGCCAAGCAGGGCGAACGCAAGAATGCGACGTAGCGAATACATGGTGACTCCTCCCATTGCGCGGATGAGCGGGAGGATAGCCTGGCAAGGCCTGAGCTTGCAGATGACGTTCGGGCTAGCTTCTGCGGGAAACCCGTGCAGGTTGGCACCTTGAAATATCCTCGCATTTCTCATCTCAGCCCAGCTATTCATTTCGTGATTGGAGGCATTGCCTGCGGCGCTTTCGGTCGCGAAGCGACTGAATTACTTCTCTTAACATCGCGGGTCGTGTGCGGGTTGGAGTACCCCCTGATCACGCATAGTTGCCGCATGTCGCAATGTGCTGCATTGCCTGCGGCGCTTTCGGTCCCTAAAGGGACCGAGTCACATCTCTTTGCGTGCCCAAAGAGAAGTAACCAAGAGAAAGGGCAACCCAGCGGGGGCTCTGGGCGGGCTCCTGCCCGCCCAGTCCGTGAAGGGCCGGAGGGGCTTTTCGACAGGGCATCCTGCCCTGGCGAAAAGGCATGGGCATCCATGCCCATGCCCCCTAGCGGGGCCTGATCCTCCGACCCTTCACCGCCCCCGATGGGACCCGGAAAAGCAGCGCGCATCCATGCGCGCACAATTAACCATCGCGATGCGATGGTTAGAGCGTGTGTGCTTCGCACAGCTGGCCTCATGACTTCGGTGTGTCGCTTCGCGGCCGCGAGCGCATGCAAGCCGCGAAGCAATGCGCAGCACGCGAAGCCATGAAATGCGCACAAGGATGTGCGCTTGTCTGGGTCCCATAGGTTGCGAGCAGGTGGGCGGCGATCAGTCCGAAGGATGGCTCGCAGGGATGCGAGCCAGGTTTTCGCCGGCACACGGAGGTGCCGTCGAAAACCCCGCCGCCCACTTGCGGTCCCGTAGGACAGGATGTCCGTAGGGCGCGACCTCTGGGTTGCCCTTTCTCTTGGTTACTTCTCTTTGGGCACGCAAAGAGAAGTGACTCGGTCGCTTGCGACCGAAAGCGCCGCAGGCAATGCAGCCAGATACGAAATTCCGCAATCGTGCAATGACTAAAAATGGGGCCGTTGGGGTAATCACCCCAACCACCCCCAGAGCACTACAACTGCTTACGCCGCTCCGCCACATCATCCGGCGTCACCATGCCCTGCTTGTTGCCAAAATGCCCGATCACGTAATTGCTGAGCGCCGCGATCTCGGTGTTCGAGTAGGCATTGCCAAAATCCGGCATGAACACGCTCGCCCCTTCGCTGCGTTGGCCCGAGCCGTGCAAAAGAATCTGTGTGACATTGTTGCCGCGCACATCATTCACACCGCGTGCACCCAGCAAGGAAGCATAGGGAGTCTGCTGGCCCTTGCCGTTCCACTGGTGGCAACTGGCGCAAGCGCCTTCGAACAGCTTCAGTCCTTGCGCATTCGCCTGCGCGTCGCCAGCAGGGGCGTAATCGCTGGAGGCCAGGGCTGGCGCAGGCTTGGTATCGACCGCAATGGGATCCAGGCCTGCGCGCGCGGGCACGCTGCGCAGGTAGGCCACCAGTGCGCTGGTATCAACAGGCTGCAGGAAGCGCAGGCTGTTTTCCACGGCCTCGGCCATCGGGCCGGCGGCTGAACCATGGCCATCGGCATGGCCGGTGGAGAGATAACTGGCGATGTCGCTGTCGCTCCAGCTACCGATGCCATGCGCCGGATCGGCAGTGATGTTGTACGCACGCCAGCCTTGCAGCACCTCGCCGGCGAATTCCTGCCGGTGATCCAGCGCGAAGGCGAAATTCCTCGGCGTGTGGCATTCGGCGCAATGGCCCAAGGCGGTAGCGAGGTATTTGCCGCTGTTCCATTGCGCGGATTGCGTCGCATCGGGCTGGAAGCGCTGGCTCTTGAAGAACGCTGCGTTCCAGAAGCCGATCGCCCAGCGCTGGTTGTACGGAAAGGAAAGTTCGTTCGGCCGGTTGGGCTCGGAGACCTTCGGCAGGCTGAAAAGATAGGCCTTGATCGCGAGCACATCGCTGCGACTGAGCAACGTATAGGAGTTGTAGGGAAACGCAGGATACAGATGCTCACCGTGCTTGCCGATGCCATCGTGCAGAGCACGCACGAAGTCATCGTCGCTCCAGCCGCCGATGCCGGTGGCTGCATCCGCCGTGATGTTGGATGAGTAGATGGTGCCGAACGGCAGGCGGAACGGTACGCCGCCGGCAAAGACCTGGTCCGAACCGGGCACGGTATGGCAGGCAGCGCAGTCGGCCGCCTTGGCGAGGTATTCACCACGCGCGATCACGTCCGCTGCAGGGGGGGCGCCGGCCATGGCCGGCGCCGTGCCGTCGGAACTGTCGGAACGATTCAAATACAGGTACACGCCCGTGCCGACCAGCAGCAGGACCACGATGGTGAGCAGGAAGCGTTTCATGCGACTTCGCTCCCCTCACGCGCGGAAGCCGAAGCTACGGACTTCAACGCCTCAGGGTTTTGCACCAACAGCTTGCGATCCACCGGCAGCTGATAGAGCCGCACGCCTGTAGCCGCGAAGATCGCATTGGCAAGTGCAGGAGCAGCAATCGCCGTACCCACTTCACCGAGGCCGCCCGGTGGTTCCGCGTTGACCACACGATGCACTTCCACCACCGGCGCCTCGTTGATGCGCAGCACGCGGTAGTCGTTGAAATTGCCCTGCTCGACCGCGCCGTGCTTGATGGTGAGCTCGCTGTACAGTGCGGCACTGAGTCCGAACAGCACGCCGCCCTGCACCTGCGCCTCGATGGAACTGGTGTTGACAGCGATACCTACGTCGATCGCCGCGACCACCTTGCGCAGGCGTACTTCGCCCTGCGCAGTGACTTCCGTTTCCACGACTACGCATACATGGCTGCCGAACGGCTCGCCCAGCGCGATGCCGCGCCCCACGCGCGGCGGCAGCGGATGAGCACCCCAGCCGATTTTTTCGGCTGCCAGGTTCAACACGCCAAGCGCACGCGCATTCTTCTGCAACAGCGAACGGCGGAATTCGAGCGGATCCTTGTTTGCGCGATGAGCCAGCTCGTCGAGGAAACTTTCCACCACGAACAGATTGTGCGTGGGCCCCACGCCACGCCACCAGCCGACGATGATGCCGGGCGGCATGTCATGCCGGATCCATTCGACGCGGGCCTTGGGAATGTCGTAGGGAAGCTCCACCACGCATTCCACGGCGTCGTCATCCAGACCGTCCTTGCCCATCGCGCCCGGCGCAAACCGCGCCAGCACCGAACCCCCGCTGGTTCGATAGCCAAACCACGCCGGCCGGCCATTGGCGTCGACCACGGCGGAGATCACGTCGTGATACATCGGTCGCATATGGTCCTGGCGGATGTCTTCTTCGCGCGTCCACACCACTTTAAGCGGATACGGCACCTGTTTGGCCAGGGCCACCGCCTGCTCCACCCAATCGGTTTCCAGCCGGCGTCCGAAGCCGCCACCCAGATACTGGTTGTGCAGCACGACCTTTTCTGCGGGCAGCCCGGTGATCTTCGCCGCCTCCTGCGCAGCGCGCATCGGCACCTGCGTTCCGGTCCAGATTTCGCATCGGTCGTGTGTGACGTGCACCGTGCAATTCATCGGCTCCATCGTTGCGTGCGCGAGCATCGGCGACTGGTATTCCGATTGCACGAGCGTGCCCTGCGGACGCGCTCCATCATCGCGTGCCACGATGCCCTTGCCGTTGCGCGCGCTGTCGGCGATGGCATCCTGCAACTGCCGCGTGGTGAGGTTGGCGTTCTCGCCACGGTTCCAGTCGATGACGAGCGCTTCCATGCCCTTCTTGGCCGCCCAGAAATGTTCACCCACTACGGCCACGGCATTGTCCAGGCGCAGGACATCCACCACGCCCGGCACCCTGCGCGTGGCCTTGTCATCGATGGAAGCAAGCTTGCCGTTGAAAGTCGGGCACGCCATCACGGTGGCAACCTTCATGCCCGGCACGCGCACGTCGATGCCGAATTGCGTGGCGCCTTTCACTTTGTCCGCCGCATCCACGCGCCTGATCGGCTTGCCGATCAGCTTGAAATCCTTGGGGTCGGTGAGCTGCACTTTGTCGGGCATGGGCAGCCGGCCCGCGGTGGCGGCCAGCTGGTTGAAGCTGGCGCTGCGCCCAGATGGCGCGTGATGCACCACACCTCGATCCACCGTGCAGGTGGAGGGGTCCACGTGCCACTGCACGGCCGCCGCACTTACCAGCATGCTGCGCGCTACTGCGCCGGCTTCGCGCAGCACCGACCAGGTCGAGCGCGTGCTGGTGGAACCGCCGGTGATCTGTCCGCCGAGCGCGGGAATGCCATACAGCTCGTCACTGGGCGGCGAATGTTCCAGCTTGATCTGGTCCAGACCTACGCCGAGTTCTTCAGCCAGCAACATGCAGCAGCCGGTGTAGATGCCCTGCCCCATTTCCACGCTGGGCATCACCAGCCGCACCGGGCCTTCGCTGTCGACGCGGATGAAAGCATTGGGTGCGAAGGGCGGATTGCCATCGGCCATCGCTGCAGCGGTGTCGCCTGGCTGCCGGCGCGCGCTGATCATGGCCGAGGCCGCGCCGGTGCCGCCCAGCCATAGGAAGGCAATCGCCAGTCCGCTGGATTTCAGTATCTGTCGGCGCTGCAGGTCGACGGCTTGCTCCGGCTTCGGCGAGAAGGTTCCAGTGCTCATGACACAGCTCCTTCCGGCGTACTGCCGATCGTCTGCAGGATCTCGGCCTTGCCGGTGGCAGCCTGCTTGATCGCCGCGCGGATGCGCACATAGGTGGCGCAGCGGCAGAGGTTGCCCGCCATCGCCGCATCGATGTCCTGATCGGTGGGCTGGGGGGTACGCGCTAGCAGCGCCGCCGCCGCCATGATCTGACCGGACTGGCAGTAGCCGCATTGCACCACGTCCACCTCCAGCCAGGCCTGCTGAATCTTCTGACCGCTGGGGGTATTGCCCACCGCCTCGATGGTGGTGATGGCACGATTGCCGATGGCCTCTACCGGAAGCACGCACGAGCGCACCGCCTGGCCATCCAGATGGACGGTGCATGCACCGCACTGCGCCATGCCACAACCGAACTTGGTGCCGGTAAGGCCGATCACATCACGCAGCACCCATAGCAGCGGCATGTCATCGGGTACATCGACCGGATAGGACTGACCGTTGACGGACAAAGAAAGCATGCAGGCCTCCATACTGCGTCAGGGGTCGCGTGGATTGCCTGAAACCGCAAGCGCTTGCCTAAAGCTCCCCCGCTTGCAGATCCGCAACTCGAAACCGCCCATTCAACCTAAGCCGACGCGATAATTGTGTGCCGGCAACCCACAACAGGATGGCATCCAACGGCAAAGCCGTGACACCATCACGTCCATCGATTCTGCTCCTTTTTTTGTCGACGGCAAAGATGAATTCGGCCCATGAACTGACGACCCTGATTGCGGCGTTGCGTGATCTTCACGCCCAAGCCACACCGAAAGCGGCGCTCGCCACGCTTACTCGCACACGCGGCTCCACTTTTCGCCGCCCCGGCACTCGCATGCTGGTACTGGGGGATGGCCAGGTAGTGTGCGAACTTTCTGGCGGCTGTCCGCAGCGTGACATCGTTGCGCGCGCCCTGGAGGTCATCGCCAGCGGCGAACCGCGGCTGGTCGGCTACAACGCGGAATCAGGCCTGGATGTGCTGATCGAGATGGGCTGCGGCGGCGAACTGGAGGTACTGATCGAACCGCTGTTGGCGATCCGCGACACCGATTTCATCGACACGATCGCGCGCTTGTTGGACGAACGTCGCCCGCTGCATATGGCTACCCTGTTTGCACTGGACGGCAAGACGGTCTTGCCGAGACGGCTGGTATGGAATGGCAATGGGGTGGCATACGATGCCATCGGCGACGCATCGGCAGTACAAGCGATCCTGTTGCATGCGTCTGCATCGGCGATACGACGTGCGAGCACGCTAAGCATTCCATCGGTGCAGGGCGTGGCCGACGTACTGGTGGAAGCCATCGCACCACCCCACGCTTTGGTAGTGATCGGCAGCAGCGCAGCGGCGCGCGCGTTGCTGCCACTGGCAAGCGCACTGGGATGGCGCACTACCCTGGTCGACCATGACCCGGCACGCCTTCGCGCCGACGATCTTCCCGCGGGCCTGCACACCGCATGCGCCAGCCCGCAGCAGCTCATGGAAGCCGTTGCACTGGATGCACACAGCTCCGTGGTGGTGATGACGCATAATCTCGAACAGGACATCGCCTACCTCGCTGCCTTGCGCAACGCGCCGGTGGCGTACATTGGTGCTCTCGGCTCACGCGAACGCGTTGCACGCATGCGTAGCAGTCCGGTGCTCAACAGCATGCACGTGCATGCGCCGGCAGGCCTGGACATCGGCTCGGAAACGCCGGAGGAAATCGCGCTGGCGATCGCCGGGGAAATCATCGCCGTAATCAATGGTCGCAACGGTGGACATCTACGTGATAACGACGGCGCAATCCATTAAGTTGTAGGCTGGGATGACAATCCCAGCTTTGCATGCCGTTTCCCGATGCTGGGATTACCATCCCAGCCTACGCGTCCCTGCATCCTTCGTACGGCGATGATTCCAATGCACCATGGTACGCCCGCCATCTTGCTGCTTGCCGCCGGCGAAGGCAGCCGCTTCGGCGGCGCCAAGCAACTGGCGGAGATCGCCGGCGAAGCGATGGTGCGGCGCATAGCGCGCGTGCTGCTGGACACGGATTTGCCGGTGTGGGTGGTCACCGGCGCGTACGCCGCTGAAGTCGAAGCCGTGCTCGATGATCTGCCGCTCAAGCTGATCCGTTGCGAAGACTGGCAACTCGGCATGGGCAACTCGCTTGCCACCGGCGTGCGCTCCCTGGCGCTGGCGTTTCCGCAGGCTTCGGCTGTGCTGGTCTGTCTTGCCGATCAGCCTCTACTGGATATCGGCTTGCTGCGCGCTATGCTCCAGCGTCACCAGCAGGCGCCGGACCGTGTTCTTGCCACCGCCCAGCATGGCACACAGGGGCCGCCGGCGCTGTTTCCTCGTGACTGTTTCAAATGCCTGGCGGCGCTGTCCGGCTCGCATGGCGCGCGCGTGGTACTTACGCGGGAAGCACACCGCATGGAGCTGTTCGAGTCGGCGGGCCTTTTGGACGTCGATACGGCCACGGACCTGCAGCACGTACGAGCGCTGCTGACCGATACGCCAAAACAAAGCGCATAGGCACCGCTCAAACAGGATGTTGAGAAAGGGCTTTCCTGCCCTTTCTCAACGCGCCAAGTCCGGCACAGGTCCGTATTTGGCTGCGTCCCGCCAAGCGCTTGCGGCGCTTGACGGGCGGCGGGGACCCGTGCCCCGCATTAGCAGGTTGAATCTCAACAACCTGCCAAGCACCCATGCCCGATCCGCCAGATGACGAAATTGCAGGAAAAATAGCTGGCCTTTTCATCATAAATGCGTAAAGTCGGCCTCAAGGTCTGACCCTGCGCGGCTGCTTGCTGCCTTGCAGCACATCAGCGCATGGCACGGGTAACGAAGCCCGGTTTGCCACCGGGCATGTACAGGGAGGAATCCCACGTCCAAACGGCGCAAGCCGTCATGACGACAGCGCCCTTCCCGGCGCTACGCCGTGTCCGAACCGACACGTCTCCAAGGACATGGCGACGCACTTGCGACCTATAGCCTCGCGATTCTCAACACGTCCATGACATGGCGCACCTGCCATCGGCCTCTCGTACTTCGATCAGGCCGACAGCGGGCAGTGCGTACCAAGTCTGATCAGGGAGCCGGACACTGCGGGCAATACCGGGGTACGCACTCCGTCGCATCCATTTCGGGAGGTTCCTGCCATGAGCAATGAACAGGCTTTAACGCGATTCTCCAATCCGGCCCCGCTGGGGCTGGCGGGGTTCGCGTTGACGACGTGGTTATTGAGCATGATCAACGCCGGCTGGTTTACCGGCGATGCCATGAATATGGTGCTTGCAGTGGCCATGGCTTATGGCGGCACCGCGCAGATGATCGCCGGTGTGATGGAACTGCCGCGTGGCAATACCTTCGGCGCCACGGCGTTCGTCAGCTACGGCGCGTTCTGGTGGTCGTTCTCGCTGTTCGTGCTGTTCCTGCACGACAAGGTGCCAGCGGCGTTCGTGGGCTGGTATCTATGCATGTGGGGCGTATTCACCTTCTACATGTGGCTCGGCACGCTCCGTGCCGCACGCGCGCTGCAACTGGTTTTCCTGGCCTTGTGGATCACTTTCTTCCTGCTGGCCGCCGGCGAGTGGACGGGCATGAGCGGCCTGCATGTGGCCGGCGGTTACGTGGGCCTTATCACGGCGCTGTTCGCGTTCTATCTGTCGGCGGCCGAAATCATCAACGACGCGCACAAGCGGGTGGTGCTGCCTATCGGCGCGCCCGGCGCCGGCTGAGAGAAAGGAGCACACCATGAAACGACATGCCCTGTTTCTAGCCCTGGCCACCTTGGGACTGACTGTCACCGCCCCCGCCTTGGCGCAAAAGAGCGACAAGCGGGACGCCCAGATCAAGGCGCTGAAGGCTTTGGTGGAAAAGCAGCAACAGCAACTCGATCAGCAGCAGCAGGATCTGAAGCAGATGCACGAGGCGCTGAACCAGTTGCAAAATCAGCAGACGCAACAGCAAACGCAGATCCAGCAGACCCAGCAGGTCCAGGCGCAGCAGGCAAAAACCATTGCGGCAGTGCCCCTCAAACCGACCTTCAGTAGCGCACCGGGTGTATCGGTGGCGCTACACGGTTTCATCGATGCCACAGCGTTTTCACAGAGCAGGACCTTCACCTACGGCAACGGCCAGAACGCCGAATTTCCAGCACCGGGAGAACATGGCAGACTCAGCGGCGTAGATGTCCGCAACACGCGCTTCTGGCTGGACCTGACCGGCGGGAAAGTGGTGGGCGACTGGACCGGCGGCGCGCGCCTGGAAATGGATTTCTTCGGCGGCTTCAATGGTACCGGCGCCTACTCGCAGCAACAGCCCCTGCCCCGCCTGCGCCAGGCCTACATGACGCTGGACAATCCGGTGACCGGCAGCAGTTTCAAGATCGGCCAGATGTGGGACCTGATGTTCCCGCTGGATGACCTGCCCACCTCGCTCAGCCATATCGCCTTCCCGCTGGGCTACGGCACCGGCGTCATCGGCTGGCGCTTCCCGGGCATCATCTTCTCGCAGGATCTCAACCACGGCTCCACCGGCCCGCAGTGGCGCCTGGATGTCGGCGCCTTCGAGGGCACCTGGAGCGGACCGGGCAATCCGCTGAATTATCTCAGCGCGGGCAACGCAGGATTCCGTCCCCAGATCGAGGCGAAGCTGCACGTGGAGCAGCCGAAAGACTGGCTGCTGTTCGCTGCCGCGCACTGGAGCAAGATCAACCTGGCCGGCGTGGGCAGCAGCGCGCCGACTCCGATCAAGCGCGAATTCTCCAGCACCGCGTTCGAACTGGGCGGCCAATGGACACCCGGCCCGTGGGTATTCAGGAGCGTGGCCTATAGCGGCCGCGGCATCGGGCAGATCTTCGGTGATCTTTCGCAATTCGGCGACATCAAGGATACCGGCGGCTACGTGATGGGCGGCTACAAGTTCGACCCGAACTGGAGCGCCAATCTGTTCTACGCCATGAGCAAGCCCAACGCCCGGGAGGTGATTCGCTGGTTGAACAACGGAGCCACCGGTTTGCTGAAAAATCGCCAGATGGCTGCGAACGTGATCTACAGCGTGGGTGATTACTCGTTTGCGCTGGAATGGATCCACGCGATGCTCGACTCCACCACCAATGGCAACAATCGCACGCGAACCACCGGCAACCAGGTGAACGTGAGCGCGTACTACAAGTTCTGAGTCAGAGGCCATCAACACCGCGTAGGCTGGGATTGTCCCCCGCCTACGCGATTGCGCGCCTCTAACGTGTCGCCGTCGCGGCGTACCCACCACCCAGCGCATCGATCAAGCGGATCGAAAGATCCGCCTGCTGACTCTGCAACAGCGCCAGCCGCTGATCGGCAAGCAACAGCTGCTGGCGGCTCGCCAGCGGCGTCAGCGGCCCACTGACACCGCCCTTGTACGCTGACAAGGCATCGCGCCAACTTTTCTCGGCATCCTGCTTCGCGCGCTGCTCCAGGGCGATTTGCGTGCGCACCGAGGCCAGGGCCGAAACCAGGTCCGACACTTCGTTCACCGCGCCAATCAGCAGGCCGTTATAGTGCGCCACGGCCTCGTCATAACGTGCGTCGGCACCGGCAAGATTGGCACGCAGCCGACCGCCGTCGAAGATCGGCAGGCTCAAGGCCGGCCCGACCGAATAAGTGCGCGCCGGCAGCTGAAACACGTTGGTGCTGCCGCCGACCGCAACGAAACCGGCCATGGCGCTCAGGCTGATATTGGGCAGGAATTGCGTCTTGGCGGCCTTGATGTCCTTGGACGCCGCTTCCACCTGCCAACGCGCAGCCACCAGATCAGCGCGACGGCCGAGCAAGTCGACCTGCAATTGATCAGGCAACGCTACCAGACTCGGATCAAGCAGATGCGGGCGCGCAATGCTCAGACCACGATCCGGTCCCTGCCCCAGCAATACCGAAAGGCTGCTGCGGGCGGCATCGATGGCACGGTCCGCCTGCGCTTTCTGCTGTTCGGCGCTGGCCGCCTGCGAATCGGCGAAGGCTTCCTGCTGCGGCGTGCCTAGGCCGCCGGCCACCAGCCGGCGGGTCAGCGCAAGCGTCTGCAAAGTGCGTTGCAGCTCGCCGTCCGCTACATCCCTTTGCGCAAAGGCATAGCCCAATTGCACGTACGCACGCGCGACATTCACCGATAGCTGGATGCGCGCCGCATAAGCTTCGATTTCCGCCGCATGGCTGCGCCCGAGCGCGGCTTCCCACGCATCGCGCTTGCCGCCCCACAGGTCCAAGTCCCAGGAGAAATTCGCCGTTACGGCCTTGCCCCAGGCGAAATGGCCCAGCACATACGGGGGGTAGATCGGATCCTTGTTGGACAAACGGGTGCCCTGGGCGCCTGCTTCCAGATCCACCGCCGGCAAGCGCGCCGCGTCGGCGCTATCGGCCACCGCCTGGGCCTGCTGTGCACGCGCCGCAGCCTCGGCCAGGCTTGGGTTGTTCTTGAGCGCCTCAACGATCAGCTCGCTCAGCTGCGGATCGCCGAAACCCACCCACCAATCCTGCGCCGGCCACGCCGTGGGACTAAGCGGCACGCCGGCCAGGCTCTGCCCGCTTTGCAGGCTGCGCGCGTCGAGCGTGTTGCCGGTGGGATGCAGACCGCCCGGCGTGGCGCAACCAACAAGCGCGGCGCACAGTGCCAACGAAGCCACCACCGGCAAACGGAAGAGAATGTTTACGCAAGACATGATGGCGTCACCGTGATTGGGCCATCGCATCGCCGCGACCGCCGGGTTGCACGATCAGCGTGGCGGTCTGTCCCGCCACCAGCACCGTGCCGGCAGGCATGTGCTCGGTATCGATGCGCACGCGCACCGGCACGCGTTGCGCCAGTCGCACCCAGTTGAACGTGGGATTGATGTTGGCGAGCAGGTCGTTGCCGGTGGGGTCGACGGCTCCTGCTATGCCCCGCGCAACACCCTCGACTGTGCCGTGCAAATGCACGCCGCCGCTCATCAAACGAATATCGACCGGATCGCCCTCGCGCAGATGCGGCAGCTTGGTTTCTTCGAAATAGCCATCCACCCAGAATGAATGGCTGTCGATCAATGCCAGCCGTGGTGCAGCGGCGCTAGCGTAATCGCCCATGCGCACCAGCAGGTTGGTGACATAGCCATCCACGGGTGCACGCACCTCGGTGCGCTGCAAGTTGAGTTCCGCCGTTGCCAATGCCGCCTGCGCCTGCTTCACTGCGGCCAGTGCCTGCTGCTGCGCGGCGATCGCCTGCTCGATGCCCGCCCGCGCCTTGTCCCAGGTGGCGCGCGCAGCCTCCGCGGTAGCGCCGGCATTGGCAATGTCCTCGTTGGATACCACATCCCGCAGGCCCTGCCTGCGCTTGGACTGGGCTTCATACATGGTGAAGTTCGCTTTGCTCTGCGTGGTGCCGGCCTTGGCGGCATCGATGTTCGCCTGCGCTGCCGCCACCGAGGCTTGCGCCGCGGCGAGATTGGCCTTGGCCTGCTCCACGGCGTCTTCGTAACGGGCGCGGTCGATCACGAACAGCACGTCGCCCTTCTTCACCTGCTGGTTGTCGACCACGTTCACTGCCGTGACCAGTCCGGACACATCCGGCGCGATGCGCACGACGTTGGCGCGAATACGCCCGTCACGCGTCCAGGGCGAATACATGTAATGCCGCCACATGCTGTGGCCGATGAGCGCGGCTATCAGCACGATGACGGCAGTGATGGCGATGCGGAGGTAGAGAGTGTTTTTCATAGAGGTATAGGTGAACGCCTTGCGTCGCTCAGAGGGTCAACCAGGCCAGACCGCCGAAAATGCATACGAAAAAAGCCAGGCGCAGCAGCGCCGGATGCCACACGTAGCGGTACAGGCCGTAACGGCCGACCACCCAGTCGAACAGCAGCAATAGCGCGACGGCAAGCAGGAACCACAGCAGCAGTCCGGGAACCAGCGCGCCGCCGATGGCGATTTCACGTGGCATGGGCGACTCCTTGTGAGCTGGGCTGATCTTGCATGTAGGAGGCGAGCACGGATTGTTCGTCCAGCATGGCCAGGCGCAGCACGTGCAAGTGATTGAGCAGCGGTGACATGGCTTCGTCGCCTTCGATCATCGCCATGGCGGCGGCGAGCGCATCGCGCGCCTGCGTGTAAGTGGCCGTATCGGGATCTTCGTAAAGCTGCGCGATCGCATCGATGCAGCGTTCGATCGCTTCGCGCACTTCCTCTGGTAGTGGCCTGCCGGCCATGTCATTGCGCAGCTCAAGCAAGGTGCGCCCGACTTCGTGCACAGACAGTGTCCAGGCCACCAGGCTGCGCGAAGCCTCGCTGCCGCGCTCGGTCTGCGCCACGATCTGGCCGAACAGGTCATGGTTGACGCTCTCGAAGCGCGCATGCAGGCCGGGCAATGGCGCGCTGGCCGCAAGGCGGACCTGGCGGCGCAAGCGCTCCAGCTGGCGGCGGCGCAGCCACAGGCTGCCGATGGCCGGCGGCACGAGCGCGAAAGCCAGTCCCGCGGCGGCCAGCCCGGCGAGCTGGGCCAGCGTGTCGTTCCAGAAGAACACCACGTCGTAATTCATCTCGTTGCGAGCAGCGAGGGTCAAGGTAAAACCCATGCAGTAGCCGACCCCGGCGCGGGCCGTGACAGGCCACGCCATCATCGCCATGCCGATCATCAGGAACGGCGCGGAGCCGGCCACCAGTAACCCGAAACCATCCATCAGCGGCAGCACGAAAAACTGGCAGAGAAAGCTTGCGCAGATACCGAAAAAAAAGCCCACAGAGGTGTGATGCACCCACTGCGACGGATTGGGTGTGGCGGCAAACAGGCCGGCAAATACCGTCGCCAGCAACATCGTCGACGCACCGGATGGCCAGGCCGAAATGATCCAGAACAGGCTCAAGACGCCCATGGTGAGCGCAGTGCGCAGCATCGTCAGGCCGGCGCCGAGAAAATCATTGCTGCGCTCGAAGCGCACGCGCTCCCCGGCCGTGCCGAAGAGCTTGGGCGCCTGCAACGCCGATGCCGTTTCGACGTAGGCATAGAGTTCATCGGCGAAGCGATCGACCAGCGCGGCACCGGTGTCGAAATCGAGCATGTCGTAGGCGGAGTTCATTTGCGCGCGCAGGGTCGCCTTGCGTTGCTTGATTGCATGCCGTGCGCCATCGAGCCGCGGTAACAGTACCCGTGCCGAGCCACCCGCTTCGATCGGCGCATCGAGCGCACCGGCCAGTGGACGGTATAACTCAATCAATGCGTTCGCGGCGGCTTCGTGCCCCTTGCGCTTGAGTCGGTTGATCAGGTGGTGCAGGGTCTGCAGCGTGGTGGAGGTCGCCATGAACCGCTGGTTGAACAGCAGCATGTGGCCACTGCGCGCGCGCGCCTCCGGATCCTCGAAGATCACCGAGCTGCGCAGGTCCTCCACCGTAACCGCGTCGCGGACGAAACGCAGATGCGCATTCTCGATGTCTGCACGCGCCACCTTGCCGCACATCACGCGCTGCACGAAATCGATGAAGTTGGCGAACTGGGCGCGGCAAAGGCGGCGCAGATCGTCGCGGATGCGGCTGGGAAACACCAGGTCGCTCACTGCGGCCGACACGGCCAGGCCCAGCAGTACTTCACTCAGGCGCCAAACGGCTGAATTGAACACCTCCAGCGGGTCGTTGATCACCGGCAGCGCCACGATCGCCGCCGTATAGCCAGCCAATACGAATGCATAGGCCTTGAAATTGCGGTACAGCGCAGCGCCGCCGGCGCACATGCCAACCCAAAGCGACAGCGCGCAGAGGAACAACACACGCTGCTGCGGAAACAAGGCCACGATCAGAAAGCCCGCCAGTGCACCGACCAGGGTGCCGATGGCGCGGTAGAAGCTCTTGGCCAGCACCATGCCGGTCTGACGGTTGGCGACGATGACGGTGGTGAGCATCGCCGTGCCGGGCTGCGGCAGCGCCAGGCGCATGGCCAGCCAGCCGGTGACGTAGAAGGCCAGCAGCGACTTGACCACGAACAGCCAGGTGATGGTCTCTTCGCGCAGGGTCGCCACGAGGATCTCGCGCGTGCCGGGCGTCGCTGGCTGGACATCTGTTGCGGACATGACGGCCTCTGCTCAGTCTGCCAATCCACCCAGAAACTTCTTCAACAGCTTTTCGAGCTGAACCTGCTCGGAAACCGTGAGGTGATGCCCCTGCCTCGCCAGCAACGCACAGATGTCCGGAAGAAGATTCTTGAGCAGCGCCTCCCCTTGCGGCGTCAAGCTAAGTTCGATCTTGCGACGATCATCGGCGCTGCCGCTGCGGTCGATCAAGCCTTTGTCACACAGCTCGTTGGTCAAGCGGGTGATGTTGGCGGATTTCTCGCCCGCCGCGTCCGCCAGCTCCGATGGCGACATCGTACCGTTGGCTGAACCATACAACATCATCAGCAGGTTGTATTCCGGATGATTGATGCCATAGGGCTTGAGCGCGAGGTTCGCCTCGTCGTGCAGTTGCTTGTGGATGTGCTTGATCAGTCGCACCAGGGTGGCGAGGCGGCGCGGAAAATCGGGATAGCGCCGGCAGGTGACGGCAAGGCGCTGTTCGGTGAGGGCGAAGTCGGCCATGGCTGGCAGCTCCCGGGTTAATATTACAGTTATATATAATATATAAATGTACTATTTAGATGTAAAGAGAACCGCACAAAACCCGCCTAGCGGGCCTTTGCAGCCTGCCGCGCGCGGCACAAGGCAGATCGGCAAGCGTAGGCTGGGATGATAATCCCAGCTTCGCATGCGGCATTCTGGTGCTGGGATTGCCATCCCAGCCTACGCTTTGCCAGACGCACATACGGTTACGTGGAGGAGATCAGAACAACCCTAGTGGCTTGAACTTCCGCCCGATGGCTTTCAATCCGAAACTCCCACTCACAAGTCCAAGCAACGATGTCTGAAACCGAATCCGCCAAGATCGCCGCCCGCCTCGATCGACTGCCCTCATCGCGCGCGCTATGGAAAATCATCGTGCTGCTTTCGCTCGGCGGACTGTTCGAGTTCTACGACCTGTTCTTCACCGGCTACGTCGCACCCGGCATGACCAAGTCCGGGCTGTTCACGCCTTCCTCGCTAGGCGTTTTCGCCAGCCTCGCCGGCATCAAGGTG
This sequence comes from Dyella choica, assembly GCF_003977665.1. Classification (GTDB taxonomy): domain Bacteria; phylum Pseudomonadota; class Gammaproteobacteria; order Xanthomonadales; family Rhodanobacteraceae; genus Dyella_B; species Dyella_B choica. The sequence goes on along the minus strand of NZ_RYYV01000017.1, from coordinate 67,306 downwards.
GCGGGATTCGGCAGCTTTGTGTTCAGCACCTTTGCCGGTCTTTGGGTGGGCGTCGTGCTGTTCGGCCAGCTTGCCGACCGCCATGGCCGCCGCCCGGTATTCACCGGCTCGCTGCTCTGGTACGCATGCAGCACCCTCATCATGGCGTTCCAGCACACGGGGGAAATGCTCAACCTCTGGCGTTTCATCGCGGGCGTCGGCTTCGGCGTGCAACTGGTCACCATCGACGCCTATATCTGCGAACTCACGCCAGCATCACTGCGCGGGCGCGCTTTCTCGATCAACCAGTTCGTATCGTTTTGCGTCGTGCCGGCGGTGGCGCTGCTCGCCTGGGTGCTGGTGCCCACCGTGCCGTTCGGGCTGGATGGCTGGCGCTGGGTCGTGCTAATTGGCTCGGCCGGTGCGGTCGTGGCCTGGTTGCTCGTGCAGCGCGTGCCCGAAAGCCCCCGTTGGCTGGCGTTGCAAGGACGCGTCCAGGAGGCCAAAGCGATTACCGTCGAGATCGAACGCCGGGTCGAGGCTGAAACCAGCACGACGCTGCCGACGCCGCATGTCGAACCGGTGCAAGACGACGGTGAAGCTCGCTTCGTGGAAATATTCTCGCAGCGCTACTGGCCACGCACGCTGATGCTATCGGTATTCAACCTGGCGCAGGTGATCGGCTTCTACGGCTTTGCAGCGTGGGTGCCGACCTTGCTGATCGCGCGCGGTATCACGGTCACGCACAGCCTGGAATATTCCTTCATCATCGCTATCGCCAACCCGCTCGGCCCGCTGCTGGGAACCGTCTTCGCCGACCATTTCGAAAGAAAGACCCAGATCGTGCTCGGCCTGGTCGTGATGGGACTGTCGATGCTCGAGTTCGCGCACGTCAACTCGCCAGCGGTGCTGATCGCGCTCGGCGTGGTGTTCACGCTGGCGGCCAATATCATGTCTTACGCTTATCACAACTATCAGGCCGAGCTGTTTCCCACCCGTATTCGCGCCCGCGCCGTAGGCTTCGTCTATTCGTGGAGCCGCCTTGCCGCGGCTTTCGCGGGCCTGGGCATCGGCTACTTCCTCGACCTCGGCGGCGTTCTCGCCGTGGCCACGTTCATCGCGATAGCAATGCTGGTGGGCATTGTCGCCATTGGAGTGTTCGGGCCGTCGACCAAGGGCGTGGCGCTGGAGCACATCAGTCATTGATCACGCGCAGGGGGCCGCGAATGACGGCCCGCGGAACCTACAGCGCCTCATGCGCCTGCATCGCCAGCTCGAACGAGCGCTTGCGCGCGTCGTGATCGAAAACATTCGTCGTGATCATCAGCTCATCCGGACGATGGCGTTCGATGAACGCAGCCAGCCCTTCGCGCACGCTCGCCGGTGCTCCCACCACTGCACACGCCAGGGCACGCTCCACCATGAGTTTCTCGGTGGGTGTCCAATACGCTTCGATATCGTCGATGGGAGGAGGGATCAGGCCCGGACGTCCGCGTCGCAGGTTGACGAAACTTTGCTGCTGCGTGGTGAACAGGCGCCTTGCCTCGGCGTCCGTCTCGCTGGCCACCACGTTCACGCTGAGCATGGCGTACGGCGTGGCCAGACGCCCTGAAGGTTTGAAGCCGCGCCGATAAAGCATCAGTGCCTCGTCCATCGCATCCGGCGCGAAATGCGAGGCGAACGCAAACGGCAGGCCGAGTTCAGCGGCCAGCTGAGCGCTGAAGAGACTCGATCCCAGCAGCCACACCGGCATGTCGATGCCCGCTCCAGGTACGGCGCGCACGGCTTGGCCAGGCGTATCTGGCTCGAAGTAAGCGAGCAGTTCCTGCACGTCCTTCGGAAAGGTCTCCGCAGCTTCGTAATACCGGCGCAGTGCACGCGCCGTGGCCTGGTCCGTGCCGGGTGCGCGTCCCAATCCCAGGTCGATACGCCCCGGATACAGCGAAGCGAGCGTGCCGAATTGTTCGGCCACCTGCAGGGGGGCGTGATTGGGCAGCATGATTCCGCCCGCTCCTACCCTGATCTGCACAGTTCCGCCGGCGACGTGGCCGATCAGCACCGCAGTGGCCGCGCTGGCGATGCCCGGCATGTTGTGGTGCTCGGCCAGCCAGTAGCGCGTATAGCCGAGTTGTTCGGCCCAGCGTGCGAGGTCCAGTGTATTGGCGAAGGCTTGCGCCGGCGTGCTGCCTTCGGTGACGGGGGCAAGGTCGAGTACGGAAAACGGGATCATGCGGAGGCCTCGGGAATCAGGCTCCCAATGTGGGGATGCGTGCCGGCAATGCCAGTAGCGAATGCGGGCGGGGGCGCGAAGCCCAGCCTGCGCTAGAACAGCTGTTGCTGCGGATACTCCGCGGTGAAGTCATTGTCCCACAGGAAATTGGTGAACGACACCGTCACCGAGATATCCAGCCCCTCCACGAAATGCCAGCAGCCCACCGGCAGGAACAGCACTTCACCGGGCTGCAGCGTGCAGGAAAGCACCTGCACTCCGGCCATGTCCGGATAGCGCTGCAGATCGATCTGCTTGCCATCCACGTGCGTAAAGCAATGCTCATGGTTGTAGACGTGCGCGATCTCGCAGGCCGGCATCAGCAAGATGCGTTTGCGGCCGAGCACCTGCGCCATGAAATTGTTGGTGAGATCGTGGTGGAACGGGGTGATGGTGCCGGCTGGGCCGAACCACAGGAACCCCTGGGTGGCGCCCTGATGGCTCAAATACTCAGGAATCTGCACGATGTCCTGCCATAGCTCGTCCAGCGCGGCGCGGTTCTTTCCTTCGTTATAGGCCGTCATGTAGAAGTCGTTGCTGCGCTCGGCGTTGCGCACCATCTCTACGTAATCGCCGAACAGCATCGTCTTGCGATGGGCCGTCTTGCGCAGTTCGTATTGCGCATCCGCATCGCGGCCAAACTGGATTTCCACTTCGCGGTCGCCGCAGCGCTGCTTGAAATAATCAAGGCCCCACTTCGTTCTCGCCGGCCAGTCTTCCATCCTGCCGGTGATGATCACCGGGCGGCCGGCGGTGTAGTACCCCTCCAGGAATTCCTCGCGCGAGAGCTGATGCCGACGCGGCACTTCCGCCGAGCGCAGGCGGTTCATGCGGCGCTGCGTCTCCAGCAACCAATCGTGTTTCGCCAAGCGATTGCGCAAGCGCTGTGCGCCGGCCAGGTAGGGACTGGCGATGGCCTGCTGCAGTTCCTGCACGGCCTCCTCATGCGCTATGCCGGCGCGCAGCATTTGTTCGTAAATGCTCTGCGGCGCCCCCTCCAGCAACAGGTTCTCAGCAATCCATCGGCGCCATTCGTTGTCTACGTGCACCACCGGCCTCAACTCGACATTCGCCATGGCATCCCCTCGCGCATTGCCGGGCAACATAGGAAGGCGAGCCTAGCGCAGGCCCGTCCGCAGCAATGCAATTGTGTCGACGAAATGACAACGATGTCCAGCCCCAGGCGCTGGCCTGGCTGGCGACCCATGACAGCAAAGCCCCTCTCAGCTGGCCAGCGCCGCATCCACGATGCCCTGCGCCTCCTGCAGGATCGCCTGCAGGTGTTCCTCGCTGCGGAAGCTTTCGCCGTAGATCTTGTAGATTTCCTCGGTGCCCGAGGGACGCGCGGCGAACCAGCCGTTTTCCGCCACAACCTTGATGCCGCCGATCGGCGCGTTATTGCCAGGTGCTCGATCGAGCACTTCGACGATTTTCTCGCCGGCCAGTTCCTTGCTCTGCAACTGCTGCGGCGAGAGCTTGGCGAGCCTGGCCTTCTGCTGAGCACTCGCGGCTGCATCCACGCGGCTGGAATAGGGCCTGCCCAAGGCACTGGTCAGATCGGCGTACAGTTCGCCAGGATCCTTACCCAGGCTCGCAGTCATTTCCGCGGCGAGCAGCGCCGGCACGATGCCATCCTTGTCGGTGGTCCACACCTTGCCGTCGTGGCGCAGCATGGAAGCGCCCGCGCTTTCTTCGCAGCCGAAACCCAGCACGCCTTTGAAGAGGCCCTCGGCGAACCATTTGAAACCCACTGGCACTTCGTACAGCCTGCGCCCCAAACGCCTGGCCACCCGATCGATCAGCGAACTGCTCACCACCGTCTTGCCGACGCTGGCCTGGTCGGTCCATTGCGGGCGATGGCGGAACAGATAATCCACCATCACCGACAGGTAATGATTCGATGGCATCAGGCCGGCACTGCGCGAGACAATGCCGTGCCGGTCGTGATCGGTATCACAGGCGAAAGCCACGTCGTAGCGATCCTTCAGGCCGATCAGCCGCTGCATCGCGTAGGGTGAGGAAGGATCCATGCGGATCTTGCCGTCCCAATCCACGCTCATGAAGCGGAACGTGGCATCGACCGAGTCGCTTACGATGCTCAGGTCGATGCCGTAACGCTGCGCAATGGGTTGCCAGTAATGCACGCCCGCACCGCCGAGCGGATCGACCGCCATGCGCACGCCCGAGCCGCGGATCACATCGAAGTCGATGATGTTTTTCAGGTCATCGACGTAATGCCCGAGGAAATCGTATTCCCGCACCAGGCTGGAGCGCCGCGCTTGCGGGTAGCTCATCCGCTTCACGCCATCGAGCCGGCTTTCGAGCAAGCCATTGGCGCGTTGCTGGATCCAGCTGGTGACTTCGGTTTCGGCCGGACCGCCATTGGGCGGGTTGTACTTGAAACCGCCATCGGCGGGCGGGTTGTGCGATGGGGTGACGACAATGCCGTCGGCCCATCCCTCGAGGCGATTGCGATTGTAGGTGAGGATGGCGTGCGACACGGCGGGCGTGGGCGTGTATTCAGCGCCGGCCGAAATGGCTACCGCCACCTCGTTGGCGACCAGCACCTCAAGTGCGCTTTCGAACGCAGGCTGGGACAGCGCGTGCGTATCGATACCGATGAACAAAGGGCCGGTGATGTGCTGCTGGTGGCGGTAATCGCAAATCGCCTGGGTGATGGCTAGCACGTGCCATTCGTTGAAACTCGAGTCGAACGAAGAGCCGCGATGGCCGGAGGTGCCAAAGCTCACGCGCTGGGTCGGTTCGGAAGGGTCCGGGCGCAGTGCTGCATAGGCCTGCAGCAGCTTGGGCACGTCCACCAGCATGGATGAAGGAGCGGGCCTTCCGGCGAGTGCGTCAGCGTTGGGGTTCACGTGTGGGGGTTCCTCAGGTGAAAACGATTGGAATTCGATGGCCCGCCCAGTCCGTCATTCCTGCGTAAGCGGGATTCCATCTTGCTCCGGATGGACAAGCAAACCTGGATTGACCAGCATTCGCTGTTGAAAAGCGCCTCCGCTTACACGGGAATGACGGCCCTGAGGCGTCTCAAGGCTGCGGCAAATTATCGGCGAAGGCACATCAATCCTCCGTCTGCGCCGCGTTGGCGGTGGCCGTTCGTTCAGGCCGTGGCCCGCACGAGCTCCGCCGCCAGGGCCGGCAGCTCGCTGATTGCGTTGATGGTGTAGTCGGGCTGGGGCTGCAGCTCGGCGAGGTTCGCCTGCAAGGCGTAATGGCCCTGGCGCACGAACACCGTGGTCAGCCGGTCGCCGAGCCGGCGCTTCATCTTCGCCAGCAGCTCGGGCTTGTCGTCCGCCATCACGTAGTGGGAGGCGGGATAGCGTGCCTGCATCGCATCCAGCGCCAATTCCTTGTGCACGAAGATCAGCACTTCGCCGCGCACCACGCCATGGATACCGGCGCGCTCGATCTTGTGCGGCTGGAACACGATGTCTCCATCGGAAAGGATCACGGCGCGTCCGAGTTTGCCGAGTTGCTCCACGGCCTCCAACGCGCCGGCGTACAGCCTTTGCTCGAACGGATAGTCGAGCAGCCAGTACGACAAGGTGAATACGCCCGGACGCGTGTCGTTTTCCCGGCGAAAATGCTGGAGTGCGCCGAAATAGTCGACATAGCCCAGCGAAGCCCGCAGCTGTTCGTAGATCGCCCAATAGCGATCGCATTCGGCCGGTCCGAACTCACGCGTGAGGTGCGCGCCCAGGTCGGCGCTGAAACGATCGTTGTCGAGCAGGGTGTTGTCGACGTCGAGCAAGAATACATGCGAAGCGTTGGCTTGATTCACGAATAAACATCCAGGTGGTGCTCGCCGCCATCGTCGACCCGTAGCAGGCGGTCACCCTCGACCGGCTTGCCGTTGAACAGGATGCGGCGCGATTCTGCCCCGCCCTGCGCTGCATGCACGACGACCTTGCAGTCGGTCTGGCGGTGCCGGTAGCTCAGGCGGTACTGCGTCCAGTCTGGCGGAAGCACGGGGTCCATGTACAGGCTTTCACCTCCACCCCGCAGGCCGTGCAGCGATTCCAGCGCCCGCTGGCGGCGCTCCGGCGGCGCTGCGCCCGCGCTAATCGTGGGCCAGGCTTGCCAGTGTAGGCCTATGTTGCGAAACCCGGCTGTCATACAAGCAACATACGCAATGCCGGGATGGTCATCCCAGGCTACAGGCCACCCACGGGTTCTAGGAATTTTCCGAATCCCTTTGTCAAAGCGAACTGATACATTCCCATCCGTCATGACTCGATGACATCGTTCAATTTGGGGGTTTGTACATGCATGGCATTTTCGCGTGGCTGATCATCGGCGCCATCGCCGGCTGGCTGGCCGGTCAGTTCGTCAAAGGCAGCGGCTTCGGTTTGCTGGTCGATATCATCGTCGGCATTGCCGGCGCATTCGTAGGGGGCTGGCTGACGGGCGTACTTGGCATCCATGTCGGCGGTGGATGGATCATGTCCATCATCACCGCGACTGTTGGCGCAGTCGTGCTGTTGTTCCTGATCCGGCTGATAAAACGAGCCTGACCAGCTGCCTGATTTCAGATAATTCAAGGCCACCCGTGGACAGCCTCCATCGGTGGCCTGATTTTTTTCGTAACCGCCCACTCGTAGGCTGGGATGACAATCCAGCTTTGCGTGTGTTGCACGCATCGCAATGCTGGGTTTTGCAACCCAGCCTACGAACCTCGGACATTGTCGCGAGGTTGCTCCACTCCACCTAGCCCTCCCCTAGTGCATCGCTAGCAGCTTACAGGTGACCTTGCGTCAACTCATCCGCAAGACGCGGCAAGTTGTAGACCTTGCGCACTGATTCCACCAGCACGGCGGTATCCACCGCCACGGTGCGATTGTTGCTGCCGTCGTAGACGAAATCGCCGCCGAGCGAATGGATGTTGCCGTCGAAGACCAGGCCTACGGCATGTCCTTCGCGATCGATCACGGCGCTGCCGGAGTTGCCGCCGATGATGTCGTTGTCGGTGACGAAATTCATCGGTGTGTTCGCATTCAGCTTGCCCTCGGCCTTGACCCAGCTGTCGGGCAACTGGAACGGATCGGCGCCGGTAGCGCGCTTGTACAAGCCGCCGATATAGGTGAAAGGCGGTACCGGCGCACCGTTTTCATTCCAACCCACCACTTTGCCGTAGGACAGGCGCAACGTGAAGGTGGCATCCGGATAGCTGGACATGCCTTCGCGGTCGAAGCGTGCCTTGGCGATGGTTTCATCGGCCTTGTCGGTGGGTGCGGTGACTTCATCCTCGTACGCCTTGCGCACCTGGCGCGCTTCCGGATCGATCTGCCGCACGAGTTTGATCATCGAATCGTTGGACGCTTCGACCGCCTTTTCGCCACCATCCCACAGGTGCTTGCGTACCGCGGGATCTGCCAGTTGGGTGCCACTCACCAATTGTTGTGAGAGCTGATCGGGCGATTGCTTGCCGAGCACCTCATGCACGGTGGAATCGTCCGCCCCTAGTACCTGACGCAGCTTTTCCAGCGACCAGGACAGCAAGGTCTGCTCGTAGTGCGGATAGACCGGCGCATTCGATTCCAGCGTGTGTTCCACCGCCGGCAGATTGGCTTCACGGAACTGCGGCAGGCGCTCACCATCGGGCTTGCCGCGTTCAGCCGCGGCGCGTACCAAGGTGCGCGCATATTCGAACAGTTCACCTGCCCGGCTGTTGAAGCCCGCACCCGCTTCCAGCATGTCGTAGCGCGCCCTCAAGTCCTTGCTGCTCTGCTGGGCGCGTTCCAGCTCAGCCCAGGGGTCGCCGTATTTGGCACGTCGATCCGGTGTGGCCGCCATCCATTCGCGCAAGGTCGCATCCTGCTTCTTCTTATGCTCGATGAAGTTCTCATCGGCCAAGGTTTGCAGCCAGCCATTGAACACCTTGATGCTGTTTTCGATGTAGAAGCGCGCTTCCTGCGCTTCCTTTCCCTGCTCCGCGCCGGCACGGCCGTATTGCCACAGCACGCCGCGCAGCTCGGACAGGAAACCGAAGAACGGTACCAGCCGCGCGTCGCGCATCGCCGCCAGTTGGACCCACGGAATGCCGCGTTGGGTCTGGCCCGGATTGCCGATCACGAAGGTCATGTCGCCCGCCTTGGGGCCTTGCGGCGAAAACTTGAAGAACTGCGGGGTGCTGGCCGGCTTGTTGTCGACGTAAGCCCGGAAGAACGTCACGTCCAGGTCGTAGCGCGGAAAGTTGAAGTTGTCCGGATCGCCGCCAAAGAAGGCGATGCTCTGCTCGGGGGCGAACACCAGACGCACATCCTGGTAACGGCGGTACTTGTACAGCGCATAGCGGCCGCCGTTGTAAAGTGTGATCACGTCGCAGCGCCAAGTCTTGGCATCGCCGTCGACGCAGGATTGCTCCAGTCTACTGTCGATTGCACGCTCGGCTTTTACGCGCTCGGCGCCGGTCTTGCCGGCCGTAGCCGCATTCACTTGCGTGGTGACGTCGATGATGGACTCGAGCTGGTTGAGTTCGACGTCCGGGCATTTCGGCTCGTCTTCCTGCTTGAGCGCGATGTAGCCGTTGGACATGTAGTCCTCGCGGCCCTTGGAGAGTTGCGACAAGCAAGTGTTGGCACAGTGGTGATTGGTCATCACCAGACCGTTGGCCGACACGAACGAGCCGGTGCACCCTTCGGCGAGCCGCAATGCCGCATGCTGCACCAGATCTATCCACCGCTGGCTCGGCGTAAAGCCGTAGCGCTGCTGCATTTGCTTGGCTGGCAGGTGGTCCAGTGTCCACATGCCTTCGTCTGCCACGGCGGTGCCCGCCCCCATCGCAAGCAGACCGGTCAATGCCATACCCAGAAATCGCTTCATGGCTGGTTCCCCGCAAGGGCGCAATGCGCCGGAGACAGTGAGGATCGAGCGACTGTTACAGAATAACAATAAGTCCGGCGACATGCCTGCCATAGCCGGCACACCCCCATGCCGCCATCGTTCCTTATACACCCATCGAGGCACAGGCATGAAAAAGGCCGTCTGAAGTTCAGTGCTGCTTGCGCTGAGGGTGGCGAGTGCTCCCCACGCCTAAGCCGATTTTCGATGGCAAGACGATGATGTCATCGTCACCGCGTCCAAACCGCGTCGCACGTTTCTATCTTCAACGTGGATGGTGACGGCTACGTCAGCCAGCCCAGCGGCGTCACGATCGGCCATTCCGCGACGAACGGCATCGCCATCGTGCGTGGCGATGATGATCTGGACGATGGATGGCTAATGCGTAGGCTGGGATGGCCACCCCAGCATCCGGCGTCGCCAGGGAGCCGGGATTGCCATCCCAGCCTGCGTACACTCAATGCGCGTGACCTGACACGACTGCCCGGGGCACGGCGACCGACTGCACCGCCAGGTGCTCTATGGCATAACCAGCATCGGCCCACGCGTCGAGTCCGCCCAGCAGCGGACGCACCTTCCGGTAGCCCAACATGATCAGCCCCTTCGCCGCCGTGGCGGCCGAGACTTCGTTTGGGCAGCTGCAATAGATCACCAGCTCCTGATCGATCGGCACATGCTTGAGCTCCTGCTCAATGCCGCCGAGGTTCGCCATCAGGGCGCCGGGAATGATGCGGCTGTCGGCCAGCCGCGCAGCCTGCGAGCGCACGTCTACTACCACCGGTGCCTTGCCGTCCTCGACCAGACGGTGGAGTTCATCCACGTTGATGCGCGCCAGCCGCAAGGCCAGCAGCAGCCGTTTGCGCTGCCACCATTTCACGACAATGTAGGCGAACAGCAGTGTAGCCAGCACTTCCACCGCCACCGTGCCGGCGCTGGCCAGCGCGAACAGCACGCGGTCGATCTGCTGCGAAAACACGTAACCCAGGCCGACGATCAGGCCGATCCAGAGCAGCGAGCCCAACGCATCGAGCAGCATGAACACTTGCGGCCGCAGCCTCATCGCGCCCATCAGCGGCGGCGCGATGGTGGAAAGACCCGGCACGAACTTGGCGATCAGCAGGATCCGGCCGCGCCAGCGCTGAAAGCGCAGTTCCGATTGCTTGACGCAGGAATCGGGCGAAAGCGAAATGCGGCACAGCGTGCGCATGACAGACGCGCCATAACGGCGGCCCGCGATGTACCAGGCAAAATCGCTGATCAGGCACGCCAATAACGCCACCAGCACCACCCCGCCCAGCGGCAACCTACCGGTGGATGACAGCGCCCCCGCCACCACCAGGGCCGGCACCGCCGGCAACGGCAAGCCCGCCTGCTCCACCAGTACGTTGAGGAAGATCAACAGCAAGCCGTATTCGGCAATCAGTTCGATGATCGCATGCGTCACCGGAATCACCTCGGGTCGGGACGCCTGCATCGTTGGGGTTGGCGAGGTGAATTGCAAGATGGTTTACGAGGGTTTTGCAGCCCATAAAGCTGCCCGCCTCTTTCGCAGCTCCCTCCCCTGCTTGCAGGGGAGGGAGTGGAGGTCGCAAGCAAACCGACAGCTCAGGCGTTACTTACATCTGGCTGAACACTCGTCACGCTCGCCTGGAGTCTTCACCCAGCAAAAAGCGGAAGATCAGGCCGCCCGCTGCGCCGCCCAGCAGTGGCACCACCCAGAACATCCACAGTTGCTGCAGCGCCCAGGTACCCTGGAACACCGCCACGCCGGTGCTGCGCGCCGGGTTCACCGAAGTGTTGGTGACCGGGATGCTGATCAGGTGGATCAGGGTGAGCGCCAGACCGATCGCCAACGGGCCGAAGCCGGCCGGTGCGCGACGGTCGGTGGCACCGTGGATCACGATCAGGAACATCGCGGTAAGCACGAATTCGCTCACCATGCACGCCTGCAACGAATAACCGCCAGGCGAATGCTCGCCGTAGCCGTTTGAGGCAAAGCCGCTCGCGGTGGCGTCGAACCCCGGCTTGCCGCTGGCGATCAGGTAGAGCACGGCGGCGGCGGCGATCGCACCGATCACCTGCACGAGGATGTAAGGAATGACATCTTTGCCGCTGAAGCGGCCCCCAAAGAACAGGCCCAGCGTGACCGCGGGATTGAAATGCGCTCCGGAAATGCCCGCGCAGGCATAGGCCATGGTGACCACGGTAAGGCCGAATGCCAGCGCCACGCCGGCAAAACCGATCCCCAGATTCGGAACCGCCGCCGCCAAAACCGCGCTACCGCAGCCACCCAGCACCAACCAAAAAGTGCCCAAAAACTCCGCACTCAGTCGCTTGAACATCACTGTCGTCTCCCATGAATGAAACGGTGAGCGAGACCACGCTACTTGACTTGCGCGGCTGCCTTACGTCCCCCTTGATTCCCTGCGGACACTTCCTTGGCCCTCAAGGACATGCGCGTAATACCACGCTGCCGGTTTGGACGAAAGAGGATTGGCGCGCAGCGCGGGATGGGAGTGCACATAAAAAACGGGATGCGCCGCCTCGCGGTGACGCATCCCGTGGTTTGCTTGCAGCCGCTGCTTGGCACAACGGCTCTAGGCGAGGATCAGAGCGCAGCGTCCTTGAGCTTCTTCAGCGGACGGATCTTGACCTTCACGGTGGCCGGCTTGGCGGCGAACCACTGCTCTTCCTTCGTGAAGGGGTTGATGCCCTTGCGCCGCGGCTTGGCGGGCACATTGACAGCGGTGACCTTCAGCAGACCAGGCAGGGTGAACATGCCGGCGCCCTTCTTATGAATCGAGGCATGCACCACGCCTTCCAGCGCGGACAGAACGCCACGCACTTCCTTGGATGCAAGACCCGTGGTTTCCGCCAGATGCGCAACCAGACCGGACTTGCTCAGCGCATCCTTGATCGGCTTCGGAGCTGCGGCGGCCTTGGACGCCGACTTGCTTTTTGCTGCCTTCTTTGCCATGGACTACCCCATCGTTATTTGGATTGTTGAAATATGCCTTTCGGCGAGCGAAATGTAGGGGAAATTTGTGCTCTCGCCAACTAGCCACGGCAAAAAAGGCCCAAAAAGATGCACTCGGACAGACCCGCGAGCCGAAAACCCCTACGGAAGCAAGCTTTTTGCCAGCATGAAAAGGGCCACCGCAACGATCACGGCAGCAAAAAGCATGCTGAGCATGCCCCGCACGGCGGACAATTTTTCAGCCACCCACGAACCCAGCCAGCCGCCTGCCATGCCGCCGGCCACGAATTTCCATGCCATCGACCACGCTACCCAGCCGGACGCCGCGTAGTTGAAGGCAGCCGTCAGGCCGAATGCGCCGACGCAAAACAAGGAAGTGCCGATCGCTTCAATGATTGCCATGCCGCTGGCGAACACCAGGCTGGGCACGATCAGGAAACCGCCGCCAATGCCGAAGAATCCCGCCAGTCCGCCGGCAGCGAATCCCGCCGCGCCAAGGCGGGGAAACATGTTGCGGTGCAGTTGGACCTTGCCGTCGTGAGCATGCCTGCCGCGCAGCATCAGCGCGGCGATCACCAGCATCAACAGCGCAAACAACACCAGCAGATGCCGGCCATCGATCAGCTTGCCCAGGCTCGAACCCAAGTAAGCGCCCAACACCCCGGTAGCAGCGAAGGCAAAGGCTGCCCGCCAGCGCACATGGCCGGCCCGCGCGTGCGGTAGCAGATTGGCAAAGGCATTGGTGGCCACCGCCAGCGCGCTGGTCCCGATCGCCTCGTGCGGATTGCTCAGGCCCACCACATATAGCAGCAACGGCATGGCGAGAATCGAACCGCCACCGCCGATCAATGCAAGCGAAAAGCCGACGAGCGATCCGCACATAACAGCCAGCAGGTCGTGCAATGAAAACAAGAGATCGCCTCACGCTCGCTCCGGGACCATGCGTATTAAACCGTAATCCGCGCGAGCATGAATACCCAAGCGCTGGTCTTCCCCTGCGGCATTTCCACGGGATTTCAGCCGGGGAAAAACACCCCGTGTAGATGAGTTCTTCATTTTGCTATCACCGCAGCTGCCATAAAGCTCTACTGTTCCAACAGGCACCGAGGGGCGTGTCAGGTATCACTGCAAGCCGTGCAACCGCAGATTGGGACCAACCTCAAGAGATTGCGGCAAGACCCCCAGGATCCCCTTCCATGCACGATGAGGCGCGTCATGCGCCGCCGGCTGCTGCGCGAGGGCTACATCAGCCTGCCGAGTACGTGTTTACCCGCGTGGTGGGGCTGGTGGCCGATTGCGGCGAAGCTTGAAGGCACGCCTACACAAGGAGGACGAGTACCGCCGGCCGCAAACCGATCGGCCGCAACCAGCCTACTCATCAATGCGAAGGCATGTCGTCATGGTCATGCCCCATGTCCATGTCTTCATCCGGCGGCGCCTTGGCGACGATGTCCTTGTACTGCGCCGGCGTCATGCCGGGCAGCTTGCGCACGAAGGCGACGATGCTCCAGATGGTCTGGTCGTCGTGCGTGGCGCCCCAGGCCGGCATGGCGGTCAGCTTGATGCCATGCTTGATGACCCAGAACGCCTCACGCGGATCGATAGGTTCCTGGCCCAGCACGGGCGGCTGCGGATAAAGGCCGGCACGCAGTTCCGAATCGTGCATACCCGGCGCCAGATGGCAACCGGTGCACATGGCCGCGTATTGGCCCGCACCTTTTAGTATCAGCGCAGGGTCGTCCAGCTTGGGCACGCTGATGGATTCGGCCTGATGCTCGATCGAGCGGTCCCTAGCCATGTCCAAAAAGCGATACGTAGCGGGCCAATGCGGAACATCCGCGCCTACGTTGTAATAACCCGACCAGGCATAAGCAAAGCCGAGCAAGGCCAGAATCACGGCGACCGCCAGTGTGCTGATGATGGTTTTCATGACTTTTCCCTAGAACCAGAAACGGATGCCGGCGACGAATTGCCGATCGAAGACGCTCTCGCGGTCCGCGCGGGTGAACGTAGCCGTGGTAGCGAAGCGGCGGGACCATACCACGCCGACATAAGGTGCAAATTGCCGCGTGATTTCGTAGCGAAGACGTAGCCCCAGCTGGGTATCGGAGACACCGCTGCCGATGCGTTGCGCCGGATCATCCTTGCTGTAGAGATTGATTTCGAACTCCGGCTGCAGCATAAGGCGTTGGGTGAAACGCAAGGTGTATTCCGCGCGCAGGCGTGCCGCGACACGCCCCTGGTTGCTGAGGTAGCTCGTTGCTTCCAGTTCGAACCAGTAGGGCGCCAGTCCTTCCACGCCGAATGCAGCCCAGTTGCGTTGCGGCCCGATACCCAGGTCATGGCGCACGCCCAGCTGCGTATTCCAAAAGGCCGAAACGGCATGACCCCACAGCGCTTCGAGATCGCCGCGCTCGATGCGCCGATGACTGCCCTCCCCTTCGCTGCGCAACCACAGTTTGTCGCTGTCGTTGCCGTACCAGGCCTCGGCTTCCCACGCCGGGCCGTTGCCATTATGGCCATGGCTCAATTCCAGTTGGTCGACGAGCAGCATGCCGTAACTGGCATTGTCATGCATGTCCATGTTTTGCATGGCCGGGGACGGCTCGTCGTGATGGGTCATCGACATGGCGTCTTGCGCCATGGCGGTGCAAGGCAGTGTGAGCGCTACGCATGCTAGCCACGCGCGCCGCCATCCTGCATAAGTGCGTCGATTCATGCCACCACCACCTCGCGGAACATGCCCGCCTGCATGTGAAACAACATGTGGCAGTGGTAGGCCCAACGCCCCGGATTGTCGGCAGTGACCGCATAGCTGATCTGCTGCGCCGGCTGTACGCTGACCGTATGCTTGCGTAGCTGGAAATCGCCGGCGGCATTTTCCACCTCGCTCCACATGCCATGCAGATGGATCGGGTGATGCATCATGGTGTCATTGACCAGCACGATGCGCAGCCGCTCGCCGTGGCGGAAGCGAACGGGTTGGGCGTCGGAGAATTTCACGCCGTCGAATGACCACATGTAACGCTCCATGTTGCCGGTCAGGCGCAGCGTGATGTCGCGCTCCGGCTCGCGCTGGTCGATCGGGCCACCGATCGTATGTAGATCGGCGTAGGTCAGCACGCGGCGGCCGTTGTCGCGCAAACCCACGCCGGGATCGTCCAGATTCGTGCGCGGCGCCGGCACGCGCATGTCCACGCCGGGCCCTGTCTTCAGCTGGGTGGCGAATGCGTGATCGTCCATCGCCATGCCGGGCATGTCCTGCATGTTTGGCATGTCGTTCATGGCTTCGTGATGCATGCCCTGCATGCCGCTGTGCCCACCTCTTCCCGGCGAGGCCGCGCCTCCCATCATGTCCTGCATGCCCACCCATACGCGCGGATCCATCGCCGGCACGTCGGCTTGCATGCCTGGGCGCGGCGCCAGCGTGCCGCGCGCGTAGCCGCTGCGATCAATGGTTTGGGCGAACAGGCTGTACGCACGATCTTCCTGCGGCTCGACGATGACGTCGTAGGTCTCGGCGGGGGCGATGCGCAATTCGTCCACCGTCACCGGCTCGACGTCTTGCCCGTCGGCGCTGACCACACTCATCTTCAGGCCTGGGATGCGCAGGTCGAAAATGGTCATGCCCGAACCATTGATCACGCGCAATCGCAGCTTTTCGCCGGGACGGAACAGGCCGGTCCAATTGCCTGCCGGCGTAAATCCGTTCATCAGGTACGTGTAGGTGTAAGCGGTCACGTCGCTGAGGTCGGTCGGATTCATGCGCATGGCATTCCACATGCGGCGCTTGGCGAAGGCTTCGCGCAGCCCCAGGTGCTGCGCGTCGCGAACGAAATCGGCCACGCTCGGCTGGGCGGTGTTGTAGTAGCCGCTGCTTTTCTTCAGGCGTGCATAGATGCTGGCCGGATGGTCGTCGCTCCAGTCATTGAGCATCACCACGTAGTCGCGATCGGCGGCGAAACGTTCGCTGCCTTGCGGATCGATGATCAAGGCGCCGAGCAGCCCGGTCTGTTCCTGATACCCCGAATGCGCGTGGTACCAGTAGGTACCGGACTGCCGTACGTTGAAGCGGTAGACGAAGCTTGCCCCGGGAGCAATGCCTCCGAAACTGATGCCGGGCACGCCATCCATGTCGAATGGAAGAATGATGCCGTGCCAATGGATGGAGGTCGGCACAAGCAAGCGGTTGGTCACCCGCAAGCGGACTTCGCTGCCTTGCTTCCAGCGCAGGATGGGCCCTGGCAGGCTGCCGTTGACGGTGGTGGCGATGCCGGGCTTGCCGGTGTAGTTCACTCGCGTCTGGCCAATGTCCAGGGCGAAATCCGTGCCGCTGAGCACGGTGGAGCTGGCGAAACTGCCGGAGGCGATGGCGCCGGTCGGCCGCAGCAGGCCCAGCGCGGCCGCGGCGCCGCCCAGGGCAAGGCCCTGGACGAATCGCCGCCGCGCCACATCGACCGCTGGCGGCGGGTAGAAGCTGTTCATGTGGTGACTCCCAATGCGAAGCGAAACATCGCGGCGAATCGCGCTCGATGCGCGTGCCGGCGGTTAACCATGTGATGGACGCTTCAGACAGCGGGTGGTCGCAAGGGAGGGATCAGATCAGGGGTGGGGGCATCGGCGCTGCGCATCGAAGCGCGAATCACGGCCAGTCGTGTCGGTCCGTACAATGCCGCCACGGAGGGAAGCAGGGCCGCAGCGCACATGGCCTCGCAATGGCAAGCCGCGTGGGTCGTGTCACCACAGCAGTGATCGTTGTGCAAGCCATCTGCCGTGGTAGCGTCGGCATGCGTGGCATGGTCCATCATCATCGAAGCCATGCTGGCGACGTGGTGATCAGAGCCCGCCATGACGCCGGCCGAAACCGCCGGCATGGACACCGTCATCAGCGACCAAGCAAGCAAGGCCATCACGCGCAGTAGGCGCGAGGTGGTGAAGCGGCGCAAGGAAAACGACGGGGACATGGGTACAAGCTTATTGCCGGCAGGTCGTTGACGGCAACTCTGGAGCAGGTCCAGGCCGGCCGGGCAATGCTTCGGATCGCTCTTAAGAAAAGTGACGGCATGCTGGATTCAAGCACCGTATAGTTGCCCCTGCGACCCTCATGCTGCCTGCCATGACTTCCAACGGCATTCATACGATCGATACCGGTTTCGTCCGGCCGCAATTCGATGCGGCCTACCTGCTGGTTCACCAGCGGCATGCTGCCTTCATCGATTGCGGCACCAACCATTCCGTGCACCGCCTGCTGGCTGCGCTCGCCGCTGCCGGCCTAGATGCTTCGGAAGTGGATTGGCTGATCCTCACCCATGTGCATCTCGATCACGCCGGCGGCGCGGGCGAGCTGATGGCGCGACTGCCCAACGCCAGTTTGGTAGTGCATCCACGCGGCGCCCGTCACATGGCTGATCCTTCGCAGTTGTGGGCCGGCGCCACCGCAGTCTACGGCGAAGAGGTCATGCAGCAAGCCTACGGCCGGCTTCGCCCGGTACCGGCGGAACGCATTGTGGAAGCGCCCGACGGTCACTTTGTCGATCTGCAAGGCCGGCGTCTGCGCTGCCTCGATACGCCAGGGCACGCCAAGCATCACATGGCGATTTACGACGAACAGGCCAACGTGTGCTTTACCGGCGATACCTTCGGCCTCTCCTATCGCGAATTCGACACCCGGCAAGGGCCTTTCATCCTGCCGACTACCACGCCGGTGCAGTTCGATCCTCAAGCGCTGCATGCTTCGATTGGGCGCCTGCTGGCGCTCAAGCCCGACGCGATGTACCTCACCCACTTCGGGCGCGTCGAACAAGTCGAGCAGCTGGCGCACAAGCTGCATGAACTGATCGATGCGATGGTCGTGATTGCACTCGACGCCAGGGGCTCATCGGACCGCCACGCACGGCTGGTGCATGAATTGACGCAACTTTACGCCGCGCACACCGCGGAGCATGGCTGGCATGGTGATCGCGAAGCGTTGGTGCATTGGCTGGGGACGGATATCGAGCTCAATGCGCAAGGACTTGGCGTATGGCTGGATACGCTTGGCACGTAGGTTCGGGTGCAAACCCAATCATTGCCATCCGCGTGCCGCGCGATGTTGGTTTTTTCACCCCAACCTACGCAATCGCTCCGACGTAGAATCGGAGCGTCGGCTTGCTGCTCAGTTCAGGCGAGCCTCGTCCCATTCGGCACCGGGCGCTCGATGCTGGTGATCACCACGCCCTGCTCGGTGGGGAAGCCGGTCAGCAGGAATTGCGAGCGGAATGGCCCGATCTGCTTTTCCGGAAAATTGATCACCCCGACGATCTGCCGGCCGAGCAGTGTTTCGGGCGTATACAGCGTAGCGATCTGCGCGCTGGTCTTGCGCTCGCCGTAGGGACCGAAATCCGCCCATACCTTCCAGGCCGGCTTGTGCGCCTCGGGAAAGGCTTCCACGCGCGTGATGGTGCCCGCCACCATCAGTACCTTCTCGAAATCCGCCCAGCTGATTGCTTCCGTCGCCACTGTCTGCACGCTCATCCTTCGAGGCTCGTCTTGAACCAGTCGTTGAATTCCTGCCACCAGTAGCTGGCCTGAGCCGCCAGCAGGCCAAAGGGTTTGTAGGCATGCGCAAGGCCGTAATCGGCAAACTGCCGCCAGCCTTCATCGGCCTCGGCAATGGCCGCGGCCAGCAGTTCACCGGCTGCGCAAGTGGGCGCCAAGCCGTGACCGCCAAATGCCTGCGCCCACCATAGACCATCGCCGGCGGTGCCGATCTGCGGCATCTGGTGGCGCGCATAGCTCATCAAACCGGACCAGGCGTAGTCGGCGCGCAGGCCCTTCAAGCCCGGGAAAACGCGCAGCAGGTCGTGGGTCAGGACGCGCTGCACAGCCGCTGCGGAACGGTTGCGTATCGAGATCCTGCCACCCCACAGCAGCCGCGTATCGGGCAAGGGCCGGTAATAGTCGAAGGCGAAGCGCGTATCGTAGACGGCGGCACGCGTCTGAAGGCATTCATCCAAGCGATCGCCCAGCGGCTCCGTCACCATGACATAGGTGGCGATCGGCAATACGGCGCGATCGATTTGCCGGCGCAAACCAGCGAGATAGCCCCCACATGCCAAGACCACATGCTCGGCCTGCACTTCGCCTTGTGGCGTACTGATGCGCCAATGACTGCGTTCGCGGTGAAGGCGCCATACGTCGCTGTTCTCGTAAATGCGTACCCCCTTCTGCACGGCTGCCGCCGCGAGTCCGATGGCGTAGTTCAACGGATGCAAATGCAAGGCATTGCGTTCGTACAGTCCGTCGTAATAACGCTCGCTGCGCACCAGTTCGCGCAGTTCTTCCTGCGGCAGCCAATCCCATTGCACGCCGTACTGCTCGGCCAGCAATCGCTGCCGTTTGCGCAGTACGTTCGGATCACGGAACCAATTGGCCCAGATCACGCCCTGGTCGACCATGTCGCAAGCGATGGCGTAGCGTGTCACACGTTCGCGTATGCACTGCACCGCTGCGGTGGTGAGATCGAAGATGCGCTTGGCACGCTCGTCGCCCAACTGATGGCGCAACGCTTCCTCGCCCAGCGAATAACCCCCGAAGACGAAGCCGCCATTACGGCCCGAAGCGCCGAAGCCGACCTGCTCCCGCTCCAGCACGATGACATCGCGCACGCCACGCTCGGCGAGTCCCATGGCGGTATTCAGCCCGGCAAACCCGCCACCGATGATCGCAACGCGCGTCTCGACGCGGTCCTGCAGAGGTGCATGCGGCTCGTACGGCGTGGCCGTGGCGCGGTAATAGGACGGCACCGAGGCTTGCTTCATGGAGATGAACCGGGCGGTTAAGGGGGCGAGGATAGCGTAGGTTGGGGGGCAAACCCCAACATTGCGATGCTTGGCCGGATGCTGAGGTTGGGGCTTGCATCGCAACCTACGATTATTGAACCAGGGTCACGTCCAGGTTGCGCTGGTCGGCCAGCCCGTGGTCATCCACCACGCGCACCGTATAGCGCCCTGCCCCATGCGGCTGCCAATACAACGGCTCGCCGGGGGCGCTGCGGCCGACGTAGGCATCGTCGACGAACCAATATAAGTTGCGCACAGCCGCGTCGTTGGTCGCGGTAAAGGGTATGCTTTCCTCAGCCAGCTGCTTCAGGCGCAAGGTATAGGTGCTGCCGCGCAGGGGGGAAGTGATGCTAGGCGGCAGCCCGTTGACGCGCTCAGTGCCGTTGCAATGGGAATTTACCGGTGGGCTGCGGCGTGGCATACCGGCCTGCTGGAACACACGTTGCAGATCCGATGGCCAGAATTCGTAGACCTCCACGTGCGTGCGCTTACCGTCGTACGGAGGGCAGGCGGGCAAGCCGGTGGCTTCATCCATCACCACCGGGCGATAGATATTGTCGACGCGAATCGGCGATTTGCCGGGAATGAACCAGGCCGGCCCCTGCTGCGGACACCATTGGGTGGGCAGATTGCCGCTGGCCAGGCAGACCTGCACGCGCCGCAAACCGGCCGGCATGGCGCGAATCGGTTCGTCCAGCGGCACGTGTTCGGCGCGCAGCGCGTCGATGATCTGGAAGAACAACGGCGCAGCGGCTTCCACACCGACGAACGCAGGATTGCCGCTGCCGTCGAAATTGCCGATCCACACGACCAATACGTAGGGCCCGAAGCTGCCCGCTGTCCACGCATCGCGAAACGCCCATGAAGTGCCGGTTTTCCAGTACACCGGCAGGCGCAGTTCCTGCGCGCCGACCACGTCGTCCGGCCGGGGGTTCTGGCGCAGGATGTCCATCACCATGTAGCTGGCTTCACCACTCAAGAGCCGCGTTCCTTCCGGCTGAGGATCATCGGCGCTGAGGCGCAGCGGACGCAGCACGCCTCGATTGGCGAGCATGGCGTAGAGACCGGCCAGCTCCTGCATGCTCACCTCGCCGCCGCCCAGCACCAGCGACAGGCCGTAGTGCTGCTCGCTGGCCAGGCGGCCAATGCCCGCCTGCTGCAGGAAGTCGTAGAGACTGGGCTCGTGCAGCTGGGAGGCCACCCACACCGCTGGAATGTTGCGACTGCGGATCAACGCCTGCGTCGCAGTGATCGGCCCGAGAAAATTGCCGTCGAAGTTTTCCGGCGTATACGGTCCGAAGGCTGTCGGCACGTCACGCAGAACGGTTTGCGGATGCAGCACGCCCTGGTCGAAACCCAGTGCATAGATGAAAGGTTTCAGCGTCGAGCCCGGTGAGCGTTTTCCCAGCGTGCCGTTCACCTGCCCCTGGATGGCGGGATTGCGATAGTCGGCCGAGCCCACCATCGCCTTGATGCTCATGTCGCGGGTATCGACCAACAGGGCCGCCCCGTTGGCAATGCCGCTCGGCGCCTTGCGCTTTACGTATAAGGCGATCTGACGCTCCAGGATATGTTGCAGATCCAGATCCAGCGTAGTGGTTACGACGGCACTGCGAGTGCTGTCACTCAGCAACTGCGTAGCGAGCACCTGCTCCACGGCCTGCGGCGCTTCGAACGGCAGACGGCTGCGCGCACGAAGCGCCAACGGCAACGCGAACAGCGGCTTCAGTCCGGCATCCTGAGGGTGCCGAGGCAACCAAGCCCGGTACAGGCGGTTGCGTGCATCGGCCAATCCGTTGCTGATCAGCGCATTGTCCGCACCGTCTCCGCTCAACAGGTGTCGCGACGGATTTTGCGGGATCACCGCCAGCGTCAAGGCTTCGGGCAGGGTGAGCTGGCTGGCCGGCTTGCCGAAATACACCAGGCTGGCGGTGGCGACACCCTGGACATTGGCGCCATAGGGCGTGAAGTTGAGGTACGCCTCGAGGATGTCGTGCTTGGAATAGAACAATTCGAGCTGCGCGGCGCGCCCGATCTGGCGCAGCTTGCCCAGCGGTGTCCGTGTATTGAGCCCCCATAGCAGGCGCGCCAACTGCATCGTGACAGTCGAGCCTCCTTGCGGGGCGCGATGCCGCACGTAGGTAACCCAGGCGCCACGCAGCAAACCATAGGGGTTGATTCCCGGATGCCACGCATACCAGCGGTCCTCGTGCAGCAATACCCCGTCGACCAGTTGCGGGGAAATATCCTTCAAGGGCACCCACAGGCGATATTGCTGATCACTGGAGAGTGTCAGGCGCAACAGGTGTCCCTTGCTGTCGTAGACCGCCGTGGAAGATGGCAGCCAGCTGCGCAACGATGGGTGCGGCCACCAGCGACAACCAACCAGCGCGGCCAGCAGCAATGCCGCTGCGACGAGCCAGTTTTGCCAGCGCGCAATCCAGCGGCCGGCGCTGCGCAACAGTTTCATGAATGCGGACGTCTGCATGGGTACCAAAACAGCCAACACCTGCCTCAGATGCGTAGGCTGGGGTGTAAACCCCAGCCTTGCCATGCACGCACATCGCGATGTTGGGGCTTACACCCCCCTTCTGTCATTCGGCACGCTCAAGGCTTGTCCACCACTTTCAACGACGCCCCACCGGCCGAACGCGCCTGTAACGTACGCTCATACATTGACTCGGCATAGGCAGGCGGCACTGCGAAGGTACCCGCGTTCGTCGCACGGATGCGGTACACGAACTCGCGAACGTCCGGCGTCGCTTGGCCATAAATCACCACGCGATCCTCGCGAATATCCGCATACTCGGGCCGCCAGGTCGAGGAGTCCAATCCGATCGGCGAGCGCCACGCCTGCGGCGCGCTGGTATTGCTGTCCGCGTTGCCGTCGCTTCCGGTAGCCCCGTCCACGGCCGGAGGGGGTTCGATGACCGGCTCGAAGCCGCCGGGCAGCAAGTCCACGATGGCGACGTCGCCGACGGCGTCATGACCGATCGCACGTATCTTCACGTGCACGTCGATCTCTTCGCCCAAGGTTGCCGTGTCCAGACGCTTGCCTTGCTTATCGGTGTAGTCGCGCAGGATCTCGATACCGTTGGCGATCGCTTTGTCCGGCTGTACGCGATCGTAGCCGCTTTGGCTGGCAACACGCCAAGCCGGCAGGCTGCTTTGATTGAGGAAGCGCAGCTTGGTGGCAGCCGCATCCCAGCTCCCCGCCTGCAGCAAATCGCCCTGGAGGCTGGCGATGGATTTCACGCTACCGTCGGCATGCACCTCCTGGATGCCCAGCTTGTCCAGCTCCTTGCCCGTCTGGCTGGCATAGCTGTCCAAGGCCAGCACTGTCATGGCCGAAGAAAGCGTGTTGTAGCGGTCGTGCGCCAATGGCCAGGCTATGTTCTCGAACACGCGCGCCGGCAAGGCTTTCGCACGCTCGGGAAAATGCTTGGCGAGCAGGTACAGCACGCTCGCATCGCGTACCAGTGGGTCGTAGTAGTAAGTGTAGTCATAGGTGACATCGTCCTTGGGACGCTTCAATACCTGCTCCGGTCCGGCCATTAGGCGATTGGCCTCGTCCTCCTGCTTGAGCAACTTGTACGACGCGGCCAGCCATGCCGCGGCCAGGTCACTCTTCCATTCCTTGGGATAGGCCTCTTGCAAACGCTTCTGGATGGCTGCCAACGCATTGGTGGTGACGTTGCCTTGGCGAGTCAGCAGGTAGGCTGCATAGGCACGTTGGCGCAACTTGTCCATAGAATCCATGCCATCGTTGGCGGCAAGCTGCTGCAGGTACTTGTTGCCGGCGTCGATCATGTCTTGCGGCACCGAAGCACCGCGATCGCGTGCTTCGAGCAGCAAGTTCATCGCATAAGCCGAAACGAAAGGTTCGGAGTCGGGTGTCGCCGACCACAGGCCAAAGCCGCCTTCGCTGTTCTGGCGCGCATGCAGCACATCCACCAGCTTGGCCAACGCTTGCTGATTGCTGATCTCCTTCGCCTCTTCGCCGCCGAAGGCCGGCTGCAGGGCACGCGCGAACACCGGCACTTGCGGCCATTTGCTCACAATCAGGCGCGGCATCGCCATGCTCACCACCTGCTCGCTGCAATAATGCTGGTAGTTGACCAGATAGCTGGTAACACCTTGCGCCAGCACTATCGGCAGCGGCGAGATGGCTGCGTCGCGTGCAGCATAGGCGTCGAACATCTGCCGCACGGGCGTCAAATCCGCCTGGCTTTGGCTGAATACCTGGCCAACATCAACCTGGGTACGATAGGCCGCAGCCGGGCGTATCGATACGTCAACGCCTTGATGTGCGGATTTCCCGGCATAGGCCGCGGTGAACGCCAGATGTCCGGAGCCAAGCTTGTCGGTGGCCTTGACGCGGAACTTCACCACACCCTCGCGCATTTCCGCCAGGCTGATGTTCTGCGTCGCCACGCCCACCACCTGCAATTGCGCGCCGGTCTGAAGTCTCACCGCCACCGGTACCTGCTTGCCGCCGAGGCCGGTAAGGTTGTTGGCAACACCCACGCTCACCTCTACTTCATCGCCCGGCGCAAGCGTGGTCGGCACATTCGGCGAGAGCACGAAGTCGCCACGCACCGTCGTTGCGCCTTCATAAGTGCCAATGCGATCCGGCGATACCGCCACCGCCATCACGCGCAGCTTGCCGTTGAAGTAATCGGGCACGGTATAGGTGAAGTCCTTGTCGCCATCCACATCGACGATACCCGACCAGAACACCACCGGCTTGTCGCGCTTGCGCTTGAACGGGTTGAGCTGGCGGCCGATCGCCGCATCGGCATCGCCGCCCGGCGCGGCGGACAGGGCCATCAGCTTTTCAAAGTCCGGCAGGATCAGATCGAGGATCTGCGAAGTCTGTACTTCGAGCATCCTCTTGCGGAAGAAGTACTTCAGCGGATCGCCGAGCTTATAGCGCGCGACCTGCAGAATGCCTTCGTCCACCGCGAACACCACGGCCTTGGCCGGATGCTCCGCATGCAGCTTGAAGGTGACCGTTTCACCCGGCTTCACCAGGTCGGGCGAATCGACCTTGAGCGCATCTCGGCGCGCGTCCAGGTCCACCGAGAACGGCACCACCCCATAGCTCAGCGGACTCATGAAGATTTCGTCCGACGAGGGGTCGCGGATGAACTGCACGTTGATGTAGCCGTTGCCTTCGAAATCCTTCGGCAACGTGATCCGTTGCACTGAACTGGTGGTATCGGCATGGAACCACGCATGCGCGTACACCTTGTCGCGCTCGATGGTGATCAGGCCACTGCCCACATAAGGCGCACGAATGGAAATGTCGACGGTATCGCCGGGTTTGTAGTCGGCCTTGTCCAGGGTGAGCTGGAGCTCGGCGTTGCGATCCAGCGAGCGCGACAGGTTGGCATCGCCGGACACGGAATAGCTCACCCGGTTCACTTCCACGCCATCGCCGCTGCGCCGGATGACCAAGTCGTAGTCGCCAGGCTTGTCGGTATCCAGCGCGACATCGACACCACCGGCCGGAATATTCAGCGCCTGCGCGTGGACCGATATTTCCTTGAGCTTGGATTGGTATCGGTAGACGCCCGAGCCTTGCTTGGTCAGCACGGACACATAGCGCCGTTCGATCAACTCGGCCTTGAGGCCATCCAGTTTGATCGACTTCGCTTGCGGGTCGATCGCCACCAGATGCACTTTGCGCACCGCGTTGCGACTGATGTAGCTCAGGCTGTCGGCGCTTCGATACCCGACCAGCCAATCATTGCTCGAAACCAGCGATTGCGTCGCGGCAGCAACATTGCGTCCACCTTCGGGTTCGTGCACTTTGGCCACGAAGTACAGCTGATAGGTCGCATTGGCGTACTTGTTCAGATCCAGGTCGAACTCGGCATGGCCTTTGTCGTCTGTCTGGCCGTCCTGCAGGTTTTCCTCAAAACCTTGCTTGGCATAGTGGAGATCGTAGAAGTGGTAGTCGGGCCAGCTGCGGAACGATGACCCTGCAGGACGCAGCGTGAGCGAGGCTTCCACGCGGCGATCTGCCGCCGGCGTACCGAACAGGTTCTGCGCATCGACCAGCGCCTTCAGGCCGTCGGGCTTCACCCAGCCCTCCACGACCTGGCTGGACAGCTTGGCGGTGACCTTCATGCGGTCGGGCTGGAATTCCTTCACTTGCACGGTGGTGCTGCCGATCTGCGTGTCGGCCTTGCCATCGCGCACGATGTACAGGTTCACCGTCCAGGTACCGGTCGGCGCGGTCTCCCCCGGCGTATAAGCCAGTTCGCCGAAGCCCGAATCGTCCATTTGCAGCGGCATCTGCTTCACCGTGACACCGCGCGGATCGACCACTTCAGCCTGTAGCGGAATGCCCGCGACATTGCGTATCCAACTGGCGGCCCTGACGATCAGGCCGATATGGATGTCGTCGCCAGGACGGTAAATGCCCCGATCGGAGAACAGATAGGCGGACAGCGTGCCGGGATTGACGGCGCTGGCTTCGCCGCCGATGTCGAAGCGCGAATAGTCCAGTTGCCGGTCGCTGCCGCCAATCGGCAGGAACGACAGGTCTTCGCCCTTCTTCACTACAAACATGGCGGGACTTTTTTCACGCTCCAGACCCTTGAAGGTCGGGAAGTGCACAACGCCCTCGGCGCTAGTGTCTTGCGTAAACAGTGTTTGACCGTTGACCGCCAACACCGACACCGTGGCGCCTGCTACCGGCTGACCGCTGTGGATCGATTGCACGAACACGTCCTGGCTGCCGTCCAGCGAACGCTTCACCAGCATGCCGAGGTCGGTGACGACGATCAGGCGATAATCCTGGGTGGGGCTGGAGGAGTCTTCGCTTTCGCCATTCCCCCCTTCCTCCGTCGCGCTCGAATCAGCATTGACTGACGCATCGCTGGAAGGCGTGGTGCTGACGTCGGCGTCGGCGTCCGGTTGTGCTCCCGCGGGCGGCGGTGCAATGCCCTGCTTCGCGCGCGCCTTGGCCTTGGCGGCCTGCTCGGCCTGCTTCTTGGCCTGGGCCGGATCGAAGTCGGACAGGTGCAGCAGGAAGACGCCGCGTTTGCCCGATTGCAGGTATTGCCCCAAATCCACCCCTTCGTAGTGCGCGTGCAGGGGATCGTTGGTGGGGAAGGCGCGCGTTAGCTCAAAGCGATCGACAATGTGGTCTTCCGTGAAGCTGTAGGGCAATTGCGGATGCTTGTAGTCGCCTTGATTGAGGCTGACCAGATGCTGCAACTGGTCCGGCAGCACGCGACCGACTTGCAATCGCATGCCCACCAAGTTGCGCGATACCACGGAAACGCGCTTGCTGCCGCTGAGCGAAAGCAGCGAACCGTCGCCCATGAAGCGCAACAACTTCGGATAGTCGGGCACGGTGACCACCGCTGTGGCCGGCTTGCCCAGTACATAGCCGCCGAATGACTTCAGGCCGGTCTCGACGCGCACGTATACGTGCTGGCCCGGGTCCGCATGAAATTTGAAGCTTTGCAGTTCTTGATAGTCGTTTTCCGTCGGCACCACTTCCAGCGCCAAAGGTTTGGACTGGCGCAGAACGTCTTCACCGACTTGCTCGACGCTCCACGGATAGGTGCCTTGTGCGGGATTGTCTTCGTCCTGGCTGTCTTCGTCGCCGTCTTGTTTGGCGGCACGCGGCTTGTTGTCCGGCAGCACCCAGGCATGCACCAGCTTGGTCAGCTGGCTATCACGCACGGCACCGCTGACGTTGATCACCATCACCTGCTCGGGTTCGTACTTGTCGTTATCGACCAGGGTGGGACTGATGTCGTCCACGGTAAGGCTGTACAGGCCCGGCACGCGCACACTGGTATTGAGCTTGTCGTCGGAAGGATAGCCGCCGCGTGAGCTGCGTGCGCCGCTGTCGAGCGTCAACAATACCGCGCCATCATCGCGCGGCAGATCCAATGGTTGTGAATGAATCCAGGCACTGAGTTTGGTCGCGTCGTAGGTCACACTGAATTTCAGCGGCGTCGCCTTGAGATCGCCACGACCTTGCAAACTCAGCGCAATACGCTTTTCAAATTGGGCGGTGTCGACCGGGTAATTGAAATCAACCCGGATGATGGTTTTCTTGGCCGCGGGATCCTGCGGATCCTGATAGAACTCGCCTTTCCCCAGCGTGACTTTGAACGGTTTTGTCTCGAATTCAAAATGATCGTCGGCCATCAGCACGTGATGGGCAAACACTTTGGGGATGTCGAAGCGCACGGTGTAATGCTGCCCCACCGGCCAGTCCGCAGCCGGCGTGAAGCGCAGCGTCTTGTCGCCAATCCAGCTCCATCGGCCATTCACTTCCGGCTGCATGGCGATGCCGGCGGGGACCGGATTGCCGACCAGCTCGATGGGTGCGGCGGAAGCGGAGAAATCGATGTCCAGCGGATGGATCTCCATCCGGCTGTAGTCGGTGATGTTCGGTGCATGAACCGTCCAGGTGATGCGCTCCGGTTCCTTCGGACGCGGCCGATTCTTGTACCAGTGCCAGCCGAACCAGCCGCCGCCAGCGACCAGCGCAACCGCGGCAAAAACGCCCAGCGAATGCAGGGGGCGCCTGCGTACGGTGTCCATCCAGGCCGGCGCCGACCAGTTCACCTGGCCGACCAGCGGGCCGAGCAGCCACCCCAGCGCCATCAAGACAGCGCCCAGCAGCCGTACTGGAATCAGAAGCAGAAACCGCAGCAAATCCATAATGCGCCCTGTGTTCAATCCGTTAGTTGACCCGGCCGCTTGCCGGCCAGGCGCTCTTCATCGTAAGGGGAGCCTTATGCAGAAGGCATAAGACTTGCGTCGGCACGAGATTCCCCATGCCCAGGCTGCCGCTTGGATATGGCAGCTCGCGGACACGATTCTGGCACGATCCGGTAAGAGCATGACAGTGCAATAGCACTGGAGCCATCGTTCCCGCGCAAGCGGGAATGACGGCAGTGAGGATGACGCATCCTTGAAAATGGACTCCCGCCTTCGCGGGGAATGACGGCAATGGCGAGTACGCCAGCCGGTATTCGACTACTCGTGCTTGGGCCGCAAGATCGCCCGCAGCTTGCCGGTGTTGCCGCCGCCGCAGAAAAACCGCTCGCCGCCATCGGATTCCAAGCCTGACACGCCCATGCCGGCCGGCATTTCGAGCCGCTCCAGCACTTCTCCCGTCTGCGGATCGACGCGGCGCACATCGCTGTCGTCACCTTCCCAGGTGGCATGCCACAGCTCGCCGTCGACCCAGCTGACGCCGGTGACGAAGCGGTTGAACTCGATGGTGCTGAGTATGGCTCCGGTTTGAGGATCGATGCGGTGGATCTTCCGTTCCCGGTACTCTCCGACCCAAAGCGAGCCTTCGGCCCAGGCCAACCCCGAGTCGCCACCGCCGCCGGGCGCCGGGATGGTGGCCAGCACGCGGCCGCTCTGCGGATCGATCTTGTGGATACGGTCCTCGGCGATCTGGAACAGGTATTGGCCATCGAAGGCCGTGCCGGCATGGGCGGCGACATCGACCGACCGCAACAGCTTGCCGCTGTCCGGATCGAGGGCATTGAGTTTTTCGCCGGATGCGAACCAGACCTGGTGGCCGTCATACGTCACGCCAGCCACCTTGTCGATACCAGGAAAGGGGCCGTACTCGCGGAGAATCTTGGCTGCGGAACGTTTCATGGCTTCATCCTGGTCAATGAGTGAATCATCCTAGTCAATGGGCAGCGGGCCTGGGAGTAACAATATCGACGGGAAGTCCGGCACCGGCGGGGTCATCCAGCGACGCGCGGGCCCGCGGCCGAACGACTGTACCTTGCCATCCGCAGCAAGCGATTCGAGCGCTCGCTGGACCGTGCGGGGGCTCGCGCCCAGGGCCATCGACAAAGCCGAGCTGGACCAGGACTCGCCGTCGGCGAGCAAGGCGAGTACTGCGGCATGCCGGTCCTCAACTGGCGGAGCCAGCACGACAACTTCGCATGCGGCGTGCGGCAGCAGCGCAAAGCCTAGTTCCGTCGCGCTTATGTCCGCCAACGGCCGCAATATGGCGCGCAGGCGCCCGACTTCGACCCGCAATCGTGCGCGATGCGTCTCATCGGCGTGCCTGATACGAAAGGCATCTGCGATGAGCGTGCTACGCGGCACGTCCCCAGGCCAAGCCTCCCCTAGATGGCGCATCAACGCGAACAGGATGGGGCGTGTGGCAAGCGAAACGACCGCATCTGCACCATGCACAACATGACGGCATGCATCCACGACGAACGTGGGCGATGCCAGCAACGTTTCGACCTCATCCAGCCGCAGTAGGTGCTCTTCGCCCCGTGCGATCACACGACCGGCCGGCATCTCCAACACGCGTGATGCGCTTTCGACCTCCGCCATCAGTGCCGGGATACGCGCCGCGCGTGCAGCCTGTCCGGCCACCTGAAGCGCGGCCCGCGCACGTTTCGTCTGCAAGCGCCGGATCGCTATGCCTGCTACGACCAGCTCGTGGGCGGCTCTGGACGCGGGAGGAAACGGCGTTGGGTCCAGGTCGGCAAGCATGCGTTCGGCATCGTCAAGGCGACCGAGCAGTAGCAGGCGCCGGACTTCGATATTGCGCGCATGCGCGGCATTGATGCGATCGCCATGCGAGTCGAGCGTTGCACGCGCGGCTTCGAGCGCCTTCACCGGCCAACCCAGGTCGCGTGATACGAGCGCGATTTCGGCTTCGGCCACGATGCACCTCGCCCGGGCCACCGCCTCCCTGGACCCGAACCCACGCGCCGCCCTGCGCAACAGCAACTTCGCTCGGGCAAAGTCGCCGAGCTGCGCCATGGCGATGCCCCGCAGCGCAAGGCTGGGCGCATCCTCGCGCAGCGCGACCCGCTTCAGGGCGCCGAGGGGGTCACCCGTGGCGAGCGCGCGCGCCGCAGCCGTGATCAGTGAATCCATCGCCATCGCGCCACATTTGTCACTCCCACCCGTTCGGAGCCTCGCGCTAACTATATCCCACGGCCTCGCACCACCAGGCCGAGGCGAATGCAGCAGGTACAGAACCTTCGACGAGCGGAGTAAATAGCATGACCACGCACATGATCGGAACACGCGAACAATGGCTGGCAGCACGGATCGAGCTGCTCAAGGCGGAAAAGGAGCTTACTCATCGCAGCGACGAGCTGGCACGGCAACGGCAAGAGCTGCCGTGGGTGCCGATCAACAAGGGCTATCGCTTCGATACCGACGAAGGCGGTGCTTCGCTGGCCGACCTGTTCCGCGGGCGCTCGCAACTGCTCGTCTATCACTTCATGTTCGGACCGGATTTCGCTGCAGGCTGTCCATCCTGCTCGGCGATCGCCGACGGCTTCAATGGCTTCGCCGAGCATCTGGCCAACCACGACGTGATGCTGTGGGCGGTATCGCGCGCACCGCTGGCGAAGCTGCAGGCGTACAAGCGGCGCCTGGGCTGGACCTTTCCATGGGCATCTTCTCACGGCGGCGACTTCAACTTCGATTTCACCGTCTCCATCACCGAACAACAACAACGTGAGGGGACCTACGAATACAACTATGAGCAAGGCGGCCAGGCGATGGACGCGACGACCCAGTTTCCGCAGGTCGTTGTCGAACACGCAGCCGCGACCGGAACCGATGCACTGGCCTTCGTGCGCGAAAGGCCGGGCATGAGCGCGTTCGTGCTCGAAGACGGCGTTGTCTATCACAGCTATTCCACCTACGCGCGTGGCCTGGACGGCTTGTGGGGCATGTTCCAGTGGCTGGACCGCGCGCCCAAGGGGCGCAACGAAACAAACGTCTGGTGGCGCCGCCACGACGAGTACAGCAAGCGGTAAGCAAAGCCACGCTGAGTGTCGAAATCGTGGCGCCCGCTTCGTCTATCGCATGAGACCTGCCGCTTCGAGTAGCCCATGATCGCCGTACCCGCCTCCGAACGCGCCTTCTTCGCCGCCTCGGCCTTGCTCTTCACGCTCAGCGCAACGCTGACGGTCGTCGGGGGCGCGCCCATGTCCGGCATGGATGTCATGCCTATGCCAGGCGGCTGGACCCTGTCGATGATATGGATGCGGATGCCCGGGCACAGCTGGAGCGGCACCGCGGCATCGTTCCTGGTCATGTGGGAGGTGATGATGGTCGCGATGATGCTGCCATCCCTGGTGCCCACGCTACGACGCTATCGCCAGGCCGTAAGCGCGACTGATGGAATGCATTTGGACATGCTGACCGTGCTGGTGGGCACCGGCTATTTCTTCGCATGGAGCGTGTTCGGCATGCTCGTGTTTCCATTGGGTGCTGCGTTGGCCGCCGCGGAGATGCAATCCCCGGCGTTGGCACGCAGTGTTCCGCTGATGGTCGGCGTAATGGTCTTGCTGGCGGGCGCCACCCAGTTCACGCCGTGGAAAGCGCGCCAGCTCACTCGTTGCCGGGACGCATTGAGGCATACTCGCACCTTGCCGGGGCAACCAGGTGCGGCGTGGCGGCAAGGCATGTGCCTGGGACTGCATTGCTGCCTGAGCTGCGCCAATCTGACGGCGATTCAGCTGGTGATAGGAGTGATGGATTTGCGCGCGATGGCGCTCGTCACGTCAGCCATCATCGCAGAACGCTTTGCACCGGCAGGCAAACTTGTGGCGCGAGCCATTGGTGTTTTGACCATCGGGGCGGGCGCGTTTTTGATGACCTGACGAACAGAGCAGAAATCTTGTTCAAGCCAGGATCAATACGTTACAAAAAACCATTTCGCGCGGGCTCGCAAGCCCACTGACTCCATATGCTGTTCAACGAGTGACTCGAACGAGTTGGACGCACTCGTAACGACGCGTGCAAAAAAATGCAATAAATCATGACCACCTGATCTCCTATCAAGTGGACGCATCTTTGCTATCGTAGAGCACATCATTGAATACGACCCGAAAAAACAGACCGACCCGGTCACCTCCAAAAGTCTTGCGAGCGCATCTGCGATGCGCGATACCTTGCTCATATATTTATTTCTTATCGACGCGACTACAAGATCTCATCATATGAAACACAAAAGTCTGGGACTGGCATTGGCAGTGGCATGCCTATTTTCATCAATGCAATCTATCATCGCACATGCTGGATGTTACGACCCGCGCCGTGTTATTGAGGCCATGGCGACACCGGATGAGCATGGCATCAATCCCGTTGTCATCGCCCACCGAGGGCTGTGGCGAGCAGACACAGGCACGACTGTGATCGCGCCTGAAAACAGCCCAATCGCACTGCAGAAAGCCGACGAAGCGTGCATTGAAGCCGTTGAATTGGATGTCAAAACGCTAGCAGATGGCACGCCCGTCGTCATGCACGACTTCAACCTCGGCGGCACGACGGATATTGGCGATCTTAAAGGGCAGCCGCTATTCGATCCCTACAAAAATACTGGATACAATCCACTTGCCAGCAATACGTCCTTGTCCGACTTTAGACAATTGAGGCTCAAAAATTCTCGGACGATGCAAACCATAGGAGCCTGGTCCGCCCCCTTGATCAAGGATGTGTATGACTATTACTACAGACATCGCATGTCCACCGCCCTTGTCTGGGACGTCAAAACCAAAGAGGCCGTCATAGCCCTGGCCAAACTCGTTGATGCCGACCGCCGCGACTATTCTCACGAAACGACCATGCCGCCCATAAGCGCCGCGGATATTACGGTGCTAAAAATTAACGCCACCGTCTATCCAAACGGCGCAGATTATGCGAGCGACATGAAGAAAAATGGCGTCACTCATGCACCGAAGGTGATACCCATATACACGACAAATATGGAAAAAGCGCTCAATGACATACATTCCTCTCCGCTACTGTCGTTGGAGAGCTGGAAAAATTCATCGTCCGGATACTTTCTGGCTCCTGAGATCGATTTGAAACAGGAGAATGGGCTGTTGTCGGAGACAATGAACTTCGCCACTCAGAACAATCTTTCAGTTGGCATATTCAATGCCATTCCTGATTGGCTGGGCGGTGGAGAAACAGCTGGATCATCGGGCATCCCATCAGATAAAGCCTTTGTAAATAACAATGGCGAATGCTGCTATCAACTTTCCAGTAAATATGCGGAGTTCAACGGCCAGCGGGACACCGATGACAAGAGGGGAGACTGGAGCTTTCTTTACTCCCAACACTTTGGCTCCATCACGACTGATCGAAGCACTGCTTTAATCCAGGATTTGAACTTGAAGGGTCGCGCCACCGACCGTTATGGCAAAGCACTATGGCGGTCATACGCCCCCGAATCGGAGGTAATCATCGTTTCAATGCTTCTCAACTGACCCAGGCCTATGTACCCGTCGCCGCAAGGTATGCGCGCCCCGCTTTGTGTAGGTTGGAGTGCAAGTCCCAACACCGCACAGTGTGGAGATGATCATGTTGGGGTTTGCACCCCAACCTACACAGGGAGGCGAAGCGAGGCGCTTCTTACGTCGAACCAATCAATACGCCTTGGCGACTTCGCGCACCACCTTCGCCAGGTTCGGATCCTGCATCGCCATATGCATGGTGGCCCGCACCAGGCCGGCCTTGTTGCCGCAGTCGAAGCGAGTGCCTTCGAAGCGATAGGCCAGTACCTTGCCCTGCTCGGTCAGCAAAGTTTCGATGGCGTCAGTGAGCTGGATTTCACCGCCTGCGCCGGGCTTGGTCTGTTCCAGCAACGAGAAGATGCGGCCCGGCAACACGTAGCGACCGACGACGGCCAGATTGGAGGGTGCCTCCGCCGGCTTGGGCTTTTCGACCATATAGCGGATGCGTGCGCTGCGCTCATCCACCGCTTCGGCATCGACAATTCCGTACTTGTCGGTCTGGTCATGCGGCACTTCCTCGACCGCGATGACGCCCGCTTGTTCGGCCTCGGCCAGTTCCGCCATCTGGCGCAGGGCGCCCTTGCCCCGGTTCCAGATCAGGTCGTCCGGCAGGACCACGCCGAATGGCTCATCGCCCACTACCGGCTTGGCACACAGCACCGCATGGCCTAACCCCAGGGCTTCGGGCTGGGTCACGAAGATCGCGCGCACATGACGGGGAAGCGTGCCCTGCACCAGGGCGAGCAGGTCATCCTTGCCCTTCTCCAGCAGCTTGGCTTCCAGCTCGTAAGCCTTGTCGAAGTAGTCGGCGATGGCGTGCTTGTAGCGATTGGTGACAAATACCAGCGTATCGGCCCCTGCATCGACGGCTTCGTCGACGGCGTACTGGATCAGGGGTCGGTCCAGCACCGGCAGCATTTCCTTGGCAACCACCTTGGTGGCCGGAAGAAAACGCGTGCCTAGACCGGCTACCGGAAACACCACCTTGCGCAATGGCTTACTCACTCACTTCTCTCCGATGTCGTTGCGGCGTAACGGAATCACGTTGCCGGATGGGGCAGCGTCGCTCCAACTGAATGATGGAAGCAGACTGGATACACACTGGCGCAGCTCGTCCTCATTGAAGCTGCGGACGGCTTCGGCGGCCTTGACCATCTGCGCCTGCAGCAGCTCCCACGATACTGGCCGGTGCTGTGCAAGGAATATCTTGTTGTGTGTCGTCGCGCTGTAGTTTTCCAGCGGATGAAACAGTTCCTCGAACAATTTCTCGCCGGAGCGCAGGCCGGTGTAGACGATGGATACTTCCGTGCCGGGCTTCTTGCCGGCCAGCCGGATCATCTGCTCGGCGAGGTCGCGGATCTTCACCGGCTCGCCCATGTCCAGCGCGAAGATTTCACCACCCTGCCCGATGGCCGCCGCCTGCAGGATCAGCTGCGTGGCTTCCGGAATGGTCATGAAGTAGCGCGAGATTTCAGGGTGCGTGACGGTTACGGGACCGCCGGACTGGATCTGCTGGCGAAACAGCGGTACTACGGAACCGGCTGAGTCCAGCACGTTGCCGAATCGCACGGTGATGAAGTGCGTCTTCGAATGAGCATTGAGGTTCTGGCACCAGATTTCCGCGATGCGCTTGCACGCGCCCATCACGCTGGTGGGATTGACAGCCTTGTCGGTGGAAATCAGCACGAAGCATTCCACGCCCATTTCGCTCGACAAATCAGCCACTGCACGCGTCGCTAGCACGTTGTTGCGCACCGCGGTGCGCAGCTGTCCCTGCAACATGGGCACATGTTTATAGGCGGCCGCGTGAAACACCACCTGCGGTTTCGATTCGGCAAACAGGCGCCGCATGGCAATGGGGTCGCCGCAATCGGTGAGCATGCTGTTGAGCAGCAGCTCCGGATAGGCGGCACGCAATTCCTGCGAAATCTGATACAGGTTGTATTCGCAGGATTCGACGATCGTCAGCGCCTGCACACCGAGCCGCGCAACTTGCCGGCACAATTCCGAGCCGATCGAGCCGCCGCCGCCCGTGACCAGCACGCGGCGGCCGGTCAGCGTTTCACGAATTTTCGTCCAGTCCAGCTCGACGGCATCGCGGCCGAGCAGGTCTTCGATCGACACTTCCTTGATCTGGTTGAACTGTGCGCGGCCGGCGACGACGTCCTCTAGCTTGGGCACCGTACGGTACGGCAGGCCTGTGCGATCGCACAGTTCCACCACCTGCCGCATCTGCCGTGCGCCGGCGCCCGGCAAGGCGATCAGCAACATTTGCACGGCCGACTCCTTGGCCACTTCAGGCAATTGCTCCAACGAACCCAGCACCGGCTTGCCGTTGATACGCGCACCGCGCAGCGAACGGCGGTCGTCCACGAAACCGACCACCATGTAACGGCTATCGCGATGCAGATCGCGTGCCAGCGCTTCGCCGGCGCTGTCCGCTCCGACGATCAGCACGCGCTGCGTCTTGGCACTCATGAAAAGATCGATGCGGCTGTCTTTCCAGAAGCGGTAGGCCAGGCGCGGCGTACCGAGGAACAAGGCCAACACGAAGGGATACAGCAGCAACACCGAGCGCGGCACGCCATCCAGACGTCCATACAGGAACAGAGAAACGCCGATTGCCACGGTGCCCACTATGGCCGCGCGCAGGATATTCCACAGGTCCGGCAGGCTGGCGAAGCGCCACACGCCTTTGTACAAGCCGGTCCATGCATAGATCAGGCCCTGCACCATCAGCACGATCGGAAATTCGTAAGGTTCGAAGGTGATGATCAGCTTCGGATCGAGCGCGTAGCGCAGCTCCTTCGCCACCCACCAGGCAAGCGCGGTAACCAGCAGGTCGTGCAGGACCACTGCCGCGCGCGGATGAACTGTGCCAACCCATTTACGTAAGGACATGACGAATCCTGTATCGATTTCGCCTGATCAAACGGCGCTTGGCATGAACCCAGACGGCAGCCGCCATCGAATAAGTGACGATGCATGCCGGCAGCCCCATCCCTGGTTGCAGCGCCGCCCACACAGCCAGCGGTGCCGCTATCACCAGATTCCAGCCCAAATACCAGCCAGCGCTTGCCCTATGCGTATAACCCCTGCGCACTATCCATTGATACAGATGTTCGCGGTGCGCAGCGTACCAGCGCCTGCCTGTGAGCATACGAGTGAGCAGGGTAAGGCTGGCATCCGTGATGAAAGCTGAACTGAGGATCAGGGCCGGCCACACCAGAGGCCAGCGCAGGCGCCACAGCATCGCCGTCAGTGCAAACAGCAGCAGGCCAACGGCTGCACTGCCCACGTCCCCCATGAAAATGCGGGCCGGCGAGCGGTTGTAGCACCAAAAGCCCAGGCAGGCTGCGGCCACACAGCCGGCCGTACCCGCCAGCACAGGCTGGCCGATATAGCCCGCGAGCACCGCAAGTCCGCCGGCTACGAAGATGCCCTGCTGCGCCAACAGGCCGTCGATCCCATCCATGAAATTATGCAAATTGACGCTCCACGCACCGCCAAGCACCCATAGCGGCAACCAGAGCCAGCTCAGCGGCCCACTGATCAGCCCCAGCAAAAACAGCACGACAGCCAATAATTGCACGCCAAGGCGTGGAAGCACCGGCAAGGAACTGTGATCGTCCCACCAGCCGATGCACGCAATCATCGCCGTAGCGAGCAGCAACATGACGACGAGGTGAAGCGGCCACGGCGAAGCCTGCTGCAGCAGGCATATCGGCATCATCAGCAGCACGGCCACGACAATGCCGATGCCACCCCCGCGCGCAGTCGCAATCTTGTGCGAACGCCGCTGCCCCGGCTGGTCGAACATGCCGCGGCGATACGCATAGGCAATGGCCGCCCGCACCACGCCCAGAGCGATCAGGAAAGCAAACACCACAGCAAGCGCGATCGGGGCAAGGCCAGCCACGAGCGCGTCACTCATTGGCCACGCCGTGGATCGGCCGGATCGTGCTCCAGCCTTTGCAGCTGGGACACTGCCAGTGATGTGCCTTGGTGCCGAACCCGCAATGGCTGCAGCGATACATGGCCTGGCCTTCGAGCAGCTTGCGCGTGAGGTCGCGCAAGATCAGGAAGTTTTCCCGCGCTTCGCCTTCGATCTTGTCCATGGTCGCATCGATCAAGGCCATCAGTCCGCGCACGGAGGGGCGTTGCCGCAATTGCGAGGTAAGGAATTCAATCGCCGGCTTTTCACCATCGCGCTGTTGGTACAGGTGCGTCAGCGCGAGCACCGGCGAGATGCCGTGATAGCGCCCCAGCATGTCGCGCAGAAAGCGCTCCGCCCGTTCCATCTGGGCAGAGCGGGCATAGCTGTCGAGCAAGGGCGGAAGGATTTCCGGTACGAACGCGATATCCGCTTCGACTGCGCGCTCGTACGCCTCCACTGCCTCCGCGTGTTGCCCTTCCTCCGCATGCAGGCGTCCGGTCAGCATGAACGCGCGCACGCAGTTGGACTGGGAAGCGAAAGCCTGCTGCAGATATTCCCTTGCTTCGGCGCGGGCGCCGTGTTGGCGGGATTGCTCGGCCAGCTCGCAATA
This sequence comes from Dyella choica, assembly GCF_003977665.1. Lineage (GTDB taxonomy): Bacteria > Pseudomonadota > Gammaproteobacteria > Xanthomonadales > Rhodanobacteraceae > Dyella_B > Dyella_B choica. The sequence continues at coordinate 28,568 of NZ_RYYV01000017.1, read as the reverse complement.
GAACTGCGCGATGGTGGTGGCCTCTTCCTCGCCGGTCATCGTTTCCAGTCGGCGTGCGTGTTCGATGGCCTTGTGCCAGTCGCGCTCGTGCTGATAGATCGCGATCAGATGACGCAGGGCCGAAGGCGCATGCGCGTTCATGGCGACCAGATCGGAGAACAGCGCTTCGGCGCGGTCGAGCAGGCCGGCGCGCATGTAGTCTTCGCCCAGTTCCAGCAAAGCCACGGTCTTCATCCCTTCCGACAGGCCGGGACGGGAGACCAGGTGCTGATGCAGACGGATGGCTCGGTCCACTTCACCGCGGCGCCTGAACAGGTTGCCTAACGCTAAGTGCGTTTCCACGGTGTCGCGGTTGTATTCGGCGAGCTTGAGGAACACCTCGATCGCCTTGTCCTGCTCTTCATTCAGCAGGTAGTTCAGGCCACGGAAATAGTCGGAGGACAGCTCGCTGACCTGGGCACCCGAACGGCGTACCCCGGCACGCCGCGCCGTCCACCAGCCACTTAGGAAGGCTGCCGGTATGAGCAGTGCCAGCAGCGAATAAAAGACGCTCATGGTGCTTTGCTTGCCTTGGCGCCCTGAGCTTTCGCTGTGCTTCGTCGTTCGCGGCGATGCCGCGTGGTAACGCCCAGCCATGCCGTCAGGCCACCGAGTATCCAGCCCAGTGCCAAAGTGGCCAGCAAGGCGGCCCCTTTGGGGACCTGGACGCGCGCAAAGGCAAGGTCGTAGCCGACCAGGTCCGCATTGAGCGCCCCAAGGACCACTCCCCCGGCCACGAACACTAGCAATAGCAGCATGACGATCAATCGCATCGTGCGACTTTACCCGATTGACTGAACAGCTCACAGGGGAATGTGAAGGCGCAATTCAGGCAGACTGCCGGATTCGAGACTGGGTCGGCTGATGTAGGCTGGGTTGTCAAACCCAGCATCGCGCAGGTTGCACGCATGGCAATGCTGGGTTTGACAACCCAGCCTACGGCGCCATCTACGATACCCGCAAAAAGAAAAAGGCAGGATCGGCCCGAAGCCGCCTGCCTGTCGGAACAAGCTTGTGTCGAAGAGGGCCTTAGCCGAGCTGCTGCTCCAGCCGCAGGTTGACGCGCTCACGCAACTCCTTGCCGGGCTTGAAGTGCGGAACGTGCTTGCCGGGCAGGGCCACCGATTCACCCGTCTTCGGATTGCGCCCCATGCGCGGGGGCCTATAGTGCAAGGCGAAACTGCCAAAGCCGCGAATTTCGATGCGCTCGCCATGGGCCAGGGCTTGGCTCATTTGCTCGATGACATTCTTGACCGCCAGCTCGACATCGCTGAACGCAAGGTGGGTCTGACGCCTGGCCAGCGCCTCAATCAGCTCGGATTTGGTCATGGGTCCCCAATGTCCGTGACGTGGAACGAATCGGGGCGGCGCAACGCCGCCCCGACCTAGGCACTCTATCAGTCAGCCTTGTTGAGCTGCTCCTTGAGCAGCGCACCAAGCTTGGTCGTGCCACCCGACGCGGACGAGTATTCGGCCATGGCGTCTTGCAGCTCTTCCTCATCCTTGGCGCGGATCGACAGCGAAAGCTGGCGGCCCTTGCGGTCCATGCCGGTGAACTTCGCTTCCACCTTGTCACCCACCTTCAGATGCTGGGTGGCATCGTCGATGCGCTCCTTGGCGATATCGTTGGCGCGGATATAACCCTCGACGCCGTCGCCCAGGTCCACCACCGCACCCTTGGCGTCCACTTCCTTCACCGTACCGTTGACGATCGCGCCACGCGGATGGACGGCCATGAAGTGGCCGAACGGATCCTGCTCCATCTGCTTGATGCCGAGCGAGATGCGCTCGCGCTCCGGATCCACGGCCAGCACCACCGCTTCGATCTCGTCGCCCTTCTTGAAGTTGCGCACGAGGTCTTCGCCGGATGCCTGCCAGGAGATGTCGGACAGGTGCACGAGGCCGTCGATGCCGCCGTCCAGGCCGATGAAGATGCCGAAATCGGTGATCGACTTGATCTGGCCGGACACCTTGTCGTTCTTCTTGTGCGTGGCGGCGAAAGCTTCCCACGGGTTCGAGCGAGTCTGCTTGATGCCCAGCGAGATGCGGCGACGCTCTTCATCCACGTCCAGCACCATCACTTCGGTCTCGTCGCCGACCTGCACCACCTTGGCCGGATTGACGTTCTTGTTGGTCCAGTCCATTTCGGACACGTGCACCAGGCCTTCCACGCCCGGCTCGATCTCGACGAAGCAGCCGTAATCGGTGACGTTGGAGACCTTGCCGAACAAACGGCTGCCGACCGGGTAGCGACGCGAGATAGCCACCCACGGATCATCGCCCAGTTGCTTCAGACCCAGGGACACGCGGTTGCGCTCGCGATCGTACTTCAGCACGCGCACGTCCAGCTCGTCGCCGACGTTGACCACTTCGGACGGATGGCGCACACGCTTCCACGCCATATCGGTGATGTGCAGCAGGCCGTCGATGCCGCCCAGGTCCACGAACGCGCCGTAGTCGGTGAGGTTCTTGACCGTGCCCTTCACCACCGCGCCTTCGGTCAGGCGTTCCAGCAGCTTCTCGCGCTCTTCGGAGAACTCGGTCTCGACGACGGCGCGGCGGCTGACCACCACATTGTTGCGCTTGCGGTCCAGCTTGATGATCTTGAATTCGAGATCCTTGCCTTCCAGGTACACCGGATCGCGTACCGGACGCACGTCGACCAGCGAGCCCGGCAGGAATGCGCGGACATCCTTGATGTCGACGGTGAAGCCGCCCTTGACCTTGCCGGAGATCTTGCCGGTGATGGTCTCTTCCTTGTCGAAGGCCTGCTCAAGGTCGTCCCACACCATGGAACGCTTGGCCTTCTCGCGGGAGAGCTTGGTCTCGCCGAAGCCGTCTTCCAGTGCGTCGAGGGCTACCTTCACCTCGTCGCCAACGCGTACTTCCAACTCGCCGTTCTCGGTCTTGAACTGCTCGATCGGAACGATGCCTTCGCTCTTCAGGCCGGCGTTGATCACGACAACGTCATTGCGGATCTCGACCACAATGCCGGTGACGATGGCGCCCGGCTTCAGCTTAGAAATGGCCTGTTGGCTCTGTTCAAACAGCTCGGCAAAACTTTCAGTCATGTTGATTCCAAAATAAGAAAAGGCCCTCGACCCACTGCGCGCCGTCGGATATTTGCGCAGATGGACAGGCCCACCGGTTGTGGGTGTTCGGGATCGCTCCCTCGCACCGTTGACCCAAAACTTCATGCCGCGACATGAAGCGCCAATACCGCCGCAACCCTCTACGGATTCACGACGGCCAAAACTTCAGCGACCACATCCTCGATCCCCATGCCGGTGGTATCCACCAGCACCGCATCGCGGGCGGGTTTGAGCGGCGCCACGGCTCGCGATGCATCGCGGGCGTCACGCGCCTCAATTTCGCTCTGGAGGGAAGCAAGTGTAACGCTCAGCCCCTTTTCCTTCAACTGCTTATAACGTCTTTTCGCCCTTTCGGCGGCGCTGGCGGTCAGGAATACTTTGTACGCCGCATCGGGGAAGATCACCGTGCCCATGTCCCTCCCGTCGGCCACCAGGCCGGGCGCCTTGCGGAAGCCCAGCTGCAGGTCGACCAGCGCCTGGCGCACGGTCGGAATCGAGGCAATGGCCGAAGCGGCGGCGCCGGCCGTCTCGGTGCGCAGCTCGTCGGTGGCATCGTGGCCATTGACGATTACGCGCGTTTCGCCATCATGGGTCGCCGCACGAAACTGGATCCTGGTGGTTTGCGCGCAGCGGGTGACGGCCTCGGCATCGGACAAGTCCAGTCCGGCCATGCCCGCAGCGTAGCCCACCGCCCTGTACAATGCTCCGGAATCCAGCAGGCGCCAGCCCAGGTGTTCGGCCACCAGCCGGCTTATTGTGCCTTTGCCAGATCCGGAGGGTCCGTCGATGGTGAGTACGGGCACGGACTGGCGTGTTGGCATGGACGGACCTGATGGCACGGGAAGTGCTTAGTTTATCGCGTTTCCAGGGGTGCCAGGCGCATGCTTACCAGTTCCTCATCGACCGTATCCGACTTCCAGCCGGCTCCCATCAATGAGCTCGACAGCCAGTTCCACCAGGCCGCAGACGAGGCCCGGCAACTGAGACAACGACCCGATAACGACACTCTGCTCTCGCTCTACGCGCTCTACAAACAAGCGCTGGAAGGTGACGTGCACGACTGTCAGCCGACGAGCTTCTTCGACTTCATCGGCACTGCCAAGCAGGAGGCATGGGGACGCCTGAAGGGCATGCCGCAGGGCGAAGCCATGCAGCGATACGTGGAATTGGTACGACAATTGCTGGTCTGAGCCAGCCCCCTGCCCCTGCGGGACCACTTGCGCCTCACACGAATAGACGGCACATTCATACGATCGTTTGAACGATGGTCGCCGCATGAACTACCCGCATCTGTTTGCCCCACTCGACTTAGGGTCTGTCACCCTGCCCAACCGCATCCTGATGGGCTCGATGCACACCGGACTGGAGGACAAAGCAGCGGATTTCGACAAGCTGGCGGCGTATTTCGGCGAACGCGCCCGTGGCGGCGTGGGCTTGATGGTCACCGGCGGCATCGCTCCCAGTATCGAAGGCTGGCTCAAGCCCTTCGGCGGGCGCCTGACCCTGCCCTGGCACAAACCACGGCATCGCAAGATCACCCAGGCCGTACACGCCGAAGGCGGGCGCATCTGCATGCAGATCCTGCACGCCGGGCGTTATGGCTATCACCCGCTGTCGGTGGCGCCCTCGCGCATCCAGTCGCCGATCACGCCGTTCAAACCACGCGAGCTGAGCACGCGCGGCGTTGAACGCACCATCCGGGATTTCGTCCGCTGCGCCCAGCTTGCCCGCGAAGCCGGCTATGACGGCGTGGAGGTGATGGGCTCAGAAGGCTACCTGATCAATCAATTCATCGCCGCGCGCACCAACCAGCGCCAAGACGCATGGGGCGGTGATGCCGCAAGACGCATGCGCTTTGCGCTCGAAATCGTCGAGCGCATGCGCGCCGCCGTCGGCCGGGATTTCATCATCATCTACCGCCTCTCCATGCTCGACCTGGTGGAAGGCGGGCAGCCTTGGGCTGACATCGTCACGTTGGCCAAGGGCATCGAGGCGGCCGGTGCCAGCCTCATCAACACCGGCATCGGCTGGCACGAAGCACGCGTGCCCACCATCGTCACCAGCGTGCCGCGCGCGGGCTTCAGCTGGGTGACGAAGAAGCTCAAAGGGGAAGTATCGATTCCTCTGGTTACCACCAATCGCATCAACATGCCGGACGTGGCCGAACGGATCCTGGCCGGCGGCGAGGCCGACATGGTGTCGATGGCACGGCCACTGCTCGCCGATCCTGAGTGGCCAGTCAAGGCAAAAACCGGCCGCAGCGAACGCATCAACACTTGCATCGCGTGCAACCAGGCCTGCCTGGATCACGTGTTCTTGAATCAGCGCGCCACTTGCATGGTGAATCCTCGCGCCTGCCATGAAACGGAATTGCGCATCACGCCAAGCAACACGCACAAGCGGATCGCCGTGGTGGGTGCAGGCCCCGCAGGCATGGCTTGCGCCGCCACGCTGGCCGAACGCGGCCATGACGTCACGCTGATCGATGGCGCCGGTGAAGTCGGTGGCCAGTTCAATTACGCCAAACGCATTCCAGGCAAGGAAGAATTCCACGAGACGCTGCGCTATTTCACGCATCGCCTGGCCGATGTCGGCGTGCGCGTGCAATTGGGGCAGATCGCGGACGCCGCTGCGCTCAAGGCGCAGAACTACGACGACATCATCATCGCCACCGGCATCACGCCGCGCCGCGTGAGTTTTCCGGGTAGCGACGATCCCCGTGTGCTGAGTTACCTGGATGTGCTTGCACGCAACCATCCGGTCGGCCAGCGCGTGGCGATCATCGGGGCGGGCGGCATCGGCTTTGATGTGGCCGAGTTCCTGGTCGAACAGGCCCCCTCGCCCGCTACCGACGTTACGCGCTGGACGCGCGAATGGGGAGTGGACAGGCAGCTCGAACATCCCGGCGGCCTGATTGCTGCGCAACCGGAGCCGGCGGCTCGGCAGATCTGGCTGCTGCAACGCACGTCAGGGCGCCCCGGCGCGCGCCTCAACAAAACCACCGGCTGGGTGCATCGGGCTACGCTGAAGAACAAGCAGGTAGCGATGTTGGGTGGAGTCAGCTACGAACGCTTCGACGAGCAGGGGCTGCACATCAGCGTAGAGGGCAAAACGCAGGTGCTGCCAGTGGACAACGTGGTGGTCTGCGCCGGCCAGGAACCTAACCGAGGCCTGGTCGACGCGCTGATCGCTGCCGGCCATCCGAGCGTGCATGTCATCGGTGGCGCCGACGTGGCGGCGGAACTGGACGCCAAGCGGGCGATCGCGCAAGGAACGCGGCTGGCCGCGACGCTGTAGGCCGGGATGACAGCCCCAGGCAGGAATGGTCATCCCGGCCCGGCCTACGCGGCTATACCGCCTGGACGCCGTCAAGAGGCTTGAAGATACGCTGCGTGGAAGCTGGATACTTGGCGAGCAAGTCCGGCGATCGCGCGGGACGAGGGGCAAGCTCGCCACCGCAGTTGGGGCAGGCACCGCCGAGTATCGAGCTGGCGCATTCCTCGCAGAACGTGCGCTCGAATGAGCAAATGAACGCACCTTCGCGTTCAGGCGGTAGGTCTTTGTCGCAACACTCGCAGTTTGGTCTCATTTGCAACATGGGAGCCTCCTGGGTTTATGGACATCCAAGAACCGACCCGAGGCGCAGCCTTTCGCGGACGCCTCCATGGCAATACTAGACTGATTCCGCGGTAAGTACGCAGCAGCGGCCATCCCGCGCTATGGCCAGCCTGTGAGATGCAGGGATTGTCATCCCGGCCTACGCAGCCTTGGCACAGCCGCCAGGCTTGTGGACGCGCTGCGTGGAAGCCGGATATTTGGCAAGCAAGGCCACCGCTCGCGGGGGACGGGGGACAAGCCCCCCACCGCAGTTCGGGCAAACACCGCCAAGGACGGAGCTGACGCACTCCTCGCAGAAAGTGCATTCAAATGAGCACACGAATGCGCCTTTGGTTTCAGCCGGCAAGTCCTTGTTGCAGCATTCGCAGTTGGGCCTCATTTGCAGCATGGGCATTCTCCCGGGTTGGTGGACGCCTGACGTCGCGGTCTTGCTTGGCTTCGAGCGTCCTGATGACTTTCACTCGCCGCTCTCATCATAGGCCGGTGCTTCACGTTGGCGTTGCACGAACTCACGCATCAGTTACGGCTAAGCACTGCTTGCTGCTCGATGGCCGCTTGCTGGCGGCGATACGACCAAAACGGGAAAGAGAAAGGAAGCGCCCCGCTAGCGACGCGTCGGTAGTGGCTCTGGGGAGGGAGGCCGAATACCGCGGGGGTAGCGTCGCTGCGGGGCGAGGGTCAGCGCCACTCGGGGGGAGGGGTCAGTGGCGCGACGGAGAGAATATTATGATCGACGCGATACAGAATCAAATATATATTTAGACCCCAACTTATTCGAAAGTCATATATGTTTGATTTTCGCCAGCTGCGCTACTTCATCGCGGTGGCCGAGGAACTGAGCTTCACCCGTGCGGCCCAACGCCTGCACCTTTCCCAGCCGCCGCTCTCCCAGCAGATCCAGGCACTGGAACAGGACCTGGGCGTGCGCCTGCTCGAACGCGACAAACGCAACGTCGCCCTCACTCCGCCTGGCCGACTCTTCCTCGACCAGGCGCGGCAGATCCTGGCGCTGGCCGACGAGGCCCGCTCCCAGGTAGCGGAGGCCGCTGCGGGCTATAGCGGCCACCTGAAGTTGGCCTACACAGTGTCCGTGTCCTTTCATCCTGCCCTGCCCCAGACGCTGCTGAGACTCGGCCAGAACGCTCCCAACGTGCGCGTATGGCTTAGCGAGATGTACACCGAGCCTCAGTTCTCGGCCATTCGCGGCGGTCAGCTGGATGTGGGCTTCGTCCGCGACGTCCCCCTGCATGAGGACGACGCGCGCGCCTTGCGGCTGGATGTGATCGACCGCGAACCGCTGCTGCTCGCCCTGCCCGAGGGGCACCGCCTGGCTGGGCGGCAAAGCGTGGAGCTGGGCGAGGTAGCGGGCGATCCCTTTGTGGTCCAGCCGCGCGAACTGGCTGCCACGCTTTACGACCGGCTGGTACGCCTGGCCGCCAAATCCGGCTTCCACCCGGTGATCCGGCAACACGCCCAGCAGATCAACGGCCTGCTGGCCCTGGTTGCCGCCGGCATGGGCCTCGCGCTGATACCCGCCAGCATGCAGGTGGTGAAGATTCCCGGGGTAAACTACGTGCCGCTGGCCGATCCGGATGCCTACCTGCTGCTGGCGGTCGCCAGCGATGCCGATAACCCGTCGCCGGTCGTGCTGCAGTTCCTGGATACCGTTGCCGAAGCCAAGGCGGCCTTGGGCTTGTGATAAGTAATTCAAATCGTTATACTTGCGTGCTTTCTTTGATTCACTTCGTTCCAGGAGCCTGCCGTGAAGGTGCTTTCCTCTTTGAAGTCCGCCAAGGCGCGGCACCGTGACTGCAAGGTTGTGCGCCGTCGCGGCAAAGTGTTCGTGATCTGCAAGAGCAATCCGCGTTTCAAGGCGCGTCAGCGTTGATCGTTTGATCGCCGATGCGCCATGAAAAAAGCCGCTGCAAAGCGGCTTTTTTCATGGCGCATTTGCTTGAATCGCCGCGGATGCACAGGCGCTTTTTGCTAGCGGCCACCACTCACGTCGAGCAGCGCAGCGGTTACGTACGATGCTGCATCGCTCAGCAGCCAGACGATCGCTTCGGCAACCTCGTCCGCGGATCCCGAGCGACCGATCGGTGTTTGCGCCCCAAGCACCGCGGCGCGATCCGGCCACCCTCCGCTCGCATGAATTTCGGTATCGATGAAGCCAGGGCGAACGGCGTTGACACGAACGCCCTCTCTGGCGAGTTCTTTGGCAAGGCCGATCGTCATCGTGTCCATCGCACCCTTCGACCCTGCATAGTCCACATACTCGTTCGGCCCTCCGTGGCGCGCCGCCACAGACGATACGTTGACTATCAAGCCACCAGCGCCACCGCGCCCCCTGGACATACGCCGCGCGGCCTCACGGGCACATAGATAGGCGCCCAATATGTTGATATCGAACAATTGCTTGATCCGCGTAACGCTCATGTCGGCCAATGGCATGGCGGGAGCGACGATGCCTGCATTGTTGACCAGGGCATCGATACGACCAAGCGCCCCCTCCAACACATCGAACATGGCAATGACATCGGCTTCGTCGGCAACGTTGCCGCGAATGGCACATGCGCTACCACCAGCCTGGGAAACTTGCCTGACGGTCTCCTGGGCAGCTTGCTCGTCTCGCGCGAAATTGACTCCAACCGACCACCCGTGCGCACCGAGTAGTCTTGCCGTCGCGCGACCTATGCCACGACTTGCACCAGTAATCAAAGCAACCTTTGCCATGCCAGGGGTCCTCCATCAAAAAAACATGGGACACCCTGGCGGCGGCATCGTTCATGGATAGCTGACGCTGGTTATTTCATACCATTTCACGCCATGGGGCGCGATGAACTTGAAGTTGTCGCCTTCGCTTTTGCCGATCGAGCGGTCCGGATGTCATCCGTAGCTGATTTGGCAGCCAGCGCGTAGGCTGGGATGAAAATCCCAGCTTTCCACGCGGCGTCCCGACTGCTGGAATTTCCATCCCTGGGATTTCCATCCCAGCCTACGCGCTACTACCGCTCCGGCAGAGCCAGAGGAATGACTCATCACTCGTAGCTGACGCCGGTGATCTCGTACCGCTTCACCCCGTTCGGCGCGCGGAATTCGAAGCTGTCGCCCGCGCTCTTGCCGATCAGCGCACGCGCGATCGGCGAGGACACCGCGATCAGGGCTTGCTTGATGTCCGCTTCCAGGTCGCCGACGATCTGGTACTTCACCGCCTCGCCGCTCTCCTCGTCTTCCAGTTCCACGATCGCGCCGAACACGATCTTGCTGCCCGGACTCAGGCGCGACACGTCGATCACTTCGGCCGTGGACAGCGCCGCTTCCAGTTCCTTGATGCGGCCCTCGATGAAGCTCTGCTGCTCGCGCGCGGCGTGGTATTCCGCGTTTTCCTTCAGATCCCCGTGCGCGCGCGCTTCGGCGATGGCCGCGATGATCTTGGGACGCTCGACCGATTTCAGGCGTTCCAGCTCCGAGCGCAGGCGTTCCGAACCGGTCTTGGTAATGGGTGCGCGACTCATGCATTGAGCTCCTTGTGTAGTTCCTGCAGGCTGTGCACTTCGCCAGTGTCGTGGTAATCCAGCGAGTGCACTAGCGCACGTGCGCCTGCAACCGTAGTGGAATACGTGACGCGATGCTGCAGGGCTTCGCGCCGGATCGAGAACGAGTCGGCGATCGCCTGCTTGCCCTCGGTGGTATTGACGATGTAGACGATCTCGCCGTTCTTGATCAGGTCGACGATATGCGGTCGGCCTTCCAGCACCTTGTTGATGCGTTCGCAGATCACGCCGTGCGCGGTGAGGTAGCTTGCCGTACCGGACGTAGCGACCAGCGTGAAGCCGCGCGAAGCGATGTCGGCAGCGATCGGCAGCAGGCGGTCCTTGTCGGCATCGCGCACCGATACGAACACCTTGCCCTTGGGCGGCGTCTTGATGCCGGCCGCATCGTGGCCGCGCGCAAACGCGGCGCCAAAGCTGCGCCCCACGCCCATCACCTCACCGGTGGAACGCATTTCCGGACCCAGGATCGGATCGACGTTCTGGAACTTCAGGAACGGGAAGATCGCTTCCTTGACCGAGTAATAGCCCGGAATCACTTCCCGCGTCGCACCTTGTTCCTCCAGCAGGCGGCCGGCCATGCAGCGTGCGGCGATCTTGGCGAGCGCCACGCCGGTAGCCTTGGAAACGAACGGCACCGTACGCGATGCGCGCGGGTTCACTTCCAGGATGAACACCGTCTCGCCCTGGATCGCAAACTGCGTGTTCATCAGGCCGACCACCTTCAGCTCCTTCGCCATCAGAGCGACCTGGCGGCGCAGCTCGTTCTGGATCTCCGGCGACAGCGAATACGGCGGCAGCGAGCAGGACGAATCGCCCGAATGCACACCCGCTTCCTCGATGTGCTCCATGATGCCGCCAACCAGCACATTGCCGTTGCGGTCGGCAATGATGTCGACGTCCACTTCCACCGCGTGATCGAGGAAGCGATCGAGCAGCACCGGCGAATCGTTCGACACCTGCACCGCTTCGCGGATGTAGCGCGACAGATCCGCATCGTCGTACACCACCTCCATCGCGCGGCCGCCCAGCACGTAGCTTGGGCGCACCACCAGCGGGTAGCCGATCTCGCGCGCGAGCGCCAGCGCCTCGTCGGCGTTGCGCGCGGTACGGTTCGGCGGCTGGGTCAGGCCGAGCTTGACGATCATCTGCTGGAAACGCTCACGGTCCTCGGCCAGGTCGATCGAATCGGGCGTGGTCCCGATCACCGGCGCGCCGGCGGCTTCGAGTGCGCGGGCAAGTTTCAGCGGCGTCTGGCCGCCATATTGCACGATCACGCCCTTGGGCTTTTCCAGATCGATGATTTCCAGCACGTCCTCGAGCGTAAGCGGCTCGAAGTACAGGCGATCGGAGGTGTCGTAATCGGTGGAAACGGTTTCGGGGTTGCAGTTGACCATGATGGTCTCGAACCCGTCCTCGCGCAGCGCCAGCGCGGCGTGCACACAGCAGTAATCGAATTCGATGCCTTGCCCGATGCGGTTCGGACCGCCCCCCAGCACCATGATCTTGTCGCGACTGGTGGGGTTGGCCTCACACTCTTCCTCGTACGTCGAGTACATATAGGCCGTGGTCGTCGCAAACTCGGCCGCGCAGGAATCCACGCGCTTGTACACCGGGCGCACACCCAGCGTGCGGCGCAGATGGCGGATCGCCGCTTCGTCCGTGCTGGTGAGTTCGGCCAGGCGCGCGTCGGAGAAACCAAGGCGCTTCAGCTCGCGTATGCGCACCGCGTTGAGCGCGCTAATACCCTGCGCCTGCACTTCCTTCTCGACCAGCACGATGTCTTCGAACGCGGCGAGAAACCATGGGTCGACGTAGCTGAGCTCATGCACTTCTTCCAGTGTCAGGCCGGCGCGGAACGCGTCGGCCAGATGGAAGACGCGATCCGGGCGTGGCTCGCGCAGTTCGCGCTTGAGCGTGGCGAGCCCTGCTTCACTGGTGATGTCCAGATTCGTCGGATTGAGACCGGTCTTGCCGATCTCCAGGCCACGCAGCGCCTTCTGTAGCGATTCGTGGAAACTGCGGCCGATCGCCATCACCTCGCCCACCGACTTCATCTGGGTGGTGAGGCGCGCGTCGGCCTGCGGGAATTTTTCGAAGGCGAAGCGCGGAATTTTGGTGACCACGTAATCGATGGTCGGCTCGAATGAAGCGGGGGTGAGACCGCCGGTGATGTCGTTCTTCAGTTCGTCCAGCGTGTAGCCCGCGGCCAGCTTCGCCGCGACCTTGGCGATCGGGAACCCGGTGGCCTTCGACGCCAGCGCGGACGAACGCGACACGCGCGGATTCATCTCGATCACCACCACGCGGCCGGTCTCGGCATTCACGCCGAACTGCACGTTGGAGCCGCCTGTATCCACGCCGATCTTGCGCAGCACGGCGATCGATGCGTCGCGCAGGCGCTGGTATTCCTTGTCGGTGAGCGTTTGCGCGGGCGCCACGGTGATCGAGTCGCCGGTGTGCACACCCATCGGATCGAGGTTTTCGATCGAGCACACGATGATGCAGTTGTCCGCCTTGTCGCGGACCACCTCCATCTCGAATTCCTTCCAGCCGAGCACGGACTCCTCCACCAGCACTTCGTGCACCGGCGAAAGTTCGAGGCCGCGCTTGACGATCTCCTCGAATTCCTCGCGGTTGTACGCGATGCCGCCACCGGAACCGCCCAGCGTGAAACTGGGGCGAATGATGGTCGGGTAGCCGACGGTGGCCTGAATCTCCACCGCCTGCTCGAACGATTTGGCCACCGCGGCGCCTGGGCATTCCAGCCCGATCTCGGCCATTGCCACGCGGAACAGCTCGCGGTCCTCGGCCATGCGAATCGCTTCACGCGAAGCGCCGATCAGTTCCACGCCGTACTTCTCGAGCACGCCGTGGTCGGCCAGGTCGAGCGCACAATTGAGGCCGGTCTGGCCGCCCATGGTGGGCAGCACCGCATCCGGGCGTTCCTTGGCGATGATGCGCTCCACCGTCTGCCAGTTGATCGGCTCGATGTACACCGCATCGGCCATTTCCGGATCGGTCATGATCGTGGCCGGATTGGAGTTCACCAGGATCACCCGGTAACCCTCTTCGCGCAGCGCCTTGCAAGCCTGCGCTCCGGAGTAGTCGAACTCGCAGGCCTGGCCGATCACGATCGGGCCGGCACCGATGATCAGGATGCTCTTGATGTCGGTACGTTTTGGCATCTCAGCGGGTCTCCTGCATCAGCTTGGCGAAACGGTCGAACAGATAGCCGATATCGTGCGGGCCTGGGCTCGCCTCGGGATGGCCTTGGAAACAGAACGCAGGTCGATCGGTCAAGGCGAAACCTTGCAGCGATCCATCGAACAGCGACGTGTGCGTGACGCGCACGTTCGAAGGCAGCGTGGACGCATCCACGGCGAAGCCGTGGTTCTGCGAGGTGATCAGCACGCGGCCGTCGTCGAGGTCCTTCACCGGATGGTTCGCGCCGTGATGGCCGAACTTCATCTTCATGGTCTTCGCGCCCAACGCGGCGCCCATGATCTGGTGCCCCAGGCAAATGCCGAACAGCGGAATTTCCGCGGCGAGAAATTCGCGCGCGGCGGCGATGGCGTAGTCGCAGGCAGCCGGATCACCAGGGCCGTTGGAGAGGAACACGCCATCCGGTTCCATCGCCAGCACTTCCGCAGCGGGCGTTTGCGCGGGCACTACCGTGATCTCGCAGCCACGCTCGGCCAGCAGACGCAGAATGTTGCGCTTCACGCCGTAGTCGTAGGCCACCACGTTGAAACGCTTGTCGGTCTCATGGAACGCGGTGTGGTCGAGGTCGTACACACCCTCGTTCCAGTTGTAGGGCTTGTTGACGCTGACCACCTTGGCCAGATCCATGCCGTTCAAGCCGGGGAAGGCCCGCGCCTTGGCCAGCGCCGCCTCGGCGTCGATCGATTCGCCTGCCACGAGGCAGCCGTTGAGCGCACCCTTGTCGCGCAGGATGCGCGTAAGCCGGCGCGTATCGATGCCGGCGATGGCGACGATGCCATGCCGCCCAAGGTAGTCGGGCAGGCTCTCGGTGCTGCGCCAATTGCTGGGTCGGCGCGGCACGTCGCGTACGATCAGGCCGGCGGTATGCACCCGGTCGGATTCGGCATCCGCCACATTGCAGCCGGTGTTGCCGATGTGCGGATAGGTAAGGGTCACGATCTGGCGGGCATAGGAGGGATCGGTGAGGATCTCCTGATAACCCGTCATCGCCGTGTTGAAAACCACTTCGCCGACGGTTTCGCCAGTCGCACCTACGGAGTGGCCGTGGAATACGCTGCCGTCTTCGAGGGCAAGCAGAGCGGGATGAGGCATGGAGGGGCCGCCTTTTTAGGTACAGCAAGGTCCGCAAGCCGCATCGAAGCAGGCTTGTGGACCTTAGGTGAAGGAAAGTCTCGGGCGGGTTGAAATGATAGGCTTCGAGCGGCTTGCTGTCCACCCGAATCCAGTGCTCACAAACCAATTTTCCCAGAGCGCAACATGGCGCACTGGCGACACGCCCGCGCTAGACTGGGCAAACACTTAGCCGGGAAAGCTACTTCAGTTCGATGAATGCGACCGCCCTACTGCTGGACCCTGCCCGGCTCGATCGCCCGGATACGGATGTGCGCCAGCACCCGTTTCCGTTCCTGATTGCTCACGGCCAGCTGCCGGATGAAGCGCGCGGCGACCTGGAGAGGGACTTCCCCAAGTACACCAGTGCCGGCTTCTTTCCCTATGATCCGGCCGACTGCGGCCCCTCGGTCAACGCGCTGGTGCAGCAACTGACCACGCCTCAGTTCGCCAGCACGATCGGCCGCCATCTGGGCATCGACAACCTGGGCCATTACCCCACTCTGGTCACCCTTTGTCGGGCCTTGAACAAGCGCCATGGCACCATCCACACCGACAGCCGGTCCAAGGTCGCCACCGCCCTGCTCTACCTCAATACGCGGTGGCCGGACACTAGCGACGGTTGCCTGCGTTTCCTCCATCGCATCGACAGCATCGACGACCTGGTCGCCCCCGAACTCAAGCCGCTGTATGGCGAATTCGCCGTGTTCAAGCGCTGCGACAATTCCTTTCACGGCCACCTTCCCTACGAAGGCGAGCGCCGCGTGATCCAGGTGGCCTGGCTGACCAGCGAGGAAGAAAAACTGCGCAAGACCAAGCGCGGCAAATTCTCCCGTGCGTTCAAGAAATTGTTCGGCGTGCTCGATCGCAAGCTGGGCGCCGGGCGCGATCGCAATGCTGCGCACCCCGACTGAGGTCTGCAGCTGTCCGATGCTCTCGTCCGGCTTTCGCCCATGACACCCGTCGCGCTTCACACCCTGTGCGAGGCGTTGGCCTATGCAGTCGGCTTTCGCACCTTTGTATGGACACGCCAACGCCTTGCGCCCGGCGCGTTCAAGCAAAAGGACGAAGTGGCATGGATTGCCGTGAGCGCCATCGTCGGCGCCGCCCTGGGCGCCAAACTCAGCTACTGGCTGGACGATCCGCTGACCGCGTTTCGAGACTTCCCCGACGTGCGCAACCTGCTGCAGGGCAAGTCCATCATCGGCGCGCTGCTCGGCGGCCTGCTCGGCGTGGAACTGTGCAAGAAGGTCGCCGGCATCCGGCAATCCACCGGCGATGCGTTCGTACTGCCGCTTACCGTGGGCATGTGCATCGGCCGTGTCGGCTGCTACCTGGCCGGATTGCAGGATCACACCTATGGCAACGCCACTTCGTTGCCCTGGGGTGTGGATTTCGGCGACGGCATCGCGCGCCATCCCACGCAAATCTACGAAATCCTCTACCTGCTCGCGCAGTACGCCTGGATCCATGCGCGGCGCCATCACTTCGCGCCGGGCGATCGCTTCCGCGCCTTCATGATCGGCTATCTGGGCTTCCGCCTGCTGGTGAAGTTCATCAAGCCGCTGTTCTTTGCCTACCCGGGGCATTTGTCCGGCCTGCAATGGCTTTGCATCACCGGGCTGCTCTACTACCATCGCGATATTCCACGGATCGCGTATCTGATGACCAAGGGAAACGCAGCACGTAGGCTGGGATGACAATCCCAGCATCGCGGTGGTGCATGCATGGCAATGCTGGGATTTGCATCCCAGCCTACACGGGGAACCGCAGCGCATGGGAGCCAAGGTAAGGCCGTACCTGTTCTACGACAGCGCCGTATCGATCTGCAGCACCTGCCTGCGCCGCATCGAGGCAAAAATCCTGATCAAGGACGAGCGCGTCTATCTCGAAAAATGGTGCCCGCATCATGGCCGCGAACGCGTGCTGATCGCGGACGACGCGGCGTACTACCGCCAATGCCGCGAGGTCTACATCAAACCGCCGGAACTGCCGCAACAGTTCAACACGGCGCAGCATTTCGGCTGCCCCTACGACTGCGGGCTGTGTCCGGAACACATGCAGCACTCGTGCCTGACCCTGGTGGAAATCACCGATCACTGCAACTTGCGCTGCCCGATCTGCTACGCGGAAAGCGGCCCGCACCGGCCGGGTTACCGCGACCTGGCCACGGTCGAGCGCATGCTCGATGCCGTGGTCGCCAACGAAGGCGAACCCGATGTGGTGCAGATTTCGGGCGGCGAGCCCACCCTGCATCCGGATTTCTTCGCCATCCTCGATGCCGCCAGGCAACGGCCGATCCGGCACCTGATGGTCAACACCAATGGCTTGCGCATCGCCCGCGAAGCGGACTTCGCGGCCAGGCTGGCCGATTACCAGCCCGGCTTCGAGCTTTACCTGCAATTCGATTCGCTGCGCGATGAAGTGCACAAGGACCTGCGCGGCGCGAAACTGCGCGACATCCGCCTACAGGCGCTGGAGCACCTCAACCGCCACGACATCTCCACCACCCTGGTGGTCACCGTCAAGAAAGGCCTCAACGACGATGAGCTGGGCTCGATCATCGAGTTCGCCCTCACCCAGCCTTGCGTGCGTGGCGTCACCTTTCAGCCGATCCAGGCGGCCGGCCGCCTGGAGGGCTATGACGCCGAACGCGATCGCCTCACCTTGAGCGAAGTGCGCCGCCGCATCCTCGAGCAAAGTACGATCTTCCGCCCCGACGACCTGATCCCCGTGCCCTGCAATCCCGATTGCCTGGCGATGGCCTATGCCTTGAAGCTGGGCGGCCAGGTGCTGCCGCTGACACGCTTCGTCTCGCCTGAAACCCTGGTCAGCAAGGGACGCAACACCATCGTGGTCGAACGCGATGAACAGTTGCGCGCACACGTGTTCGAGCTGTTCGCCACCAACCATTCGCCCGAATCGCAGGCCTGTTCGCTGTCGGACCTGCTGTGCTGCCTACCGCAAGTGCAGGCGCCGGCCGAACTCTCCTATCGCAACGTGTTCCGCGTGCTGATCATGCAATTCATCGACGCACACGGCTTCGACCTGCGCGCGGTGAAAAAATCCTGTGTGCACATCGCACAGCCGGATGGCCGCATCATTCCGTTCGACACCTTCAATCTGTTCTACCGCGACGACAAGGCGGAAAAGCTCGCCGCGCTGCGGCGTGAAATCGAACAAGCCCGTGCCGTCGAGAAAGGTGCGTCATGAGCGGTACCCAACCGTATGAGCCGCCTCAGTCGCCGCTATCCGACCCGGAGCCGCAAGGCGACAGCGGTTCGGTGGCGGGCGGCATCGGCCTCGCGTGGTTGATCATGATCCTGGGCGGGATCTTGCTCATTTCCACCAGGGTTTTCCCCTTATTGTTGCTGCTTCCGGTTGGCATCCTCGTCGCCGGCATCGTCATGCTCGCCGGCAACAAGCAGCGCACCGGCAAGGGTCTGCTGCTGGGGTTGGCCTCGATCTTTGCCGTCGCGCTGCTGCTGGTCGCCGCGTGCTTTGGCATGCTGCGAGGCGGCATCGGCGAGTAGCCGCTGGAAAAACCCGCCATGATCGATATTCCGCCCGGTGCCTATGAATCTTCGCCCGAACCGAAGCCGCCCGGCGACGATGGATCGCTGGGGGCAGGCATCGTCCTCGCCTGGGTGAGCATGATCCTGGGCGAGATCGTGCTCGTCCCGATCGGCGGCCTTCCCTTGGGACTGCTGCTTCCGGTCGTGATCGTGGTGATCGGCATCCGCATGCTTTCCGGCGACGCCCCACGCACCGGCAAAGGCCTGCTGATGGGAGTGGCCTCAGCTTCGGCCGTCATACTGCTGCTGGTCGCAGCCTGCTTTGGGCTCGTGTCCGGCATTGGCGAGAACTTCCGATGAAATGAGGCGCTTGCGATGCAAATCGGCGCCCGCATCAAGCCCGTGGCGTAATATCGTGCGTAGGAATTGCTTCGAGGGAAACCATGTCGTTCGTGTTCCTGTTGTCCTTGGGCCTGCAGATCGCCTGCGCCGTGCACGTGATCCGCAGTGGCCGCCCGCTGTATTGGATCTGGCTGATCCTGATCGGGTCTTATCTCGCCGTACTGGTCTATGTGGTGATCGCGGTCATTCCCGATCTGCGCCATGATCCGCGCGGGCGTACGGCGGCCCGGACCGCGATGAAGATGATCGATCCGCAGCGCCGCCGGCGCGAGCTGCAACGGCAGCTTGAAATCAGCAATACGGTGGACAATCGCCGCCGCCTCGCCGAGGAATGCCTGCAGCAAGGCGATTACGTCAACGCGCAGGAACTGTATCAGGGCCTGCTCGGCGGCATGTACGCCACCGATCCGGACTTCATGCTGGGGCTGGCCCGGGCGCAGGCCGGCAGCGATCAATTTGCCGATGCGCGCCAGACGCTGGACGCCCTGGCCAAGGCCAATCCCAACTACAAATCGAGCGATGGCCAATTGCTGTATGCGCGCTGCCTGGAAGAACTAGGCGAAACCGAAGCCGCGCTGGCGGAGTACCGCGTGCTGGCCGACAGTTATCCGGGAGAAGAAGGGCGCTTTCGCTACGGCCGCCTGCTAGGCCGCAGCCAGCACCGCGACGAAGCGCGCAACGTGCTGCAGAGCCAGCTTCGGCGCGCCCAGCTGATGCCCCGCTACTATCGTCGCAAGGAGCAGGAGTGGCTCAAGGCGGCCAAGCTTGAGCTATCGCGCCTGGGCGAGTCCTGAGCCCAGGCCTCACATGAGACTGTGCGCGACGTAAAACGCAAACACCAAGTAGAGCAAACCAGCCGGCACCAAGGCACGGCCATCGACCCGGCCGCGCTTGAACAATCCCCACAAATAGACGATCGCCAGCATGGTCAGCACGCCCGACACCACCAGCGGCGCATCGAACAGCCAGGGTGTGGCGAAGATCGCGAGAGCGCTGGGCACGGTGGCCTGAATCATCATGGCACCGGAGATGTTCGCCAGCGCAAGCCGTTCCTTGCCCTGGCGCACCCAGATCAGCGCATTCATGGTTTCGGGCAGTTCCGTAGCCACCGGACTGAGCACCAGCGCCACCAGGTGCGGCGCAAGATGCAGGGCCAGTCCGATGCCTTGCAGCTGCAAAACGAAGAAGTGCGAGGCCATCGCAATCACCAGCAATGAAAGCGTCGCCTGCAACGACACAGCCAGCATCGACGGCGTCGACGCACGCGGCTGAAATTTCAGTGGCTCGAGCTCCTCGTGGTCGGCTGCATCGCCCTCATCCTTCAATTCACGCCACACGTAAAGCGCGTAGGCCAATAGAAACAGGACACCAAGCCACGGCTTGAAGGCGAAGGCCGCCAAGCCGAGCGCGCATTTCACGATGAAGATCGACAGGAACCACCCCTGGTCGCGCGCCAGCCGCGCACTTTTCACCTGCACGTGCATCGTGGCGCGCCCCAAGCGTCGACGACAGCTCCACAGCGCAATGCCCACCACCGCGTAGGCAATCGTGGCCAATACGAGGGGACCGCCCATCGCCGCGCCGACACCGATGTCGCGTACCTCGGCCGTGCGCCCCATCATTACCGCCACGAACGTCACCGCGCTTTCCGGCAAAGCCGTGCCGAATGCCGCCAGCACCGTACCCGTGGCGGTCTCGCCGAGCTTGAGCTTGTGCCCCAGCCATTCGATGCTGTTGACGAAGTACTCGCAGGCTGCGTAGATCGCTGCCGCGGAAAGCAGGAACAGCAACGCCGTGATGAGCATGGTGAATTCCGGGCCGGGCGAGCGCAAACCAATGGCGCACGTACGCCGCTCGCCCGGCCGGGGTAAGCGCGTCGTGGCCAAAGGTCTCGCCGGACTGCCGCAAACCGAATGCCTGCGACAACCACCCGCGCCATGAAGCCTAGGCTTCAAGTATGTTGACGCGGATTCCTCGATGCATGCGCGCCTGGCGGCCGCCGCAGGAGGATGGCTACTCCCCAATGACAGTGAGTGGCGCGGATGCTACAGGCTTTAACGCGAGCCCTCAACATCCGAGCTACTCAAAACAAGCGGCTCCCTCCCCTACTACACGTAGGGGAGGGAGCTAGTTAGCGCCCATCGACCGCCTTGCGCCCGATGGCCGGGTCGTCGGTAAAGAAGGCGTCGATCCCCGCGCCAAGATAGGTGCGGATCTCCGCGATCGAACCGGCCTCGTTGAAGGTCTTCGGATCGCTGCCCTGCCAGAAATTCTTCGCCTGGAAGTGGTTTTCCGGACGAAACGTATACGGATGCAGCTCCAGGCCGGCCGCATGCGCATCATGCACCAGCGGTGTGGGCGCGCCCAGGCGGCCGTCGGCCTGCAAGGGAATGATCGCGCGGATGTTGGGGCCGATCGCATCCGCATAGGTGGCGATCTCGCGCAAGCCCGCCGGCGTGGTCATGTCGCCATAGCTCAGCTTGCCACCCGCTGCCGTCACGTCGTACGGCTGCTCATGCGCATCATCGATCAACTGCAGCAGGCGTACGTTCGGGTGGCTCTTGCCCAGTTTGCCGCGCAAATAGCGCAGATTGGCGATTTCGAACGACTGGATTTCCACCGGCGCACGCTGCGTGTAGTGATGCGCGGCAATGATCGCCAGCACGCGATCTTCCATCGGCAGGTCCAGCTTCTGGAAATAGGTGCTGTGTTTGATCTCCGGAATGATGCCGATGACGCGCCCACGCGTGGCCGCTTCGGTTGCGACGAAGTCGATGATCTCATCGAAACTCGGTACCTGGAAATCGCCGTCGTATTGCGTGCTGCGATACTCCGGCAGTCGTTCGCGCGCACGCAGGGTCTTCAGTTCAGCCAGGGTAAAATCTTCGGTGAACCAGCCGGTGACACGGTGCCCGTCGATCGTCTTGGTCGTTTTGCGCGAGGCGAACTCCGGATGGCCGGCTACGTCGGTAGTGCCGCTGATCTCATTCTCGTGCCGGGCCACCGGCACGCCGTCCTTGGTCATCACCAGGTCGGGTTCCACGTAGTCCGCGCCATCGGCAATGGCCTGGCCATACGAGGCCAGGGTATGCTCGGGCCGCAACGCGCTGGCGCCCCGATGGCCGATTACCAGCACCTTGGCGGCGATCGGCTTTTCGTCGGCACGCACGCTGGTGGACATGGCTACGGCTCCAAGGCAGCAGGTCAGCCATAGTAGCGTTTTCATGCTCCGCTTCCTCACAATTTCAGGTCCAGCGTCAGAAAGCTTTGGCGCGGTGCGCTGGCGTGGAAGGCCAGCACCGTGCCCTGCGGATCATTGTTGGTGAACGCGGTAAGGTTGGAAGCATAGCGCTTGTCGGTGAGGTTGGTGATGTTGAGTGACAAACGCACGTCACGCGCAAAACCGACCGGACCGAAGTCGTAGCCCGCGCCCAAGTCGAACGCGGTGTAGCCGCCGAAACCCTGGTCATTGGTGTAGGTGTAGAAACGCGACTCGGTGTACTTGCCGCGCAGGCTCACGTTCCAGCGGCCATAGACCCAGCTGATTTCGCTGGCGAACATCCGGTTGGGCGTGTCCACCGTGGTACGGCCGCGGGTCGGTACTACCACTCCATTCTGCACGTAGTTATTGTCGTAGGTGGAGCGGTTGAACGATGCCGAGTTGTACCACTCCAGATGCGCGACCGGACGCCAGATGAAGGTGAATTCCGCCCCCTTGCTGGTCACCGAGCCCACGTTGTAGAAGCGGGTGGTGCAGGCCGGCGTGGTGCCCTGCTGGATGCTGGGACAAGGATTGAGCGACAGCAGGCGGTTGTCGAACTTCACATGGTAGACGGCCGCGGAAGCGTCGAACTCGCGCTGCGAAATGCGATAGCCGCCTTCCAGGGTGCGCGACTGCTCCGGCTTCAGATTACCCAGCGTGGCGTTGTACGAAGCCTGCGTCACCAGCAGCGGTCCGCTTGCGCCACCGCCCTGGTAGGCCGCGATGTTCTCGGCGTAGGAGGCGAACAGCTCCTGGCCGCCACCCAGCTGATAGCCCAGCCCCACCTGCGGCAACAACGCCTTGCTGGCGCTGAGGCGGCCATTTGCCACTGGCGCCTCCACCTTGATGCCCGGCGCTTCCTGGGCGGTCATGAGGGTGTGCGGACTCTTCACGCCCACATCCACGCTGAGCTTGTCGTCGAGCAGCTTGAAGCTGTCCTGCAGGTAAGCCTGCTTGGTGGTGATCACGTAGCGCTGGTTGAACAACAGGCGATTGGGATCGGTAAGAAAGCGATCGTCGTTGATCGGGCCGGTGATCCAGTAAAAGTTGCGTTGCACATCGTGGTAGTTCTTTTCGTACCACAGGCCGGCTTCCAGATGATGGCCCTGCAGATCCCACGCCACCGAAGCAACCGCGCCGGTGCGATTGATCTTGTAGTTGGTGCTGCGAATGGAAATCGGGATCGCCGCCGGCGTGCCCGGATACGACACCTGCTGCGGCGCCCACCAGTGGCCCTGCCCCTCGTCCTCATGGTGGTAGACCTGCGCGTGCAGCGTCACCGTATCCGCAGGATTGAAATCGCCGGCCAGGTAATAAAGATTGTCATTGCGCAGGGCGCGGCTTTGGTAGTACGCATCGTTGATGTTGTTGACGCCGCCGGTGAAAATGCCGCGCGCAGCATTCAACGCACGCTGCCAGTCGGGCGCATACAGGTTCCAGTCCCAGCCCAGACCGCGCGCCATGCCGCTTTTGGACAGATAGGCGTAGTCGGCCTGCGAAGTGCGCGAGGTATCGGCGAAGCCGGTGATGCGTCCGCCGCTGAACTCGTACACCGCCTTCAGGTTGTACTGCTTGGTGGACGTTGGCAGATTCGGCCTCGCCCACATGTCGGCGGTGGCGCGAATACCCGACACATACATCGAAAACCCGTGGTAATCGCCCGTGTCCACCCGCACATAGGTGCGGCGATTCTGGTCGGTACCGACGGTTTGCGCGATGCGGCCGCCGAACGTGGTGGCGGGATCGTCGGAGTAATACTGGATGGCGCCGCCGAGGTTGCTGGTGGAAGCAGTGCCCAGGCTGCCGATGCCTTCGGCCAGTTCGGCTCCGCCGAAATTCTCGGCGATCAGCGCACGGCTGATGTTGAGGCCGTTGTAGTTGCCGTAGGCGTTGTCGCCCAACGGCACGCCATCCAGCGTATAGCCCAGGCGCTGGCCATTGAAACCGCGCAGGCTGATCGTTTCCGATTCCTCATTGGCGCCGAACGCATCGTTCGATTGCACGTTCACGCCAGGCATGCGGTTGAGCACTTTCTGGATGCTGGTGCCGGGCGGCAGCACGGCAACGTCCTTGCTGGTCACACGTTGCACCTGGCGGGTTTCGCCCTGGCCGATCACCGATACGGTTTCCAGGCTCTTGGATTTCTCCGGCGTTGACGCGGCAGCATCCGTGTCATTGGCCAACGACGACATGGGGCAATAGGCCAGGGCCATGGCGGCCGCCAGCAAGGTCTTCTGCATCATTGTTGCGCCTGCTCCGTCCGGCGGTGGACGCCGGATCGCAAATTTATGTGAAGGGGGGCGCAACCATGGCAAATATTTGCGACAGAATTCTTTAAATCATATGAAAGAATCGATTGCGCGTGCTCAACGCGAAAGCCGAGCCTGCAACATGTCGTCGATGGCATAGCTGCCGGGCGTTCGACCGGCCAGCCACGCTGCTGCTTCCAATGCACCGCGCGCAAAGATCGAGCGGTCGGTGGCACGATGGCCCAGCTCGATGCGCTCGCCCTGCCCGAGCAACAACGCCGTGTGCTCACCCACCACATCGCCACCGCGCACGACGGCAAAACCGATGCTACCGCTACGGCGTGCACCGGGACGGCCTTCGCGCGCGTACACAGCATCTTTCTCCAGGTTCGTGCCACGCGCTTGGGCAGCCGCGTCTCCCAACGCGAGCGCGGTGCCTGAAGGCGCGTCTTCCTTGCGGCCGTGATGGGCCTCGACGATTTCCAGGTCCCAGTCGGGCAGCGCCACGGCCGCATCACGCAACAAGCGCTTCAGTACCGCAACCCCCAGGCTGAAATTGGCGGCGTGCAGTAGCGGAATGTGCTGCGCCGCTTGATCGAGCCTGGCTTGCAGCGATGCGTCGATGCCGGTCGTTCCGGTGACCAGGGCGGCACGCTGCGCCGTGCAGTAGCCCAGTGCTTCGACAAGGCCATCCGGGCCGCTGAAATCGATCACGACATCTGCCGTCATTGCGCTCCAGTCGTGCGTATAGCGCAGCGAAACGGGCAATTCGGGAAAGACCGGCGTGTTGTGGTGCACGGAGCCTGCGGACACCAGGGCGCCAGCCAGTTCGAAGCGCCGGTCCTCGCGCACCAGCGTGAGCAGGGCACGGCCCATGCGGCCGGAGGCACCGTTGATGGCTAGGCGGAGGGCTTGGGTCATGCGGGGTGTCCTGGCGCTTGTTGCCCCACATCTTCGCAAGATTTGCCACCTTGCCCAACCCCGCCAAAGAAACTTGAGCTTGCGAGGAGCCTCTACTTACCTCACCGTCATTCCGGCGCAGGCCGGTACGCGGGGAAGATACATGGATGTACCTGGCTTTGAGGAGCGAGGAATCCAGTCTAAATACTCGTCCGAAGGACACATCATCATCTTTATATCGAGCGCTTCGCACTACGTATTGAAACTGGATTCCGGCCTTCGCCGGAATGACCGCGAGGCAAGATTCGGCCGTGCGAAGTACCCAGGCGCTTCCATCATCTGCGCAGCTCGTCATGATGCCGGCGAAAAAAATCGCCCAGCAGCGCCGCCACCTGGTCCGGAGCATCCAGCGTGGCAAAGTGGGTGCTGTCAAGAATGTGAACTTCCGCCTGGGGGGCGTCGCGCCGATAGGCCTCGGCCCCTGGCGTCGTAAAGAACATGTCCTGCTTGCCCCACAGCACCAGGACCGGAACGTGCAAGCTGCGCAATCTGGCTTGCCAGGCCGGATAGCGTGCGACGTTGCTGCCGTAGTCGAACCACAGGTCGTTGCGCGCTTCGATCACGCCGGGACGCTGGAAGGCGGCGATCATCTGCACGGTGGCATCGGCGCCGGCATGGTCTTCATCGGACCAGTGCTCGGCCTGAGGAAAACTCAGGGCATGGATATAGGCAGTGCGGCGCGCATCGACGGCAGGGTTGCGCTGCAGCCAATGGCGCCGCAACTCCCCATCAGGGTCCTGCGCGGTGGGAAAGCCATCCAGGTGGATTACGCCGTTTTGAACCATGATGGCAGTGATGGCGCGCGGGTTGGCGCTGATCAGCCGAAACCCGACCGGCGCGCCATAGTCCTGCATGTACAAAGCGTATCGCTCGATGCCGCGCAGCTTGAGGAAATGGCTGACCGTCTCGGCCAGATGATCGAAGGTATAGCGGTAGGACGTGTGATCCGGTGCATCGGAATAGCCGAAGGACGGATAGTCCATGGCAATCACATGCACCGGCTGGCTGGCAGCCAGTTCCTCCATCACCCTCGCATACATGATGGAAGAAAGCGGATTGCCGTGCAGGAAGACGATCGTCGGCGCCTTGGGGTTGCCGCCTTCACGATAGAAAAGATGCAAGCCATCCACCTCCTGCCAGCCTTCATGCAGCGAGGCAGCCCGGGTTGCCGGGCTGAAGAAAGCAACGGCCAGGGCCAGGCACAGCAGCCATCGATAGATCATGCGCGATCCTTAGGGGTGCGTTTGCGGTGCGCGCTATTATTCGGCGCAGCCATCGCCGCCTGAAGCGATCCGTTTTCATCGTGCGATGAAGCAGATTCATCCTGTGGAAGCCATCCGATGCGAAAGCCACTGCCCCCAATGCACACCTTGCGTACTTTCGAGGCATTGGCGCGTGCGCGGAATTTCGCGCGTGCGGCCGAAGAGCTGCACCTCACCGCCAGCGCCGTCAGCCATCAAATCAAGGCGCTGGAATCGTTCTACGCCACCAAATTGTTCCAGCGAAACCGGCGTGACGTGGCCTTGACCACGGCAGGCAGCAAGCTGCTGGAGGTAGTCGGCAACGTGCTGGAGCAGTTGGCGGAGGTAGGTGAATCATTGCGAGCGCGCGACGGCAGCCGACTGTCGATTACCGCGCCGCCATCGCTGGCAAGCCGCTGGCTGATGCCTCGTCTGGGCGCTTTCATGGCGACGCATCCGCACATCGAATTGAAGCTGCACGCCACACCGGCGCTGCAGGACCTCGATGAGGACGAGTGCGATTTCGGACTGCGCTACGGCAAGGGACGCTGGGCGGGCCTGCACAGCGAAAAACTGTTTGACGAAGCCTTGTTTCCAGTGGCTTCGCGAACCTACGCCGCAGACAAGAAAATTCGCGGTCTGTCTGACCTCAAATCCTGCCTGCTGCTGCGCGACGACTTCCGGAGCTGGGAAGATTGGTTCGCGCAAGTCGGACACCGACCGGACCGCATGACCTACGGCCCGAGCTTCAGCGATTCGGCCCTGCTGATGCAGGCCGCCGAGGCAGGGCAAGGTGTTGCACTGGCACGCAGCGCTTTGGCGGCAGACGCGATCGCAGCAGGCTCCTTGATCCGTATCGGCAAGCTATCGGCACCGGCACCGGGTGCCTATTACCTGGTGTCGTCGTCGCGACGGCCGGATTCGCCATCTGCCGCTTTGTTCCGGCAATGGCTGTTGGACACGGCGCGCCGGTCTTCGGGCGTTTGAAAGCTAGCCTTGGCTTTCTTGACAGACCTTGCACCATTCACCACGATTCGCGCCGCTGTCGGGCATGAAGCTTTTTTGTCGATCTGTCCCAACCGGCCACCCCACGATAATCAGGACAACAGCATGAGCACGAAACAACGTTTTGTACGCGCGGCAATGACTACCGCATTGCTGCTAGGCACCGTGATCGGCGGTGCCTCCGTCGAATCCGCACACGCCGCCGCTCCCATGGCCAAGACTTCGGCGCCCGCGTATTACCGGATGATGCTGGGCGATTTCGAGATCACTGCACTGAGCGATGGCACCTCGCCCTTGCCCGTGCAAAATCTGCTTACCCACACAACACCGGAGCAGACGAACAAGACCCTGGCGGCGTCCTTCATACAACCGCCCTATGAAATGAATTTCAACGCGTTCCTGGTCAATACCGGCAGCAAGCTGGTGTTGATCGACACGGGTTCCGGCGCCTTCTACGGCCCGAACGTGGGCAAGCTGCTGGCCCGCTTGAAAGCGAGCGGCTACAAGCCGGAACAAGTGGACGAGGTCTACATCACCCATATGCACCTCGATCACGTCGGCGGCCTGGTGGATCACGGCAAGCGCGTGTTTCCCAATGCGATCGTTCGCGCCGACCAGCGCGATGCCGATTTCTGGCTGAGCCCGGCGCAGATGGACAAGGCGCCGAAGGAAGCGAAGGATTTCTTCAAGATCGCCATGGACGCCTTGAACCCTTACGTCCAGGCGGGCCGCTTCAAGCCTTTCCATGGCGAAACCGAGCTGGTTCCGGGCATTCGTGCCGTCGATTTGTCGGGCCATACGCCCGGCCACACCGGCTACATGATCCAGAGCAAGGGCCAGAAGATGCTGGTCTGGGGCGATGTCCTGCATGTGCCCGCGATCCAGTTCGCGCAGCCCGACATCACCATTCAATTCGATACCGACAGTCAGTCGGCGCTATCCGTGCGTGACCATGTGCTGGCCGACGCCGCCAAAGAGGGTTACTACATCGCCGGTGCGCACCTGAACTTCCCTGCCATAGGCCACGTGCGCAAGGCCGGTTCCGGCTATGAATGGTTGCCGGTGCAATATAGCGAGCTGCACTGATGGCACTGACCCTCCCCTGCTTTCGAGGGGAGGGTCGGGTGGGGTTGCACGAGCTTGCCACACAGCCTGACTTCACCGCGAGATTGCTTCACCCCACCCCAGCCCTCCCCTACTACACGCTTGATTAGCGTCGAGTCTCAGTAGGTGAGCAGAGGTAGGGCGAGCATGGCGGCATCCCTCAAGCGGAGGTGCCGCCATGCCGATGAACCGCGT
>NZ_RYYV01000016.1 GCF_003977665.1 Dyella choica | reverse complement strand
ACTGCTCGCCCATGGCCTTCTCCACTCCAGTGATGCACTTGAGTTTAGAATCCGCCGTTACTTTTCTTTGGGCCAGCAAAGAAAAGTGACTCGGTCCCTTTAGGGACCGAAAGCGCCGCAGGCAATGGTTCAACCCACGAAATGCAGCAACCGTGCGGGATAAAAAGGGGCCGTCGGGGTGACACCCCAACCTCCCCCCCGCTACGCCGGCACCATCGCCTCCTGCCCCTGCGCCAGCGAGCGATACGCTCGCGGCGTCATCCCCACCGTCGCCTTGAACTGGCGCGCAAACGCGCTCTGGTCGACAAAACCGCATGCCACGCCTATCGATGCCACACTGTCGTCGGAGTGCAGCATGCGCATGGCTGCCTCAATGCGCAGCTTGGTCAGCACCTGCTGCGGCGTGAGCTGGAAAACGCGGCGGAAATGCCGTTCGAATTGCGCAATCGAAAGCTCGGCCTGCTCGGCCAGGGCCTGGATACGAACACCGTCGCCGTAGTGTTCCTGCATATAGGCCAGCACGCGCTTCAAGCGGTCGTAGACAGGATGGCGCCCATCCGGCAGGCCAAGATCGCGCGAAATGCCCACTACGCCGCAAATCTTGCCGCGTGAGCGCAGCGGACGCTTGCAGGTGAGGCACCAGCCCGGCGCGCGGTTGGCGAAGATATGCACTTCCAGCTGGTTTTCGATGACCTCGCCGTTCAATACACGCAGATCCTGCGCGGCATAGGAGCCGCCCATCGTGGTCGGAAACAGTTCGGTGACATCCTTGCCGATCACGTCGCTGCGCTGCTTGAGGCCAAGACGGCGCACCAGGGTCAGATTAGCGTGCGTGTAACGCCCCTCTGTATCCTTCACAAAGAACACAACATCCGGCAAGACGTCGAACAGCGGCTCCAGCTCATCGGCAGAAATCTTCATGGTGACTAGGTGCGTACCGGCAAAGGATGACAAGGACCGGCTGTACGATCGTGCAGTCCGGACACCGCATCTTAAGGGCTATTTCGCCTACCAGCGCAAGTGCCTCACCAGTAACGTGCTATAGTATGGCAAATAAATTGTGCCGAATTGCGCATTCAAAATCCGCAAGTTGTTCTAGTCTTTCATGCCTGTGCAAAGTGTTTACCGGTGCGTGCGCCATTTGTGCGGAAATTCGCATCTCGCGAGCCTCGAATGCACAAGACACTGTGGCATCAAATTGTCCACTCTATAGATGAGGCGGACGACGCCGCACAAGTACGCTCCCCAGCAATCGATGTGCGGTATGCGTCTGACAGATGTGTGCTGTTTCCTCAAAGTGCGAAAGTGAGAGCACAGGGATGTGCTCGTTTTTTTCGAGCTCCCCAAGCGCAGTAACGGGCTTTACCCTTTGGCCGTGTAGGTTGAGGTGCAGACCCCAACCTCGAAATGTCCATGCACGACGATGTTGGGGTTTGCACCCAACCGACGATCAAACCTTCAGATGTCGATCGACGTCAGTGGCAACAGGCGCGAATCTTCAAGCGCCGCCGTGCGATGCCCTATTCCGGCCAGATACGCCTGGTGCGAAGCAAATGCCATGAATGAAGCAACGCTGTGCTGGCGCACCAGCATGGCCATGTCCCATCGCTCGTCAGGCGGTCCGATCAAAAAATGACCGCCATCGCCAAGCCATAGGAGCTCGCCGCCGCTTTCGCGCAAGTACGGCAAAGTGAGTTCGATGTAACGCTGAAAGGCTTGCGCACCACTGATGGCTTCGGCAGGTGCCAACTCCGGCGTGGCCGAGTAATCGGCCACGGCGCGAAAACGCAACAAATTGAGCATTACGACGCTGCCTTGCCATGGCCTCGCCATGAAGGCACGCCCCGCTTCCCACGTCGGTTCCAGATAGCTGCTCATGACCACCGTCCTTTTATTCGCCGAATGCCAGCTGCGAGGCGTAGTCGCGCACGTCGATCGGCCAGGCGGCAATCAGCTCGGCAAACTTCGACTTGTCGTCGGCGAACAGAGCACGCGTGGCCTCTTCGAAACCGGGCCTGTCGCCGGCCATAGCTGACATGAAGTGATAGGCGCGTTCCTGTCGCGCGCGCGACTTGTCGCGTTCGCCGTGGGTACGACGCGCCTCGTCCACCAGTTTGCGCAGCGCCACGGAGGGGCCGCCTGGCTGGGCGGACAGCCACTCCCAGTGCCTCGGCAGCAAGGTGACCTCGCGCGCGACAACGCCCAGCTTGGGACGCCCCCTGCCCCGGGGAGCATCGGCGGCGCCATCCAGCTTGTCCTCTTCGACGGCGGCAACCGGGAAATAGCGGGCGAGCACGTCTTCATCGGAGCCACGCGTGTCGACATCGACAGAGCGTCCGGTGCTGTCGTCAAAGATCTGAATCGGCTTGGCATTCGCTCGCGCAGCGGCGAGCTTGACCGCCAGCGCCACAACGTGCGGCGGCCCGGAGGCAAGGCGTCGTTCGCTCTGAAAGCTGGTGTAGGAAACGGGTGACGCTGGGCTGTTCATGAGAGGGCTTCCTGGAAAGCCAGAATAATACCCGGATAAAAATACTCATTACAATATCACCCGGATAAAATTATTGACGCGCCCAACAAAAAAGGCCGCCCAAGGGGCGGCCTTTCCGATCGGATGTCCAGGCTTAGATACGGCTTTGCGTAGCCGGATCACCCACCTTGGCCCCGGCATCGCTGCGCGGTGGCGGCGGCGGCACCGAACTCGACGGCGTGGTCTTGGACCAGTCCGCCGGGGGACCCGGCACGCGGCCGGCCATGATGTCATCGATCTGGCGCGCGTCGATCGTTTCGTACTGCAGCAGAGCATCGGCCATCATGTGCAGCTTATCGATGTTCTCGGTCAGCAACTGCATGCTGCGGCCGTAGGCGCGGTCGAGGATGTCGCGCACCACTTCGTCGATCTTGCGCGCGGTCTCATTGGAGACGTTCTTGTGCTGCGTCACCGAGCGGCCGAGAAACACTTCGTCCTCTTCCTCGCCGTAGGTGACCGGACCGAGCTCGTTCGACAGGCCCCACTTGGTGACCATGTTGCGCGCCATCTTGGTCGCGCGTTCGATGTCGTTGGAGGCTCCGGTGGTGACCTTGTCGGTGCCGAAGATCAACTCTTCCGCTACGCGGCCACCGTACAGCGAACACAACTGCGATTCGATCGCGGTCTTGTTCATGCTGTACTTGTCGCCTTCCGGCAGGTACATGGTGACGCCGAGCGCACGGCCGCGCGGGATGATCGTCACCTTGTAGACCGGATCGTGCTCCGGCACCAGGCGGCCGACGATGGCGTGACCGGCTTCGTGATAGGCGGTGAGCTTCTTTTCGTCCTCGCTCATCGCCATCGAGCGCCGCTCGGTGCCCATCAGGATCTTGTCGCGCGCCTTGTCCATATGGGTCATGCGCACTTCACGGGCGTTCTCGCGCGCCGCGAACAGCGCCGCCTCGTTGACGAGGTTGGCCAGGTCCGCGCCGGAGAAGCCCGGCGTACCGCGTGCAATCACCATCGGCTCCACGTCGCTGGCGATCGGCACCTTGCGCAGGTGCACTTTGAGGATCTGCTCGCGGCCCTTCACGTCCGGCAGGCCGACCACGACCTGGCGGTCGAAGCGGCCGGGACGCAGCAGAGCCGGATCGAGCACGTCCGGACGGTTGGTCGCCGCGATGACAATGATGCCCTCGGTGCCTTCAAAGCCGTCCATTTCCACCAGCAGCTGGTTGAGCGTCTGCTCGCGCTCGTCGTGACCGCCACCCAGGCCGGCGCCACGATGGCGTCCTACCGCATCGATTTCGTCGATGAAGATGATGCAAGGGGCGTGCTTCTTGGCCTGATCGAACATGTCACGCACACGCGACGCGCCCACGCCGACGAACATCTCGACGAAATCAGAGCCGGAAATCGAGAAGAACGGTACCTTGGCCTCGCCGGCAATCGCCTTGGCAAGCAGGGTCTTGCCGGTGCCGGGCGGACCGACCATCAGTACGCCGCGCGGAATCTTGCCGCCGAGGCGCTGGAATTTGCCCGGGTCACGCAGGAATTCGACCAGTTCGCCGACTTCTTCCTTGGCTTCGTCACAACCGGCCACATCGCTGAAATTGACCTTGACCTGGTCCTCGCCCTGCAACTTGGCGCGCGAACGGCCAAAGCTCATCGCCCCGCGCCCGCCGCCGCCCTGCTGCATCTGGCGCATGAACCAGATGAACACGCCCACGATAAGAATGACCGGCAGCCAGTTCACCAGCAAGCCGAGCAGCGAAAAGCCGGTGCCGGAATCCTGGGTGACGGTGACGTTCTTGTCCTGCATCTGCTTCACCACCGAGTTGGTGGAGAAGCCGAGTACCGGCGCGACGGTGCGGTAGTTGCTGCCGTCCTTCAGCTTGCCGTTGATGGTGGCCGGATTTTCGGCGCTGATATTGGCCGTGGCGACATTGCCGCTATCCACACTCTGCACGAAGCTGCTGTAAGGCAGGTCCGAAGAGGCGCCACCGTGCGGGTTGAAGCTCTGGAACACGGTGATCAGGACGACCGCGATCACCAGCCAGAGCAACAAAGTTTTCCATGTTTCGTTCATGCGCGGTTCTCGCCAGTTTGCCTGCCGCCGGCCTTGAAGCCGGTGGCCAGCGCGTACACCTCACGCGAACGCGCACGTGAGGCCTTGGGTTTACGCATACTTACGCGCGAGAAGTCAGCGCGCAAGCTACGCAAGTAATCGTCGAAGCCTGTTCCCTGGAACAACTTGATTAGAAACGCTCCGTCGGGCTTCAGCCAGTGCCTGCAGAAATCAAGCGCCAGTTCCGCCAGGTCCATCGCCCGGATCTGGTCGGCCAGTGCCACGCCACTCATATTGGGGGCCATGTCCGACAGCACAAGATCGACTTTCCAGCCATCCAGACGCTGCTCCAGCGCCTGCAGGACGCTTTCTTCACGGAAGTCGCCCTGCAAAAAATCAACGCCGGCAATACCCTGCATGGGCAGGATATCCAGCGCCACCACAGTACCACTATCGCCCAGGCGCTGCCGCACCAGCTGCGACCAGCCGCCGGGAGCCGCTCCCAGGTCGACTACGCGCATGCCCGGCTTCAGCAGGTGGTCGCGATCGACCAGCTCTTCCAGCTTGAATACGGCACGCGAACGCAGGCCTTCGGCCTGGGCCTTCTTGACATAGACATCGTCGAAATGCTCCCGCAGCCAGCGGGAACTGCTCTTGCTGCGAGGCATGGGTCGGCAAACGGACCGGGAACAGGGGGTGGACATGATACCCTTTAAGATTAGCTTGCAGTGCATCGAGACTGAACGCATGGCCATATCCCCTTCACAGAAGCGCTACCTGCGCAGCCTCGCCCACGACCTCCATCCGGTGATCCTGCTCGGCGCCAAGGGCGCCAGCGAGGCGGTGGTGAAGGAGCTGGACCTGGCGCTGTCGCACCACGAGCTGGTGAAAGTGAAGCTCTCCGGCGGCGACAAGGAAGAACGCGAAGAGCAGATCCGGATCCTGCTCGAAGGCACCGGCGCCGAGAACGTGCAACAGATTGGCCACACCGTGGTGCTGTTCCGGCGCAACCAGGACGATCCACGGCTCGCCTTGCCACGCTGAGGAGGCGGTCATGGATCTCTCGCTGGATCGTCCTGGCGACTACCTGTTCGTTCGCCGCGTGACCGAACGTGGCATCACGGTGGTCGACCGTGAACTCACCCGCAGCTTCTTGCTATCGCCGGAACGCGCGGTGGAACAGTGGCCCGTCACCGACGCGCGGGCGCTGACGGACGGCCACGTTGAAGAAGTGTTGGCATTGAAGCCTGAATTGGTGTTGCTCGGCACCGGCATCCGCCAGCAGTTTCCGCCGGCCGCCTTCATGGCCGGATTTCTGCGCAAGGGGATCGGGGTCGAAGTGATGGACAATGCGGCGGCGGCGCGTACCTATGATCTGCTCGCCGGCGAAGGTCGGCGCGTGGTGGCTGCTTTCATACTTCCCGCGGACTGAGCGCAGCTTCGCACCTATATGGACTAGGGCCAGGGGTCAAGCCGGGAGGAAGCGCTGCCCGGCCAAGACGCGCCTACAACCGCTTCATCGCGCTCACCCCAAGCCTTTCGAAAATCCTCAACGCGACGGCAGGTACTCCAGCGGATCCACCGGATTGCCGTCCTTGCGAATCTGGAATTGCAGCTCGTCGCGCGTACTGCCACTGGACCCCATTTCGGCAATTTGTTGCCCGGCTTTGACTTGCTGCCCTTCGGTCACCAACCGCTTGCGGTTATGGCCATAGGCGGAAAGAAAGCTGTCGTTGTGTTTGATGATGATCAGCTCGCCATAACCGACCAGGCCGTTGCCGCTGTACACCACCGTACCGTCCGCCGCGGCCACTATCGAATCGCCCTGCTTGCCGGCGACATCGATGCCCGGTATGGCGGCACTGGCCTGGAATCGGCCGACCACCTGGCCGGATGCCGGCCAGCGCCACTTCACTCCTCCTGCCACGCGCGTACCACCACTGCTCGCTGCAACTACGGGTGCGGCAGCAGCGGCCGTTGCAGGTGTCGGATTTGCGGCAACGGTGTTGCCCGACGGTGCTGGCGCAGCGTTCGGCGGCGGCAAGGGATGCGCAGCCACAGCGGGGGCTGTGGCGACTGAACTGGCATGCGCAGGCGGCGTAGCCGTTGCAGACTTGGTCTCAACCGGCTGGAACACTGGGGCCGCTGTTGCAGGCGCCGGCGCTTTCGCGACTACTGGCGACGGCACATGCGCGGCTGCCGGAGCAGCCCCATGTCCTGGCAATTTCAGGACCTGTCCCGGCCAGATCGTGTAAGGCGACGCAATGCCGTTCAATTTGGCGACATCGCGAAAGTCGGCGCCATTGCGGAAGGCGATGGAATAAAGCGTATCGCCCTTCACTACCGTGTAAGTGCCGGCCTGAGCGGCCGACGGCAACGGACGGGCACTACCTGATGCACTCGGCGGCGGCTGCACCACCACGGTGCTGCAACCGGTCAGGGCCAAGGCTATAACGGCAAATGCGGACCATCGCGTCAATCCATTCATGCGCGCCAGCATAGCGAGGTCCCCAAGAGTTTTCATGCGATCGATACGCGCCGATCGCCGGCCGTTAACGCCCGAGCATCACTAGTGCCGGAAGAACCACCAACCGGCGAGCCCCGCCAATGCCACCAGCGCCGCCCAACCGATCCATTCGATGTGCTTGTGCAGGATCCGCTCCGCACGCTCGCCGAACAGGCGGATCAGCAGCGCCAAGATCCACACGCGCTTGCCTCGTCCGAGCAGGATGCACAGCAGGAACGGCATCAACGGCACCCCGACGATCCCCGATGCCCAGGTGACGAACTTCATCGGCACCACCGGCTGCAACGCCGCGAGCACCAGCACCAGCAGCAGCTCCAGCCAATGCTGGTTCATCTGCGCGCGCAAGCTTTCGACACCGCGCTCGATCGAATCGTACAGATGCAGCGACTGCAGCAGCGGCGTGAGCGCATGAAAAGCCCAATGGCCAAGCGCATAACCCACCAACGAACCGAGCAGCGAGAACAGCAAACTCAAGTTGGCATAGAAGAAAGCGCGATGGCGCTTGCCCAGCATCATCGGCGCCAACATCACTTCCGGCATGATCGGAAAGATGAAGGCCTCCACGAAACTCAGGCCACTAAGGTAATAGACCGCACGACGGTCGCGCGCCCACACCAGTACGCGCGCATAAAGTGTCCCGAAAAGCCGCATCAGCCAATACCGCCCAGCAAGGGTACGAAGCTGACCGCCGCCAATTCTTCCTGCATGAAATCGCCCTTTCCGTCGCCGCGCATGCGGATCAAGGTCTGACTGCTGGGGGAGCCGACCGGCGCGACCAGCACGCCGTCCGGAGCCAATTGTTCGAGAATAGGAGTGGGAATGGCATCGCCGGCAGCGGTGAGAATGATGGCATCGAACGGCGCCTCGGCCGTCCAGCCCAGCTTGCCGTCGTCGTGGCGCGAGCGGATATTGTCGCAGCCGAGCTGGCGGAAGCGCCGGCGTGCCTGGCGCAGCAATTCCTCGATGCGCTCCACCGTGTAAAGCTGCGGCACCAGTTGCGACAGCACCACCGCCTGGTAGCCCGAACCGGTGCCGATCTCCAGCACTTTCAGTGGGCGCCCTGACTTGGGATCAAACGGCTCCAGCAAGGCTTCGGTCATGCGCGCCACCACCCATGGCTGGGAAATGGTCTGGCCGTGGCCGATCGGCAGCGCGGTGTTTTCATAGGCGCGCGAATGCAGCGCCTGATCGATGAAATGATGCCGCGGCAGGTTGCGCATCACGTCCAGTACGCGCTGGTTGCGAATGCCCTCTTCCTTCAATTTCGCAATCAGCCGGTCGCGCGCGCGTTGCGAGGTCATGCCCTCGCCTTTCAAGGCCGATGGCGGCAAGGGATGAATCATGCCGCCTTACCGTTTGCTTGATCGCCCATGTTCTTGCTCAACGCGTCAACCCAGCTGCTGACTTTCTCCAGCGCCTGGAATCGAGTCAGGTCTACATGGATCGGTGTCACGGAGATGTAGCCGTGCTGCACGGCATGGAAGTCGGTGCCGGGGCCGGCGTCCTCCACCTCCCCTGCCGGCCCGATCCACCAGATCGGCCTGCCGCGCGGATCATTCTGCTTGATGCACGGCGCCGAACGATGGCGCTTGCCCAGGCGCGTGGTCTCGAACCCGCGGATCTCCTCCCACGGACGATCCGGCACATTCACGTTGAGAATGGTGTCAGCCGGCAGCGGATCGACCAGCAGGCGCTCCATCAGCAGCAACACGGCCTTGGCCGCGGATTCGTAGTGCTCGCCCTGGTGATTCTTGCTGACCAGCGACACCGCGATCGCCGGAAACCCGAGAAAGCGCCCTTCCATCGCCGCCGACACCGTCCCCGAATAAATGACGTCGTCACCAAGGTTGGCGGCGTTGTTGATGCCGGAAACCACGATATCCGGCTCCTCGTCGAGCATGCCGGCCAGCGCAAGGTGCACGCAGTCGGTCGGCGTGCCCACCACGCGGTAGTACCCGTTGTCCATGCGCGAGACGCGAATCGGTACGTCGAGGGTGAGCGAATTGCTGGCCCCCGAGCGATCCCGGTCCGGCGCCACCACCGTCACCTCGCCTACCGCGCCGAGGCGCTCGGCGAGCACACGGATGCCCGGCGCATCCACGCCATCGTCGTTGCTTACCAGAACTCGCATCATGATCCGTTCAAGACTAGTGATCGGCGTGCGCCCGCGTAGCGGGATACACGCGCCCTGGACCTTGGAGTCTAACCGAGCCGACCGTTTGTTTCACCGGCGATTTTTCCGATTGCCACGACCTTCTCTTCACCATCACTGCATGGCTTTCGCTACGATGGCGATCATGAAACGCCGCCCCCCCGCCATTGTGAGCGACGAGGACAGCCGCCTGTTCCGCGAGGCCATCGGCGAGGTACGCCTGTTCGACCCGGTCGCCCCGCCGCCGGAGTCGCCCAAGCCGGAACCGTACCCGCACATGCTGGAAGCGGATGAGGCCGCCGTCCCGGGCGAATTGCTGGACATGGCCTTCGACCCCGGCCTGATGGAAGTGGGCGAGGAATTGAGCTATCTGCGCGACGGCTATCCGCCGAAACTGCTG
This sequence comes from Dyella choica, assembly GCF_003977665.1. Classification (GTDB taxonomy): domain Bacteria; phylum Pseudomonadota; class Gammaproteobacteria; order Xanthomonadales; family Rhodanobacteraceae; genus Dyella_B; species Dyella_B choica. The sequence goes on along the minus strand of NZ_RYYV01000016.1, from coordinate 92,819 downwards.
CGCCAGCTCAAGCGTGGGCAGTTCAGCGTGCAGGACGATATCGATCTGCACCACATGAACGCCGCGGCGGCGCAAGCGACGATCGCGGAGTTTCTTGCCCATGCCTCCGCACAAGGCTTTCACTGCGTACGCATCGTGCACGGCAAGGGCCTGCGCTCCAAAGCCAGCGGCCCGGTGCTGAAGACTTTGACGGATCGCCTGCTGCGCCGCCGTGACGATGTGATCGCTTTCGCTTCCGCGCGGCCGATGCAGGGTGGCACGGGCGCCGTGGTGGTCCTGCTGAAAGGATAGATGAAGCCATGCCCAAGCTATTTTCCTACGGCACCCTACAGCAGGAAAACGTGCAGCTCGCCACCTTCGGCCGCACGCTGGCCGGCCAGCGCGACCAACTGGCCGGATACGTGCAAACCGAGGTCGAAATTAGCGATCCTGAGGTGGTGGCCGCCAGTGGCAAGACCCACCATCCGATCCTGTTGTTTACCGGCCTGCCAACCGATCACGTCAGCGGCACGGTATTCGACATCACCGATACCGAGCTGGCGCAAGCCGATGAATACGAAGTCGACGACTATCGGCGTATCGCCGTGACCATGGCTTCCGGAACTCGGGCTTGGGTTTACGTGGACGCACGCCAGGACCTGTCCCATGACGTCGCGTAGGCCGGGATGACAATCCCGGCCTACAAAACCAGCTCGCGCACCACTACCGTGGCGTAAGCGCCGGCTGGCAATTCAAACGCCAGTTGCAGCGTTTCCTCATCCACCCAATGCCACTCAAGGTTCTTCGGCAGGAGGCGCAATGGGCGGCGTTCCTGATCCATGCGTGCCGCGGCAAGTCCTTCGGCGAGATCGGCGTATTGCGCAGCAATACTGCGCTCCAGCTCACCTGCTGTGGCGGTAGCGGGCGGCTCACCCTGTCCCCATAGGGGGCCGGAGGGATGGATATCGCCTTGCGCCAGGCGTGCGGCGAGCGTGGCGTCGAACTCTTCCGGACCAAACCAGGAACGCGAACCGGCCAGCGACCAGATTTCGCCTTGCAGCGGCTTGTCCCATGCGTCGCGTTCCACGCGCGCGGCCAGTACGCCGTTGAAAACTTGCGAGCGTGCAGCCGACAGCAGGATCGAGCGCTTGTCGCGATCGACCCGGCGGCCGGCAAACATCGCCCTCGCCTGCGCAACGTTGCCGCCTTCGCGCCCGAAACGCTGCTCGCCGAAGTAATTGGGTACGCCGCGGGCAGCAATGGCGTGCAGCACTTCTTCAGTGCGTAGCCGATCACCGCGCACATCACGCAGCACCAGCACGAACCGATTGCCGCGCAAGGCTCCGCGCTTGAGCTTGCGCTTGTGGCGTGCGCTGCTCAGCACTTTCACTTCCGTGTGGGGAAAAGCGTTCCAGTCCGGATCGGCTTTGCCGGGCAATTGCACGGTGAACGCTTGTCGCGTCACGGCATGCCGGTCCTTCAAGCCCGCGTAGCCGACATTCATCGGCGACACGCCGGCGTAGCGCGCCAATTCGCGCGCCACCCAATCGGTATTGGCTTCGCGCTTTTCCACCCATAGCAGGGCGTGCTCGCCCTCGCCGTCGGCTTCGTAACCGAGAATTTCCTCGACGCGGAAGTCTTCGGGGATGCTGCGCAGTGCTGCCGTTAAAGGCGGTGTGCCGTAGGCACGAGGGAGTTCGTTTTCGGGAGAGGCCATAGCTGGACCGGGATGACAATCGTAGGCTGGGATGACAATCCCAGCTTTTTTGCAACGTACTGCTGCTGGGATTGTCATCCCAGCCTACGCGGCTTTTAGTGAACTATCACGCTCAATTGGCGCCAGTGGTCGCTGCAGCCGCCGGCGCAGCCGTGCTTGCCGCCGGCTTCGGTACCACCTGATAGAACGTCTCGCCCGGCTTGATCAAACCCAATTCACCGCGTGCACGCGCTTCCACCGCCTGCTCACCGTGCTTGAGATCACTCACGTCCGCAGCGAGCGCCTGGTTGCGCTGGGTGAGCTTGTCGTTCTCGTCCTGCTGCTTTTTGACCGCAGCACGCAAATTGGCCACCTCGGACATGCCACCGTGATTGGACCACAGCTCAAGCTGCAGGCCAATCAGCATCAATAGCAGGACCAAGGCGACCCAACGCAACATGGTTTAAGACCAGACCTCGCTCAAGCGGGCAAATGGGATAGGTTCGGGAATGCGTTGCGGCCTGCGTAGCGCGCGGCCGAACCCAGCGCCTCTTCGATGCGCAGCAGCTGGTTGTATTTGGCCACGCGATCGGTACGGCTCAGCGAACCAGTCTTGATCTGCGTGGCGGTAGTGGCCACGGCAATGTCGGAGATGGTGGTGTCCTCGGTTTCGCCGGAACGGTGCGACACGATCGCAGCGTACTTGGCCTGGTCGGCCATCGCGATCGCTTCCAGCGTTTCCGACAGCGTGCCGATCTGGTTCACTTTGATCAGGATCGCGTTGGCGATGTTCTTTTCGATGCCTTCGCGGAAAATCGAAGGATTGGTGACGAACAGGTCGTCGCCGACCAGCTGCACCTTGCTGCCGATCTTGTCGGTGAGCAGCTTCCAGCCGTCCCAGTCGCCTTCGGCCATGCCGTCTTCGATGGTGACGATCGGATACTGTTGCGCCCAGCTTGCCAGCAGGTCGACGAACTGCACAGGCGTGTAGGCCTTGCCCTCGCCTTCCAGATCATACTTGCCGTCCTTGAAGAACTCGGAGCTGGCAACGTCCAGGCCAAGCAGGATTTCGCTGCCGACCTTGTAGCCGCACTTGTTCACCGCTTCGAGGATGGTGTCCAGCGCTTCGATGTTCGAGCGCAGGTTCGGCGCAAAGCCGCCTTCGTCACCCACGGCGGTATTCAGGCCCTTGCCCTTCAGCACGCTCTTGAGCGCGTGGAAGATTTCCGTTCCGGCGCGCAACGCTTCGGCAAAGCTTGGCAAGCCCACCGGCAACACCATGAATTCCTGCACGTCGATATTGTTGTCGGCATGCGCACCGCCGTTGATGATGTTCATCATCGGCACCGGCAGCGCGCCCGGCTTGCCGTGGGAGAGATACTTCCACAGCGGCTCGTGACGCGAAGCAGCCACGGCGTGCGCAGCAGCCATCGACACGCCGAGCAATGCGTTCGCGCCGAGGCGGCCCTTGTTCGGCGTGCCGTCGAGGCCGATCAGCTTCTTGTCCAGACCTTGCTGGTCTGCCGCCTCGAAGCCCTTCAGCGCGTTGGCGATTTCGCCGTTGACGTTGCCGACCGCCTTCTTCACACCCTTGCCGAGATAACGCGACTTGTCGCCGTCGCGCAACTCCACGGCCTCACGCGTACCGGTAGAAGCACCGCTGGGCACTGCGGCACGGCCGAACGCGCCGCCAGAGAGCGTTACTTCGGCTTCGAGCGTGGGATTGCCGCGGGAGTCGAGAATTTCACGGGCGTGGATATGGGTGATCTGTGTCGTCATTGAGTGATGCCCCTAATCGGTTATTACTTGAAGAGCCAAAACAGCAGGGTCGCGATAGCCACCAACAGCACCGCGACAACCATGCGGTAAAACTTCGGGTCGTCAGCTTACAGGGTGTTCTCGAGAAACCCGTGGCGCTTGGTGATCTGATCGAGCTCGAGCAGGGTTTCCAGCAGCGCCTCCATCTTGCCCAGCGGCCATGCGTTCGGCCCATCGCTGAGCGCCTGGCTCGGATCCGGATGCGTTTCCGCAAACAGGCCGGCGATGCCCACGGCTACGGCAGCACGCGCCAGCACCGGCACGAATTCACGCTGGCCGCCGGAGCTGGTGCCCTGCCCGCCCGGCAACTGCACCGAATGCGTGGCATCGAATACCACCGGGCAGCCGGTTTCACGCATCGCGCTCAGCGAGCGCATGTCGGAAACGAGATTGTTGTAGCCGAAGCTGGCGCCACGTTCGCAGACCATGATGGCTTCGTTGCCGACGGCCTTGGCCTTGGCCACGACGTTCTGCATGTCCCACGGCGCCAGGAACTGGCCTTTCTTGATGTTCACCGGCTTGCCGGCACGAGCCACGTTCTGGATGAAATCGGTCTGACGGCAAAGAAACGCCGGCGTCTGCAGCACGTCCACCACTGCGGCCACTTCATTCATCGGCGTGTACTCGTGCACGTCGGTAAGCACCGGCACGCCCACCTGCCGCTTCACCTCGCCCAGGATGCGCAGTCCCTCTTCCATGCCAGGCCCCCGAAAGCTGCTGCCGGAAGAACGGTTCGCCTTGTCGAAGCTGGATTTGAAGATGAAGTTGACGCCGAGCCGGCCGGTTATTTCCTTCAGCTTGGCGGCGGTATCGATCTGCAGTTGTTCGGACTCCACCACGCAGGGGCCGGCGATCAGAAACAGCGGCTGGTCCAAGCCGACTTCGAAACCGCACAACTTCATGCAACCGACTCCTTCGTGGCCAGCTTCTCACCTTCGCGCACGGCCTTGAACTCGCGCGCGGCCCGCACGAAGCCGATGAACAACGGATGGCCGTCACGTGGCGTAGAAGTGAACTCCGGATGCGCCTGGCAGCCGAGGAACCACGGATGCTGCTGCAGCGGCAGCTCGACGATCTCCACCAGCAGGTCGTCCATCGACTTGCCGGAAATCACCATCCCCAGGTCCTCGAACGCCTGTCGATAGCGATTGTTGAATTCGTAGCGATGGCGATGGCGCTCACGCACCACGTCCTGGCCGTACAGCTGGCGCGCCAGCGTGCCAGCCTTGAGGCGGCACTCCTGCGCACCCAGGCGCATGGTGCCACCGAGATCCGAGCGTTCGTTGCGCTGCTCGACTTCGCCGGTCGCCGTGGTCCATTCGGTGATCAGCCCGATCACCGGGTTGGGCGTGTGGCGGTCGTTCTCGCTGGAATCGGCGTCGGCCAGGCCGGCCACATTGCGCGCGAAATCCACCACCGCCGCGTGCATGCCATAGCAAATGCCGAAATACGGAACCCCGTGTTCACGCGCATACCTGGAAGCCAGGATCTTGCCTTCGAAGCCGCGTTTGCCGAAGCCGCCGGGCACCAGGATCGCATCGACCCCGCTCAATACGCTGGCCGCGCCGTCCGCCTCGATCTGCTCGGAATCGATCCACTTCAGGTTCACGCGCGCCTGCTGCTTGATGCCGCCGTGGCGCAGGGCCTCACCCAAGGACTTGTAGGCGTCCTTGTGCTCGACGTATTTGCCGACGATGGCAACGGTGACCTCGTCCTTCGGGTGCTCGACTGCCTCCACCGTGCGCTGCCAGCCGGAAAGGTCGGCCGGCTTGGCGTCCAGGCCCATCTTCTTCACGACGATGTCGTCCAGGCCCTGCTGGTGCAGCCACAGGGGCTGCTTGTAGATGATATCCACGTCGGCCGCACTGATCACGGCCTGTTCCGGCACGTTGGTGAACAGCGCGATCTTGCGGCGCTCGCTGTCCGGCAGCGGCTGCTCGCAGCGGCACAGCAGGATGTCCGGCTGGATACCGATCGAACGCAGCTCCTTCACCGAGTGCTGCGTCGGCTTGGTTTTGATTTCGCCGGCGGCCTTGATGTAGGGCACCAGGGTCAGGTGCATGAACAGGCACTTCTCCGGGCCGTGCTCGATGCGCAGCTGGCGGATGGCCTCCAGGAAGGGCTGGGACTCGATGTCGCCCACCGTGCCGCCGATCTCGACCAGGGCCACGTCGAAGCCACGGGTGGCCTCGTGGATGCAGTGCTTGATCTCGTCGGTGATATGCGGGATCACCTGGACGGTGGCGCCCAGGTAGTCACCGCGGCGCTCCTTGCGGATCACCGATTCGTAGATCTTGCCGGTGGTGATGGAATTCTTGCCGGTGAGGCGGGTATGGACGAAGCGCTCGTAATGGCCAAGGTCCAGGTCGGTCTCCGCGCCGTCGTCGGTCACGTAGACCTCACCGTGCTGGAAGGGACTCATGGTGCCCGGATCCACATTGATGTAGGGATCGAGCTTCATCATGGTGACCGAGAGGCCGCGGGCCTCCAGAATGGACGCGAGCGAGGCCGCCGCGATGCCCTTGCCAAGCGAGGACACCACTCCGCCGGTGACGAAAATCAGGGGGGTCATGGAAAGCAGCCGTGCTGGAAATCAGCATTTTAGCGGCAGATCGTTCCAACCGCGAGATGGCTGCGCCGAAACGGCACAAAAAAGTAGGCTGGGATGCCAATCCCAGCATCTGGAACCCCGGAAAGCTGGGATTGCCATCCCATGCGATTACGACCGATCCCGCCCGCGGTACCGGGCAGGATCGGGAGCTGTCGTTTAGCCGATGCTCGAGGAGGTCGACTGCATCATCGGATGCATCATGTACAGGTTCATGTTGTGCATCACCCATAGCGAGCCCACCACCACGATGGCGATGATCAGCAGGGTGAACACACCGATCGACAGGTTGTCGCGCTGCCCCGGGGCCGCACTCATGTGCAGGAAGAAGCCCAGTTGCACCAGCAACTGCGCGATGCAGAACACCACGATGCCCGGCACCACCAGGTGCTGCGGTACCGCCCCGCTCATCACGCAGCCGAACGACAGCAGCGTAAGAATCAGCGACAGGGCGAAACCAACGACATAGCTCTTCAGGCTGCCGTGGGCGTGGTGCTGGTGGGCGTCAGAATGACCATGCTGGCTCGACATCTTCAGAGCACTCCGAACAGATAGACAAAACTGAACACGCAGATCCACACCAGGTCCAGGAAGTGCCAGAACAGGCTCAGGCACGACAGACGGCGCTGCACGGCGTCATTGAGGCCGAACTTGCCGACCATGACCATCATCGCCACCAGCCAGATCAGGCCGGAGGTGACGTGCAGGCCGTGGGTACCGACCAGGCCGAAATACGCGGATAGGAACGCACTGCGGCTCGGCCCGGCGTGTTCGAACACGACCAGGTGATGGAATTCGTAGACTTCCATGCCCACGAAGCCCGCGCCGAACAGGAACGTGACGAACAACCAGGCGATCACCTTGTTGCGATGGCCGGCATGCATGTTCAGCATGCCCAAGCCAAAGGTGAAGCTGCTGACCAGCAGCAGCATGGTTTCGCCAAACACGAATTTCAGATCGAACAGCTCCTTGCCGCTCGGGCCACCGGCGGTGGCATGCCCCAGCACGGCGAACGTGGCGAACAGGCCCGAGAAGATCAGGCAGTCGCTCATCAGGTAGATCCAGAAACCCAGCAAGGTCTTGGAACCGTCGTCGTGGTGCTCGTGCTCGTGGGCGCCGCCGTGTGCGATGGCGCCGTGGTTAGCGGTAATTGCGGTACTCATGGATTAAGCCACCTTCTCGCCGGCCGACGCCGGGCCCACGTTTTGGATCAGCTTGTTGAGCGGCACCAGGCGTGCGCGCTCGATCTTCTCGACCTCGGCGCCCGGTACGTAGTAATCCACGTCGGTGTCGAAGGCGCGGACGACAAAAGTGCCCACCATGCCGAGCAGGCCGCCAATGGCAAGCCACCAGATGTGCCACACCATGGCAAAGCCAAGCACGGTACCGAAAGCCGCCATGATCAGGCCCGCACCGGTGTTGCGCGGCATGTGGATGTCTGCGTAGCGCGCATGGCTCGGATAGGCGCGCTTGTGCTCCTTGTCCGCCCAGAACTGATCCAGCTCCTCCACTTTCGGCAACACTGCGAAGTTGTAGAACGGCGCCGGCGAGCTGGTAGCCCACTCCAGCGTGCGTCCGCCCCACGGATCGCCGGTGAGATCGCGGTTCTCGGCGCGGTTGCGGATGCTTACCGCGAACTGCAGCAGCATGAAGCCGATGCCCAGCGCGATGAACACGGCGCCCACGGCTGCCACGATCAGGTACGGCTGCCAGGCCGGATTCGCGTAGTGGTTCATGCGGCGCGTCATGCCCATCAAGCCCAGCACGTACAGCGGCATGAAGGCCAGGTAGAAGCCGACCACCCAGCACCAGAACGAAGCCTTGCCCCAGCGTTCCTCCAGCTTGAAGCCGAAAGCCTTCGGGAACCAGTAGTTGACCGCGGCAAAGATGCCGAACAGCACGCCGCCGATGATCACGTTATGGAAGTGCGCGATCAGGAACAGGCTGTTGTGCAGCACGAAGTCCGCACCCGGCACCGCCAGCAACACACCGGTCATGCCGCCGATGGTGAAGGTGACCATGAACGCCACCGTCCACATCATCGGCAAGTTGAACTGGATGCGGCCGCGATACATGGTGAACAGCCAGTTGAACAGCTTCACGCCGGTGGGGATCGAGATGATCATGGTCGAAATGCCGAAGAAGGCATTCACGTCCGCGCCCGACCCCATGGTGAAGAAGTGGTGCAACCACACCACGAAGGACGCCACGCCAATTCCCGCGGTGGCGTACACCATCGACTTGTAGCCGAACAGCGGCTTGCCCGAGAACGTGGCCACGACCTCGGAGAACACGCCGAAGCACGGCAGGATCAGGATGTAGACCTCCGGGTGGCCCCAGATCCAGATCAGGTTGATGTACAGCATGGCGTTGCCGCCAAGCTCATTGGTGAAGAAGTGCATGTCCAGGTAACGGTCGGCCGCCAGCAGCGCCAGCGCCACGGTCAGCACCGGGAACGCCGCCACGATCAGGATGTTGGTGACCAGCGCGGTCCAGGTGAACACCGGCATCTGCATCAGCTTCATGCCAGGCGTGCGCATGCGCAGGATGGTCACGATGAAGTTGATGCCGCTGAGCGTGGTGCCCAGGCCGGATAGCTGCAGCGCCCAGATGTAGTAATCCACGCCCACGGTGGGGCTGAATTTGAGCTCCGACAGCGGCGGATAGGCCAGCCAGCCGGTGGCGGCGAAATCGCCCACGAACATCGACAGCATCACCAGCACCACACCCGAAGCGGTGAGCCAGTAGCTGAGCGAGTTCAGGAACGGATAGGCCACGTCGCGCGCGCCGATCTGCAGCGGCACCACCAGGTTCATCAGGCCCACCACGAACGGCATGGCCACGAAGAAGATCATGATCACGCCGTGCGCGGTGAAGATCTGATCATAGTGATGCGGCGGCAGGTAACCGGCCGCGTCCGCCGAGGCGACCGCCTGCTGGGCGCGCATCATGATGGCGTCGGCGAAGCCGCGCACCAGCATCACTATCGCCAGGATGCCGTACATGATGCCGATGCGCTTGTGATCGACGGTAGTGAACCATTCGGTCCACAGATAGCCCCACTTGCGCTGGTAGGTCACCCAGCCAAGCAGTGCCGCACCACCGAGGCACACCATCAGCAGGGTGCCCATGATGATCGGCTCATGGTAGGGAATGGCCGATAGAGAAAGTTTTCCGAACATGGCCTACTCCGCAGCCTTGGCGTGATCGATGTGCGAGGGAATGGCGCTGGCCTGTTGCGGCTCGACGCCGATCTTGTCCATCTGCATATCGCCCATGTACTGGCCGATGATGCTGTTGAACAGGCCCGGCTTGACGTTGGCGTAGTACGTCACCGGCATCTTTTCGCTCGGCTGGGTCAGCGCGTGATAGGTCTGGTCATCCAGGCTGGCCGGGCTGGCCTTGGCCTTGTTGATCCAGTCCTGGAAGCCCTGTTGGGAAGTTGCGATGGCGGTGAAGTGCATGTCGGAAAAACCTGCACCACTGTAATTGCTCGACAGGCCGGCATATTGGCCCGGCTTGTTCGCGATCAGGTTGAGCTGCGTCTCCATGCCTGCCATGGCGTAGATCTGGCTGCCCAGCTGCGGAATGAAGAAGGCGTTCATCACCGAGTCGGAAGTGATCTCGAAATGCACCGGCACGTCGGTCGGCATGGCCAGTTCGTTGACGCTCGCCACACCGTATTGCGGATAGATGAACACCCACTTCCAGTCCATCGACACGGCCTGGATGGTGATCGGCTTGGCCTGATGTTCCAGCGGCTTGTACGGATCCAGCGCATGCGTGCTGCGCCAGGTGATGGTGCCGAGGATCGCGATGATGATGCAGGGAATGATCCATACCACCGCCTCGATCGCGGTCGAATGCGACCACTTCGGCGCGTACGTGGCCTTGGTATTGGAAGCACGGTAGCGCCAGGCGAAGATCAGGGTCATGGCAATGACCGGAACCACGACCAGCAGCATCAAACCCGTGGCGATGAGGATCAGGGACTTTTCCTGTAGGCCGATGTCACCGCCAGGCGACAGGACTTCCAGGTTGCAGCCGCTGAGCAACAGCGCAGCGAAGCCAGCGCACGACCAGCGCGCGGCGGAGACGAGGGAACGTTTGTTCACGAACGACTCTTAAGAAGGACTGATTGGGAGGTGTCGTGGGGAACGACTCATATAGAATATCGCGCCGCAGCAAGCTGTGACTAGCCCGCGGGTCGCGGAGGCTGCCCGACAGAATGTCGCGGGTGGGGCGTGGGTTGGGGGTTGTAGGCCCCAACGGTCCTGTTTTTGGACTTCGCACGGTTGCTGTATCGCGCACATGTGATGCATTGCCTGCGGCGCTTTCGGTCGCAAGCGACCGAGTCACTTTTCTTTGCTGGCCCAAAGAAAAGTAACCCAAAGAAATGGCCTAAAAGGCTCTTGGCATGGGTAAAGTAAAAGCCTGAACGTCCATCGCCAGATCGAAAGTTGCTCGCCCCAGGTTCAAAGCCCCCGCTATACCGCGAGGCGTCGAGGCGCTGAGGATTTAAGATCTGGCAGATCTCAGCACAGCTCAACCTATCGGCAGGCGCGCTTTAAGCCCTCAGCGCCCCGACGCCTCGCGGTATAGCGGCGCTGCAGAAGCTTGGCCCGCCATCGATCAAAGCATGGCGGCATGCTTCAGGCTTGTAACCTGGGCAGTGCCGCACGCTCTTGAGGCCGTTTCTTTGGGTTACTTTTCTTTGGGCCAGCAAAGAAAAGTGACTCGGTCCCTTTAGGGACCGAAAGCGCCGCAGGCAATGCTGCCAGATACGAAATTCAGCAACTGTGCGGGAACGAAAAACGGGGGATGTTGGGGCGCCCCCCAACGCCCAGCAGGACCCCTGCTACCATCCCCCCCATGAGCACTCCCATTCCCGCCCGCATTGCCGCCTTGCGCGAGGCGATGGCCAAGCACGGCGTCGCCGCCTGCGTCGTTCCGACCGCGGACCCGCATTTGTCCGAATACCTGCCCGCGCATTGGCAGGCGCGCGCATGGCTTTCCGGTTTCGACGGTTCGGCCGGCACCCTCGTGGTTACCGCCAAGACGGCCGGGCTGTGGACCGATTCGCGCTACTTCTCGCAGGCCGAACAACAGCTTGCGGGCGGTGGTATCGCACTGATGAAGCAGCGCCCCGGACAAGCGAACGAACATCTGACCTGGTTGCAGCAACATCTGCATCAGGGCGAAGTGGCGGCCATAGCCGGCGATAGCCTGTCGGTGGCCATGCAACGGCAGACTGAGAGCCTGCTCGGCGCGGCCGGTGCCAGTCTGCGCGTTGACCTGGATTTGCCGGGCATGGCCTGGCGCGACCGCCCCGCCCTGCCCCATGCGCCGGTGTTCGAACATCCGGCCGGCTACGCCGGCGCCACCCGCGCGGAAAAATTCGAGAAGCTGCGCAGCGCCATGCGCAAGCAGCACGCCACGCACCATCTCGTCTCCAGCCTGGACGACATTGCCTGGCTTACCAACCTGCGCGGCAGCGATGTCGAGTGCAATCCGGTGTTCCTGGCCCACCTGCTGGTGCGATCGTCCGGACCGGCCACGCTGTTTGTCGATCGGGACAAGCTCAATGACGAAGTGGTCGCCGCATTGATCGCCGATGGGGTCTATGTCGCCAACTACGCCACCCTGGGCGATGCACTGGGCGAATTGAGAGCGGCTGACACGTTGTTGTTCGATCCCAGCTATGTCGTAAGCGATGTGCTCAAGGCTGTCGCCGCCGATGTGAAGCGCATCGAGGGCGCCAACCCTTCCACCGCATTCAAAGCGGTCAAGAGCGAAAACGAACTGGAGCACGTGCGCGAAGTGATGCGCCGGGATGGCGCCGCGCTGGTGCGCGCCTTCCGCCGCCTGGAAGAGCGCCTTGCCGCCGGCATGACGCAGACCGAGCTGGACGTGTCGGCGCTGCTGCGCGATGAGCGCTCGGCGCAACCCAATTTCATTGGCGAAAGTTTCGCCACCATCGCCGGCTACATGGAAAACGGCGCGCTGCCGCACTATCGCGCCACGCCCGAAGCCCACGACAGCTTGCAGCGCCATGGCCTGCTGCTGGTCGATTCCGGCGGCCAGTACCTGGGCGGCACCACCGACATCACGCGCGTGCTGGCGCTGGGACCGACCACCTCCGAACAGCGGCGCGATGCCACCCTGGTGATGAAGGGCATGATCGCGCTATCCCGCGCCCGCTTTCCCAAAGGCGCCAGCGGCCAGCAGCTAGACGCCCTGGCCCGCGCGCCGCTATGGGCCAGCGGCATGGATTATGGCCACGGCACTGGCCATGGCGTGGGCTACTTCCTGAACGTGCATGAAGGCCCGCAGAGCATCCGCGTGCCGACGTCCGGCGCCACCCTGGTCCCGCTCGAACCGGGCATGATCACCTCGATCGAGCCAGGTCTGTACAAGCCCGCCCGCCACGGCATCCGCCACGAGAACCTTGCCGTGGTGGTCGAGGCCGAACAGACCGAATTCGGCGAGTTCTACGCCTTCGAAACGCTCACCCTCTGCCCGTTCGACCGCCGCGCGCTCGAGCCGGGCCTGCTGGGCCCGGAAGAACGGGCCTGGCTGGACGACTACCACGCCAGCGTGCGCGCCGCGTTGGCGCCCTTGCTGGAAGATGCGGATCTGGCATGGCTGGAGAAACACTGCGCGCCGCTTTAAATAGGCACGCTGGCGGCCCCGATCTTATGTATGGCCGTCATTCCCGCGTACGCGGGAATGACGGCCATGAGGGTTGCGCGCTCCCCTTGACCTGCGCGCAACCACCGCCCATCCTCCCGCGTCTGACTACCCGCGAAACACGCAGCAGGCCCCATGAGCAGCCGTTATAACGCCGCCGACATCGAAGTTCTCTCCGGCCTTGACCCCGTCAAGCGCCGGCCGGGCATGTACACCGACACCACCCGCCCGAACCATCTGGCGCAGGAAGTGATCGACAACTCGGTCGACGAGGCGCTGGCCGGCCACGCCAAGTCGATCGAAGTGATCCTGCACAGCGACGGCTCGGTGGAAGTGAGTGACGACGGTCGCGGCATGCCGGTGGACATTCATCCGGAAGAAGGTATTCCCGGTGTCGAGCTGATCCTCACCCGCCTGCATGCGGGCGGCAAATTCTCCGGCAAGAATTACAACTTCTCCGGCGGCCTGCACGGCGTGGGCGTGTCGGTGGTGAATGCGCTGTCGAACAAGGTGGAAGTGACCATCCGCCGCGACGGCAACGAATACCGCATGGCATTCGCCAACGGCGACCGCGCCAGCCCACTGGAAACCATCGGCACGGTGCCGAAGAGGAAGACCGGCACCACCGTGCGCTTCTGGGCCGATCCGAAATATTTCGACTCGCCGAAGATCTCGCTGCCCAAGCTGAAGCATCTGCTGCGCGCCAAGGCGGTGTTGTGCGCCGGCCTCAGCGTCAAGCTGGTCGACGAAGCCAGCGGCGAAGTGAGCGAGTGGTACTACGAGGACGGCCTGCGCGATTACCTGCGCGGCGAACTCGACGGCGCCGAATGCTTGCCCGCCGAACTGTTCGTGCATCATGTGACGCGCGAAACCGAAGGCCTCGATGTCGCCTTCACCTGGTTGCCGGAAGGCGAACTGGTGCAGGAGAGCTACGTCAACCTGATTCCCACCGTGCAGGGTGGCACGCACGTCAACGGATTGCGCAGCGGCCTCACCAATGCGGTGCGCGAATTCTGCGATATCCGCAGCCTGCTGCCACGCGGTGTGAAGCTGGCGCCGGAAGACGTGTGGGAAAGGCTGGCCTTCGTGCTGTCGGCAAAACTGCAGGACCCGCAGTTCGCCGGCCAGACCAAGGAACGCCTGTCCTCGCGCAACGCCGCCGCGCTGGTGGAAAGCGTGGTGCACGACGCCTTCAGCCTGTGGTTGAACCAGCACGTCGATCTCGGCGAGCGCATCGCGCAGTTGGCGATCGAGCGCGCCAGCGCGCGCTTGAAAGCCGCCAAGCAGGTGGTGCGCAAGAAAATCACCCAGGGCCCGGCCCTGCCCGGCAAGCTGGCCGACTGCACCGCCACCGACCTGAGCCGCACCGAGCTGTTCCTGGTGGAGGGCGATTCGGCCGGCGGCAGCGCCAAGCAGGCGCGCGACAAGGAATTCCAGGCCATCCTGCCGTTGCGCGGCAAGATCCTCAACACCTGGGAGGTGGAATCCACCTCGGTACTCGCTTCGGAGGAAGTGCACAACCTGGCGGTGGCGATCGGCTGTGATCCGGGCAAGGACGACCTGTCGGGCCTGCGCTACGGCAAAGTGGTCATCCTCGCCGACGCCGATTCCGACGGTCTGCACATCGCCACCCTGCTCAGCGCGCTGTTCCTGCGCCATTTCCCTACGCTGGTGCGCGAAGGCCATGTGTTCGTGGCGATGCCGCCACTGTTCCGCGTCGACGTGGGCAAGCAGGTGTTCTACTGCCTGGACGAAAACGAAAAGCAGGCCATGCTCCAGCGCGTGGAGCGCGAAAAGATGAAAGGCCAGGTCACGGTCACCCGCTTCAAGGGCCTGGGTGAAATGAACCCCGGGCAGCTGCGCGAATCCACCATCCATCCCGACACGCGCCGCCTGGTGCAGCTGACGGTGGAAGACAACGACGGCACCGCCAAGCTGATGGACATGCTGCTGGCCAAGAAGCGCGCTTCGGATCGCAAGAGCTGGCTCGAAGAGAAAGGCGATCTGGCGACGCTGGACGTGTGACCGCAAGAAAGCATCGGCCTGCCCGGGATTCGCCCCGACCGGACGCGAATCCATCACAATCGACGCTCATGCTTGACCCTCAACACCTGCAACCAAGAACGGAATCATGCTGCTCGCCAGATATCCGCAGGAAGTGGAATGCCGAACGGACGCGGCTTGGCTCGCCACAGACAGGGCAGCGTCTGCCCCGGCACGAATTCCCGGGCTCGACGGCCTTCGCGCCCTCGCCGTCTCGGCGGTCGTGTTCTTCCACGCCGACTTCCGCTGGGCTCGCGGTGGTTATCTAGGCGTCGACCTGTTCTTCGTCATCTCCGGTTTCCTGATCACCGGCCTGCTGGCTCGGGAGGCCGACGCCACCGGCCGCATGAATCTTGGCGATTTCTATTGGCGGCGCGCCAAGCGCCTGCTGCCCGCCTCATGGCTGATGATGGCGGCTGCCGTCGTCGCTGCGGCCCTGATCGCGACCGATGCCCTGGCGCACCTGCGCGGCGACACCCTCGCTTCGCTGCTGTATGTCACGAATTGGGAGTTGCTGCACTCCAACACTTCCTACTTCGAGGCAATGGGCCGCCCACCTTTGCTGCAGCACCTGTGGTCGCTCGCCATCGAAGAACAGTTCTACATCCTGTGGGCACCGCTGGTCCTGCTGTTGTTGCCACTTGCCGGGCGGCGCGTACTGGCCCTGCTCGCCATCGTTCTTGGCCTGGCATCGGCGGGCTGGATGTTCCTGCTGGCGCGCAAGCTGGGTTATCCCGAACAGGGGGATCCGTCGCGGCTCTATTTCGGCACCGACACGCATGCATTCGCCCTGTTGCTGGGTGCGGCGTTGGGTCTGCTGTGGGAACCTGCGCGAACCCTTCGATCATCGAGCCCGGCCCGACGCGGCTTTGGCCTGTTGCTCGGCCTGACCGCGCTTGCCGGCATGGTCGCCCTGTTCGCAATGATGGGCGAAGAGACTCGCCTGCTCTACCCATGGGGTTTCCTGCTGGCCGCCACCACCGGCATCACGCTGGTCGCCGCCGCCACCCACCCGGGGCTGGCGTTCGGCCGCTGGCTCGACGTGCGTCCGCTGCGCTGGCTCGGCGAGCGCTCGTATGGCATCTATCTGTGGCATTGGCCCATTTTCATGTTGACGCGCCCGGGCATCGACCTGCGCGGAATGAATGCCAACGAAGCGTTCGCCCTGCGCATCATGGCCACCCTGGCCATCGCCGCACTTTCCTACCGCTTCATTGAAATGCCCATCCGCCACGGCGCCATCGAGCGCATCTTTCGCGACGCGCGACTGGCTTCACGCCGCCGCCTGGCGTGGTCGCGCGGACTGCTCATGGCATTGAGCGTCGCGTTCGCCTTCGGCACGATCGGAACCATCCTCTGGCAGGCGCCCGTGGAGGCCAGCCCTGCGCAAGACGTGCGCGAGGCATTGAGCCTCGGCGGTCCGCCCAATCCGACCGATAACAGCACGCTGATTGATACCAGCAAGGGTGGCGGGAAGACGTATGCCTCGCTGACTGTAAGCCTCGCAGACACAGCGGTTGTCACCCCCACCGCATCGGTGGAAGAGCCGGTCGTGCCGGTCCCGACACCCGAGCCTGGCGCACAATCGGATGTTCCGGTGATGGAAACTTTTTCGGGCAGCGACATCACCGCCATAGGCGACTCGGTGCTGCTGGGCTCGAGCCAGCTGCTCAAGGCCTCGCTGCCCGGCGTGGACGTACACGCCACCATGGGCTGGCAGGCCGCCGATATGATCTATCAGTTGAAGGCGCTCAAGAGCGCCGATCAATTGCGCGCGGCAGTGCTGCTGCACCTGGGCACCAACGGCTATGTCACGGAGGACCAGTTGCGCCTGATGCTTTCCATGCTGGCCGGCTGCAAGCGCGTGGTGCTCGTCAACACGCACGTGCCACGCCGCTGGATGGAAGCCAACAATGCACTCATCGATCGTGTCGCCCCCGATTTCCCGAACGTGGTGGTGGTCCGTTGGAGCGACCTGTCCGAAGACCAGCCCGACTATTTCGTCTCCGATGGCGTGCACCTGTCGAGCATCGGCCTGCGCGCTTTCATCTCCGAGATCCTGAGCACGGGCCACCTGGCGCGCGATGCGAAAGTCGCGCAGATGCACGACAAAACGCCGATCGAAACGCCCAAGACAGCCACGCCGTTGCCCAGCACTCTGGAGCTCGCCCCGCAACTAGCAGCCGACGACACCTATTGGCGCAAGATGGCGCTGTGCGAAACCGATGCCAACTGGCGCAATGCCGGACGACACTCGGGCGGGCTGGACATCACCCTCGAAGACTGGGCCAACTGGGGCGGCACGCAATTCGCGCCGACCCCGGCCGAGGCCACGCCCGAACAACAGATCGAAGTGGCCAACCGCATTTCCACCCAGGGCTGGACCAATCAGCAAGGTGTACTGGTCAAACCCGTAGGTTTCAGCCGTTGGCGCTGTGTGGCCGCGCTTGGTCACCCTCACTCGACCTCGCCCTACACTTACACGCCCGAGAGCGTGATCGCGCAAGCGTTCCATCTGGGCGAGCGTGGTGATGTTGTGCGCGATCTGCAACGGATGCTGGGCGAGTCGCCTGACGGCGTCTATTCCAGGAAACTGCACAAAAAGCACCTTGCCTACCTGAAGCAACACGGGCTGGACGAAAGTCTGGCCGGAGCGAAAGCCGTAAATGACTAGAACAAGCTGCGCACAAGGCGCTACACGATCACTCATCGTCAGAGCCTGCTGCGCCGGCCTGCTCGCCCTCTGGCTGCCCCATGCCGCATTGGCGCATGGCGACACATCAGCAAACCAGGTTGATGACCTGGTTTGCCCACGCGCGACACCGGCACCCAAGCCACCCACCGACAAACCTGCCGCCTCCGTATCGTTGGCCGGCAACCAGATGCCCAGCGATGCGGAACTCGGTCCGTTCGCACGCACCATCGTCCGCGACGAGCCGACACTCGATCCGCACGCCATCCCTGGTCTGGCGCTGAGCAACGGCCCATTGCGCCGCATCGCTTTCTGGGGCGACAGCCACATCGCCGCCGGTCCGTTCATGCCTACGCTCATCAACGCCCTGCGTGGCAAGGGCCTAAGCGTGGGCCCCCGTTTCCTGCCGCCAACGATGGGGCGTGCGAACGTGAGCCTGCCGGGACTGCGGGCGTACTGCATCGGTTCGGCGTGGAACACGGAAATCGCCTATACCTCTCCCACGCCGCTCGATATCGGCCCTGCGCTGGTCGATCGCGAGGTCGAAGCCGGGCCGGAGGCCTACCTTTGGCTGGATCTGCGCAACGCCTCGCGCCAGGCCGAAATGCAACAAGTGCAGATGGTCTACGACACGCCGGACGGCGCTACCATCGAGTACTCCATTGACGACGGCGGCACGCACAGCTTGACGCTCGAAAGCACCACCGGCAGCGAACTGTTGACGGTGCGCAGCGACCATCCCATGGCCACCATCAAGTGGCGCGTGGCACGGGGCAAACTGGTGCTGCACGGTTTCGTGCTCGAACCCGTGAAGCTGCCGGACGTCACTTTCGACGTATACGGCCTGCCATCCGCCACCGTGAAGGGTTGGGCCAACGCCAATCCCAAGGTGATCGCACAGACGCTGCACGGCGTGAGCTACGACGGCGTAGTGCTCGAATATGGCACCAACGAAGGTGCCGATCGGGACTTCGACGCGGACAAGTACGCTGCGCTGCTTGGCAAGGCACTCACCAATATGCGGCAGGTGTTTCCCTCTGCATCGTGCCTGCTGGTCGGTCCACCGGATCGAGGCGTACTGCGTTCCGGCAAAGGCAACCGCTTGCCGCTGCTGGCGTATAGTCGCGTCCACCGGCAAATCGAAAATGTCCAGCGCACGGTCGGCAGCCGGTTCGGATGCGTGGAATGGAGTTGGCAGGACCTGATGGGAGGCCAGGGCGGCAGCTATGGCTGGGCTCATGCGAAGCCGAGTTTGATGGGCCGCGACTTGATCCACCTCAGTCCCGATGGCTACCGGCGTACCGGCAGCGCCCTGGCCAAAAGCCTCGGCTGGTCGCCCTGAACACAACGGCGGCGAAGATCGCATGGATCATCCGCATCGGTCCGCTTAAACTGCGCTGGCCGTTTCAAGCGCTCCCATCACGACGGAAAGTGTCCATGGCCCTATTCCCACCCATCGACCTGCAGCGCTGGATCGACGAGCATCGCCACCTGCTCAAGCCGCCCGTCGGCAACAAATGCATCGTCGACGGCGATTTCATCATCATGATCGTCGGCGGCCCCAATGCGCGCACCGACTATCACCACGATGAAGGCCCCGAGTTCTTCTATCAGATCGAGGGCGAGATGGTACTGAAGGTGCAGGACGAGGGGACCGCCCGCGATATTCCGATACGTGCCGGCGAACTGTTCTACCTGCCGCCGCGCGTGCCGCACTCGCCGCAGCGCATGCCCGATTCGATCGGCTTGGTGATCGAGCGGCGCCGTCTCGGGCATGAAAAAGATGGCTTGCTATGGTTCTGCGAGCGCTGCAACCACAAGCTGTACGAAGAGTATTTCACGCTTGAGAACATCGAGACCGACTTCCCGCCGGTGTTCGATCGTTTCTATACCTCAAAGCAAGCGCGCACGTGCACGGCATGCGGGCATCTCAATCCAGCGCCGGCACGTTACGGGTAGGTTGCCCCCTTGGTCACGCACAGTTGCTGCTTGTCATGATTGGCTGCATTGCCTGCGGCGCTTTCGGTCCCTAAAGGGACCGAAAGCGCCGCAGGCAATGCATCACATGTGCGCGATACAGCAACCGTGCGAAGTCCAAAAAAAAAGGGTTACGTTATCCGGTTGAAACCGCCAGCACAGAAAGGTGACTCGAGCGCCTACGGTGTCCGAAAGCGCCGCAGGCAATGCAGCCGCATACGAAATGCAGCAATCGTGCGAGGACAAAAAACGGGACCGTTGGGGTTTACACCCCAACCTGCGCGCTCCCGCGCGCCAACCACTTCCTCGCCATGCGCCGCATCGATTCGTCAGTATCCCGCGAATCAGCCAATCCGCGGATCGACACCCAGGCAAGCTCCAGTGATTCATCGCTGACTGCGTAGTCTTCGCTCTCGCCAGTGCGCACCACGTAGCGCACGTCGTAATGCCAGTGTCCCGGTTCGTGCTTGCGTTCCGGTATCCAATGCCGGTCGACATCGAAAATGCCCTGCTCGACGGTCAGGCCTTGCAGCCCTGATTCCTCGCCGGCTTCGCGCAGCGCCACCGCCGCCAGGTCACTGTCGCCATCGGCATGCCCGCCCAATTGCAACCAGCGCTGCAACTTGCGGTGATGCGTCAACAGCACCCGCTCGCCGTCGCGACTCACCAGCCAGGCCGAACCCGTGAAATGGCCGGCAAGGTGTTCGCGATCGAAGGGGTGCTCAGTCTGCTGCAGAAAAGCCAGGCATGCCACAACGTGCGGATCATCAGGAAAAGCCTGCGCATAGTTGCGCAATGTCTGAAGCAAAGTCACGCATGTCTCCTATGGAAAACCACGACTAACGGCGGAGCATTTTAAAAGTAATTCGATAGATCGGCCGCGTCGCCTTGATTAGCCTCGATCAAAAGCCGGCGCTCGCTTGCCGAGCCCACTTGTTCACCGCGCTCGAGACCTATCCCATGAAACACTCCTGCCTGAAACACGTGATCCTTGCACTGCTGTTCACCTCCCCCGGCTGGTGCGCCCAGGCTGGCGCCACGGATTCGGATGTCAACTTTACCGGACCGCTGATTACGCCCAATCCCATGAACCTGCCGCAGGGTACATTCCTGATCGAACCCTACTTGATGTACTACAAGAGCGATTCCGCCTACGGCAGCAGCGGCAACGAACAGCCTGTGCAGCCTGGTCTGCGCCAATGGCAACTGTCCCTGCCGATGTTCTTTGGGCTTACCGATCGCTTCCAGGTGCAAGCCACGCTTGGCGCAGTGCATTCGATGTCCGGCAATCTCAGTTCGGACGGCTGGAAGGTCGGTGACACCGCCGTTGGCGCCCAGTATCTGCTGCTGTCTCCCGGCACCGATAAAAAGCACCCTGCCGTATCCGTGTTCTATTCGCATCGCTTTCCCACTGGCAATTACGATCAACTCGACGAGAATCCGTTCAATGCCAATGGCAACGGTGCCAGCATCGATACACTTTCGCTACGGGCGCAACAAATGTTTTGGCTGCCCAACCACCGTCCGCTGCGCGTGCGCGCTTCGCTCAGCTACAGCCTGCCGCCAAGCGGCGTGAACGTAAACGGCCACAGCACTTATGGCACCCCCAAGGATTTCCACGGCATCGCCCGCCTGGGGCAAAGCCTGGGCGCAGCCGTCGGCACCGAATACAGCATCAATCCACAGTGGGCACTGGCCCTGGACCTGACTTACGACCGCACAGGTCCCTCCCAGTTGCGAGGCGTGACGAACACTGGCGACAAACTGACGATATTTGAGCGGCGCGCCGGCTCGCGCGATGTCTACAGTCTGGCGCCCGCCGCGGAATACAACTTTAACGATCGCTTCGGCCTGATTGCCGGCGTGCAATTCAGCTTCGCCGGCCGCGACAACGATGCGTTCATGACACCCATGGCGGCTTTCAACATGGCGTTCTGATAGCAGGCTGCGAACAAAACGCAAGTGCCATCGGATCTTGGAAAAACGGAGTCGGAAGGGATCTGCACCGAGGCTGTTTAACCGCAATGCAGCTTGTACCAGCGCCCTCCGCTGGGCTATGGTTTACCGATGCCTCGGGCCTTCGGGCTGATACCAGAGCTGTAGATAAACGAGGCATTCGTCCTCGGGGAGCATTTAATGCTATTCAAACGTGTCAAGCCACTTGACCTGATTCTAGCCACGGCCGAAAAGAAGGGCCTCACGCGACAGCTTGGCGCATTCCAGCTCACCATGCTCGGCATGGGCGCCATCATCGGCACCGGTATTTTCGTACTCACGGCACAGGCCGGGCAAAAGGCCGGCCCAGGCATGATGATCTCGTTCGTGATTGCCGCGGTTGTCTGCGCACTGGCTGCGCTGGCTTACGCTGAACTCGCTTCGATGGTCCCGGTGGCAGGTTCCGCTTACACCTACACCTATGGTGTGCTCGGTGAAGGACTCGCGTGGGTCGTCGGCTGGGCCTTGATCCTGGAATACACGATCGCTGCCAGCACAGTATGCGTAGGCTGGTCGGGCTACATGAACGGCCTGCTTGCCAGCCACGGACTTGGACTGCCCGCGTTCCTGCGTGCCGGCCCCATGGATGGCGGAAGCTTCAATTTGCTGGCCTTCGCGATCGGGGCGGTGGTGACGTTCCTGCTGGTCATCGGCACGTCGAAATCGGCCAAGGTCAACTCCATACTGGTGCTGATCAAGGTCATCGCGTTGACCGTCTTCATCGTGATCGCCCTGCCCAAAGTGCAGGAAACGAACTTTCATCCATTCATACCCAATGGCTGGGGCAACCCGATGGGCGGCATCGGCGTGCTGGGTGCGGCCGCATCCATCGTCTTCGCCTATATAGGCTTCGACGCCGTGTCCACCGCCGCGGAGGAAACCAAGAATCCCAACCGCAACATTCCGATCGGCCTGATCGGTTCGCTCGGAATCTGCACTGTCTACTACCTGCTGGTGAGCTATGGCGCGATCGGTTCGGTCGGCGCCCAGCCCATAACCGGGCCTGGCGGCGTCATGCTGCAACCGGGTACGCCGGAAATGGCATTGGCCTGTAAAGGTTCCGAAGCGCTGGTATGCAGCAAGGAAGCACTTGCACATGCCCTGCGCGTGTTGCACCACAATTGGTGGGGTGACGTGATCGGTGCCGCCGCCAGCATCGCCCTGCCTTCGGTGATCCTCACCATGACCTATGGCCAGACGCGCATCTTCTTCACTATGGCGCGCGATGGCCTGCTACCCGCTTCGCTGTCCAAGATTCATCCGCGTTTCCACACTCCGCACGTGATTACCCTGATCACTGGCCTGTTCGTGTCACTGTTCGGCGCGATCTATCCGGTCGGCCAGCTTGCCGACATCACCAACTCCGGCACACTGTTTGCGTTCTTGATGGTGGCCATCGGAGTGATGGTGCTGCGCGTTACGCAGCCTGATCGCAAGCGTCCGTTCCGCACGCCGATGGTGTGGGTGGTGTGCCCGCTTGCGATCGTCGGCTGCCTACTGCTCTTCGTCAACCTGCCGTGGACGACCATTAAAGTGTTCTTCGGTTGGGGCATCTTCGGCCTGGTGGTGTATTTCCTATACGGTCGCCGCAACAGCCACCTGGCCAACGGCACCGAACCTGCCTGAGGTTCCGTGCTCTGCGTTATCGAGTGAATCTGATCCGGCACGGTGATCCCACCGTGCCGGCTTTCTTTCAGGGATCCCTATGCTGAAACAGCTGTTCGCCCGCAAAACCGATTTTTCCGAAGACGAGTCTTCGCACGGCCCCGCCTTGCGCCGGACTCTCGGTCCGTGGGGCATTACCGCATTGGGCATCGGCGCCGTGATCGGCACGGGCATTTTCGTGGTGACGGGCCAGGCCGCGGCCGATCACGCAGGGCCGGCAGTACTCATCTCTTTCATCCTGGCGGCGATCTGCAGCGGTTTCTCGGCGTTGTGCTACTCGGAATTCGCTACGCTGATTCCGATTTCCGGCAGCTCCTACTCCTACGCCTATGCCACTCTCGGCGAACTGGTGGCATGGTTCATCGGCTGGAACATGGTGCTGGAATACGGCATTTCCGCCTCCGCGGTGGCCACCAGCTGGACCGGCTACTTCGTCAGCCTGCTCGATCATGTCGGCATCCATCTGCCGTCCTCGCTCACTGATGCTCCGTTTGCCTACACCAACGGAGCGCTGGTCGCGACCGGGCACCTGTTCAACCTGCCCGCCGTCGCCATCGTGATGGCGCTGACCTGGGTGTGTTACATCGGCATTCGCGAATCGGCCGGCATCAACTTCCTGATGGTGCTGCTGAAGGTAGGCTTGATCATTGTGGTGGTGGTAGCCGGTTATCGCTACGTCGATCCGGCCAACTGGCATCCGTTCATTCCGGCGCCGCAAGGCGATCATAAATACGGCTGGGACGGCATCCTGCGTGGCGCCGGCATGGTGTTCTTCGCCTATATCGGCTTCGAAGCCACCTCGACCGCCGCCCAGGAATGCAAGAACCCGCAGCGCGATCTTCCGTTCGGCACCCTGGTATCGCTGGTCATCTGCACGGTGCTGTACCTGGCGATGGCCGCCGTGCTGACCGGGCTCGTTTCCTACACCCAGCTTGGCACCCCCGAGCCGGTCGTTACCGCGATCAAGGGGCACCCCGAACTCGGCTGGCTGCGCCTGATCGTGGAAGTCGGCGCGATGATCGGCCTGTCCTCAGTGATCCTGGTGATGATCATCGCGCAACCGCGCATTTTCATGATCATGGCGCGCGATGGCTTGCTGCCGAAGATATTCAGCAGCATCCATCCACGCCATCGCACGCCACATATCAACACGCTCATCACGGGCGGCAGCATTGCGTTGCTCTCGGCCGTGTTCCCGCTCGACCTGCTGGCGAACCTCACCTCGATGGGCACGCTGATCGCGTTCGTGGCCGTTTGCGCGGGCGTGCTGATCCTGCGTTATACCGCGCCGAAATTGCCCCGCACCTTCCGCGTGCCGTGGGCTCCTGTCATCTGCGTGGGCGGCGTGCTGAGCTGCACTGCGTTGCTGATGACCTTCGATTGGTTCAATTGGGCCCTGATGGTGGTCTGGACCCTGTTCGGCTTTGCGATTTATTTCACCTATGGAGTTCGCCATAGTCGCCTGCGGCTTGCCAATGGCACGGCAAAGGGCCAAACGTCGGCCATTTGACGCGATCGACCGTGAAATGTCGCGAAAAGACACCAATCAGTCACTAACGGCGTTTTAATGAATTGAAGGTGATGTCTCGGATTTTTGTTGCAACTATTTGAAATATAAAGATAAAAATTTAAGGCGCAACAAATTTCCTGCCCTGGCCCGCCGTATTTCCGTCAACCGGAGTATCATCGGTAGCCCGTGGGTTGATCACTTGGCAGTGGGCCCCGGATCGCGACCCGGCGCGTCAGGCCAGCTAGCTCCTCGACCTGACGCGTCCGGGTAGCACCTTTCAGCAACACCCCTTCGTTTCTTTACAAACGCCTGTCTCGTACAGGCGTTTTTTTATGCGCCGCAGGGACACGCCAACAAAAAAGGCCGGCGCGAAGCCGGCCTCGGTTCGTCAAACCAGGCATCAAGCCTGTTTGGCGGTATGCGAGATGCACCAGCCTTTCGCTGCCACCGCTTTGCCGGGGAACAACTGGCATGGCCCGTAACCCGCTGCAGCACCGGTGTAGAACTGGCAGTTGGCACAGTTATCGCCAGGCTTGTGCTTGGCATCGGTGGTCTTGCTGGCATCTTCGACGTAGCCCAACGCCTTGGCCGTGGAATCCGCTTCGGAAACATGCGGCAGGTCATCCGCACGTGCGACGCGCGGCAACCCGCTCACCAGTACCGCTGCGGCGGCGGTGCCGGCGGCAAACTTGAGGAAACGACGGCGTGATTCGAATTCTTCTTGTCCTGACATATCCATCCTCATGGCACGGAAGTCCGCCGCGGGAACTGCGGCGATGCTTCGCCCATCCTAAACCCATGCGACGCACGGAAGCCTCTTCGCGAATAACTCGCATTTGGCGCTTTTTCCGCCGTGCTATAGTCATCTTCCATTTGGACGTCCATATGCCATGAGCCAAGACCTGCCTGCATCCATTCCCGCCGCGCTGTTTTACGAGCGCGCCGACGCGATCGCCGACGCTGCGCGCGAACTGGCGCAACACGGCTGGACGCCCGCCACCAGCAGCAATTTTTCGATGCGCGTGGACCACGAACACGCTGCAATAACAATCTCCGGGCGCGACAAGGGCAAGCTCGGTCGCGATGACATCATGCTGGTGGACATGCACGGCCAGGCGGTCGGCACCCGTTCGCGCCCCAGCGCGGAAACCGAGCTGCACACGCAGGTATATCGCCGCTGGCCCGAAGTAAACGTGGTGCTGCACACGCATTCGCGCACGCAAAGCGTGGCCTCGCGCCTGTTCGCCGCCGACGGCGTCATCCGGCTGGAAGGCTGGGAGCTGCAAAAGGCGATCCGCGGCCACACCACGCACGAAAGCGTGCTGAGCATTCCCGTCTTCCCCAACACCCAGCACATGCCCGAACTGGTGGCGCGAGTGGATGCCTGGATCGCGTCCGGTCAACCCC
Source organism: Dyella choica (assembly GCF_003977665.1). Taxonomy (GTDB): domain Bacteria; phylum Pseudomonadota; class Gammaproteobacteria; order Xanthomonadales; family Rhodanobacteraceae; genus Dyella_B; species Dyella_B choica. The sequence goes on along the minus strand of NZ_RYYV01000016.1, from coordinate 66,739 downwards.
TGCACGCCTACTTGATCAACGGCCACGGCATCTATACCTGGGGTCATGACATGGCCGAGGCGCGCCGTCATCTGGAAGCGCTGGAATTCCTGCTCGGCTGCGAACTCGATCTCAGGAGACTGAACGCATGAGCCGCCTGCGCATTTTTGACGAACATCAGCCGCACAACCCGCTCTCGGTGCACACGGATCACGCCAGCATCGCCGGCGAGCTGGGCAAGGTCGGCGTACGCTTCGAACAATGGGCCGCCAGCCAGCCGATCGCCCCCGGCGCCAGCCAGGAAGAAGTGATCGCTGCCTACCGTGCCGACATCGATCGCCTGATGCGCGAAGAAGGCTACCAGGCGGTCGACGTGATCAGCCTCAAGCCCGATCACCCCGAGCGCGCCACCCTGCGCCAGAAGTTCCTGAGCGAGCACACCCACAGCGAGGACGAGGTGCGCTTCTTCGTGGCCGGCGCGGGCCAGTTCACCCTGCACATCGATGGCAAGGTCTACGACGTCCTGTGCGAACAGGGCGACCTTATCGGTGTGCCGGACGGCACCCGGCACTGGTTCGACATGAGCGAAGCCCCCTATTTCGTGGCGATCCGCCTGTTCACCAACAAGGAAGGCTGGGTGGCCCAATTCACCGGCTCGGATATCGCCCAGCAATTCCCGCGGATGGAGCCACTGGCGACCGCGTAGGCTGGGATTACCATCCCAGCCTACGAAATCAACCGCTTGCACCGGCGCAAGCGCACGCTAAGCTTGGGAGCCCCCTTTGCTCCCCGCCCCCATGACCGCCATCCGCGCCATCGTCACCGACATCGAAGGAACCACCAGTTCGATCAGCTTCGTCAAGGACGTGCTGTTCCCTTATGCCCGCAAGCGCTTGCCGGCCTACGTGGAAACCCATGGCGACCGGCCCGAGGTGCAGCACTGGCTGCATGAAGCGGCCAAGGAGGCCGGGATCATCGAAGCAAGCCGGCAGGAAATCATCGAGTTGCTGCTGCGCTGGATCGACGAAGACCGCAAATCCACCGCACTTAAGGCGCTCCAGGGCATGATCTGGCAGGAAGGCTACGAAGCCGGCGAATACCGCTCGCACATGTACCCGGAAGTCGCTGCGTGCCTGCACGCATGGCGCGGCGCGGGGTTGCACCTGTACGTGTACTCGTCGGGCTCGGTGCAGGCCCAGAAGCTACTGTTCCGCCACACCGAGTCCGGTGACCTCACTCCGCTGTTCGCCGGCTACTTCGACACCGAGACCGGACCCAAGCGCGAGCAGGTCTCCTACCAGCGTATCGTGGAGGCGATCGGCGAGCGGCCCGAGCACGTGCTGTTCCTGTCCGACGTCGAGCAGGAACTGGATGCCGCCCGTGCCGCCGGGCTGCACACCGGCTGGCTGCTGCGGCCACCGCTGGAGATTCCGCCCCAGCCCAGACATCCCGCCTACACCAGCTTCGACGCCATCCAGCCCTGAGGCGACAGCCATGCGCACGCGCACTGCACTGACTGCCCTGCTCTCCTTCGCCGCCGGCGTGCTGGTGATGCTGTGGGCGGCCGGGCACCATCCATCCTCTGAACCTGCCGAACCGGCCGTGGCATCCAGCAGCTCAGCGCCGTCACCGTCCTCGTCCAGCAATGACGCGGACGAGAATGACAACGGCGACAACTGGCCGAGCCAGGGCCCGTCGCCCGAGCAGGTGATCTACTCGCAACCGGCCATGCTGAGCCAGGCCGTATCCAAACTGTCGCCGCGAGTACCGGACAAAACCAACCTGTATCTGGTCGCCTTCGCCGGCGACGGCGGCGAAGACGTGTTTCGCAACGAAGCCGAATACGCTGCCCAGCTGTTCACCCAACGCTTCGGACCTACTACGCATGCGCTGGTATTGGAAAACAATCCCGGCACCTTGCAATCACACCCGCTGGCCAGCTGGAGCAACCTTGAGGCCGCGCTCGACCAGCTCAGCACGGTGATGAAACCGGAGCAGGACATCCTGCTGCTGTACATGACCTCCCACGGCGACGAGGACCACAACCTGCTGGTCGACATGGACCCGCTGCCGCTGGACCAGATCGGCGCCCCGGACCTCGCCGGCATCCTGAAGAAGCGCCCGTTCAAGTGGAAAGTGGTGGTGGTGAACGCGTGCTACTCCGGCGGCTTCGTACCCGAACTCCACGCCCCCGGCACGCTCGTGCTGACCGCGGCGCGCACGGACCGCAGTTCGTTCGGTTGCGGCAGCGATTCGGACATCACGTATTTCGGCAAGGCCTGGCTGGTGGATGCGCTGAACAGGACCGATGACTTCGTCGACGCCTTCCAGTTCGCCAAGCGCGATATTTCCGATTGGGAGCAGCACGACAAGCTCACGCCGTCGGAGCCGCAGATCGACGTCGGCACGGGCATTGCGCAGCAGCTTGCTACATGGCGCAAGGAAGTCGTGTCTGGACCGGCGGTGCGCTTCGCTCCTACGCCGCCGACCCAATAGGCTGGGATGGCAATCCCGGATTGCCATGCCCATCGTTCCTTCGCTGTCATTCCGGCGAAGGCCGGAATCCAGTCTAAATAGGCGTCCGAAGGACACAAAATCAGGCTTTGAGTGCTTCGCACGGCGGATTGAAACTGGATTCCGGCCTGCGCCGGAATGACGGTGAGGTACTACAAGGCCTTGCGATCAAGCGTCGAATTTCCCCGGACGGCGATGGGCTTTCGCCGGAATGACGATGCGGCGAGACCCTACCCATGCCGCTCCACCAGCACCTGCGCCACATCAGCCAGCCCGAATCCCCGCGCGCGCAACAAGACGGTGAGATGGAACACCAGGTCCGCCGCTTCGCCCAGCAGCTCGTCATCGCCCTGCGCCACGGCAGCAAGCGCGGTCTCCACGCCCTCTTCGCCGACCTTCTGAGCTATCCGCCGCGTTCCGCCATGGAACAGCTTGGTGGTGTAGCTGCCTTCGGGCAGTTCGCTTTTGCGGCTTTCCACCAGCGCATCCAGCTGGGCCAGAAAGCCCAGCGGCGGGCGCACTTCGTTGCCGAAGCAGCTGCGGGTGCCAAGATGGCAAGTCGGCCCGTGCGGATCGGCAAGCACCAGCAAGGTATCGCCGTCGCAATCGACGCGAATCGACTTCAAGTGCAGCACGTTGCCGGAGCTTTCGCCCTTGGTCCACAGGCGCTGTTTGCTGCGACTATAGAAAGTCACCATGCTGCTGGTCTGCGTCAGCGTTAGCGCCTGGTGGTCCATGTAGCCCAACATCAGCACTTCGCCCGTGAGCCAATGCTGCACTATGGCAGGCACAAGACCTTCCGTTTTCTTCCAGTCGATCTGGTTGAGATCGAGCGGATCGAAATAGCTGGCTGTTTCACTCATGGCCGACTGTCTCCTGCAGGCGAATCACAATGCCTGCCTGCTGCAGGTAACGCTTCAGATCGGGAACCGAGAGGGCGCCACTGTGAAAAACACTGGCCGCCAAGGCGCCATCAACACGAGCCTGCGTGAACACATCGCGAAAATGCGCCGGGGTGCCTGCCCCGCCTGAGGCAATCAAGGGGACCGCGCATAGCTTGCGCGCCGCCGCCAGCTGCAGCAGATCGTAGCCTTGGCGCACGCCGTCCGTGTCCATGCAGTTGAGTACGATCTCGCCGGCACCGCGGCGCTGCGCCTCCACCATCCAGTCCAGCGTGCGCCTCGCCAGAGAACGCGTCTTGGTCGGATCGCCGGTGTATTGGCGCACACGCCACTCGCCGTCCGCGTCGCGCATGGAATCGACCCCCACCACCACGCATTGCACCCCGAACGCGGCAGCAAGTTCATCGATCAAGTCGGGGCGCTCCAAGGCCGGCGAATTGATCGACACCTTGTCTGCACCCGCGTGCAGCACTTCGCGCGCGTCCGTCACCGAGCGGATGCCACCGGCCACACAAAATGGAATATCGATCTCGCGCGCCACGCGCTCCACCCAGCCGCGATCCACGCTGCGCCCTTGCGGGCTCGCGGTGATGTCGTAGAACACCAGCTCGTCCGCGCCTTCGTCGCGATAACGCAGGGCCAGGTCGACAATTTCGCCCATCACTACGTGATCGCGAAAACGCACGCCCTTCACGACCTTGCCGTCGCGCACGTCCAGGCAGGGAATGATGCGTCGACTCAGCATGCCAAGGCATCCTCCAGCGTAAAGCGCCCTTCCAGCAGGGCGCGCCCAAGAATCACCCCACGCGCACCCGCCTCGCGTGCCGCGCGAATGTCGTCCAATGAGCGTACGCCACCGGAAGCCTGCACGGCCAGTTGCGCCACGGTTTGGGCCAGATGGCGGTAAAGTTCCAGGTTGAAGCCCGCCAGCATGCCGTCACGCTCGATGTCCGTGCACAGCAGGTGACGTGCGCCGTGCGCTGCATACCAGGGCGCCAGCTCGTCCAGCGTGCGCGTTTCGTCCGCAGTCCAACCTGCACTAGGCAAAGTCCACGTATCGTCGCGACGGCGTGTATCCAGCGCGATGGTGAAGCGTTCCGCTCCATGCTTGTTCAGCCATTCGGCTACACGCTCCGGCTCGCGAATGGCGATGCTGCCCACCACTACGCGACTCACGCCCGCATCGAAAAGCCTGTGCACATCCTCCTCTGCACGTACGCCGCCACCGGCCTGAACCTGCATCCCCGCCTTGGTCAGCGCTCGGATGACCGTGATATTGGCCAAATCACCGTCGCGCGCGCCATCGAGATCCACGACATGCAGCCAACGGGCTCCGGCATGGGCGTACTTCGCCGCCAATTCGCTTGGCGCAGAGGCGTATTGGGTTTCTTGCGCGTAATCGCCTTGCCGCAGGCGGACAACTTGTCCGCCGCGCAGGTCGATGGCTGGGATAACTTCAAAACTCATATCGATCCGCAAAATTGAATGCCTGACTCCCTCCCCTGCTTGCAGGGGAGGCTGGGGTGGGGTTGCGCGAGCTTGCCGTGTTGCATGCATTCATCGCGAGATGGTGGACTTCACCCCACCCCAGCCCTCCCCTACTGCACGTAGGGGAGGGAGTTGATCGCGCTCTCGATGCAGTTGCAGGCGAATTCATCGATCACATTTCAAGAAAATTCTTCAACAGCTTCGCTCCCACCTGCGCCGAACGCTCCGGATGAAACTGCATGCCATGGAAATTCCCGCTGGCGATCACGGCCGAAAACGCCATACCGTAGTCACAGCTCACCAGGGTGTAATCCCCCACCGGCACCGCATAACTGTGCACGAAATAGGCCCAATCGCCCTCTTCCAGGTTCTTCAGCAAGGGATGATGGGCAACCGGCGAAAGCCGATTCCAGCCCATGTGCGGCACGCACCGTTCCGGCGTCTCTTCGAACCTGCGTACGCTGGCCGGGATCACGCCAAGGCAGGCGGTATCGCTTTCCTCGGAGTGCTCGCATAGCAGTTGCATTCCCAGGCACACACCCAGCACGGGCTGTGTCAGGGACCGGATCACGTCGACCAGTTCCAGCTCGCGCAAGCGCGCCATGCCTGGCGCCGCCGCACCGACGCCCGGCAAGATGACCTTGTCAGCCGAACGAATGCTTTGCGCATCGGCGGTCAACGCCGCATCCACGCCAAGCCGCTGCAGGGCATAGCGTACCGAGCCGATATTGGTACCGCCGGCATCGACCAGGACCACGCTCATTACAGCGCCCCCTTCGTACTCGGCAATTCATCGCCTTCGCGGCGGATCGCCTGGCGCAGGGCGCGCGCGGTGACCTTGAAGCAGGCTTCCACCATGTGGTGCGCGTTCTCGCCTTTCACGCTCAGATGCAGGTTCGCGCCCAGGGTGTCGCACAGCGAACGGAAAAAGTGCGGCACCAGTTCCGTGGGCACCTCACCCACGCGCTCGCGCGGGAACTGCCCTTCGAACACGAAATACGGGCGTCCGGAAAGATCCAGCGCGGCACTGGCCAACGCTTCGTCCATCGGCAAGGTGAAACCATAACGGCCCAGGCCACGCTTGTCGCCGAGCGCCTGGCGCAGGGCCTGCCCCAGCGCGAGCGCGCAATCTTCAATGGTGTGGTGTTCGTCCACCTTGGTGTCGCCGTCGCAGCGGATGTCCAGCGCAAATCCGCCGTGCTTGCCGATCTGCTCCAGCATGTGATCGAAAAAGCCCAGCCCCGTATGCGCTACCGGCTCGGCTGGGACATCCAGATCCACCCGCACCTGGATGCGCGTTTCCTTGGTATGGCGCAGCACTTCGGCAACGCGCGGCCGGTCGAGCAATTGGTGGGCGATTTCTTCCCAGCTCATGCCATAGGGCCCGACGCGGAACCCACGCACGCCCATGTTCGCGGCGAATTGCAGATCCGTCTCGCGATCGCCCACCATCGCCGATGCGGCACGCGTCCAGCCGTCATCGGCCAGGTACTCCCGCATCATGCCGATGCCGGGCTTACGCGTGTCCAGGCCTTCATGCGGAAAACTGCGATCGATCAGGACTTCGCGAAAACGCACCCCCTGAGAGGCGAAAATGCGCATTAGCAGGGCATGCGGGCCATCGAACTGGGCTTGCGGAAAGCGGTCCGTGCCCAGGCCGTCCTGGTTGGTGACCATCACCAATTCGTAGCCCGCGGCAACAATGCGTTGCAACGCTGCAATCACGCCAGGCAGCAAGGCAAGCTTTTCGTAGCTGTCGATCTGCTCGTCGGCCGGCTCCTCGATCAGGCAGCCGTCGCGGTCGACAAATAGGATCTTGCGGCTCATGCGATGGCCTCCAGCACTCGCGCATTTTCGGCCGGCGTACCGATGGTGATGCGCAACGCATCCTGCAACTTTGGATAGCGCCGTACGTCACGCACCACGATGCCTGCCTGCAGCAAACGCTGATAAACCGCGCCGGCATCAGCGAAGCGCACCGCGAGAAAATTGGCATCCGAAGGTAGCACTTCGCGCACACCAGGAAGCTCGGTCAGCCAACGGTGCATGAGCATACGTTGCTCGCGCACGATGGCGAGGTGCGCACGCGACGAAGCCTGTCCCGGTGGCGACAACGCCGCTTGCGCTGCGGCAACGCAAGGCAGCGGCAGCGGATATGGCGGCATGATCCGCCGGATCAAGGCGATCACCTCCGGACTCGCAATCAGGCTGCCGATGCGCGCACCAGCCAGCGCCCAGGCCTTGGACAAGGTACGCAACACCGCTACGTGCTCATAGTGCCCGATCAGTTCGATCGCACTCGGCTGCTCCGAAAATTCGATATACGCCTCGTCCACCACCAGCATGGCTTTGCCGGCCAGAGCCTGTGCTACCTGCTCGATGGCTGCACGCGAAATCGACTTGCCGCTGGGATTGTTCGGCGTGCACAGAAACACCAGCTTCACGGCAGGCGTGATCGCGCCAAGCAAAGCCGTGACGTCCAGGCTGAAATCCTCCGCCAGCGGCGCTTCGATCACCGCAGCGTTCTGGATCCGCGCACAGACCGCATACATGCCAAACGTCGGCGGCTGGATCACGATCGCGTCCTGGCCGGCGCGGCAAAAGGCGCGCACCAGCAAGTCGATCGCTTCGTCGCTGCCGCGCCCCACGAACAGCTGCTCGCGCCGCACGCCATAGAGACTGGCCAAGGACTGCAACAAGGGCTCCGGTTGCGGATCGGGATAGCGGTTGCAACCAGCCCCCGCTTGACCCACCGGTTCCCAGGCCGATTCATTGGCATTGAGCATGATCTGCCCACCGCCGGCTTCCATGCGCGCCGAAGAATACGGCTGCAGCGTGCGGATTTCCGGCCTTGCCAGGTCCAGCACGCTCATAGACTGATCCCCAGCGCGGCCAAACGAAGCGTCACCGCGCGGCGATGAGCCTCCAGTTGCTCTGCCGCCGCCAGCGTGGCCGTGCACGGACCGATCGCGCGCAAGCCGTTGGGGTCCAGTTCCTGCACCGTGATCTGCTTGAGGTAGCTGGCCACCGACACACCACTGTAACTGCGTGCGTAACCGTAGGTGGGCAATACATGATTGCTGCCGCTGCAGTAGTCGCCCACGGATTCGGGTGTCCACGCTCCCACGAAGACCGAGCCCGCGCTGTCGATACTGGCAACCAGCTCGCGCGCGCCGCTCACTTGCAGGATCAAGTGTTCCGGCGCATAGCGATTGCTGACTTCCACTGCCTGCGCCAGCGACTCGACTTCGATCAGCCGGCTTTGCTCCAGTGCCTGTTGCGCGATCGCGCCGCGCGGCAGCTGTGCGCATTGACAGTCCACTTCCGCAGCCACTTCATCCAGCAGCGCGGCGGACGGGCTGACCAGCACCACCTGCGAATCCGGGCCATGCTCGGCTTGCGACAGCAGGTCGGCCGCGACGAATGCGGGATTGGCCAGCGCATCGGCGATTACCAGCACTTCGGAAGGGCCGGCCGGCATGTCGATGGCCGCACCGTTGGGGTCGGCGCTGACTTGCAATTTCGCTTCCGTTACCCAAGAGTTGCCCGGACCGAACAGCTTGTCGCAGCGGGGCACGCTTTCAGTACCGTAAGCCATTGCCGCGATCGCCTGCGCACCACCGAGCTTGAACACGCGATGCACGCCCACGCTACGCGCTGCGAACAGCACAGCCTCATCGCAAGTGCCGTCCGCTCGCGCCGGAGAGCACAACACCACTTCGCGGCAACCTGCGATTCTCGCAGGCACCCCCAGCATCAGAGCTGTGGATGGTAGCGGCGCGCTACCGGCTGGCACATACAAGCCAACACGGTTGATCGGGCGAAGGATTCGTTCCACGCGCACGCCAACGGCGGTGTTTACGCCAACCGGCTGCGGCGCGGCGGCGCGGTGAAATGCTTCGATGCGCGCAGCCGCTTCGCGGATGGCCGCTTTCAGCTCCGGCGCCAGCTTGGCTTCGGCCGCGGCAAATTCCGCTTCGCCGACTTCGATGGCATCCAGGCTACAACGGTCATAACGCGCCGAAAGCTCGCGCAGCGCCGCATCGCCATTAGCGCACACCTCGGCAATGATGCGCTCCACGCCACGGCGCAGTTCCTCCGCGCGCGCTTGCGCCGGCCGCGCCAGCGCGTCGTTACGTGCGGCCTCGTCCAAAGCGTTCCAGTTGATTCGTTTCATGGCTGATGCGTCTCAGGCAAGCATTTTCTCGACCGGCAGCACGAACATTTCGCGCGCACCGGCCTTCTTGATTTCTTCCAATTGCCGCCAGCTCACCTCGCCGGCGCAAAGGGCCTGCAACATCAGCTGATCGGGTTGCCCCGCCACCGGCAGCAAGGTCGGCTGGGGGCCGCCCGGCAACAAGCGGGTTACCGCTTCGAGCGCGTTACGCGAGGTTTGCAGCAACAGCAGGCGCGACTCGCGCACCTGGATCACACCTTCCAGCCGCTTGAGCAGCAGCTCGATCATGTCGCCGCGTTCGTCCGTGGGCAGTGCTTCCGGACCGGCCAGCACCGCTTCGCTTTGCAGCAACACGGCCGTTTCGCGCAATTGATTGGCGACCAGCGTGCCTCCGCTTTGCACTAGGTCGCAGATCACGTCGGCGGTACCGAGCTTGGGCGCGATTTCCACCGAACCGGCGAGCGTGAGGATGGTGGCGTCCACGCCCTGCTCCCTCAGCCAGGCTGCAAGCAGGCCGGGATACGAAGTGGCGATGCGCAAACCGTGCAGGTCCTTGGGCTCGCCGTAAGGCATTTCCTGCGGCACAGCAATGGAAAGTCGGCAACGGCCGAATCCCAGCGGGCGCCATTCCGTCAGCGTTGCAGCGCCATCGCCGGCGCCGCCCTTGAACTCGTTGAGCACATTGCGCCCGACGATGCCCAGGTCGCACACCCCTTGGGCAATCAGCCCCGGGATATCGTCGTCCCGCACCAGCAACAGATCCACCGGCTCGCCTTCACCGAAGCAGAACAGCTTGTCGCGGCTCTGGCGGAAGCTGAGACCACAGCGATTGAGCAGGTCCAGCGCCGGCTCGGTCAGCCGGCCGGATTTCTGCATCGCGATACGCAGGCGATCCCTGGGTTTCATGCGCGTGTCCTTTTTACCGCCGTGCGGGCGCGCGTGGCGCGCGCCGCCGCAGCGAGATAACCGCCGCTGCCCTGATTGAGATAGCGGGCCACGCGCCCGATGGTGGTGATGCTCACCGCCGTGCGGTCGTGAATCTCACGATAGGACACGCCCTCCAGCAGGTACGGCACCACCCGCCAGCGATCCACCAGTACCTCCAGCTCGGCCGGGGTGCACAGGTCGTTGAGGAAGGCGTTCATCTCCTCCGCATTCTTCAGCGAGAGCAAGGCGCGGCACAGGCTGAGCCTGGCGGATTCTTCCGGGGTTTCGGGGTCGATCGATCGGCGCTTCATAATGTACTAACGCGTTAATACAGTGGAGCGCATTCTAATGGCCGGGCAGAGATCGCGCAAGCCGTAGGCTGGGATGCCAATCCCAGCATCGTTTGCGCTGCATGCATGGCAATGCTGGGATTGCCATCCCAGCCTACCTAAGCCTGTCAGCGCCGGTATGATGAAAGGATTGGCGCCCTCCGCCCTTACAAGGAGACGTTATGGACCGCGGAGTTGCCTCCCCGGTAATGCGCCCCGCGGCTCACCTGATGATCATTGCGGTGATTGCGTTTGCTGCCGTCTGCGGTGCGGCACAGTTCTGGCGCACGGACCTGGATCCCATCGCCGTGCCATTGAGCATCTATCTCACCGGCCCAGGCGGTGCGTATGTGCGCTTGACGTATTACTTGATGGGCGTAGCGCTGATCTTCTTTGCCGTGGGCGCCTATCGCGCAACGACGCCACCGCTACGAAGCATTCTGGCGCTTGCGCTGTTTGCCCTGCCCGGACTGCTGCTACCCATTGTGGCGGCCACCGAACTGTTCAAAGGCAGCGCCTACGAAAACCTCGCCGCACTGATTCACGGCTTGTCGGCACAAGCGACCTTTCTCATGCTGAGCTTCGGCATGCTGATGCTTTCCAGCCGCTGGCGACGCGACCCGCGCTTGAGTGCGAGCCGCCTCGCCGGCCTGCTGCTCGCGTGGCTGGGCACGGCCGTGCTGTGGATGCAGGTGTTCCTGCCCAAGCTTCCGCACGGACTCATGCAGAAGCTGACGATCGTATTGATCCTGCTGTGGCTCGGCTGGGCGGCACGGCAGTTGCTGCGCGTGCCCCAGCCTTCCCGCGTTCGCGTTTAGGCGCCCGCAAACGCCCGCTGCTGCACCAGCTCGCACACGGTACGCACGTCCCCATCCATGGCGCGGTCGCGATGCATGAACCGGATGTGCTTGCGCAAGGTTTCATATGCCTTGCGTACCGTCTCACCCGCGTGGAACTCGCCGACTTCGGCGAGCGCAGCGGTGAGCTGCTGCACTTCTTGTGCAAACTGCGCGTAATGCACATGGTCTTCGCGCGGCGCGTTGCTCACCTTGGAAGCCAGCGCCTGCCAATCACCTTGCGCGGCAAGGCGGCGGGCGGCATTGAGCATTTCCTGGCGATAGTCCAGCGCCTGCGCGGCCGTGTACAGCTCCAATGCCAGTACGTGGCTCAGGTCTTCGGTCATCTCAAGGACATGGCGCGCTTCGTTGGCGCCCATCGAAACATGATCCTCGGCGTTGGCGCTGGTCGGCACCGAATACACGCTGGCCGGATGGGCACGCGTGGCCAGGTCGTTCACCAGCGCGGCGGCCGTGTACTGCACGATCATGAAACCGGAATCGGTGCCGTCCTCGTTGCCGGTGAGGAAGGCCGGCAGGCCGTCGTTGGTGGCCGGGTCGACCAGCTTGTTGAGGCGGCGCTCGGAGATCGAGGCCAGCACCGGAATCGCGGCCTTCACGTAGCTCATCGCCAGCGCCAGCGGCATGCCATGGAAATGGCCGGCGGAGATCACCTGCTCCTCGATGTGCTTGGCGTCGGTGTTGTCCGGGAAGATCAGCGGGTTGTCGGTAACGGCGTTCAACTCGATATCGATGATGCGACAGGCCTGCGCCCAGGCATCGCGTACCGCGCCATGTACCTGCGGCATGCAACGCAAGCAGTACGCATCCTGCGGCTGGTGCTTCTTACCGCCCTTGAACGGCAGGAAACGGCTGTAGAACGCCTCGCGGCCATGGCGCTGGTTGGCAGGCACCCAATCCCAGCCGATGTCGAAGCTCAGCGCCTGGTCCTCCGGCTTGCTCCATGCCTCGGCGCTCCAGGGACGGAAGCGCGGCACCAGGTGATACGGGATATCGACCAGGGTGGAGCCGGCCAGCAGGTCGCGCACATGGTCGGCCGTCTGCACCTGGCCCGGATGCGGGCGCAGCGCATGCACTTCCGGGCGCAAGGCGCCGCTGCGGCCGGCAAAGGCGTCCAGGGTCATCGAGGCGGCCAGGTCCGCCACGTTGAGCAGATATTCCAGCGTATCCAGCGCCAACACCGCGGTAGCCAGCATCTGCGCCGTGCCATTGTTGAGCGCCAGACCTTCCTTGAAGGACAGACGGATCGGCTTGAGGCCGGCGCGCTGCAGCGCCTCCGCGCCCGGCAGGCGCTCGCCCTGGTAGAAGGCCTCGCCACCGCCGAGCAGCACGATCGCCAGATGCGACAGCGGCGCCAGGTCACCGCTCGCGCCTACCGAACCCTTTTCCGGCACCACCGGAATCACCTCGCGGTTGAGCAGCTCCGTCAGCGCCTCCAGCGTTTCCACACGAATGCCGGAATGGCCGCGCATCAGGGTATTGATGCGAATTACCAACAGCGCGCGCACCACTTCGGCGGAAAACGGCTTGCCAACGCACACGGCATGGGTCGTGATCAGGTTGTGCTGCAGCTCTTCCAGCAGAGTGCCTTCCGGCTTGTGCGGATTACCGCCGGGCAGTTCATCACGCAGGCGATAAGCGCCCAGCAACTTGTCCGCATTGCTGCCGAAACCGGTGGTGACGCCATAGGTCGGCTCGCCGCAGCTCACCTTCTCCGCCAGGAAATCCGCCGTGCGCCGCACCCGCGTGAGTTGATCCGGATCGAGCCGCACACCGTAGCCATGGCGCGCCACGGCTACGAGTTGCTGCCGGCTGAGGCTGTTGCCGTCGAGGAGAATGGTCTGTTTCACAAAAGCTCCAACGTATTAGTTATGTAGGCTGGGATGACAATCCCAGCTATAAAACGACGCTGAAATGCTGGGATAGGCATTCCAGCCTACGCGCGGTCAGTCAGCCCATTACCGCGGCTTGCTCCAGCTCCACCCGCAGCGTTTTCACCAACTCCGTCCGCGCCACCTCGAACTGATCCTCGCGGCGCAGGTCCTTCACCGTCACCACGCCCTTCGCCAGCTCGTCCTCACCCAGCACGAGCACAAAGCGAATGCCCGCGCGATCGGCGTACTTGAACTGCTTGCCGAGCTTGCCGCCGTCCAGCACCACCTCCGTGGCGATGCCGGCTGCGCGCAACTCACTGGCTACCGCCAGGTAGGCCGGCAGCTGCGCGGCATCCATCTGGGTGACGAGCACGTCCACCGTGCTGCGCGCGGTATGAATCAGGCCGGCATCGCGCAGCTGCCAATACAGGCGCGTGAGGCCGATGGAAATGCCCACGCCCGGCAGGTGCGACTTGGTGTACTGACCGGCCAGGTTCTCGTAGCGGCCGCCGGAACAGATCGAGCCGATCTGCGGATGGTCGTTGAGCGTGGTCTCGTAGACCGTGCCGGTGTAGTAGTCCAGCCCGCGCGCGATCGACAGGTTCAAGGCATAGTGCGTTTCCGGCACGCCGAAATCGCGGATCAGGCCCAGCACTTCTTTCAGCTCGGCGCGGCCCTGCTCCATCACCTCCGGACCGGGGCCCAGCGCATCGAGCTTGGCCAGCGCATCCTGCAGGGAACTGGAGCGCACCTGCACGAAATCGAGGATCTTTTGCGCCGCCTCGGCGCCCAGGCCGAAGGCCTCGCCGGTGAGGGTGTCGCGCACATAGTCGGCGCCGCGCTTGTCCAGCTTGTCCACCTCGCGCAGCACCAGCGTCTGTTGCTCCGGATCGGTCACGCCCAGGCTCTCGAAGTAGCCACGCATCAGCTTGCGGTTGTTGAGCTGGATGGTGAACGGGCCGATGTCCAACTCGCGGAAGACGCTATAGATCACCGCCGGCACTTCGGCGTCGTAACGGATCGACAGGCTGTCCTTGCCGATCACGTCGACGTCGCACTGGTAGAACTCGCGGAAACGCCCGCGCTGGGCGCGTTCGCCCCGGTACACGCGCTGCATCTGGTAGCGGCGGAAGGGAAAACTGAGGTCGTGCTCGTGCTCGGCCACATAGCGGGCGAGCGGCACGGTAAGGTCGAAGCGCAACGCCAGTTCGGGCTTTTCCCCCTGCTCCAGCGAACCGGTCGACTGCACGAAATACACCTGCCGCTCGGTCTCGCCGCCGGTCTTGGTCAGCAGCACGTCCGAATACTCGATCACCGGCGTCTCCACCGGCAGGAAGCCGAAGCGCTCGTAGTTGCGACGGATCACGTCGAGCATGCGCTGAAAAGCAATCTGGTCGAGCGGCAGCAGCTCGAGCACGCCGGGCATGGTGCGGGCCTGGGTAAGCGCCATGGAATCCTCTGCTTAAGGGTGAAAACATCGCGGAACGACAGCCCAATAGGGTAACAGATGCACCCGCCGCCCCCCTCGCCGGCCATGGGCGGGATGTCATCACCAGCGACCGCTACGCCTGTTGCCAAGCTCACCCGGGACCGTTAAGATACGCGGCTCCCGCGGGGTGTAGCTCAGCCTGGTAGAGCGCTACGTTCGGGACGTAGAAGTCGCATGTTCGAATCATGTCACCCCGACCAATGTTTCTGAAAAAAAGCCGGCCCTTGGGCCGGCTTTTTTCGTAGCTTGGGGTGCAAAACCCCAACATCGGGATGTGCGCGTAAACAGGTTGGGGTTTGCGCCCCAGCCTACGTGCAAGACACCATTTGCAACAAACACATCGCCACCTGCGGCCGGGGCGTGCCGCCTTTCGGTTAAAGGGATTTCAGCCCAACGCTGCTGCATGCTTGCGGGGTCGACCGCCCTTCCGCCCATTCTCGCGTGAAGATGCCGCCTTCGCCTCGCTGCTGCGACTGCCATGACTGGCAGCCACCACCGTGTTGGCCATGGCCATCAGCGACTTGCTGGCAGCCACCAGGCCGGTGATGGAGATATGCAGGTCGCGCTTATCCAGGCATAACGCACTACCGCCGAAGCCCACTTCCAAGCCTTTCAGTTCGGCGGCGCTCAACCCAGCCAGCTCCGGATAGTTCTTCACTGGCAACGCGACTGCACTGAGATCGGCGAAGCCCACCAGCAACGCATGAAGCTTCGAGACATAATTCACTGAGGTGGCATGCACGCCGATGTTCTTGCGCTGCTTCCCGCGTTCGATCGCACGATCCAGCACTTCATCCGTCACCGGCTGATCGAAGCGCACGGTTGCTTTGATCTTGCTCATAGCTCCAACTCCAAAGATTCGGGTTGCCCCTCTAACCTCAAGATAGTTTGGTACTTCGCAGCATCGAAGCGGGCTGACTGGATGTTTATCGCACTGGCTCGTTTCGCCTTCGGACTCACCACCTCTTGCGCCCGGACATCCCATTGCAGGCTGTCCAGACACATCGTCCGCATGGAACTCCACCACACCTCGCGAGCCTTGCTCAGATGAGCTGGCTTCATCAGCGTCTGGCGCAAGCCTTCCAGCACCTTGGCGGATGGTCTGTTTTGCACGGGCACGACGTCCCATAAGCACACGCTGTTATGCCAAAAGCTAAATTTAAAACGGGCTCTCCATCCAGAGGCCCCCACATGTACGTGGGGCGGGCAATGCTCGTCGCAGGTCAGGACGGCGAGCACCAGTCCGGCATATTTGCACACCTGCATAATAACCTATCCGTTAGGTTTTTCAAGCACGACCCACAGGTCATTCAGCTAGCACCGCAGCGTGCCACAGCACTTAAATCAACGCCGTCGCTCCATGGCGCGGGTGTGTGTCAGTGAAGAATTACATCACTCGTGACTCGCCTCTTGCGGATGATGGGTGTCCTGAAATCCGCTCTGAAATCCGCTGAAATCCGCTGACGCCCGCTCGTTTCGCCGTCGATCTGACTACCTCTTGCACCCAGGCATCCCATTGCAGGTTCTCCAGGGAATCCTCAACGCCCGTCGCTGAGATGCCATTGGCGGACAAACGCCAATGATTGGCTGACTACATGTATGAGTCGATAGCGGCGCGCGCTAAGTTTCGGGCTAACCAACCCAGGAAGCACCCATGTCCATCGCCTACCCATCCGACTGCTCCTCGCATGAACGCAACATCGACCTGATCCGACGCTTTATCGACGAAGTTTGGAATGCCGCCAATCCAGAGGCCGTACCGGCATTCGTAGACGACGCATACGTCGACCACGCCTATCAGCCAGCTGATGCACAAGGTCATATGGCCATGGTCAAGGTATTCAACGAGTCCTTCGCCAACGCCAGACACCGCATTGAGGAAATAACCGCCGACTCAGAACGTGTGGTAACGAGAATTCGCGTCGAAGCAACGCACGTTCGTTCCTTTCGTGGCATTGCCGCCACGGGCGCGACCATCGCCGTAGTTCAATACCGCAGCTTCCGCATCGCGAACGAGCACATCGCCGAACATCATGCGCTACTGGATACTGCCGCCTTGCTGCTGCAGATCGGAGGTTCGCTCGATGCCGCGCAAGCTTGCAAGCCAAGATGAACTACCCCACCCTTTGCCGATGGTATCCCATGCGTTCCACAAATTATTTGACGCGCCCGTTGACACCGGCGTTCGAACTTTTGACCAACCGTACTTGCTTTATGCCTCCTCGGGTGCCTTCCACCTGGAAACCGAAAGTCGGACGTTGCTATTGCTCCCGCATCGTGCTGCCCTGATCAGAAAGCAATGGCCGCTTCGCATCTGGACCGCCGGACCGGCCACATCTTCCTCGGTGTTATTCGATACCGTCCTGGATGCGTTATTGCCGGAACCTTGCCTGGTTGTGCCTGTAAGCCCGCTCATGGTGCATATGATCGGCTATGCCGCTCGCTGGGACCTGGAAGGCGCAACACGCGATCCGTCATCTGCCGTATTCCTCCAAGCCTTGGCGCACGTCGCCGTTGATGCAGCCAGAAAACCCGATCCCATGTGGTTTCCCAACGCGCAGTCAGCAGAATTGCGAAGGGCAATCGCATGGACAATGAAAGAACTCGGCTCGCCACTACGCTTCGCTGATGTGGCATCCGCGGCGGAAGTTTCCGAACGAACTTTGGCCCGCCGTTTTGCGGACGAACTCGGCCTAAGTTGGCAGCAGTTCCTGAAGCGTGTGAGGCTGATGCACGCAGCCAAGCTCCTCACTCTGACCGAAAAATCCGTTTCGGAGATTGCCTACGAGACGGGGATGGCCAGCTCGAGTGCCTTGGCCTCACACTTCAGCAAGTTGATGGGTGAAACACCCACCCAATACCGTCATCGGCTGCACAAGAAGTAAAGTCAAAGGGACCGGAGTGTATGCAACTACCCCGCGAGCCGTCTCCAATCCCATCTCCGTAATGCCCCGATAGCCCGTCGGCGAAGGCCCAACTTCGTGGCTGCCCCAGAGCCGCCCATGGCGATCACGCTAGCCCTTTGCTAGGTGCCCCAAATCTCCTCAGCCGGGAAACCATCTTCCGCAGAAAGAGATGGATTCCCGGCATTCATGTCGCATCGAATGCCGGGATGGCCATTGCCATGGCTAGCTACTCGTCATGCTTCGCAGCAATGGTATGCATGGGGCGGCACTGGCCGCCATCGCAGTCGATCACGATGCTGTACGTACCGCAAGGCGCGACGAAAGTCGTAGCGCCGTTGGCTTGAACCGCACCGCAACCGACCTGGCTTGCAACGGATTGGGCAACCGGCTCGATGGCTGCGGTGGCGGCAGATTCCTGCGAGCCCGTTGAAGCAATAACCGATGTAGCAGCGACAGATGGGGCCGGCGTAGAAGCTGGGGACGCCACTGCCGACCCTGGAGAATCAGTCACCGCGGCAGAGGCATTCGGGGCCATTGCCGCAACGCTGTTGCCGTAATGGTCAAGATGATTCCTGATGGCGAGTTGCACGGCATTCGACAGTGGATCCTCATCGCCATGTTTTTGCATCGATGCCACCGTCCGGGTAAACACGTTCTTCCCGTCAATATCCGTATCCAGGTAAATGACAAAGACGGAGGCTCGATCCGGGTTTTCCGAACTCGTATAAAATCCGCGCCGATACTCTTCCGATACGTCGAAGGCGTTCTCGTCGATGACCCGTGTCATGGAAGACGTATCATGGTTGGCGATCGAATTGCCTATCATCGCCCCGACCATGCCGCCAACCCCTGCGCCCACGGCCCCCGACCGAAGCTGCGACTTCGCGTTCACATAAATCACGAAATGATTGACGGTGACCTTGGGCAGCGGGTTCGCCGTGCTGAATTTCTGAAACGCCTGATACTGCAACAAGCGAACAGGGGGCGGCGACAGCTTGCCATCGCCCATCCGTATGATTCCGTATTCGCTGCTGGTGATCAGCAGGCTGAAAAGCTTCTTCTCCTTTTCACTGCTCGGCCTCATGTCGGCCACTTGCAGAGAGTCGGATTTGGCGATGTCCGGCACGTTGACTTTCACGGGAGCGCAGCCCGTGCAGGCCAGCATCAAAAGCACAGCAAAATATCGTTTCATGGTATCCCCTGTTTGTGAGCACTGAATTTCCTGATTGAACGGCTTAGTCACTCTTTGCTGACAACAACCCGCTCTTCTTCAAATCCCCCACGGAAACGCTCCTTTACGAGATGATGACCGGCAGATCGCCAACGGCAAGGCTCTGAAACGGGCTGGACTACTCGTCTATCCAGCGGCAGGCACGTTCAGAAATGAAATCCGCGGACGATCGAAACGGGAACGCTTCCCGTGCCACGTCGAAATAAGCGCGAAACCGACCCGCGGAACGGCGTCAGCGAAGAATTTGCGATCAACCTGCAAGCGCGCAGCGCTGCGAATATCCTTTTCATGACCGCCCCTGATTCGGTCAATACCCTTTGCGAAGGTTGATGCGGATCAAGCCCGGGGTCAATAGCACATCCGCCACGCTCCTCTTTCCGCTCGAAACGCGATGACTGGCTGCCACGCACTTTAATCGGCCACGTTTTCTACTTCTTACAGGCAGGAGCGGAGCTTGCGCACCCCATCCCGGATCTCCGCCACACTCGCCCCCGAATAGCCGAGTATCACCCCGCCCCGCTTGGGTGGCTTGGCATAGCAGATTGAGAGCGGCCGGGTGGAGATGCCCAGCTTGGCGGTCTTGATGGAAAGCGCGACGTCGTCGATGCCGCTTGGCAGTAGCGCGGCGAGTTGCATGCCGGCGTTGGTACCTACAACTTCGAGTTTGTCGTCCAGGTGCTGGGCGATGCCTTCGAGCAGGGCCACGCGCCGTTCGAGGTACATCGCGCGCATGCGGCGGATGTGCCGCGCGAATTGGCCTTCGCGGATGAAGTCGGTGAGCGCGGCCTGGTACAGGGTGGAGGAGAAGGTGTCGAAGGCGTCGCGTACTGCGGCGAAGCCTGTGACGAGATCTTTGGGGACGACGATGTAGCCAACGCGCAACGCGGGGAACATCACTTTGCTGAAGGTGCCAACGTAGATGACGCGGTCATCGGTGTCCATGCCTTGCAACGAGGCGAGTGGACGTCCGCCGAAGCGGAATTCGCTGTCGTAGTCGTCTTCGATGATCCATGCACCGGCGCGGGAAGCCCAGCTCAGCAGTTGCATGCGTCGCGCGGCGCTCATGGTTACGCCGAGGGGGAACTGGTGCGAGGGCGAGATGTAGGCGACGCGTGCATGGCGTTCGAGCCGGACGGCTTCGTCCACGTTCAGGCCTTCTTCGTCCACGGGCACCGGCACGATGGACGCATCCACGGTGTGGAAGGCCTGCCTGGCGCCGGGGTAACCTGGATCTTCCATCCACACGCGGTCCTTAGCTTCCAACAGCGCGTGCGCGCAGACCTGCAAGCCTTGTTGCGATCCGGTAGTGATGATGATTTGCGTGGCGTCGCAGCGCACGGCGCGCACAGTGCCGAGGTATTCGGCAATGGCTTCGCGTAGCGGCAGATAACCCATGGGGCTGCCGTAGATCATGTGCTCGAGCTTCGGCTGGCGCACATGGCGATGGATCAGCTTGGACCATGCCGCGGTTGGAAAGTGATCGATCGCGGGCAAGCCGACGCGAAATGCCCCGTTGTTGTCCGCCCAGGTTTGCGGCGGCGCGCGCAGCCCCGCCACGCGTTGGGCGATACGCCGCGGTGCGCTTGGTGCAAGCGATCGCTGCGATTCGCGCTGCGCGGGTTTCACCGGCTTGGTTTCGACGGGGATCGAACGGGCCACGCAGGTACCGGCGCCGACGAACGTTTGCAGATAACCCTCCGCGTACAGCTGTTCGTAGGCGCTCAGCACCGGCACGCGTGAAATGTTCAATTCCTTCGCCAGGCTGCGGGTGGAGGGCACACGCTGCCCCGGCCGCAAGCGCCCGTCGAGGATGGCGCGCCTAAACCATTCGGATAGCTGGTCATACATCGGTGCGGCATGGGCCGCATCGAGCGTGACCGGGGGCAGAAAACCTTTGGGCAACCGTTTCATGGCAGTGGTCTGAAGTGGTTGCCGCAGATCATACCGAAGTGGCTATTTCCGCCAACCACTCCCGGATTTAATTTATCGCCACCCCACCCCCCGACAATTTCCGGATGGCGAGCGTAGTGCCGGCAGCGGAAGCTGGCCGACATCCGATCCAGGGCTTCTCATGAGAACGCGGCAACGTACCGGACTTTTTCTCTCGCTTTGCATGCTTGGCTGTACCGCCCCCTTGAGCTCCTTCGCGCAGACGGCCAGCCCACCCTCGACGCAAGAAGCCATGAGCGATGCCTGGTGGACCGGCCCGATGCTGGCGAACTCCGCCGAAACGCTGCCGCCAGGGCACTTGCTGTTCGAGCCTTACGTTTACGACGTCCGCACTGCGCATACGGACGGTTTCGGCTCGCGTGCGTACATGCTTTACGGCCTGGTCAATCGCTTTTCGGTCGGCATGATTCCCGCCATCGGCTACAACAAAGTCAGCAACGGACCGAACAGCTCAAGCGTCGGCGTTGGCGATTGGACCCTGCAGGCACAGTACCGGCTCACCGAATTCCAGCAAGGCCGCTGGATACCGACCACGGCGATCCTGGTGCAGGAAACCTTTCCCACCGGCAAATACGACCAGTTGGGCAAGCGGCCCGGCGATGGCATGGGCAACGGCACCTATACCACCACCGTGTGGCTCAATTCGCAGATGTATTTCTGGCTGCCGAATGGCCGCATCCTGCGCACGCGCTTCAATGTGTCGGAGTCGTTTTCGCGCAGCGCACCGGTGAAAGGCGTGAGCGTATATGGCACGGATGAAGGCTTTCACGGCAGGGTAAAGCCCGGCAACGGCTTCTTTGCCGACCTGGCTTTCGAATACAGCCTGACGCAACGCTGGGTGCTGGCGATGGACCTTACCTACAGCCATAACAACAACACGCGTTTGGCCGGCGTGGATATGGTAGATCCCAACAATGTGCCGTATCCGCAGCCTGTATCCTCGAATTCGGGCACCAGCACAGCGTTTGGCGTGGCCCCTGCGATCGAGTACAACTGGTCGCCGGCGATCGGTGTGCTGCTGGGAACGCGGGTGATTTTCGGGGGGCACAACAGTACCGGGAGTGTCACGCCGGCGTTGGCGATCAACTACGTTTATTGACGATTGCCACGATGTCCTCCCTCCCCAGCATGCAGGGGAGGGCCAGGGTGGGGTAGCTTGCGCTTGCCGCATTGTTTGAATGTAACGCGAGGTTGCTTCACCCCACCCCAGCCCTCCCCTACTACACGTAGGGGAGGGAGCGGGTCACGGCGAAAAGCGAGTACTCCACCACCACGCTCATGCAAGCGCTAACGAAGTGAGCTGGTCCAGCTCGGCCTCATCGAAGCCCGCCTGCAAGCGCGCAGGCCGGTTGAATGGCCCGCGCAAGTTCCGCCCCATGTAATCGCGCACCAGATCCAGAAACGTCTCGCGTGGATCCACGCCGTCACGCTCGCAGCACCACTTGAACCAGCGCGTACCGGCTGCAACGTGGGCAACCTCTTCGCGCAGGATCACTTCCAGTATCGCGATGGTGCTTTCATCGCCCACACCGCGCAGGCGTTCGATCATCCCTGGCGTAACGTCCAGGCCACGAGCTTCCAGTACACGCGGCACCAGCGCCATGCGAGCGGTATCGCGATGCGCGGTTTTCTCCGCCATTTCCCACAGGCCGTTGTGCGCATCGAAATCGCCGTACACATGGCCGAGTTCGGCAAGGCGGCGGGACAACATGGCGAAATGGCGCGCTTCGTCGTTGGCGCAGCTGGCCCAGTCTCGGTAGTAGTCCAGCGGCATGCCGCGGTAGCGGTAGACCGCGTCCCAGGCGAGGTTGATGGCGTTGAATTCAATGTGTGCAACGGCGTGCACGAGTGCCGCGCGGCCTTCGGCCGTACCCAGGCCCCGGTGGGGTACCTGGCGTTGTGGAACCAGATGAGGGCGCAGCGGGCGGCCGGGAGCGCTGATGGGCTCGGCGGCGGGTGAACCTGCATCCGGCTGCAGCGCGCCCGATTGCAGGCCGTCCCAGGCCGAGTGGGTAAGGCGCAGCTTCTCCGCCGGATCGGTAGCGTCGAGACAGCGTTTCGCAGCGGCGTGAAGGTCGGTCATGACGCGAAGCATAGTAGGCTGGGTTGTAAAACCCAGCATCGCCATACATGCAACCGGCGCGATGCTGGGATTGTCATCCCAGCCTACATGCAGAGGAGGAAACTAAACTCAAGCGCTGCGCCGCGCCGCCTTCGCATCATCCGAACGCAGCATCTCGATCTGCTCCAGGTAATGCTGCTCCAGGCCGGTGATGTACTCGCCGGAGAAGCACGAAGTGTCGAAACGCTTGAGGCTTTCGTTGCCGTCCTGCACCGCCCAGATCAGGTCCTGCAGATCCTGGTAGATCAGCCAGTCGGCGCCGAGCATCTTTTCCACTTCGCCCACGGTGTGGCCGGCGGCAACCAGTTCGGATGCGGCTGGCATGTCGATGCCGTACACGTTCGGGTAGCGCACCGGCGGCGCGGCGGAAGCGAAGTACACGTTCCGGGCGCCGGCATCGCGCGCCATCTGGATGATCTGGCGCGAGGTGGTGCCGCGCACGATGGAATCGTCCACCAGCAGCACGTTCTTCTTGCGGAACTCCAGTTCCACCGCGTTGAGCTTGCGGCGCACGGATTTCACGCGCTCGCCCTGCCCCGGCATGATAAAGGTGCGGCCGATGTAGCGGTTCTTGACGAAACCTTCGCGGAACGGCACGCCGAGCATTTCGGCCAGCGCGCTGGCTGCCGTGCGCGCCGTGTCGGGAATCGGAATCACCGCTTCGATGCCATGATCGGGACGTTCGCGCAGGATCTTCTCGGCCAGCTTCTGGCCCATGCGCAGGCGCGCCTTGTACACGGACACGTTTTCGATCATCGAGTCGGGGCGCGCCAGGTACACGTATTCGAAGATGCACGGCGCATGCACACCACCTTCCGCGCACATGCGCGTGTGAAGCTGGCCGTCGTTGGTGATGAACACCGCTTCGCCCGGCGCCACATCGCGCAGGCGCTTGAAGCCCAGGATGTCCAGCGCCACCGATTCGGAGGCGAGCGCATATTCACGCCCTTCCGAGGTCACGCGTTCGCCCAGCACCAGCGGACGAATGCCGTTCGGATCGCGGAAACCCAGCAAGCCGTAGCCGAGCAGCAACGCCAGGCAGGCATAACCGCCGCGCGCACGCGCGTGTACGCCTGCTACGGCCTTGAAGATCTGGTCCGGCGTGAGCGCCATGCGGTCCTGGATCTGCAGCTCGTGTGCAAGCACGTTGAGTAGCACTTCCGAATCGGAATCGGTGTTGATATGGCGGCGATCGTCCTCGAACATCTCGCGCCGCAGCGTTTCGGTGTTCACCAGATTGCCGTTGTGCGCGAAGGCGATGCCGTAGGGCGAGTTCACGTAGAACGGCTGCGCCTCGGTGGCGCCTTCGGAACCTGCCGTGGGATAGCGGCAATGGCCGATACCCACCCGGCCGCGCAGCCGGTTCATGGCTGTCTGGTTGAAGACGTCGCGCACCAGGCCGTTTTCCTTGTGCAGTCTCAGTCGCGCACCGTCCACGGTGGCGATCCCGGCCGCGTCCTGCCCGCGATGCTGCAGGACGGTGAGGCCGTCATAAAGCGCCGATGCCACCTCGGTGGTACCGACTATGCCGATGATTCCGCACATGGTGTTGCTACCCGTTAGTGTGATGCGTTGTGCCGGCCGCGCTCGAAGCTGCAGCCGGTGAAGTGGAAATGTGCGCCGGCAGTCCATCCAGCTGCACTTTGGGCAGGTGCACCGGGAAGTTCTCCGCGTGCAGGTGCTCGCGTACGTTCGGCGGCATTTCGCTTTCCAGCCAGGCCGCCATGCTCTTGAACTGCGGCAGCAGGGTCGATTGCTGCCACAACGGCTCGTGCGCGAAACCGGTCTGGCTGACCAGGAACACCAGCAACGTCACCAGCAGCACGCCGCGCGCAAACCCAAAAACCATGCCGAGCAGACGATCCGTGCCGCCCAGTCCCGTGCCGTCCACCAGCGCCCGGATCGCAAACCGCAGCAGGGCACCGACAATCAGCACGGCGATGAAACACAATCCGTAGCCTACCGCCAGGCGCAGCAACTGGGTCTGGATCGAATGCTCGAAGTGCATCGACACCACCGGGCCATACGCCAAAGCCACCCAGAACGCGGCGATCCACGTCACCAGCGCCAGCACCTCGGATATGAGGCCGCGCCACAGTCCCACAAGGACCGAAAGCGCCAGCACCGCCACGATGATGAGGTCAACCGCGTTCATCGATGAATTCGCTTCCGGCCGGCCAGGAGACTCAATGGGCGCTTACGACGTTGCCGTCGAGGCCCAGCTTGGCCTTGATCTGGTCGCGCAGGGATACCGCGTCGCTACGTTGGGTTTGCGGACCGGCACGCACGCGCCACAGCTGGCGACCGCCGGCATTCACCGTATCCACGAAACCGTCGAAACCGCTGGCGCGCAGCTTGTCGCGCAGGGCCACCGCTTCCGTCTGGCTGCCCATCGCCGCCACTTGCACGGCCCAGGCGCCAGCCCTGGCCGGCGCACCCGCGGCCGGCGCCGGCTCGTCGCCCTGCGGGGTAGTGGCGCCGCTTTCCAGGCGGGCGGGCACGCTGGGGATGCCCTGGCTGATCCTTAGCCGCGCCGCTTCGGCCTGCGCCCGGGTTTCGAACGGGCCGGCGCTGACCAGGGTCAGCGTCTTGCCGGCGCGCTGGATGGTTTGTCCCCGCACCGGATAGCCCATGGCGCGCACTTTCTGCATCAGGCGGTTGGCGCCATCGGCGGCGTAAGCACTGAGATTGACAGCGTAGATGCCGCGCGCTGCCGTGGCCGGCGGGGTATCCGGGATGACTGGCGCGACGGTCGGTGCTGACGGGGGCGCCGTGGGGTGGGTCGCCGTTGCCACGTGTTTCGGCGGCATCGCTGGAATGATGGGTTGCGGTGGCTGGGGCGTCGGCTGTGGCGGAGCCGCCGGGGTCGGAGCCGGCGGCGCCGTGCTAGCGGCGGCCGCCTGCACGGGCGTCATGCCTTCCACATTCGCCGCCGTGCTGGCTGGCGCCGGCGTGGTGCTGCCCGCGGCGGCGGCCTGGCCGGAAAGGTTCATCGTCTTGGTCTGCAGGTCGCGGTCGGGAGCCGGGGGAATCGCCAGGCTTACCGATTGATCGCCGCTGGTGGTCGACGGCGGCTTGCTCGAAAACATCATCGGCACGAACAGGATGGCCAGCGCAACGAGTACGGCAGCTCCCAACAGGCGTGTGTTCAAGATGGACTCCAGACAACCAACTTGTGCGTGACGCGGCGGATTATACCTGCCCGTGCCCGTCCATATGACAAACCGACGATGATTGGCCACGTAGGCTGCGACGGTCATCGTAAGCTGGGTTGCGAAACCCAGCATTGCCATGTAGTCAACCCGCGCGACGCCGGGATTCGCATCCCGGTCATCTCGCGATCAACGAGTGTCGGGCTTTCCGTTACGTGCCGGCTTCGTTCAGCACCGCGGCAGCCACGAAGAACGAGCCGAACGCAAGAATGCGCTCGCCGCGGCGTGCCACAGCGCGTGCTGCGACAAGTGCCTGCCGCACATCGGCGTGCGTATCGAAATGCGCGCGCGGCAATACCTGATGCAATACGCCAGCCAGTACCCCGGCGGTAAGCCCGCGCGGAGTGTCCTGCTCCAGGCCGGCCAGATGCCAATGGGCGACGCGCGATCCCAGCGCGGCCATCACGCCGCCTACATCCTTGTCGGAAAGCGCTCCGTATACGGCATGGACGCGGCCTCCGGGCTGCGCATCCAGCCAGTCTGCCAATGCCCGCGCCGCTTGCGGGTTGTGGCCGACATCGACGATCAAGGCCGGATCCCCGCCCAGCGATTGCAAGCGGGCCGGCACGCGCGCAAAGTGCAGACCCAACGCGGCAATGCGCTCCAATTCGAATGGATCGACCACCTTCAAGGCGTGCAGCGCGGCTATCGCGGCCGAGGCGTTCGCATATTGCACCGGCGCGGCGAGTTCCGGCGCAGGCAGATGCAGCACGCTGCCGTCACGATGATGCCAGCGCCAGCGAGGTCCTTCGCGCTCTCCATGGAAATCTTGCCCGGCCCGCTCAAGGTAGGCGCCCTCCTTGGCGAGCGCTTCCAGCAAGCCCCTGGGCGGGTCGGTTTCCCCCACAATGGCAGGACGGTCGCGGCGGGCGATGCCGGCTTTTTCGCGGCCGATGCTGTCGCGGTCCGGCCCCAGCCACTCCACATGGTCCAGATCCACCGTGGTGATGATGACTGCATCCGCGTCGATGAGGTTGACCGCGTCCAGGCGCCCGCCTAGCCCCACTTCCAGTACGGCCGTGTCAAGTTCCGCACGCGCAAACTGGTCCAGCGCGGCCAGCGTGCCGAACTCGAAATAGGTCAGTGTGATATCGCCGCGCGCCCGATCGATGCGCTCGAAGCTGTCGATCAGCATCTCGTCATCGGCATCGGTGTCGGCGATACGCACGCGCTCGTTGTAGTGAAGCAGATGCGGCGAGGTGTAACAGCCTACGCGCTGCCCCGCTGCCGCCAGCATGGCTTCGAGAAACGCCACCGTCGAACCCTTGCCGTTGGTACCGCCTACCGTGATCACCCGCTGCGCGATAGCCGGCGCGCCCATGCGTTGCCACACGGCGCGCACCCGGTCCAGCCCCAGATCCACGCCCAACGCATGGATGTTTTGTTGATAGTCCAGCCATTCGGCAAGGGTGGTCGGTCTCACGCGCAGCTCCGGTTTCAAGCCCGCGCAACATATAGGCAGTGGCGTGGCTGCACAATCCTAATACTCTGGGACGACGAGCGTAGGCTAGGGTTTTCACCCCGACCTACGAGAAGGTGTGCATCCCGTGAAACACCCAATACATGGCGAACGCAGTCCAGAACATGCGTTTCAGCGCTTTGCCCGCCAGGAAGGCGGCCAGCAGGCCAATCAGCCAGGGCATGTATTTGTCGAGCGTGCTGCGTGTGTCGTTGATGGTGTTCATGACTGACCCTCCCGCACCCCGTTGGTGCGGGAGAAATCATCGGCTTGAAGGGTTTGCGGCGGCAGGTGCGCGAGTCATCGGTCGTATCTGACAGACGTCATGAGTCTCGGTGCTTGCCACAATGCGCTCCCTCCTCTGCATGCACCTGATTAATGTCGAATCTCAGTTGCTTGATAGGCAGTTCCCTCCCCTGCTTACACAGGGGAGGGTTAGGGTGGGGTTGCACGAGCTTGCTGCAGTCCTTGAGCTCACCTCGAGGTTGCTTCACCCCACCCCGGCCCTCCCCTACTACACGTAGGGGAGGGAGCGGACCATGGCCGCAACGAAATCCTACGACCCCTTGTCCAGCAAAGGCCTCAACAAATCCAGCGGCAGCGGAAACACGATGGTGCTGGATTGCCCGCTACTGGCCATGCCCGCCAGCGTCTGCAAATAACGCAGCTGCAATGACTGCGGCTGCTGCGACAGCATCGCCGCGGCGTCGCGCAGTTTTTCGGCGGCCTGCAATTCACCTTCGGCATGGATCACTTTCGCGCGGCGTTCGCGTTCGGCTTCGGCCTGGCGGGCGATCGCCCGTACCATGGTTTCGTTGAGATCCACGTCCTTGATCTCGACATTGGTGATCTTGATGCCCCACGGGTCGGTCGCCTCGTCGAGAATCTGCTGCAGGCTGTGGTTGATCGAATCGCGCTGCGAGAGGATTTCGTCCAGCTCGTGCTGGCCCAGCACCGAGCGCAAGCGTGTCTGCGAAAGCTGGCTGGTGGCCTGGTAGAAGTTCTCCACCTTCAGCACCGATTTGTCCGGCTCCACCACGCGGAAATACACCACCGCGTTCACGCGCACCGAGACGTTGTCGCGGGAAATAACATCCTGCGGCGGCACATCCATGACCGCCACACGCAAATCCACGCGTATCATCCGCTGCACCATCGGCACCAGGAAAAAAAGGCCCGGCCCTTTGGTACCGGTGTAGCGGCCCAGCGTCAGCACCACGCCACGCTGGTATTCCGGCAGCACCTTGATCGAGGAAGACATCAGCGCAATCACGAAAATCACGATAACGCCAGCAAAACCGATCATGAAGACTCTCCTTCACCTGTACGTAACGAGGTTACCCGCAGCAGCAAGCCCCGGCGGCCGGTCACCCGCACCCGCGCGCCGGCGGGAAGTGCAGCTTCGCTCTGCACACGCCAGCGTTCTCCGCCGATGCGTGCCCAGCCTTGTTCACCCGCCCCGATGGTCTCAAGCAGTTCGCCCGTATCTTGCAGCATCTGCTCTTCGCCGTTGAAGGCTCGTGCGCGGCGCGCGCGCATCACCAGGCGCAGCAGCATCGCGAGTATCGCCATGGCGCACAAGCCGATGCCGGCGATCACCCCAAGGTTCACCGAATAGCCCGGCACATCAGTGCGAAACAACAGGATCGAGCCCAGCACGAAAGCGATCACGCCGCCTACACCCAGCACACCTGCCGTGGGTATGAACACCTCCGCCAGCAACAGCGCTACGCCCAGCGCCATCAGCGTCAACCCGGCGTAGCTGACCGGCAACAGTTGCAGGGCATACAGGCCGATCAACAGGCAGATGCCGCCGGTCACGCCCGGATAGAACGAGCCGGGATGGAAGGCTTCCAGGATCAATCCATAGATGCCCGCCAGCAGCAATACGTACGCGATGGTCGGGTTGGTGATGACGCCGAGAAAACGTGCGCGCCAGTCCGGCAGGTAATCGCGCAAGGGCAGTCCGCGTAAAGCGAGCGTGAGGTTGCTACCGTTCACATGCACGGTACGGCCGTCGGCCTGCGCCAGCAGCGCTTGCGTATCGGGCGCAACGAAATCGATCACGTGCTGCGCAGCCGCTTCGCTTGCGGTAAGCGTCGCCGCCCCACGCACAGCCTGTTCGGCCCATACCGCGTTGCGCCCATGCATCTGCGCAAGCGCGCGGATGTTGGCAATGGCATCGTTGAGGATCTTGTGGCTTTCTGCGTCGTCCGCGTGTTCGCCGCCGGCCTTGTCACTGGACTTGCTGGACGAAGGCAAGCCGTTATCCAGCGGTGAAGGCATGGGCGAGCGGCCGCCCAAGGTCACTGGAGTCGCCGCGCCCAAGTGCGTCGCGGGCGCCATCGCCGCGATCGGGCAGGCATAAAGTATATACGTGCCGGCCGAAGCGGCGCGCGCACCGCTTGGCGCTACGTAGCCGAGCACAGGGATCTTCGCCGCCAGGATGCCGCCGATGATGTCGCGCATGGAATCCAGCAAGCCGCCCGGCGTATCCAGCTGAAGCACGATCGCTTTCGCACCGTCGTCGGTAGCACGCTCAATGGCGCGGTCGACGTATTCGGCGGCGGCCGGACCAATCGGGCCATTCAGTTCAATGCGAGCCACGAAGGCTTCGTCGGCCGGCGCTTCCACCGTCGGGCGCGTCCACGCCAGCGCCAACGCAGCCGCCAGGATGGCCCCCCATACGATCCAGCCCTTCCGTGACATGGCATTTGCCCTCGGCCGGCATGTTCAACGCGCAGCCGTCGTGCGTGGCGGCTATGGATGGGATATTACGCCGACCTTGTCACGATGCGCTCCCTCCCCTGCTCGCAGGGGAGGGCTGGGGTGGGGTTGCTTGAGCTTGCCGCCCTGTGTGAACTCTCCGCGAGGTTGCTTCACCCCACCCCAGCCCTCCCCTACTACACGTAGGGGAGGGAGCAGTTTGCATTCCAAATTACTTCCCGACGTAATCCACCCGCCAGATCGAATTGGATCCGTCGTCGGTCACCAGCAGCGAACCATCCGGCGCAGTGGTGATGCTCACCGGCCTGCCCCACACACGTCCGTCCGGCAACACGAAACCGGTGAGGAAATCTTCGTATTCACCACTCGCCTTGCCGGTGTGATGGCGCGGGATACGGATCACTTCGTAACCGGCCCGCGTGGCCTTGTTCCAGGAACCGTGCTCGGCGGCGAACAGATCGCCCTGGTATTCGCCGGGGAAATGCCTGGCTTCATAGAAGCTGATCTGGAGCGACGCGTTGTGCGGCTGCAGGACCACGTCAGGGGTGATCACCTTGTCTTTCAGCTCCGGATGCTTGCCCTGGTGGCGCGGATCCTGATGGCCACCCATGTACCACCATGGCCATCCGTAGAAACCGCCTTCGCGCACGGAAGTGATGTAGTCCGGCACGAGGTTGTCACCCAGGCCGTCGCGCTCGTTGACCGTGGTCCACAATTGTCCGTTCTGTGGATCGACGGCGATGCCGGAAGGATTGCGGATGCCTGCTGCATAAACCCGTTTGCCTGAACCATCCGGCTTGAAAGCGAGGATATTCGCGCGCTCCCTCTCGGCCGGTGTGGTATCCGGATCGTCCACATTGGAAGCCGAGCCCACCGCCACGAACAAGGTCTTGTCGTCGAGCGAAAACGCCAGATCGCGCGTCCAATGGCCACCGCCGGGCAGATCCGCGATGTGTTCGGCCGGTCCGCGTGCCTTCAGGTCGCCGTTGCGGTACGGAAAACGGATCACGGCATCGGTGTTGCCCACATAGACCCATTGCGGATGCGGCCCCTGTGGATAAAACGCAATGCCATACGGCTGCTTCAGACCGGTCGCGAATACGGCGCTTTGCGCAGGCGTTCCGTCCGCACCGATGCCGCGGTAGATGCGGATCTGTCCGCTACCGCTTTCGGCAAGGAAGATATCGCCATTGGGCGCGGTGCGAATCACGCGCGGCGTATCCAGGCCTTGCGCAAAAAGATTCACCTTGAAGCCCGCCGGCGCGATGGGCAACACGCTCGCGGGACGCGGCACCATTTGCGGTGCATTGCCGGCCGAATGTGTGGCGTAAGGCGGCGGCAAATCGTTCAACGTGATCTTGCGCGACCGGCCTGGTGCCTCGTAGCGGAAATCGGTGAACGGTGGCGTTGGCGGCGGCGTGGTGATGGTGGAACCGGTGACGGCGGCCGCTTCTGCCGCGGCGGTTTTCACCTCGGGCAGCGTTTTCAGATACGCCACGATCTGCCAGCGCTGCTGCTCCGGCAGACTCGCCCAGGAGGGCATCCCATTGGCTACCGCGCCCTGGGTAATGAACCAGAACAGCGAACCCTCCGTGACCTGCTGCGCGGGTCCTTGCCGCAACGCCGGGATATTGCCGCTACCCTGCCCCACCGTGCCGTGGCAACTGGCGCAATACGTTGCATACAGTTGACCGCCGGCATGAATTGCGCCCGCCTGGGCGCGATAAGGATTGAGCACGGACGACGCACCGGCCGGCGCGTCATGAAAGCTCTCGGCCGCATACGCGGTGGCCGCCAACGCGAGGCACGCTGCTAGAGCAAGTGCGCGCGATGTTGCCGACCACAGAAAAGAATGCTTCGCCATGACTGCCTCGGAATCGCGATGAACGGGGGTTGCGCCATGCGCGTCGATCGGCGCCAGCCGCTGCGATTGTCAGCCCGCCAACATGGCAGGTGAGTGCACGATGCTACGGGAAAATTGTCGGTTCCCGTCATCCCTGCCATAGGTCATGCGTTGAACCGATCGCTCAGGCTTCCGAATCGTCGTCGGGTTCCGTGTCGATTTCGCGGAAGTAATGGTCGATCAGGCCTTGCGCTTCCGCTTCCCAGTGCTCGCTGCCGCCGCTGGCCACGATATGGCGCGTGGGATCGTCCGGAAAGTAGATGACGCCGCTGCGGGAATCAGCGCCCCCGTTGTACTCGTGCATGAACTTGATGCCGCGGTACTCGCCGAAGTGCTGGTCGGAACTCATGCGCTGCGTGCCTGCCGGTGGTCAGTAGGCCGCAAGTGTAAGCGCGTAGGCTGGGATGGCAATCCCAGCATCGGGATGCCGCGTGGAAAGCTGGGATTATCGTCTCAGCCTACGCGCTCCATCCAGCGTTCAGCGGATACCTGTGCCTGCCCGGGTGACGTTGGGCGCCAGGGACCGGTGGTCAGAAACTGACACACTGAGTACGCCGAGCATGAGGCCGACCAGCGCCAACGCCAGACCAGAGGGTACCTCGGAGAGGAAACGGACCAACTTGGCGGCTCCGTACCAGGAATGCGGATTGTTCATGAAATCGCAGGCCCCTGGGCAAACGCCGTGAATCCAGGTCATGACCGGCGGCTGCCTGGTCCAATGCCCGTCATGCAGCCACTGCAGCCCCTGAAAGCCCAGCCACAGCACCGAAGCCATGTTCAGCATCACCGCAGCCAGCCACAACGAGAAGGACAACCCTTCCCAAGCCAGTTCTTCAAAGCGCTTCGTTGTCATGGCAATACCTGCGAAACCCACGTACGGATGCGTGGATTCATGCATAGGTCGTGCCTGCTTCCGGTTCTTGCAACCAGCACACTGAAGCTGCCCGCGCCACCGCCGATAGACGCTTACCGTCCTCGCAAACCCCAGCACTGCCGTGTACGCGCATCGCGATGCTGGGATTTGCGGCCCAGCCTACCGCTGCAACAGCCTCAGCAATGCCTCATAAAAAAAGGGCGCAGGGCGCCCTTTTTGTGTAGCGGTCTGCTGTTCTTACTTGCCGGCGGACGAAGCCGGCGCCGGCGCCGCGCTATCCGTTGCCGGCTGCTTGGGCGCATCGGCTGCGCCCGCGCTCTTGCCACCCTGTCCGCGCGTATACACGATTGCCTTGCTGCCACCATCACACTGGCCAACCACCTTGCCGTCGCCCGCCTGATCCTTGGCCACCACGTCGAGCGAGTAGTCCGACACCCCATTGGCCTTGATCTTGGCATCGATGCCGGACTTCACGTCATCGCAGGATGCGTGGGCAACGAACGATGCGGACAGCAGCGCCAGAGCGATAAAGCTGAGCCGGATTTTCATGCAAACCTCCTTGGTAGTGATGAAGGGCTGAGTTTAGGGCAGCGGCGGCGAGTTACCAAGTGACGGCCGTGCCGTTTTTGCCCTTGCATCTCACGGCTGAGAAGACAGCGCATCCTTGATCGCCTGCCTCGCCAACTTGCCCATCACGGCATAACCGTCCGGATTGGGATGAACCCCATCGATCGCCAGCTTGGGCGTGAAACCACGACGGCCGTCGTCCAGCGCAGCGAAGTAGTCGACGTAGATCAGCCCGTTCTGTTTGGCATACGCCTGCATCCAGTCATTGAGCGCGCGGATGGTCTCGACCGGCTGGACCGACGGCTGCCACGGATACCGCGCGACCGGCGTAATCGAAGCAAGAATGACGCGGATATGCTGCGCGCGTGCCAGCTCCACCATGCTCTGGAGATTGTTTTCGATCGCCGTGAGGGAAGTGGGCCCGGTATTGCCGGCGACATCGTTGGTACCCGCAAGAATTTGCACCACGGCCGGATGCAGGTCGATCACGTCCTGCCGGAAGCGCAGCAGTATCTGCGGTGTCGTTTGTCCGGCCACGCCGCGATCGATCACGTCGTCGGCGAACAGGCTCGGATCCGCATCGATCCAGGCTTGCGTGATGGAATCGCCCATGAAGACCACGCGGTGCGAGGTGGCCTGCGGCAGCTTCGCATTGGCTTCACGATAGCGGCACAGACTGCCGAAATCGAATTTCATCCGCTGGTCTTCCCAGGCCTTGGAAGCCGCGGCCAAGGCCGCCCTGGGTTGCGGTTGCAACGGACGGTGCGCAATGGCAGGGCCGGCAGGCGTTTCGGGGGGAGGAAGCAAGGCATCACAGGGCTTGTCCATCACACCGACAGGTGCTGCCGGGGCATCGGTGGACGAGGCTGCTGCTGGAGTGGAGGGTGCAGCATAGGTGTTGCAGGCAACCGCAAGGGTCAGGGCCAAACCGGCTATTGCCGAAACTTTCACATCAAATCTCCCCGTTATTGGCCAGCAGCAGACCGCTGTCTTGACGGACTAGTTCCCGCGCGGGTCCGAATGCGGGCGTGCGCTGTCGGCGACCGCCGAATATACCTCTTCCTTCTCGATTTGAGCACGCCAGGACAGACCCTGCTGTAAGCAACTGCCTCTGCTACCGATGAGTTTTGCCTGCCGCGCCGGTCATACAGGCAAGAACAGCATTTATGGCTACCCCAGCAGCAGGAGAACAGCATGTCCCTCTTGAAAGGCAAGAACATGGTCGTGATCGGCGGAAGCGGTGGTGTAGGACGACGGATCGTGGAGTCCGGTATCCGCAACGGCGCCGCTGTATTGGCTGTGGCACGGAAGGAGGAAGCGCTACGGCAACTGGTCAAGGATGTCGGCGGCGCACAAATGCTGTCGCTCGATGCAAGCGATGAGGGCGCGCCCTCCAGGGTGTTCGACATTCTCCCACCTCATGTGCTCGTTTTGAGTGGTGGAGCGTTTCCACCCGTTGCACCGTTGCACGAACTGAGCTGGCCGGAGTTTGCCGTCAATTGGGAGGCCGACGTCAAAATCGCATTTCACTTCTGCAAGGCGGCCCTCTCGCAGCCGTTGCCCGCAGGTACCCTGGTCATCCTGCTCGCCAGCGGTGCCGCCCTCGCAGGATCCCCGATTTCAGGCGGGTATGCCGGGGCCAAACGCACCCAGCTGTTCATGGCCAGCTATGCCCAGAAGGAATCCGACCGGCTCGGGCTCGGCTTGCGATTCGTGGCCCTTGCACCACGCATCATGCCGGACACCGAACTGGGAAAGCATGCAGTGGCAGGCTATTCCCGTTACTTAGGGTTATCGGCGGCTGATTTCATTCAAGGCATGGACACGCCGCCCAGCTCATTCGATGTCGCCACGGCAGTCATCGAGCTGGCGACGAATCCGCACCGCTGCAAAGGAAATGCTTTCGTCGTTTCCGGCAAAGGGCTTGAGGCAGTGCCATGATTGAGCCGACGAAAGCACCCTCACTACGAGAGCGCGACTTGAAGTACACCAGCCAGGCGTTTGAAAAGCTTGCCGAGCCCTTGCGTCAGGAACTCAAACGGCACTGCTACAGCATGCTGGGCTCCGTGCATGAGGCTGAAGACCTCGTGCAGGAGACCTTTCTGCGCGCCTGGCGAAGTTTCGATGGCTTCGAGGGACGCGGATCGCTACGCGCGTGGCTGTATCAGATCGCCACGAACGCCTGCCTCAATGCGCTGGCCGCTCGCAAGAACGCCCAACGCCTGCTGCCTGATCAACGCGCCCCTGCCAGCACACGGATGCCGGACGGGAAACCTTCGACCGAGATTACCTGGCTGGAGCCTTATCCGGACTCGAATCTGCAAGGTATGGTTGATGACACGCCGGATCCCGCAGCGCGTTACGCCTCCGCTGAAGTGGTACGGCTTGCTTTTGCTGCCGTTATCCAACAGCTGCCGCCGCGCCAGCGCGCTGCGCTTTTACTATGCGATGTCGTGGGCTGGTCCGCCGTGGAAACGGCAGCTCTGCTTGGCGGTTCGACGGCATCGATCAACAGTGCCTTGCAACGAGCGCGCGAGACGCTCGCCAAACGCTTTCCCCAAGGGCTGCCACCCGCTGCACCTGCCACGACTTCAGTCCAGCAGGCACTCCTCCACCGCTACGTGCAGGCTTGGGAGGGAATGGATCTGGCAAGCTTCGTGGCGCTGCTGAAGGAAGATGCCCACTACACCATGCCGCCGGTGTCTCAATGGTATGCGGGGAGGCAGGCCATCGGCGCATTTTTCGAGTGGGCCTGGAAGGCCTACGGCAGCTTCCGGCTGATACCGACGGCCGCCAACCGGCAACCCGCTTTTGCCGCGTATTCCCGCGCCGGTGCGCAGGCCCCATGGATGGCGCATTCCATCCATGTGCTTACGCTTGAGGAAGATCGGATTGCGGCGCTCACGCTGTTCGTCAAACCCACCGGCCCGCAACTGTTTCAAGCGTTTGGCTTGCCGTTGACGTCCACCAGCTTGTGAAAAAGCTCGTGCCGTCAATCCGTGACGGCACGAGCCATCAAGCCGTCAAACTCAAGGCTTTTCGAGTTTCAGGGTAACGTGCAGGGTTTCGGTCCACTGGGAGCCGTCGGCACCGCTGCCAGGCTTGGAAATCTCGCCCGAATAGTCCCAGTGGTCGCGCTGCGGAGAGGTGACCAGCCCCAGATTGAATGCCGACGGAAGCGCCTTGATGCCGTCGTACATTCGCTGCGCCGACTGGATTTCCAGGTTGTGCACCGTTTTTTCGGCATCACTGGGATCAGCATGCGGATCGATCTCCGGACGCGGCCCCAGACTGGGCAGCAGATTGAAATCCAGGGCGAACTTGCGCTTGTCGGATTGGCCGGCCTCCGGATCGAGCAAGGAGGCTTGGGTGGCCTCATCGCTTTTCATCACCATGCCTTGTGACGTAGTGGAGACTGTCGAAGCCTTGCCGCCAAGAACCGCCTCCAGACGTATCGATACTTCATCGCCCGCGCCCAGCAGGGAGCGCTTGATGGAAATACTGGGAAATTCCGTAATCGGTCCGCTGAAAGAAGATTCTTCATGCTCTTTGACCAAAGTATTGCCGCCGGGATCATTCAAATCCAGCTGCCCCTTTTCGGTGGCGGTAGCATCGATATGTGTACTGGCAGGGTCAACTTCGCTCAAGCTCAGCCCACCGTCTGGCTGGTCGCTTACGGTCACCAGCTGCGAAAATTTGCCTTCGGTCGTCAGCTCGATCTGCCTGGCCAGCTTGGAGGTGGACGCAGGCGGGCTGGCAAGGCTCACGTGCCTTACGAACTTGAATTCGCCGACCAGGCGCATCTTGTTCTGATCCGACTGCTGCTCGTGTGCCGTTGAAGACGCTTCGGCCGGTCCGCTTTTACCGCTGCAGCCGCCCAGCACGGTAGAGAGCGCAATGACGCTTGCCGTGCCAAGCACGGCCATGAATGGATGTTTCATCGAGTGGTTGTTTCCCTGGCTAGTGGATGGGGCCTCAGTGCGTGGCCCCGCAAGCGTTCCTTGTCGTTCTTCCACCACGAGAAGGCTGACAGACCCCGCCTGATCCGGAGTATGCCATGTGAATCATGGGTTACCTCATTGAAGCCTGCGCGTAGGAAGACAAAGCGCAGCCGCCGCTGCTACTTGATCGTTCCGGCCACGAGAATGTCGATGAGGCGATGCGCCCTGACCACGACATCCGGCTGCTGGTCGACACTCACAAATCCGTACAACGCGTACAGAAGATCCAGCGCATGGACGTCCTGTTTGATATCGCCGTTTTCGATCGCGCGCTGCACCAGCAGATGGGATGCAGTCCTCACTTGTCCTGAGGAATACGCCGTGAGTTCCGAGGTATCGCACGCGGATGCCTTGAGCGCCGGCAAGATGAGCTTCTTCGTCGCGATGTAGTCGACGAACAGGCGCAGCCACGCTCGCAAGGCTTCGACCGGTTCGGTCTTTTCAAGCAGGTTCGATGCAGCCTCGCCCAGTTGCTCGGCCTCCTGGCGATAGATCGCCTCCAGGATGGCGTCGCGGGTCGGGAAATGCCGGTACAGCGTGCCGATGCCGACGCCGGCGCGACGGGCGATCTCGTCCAGGCTCACGTCGGCGCCCTGCTCCGTAAACGCAGCTTTGGCCACCTCGGCCAGCCGGCGGCGATTGCGCTGCGCATCCGCGCGAGGCTTCCGTATTGTTTTTGAAGGTTTTTTTTCGTCTTCCATGGACAGCCCTTGAAAAACGGAGGAATCCTCCGCATAAAATATCCGGAGAGACTCTCCGGTTAGATGCCCATCATAGCGAAGCCGGACGCCGAAGTACCGCGGCAGCCACCCGGCCCGCCGACCAGCAAACAGTGAGGCAAACATGAGCAAGACATTCAGTGCCACCTCGACCACCAACCAAGTGCTCGAAGGTGTCGAGTTGAACGGCAAGCGGGTATTGATCACCGGCGTTTCGGCCGGCCTGGGGGTAGAAACGGCACGTTCGTTGGCAGCCCACGGTGCGCATGTCGTCGGTGCGGTGCGCAACATCGCCAAAGCCAAGGGCGCCACCCAGAGCGTGCTTGCCGATGCCAAGGGATCGGGTGGCCTCGAACTGATCGAAATGGATCTGAACTCCCTAGCCAGCGTGCGCCGCTGCGCCGATCAGCTGCTGGCCAAGGGCGAAAAATTCGATCTGGTGATTGCCAATGCCGGCATCATGGCCTGCCCGTTCGGCAAGACCGAAGATGGCTTCGAGCTGCAGTTCGGCACCAATCACCTGGGACATTTCGTGCTGGTGAACCGCATCGTATCGCTGATGAAAAACGGCAGCCGCCTGGTGAACCTGTCGTCGGCCGGCCATCGCTATTCGGACGTGGACCTGGACGATCCCAACTTCGAACGCACGCCGTACACCGAATTCGGCGCGTATGGCCGCTCGAAAACCGCCAACGTGCTGTTTGCCGTCGAATTCGACCGCCGTCATAAACAGCATGGCATTCGTGCGACAGCCGTGCATCCGGGCGGCATCCGGACCGAGCTGACGCGCCATATGGACGAAGCCGCGCTGCAAAAACGCATCGGTGAAGTCAACGAGCAAAACAAAGCCGCCGGCCAGCCGCTTTTTCAATGGAAGACGGTCGAGCAGGGAGCCGCCACCACGGTCTGGGCTGCCGCGGTCGCGGATGCGAACGTCGTGGGCGGACGCTATTGCGAAGATTGCCACGTGGGCGAATGGGTGACCCAGGAAGGCGCGGGCTTGATGCGTGGAGGCGTACGCTCTTATGCGCTGGACCCCGAGCGTGCGAAAGCGCTGTGGGCGAAGAGCGAGGAGATGGTTGGAGAGCGTTTCTAGCAAGCTCCCTCCCCTGCTTGCAGGGGAGGGTCGGGGTGGGGTTGCACGAGCTTGCCACGATGTTTGAGTTCAACGCGAGGTTGCTTCACCCCACCCCAGCCCTCCCCTACTACACGTAGGGGAGGGAGTTGATCAGGCAAGCCGGAAGGTGCTTACCACACCCCGCCCAACGCCTTGATCAAGCCAACATCCGCCGCAAACCGACGCCGTGACAGCTCCACCAACGCACGCGTCTGCGCCAGATTGACGCTTTGCGTGGTGACTACTTCCAGATAATCCGTGGCGCCGTCCTGATAGCGGGTCATCGCCAGCTGCGCGGCCCGTGACGAAGCATCCACCGCGCGTTGCTGGGCTACCGCTTCATCCGCAAGCACGTGCAGCGACGCAAGCTTGTCCTCCACTTCCTGGAACGCGCCCAACACAGTCTGACGATAATCCGCTGCCGCGGCATCGCGCCGTGCTTCGGCCGCGGACAATTGGGCGTGGCGACGGCCGCCATCGAACAAGGTGCCGACCAGGGCCGGGCCGATCGCCCAGAAGCGGCTGGGCAGCATGGCCCATTGCGCGAAGTGCGAGGCTTCCAGCCCGCCCGTTGCCGAAAGCATCAAATC
The DNA here is from genome assembly GCF_003977665.1 of Dyella choica. Taxonomy (GTDB): domain Bacteria; phylum Pseudomonadota; class Gammaproteobacteria; order Xanthomonadales; family Rhodanobacteraceae; genus Dyella_B; species Dyella_B choica. The sequence continues at coordinate 26,825 of NZ_RYYV01000016.1, read as the reverse complement.
CGGGAAAAACGCCGAGGTGGCTTCGCCAACATCGGCGTTCGCGGCGGCAACCCTGCGTTCCGCCGCGGCGATGTCGGGACGACGCTGCAGCAAGGTGGAAGGCAGCCCGGCGGGAATTTCCGGCAGCGGCAAGGAATGGTCGACCGGAGCCAAGCTGAAATCCGTCGGCGCAACGCCCATCAGCACCGCGATGGCATGCTCGCGTTGCGCACGCGCTTCGCCCAGATCGATCAACTGCGCCTTGGCCACCTGCAGTTGCGTTTGCGCCTGCTGCAGCTCCGACTCCGAAGCAATGCCGCCGTCGAATTGCGTCTGCACCAGCTGCTTGGCCTGCACGTAGTTGTCCACCAGCTGTTTCAGCAAGGCGGCTTCCGCATCGATCTGGCGCAGGTCCACATAATCCAGCGCCAACTCCGCGTGCATGCTCAAGCTGACCGAGGCGAGATCCGCCTCGCTGGCTTGCGCGCGTGCGTTGGCGGCATCGACGGCGTGGCCGATACGATCGAACAGATCCGGCTCCCAGGTAGCCGTCACACCCATCGAATAGTCCTGCACAGTGCGCCCGGCCAGCGAATGCCCTACCAGGTCCTTGGAAGTGTGATTGATGTTGGCATCGGCACCTGCCGTCACCTGCGGAAAGTACGACGACCGCGCCACGCCGATCTGCGCGCGTGCTTGGCGCATATCGGCCAGGCTCTTCTGGATGGTCTGGTTGCCTGCATCGACGCGTGCTTCCAGCTTATCCAGGACAGGATCGGCAAACACTTGCCACCAGTTGCCACGGTCCGCGGCGTCACCTGGCCGTGCCGTTACCCAGCCTTGCGGCGACGCGCTCTCCTTGTAGTGGACCGGAACGCTCACCGAAGGCCGCACGTAAGCGGGGCCAGGGGTGCAACCGGACATCGCTACAACACACAAACCCGCGGCGAACAGGTAACCGAGCTTTACTGACTGCTTGCCTACACACATGACTGTTCCCCACCGATCATGCCGAACCGGCCGGATGCTGGCTGATGCGCACGGCCTGCCCTGCACTGATGGCATCGCTAGGGTTGACCACCACCTGCTCGTTGCCCGCCAGGCCGTCACGGATTTCCACCCGCGTGCCGAAGTCGCGGCCCAACTGCACCGTTTTGAGGCGCACCACGCCGCCGGCATCGACCACTGCCACCTGCACGCCCTGCGGGCGGAACAACAAGGCATTGGCCGGCAGGGAAAGTCCCGGCTGCGAGCTGCTCAGCGTCAGGCTGACTTGAGCAAAAGCGCCGGGCAGCAGGGTCCCATCCGGGTTATCCATGTCCACTTCCACGCGCAGTGTGCGGCTGCGTGGGTCGATGGCGCCGGATGTGCGCGCCACCGTGCCGGAGAACGTACGGCCCTGATACTGCGATAACGTCAACTGTGCCGGCGTACCGGCTGCGATGTAAGGCGCATCGTCCTGCGGCACATTCACGAACACGCGCAGGCGATCGGTTTGCGCCAGTTCGAACAATGCCGCGGGCGGACCGCTGTTGCCGGCATCGATCAAGGCGCCGACGTCCACATTGCGCACAGTGATCACGCCGTCGAAAGGCGCACGTACGTTTTCGTAGGACTGCAGTTGCTCCAGCCGCTTCACATTGGCCTGCGCCGCAGCCAGCGTGGCCTGCTTCGCCTTCATCAGGCTGATGTTCTCTTCGGCCGACTGCCTGGATACCGCATTCTTCTTGAGCATGTCCGCCCAGCGGTCCGCCGTGACCTTGGCGATTTCGTAGTTGGCCGAAGCCATGGCTGCATCCGAACGCGCCTGCTCCAGCTGCGCATCCACCTCGGGCGCTTCGATCTGCGCCAGCAGCTGGCCGCTGTGCACGTGGGTGCCGATATCCGCCTGCCAGCTCTTCAGGTAGCCACTGGTGCGCGCATAGATGCTTGCTCGCTGATACGCCTGGATATCGCCGGGCAACATCAGCTTCTGTTGTTCAGGTGCCCGGATGGGAGTTATCACCGATACGCTGGGCTTGCCCAGGGCCGCGGTCTGTTGCTCGACCTGGTCGCGTGCGGCCAACCGCGGGAGGCCACCGATGGCGAGCGCCGTGCATACGGCCACCGCGATCAGCGTCGTACTCAACCTGGATTTCGAAAGATACATGGCTCGGCTCCCTTCAAACCGATGGATAAGGCAACGAGGCAGCAGGCTCATCGCCAGATGTGCCCTGGCGCGCACGCAACCACTGATGCACAGCTGCGAACACCGTCGGCACGAACACCAGCGTGGCCAGCGTGCCGAACATCAAGCCGCCGATCACCGCGCGGCCCAGCGGCGCGTTCTGCTCACCGCCGTCGCCGAGGCCCAGCGACATCGGCAGCATGCCGATCAGCATGGCCAGCGCCGTCATCAGCACTGGGCGGAAGCGCGTAGCGCCGGCCTCAAAGGCTGCCTCCAGCGGAGTGGCGCCGGCGGCCAGGCGTTCGCGCGCAAAACTCACTACCAGGATGCTGTTGGCCGTGGCGATGCCGACGCACATGATCGCGCCGGTCAAAGCCGGCACACTGACGGTGGTGTGCGTGATGAATAACATCCAGGTGATGCCGGCCAACGCGCCAGGCAGACCACTGATGATCACCAGCGGGTCCACCCACGACTGGAAATTCACCACCATCAGCGCGTACACCAGCAGCACCGCGAACAGCAGGCCCACCACCAAGCCCTGGAACGACGACTGCATGGTCTGCACCACGCCGCGCACGACGATGCTGGAACCGGCCGGCAATTGCGTTTGGGCCTGTTTGACCTGCTTCTGGACGTCGGCTGACACCGAGCCGAGGTCGCGGCCCTGCACGCCGGCAAAAAGGTCGAGCACCGGCTGTACGTTGTAATGCGACACCACCGCATCCTGTGACGTACGCGACAAGCTGCTGAGCGAACCCAGGATCGGCGGCAGGCCCTGCGGACTCGTGCCCGATGTGATGCTCAGCGGAATATTGCTCAGCGCTTGCAGCGAGTCGATGGTGTATTGAGGCGTTTCCGTCATCAGCGGATAGCTCACACCGTTCTTGGGGTTGAGCCAGAAATTGGGGGAGGTCTGCGAACTGCCGGACAGCGCAATCAGCAGATCCTGGGCGATCGTGCGCTGCTGAAAGCCTGCCTCCAGTGCCTTGACGCGATCGACGCTCACGTTGATCGAAGGCGCATCATCAGGTTGCTGGATACGCGGATCGACCAGGCCCGGTACCGTGCGCAACGAGCGCAACAGGCTTTCCGCCACCCTGCGGTTGCCGGCGCTGTCCTTGCCAACGATTTGCACATCGATCGGCGAAGGCAACCCGAAATCCAGCGTCTGGCTGATGATGTCCGCGGGCAGGAACGAGAATGTGATGCCGGGAAAATCCTGGTTGAGGCGATCACGCAGCAAGTTCACGTACTGCGAGGTGGGCTGGTGGCCAGCCTTCAGGCTGACCAGGATGTCCGCATCGGAGCTGCCCACCGGCAGCGAGGAGTCATACGTCAGATTGATGCCGCTGACCGGCAGACCGATGTTGTCCAGCACCGTGTCCAACTGAGCAGCCGGAATCAGGGTGCGGATGTGCTGCTCCACCTGATCCACCATGCGTGCGGTCTGCTCGATGCGCGTACCCGTTTGCGCGCGCAGGTGCAGCCGGATCTCGCCAGTGTCGGAGCTGGGAAAGAAATCGCGTCCCAACAGCGGCAGCAGCAGCAACGAGCCGCCACAGGCGAGCGCAAAAATCAGCGCAACGCGTTTCGGGTTTGCGATGGCAACGCGCACCGTCTGTTGGTACCTGCCGTGCAACGAATCGAAACCACGTTCGAAGCGTTGCTGAAATCGGCGCAAAGCCTGGAACCGCCCTGTCATGCCCTCCCCTCCATGCAGCTCGTGCTTGAGCATGTACATGGCCAGCGTGGGAATCAGCGTGCGCGAGAAGAAATACGAAGCCAGCATGGCGAACACCACTGCTTCGGCCAGCGGTACGAACAGATAGCGCGCCACGCCCGACAGCAGGAACATCGGCAGGAACACGATGCAGATGGAGAGCGTCGATACCAGCGTGGGCACGGCGATCTGTGCTGACGCATCGATGATCGCCTGCATCAGGCTCTTGCCCGACTCGCGGTGATGGCTGATGGCCTCGATCGCGACCGTGGCGTCATCCACCAGGATACCCACCGCCAGCGCCAGGCCACCCAGCGTCATGATGTTGATGGTCTGGCCGAGCGCCGACAGCACGATCAGCGAGCTGATCACCGACAGCGGGATGGTGATGGCAATGATCAGCGTGGAGCGCCAGCTGCCCAGGAACAGCAGGATCATCATGGCGGTGAGTCCAGCCGCGATCACGCCCTCGCGTACTACCCCCGCCACCGCGGAACTCACGAAGATCGACTGGTCGGAAATCGGCTTGACCTGGAGTGCCTTCGGCAAGCCGGCAGCAATCTTCGGTAGCAGGTTTTTCACGTTCTGGATGATGTCCAGGGTCGATGCATCGCCGCTCTTTTCCACCTGCAGCAGCGCCGAGCGCGTACCGTTCACGCGCACGATATTGGTTTGCGGTGCAAAGGCGTCGCGCACTGTGGCCACGTCACGCAAATAGGTCACGCCGCCGGGCGTGGCCTTCACCGGCATGTCGTTGAGCTCGGCCACCGTGGCCGGACTGCCGTTCATGTTGACGTTGTATTCGCGCGCGCCGATCTTCGCCGTGCCGCCAGGGAGGATCAGGTTCTGCGCGTTCACGGCGTTGACGACATCCAACGGCGACAAGCCGCGCGCCTGCATGGCCTGCGAGTTGATGTCCACCATCACCTGACGCACCTTGCCGCCGAACGGCAACGGCACGGCAGCACCCTGCACGGTAGCCAGCTGTGTTCGAATGAAGTTGTTGCCCAGGTCGTACAGTTCCTGCTCCGACAACGTTTTGCTGGACAGCGCCAGTTGCAGGATCGGCACGGTGGAGGCGTTGTAGGAGATCACCAGCGGCGGCAAGGTGCCGGGTGGCATCACGCGGAGGATCGATTGCGCACTGGAGACTGCTTCGGCGATTGCGCGGTTGATGTCCGCCCCCTGGTGAAAATACACCTTGATCACGGCGGTGCCGTTGACGGTCTGCGACTCGACGTGTTCGATGTTGTCCACGTCGGAAGTGAGCGCGCGCTCGAACGGAGTGGTGATCCGGTTGGCCATGTCATCGGCGGAAAAGCCGTTGTAGGTCCACACGATGCTCAACACCGGGATATTGATGTTGGGAAAGATGTCGGTCGGCGTACGCAGGATCATCAACGGCCCGATGATGAACAGCAGCAGGGCCAGCACGATAAAGGTGTAGGGTCGGCGCAATGCCAGGTGAACGATCCACATCGGGGACCTCTTGGCCGGCTCGTGGCCTGTGAACGGAGGATGGTCCAGAGGCTAGATCCCTAGCGCTTGCCGGGTGCTGACGAGCAGCTGACGATTCTGTAATCGCTAGGCCCGTTCCAAGTAGCTAAGATCGTCATCGGATGATGATGATGCGGACGAGTGCGCAACTGACTCCCTCCCCTACGTGTAGTAGGGGAGGGTCGGGGTGGGGTGAAGCAGCCTCGCGTTGAATTCAAACAACGCGGCAAGCTCAAGCAACCCCACCCCGGCCCTCCCCTGCAAGCAGGGGAGGGAGCCCTGAAACTGAGAGATTCCCCCATGCGCCTGCTTGTGGTCGAAGACGAAAAAAAGGCCGGCGAGTACCTGAAGAAAGGGCTCGAGGAATCCGGCTTTACCGTCGATATCGCCACCAATGGCGTCGATGGCCTGCATAACGCGCTAGAAGAAGACTACGCGCTGATCGTGCTGGACATCATGCTGCCGGGCATGGACGGCTGGGAGGTGTTGAAGCGCCTGCGCGCCAAGCGCGATACACCGGTGCTGTTCCTCACCGCCATGGACGAACTGGAGGAGCGGGTGCGTGGCCTGGAGCTCGGCGCCGATGATTACCTGGTGAAGCCGTTCGCCTTCGTGGAACTGCTGGCGCGCATCCGCACCCTGCTCCGCCGCGGCCCGCCCAGGGACGTGGAGCACATGCACATCGGTGACCTGGAAATCGACGCCATCCGGCGGCGCGTGCGACGCGCTGGCCAGCGCATCGATCTGACGCCGCGCGAATTCTCGCTGCTGCAGTTGCTGGCGCGCCGGCGCGGCGAAGTGCTGAGCCGCAGCCAGATCGCCTCCTACGTGTGGGACATGAACTTCGACAGCGACACCAACGTGGTGGAGGTGGCGATCCGGCGGCTGCGCGCGAAGATTGACGATGGCCATGAGGTAAAGCTGATCCACACCGTGCGCGGCATGGGGTACGTGCTCGATCTCGAACACGAGGGCGAGTGATGCGCCTTTCGCTCACCGCGCGGCTCAGCATCACCTTCGTGGTGATCACGGTGGCCTGCTTCAGCGTGGTGGGCCTGCTGTTGTTCAAGGCGGTATCGCGGCGCGTCTACATCCACGACCAGACCAACATCATGCTCGATGCGCGGCATCTGCGTCGCCTGGCGCAGGAACTGCAATCGCCGGCAGACGTCGTGGCCCACCAGGATCGGCTGATCGCGCTGATGCTGGGCGATCAGGCCAATGGCTTGCGAGTCATCGACCGCGGCGGCCGGGTGCTGATCGATCGCGTGCCCATGGGCTACGAGCTTCCTACCCAACCAGTCGTTCCGGCCGACCAGCGCATCGTCCCTGCAAGCATCCGGTCCTGGAAAGACCGCGATGGCAATGAAATCCGCGGTGTCGCCACGGCAGCCACCCTGCAAAACGGTGAATCGGTGACCATCGCCGTGGCGCGTTCGCTGGCCGATCGCACGGCCTTGCTCGCCAGGTACCGCAGTGACGTATCGCTGTCCTTGCTCACCGGCTTGCTGATCGCGGTGTTGCTGAGCTATCTGCTGGTGCGCCGCGCCCTGCGTCCGTTGCGATGCATGGCCGAAAGCGCCTCCGCCATTACCGCCCAGCGCCTGAGCAAGCGCATGCCGCTCAAGGACGCCCCCGCCGAATTGCTGGCGCTGGCCACGTCATTGAACGAAATGCTCGCCCGCCTTGAGCAAGGCTTTGCACGCGTGTGGCAGTTCACGGTAGACCTGGCACACGACCTGCGTACCCCCATCGGCAATTTGCGCGGCGCCAACGAAGTGGCCTTGAACCGCCAGCGCTCGCTGGCCGAATACGAAGCGCTGCTCGGCTCCAACATCGAGGAATGCGACCGTGTCAGCCGCACGATCGAAAGCGTGTTGTTCCTGGCACGCGCCGAAAGCCCGCAATTCGCGCTGCAGCGTATAGCGCTGGATACGGCACAGGAACTGCATCGCATCGCCGACTACTTTGAAGGACTGTCTTCCGAAGCCGGCGTCTCCATTTCGGTAGCGGCCTCCGCCAAGGTCTACGCCGATCGCGATCTGTTCCGCCGCGCGGTGAACAATTTGCTGTCCAATGCCCTGCGCTATACCCCACGGGGCGAAACCATCCATTTGCAGGCGGTGGAGTGCGAACAGGGCATAGAGGTCAGCGTGGACAATCCAGGCCCCGGCATCGATCCGGAGCACCTGGACAAGCTGTTCGACCGCTTCTATCGCGTGGATAGGTCGCGCAGCGATTCGGCCAGCTCCACCGGCTTGGGGCTATCCATCGTCAAAAGCATCATGGAACTGCATGGGGGTTCGGTGTCGGTTCGAAGCACGGCACAACTTACGTCTTTCACCCTCCATTTTCCCCAGTCGCCTTCCACCTAGGCTGGGATGCCAATCCCAGCTTTCCGGCGGCTACCCCAGGCTGGGATGGTCATCCCAGCCTACGTGCTGGCGTGATTCAAAGATCCACGTAAGCCTCATCCTTGCCGGCGATGTAGAGCCTCACGCCTTTGCGCGGATAATCGCAGACATCGTGTTCCAGTCGCTGCCCCACGACAAAGAACACCAAGGGCTCACTACCCGTATTGGTGAGCACATGCGCCGGCCCGCCTCGCGCAAAGCCGAGAAAATCTCCCGCCCCCACGCTGCACACCTGATCCCCGATCGTGGCCTCTCCCCGCCCCGAAAGGATGTACACGCACTCCTCTTCGTAGTGATGCCGGTGATACTCCGACGATTCATGACCCGGCATGAGCGTGATGACGAGAGCACCCAGTTGCGTCATCCCTACCCGATCGCCCAGAGGTTTCTTGTGCCGAATGGCATTGGAATTGAGGTCATGCACGGATACCGTGGCGCTCATGGCCGCGATGTCGGCGGCCGTCAATAGCTCGCGTGGCTGGTTCAAGCTGGCATACCTCGTTTTCCCAGGGTCCTGCCAATGGTACTAGTATCCCGTGAACCATCCTTCCCGGAGCCGTCGATGACCCTGGCGTTGTCCCGCATCATTTTTTACGTGCATGACGTAAACCTGCTGAAGGCGTTCTATGTCAGGCACTTCGATCTCAGCATCGTCGAGGAAATCGAGCCCGAATGGGCGGTCATGCAGGCCGGAGCGATCGAGATCGCGCTGCACCGGGTGGGCCGGGCGTATCGCGGCGGGCAAGCGCCTTATACCGCTCTTTCCAACACGAAGCTGGTATTCACCCTGGCATTCGGTCTGGCCGAACGGCGTGAGCAAATGATTTCCGCAGGCATTGCCATGCGTGATCTCAAACGCTATGACGGGTTCCCTTATCTTCTGTGCGACGGAGAAGACCCGGAGGGTAACGTCTTCCAGCTCATGCAGCACGATTGACGGCACGCGCCACTCCCGCGCGACTGTTCGTCCGCGACAGGATCGTCGACGTGCAGCGGATGTATGGATCCTGTGTGCATAACGAAGTGAGATTTCGTCCCGGTGTTCTAGCGCATCTTTAACGCTCCCTGTGGTTCGCTTGTAGCCGAGTACGCCAGCACCAGGGGTTACCGATGTACGACGCACTCATGACCTCGATTGACGCATGCAGCAGACAGGTTCTCGCAACGATCGATGCATGCCTTGATGGGCATGCGCAGCTTGACGTGAGCGGAGCGGACTACGCGCACCGCGGCCGCAACTTGTCCAGGAGCTGCCAGGCGATTCCGTTGCACCTACACGGTGGCGAGCTAAACCAATGCCGTCGTTTTCAACATGACCTGGGGCGGTGGTTCTCTGAACCGCATAAAATCGAGCTCGAAGTATCCGCCACGTAACTTCCCGGTCATCCGGCGTCATTCCCCTTCCCCGCAAGAGATCTCTTGGCATGTCAGACATTGCAATCATCGGCGGCGGCGCCGCCGGCGCGGCCTTGTTCGGCGCACTGATTTCCCGTGATACGCCCGATTGCGTGCATTGGCTGACCGGGGGTGCGCTGCCCGTGGGCCGGGGCGTCGCCTACGGCACACCGCACGATCACCACTTGTTGAACGTGCGCGCCGCCGGCATGGGCCTTTATCTCGATCCGCACGAGGATTTTGTCGGATACAGCGCCCGGCACCGTCCAGGGACCATGCCCACCGACTTCCTTCCGCGCCGCCTGTTCGGCGAATACATCCAATCGCAACTGGACCAGCGCATACGCAGCGCGGACCAACAGGGTCGACGTTTCGCGATCCTTCCTTCCATGGCCGCAAGCATCAAGCACACTCACAACGGTTACCAAATCGCGCTCGACAACGGCGACACCGTGACGGCCAAGCAGGTCGTACTGGCGCTGGGTGCATTGTCACCCCGTCCGTTACGCACCATTTCGAAGCGCGCGCTCGCCAGCGGCGCCTATGTGCTCGATCCATGGAGCCTCGCCTTGCGCCCGGTCCATCCGCGCCGGCTGATTGTGATCGGCACCGGACTGACAGCGATCGACACGTTGATATCGGCTTCCATCCGCTGGCCGGATATCGAACTCGTCGCCGTCTCCCGCCACGGCTTGCTGCCGTTCGTGCATCCGGTGCTTCCGGTCGATCCGTTCCCCCTGCAGGCCGAACTCAACGCCCGTCTGCTGGCATGCGACGGCCCTGCGGCCGTCCTCGGCGAGATCCGGCGAACGTTTCGTGAGCACCAGGACATGGACTGGCGCAGCGTGATCGATGGCATGCGCCCGATCAACACCAGGCTCTGGCAGGCTTTCACGCCACGTCAGCGCAAGCAGTTTCTTCGCCATGTGCGATGGGTATGGGAATCATCGCGTCACCGCCTTGCGCCCCAGTCGGCCGAAATCATCCAGCAGTTGCGCGATGAAGGGCGATTACAGATCTATGCCGCCCGCGTACTCGACGTGGATGGCGAAGGCCCGCTCGACGTTACCGTTCGTTCCCGCGCCAACCAGATCGTGACCACGCTGCAGTCGGATCTTGTCGTGCAGGCAACCGGCCTGGATACCGCGGTCGCTTTCGCCGAACACCCCATGCTGTCGGTGCTCTTGCACGAGGGTCTCGCTGTCCCCGATCCCTTGCAGCTTGGCGTACTTGCCCAGTCCGATGGACGGCTGATCAACGCTGCCGGCGAAATACAGCACGGGCTCTACGCCATCGGGTCGCTGCTGCGCGGCAATCTGTGGGAATGCACGGCCATGCCGGAGATTCGCAGCACGGCCGATACTTTGGCAACACGGTTGACGCTACCGCGTATGGCAAAGGAAGCATCATTCACCCTGTCGGCTTAGGGCTGGGCGTAGGCTGGGATGACAATCCCAGCATCGCGCGTGCTGCTGCATGGCAATGCTGGGTTTTGCAACCCAGCCTACGCTCCGTCAACCGCTGCAGGCAACTCGGCCGCAAGGTGATCAAGGAAGGCATTCACCGAGGGCAAGCGGCCATGCCGATAGGGCATCAAGGCCGTCAAGGTGGAATCTCCCGCGATCCATGCCGGCAATACTCGGCGCAGCGCACCTGATTTCACTTCCGCGCGACAGGTATAGCCCGGCAACGCGACGATACCCAGGCCGCTCATGGCCGCCCGCTTCAAGGCCGAGATGTCATCGCTGAGCAGGCGTGGCGTCAAGTCGACGCTTACCACCTCCCTTTTTCTGCTTGCATGGCGTAGCCGCCATGCCGGCGCGACGTTATTGCGTAGCATGAAAAGCGAAGGATGCTTGCGCAGATCCTCCGGCGTTTCCAGCGCCTGCCGCGTGTCGAGATAGGCCGCGCCTGCAAACAGAAACCACGGCACCGGCGCCAGCGTGCGTTGAATCAGGGTCGAGTCCAGCAGCGGTTCGGAGTGGCCACGAATCGCGACATCGAAATGTTCGCTGATCATGTCGACATATTGATCGGTCGCGTGAGCCACCACGTTCACCTTCGGGTAGCGCTGCAGGAAAGTCGCTACAAGTTCATCCAGGGCGAATTGCATCGTCACCAAGCCCGCGGTGAATCGCACTGTTCCGCTCGGTTCGACCAGCCGCTGCCGGATGGAATCCTCGGCCCGCTCCGCTTCGCGCAGCATGGCCATCGCGTGGGCGAAAAACTCGCTGCCCGCGTCCGTCATGCCGAAATGGCGCGAGGTGCGATTGAGCAAGCGCACGCCAAGCTCGGACTCCAGCTTCTGGATGCGATGGCTGAGCGTGGACTTCGGAATCTGCAGCATGCGGCTGGCCGCGGTGAAGCCGCCCCGATCCACCACCTGCACGAACAGGAAGAAGTCATTCAGGTCCAGCACCAGGCACTCCATCGTCCAATGGATGGGACGCTAAGTCCCATATTCACCCACTTCTTGGCCCATCGTCCACTGCCTACGATGCCAAGGCACGTCCAAGGAGACTGTCATGTCCGATGCAAAAACCACCTACAGCCCGCTGACATCCGAAAACGCCGCCCTGGTTCTGGTCGATCATCAGGTCGGCCTGATGACTGGAGTGCGTGACTATTCCACGGGAGAGCTCAAGCACAACGTCGTCGCCCTCGCCAAAGCCGCCAAGGCACTGATGCTGCCGATCGTCGTCACCACCACGGCGCGTGACAGCATGTGGGGTCCCACCTTTCCGGAACTGGTGGAAGCCCTTCCCGGCGTTGCGATCATCGATCGCTCATCCGTGAATGCTTTCGACGACCCCACCGTAGCCAAGGCCATCCTGGACACCGGCCGCAACAAACTGATCTTCGCCGGCATCTCGCTGGAAGTCTGTGCTGCCTTTCCGGCCATGACCGCCCTGAGCAAAGGACTGGATGCCTATGTTGCCGTCGATGCATCCGGTACGTTTTCCGAAACCAAACGCCAGGTCGGCTTGATGCGCATGCAGCAAGCAGGCGTGATCCTTTCCGACTACGCGACCCTTATGGTCGAAATTTTGAAAGACAACGCACGGCCGGAAGCGCTCGAAGTCTATGCGGCGATGGATATGGGCTGGGCCAAGCTGGTGGGGCAGGTAGCGCAGGCTTATGGCAAGTAATCAGGAGCGGGCCCCCGATCTCCTGCATCAAACCACCACGTCGACGCCCTGCACCAAACGCTGAGCCAGACGTGGCTGACGCAGCTGCGACAGCCACCAATCCATGGCGCGGCCCGTATGATCGCTGCGCCACGCTACGTAAAGAACATTAGGCTCGCGGGCGTCGGCCACCCGCTTCTCCACCAAATCACCTTGCTTGAGCAACGCCTGTACGCGTCGACGGGGCAACCAGCCGATGCCGAGGCCATCGCGTTGCAAAAGGATCTTGGCGCGCATGCTGGGGGCGGCCAATGTCTGCTGACCCGACAACCAGCCGTAGCCACGGCGCTCGGTGGTGCGTGACGAGTCGGCCACCACCACGGCGCGGTAAGGCAGCAATTGCTCCTGCTGCAACGGCTCGCGGACTTTTGCCAGAGGATGACGTGGCGACACCGCAAACACCCATTCCATCACACCCAGTTCGAACCATCGCAATTTGGGAATGGCGGGTGGTTCGTTGGTCGCGCCGATCACCAGATCCGCGCGCCCGTCACGCAAGGCCTCCCAGGTTCCGTTCAGCACTTCATGCGTAATACGCAAGACCACACCCGACTGCAGGACATCGAAGGCGCGAATCACCGGCACCAGCGTTTCGAACTCCATAATTTCATCGATCACGATCCACAGCCGGTCTTCCCAGCCGCCCGCCACCTGCTTCACGCGACGGGTGAGCCGCGAGACATCCAACGCCAATCGCTGTGCTTCCTGGGCCAACAGCTGACCGGCAGGCGTCAGTTGCAGCCGGTAGCGCCGCCGGTCGAACAACAGCGCGTCGAAGCGCGCCTCCAGCTGACGGGCGGCGTGCGAAACGGTTGACGGTGCCTTGCCCAGTACGGCAGCCGCACGGGTAAGGCTTCCGGTGTCACCAATAGCCTGAATCAAGGCCAATTCGTCGTCGGACAACATGTTCGATACCTTCGAACGAGTGCGTCGAAGGCATGGTACGGCAAATCGGGGGTGGGCGCGCAGGATACGTCCATCCCAACCAACTCCCTCAAGGAGACACAGCATGAATCGCTTCAACGACAAAACCGTACTCGTTACCGGCGGCAACAGCGGCATCGGCCTGGCAGCGGCCAAGGCCTATGCCGCGGAAGGCGCCCGTATTGTCATCACCGGGCGTGATACTGCGACGCTGGAAAAGGCCAGTGCCGAAATCGGCAAGCATGTCATCGCGCTGCGTAGCGATGCCGCTTCCCTGCCGGAGGCCAGGCAGCTGGGCGAAGCACTGAAGCAGCAAGGCATTCGTCTCGATGCGGTGTTCATCAATGCCGGCATCGCCAAGTTCGCCCCGTTTGCCGAGGTGGATGAAGCCCTGTGGGACCAGACTTTCGACATCAACGCGAAGGGTGCGTATTTCCAGATCCAGTCGCTGTTGCCGGTGCTCAATCGGGGCGCGGCCATCGTGATCAACGGCTCGATCAATGCGCACATCGGCATGCCGGGGTCGAGCATTTACGCGGCGAGCAAGGCGGCGGTGATTTCGCTGGCCAAGACCTTGTCGGCCGAACTGTTGCCGCAAGGCATCCGCGTGAACGTGGTAAGCCCTGGCCCGATCACCACGCCGCTGCACGGCAAGCTGGGGTTCGACGCCGCCTCGCTCGATGACACCGTCAAACAGATCCAGGCGCAGGTACCGCTCGGCCGCTTTGGCACGGCTGAAGAACTTGCCACCACGGTACTGCATCTGACCGCGCCGGAGTCGGCCTTCATCGTCGGCACTGAAGTGATCGTCGACGGCGGCATGAGCCAGCTTTGACCCAAGCCGCGACCGGCCCGATTCGGGCCGGTCGCGCACGCGGTGCTCACGCTTCTCGCCTGAGCGAAGGGGAGCGATCCCAAAAAGCTCATCAAGTGCAATGGCGACAGCACCGTAAGCGTGTAGGGATTTGTCGGCCATCTAACGAGAAGGCACAGCCAATATTCCTACAAAACGGGGCGCCATCCTCGTTCTTGCTCGCTTCCAGCACTGGCTCCTAATATGAGTAGAACGATGCCGCCGAGGGGCTCTGCGGGAAACGCCGGTCAGGCATGCAGCGCCCCTAAAAGTCGGCACTCAACCGCCAGACCTGCTTCGGCGGCCACGTCACGCATGGAGTGACTGGATGATGAGAATGTTGCTCTGTTGCGGCATGGGCACGGGCGTTTTGCTGGCGAGCCCCGCCTGGGCAGCAAGCTGTCACCTGGGAAAATACGGCACCTTGCCGGTGGACATGGAAGGTGGAAAAGCCACGACCATGGTCAAGATCAACGGCAACGATACGCGCCTTGCCCTCGACACGGGGGCCTTCTTCAACATCATGCCTAAGTCCACTGCGCTGTCACTGGGACTCAAGCTGCGGAACTTGCCATTCGGTTTTCGCATCAGCGGTGTCGGGGGCACTGCCGATGCCCAGTTCACCGACGTCAAGGAATTGGGCGTGCTCGACACGACGCTGCGCAAAATTGATTTCATTGTCGGCGGCACGGACATCGGCTATGGGCTGCTTGGCGCCAACTTGCTCGATATGGCAGACCTTGAGATGGACTTGGCCCACGGCAAATTGACCCTGTTCGAATCGGACCACTGCAAGAAGGCGTCGCTGGCGTATTGGTCCGGAGATGGCATCTACAACGTTGCCGATATCGAGCGGGCCGACTACCCGATGGATCGGCGCACTTTTCTTCACGTATCGATAAATGGCAAGCAGGTGCGGGCGCTGCTCGATTCGGGGGCCTCGGCCACTGTTCTAACCCGTAGTGCTGCCGAACGAATCGGCATCGATCTCAAGGCGCCGGATGTCCAGGCTGGCAGTCACAGCTTCGGCCTGGGCGGCAAGATGGTGAAGACATGGATCGTCCCTGTCGACACGTTCTCGGTCGGCACAGAAACCATCCAGCACAGCCAGATGCAGGTCATTGACGGAACCATGGGGGACCGCAGTACGGACATGCTGCTCGGCGTGGATTTCATCCTCGCCCATCACATGTTCATTGCCAACAGCCAGAGGAAGGCCTATTTCACCTACAACGGCGGACGCGTGTTTGCACTCGCTGCAGCGCCAAGCGACAGCGACAACTCCGGCACTGGCACTGTCGCGGGCGATACGCCCAAGACTGCAAACGATTACGCCCTGCGTGGCGACGCGCACCTGTCTCGCGGTGAACCGAAGGCTGCCGTAGCCGATCTGGATGAAGCCATCCGTATGGCGCCCGGGCAAGCGGCTTACTATGCGGCCCGTGCAAGAGCGCGCACGACGGACAACCAGCCCGACGCGGCACTCGCCGACCTGGACAAATCCCTGAGCCTGGAACCGAAAAACCTTGATGCGCTGCTGCTGCGCGCCGAACTTCGCTTGAAGCGCAAGGACCGCACGGATGCCGCAACCGACGTAACGGCGGCACGAGCCCTGGCACCTGCCGGATCCATCCAGGAGCGATTGATTGCCGGTTTGTATGTCGAGCTCGACCAACCCGCCATGGCACTGCCCATGCTCGACGATTGGATCCATCTGCATGGCAATGACGCCTTGCTCGGCACCGCGCTCAATGAGCGCTGCTGGGCGCGTGCGCTGAGCAATCAGATACTCGACGATGCACTGAAAGATTGCCGCAAAGCCATCAAGCGCGATGGCGAAAATCCGGACTATCTGGACAGTCTTGGCCTGGTGCAGCTGCGGCTCGGGCATTATCCCGAATCGATCAAGGCCTACGAGCAGGCTCTCATGCATGAACCTCATTCCGCCTGGTCGCGCTACGGTCTGGGCCTGGCGAAAATTCGCAATGGCCAGATGGACGCCGGCCATGCCGATCTGGCCGCCGCGCACGCGCTTGATCCGGAGATCGAAGCACGCGCCAGCAAATATGGCTTGACCGCAGCGGGACCGTAGGGCGCGCCCAAAATGTTGGGGCCGCACCGTGTGCGTGCCTGGCTAACGTAGGCTGGGATGGCAATCCCAGCTTCCGCGCGGCATCCCGATGCTGGGATTGCCGTCCCAGCCTACGCGCTTATTACCTTTCAGGTAATTGGCGCGCTGAACACATACAAATAAGGTTCCTCCACCGCCATCGATGTCGATGGGTCTATTCAGCGAGGACAACCATGCCTGCTTTCCCTATCCATACGGTCGAATCCGCACCGCCACGGTCCAAACCACCGCTTGAAGCGCTGCGGGGCGCATTTGGCGTCATCCCGAATATCGCCGGCGCCATGGCGACGTCTCCCGTCCTAATCGACAGTCTGGTCGGACTTTTTGGCAAGATTCATAGCGGCAGCTTCTCCGAAGCACAGATTCAAATCGTCCTGCTTACCAACGCCGTGACCAATGCTTGCTCCTGGGCTGTGGCGTTCCACTCCTTCCTGGCCATGAAGGAAGGCGTTGACGTGGCGGATGTCGACGCCATTCGCGAACGCCGGCTTCCCCGCGAAGCGAAGAACGCCGCCCTTTCCACACTTGCACGGACGCTCATCGAGAGACGCGGGCATCTTGGCGATCAGGACGCATCGGCATTCCTGCAAGCCGGTTTCGATGAGCATCATCTGCTGGAAGTGGTCGCGATAGTTGCCGCATCCACCATCACCAACTACACAGGTAATATCACCCATCCTCCCCTGGAGGAGACACTCCAGGCATCTCGCTGGCACACCCGGAAAGATTGATCGTTCATCCGGTTGTCACCGGGAGATGGCCCGGCGAACGTACAGGGCAAGGCCACATGGCACGCTCAAGCGGTTATCGTGAACATCACCAGCTGGACGTGCTTTGGAGGTTTACATGGGCAACCTTCGTACGGATCGGATGCATGCATCCAATGATTTGGGCCTGTTGTTGCGCCATTGGCGAGAGCTGCGGGGCACCAGCCAAATGGGTTTGGCACTTGACGCGGGCATTTCACAGCGGCATCTAAGCTTTATCGAAAGCGGCCGCAGTGTGCCGAGTCGCCATGCGTTGACGAGCATCGTCCAGTCGCTGGACGTGCCATTGCGCGAACGAAATGCAGTCTTCCTGGCTGCCGGCTATGCCCCGGCCTACTCGGAAGCCGCCTGGGATGCCAAGGAGATGCAGGGAATCAAGCGCGCGCTTGATCGCATGCTTCGCCAGCACGATCCCTTCCCGGCCATTGTCATGGATCGCTATTGGAATGTACTGACCACTAACGCATCCTCACCGCGCTTTTTCGGATCGTTTATCGACATGGAAGCACGCACGGGGCCACGAAACATGCTGCATCTCTTCTTTGATCCCGAGGGCGTTCGACCGTTCCTCGTGAATTGGAAAACGGTAGCCAGAAGCCTCATTCATCGCGTGAATCGGGAACTGGTCGGAGGCGTTCTGGACGAACGAAGCCGCACACTACTGGATGAACTGTTTGCCTATCCAGGGGTTGATCCATCATGGCGACTGCGAGGCTCTGTCGATTCCGCATCGAATCTGCCGATGATCCCCATGGATTTTACAAAGCATGGCAAAACGCTCAGGTACTTTTCGATGGTGACCAGCGTAGGAGCACCTCAAAGCGTCGCTGCCCAGGAACTCCGTATCGAATCAATGTTTCCCGCGGATGAGGAAACAGAAGCGCTGCATGAGGAATGCATGTTTGCCCTTGATCCACCCTCGGCAAGATGAAGCATTCAAGCTATTCTCGACCGGCGTGGCTCTGTGACGAGCCCGGCACCGTTTGGCTCATTTTCTCCATAAGAAAATCAGCAAACACCGCCACCGCAGGCGGCACTGGTGGACGGCTCGTGTAGACGAGCTGCAGGCCCAGTTCAGTGCTTGCGCGCCGATAGCTCGGCAGCACACGCACGAGTTGCCCCTTCGCGACGAGGGGTTCAGTCATCAACTGAGGTAACAGCGCAATACCCAGCCCGGCCGTGCAAGCTTGCACCAGCACGCGCATGTCGTTGACCGCGAAGCGGCTGTTGATAGATACCTCCTGGCTACCGCGTGGCCCCTGCAGGCGCCACGTGCTACGCCCTTGGCGATTGGAAATCGTCAGGCAATCGTGTTCAGCCAGTTCGCGCAGTGTGCGTGGCGCAGGACGCCGTGCCAGATAGGTCGGACTTGCTGCGAGGATCAGTGCGTTCGGCGCCAGCCGGCGTACCTTGAAGCTGCTACCGGTCTCGATGCCCATGCGCAAGGCCAGATCGATGCGCTCGGCGATCAGGTCGGTGGGCGTGTCGTCGAGCAGGAAGTTGATGCTGATGTGCGGATAGCGCCGGTAAAACTCGACCAGCCATTCCATGCGAAAGAATTCGAACAGCCCGGCCATCGCGGTGACGCGAACCGAGCCCGACGGTGTCTGCGCGTCGGCATGCAGCCGTTCGATCTCGAAGATCTGGTCCAGCGCCGGCGCATAACGCTCGAACAGCGCCTGCCCTTCCGCACTCGGCGCGAGTTTGCGTGTCGAGCGATGCAGCAGGCGTGTGCCGAGCTGCCCTTCGAGCTGGTCGATGCGCCGGCTCAGCGTATTGGCCGGCATGCGCAGGCGCCGCGCCGCCTCGGAGAAGCTGCCGGCGCGGACCACCTGGACGAACATCGCCAGGTCATTCAGGTCGAGCACGCGATTTCTCCAAAAATGGATTAATCCAATCCGTTTTTACCATCTTATGTGAGACGGCTTCAATCCCCACACTTGCGCCATCACCCGGCAGGCAGACGATTCCAAGCCGCCCGCCCGGCAACTCAACGCTACAAGGAGAGGGATATGAACAAGCATCTGATGATCGCAGCGGGCGCACTGGCCGCCTCGCTATCGCTTTCGGCCTACGCGGACGGGTCGACCTACCAGTTTGATCCGACCCACACCTACCCCAGCTTCGAGGCCGACCACTTCGGTGGCCTGTCGGTCTGGCGCGGCAAGTTCGACACGTCGCAAGGCACGGTAAGGCTCGACCGGGCGGCAAAGACCGGCACGGTGGAAGTGACGACCGCCATTGCATCGGTCCACACCGGCAACGCGAAGCTCGATCAGGCGCTGCAGTCGGCGCAGTTCTTCGACATATCAAAGTTCCCGCAAGCCACCTACCAAGGCACGATCAAGTTCGAGGGCGACAAGCCGGTTTCGGTCGTCGGCAATCTGACCCTGCACGGCGTGACCAAGCCGCTGACACTGACGATCAACTCGTTCAAGTGCGTGCCGCATCCGATGCTCAAGCGCGAAGTCTGCGGTGTCGACGCGTTCGGCGAATTCGATCGCGGTGATTTCGGCGTCGGCTACGGCAAGGCTTACGGCTTCAGCATGAAGACCAGGCTGCTCATTTCGGCCGAAGCGCTCAAGCAGTAAATCCCTTCGGAGATGAATTCCATGAAACTGCTACACATCGATTCCAGCATCCTCGGGCAAGGTTCCGTCAGCCGCGATTTGTCCGCGGATGTCGTCGAGGCCTTCCGGGGACGCCATCGCGACCTTGCGATCACTCGCCTGGACCTTGCCGCCACACCGATCGGCCACCTGACGGCAGCCCACCTCGCTGCCGCCCAGGGCGCTCCGGTCGACGAGGCCTTGCAGTCCGACCTTGCCAGGGGCCAGGCCGCGCTGGAGGAATTCCTGGCAGCCGACATCGTGGTGCTCGGCGCACCGATGTACAACCTGGGCATTCCTTCTCAACTGAAGGCCTGGATCGACCGCATTTCCGTCGCCGGAAAGACGTTCCGCTACGGCGAGCACGGTCCGGTCGGCCTGTGCGGCGGCAAGAAGCTGGTTATCGCCTCGTCACGCGGCGGCATTTATAGCGCGGGTTCGCCCGCCGCGTTCTTCGATCATCAGGAAACCTATCTGAAGGCGGCCTTCGGCTTCCTGGGCATCACGGACATCACCTTCATTCGCGCCGAAGGCGTGGCGATGGGTTCGGATGCTCGCAATGGGGCCATCGCCTCGGCGAAGAAGGAGAGCGCCGCACTCGCTGCGTAAACGGGCACCGCCATGTCCGTGCTACGCGTGCCCTCTTGAACAAAACCAAAGAGCCCCTGCATGCCCTACTCCATCCATCCCAACAAACGCTGGCTGGCGTTGATCATGCAGTGCCTTTTCTGGGGTGACCCCAATTGCATCAATTGCGTGCGTCCA
Source organism: Dyella choica (assembly GCF_003977665.1). Taxonomy (GTDB): domain Bacteria; phylum Pseudomonadota; class Gammaproteobacteria; order Xanthomonadales; family Rhodanobacteraceae; genus Dyella_B; species Dyella_B choica. Next base: position 6,413 of record NZ_RYYV01000016.1, on the reverse strand, counting down.
CTGTCCCCTGTTCGGCCAGTGAGCCAATCAGCTCGACTTTTGCACGTCTGGCATAGTCCGTGATGATAGAGAGTTCCTGTTGACTCAGATCACAGCTGTCAAAGAACCACGCTATGCTCGGAGTGAGGTAGACCAGGCAGGTTGTTCCGACAAAACGCATACGCTTGACTCCAGACCATGCGATGCGAGTTTCTATTTCGCCGCCCTTACAGGCGGCACCTTCCTCGTCGAACGAAAATGTGGGAAGACCAAGCTTGCGTGACAAACTCATAATCTTCCACGCTTGCAAGACCAAGAGCAAAGGAACCATTGCAACGGCCCACGCAAGCCCTCCAAGGATTGCCAGCCATAGCGGCGCCAAGGTATTAAAGGCGAGCGCCATAACCGCAGCCAACCCAGTCAGGAAAAGGTAGCTCCACTTCGTTCGCAACCACAATTTGATGACAACCATAAAGCTGTTGAAGAACGTTCGCTTCGCCTTGAAAGTCACTACGCCAATCATCCTTACCCTCTGGATCTCTTAAATTCATGCTTAAAGCAACAAACCCGACACGAGAAGCTGGCTCGCTGCTCCCATGGCCTAAAGCCTATTGTGAGTGCTTATTTTCGAAAGCGCGCAACCGCCCAGCCATCGCAGTTCATGGGATCCCCTAAAAAGTGGGCATTGGGAAGCGAGCATGCCAATAACCAGAATCCTAGCCGAGGCTACCAGACATCGATCATAGATAGGACACAAGACGATTCATTGCGATGTCACGGCGAGCTTGCCGGGGATCGCCAAGTCACTATCACCGCCCCAAGGCAATCCGATCATGACGATCATGGTACGCCCCGCCACAACCGAAGACCTGCCAACATTACGCGAGCTGTTCCTACAATCGCGCCGGGAGATCTTCAACTGGCAACCGCCCGAAGCATTCCGGCTGGAGGACTTTGATGCACAGACACAAGGCGAATTGTTGATCGTCGCAGCCAAAGGTGAGCGGCTTGCCGGCTTTATCTCGGTGTGGGAGCCGGATCATTTTATTCACCATCTTTACGTGGATCGGCTGCACTTCCGGCGCGGCATCGGACGCGCGCTGCTGCATGCACTACCCGGTTGGCCAACAACGCGCTATGGGCTCAAATGCCTTCGCCAGAACGAATCAGCACTCGCGTTCTATCAGGCGTGCTGCTTCACGGAGGTCGGCATGGGCACAGCGGATGATGGCGAGTATCTGCTACTCCAGTCTGGCCACCTGTAGGGGCATCCACTATTTGAACGCGTGTCGGTGAAGGCCAACAACCGTCCGGGGAAAATCGCACAGCTCAATCCGTGCCGGAAGCAGGCTCCTCCCCCTGCTTGCAGGGGGAGGTTGGGAGGGGGTGAAGCAACCTCGCGGTGAAATCGAACGCGGCCGCAAGCTCAAGCAACCCCACCCCAACCCTCCCCTGTGCAAACAGGGGAGGGAGCCGTTTCCGGTTAGCTCGTCCGTCCCGCTTTGAGCTCATTTTTCTGAGCCGCTTGCTACCTGGATGCACGCGAAAGCATCGAACATCAAGCGTTTGCCACGGCGTCTGCGAATTTTCCCCGGACAGCAGTGAGCCTTCAACAGGATGACGACTCGCTTTGAAACGGCATCAACATAACGCTGATTTTTGCGAGGATGGTTTCCAAAAAAAGTGGGGATGCCTCAGCCCCAGTACTTTTTTTCGATTTGCATTTACTCGACCCTCATTCTTGGCCGCTTATACGCTATCCGCACCACCGAACCCTCCGAGAAATACACAACGAATTCAGCGCCCGCCGGCTTGATGGAGCCCACTTCGAACGACCAAATATCGTAACTTCCAAGTGCCCCATATTCGTTGTTGTCAGGCTTATCTATCACGAACCATGATCCATTATCGCTACTAACAATCTCATGCACTGAAAGTGCATGATCGCCGCTGAGCATCTTTCTCATGTTGACGACAAAATCTTCAGATGAATCGCCCACAGAAATGGAAGAAGGAGGACTTGAGTCACCCAGAACGCTTCGGCGGGATACCTTGCAGTGCGCAATCGTGTAAACCACCTTCAAGCCATGCCCATCATCCAGCTCCATAGCCCGACCATTGCCTGGAGCGACGAGCGCACCTAGATTCAAATAGCTATAGTCAGGAGCTGCATTCAGGATGGGACGAATCGCATGAACGTGATTGCGTTGCGCAATCTCCAAAACCTGTTGCTTGCTCATGCCAATATCGAAATTCCACACCGCACCCTTCGTAATGTCTTTCGACTCAACAAACATTCCATTGGTGCAACCGACACCTCCAACCAGGATGGCCGCAAAAATTACTGATCTGCGAAGTAGCCGAATTAATGCAAAGGTGTTCAAGCATTATTCCCCACAACCTTGTGAAAGCGGCATCCGGGGGCTCGCCGAAGCCGTCATGGCTCAGGACCGCTCTGAGCGGCAATCCAATTAGCCAGGGTCAGGCGCTGGACGCCGCCAGCATCGAAATTTTCTGGCGCCAGCCATCGTTCGAATCCCGTTCGAATGGCTGGCCAGTCACGGTCGATCATCGCGTACCAGGCGGTGTCGCGTGAGCGGCCCTTATACACCACGGCCTGCCTGAAGATGCCCTCGTATTGGAAGCCATAGCGCAGCGCGGCAGAGCGCGATGGCGCATTCAAGTGATCGCACTTCCATTCACACCTGCGGTAGCCAAGGTCGTCAAAGACGTGACGCAAGAGCAAGAACATTGCTTCGGTCGCTGCAGAGGTCCGCCTCATCAGGGGTGAATAAGCCACATGACCTATTTCGATGACGCCGTTGCCGCGATCGATGCGCATCAGGGCGAGCATGCCCACCGGTTCATGCGCGGCCAGATCGATGATGGTGTAGTGGAGAGGATCGCGGCTAGCGGCGGCCTTGGTCAGGTGACTACGGAAGCTCGCCGCATCGGGGAACGGACCGGCATTCATATAGGTCCAATCCCGCCCGTCGGGTGCTGCACTGTATGCCCTATACAGACCTTCCGCGTGGCGATCAATGTCGACGGGCTCGACGCGGCAAAATTGACCGCTCAGCGGCGTATGGGGTGGTTCCGGGCGCGCAGTCCAGTGCGGCAAGGGTGGGCCGATGGGCTGCTGAAAGGGATTCATCGTCACTTCTTCACGATCTACACGGCTATTCACGCGCCCATGTCTCCTGGAAAAAACGTCTATTTGCCGGTCAAGCCTTCGATCAACAGCGCAGTGACGCGTTGCGATGCACGTTCGACGAATAGAGCATCATCGGAGCCTGTAACGCGCCTTCCGCAGATCAGCAGCGCCAAGCCGTGCACCAAAGACCAGGCCGCCAAGGCAAGCTCTGCAGGATCGCCCGCACGGAACTTGCCCTTCTCCTGGCCCGACGTAATGATTTCGGTAAGCGCTGCGTATAACGCGTCACTCGCCTCAACAAGGCCAGGATAGCGTTTCCAGTCCGCAATCGCCGCGCCGAACATCAACTGCAAAAGATGCGGCTGCGCGACGCCGAAATGCACGTAGGCGCTGCCGGCGGCTTGCAGTTTCCGGGTAACCCCTCCTGGGATGGAGGCCATGGCATCCCGCATCGATGCGTTCAGTTCGCGAAACCCAGCTTCGGCCAGGTCTGCCATCACGGCCTCCTTGTCGGCGTAATGCCGATAGGCCGCGGTGTGGCTGACGCCCGCGATCTGCGCGATTTCACGCAAGCTGACAGTGTCAACGCCACGTTCCGCGATCAAACTGGAGGCGGCTGAGCGCAACGCGCTCTTCAGATCGCCGTGATGGTATGCCGGGCGTTTGCCGGGCCTGGTAGAACGATTCACTTGCTCACTTCACCCATGTTGACAGCGGAAACATTGTCACCCTAGCATCACCATGTTTCCACTGGCAACAACAACCGTTTCCCTACGGATATAGCCATGCTGACCGTCCACCATCTCAACCAATCCCGCTCGCAACGTATTCTTTGGATGCTTGAAGAGCTGGGCGTCGACTACGACATCGTGCGCTACCAGCGCAACCCGAAAACGCTGCTCGCGCCCCCGGAACTACGTGCCATTCACCCGCTGGGCAAAGCCCCGGTGGTAACGGACGGCCCACATACCCTGGCCGAATCCGGCGCGATTCTCGAATACCTGGTGGAGCGCTATGGCGAGGGCCGATTTGTGCCTCCGCAGGGTTCGCCCGAACATTTGCGTTATCGCTATTGGATGCACTACGCCGAAGGATCGGCGATGCCCCCGCTGTTGCTCAAACTGATCACAGGAAGAATCGCCAGTGCCCCGGTTCCCTTCTTTATGAAACCCATCACCTGCAAGATTGCCAACTCACTACAGACCGGCTTCGTCGACCCTCAGCTCGCTCTGCACTTCGGCTACATCGCTGAAGAACTCAAGCACAGCGGCTGGTTTGCCGGCAATGAGTTCACCGCCGCCGATGTTCAAATGAGTTATCCGATCGAATCCGGCGTGGCGCGGGCGGGTGCGGGGGCGCATCCGTCGATACGTGCATTTCTGGAGCGCATACAAGCTCGCCCTGCCTACCAGCGCGCCGTGGCCCGAGGCGGCGACAGCACCCCATTGAGCTGAGCATCGCAGAACAACGAATCATGTCCAAACGCAAGCTAGCATGTGCGCGCTACTTGGCCGGCGGGCTGCTGTCGTTGACAGGGCTCTTGGCCTCTGTCCCGGCACATGCTGATCTTACCGATGAAATTCAGGTCTACGACGACAGCATCAATCATCGGGGAAGGTTGGGATTGGAGCTGCACTTGAACAGCACGCTCGATGGTCGATCGACGCCCGACTATCCTGGTGAGATTCCACCCCATCGTGGCTTTCGCACTACGATGGAGTGGTCATATGGCATCACCGATACGCTGGAAGCGGGGCTTTACCTGCCGTTTCTGCACGATGCCGCAGGCACCAACTATTTTGCCGGCCCACGCTTTCGGCTCAAATGGGTGCCCCTGCGACCGGCCGAAGGCGGTTCAGGACCCTTTTTTGGCTTGAATATGGAACTGTCCGCGGTGAACCAACGATTGGAGCAAGGCCGCCCCGCCGTTGAGCTGCGGCCCATCGTCGGCTATCGCAGCCCGTTGTGGCTGGTTGCTTTCAATCCCGTTGTCGACGCTACCTTTCGTCCGCGCTATGGCAGCAGCCATGCGGATTTCGCACCGGCGCTGAAAATAGCCAGAACCGTGTGGAACGGCACTGCGCTGGGCGTCGAGTACTACAACAATTTCGGCCGCATTGGCCATTTCGATCCGGCGCGCAAGCAAAGCCAGTTGCTGTTCGCGGCCGTAGACGTAAGCCAAGGACCTATTCCGTTCAATTTTGGTATCGGCCGAGGATTGAACGGTAGCAGTGACAAGTGGACGGTCAAGGCCATTCTGGAAGTGCCGATCTGAATCGGCATGGCGCTGGGCGGATTGATTTTTCACCTTCGGCTCCAACACCGTGTTGAAAACTCAAGGATGCGAGCCATCCCATCGCTCTGCCCGACATCACGCCCTATCGAAAATGCGGACCAGTTCCTTATCAGCGAAAGTGACCCTGGCCCAATTTCCGCGTTCGGGTGGCAAGCCGGTACTTTTGGCCGTCCGCGGTAATAAAGTAAGCTAGCAGCGTACGCTTCGCCAAGATGCAAGGAGCAGGACCGTGAATCGTTTTCGCCGTTATCTGGTTGTAGCCGTTGCAGCCTTAGCCTGGAGTTCGACAAGCCAGGCGACCGAAGTATTCGGCATCACGCTCCATGCGCCGTTGACCATGCCCGAATGCCTCAAGCGGCAAGATGCGTATCTTTCCGACGATCATGAGCAGTGCTTCAAGTTGACCAACCCTGCGGCATCGGACGACACGCTACCGAAAGAGGGGCAAGTCATCGTCAACATACCCGTAGAGGATCGCCCCAACTACATGAGCGGCGCGGATGTCGTGGTGGGCCTGAAAGACGGGCTAGTGGTAAGTGCTTCAGTGAAAACGCATGGCACCATGCGCGACGGCTACGATGTCCGTTGGCTGCAGGAAGCTTTCGGTAAGCCCCAAGCCAATCCTGTGATACAGAACATCCCAGAAAATCATTTCACTTCCGCGCAGGCCGCTTGGTCTTTACCAGACGGTGCCACGGTCTATTACAACAGCGGAGAGTGGGGACCCTACTATGGTTTGGTGCGCGTGCAGCTGCCTTCGGCGAGCCCGCATCAGATGGGCGTGTGGGATTAAGGAAAGTAAGGCTCCAAAATTCCTGATAAGAAGGATTTGAGCAGTCCGTTCGAAATGGGCCGCCCCCTGTGGTATCCCCACGTTTTTTAGCCTGTATCGTAAGCTCCCCCAGGTCCTGGACATGCGGGAAGTAGAACTTTCTGGCATCTTTTCCGCCAGGAGGTGTCATGAAGAAATCCAAATTCAGCGAG
>NZ_RYYV01000015.1 GCF_003977665.1 Dyella choica | reverse complement strand
ACCATCGGCGCCCTCACCAGGCGCTCGGCATGAAAACACCCGACGAGGCCTATGCTTTAGCGGCCTGACCTGTGCAGAAACCGCTGGGTCATTACAGCGGTTCCGACGCTTTTCGCCGGGCATCGGAGATTGAGCGTGCAATATCAACCAGAAGTTGATTCCCAAGGCGGTTTCGAAGTGGTTCAAACGCTAGGGTAAACGTTAGGGCCAGAGTCGGATTTCTTGGTACGGCACACCAGCCTCCAGCGGATGTGCCGCAAAGAGAATCATCTGTGCGCTAACAACTTATTCGTTCCGCTCATCTTTCAGCATTTCATCGTTATGCCGGCGGAGGAAGTACAGCGCTGCGCGCAAGCCTTGCACTTGCGTTGGACTGAATGGCCATAGGGTGGCGTCGGTTACCTGGTCAGCTATCCTCGTTCGGCGATGGGCATTGCTGTGCCTCAAGAGATTCCGAATCACGCCCATCGCCAGCGACACGCCTGAGACTCTCATCAGGTACGTGTGTTGCTTGGCATCCTTGGGGTCTAGGTGTAACTGGTTTTCGTCGATGAGCCAGAAAGGTTCAGATGTGCGTACGCGTGCCGTATGCTGTGTGGTAGCCATGATCAACGCTCCAAGGTTGGTGATGGTTAGCGGGTCGTATGAGTCCTACCTCATGCGATCCGCGCTTTTTTCACTGCATTGCTGCAATGGTCACCTGCGTTGTCCACAAGCAGATTGGCGCCGGTGACGCCCCCAACGTAACAGATGACGTGAGCGTGCGATGTAGGCGCTCACCGGCTTGATATGTGCGTTATGGTTGGGAGTGCAGAACAAAGACCGCTAGACGGTTGAGCGACTGACCGTGATCGACAAGCTCACCCGATTCGAACGCGTGGAACATATTTGGACTGCCGAAGGTTGGCCCGATCAATCCCGCCTCTCTCCAGTCATCGAGCACCCGCTGATTAGCTGCATACTCGATTGCACGTAGTGCATATCGCTTCTGTGATATAGCCGATGTAGGCAATGACCTCGACGACCGCCGCGATGCCGATCGCGTCGCCTACATCCAAGGTTACGGCCATTGGATAGACTCCACCGAGCCGCAAAAAAACTCCCTGACTTCCTAGGTACAGCATGGGCCGGCCACGGCCCCATCTTCATGACCAACCGCGCAGCACAGCGTATCGAACCGATACCTTGGAGCAGAGGACGTTACAATGCCCCAGCCGAAACCCTGGGGAGGGTTTCACCTGGAGTTCACGCCCATGCCGGTGTGATTTCTGGAACAGACACACGCGCGTCATGGACTCAGGGGTAGGGGATGCAGCGTAGAGAGCAGTGGGCCAGTCAATGGATTCCGTTCGTCAGCGTCGCGACGGCTTACTGCGCGGCGCTTGTGCTCTTTCGTCAGTGCTCGATCCCGCATTGGATCATCCTTACCGGTTTTCACCTCGCCGTGCTGGTGTTGGTGGACTACAAATACTGGCCCGCGCTCCTCGTTGGTGAGGCAACTCGCCTGGCTTATGTCAGTGTCACTTGCTACGACCAATATGGGCTGCTGTGGGCGTTGGTGAACCTGATTCCGTCGCTCACGTGGGAGGCTCCGGTCGTCTGGTGGTTCCGGGAGCGCTTGAACCTCTTGCCAAACCGCCAGGGCGTCAACATGCTGGCCCTGGTGCTGTGTTCGTTGATAGTGGCGGGAATAGCGAGCGTCATTACGCTCGCGCAAATTCGGCTTACGCCTCTCCCTCCAGGTTATGTGCTCCATTACGGCGACGTCACCGCAAGATTGGTGCTCGGCAATTTCGTAGGTGCCCTTACTGTTGCTCCCATCGCTCTGGTCGTGCATCAAAGCTTTACGGCTGCGCGTCGAGACGGACGGCAGTGGCGGCACGACGTACTGGATAGCCGTTTGTTTCTCGAATGCACGTTTGTCGTCGTTCCCGCCTTGGGCTTTCTTGGTTGGTTGGGCTTGCACAACGAACACGCCCGCGTGGCGTCGCAGATGGCTATGTTTCTTCCCGTCGTCGTGTTGGCCATGCGGCATGGTTGGGCGGGGGCCGCTGCCGGCGGCACGCTGGCGAGTCTGGGCGTAGTCGTGCTGATGCCTGCCCAGAATGATCACGCAACGCTTCAGGCCGAGACGCTGGTAGCCATGGCGATCACCACCATGTTGCTCGTCGGCGCTCGTATTGCCATGCTGGATGGCCGCGCTCAGCAGGAGCGCATAGACATGCGTATGGCTTTGGCTTTAGCTCAGCGCAATGCAGCACTTGGCGAGGCTCAGCTACGGGCCAGTGCTCTCGCCCTGGAGCAGCTCAGGGATTCCTTCAACGGTGTTTTTAGCCTGATGCTCGGGCGGTTGCAGCACCTGCAACCTGTCCTCGATGACGCGGGTTACCGCCGGCAGGCACAAAATACCCAGGAGCAGCTCATTCGCCTGACGGATAGCCTTCACCCGACGCAGCTGCGTGAACGCGGGCTGCCTGGCACGCTTACGCAAGGGGCGCTTGCCCGGATGCTGCAAGAGGCCGGCATCCTCTACAAGTGCGATCTGCGCGGCCCGCTGAGCATCGTTCCGCACAGCATGAATCTGGCCGTGTATCGCATCGTTGCCGAAGCCATCGCGGAAGCGTGCTCCAAGAAGGAAGTTTCGGAAATCCAAGTCAAGGTTCGCTGCAGTATGCGAGGACGTCCGTGGTTGGTCATCACGATCGAAACGCGGGGGCATACGGCGCGCGTGCGGCAAGTGGATTGGGACGGATTGCTGCCGCGGCTACGGATTCATAGCAGTGGCATGGGACGCAAAGCGATTGATGACCGGGCGGCAACGTTTGAAGGACAAGTACGAGACCGAATGCTGCGTGATGGCCAGCGGCTGGTCGTGTCCCTCCTGCAACCCAACCATCCCCACGTTTGATCGCGGGGATGGTTGGCGTCATTCATTGGTAAGCGATGCCCTTGATATTGCAGTCCACCGGATCACACATCATCTGCGTCGAGGCTGCTTGCATGGTCACCGTGCCGTCGCTCATGGGCGTGGTGGTCAGCTGCGTCTTTCCGTCATTGTAGATTGTGGTCGGCGATGCCATCGGGATGGCTGAAGTCATGGACGCGGGCTGTTGGGGTGTGCCCACCTGTTGCGCGAATTCTCCCACCGGCAGGGTGATGAATTGTCCTCCCGTCGTGCCAACTGCGCCAATCACTCGATTGCGCGCATCGTTGACTTGTAGATAGGTAATCCCGTTGAGAACGAATACGTACACATGCCAGTTTGGATCGGTGCTCCAATCGTGGGCGTGTGGCGAGGCTCTCCCCAAGCCGGTGGCCGGTGTGCCCGCCAAGGCAGCGCTCGAAAAACAGATAAAACCCATCGCCAGCACTGCGCGTTTGATAGTCATGCGTATATCCCCTTGTCTTTGGTGGTGGATGCTCATTCCATGGAGCGGGCAATCTAGCATTGCGGCTCACCCAAGTTGGTGAGTGCATTGCCAAGATTCAGCAGGCACATCAGAGCGTGATGCTGGCGTGAAGGTGATCATGGAGGCCGCGGGCCATAGTCTGGGCGTGAACGATGGCCAATAGGCCTTTCGCTGCGAGAGTCCGAAGAAAATCCGTTGCAGAAAACTGGCGTTGCTGGTGAATGGCTCAACGTATCAGGCGTCAGCGAGTGTGTGGCGTAGGCGATCGTCGACTTTGCATGTGAGGTTGGCACCTAGATCGGACAGCAAGCCAGGAACAAATTTGGACAGCCGAAGGCTGACCTTCCGCGCTTTCGCCCGGCCCATAGATGGGCCGAACAATCCCATTCTCTCTACGCACCCGAAAAGGCGCCCGCACGGGCGTCTTTTTTGCGGGCAGCGAAGGCGCGCTTTGACATTATTTTATAATTCTGGAATAATGGAAATATGAAAGTGGGCAACGCCTTGGCAGCGCTCAATGCGCTGAGTCATGAAACGCGATTGTCGGCGTACCGCCGACTCGTGAAAGCAGGCCCTGATGGCATGTCCGTTGGCGAACTGCGCGACGAGTTGGAGGTGCCGCCGGCCACGTTGACGGCACATTTGAATGTATTGCGAGCTGCCGACCTGGTGCAGGACCAGCGCGAAGGACGAGTCATCCGAGTTACCGCCAACTTCGACCGGATGACCTCCTTGATCGCTTACCTCACCGAAAACTGTTGTGCCGATGCTGGCCAATGCGCGCCGGTACCTGTCTGTGCGCAGCCTGCACGTCGAGGATGCTGATGAGCGAGCGCATCCACCAGATCGCCCATGAATCCTTACGACCGATAACCACCATGAAGCGCGTTCTCTTTGTTTGCGTCGAAAACGCCAACCGCAGCCAGATGGCGGAAGCCTTTGCACACATCTACGGTGGCGATGGCGTCGAAGCCCTCAGCGCCGGCTCCAAACCCTCCGGCGCGATCAATCCTAAGGCCATCCGGTTCATGCAGGAACTCGGCTACGACCTTACCAGGCATGCTTCAAAGTCGCTGGATGACATCACAGGCGAATTCGATGCGGTGATTACCATGGGGTGCGGTGACAACTGCCCATGGGTACCGGCCAAGCGGCGAGAAGACTGGGGGCTGCCGGATCCCAAGCACATGGATGATGCCGGCTACCGCGCCGTGCGCGACGACATTGCTTTGCGGGTCAAAACCTTGTTGACGGAGCTGTAAGGTGACGCATCGCATCCAACCCCTTACGTAAGGTGCAGCAACGTAGAGCGAGACTAGCCTCATCTTCTGACCACTATGATCCTCGATCCGCCATCTCCACTGCTTCGTGCCTGCGATGCCATGTGCGCGAGCCCGCGCTCCATGGACGCACTCAATCGGGATTGCCACTGCGTAGCAGTGGCCCCCGAGGCGATGCACGAGGCGCTGGCAGCTGCCGTTGGCGCCCATGGTTTATCCAGCACTTTCACGGATTCGCATCCGAATCTGTTTGCGGCATTGCCCGTGTATGTATCCCGCGATCATTTGACGAAACTGGACCGGGTTGTCGCCGCAGTGCAAGCCGCGGTGGCCTTGCCGGACTACCAGGCTGCGGTGTTGACGTGGGCGCCCGAGATCGCACGATTCGACCCTGGAACGCTCGGTGGCATGCTGGGGCTGGACTTTCACATCACGCCGGAAGGTCCTCGGCTCATCGAGATCAACACCAATCCCGGTGGTGCCCTGCTGAACGCACTTGTCGGGCAGGCTCTGCGCTCGTGCATGCCTGAAGTTGTTACCACACCTACCGACATGGCAAAGGCGGAGCAACAGATTCTTGAGGTCATGCGGCAGGAATGGACCAGTCAGATGGGTGACCGGCCGCTCCACTCGATCGCTATCGTCGATGAAGTCCCCGAGGCCCAGTATCTCTATCCCGAGTTCCTGCTGTTTCGCGAGCTCTTCATTCGACACGGCATCGACGTCACCATCTGCGATCCGGCAGAACTTGAATATCGGCGCGGCCGCATGCGGGTCCATGGCAAGGCGGTGGACATGATCTACAACCGACTGACCGATTTTCCTTTGGCGGCCTCTGCGCACGAGGCGATCCGCGCCAGTTACCTGGCCGGCGAGGTGGTGGTTACACCGCATCCGCGCGCGCATGCGATATATGCCGACAAACGAAATCTCGTGCTGCTGGGCAACCGGGAGTTCTTGAGTCGCGCCGGCGCTGCCTCTGAAGTGATTGACGTCCTCACGTCAGCGGTGCCCGCAACCATCCTGATGACGTCCGAGAACCGCGACGAACTTTGGCGTCGGCGGCGCGAACTGTTCTTCAAGCCTGCGGCGGGCTTCGGTAGCAAGGCGGGCTATCGCGGCGAAAAACTGACTCGGCGCGTGTGGGAAGAGATTGGCGCAAATGCGTATATCGCCCAGGAACTTGTGCCGCCCAGCGAACGACACACAGGTGATGGCAACGGACCACTGAAAACCGACGTTCGATGCTACGCCTATCACGGGAAGTCGTTGCTGTATGCAGCGCGCCTGTATCAAGGGCAGACGACCAATTTCAGAACGCCAGGAGGCGGCTTTGCGCCAGTGCTCACATCTGTGACGTAGTGCGCAGGGACCTACTAAATCTCGGCCCGAAGCAAAGGCCTGAGAAAGGCTTGGCAAGCGACGATAGAAAGAGGCTTGACTGAAAAAAAGCCGACAAGACATGCTAAGGTGCGCGCCAATGGGAACATTGGCTAGGGAATGGGCCTTCTCCTTGTGAGAGGAGCGCGTTTTACAGGGAGAGCGGGGAAGGGATGTCCGAAACGACGCATCAATGGTGGTTGGCGCTGCACCGGATCGAGGATCACCTCGAATCCAGGATGACGTGGGCGGAGCAGCAACTCTCCAGGACCATCTACGGCTATAAAAGCCGCGTTGAAAGGCTGCGTTCCGCGCTTGCGGACTCACGCACTATCGCCTGGCGTGCGATTGTCTTGAAGTTGGAAGGCATCGACATGTCCATGATTTGGGAGATCCTGTACTCGGCGCTGCACGACATCGCGCTCTATTACGGCGGCACCGTCGTCCTCGGCACGGCTATCGGCGCGGGGGCGGGAGCGTTGGCCGGTGGCATTGGCGCGGTACCTGGCGCAGCCATTGGCATGGCGGCGGGCGCACAGCTCGGCGGCTGGGTGCTGACGTTCCTCGGCCTGGAGATGGTGGCCAAAGGGCTGACCGAAACGATTCCCCAGGCCATGGCGTGCTACGTCGACGGCTTCCGTGCCGCATGGGGATCCGACACGCAGGAGCGTGATGGCCGCCCGGCAATGAATCCCGCGGCCAGCGAAAAGCTGGCCGCTCACCGCTTTGCCGACGGCCACGTGTTGATGGTCGTGGGCATGTTGATCGCGCTGCTGTTCTACCTCACCAAGGGTGGAAGCGAGGAGGCGCTGCTCTTGAAAGCCGTTCGTGGCAGTAGGCGCCTGGGACCGAAGGTGGCGGACTGGCTGGAGAAGAACAAGGAAATCCTGAAGAATCACCCTGCGCTGCAGCCCAAGGCGCGACGGCTGCCTGAGCAGGAAGAGCTGCCGAGCCGTCAGTCGCGTCAGTCAAGCAACGCACCACGCGCGGCAGGCCAGGGAGGGGGCGACCCAAAGGCCGTAGCGGGAGCGCCCAAGGCCGGCAAGGTAACCGTGTTTAGCGGACATGGCGCTTACTATCCCCAAAATCGAACGGTTGTCGTCCCGGACGGCACCCAGGTGACGTTTTATTCCGCACATGGCGCGACTATTACCGATGACCTGGGCAACGCCATAGAGACGGGGCAGGACGTTTCGAACGTGTTCCAGCGCACCTATGGCCCAGGCAGTGTAGTTCCCAACTACACGCTGAGTGCACCCAACGGCCTGAACATAATGGGTAACCCCGTCACGGTCACCGAGCCCACCAATCTTAGCGAGCTATTGCAGCCTGGCATGGGCAAAGTCTGCTGGGCTGCCTGCACGTACAATCCCGACGCGGCTGGAGGCAACCTTCGTTTCAGCCGCGATGGCATATTTGATAAATCTACGCAGCAGTACACTACGTTGTACGATGAGTGAAGAGAGCGCTTTATGGATATCCGCAAAGTGGATGAATTGGTGTCTTTGGCAGCCGCAAGCAATGCCATGGAAGACTATGACCGGCTGTTTGCTGCGCTCGAAGGCGCGGAGCTGTTCTTCAATGTAAGCACCGAGCAAGCCGGTGCCAAATCGGCACCGGTTTCAACGCCGCTGGTCACGGCCGGCCCCGGATTGAGCGCCGTGCTTTTCTTTACTTCACGCGACAACGTCAATCTCAAGAAGCCCTACGGGGGCATCGTCTGGGAAAAAGCACTGGAAATGCTGGTCAAGATGCCCCAGGCAGATGGATTGATTATCCAGAGCCGTAGTAAAGACTGGGTTGGCCTGGACAAGGAAAAAGCCAGGTTGCTGCTGAGTGCCCATTCTTCGCAGCCTTAGAATCATGAGGATGGCCGACGGCCGGGCCGAGCCATATCAGCGAATCACCACCGGTTTGGTGCGAGCTTGAGAGGCTGAAGCGTGAAATACGTCGACCGACATGTGTTTCGGGAAGAGCGCTTTTCCCTAGGCTTTGAGGAAACCACCGGTAAGTATTATCTCTCCATCCCGGTGGCGAATCCTTATGTCGAGTACGAGGAGCACTACGAAATCGATCTTGATCAATACGAAGCGTGCCCAGCCAATCTGGATCAGCTGAAAGAGATAGCAGCAAAAAGCCGCGCCAGGCAGAACGATTCGAGATTGATGGTGAAGCCAGGGAGGCTGCGCGGCAGCCCAGTGTAGTCGCGCTCAAAAATAAAGGCGGCCTAGGCTTGCCTGGTTGCTGCAGATCTTAGGGTCACGGGAGTCGGTGCCCATTGCCAATCTTGCTGCCGTTCGCAAATCCGATATGGCAAGATGGGTAGGGGGAGTTGGATTTTCTCATCATGGGGAATGGAGTATGCCTGTTACCGTTGTATGTGCGGATGCCAGTTGCAGGGCCGCCAAGCAAGTCCAGCCAACAGAAATCTATAACGCGAAGTGTGACTGCGGCAACATGATGTTGCCTGAGCATGATTTTTTGACGTCGCATAGGCTGCCGGCATCGGCAAGCGCCACGACGAAGGTCCATGTCGCGACCACCATGTCGATGCGACCGGCCAGTGCTTCGCCTTCCATCGGCAGTATTGAATTGAGTCCTCCCAGCGGCCCGACACTGGCGTCTGGCGAGCCCCCTCGGTCGGTGGATCTGGAGACTCCTTTCTTGGGATCCTATGGCGAGGATGATCAATGCATCACTTGCAGCAACAAGGACACGCACCTATTGCCGTTGGGGGTGAGCTGGATCACCCAAAGCACTTGCGCGCGCATTGCGGAACTTTGCATGCAGGGCAAGGTGCTAAAGACGGGGAAGGGGGGCAGTCGCGGTTTCATGCTCGGTGTGCTCGAGGTCGACAATCAGTTGCTCGTCACGACATCGGGTGACATTCCAAGTGGTTTTGAGGCCGTCGTGCGAGGCAAGTCGGTCAATGCGGGCTTGCATAGCGGTTCATCATCCTCATCCAGCGTTCCGTCCAATAGCGCTTCCTCCAGCGATTCTTCGCCCGTGATTGCTCCGGCGGTTCCGGTTCGGATGGTTAAAGGTGCAGCGCTCAGGATCACCGCCGGTGGGGCAAAAATTGACGGTGTGCGATTACGGGAAGTGGTCGACCGCACGCCTGCCAAATTATTCGAGTGCGCTGCACCCAAGCTGGTGTCCTACGCGTTGCACAACGTACTTGACACCCAGGCGCAAAAGCGCTCAGGAAAATTCAACCGTTACGTGTCCTGGTCGATGACCGAAATGTGGGTAGGGCCAACCGACGGCTATCACCGGCATGGCGTAACCTATGCTTCGTGCGCCAATTGCGCGCAAATTCTGCCGATGATGCTATGCAGCCGTGCACCGACGAGTTTGACCGGCGATGACGGCTTTACCATGGCAGTCGGCAAGGGCGGCAAGCGAGCAGCGGCTCGTGGCGACTATCCTTTTGTAAAATAGACATCAGGAAGGGTTGCCCTTTTTGATCAGGGTGCTTCCTTGCGGTCATCCCAGCGAAAGCTGGGATGACGAGCAAAAAAGACGAGGGAGAATTTCAGGATAGCCCCTCTTGGGGTCGATTAACCCATGTGCTGGTTTTCGAACTTGAAGAAGAACCAGGTACGCTTGAGTTTTCCCGTGCCTGAGTCTGTCCAGTACACGACCACGGCGCCGTCCTGGTTCGCCTTGCCTGGGTTGAAATGCGTTTCGTGGATGCCTCTTACGGCATCGCCGTCTTCAAAAGTCATCCCATAGACGCTGACGAAGGTGGCCGTGCTCAGGGCTGCCTTGAGTTGGCCGTCAAGCCGGAAATAAGTCACTGGGGCGAAGTCGCTGTCGCTTAAGCCCACGGCCTTGTAGCTCAACTGTGAGTTCGGGAAGACCCCGTAGGCAGGAGGGCCGAAAGGATCGGAAGACTCAGGGTCGCTATCGCCCAGGTCCTGGTCGGCAATGTAGACATCGACTTGCGACCCATCGAGGGACTGTGTGTTGACATCCACTTGGTAGCGCGTGCCGTTGCCGATATCCAGATAGAACTGCAAATGGTCTCCACTGCGGCCGGTGATCGGCTTTTCCGAGTCCTGCACGATGGTGCCTACTACGGCAGCATAGAGTTCTGGCGATTTTCCGGATCGGAATTTGGAACGGATGTTGCTGGTGTGCGTGTGGTCGTGGTGAAAAAACATTTTCTTGCTCCTGATGGAAAAGGTTTGTCCAACCGCTTATGGCGCATCAGCGATTTCGTGTTGAAAGTCCAGTTTTGGTTTTGCCTCGATGGAGGCAGGGGAAGTCGATCTGGCCTTCGCTTCTATTCGAATCAATCGTTGTTTCAGGGCGATGTCAGTCAAGAGCGGGCGCGCGCGCCAGCCCACCCTGAGCTTCCCTTGCAAGCACCTGATTGGCGCAATGTCTCCGCTGCGCGACACGCAGCTCCCTCCCCTACTACACGTAGGGGAGGGAGCAGATGCTCGCTAGCTGAGACACAGCGCTAGTCAGGTGCAAGCAGGGGAAGGAACTGGATTTCGTACTGCTGGCATGCAGCGCTGACCGTGAATGCAGGGAATCATCGCCATCTGGTCAGGAGGCATCGGCCAAAGCTTCCTCGGTCTCGGTACTGGTCTTGTTCAGATCCTCGAGGATGTTGTCGGCCGCCTGCAACGCGAGGGCAGCGATGGTCAGGGTGGGATTGCCGGTGGCCACCGTTGGGAACACGCCGCTGCCAACCATGTAAAGGTTGCTGTGGTCCCAGGACTGCTGGCGGGAGTTGAGCACGGAGTTGGTTTTGCTGTCGCCCATGCGATAGGTGCCCACGATATGACCCGCGCCGTAGAACTTGAAATTCTGGCCTCGGTACTGGAAGTTGGTGGCGGTCACCTGGTCTGGTGTTCCATATAGCCTGGGCGGCGGCGGTGCCTGCGTGTATTCCGTGGCGCCCATGGCGTTGAAGATCTCCGTCGAGACTTGCTTGGCCGACACAAAGGCGTCGCGCTCATAGTTGCTGCGCAGTCGATAGGTCACTTGAGGACGGTAAAGCCCCAAATGGTCTTTTTCCGCGGAGAGCTGCACCCGGTTGTCCGGATCGGGCAACTGTTCGATGAGATAGCCCAGACGGATTTGCCGGATGTAGATGCCGTTGAGGGTGTTCACCAGCTGTGCGCCAAAAAGCTGGCTGTTGGCGGGCAGGGTGGGGTCGAAGCGCAGGGGCTGTCCGTGTTGGTTGACCGAGTTGCCGTTGAGCTGGCTGTTGTTCTGGCCAAATACAAAATCCGCCAGGGTCGTGTAAGGGTCATTGGCCGCCCACTGCCAGCCCTCATTGCCAATTTCAATACGATAGGCAGATCGCTTGCTGCGAAACGCTCCGTCGCGCAGCGATTCAAATCCCGACGTTGCCAACGGACCGCGGTAGGAATAGACGGGGTCTTTGGCCAATCCCCACGCCAGGTACATGATGTGGTCCATCAAATTGCGACCGACCTGGCCGCTGGAGTTGGCCACGCCGTTGGGGAAGCCCTTGGTCTTGTTCGACATCAACAAGAGCTTGGGCGTCTCGATGGCGTGTGCTGCAAGCAGGTACTTGGTGCCCACGGCGGTGCCGTGGCCGGTCGGCGGCCCAAGGTGATCGTCATAGCTGATGTAGTCGATGCCGGTGACTTGACGGGTCGTGTCGTCCACCCGGATGTTGCTGGCAACACAGCGGTAACGGATGTCGACATTGCCGGTTTGCAGTGCATTGGCAAGCGTGACGGTGGCGTCGTACTTGGCCTGGATCGGGCAGATCGGAATGCAATTGGTGTTGCCGGCGCACTGGCGCCGGTCGCCCGGCAGGGAGTTGCGTCCTTGTGGTGTAGGCGTGGTATAGACAGGGTTGCCATCGACGGTCAACGAAGTGACCTGGCCGAATGCCGCGTCCACCATGGAGTCGACGATGGGCGGCATGGGGTAGTTGTAGTTGGGGCCGTAGCTGCCGGAGGGCTCTACGCCGAATTGCTTGTAGAGCTTATCCAGAGCCACTTTGTCGCCGGCCACGCCGATTTCGTTGGTTGCCTTTTCGTAGTAAGGCACCAGCGCCTGATAGAACTTCTTGCCGCCGGGCCAATCTACGCCCTGGCCGTACTGGGTCTTCAGCTCGAAATCGTTGGGGAACAGTCTCAGGCTGGTGCCCAGCCAGTGCCAGGTAGTGCCGCCGCCGATGCGCTCGTAAGAACTGGCGAAGGCGAACAATGCTTCCTGGCTGTCCCCCGTCAGGCCAGGTGGCTGCGGTGGGTAAGTGAAATAGCACTGGTCCGGCTTACGCCAGGCATTGATTTGCAACACCGTATAGCGCGGCACGTTTTCCAGCGCCGGATTGGGCAAGCCCAGCGGGTTCTCCGGCGTGGACGCTTGGGGATTTTGCGTGGTCGGCGGATAAGGCGACTCCGGTGTCTTGGCGTTGGCCTTGTAGAAGGTCTGCATGTAGCCGCTGCGGTCTACCGGCACTTCCTGGCCGGCTTCCAGTATCAGCACCTTCTTGCCTTGCTTGCCCAACTGATAAGCAATGATGGCGCCGGAGATGCCGGAACCGACGATCACCAGATCATAAGCTTTCGTAGTCATGAGTGATCTCCTCAGTTGCCGGTGTAGTCGCTGAGCGGGGCAGGGGCCTTGGCCCAATACCCATAGCGGTAATTCGAATCACCCATGGGATGGGATTGCATGACCTGCCAGACGAGGCTCGCGGTATAGCTCTTGGCGGAAATCATGTCGCTCACCGTGCTGGCCGGTGTCGACCCCGCGGCGGGAATGAGGGTCGGCCACGCGCCCGAATACCACATGAAAATCAACTTGCGGCATGCCAGCACGAAGTCTTCCCCGTTGCTGGGGTCCAGCATGGCGGCGCCGATTTGCTGCGGCGTGAGACCTTGGGCATGAAGCGCCGAATACTTCTGGAAGATCTGGCCGGCCAGGTTCGGATCGCCGCTTTCCTGCGCAATCTTCCGCTTGAAGAACGGCAGGTACTCGGCTTTGATGTCGACCGGATCCAGGGGCGGTGCCAGCAAGTTATGGCTGAAACCCGTCAGCACGGCACTGAGACCGATGAAATTGTCCATCTCGCTGCTCATGGCTGTTCTCCTTTACTGGGCGCGTTGAAGCAGATAGGTAAAGTCCGAGGGGTTTCCCGTCGTGCTGGCAGCGTTGTTGTGGCAGGCCATGCAACTGCTGGAGGTCTGCTTGACCTGACCTTGGATATAGCTTTCCAGGGTTGCGTTGGCGAGGAAGGACGGTGCCGGGACTCCGGTAGGATCGGTTTTGCTTTTTGCGTCAGTCGGCCATTGCGTGCTGACCAGCTCGTAATTCAACCAGACCGAATCCGGGACCGCGGCCGCCAAGGCCTGGTGGTAGGACTCGTTGAGCTGTTGCGCCTCTGCGGTGATGGGAATGATGCGTTCCACCTGGCTGGGTTTGGTATATCGATTACCGGGATTCCAGGGACGCGGCGGCGGGTCGTTCACCTTGCAATTCTTGCAATGCGGATCAAAGAAGTTATAGGCCGCCAGCGTTGACGCGTGTCCCTTGGTCGGCACGTTGTCCACGTGTTCGAAGGTGGACCATACCCATTGAGGCTCATCCTGGGTCTTGTGCCCGATATGGAAGCCGACCAGGCCGACTTGTTCGAGCACGCAGGAGGGTTTTACACCCGGTTCTTCCTCGGGGTTGTCATACACCAGGGCGTACGTGGTGTAGAACTTCGCCGGGTCGTATTTTCCGCCCATCTTCACCCATGCCGTCTTGATCATGATCGAGCCAAGCTGTTGGGAGGTCGCATTGCTGGACGGGAAGTTGGCATCCGCGTTGAATGCCTGTTGGCCCGCCTTGGAGTAAAGCTTGTTGGTGACGATGTAGTTGAACATCGACTGGTTGGTCATGATGGAAAAGCGCGTGTACTGACCGTTTTGGTCGATCAGGGGACCGGTCTTGAACGGCTCGCCACTTTCATCGAGCACGTTGGGTGTCTTGCCGACCTGGGTCAGGCGTAGCGTTCCAGGCGGCAGGTGCCCGGCGTCGATATTCCTGCAGACCGGAGGAGGCGGCGTGTCTTCGCCCCAAGGCGCGGGAGTGGCGCCTCCCGCAAGAAAAATGCTGCGGCTTTCGCGGTAACTCTGCCAGACCACCGGGTCATTCGGCGCTTGGCCGATGGTGAGATTCGTATTGGGCGTGCCATCGGAGTTGGCCGGCCAGTTGAGCGCAATGAACGACTGCCAGGAAAACACGTCGAAGTCGTATTGCAGGGACGCAAGAGTAGGCTTGGATCCCGTAACGCTGATTTCCAGCGGAATTTGAGGTGTCAACACCGGCAGGGGCGGTGGCGCGATGGCAGGCTTGTCCTGAGCCATGAGTGCCTGCGCGCACGAAAAAAACGAGAGACTGCAGAGAAGGGCCCGGGCGATGTATTTCCGTTGGGCGGCAGAGCAGAGGGGTTCGATGGTCATCGCTATCGTCCTTGTGCAAGGTTGGTCAAAAAAACCGCGAGACCTCCCCTGGCAGCAATAGGGGAGGCGCCAGCCGTGGTGTCAGCCGGTGCTGGGGCGATGCGTGCGAAGTAGTCAGAGGCCGAGCAAGGCTTGCCTCGAAAAATAGCGGCCGACGGGCGGCGAAGACCCCGATATCACTGCACGTTTTCCCCTGTTCCGGCAGGCGCACTGCTGCGCTGTGCCGAAGTAAAGGCTGGTGCCCGTCAAAGATGCGTGAACACAATCCAATCGCATGCATTCCCGTCGCATGCTCAAACGAGTCGCTGGCTTGCCAACAAGCCCAAGCCTTCCATCACGTTACCTCTCGGTGTTGAGACGATGCGTTTATGGGGACAGGTTCGCCGCGGGACGTAGGTTGGGATAGGCATCCCAGCCTAGGCGACTATCGAAATCTTCCCAACACTCGTCTCAGGAAAAAGAGACTATATGTGCTGGATCCCTCGAGTAACGCGTGGCTCTCCAATTCTGGATATTCGTGATGGCGACGGAGACTTTCGCCTTCATTGGATGCTGTTGCTTGTGGTCGGTAGCGCCATAGTCGGGATCGTCCTCGAAACCCATTTTTGCGTAATAGACCTGTAGCCCTGCCGTTTCCTGCTCGTCCGCGATCAGGAATGCCGTTCCATCGATGCTGACCCCATGCTGGAGCGCTTTCTGCAAGAGGGCCTGCAGAAGAGCCAGTCCGAATCCGCGGCCCTGATAGGCTTCATCAACATCGACCCGAAGCACGTGCAGGTTTTCGCCGTCCAGGGTGCCTGACGCAGCG
Source organism: Dyella choica (assembly GCF_003977665.1). GTDB lineage: Bacteria > Pseudomonadota > Gammaproteobacteria > Xanthomonadales > Rhodanobacteraceae > Dyella_B > Dyella_B choica. The sequence goes on along the minus strand of NZ_RYYV01000015.1, from coordinate 102,531 downwards.
CCAATCCCTTTTAACCGGGCAAAGGAGCCATCGCGACCCGAAATGGTTTGCGGTTGGGCGATCTTGCTGTGCTCGCGGATATTGGCGGTGATATTCATGCCGTTCACCTTGGTCTCGATCAGGATCATGGTCCCTCCTTATGCCGCGCAGATGCACATGGAATGAAGAGCCGAGGCTTTGTATCCCTCGGTGGATCGCCAAAAAAGGGGGCGGCTTGGGTTATCGAAAGGGGCGCCTGAATAAATGATTCGTCGAGTATGATGACAAATCATACTCATGTTCGAGAGCCAATCGTCAAGCGGAGGAAAAAGCATGAAAATGGACGCGTTTGCGTTCGGCACCACATCCTGGGCGGAAGTTGAAAGGACAGCTCACCCGGGAGAAACGGGCATGGCTTATTGGCGCACACGGTTATTTGGTGAAAAGCCGAATCAAATTCGGGTGCGGATGGTGGAGTATTCCCCTGGTTACCTGGCGGATCATTGGTGCCAAAAGGGACATGTACTTTTCTGCATGGAAGGCGAACTGGAAACGACGCTCGAAGATGGGCGGAAATTTGTTTTGACTGCGGGCATGAGCTATCAGGTGGGCGACAACGCAGAGCCGCATCAGTCCCGTACCAAAACGGGTGCCAAGCTCTTTATTGTCGACTGAGCTGGGGTTGAGGCCGCTTGTTGTCGTCTCCACATCACGCGTACGCGGAAAACGCTGCTCCTGTTCTTTGGGAAAAGGGTGCGAGCTGGACGCCTATGGCGAGCAAATGGACTGGCGTCAGAGCGGGGCGGGCAAAATAAAAAGGCGCGGAGGATCCGCGCCCTTTGCTTTGCTTGTCCAACTGCTTGGTCATCATCCTTGGTCTCCCTCCCAAAAGGAAGAAGGACTTCAGACCAAGCCAGCCATCAACGACGCTTCACCCGGCGACGCGTCGCCTTCTTCGCAGCTTTCTTTGCGGATCCCGCCTTTTTCTTGGCGACAGCTCCGTCGATCAGCAGACTTTCCTTGGTCACGCCGCGCTTCTTCACTGCCGCTGCGAACCACAGTGGCTGCTTGCCGCGGCCGGTCCAGGTTTGCGAGGGATCTTCAGGGTTGCGGTACTTGGGAGCGACCACCGACCGCTTGCCGGCCTTCTTGGCGGCGCGGCCGCCGCCGCGGGTGGGATACACATCGGCCAGGGTCAGGCCGGCGTTGCTGAGCAGGGTATCGATTTTCTTGCGGATATCGTGGATCTGACTGCTTTTGGCTTCATGCATTTGTGCTTCCGCATTGGCAATGAGCGACACGAGTTCTTTCGGTGAAAGGGTTTTCAGGTCTATGGCCATGAGTGGTCCTTATAGTGTTTTATGGGTGGTCCCAACTATAAAATTAGTAAATATGAACGAATTTTGCAATCTTTTTAACTCGGAAGGTCTGCCGGTAATTTGCTTATCCATAGGCAAACCGAGGCGTCCAGTACTTTTATCGATTTAGAAAAACGCTCGAGTGTGTCATATTGAAAAGGAGAACGGGTTCTCCATTATGGGTGCTCCTTGCGCCTATAACCCAAGATAAGGCGTGCAGCAATAAAGCTTCATTTGCACGTCTAGCACGTTTCCTGGTGCTGGATTCGACCAGGTAACTACAGCTGAATTCTGAATGAAAAAGGGGGTTTTTATGTTCCGCAAGCCATTCGGTTTTGCTACGCGCACCGGCGTTGTGACTGCATTGTTCGCGGCGTTGTTGTCCGCCTCGGCTTTCGCTCAGGCGCCCGCCACCGGTCTTGGGCAATCGTGGCCCAATGCCACGGATGTCAGCGTAAGCCCGCATTACCATGTGTATGTGTTCGTCCGCGAAGGTATCCGCTATATCCAGGTCAACAATTTAAACGGCACGGTGCTTGGGGCAGTGGCCCTTGCGGACAATGTGGTGCTGGTACTGCCGGTAGGGGCAGATGCCCAATATGTGACTACGCGAACCAGCTTTGCTCAATCCGCTGCCGCGGAAGCGGTTTATAGCGATAGCAGTACGCTCGTCACTGCTAGCCCGACCAGCACCGGAGCGGTGCAGATCAATGTGGCCACTAAGCCGGTTATAACGCCTGCGATCTGCACGAATCCAGCCAACTGCAGCGGCGCCGTCAGCGGCCCCGGCGGCTAGGGAAAATTTGAACAAGTTCAGGATTTCAGTGGGCCAGGGAAGGCCCACCGCAGATCAGGCAATTAAGTGCCTCATCTGGCAACCCTAGGGGGCACTCAACGGATATACAGTTCCGGCGAGGCAGCAGGAGTCGCCGCACGCGGCTCATGGATGCGGTGGTTTGCATCGTGCAACAAGGCAGTCATGCGGTACGCATTCTCTTGGGCAAAAGTGTGCAACTCGCCGTTGTACAGGCGGGCGTAGTCGCGCATCGCGATCGCGCTAAGGCTGTTGGTGCCCAATTTGACCGCAAGGTATTGGCTTTCATGCTTCTTTTGCGCGGCCAGAATGTTTCCCGCGCGATCGGCATTGCCTTCGACACGCAGCACGGCCCAACGCTGGCCATGGGTGAGGCCGCCGCGTAGCGAGATGGTGATGGTCGACTGGGCATATTGGGCAAGCACAAATACCACCGCTTCACAGGCCAGGCGATAAATAGCCGCGTGTACGCCGGGCGATAGCTGGCTCAGGCCGCGGCCTTTCAATTCGAAGCGGTAGACGATGCCGGCTTCATCCAGTGCGCGCCCGATCGTTTCGCGCAAGGCAGCTGGCAGGCCGCGTTCGCGCCAGGCCGTCGGGTGCATGGATTCCACCAGCTGGTAGACCTGGCTCTGCGTGGTTGCCATTTGCTTGTAGTAGCTCTGGCCTTCCGTCGGCGGAATCATATGCTTGAAACGATTGAGTAGCCGCGTTTGCGTCAATTGCAAGCCGCCGGCGACCTTTTCGAGCGTCTCCGATGCCTGCCGCATGCGCAGCTCGCACAGGTACAAACCTTGTTGTGCAAGCTTCATGGCCGCCTTTGCATCGATGCGTTCCTGTTCTTCCACGGCGTTCTGCATGCTGACGCGAACGCCAAGCGCCAGCAGGCAGGTGACCGAGAATGCGATGAAGGCTTGTGCCCCGATCACATCCAGGTCGCCGATGCGCGAGTCCATGTTCAACAGAATGCAGATGATCGCCGCCGTAGTGCCGACGGTTGCGGCGCGCCAGCCATGTTTCATGGTGAGCCACGCCGCGGGGAGCAGCATCGCCATGCGTATCACCGGCTTGATGTCAGCGGGAGCATGCAGATTGAGCCAATAAAGCACGGCCAGTGACGGTAGCAGCAACACGACGGATTCTTGCAGCAGCGGGTTGCTGATCCATCCGAAGATGCGAGAGCGCCATGGCCGAGGCTTTTGCAGCTTGAGCGCCAACGCGATCGGCAGCACGCTGAGAATGCCTGCGTAGCGTCCCAGGAACAGCTGCACGGCCTGAATGCTCTGAAACTGGTAAGGATGGGGGGTTCCGGAGGGCTGCACCACGACGAGCAGCAGGAGCACCGTGACCGCCGTCCAGACCGCCGCCGACAGCGTGATGCAAATGAGCAGCGCCTTGGCCCTGATCAGGTACTTGGATGGGAACAGCCCCAGCCGGCGCTTGCACCACGCCACGATAGGCATGGCAAGCAGGATGGCGGGAATCGAATTGCCGATCTGCCAGGCCAGGCCGAAAGGTGCCTGCTCGGGCGAGGCGTAGTAGACGTCGGGACCTAGCTCGCCCAACGCGAGGGCCGGCCAATAGCGGTAGGGCAACAGCAGCAGACAACCCAGCCGCAGGCCGCTGATGATGTGCCAGACGGCGACCGAATAGGGCCTCAGCAGGGTGTAAACGATTCCGTAGACGACGAAGACCGCCAGCTGTCGCAGCCACTTGTTTTCCGCGATCGAGTTCATCATCGGCGCACCCCTGAGCTTTGGATAAGCGTGCCCCTACCGTCCGTTGTGATACGACATCCGATGGTGCAGGATAAGTAAAGCTTAGACCGTGCCATCTGCGCCGCTGCGTAGTTCCCAAGGTCGTTTTTGACGGTTCGAGGCAAGGCCGGCGCTTGCCGGCATCATAGGCGGCAGGCTGAGTTGAAACGTGAAGAGCGGGCAGGGAACCGGCCCGTCCTCCGTCGTGGCCTGGCCTGATTACCCCGCTTTCCCGGCAGTTCGCTGTAGGCCAACGGCGTATGCAAAAAGCAGGGAAAGCCGATGGAAGGCCTACGTGCCTATGAGATAATCACTAGCCCTGTAACCCACTTTGTTGCCATGACCCTCCCGAAAGACGCCTTCCGCCGCTTCCAGGAAGAACTTGCTGCCCTTGATAAGGAGATCGAACAACGTGCCCCCGCACCCAAAGAAAAAAAACAGACCGCCAAACAGGCCGCCCTCAATGCCATGGAACGGGCGAAGCAAGAATTCCTGGCGCTGAAGGCGCGTCACAATCTGACCGTGGCAGACGTAGTGTCCTTTTTCCCGGAGGAAGAAGGGATCGCCTACCTGCAGAGCCTGATTGTGCAGCAGGCCGAGGCCAAGCCTCGGCGCGGGCGGAAGCCGAAGAATGGTGGCGCCTCGAGTGCCGGCTAAAACCGCTAAAAAACGGGGACAGGCTGGCCCTCCCGGTAACAAGCTGCCCTAGCAGGGCACGATCACGACCCGCCCGGGCGTACCCTGGGCCACCGCCTCGTAGGCCTCCCGCCCCTGGGCCAGCGCATAACGATGGGCTATCACTGGCGGATCGAACTTGCCGTTGTCGAACTCCCGTGCCACGGCTTGCATAAGCCGGGCCGATTCCACGACGCCCAGCTTGGCGCTGTCGGCGCCGAGCAGCTGGGTTTCGTTGTGATAGAAGTCGATCAGGTCCAATTCCACCCGGCGCCGGCCGGTAGCGCTGATCTGCACCACCCGGCCGCGGCGCCTGGCCAAGCCCAGCGCCGTTTCGAAAGCGATCCCGCCGACACTGTCGAACACCACGTCCACCCCATTGGCGAGGCCATCAAGGCTGCGTACGCGGGCAACGGCATGCTCGTCGAACGGCACAAAGGCATGTATACGCTTTCCAGCCGGCGAGCTGGCGTCGATGGGATGCCGGTCGATGCCGATGATGCGGCAGCCCAGCGATTTGGCGATCTGGATGACCGCGCCGCCGACCCCGCCATTGGCGCCGATCACGGCGATGGTTTCGCCTTCGCGCAACTGCACGTAATCCACCACGCCCAGCCACGCCACCACGAAATTGACGCCGATGGCCGATGCCTGGGCGTGATCGAGGCCGGCCGGCTTGCGCACCAGCGCGCCGACCGGCAGTTTGATGAATTCCGCATGCGTGCCGTCGCGCACCGAGCCGATGTCGCCGCCCGTGCCCCACACTTCCACGCCGCGCCATTCCCGCGGACCTTGTTCCACCACGCCGCTGAAATCGCGGCCGGGAATACGCGGCAGTGTGGTTGCGGAAAAATGGCCGGAGACATTCTTCACGTCGCTCGGATTCACCGACGCGCCATGTATGCGCACCAGCGCGCTGTCCGCAGCCGGATCGGGCGTCGCGACATCGACGTACTGGAGCACATCGGGGGGGCCGTGACGGGTGATTCGAAGTGCCTTCATGCAGGTCTCCTTCGCTGGCGGAGGGCGAGCGGAAATCAGGCTATCTTTGCGGTCGGCGCCGGTAAGACCGTCCTAAGCTAATCTGCGCAAAATGATCAAGCTAGACAATACCTCCAGCCAAGTGGGACGAAGGTAAACCGCGGCATGCACATCATCCTGGTCGAAGACGACCTGCAACTGGGCGAAGCCATCCGGCAGGCGCTGGAACGGCTTTCCTACGCGGTGACCTGGTTGCGCGACGGGCGCGAAGCGCTGGCTGCCATGCGCGACCAGACCGCGGACCTGGTCTTGCTCGACTTGGGCCTGCCCACCAAGGACGGGCTGGACGTGCTGGCCGAGGCGCGCCGCTCGCAGGTCAATACGCCGGTGATCGTGATGACGGCGCGCGATGGCCTGGAAGCGCGCGTGCGCGGCCTCGATGCCGGCGCGGACGACTATCTGGTCAAGCCCTTCCACCTGGAGGAACTCAGCGCGCGCATCCGCTCGCTGACGCGCCGGGCGCAGGGGCTTGCTGCCAATCGCATCGACGTGGGCGTGATCAGCCTGGATATCGGCACCTGCGAGGCGGAATACCGTGGCAAGCGCGTGGAACTGACCCGGCGCGAGTTCTCCCTGTTACGCATTCTGATGGAGCGTGCCGGGCGGATCGTGCGCCGCGAGCACCTGGAAAATTCCCTGTACGGCCTGGATAACGCCGTAGGCAGCAGCGCACTGGAGGTGCAGATCCACGCCTTGCGGCGCAAGCTGAGCTTCGATGCGATCCGCACCATCCGCGGCGTGGGCTACATGATTCCCAGGGATCCGACGTGATGCGGCTGAGTCTGCGCGGCAGGCTGCGCTGGATGATCATCGCCGTGTTGGTCGCTGTGCTGTTGCCGATAGGCCTGTACAGCTATCACCGCGCCTTGAAGGAAACACGAGAGCTGCTGGATGGGCGCCTGGCCCAATCGGCACGCACGCTGGACGTACTGATTCGCCACTCCGGGCTGGATGCGTTGCGCAAGCCCGAGCAAGGTTTGCTGGTAGTGCCGATTCTTGGCCGCCAGGCCGAAGAACAGCTCATGCACACGCGCACCTACGAAGCGGAAGTGGGCTATCAGGTATTCGACATGCACAACCGCATGCGTCTTACCACCTCCAACCTGGCGCAACTGCCATTGCAGCCTACGCCTGTTTCCGGCTTCGAAACCCATTTCCTGGAGGGATTCGGCTGGCGCGTCTTCACCCTGGTCGATGACGTGAACAACGTGGTGATTCGCGTCGGCGAGCGCGACGACAGCCGGCGTGATATTACGCGCGCCCTCGGGCTGGATCTTGGTTTACCGCAATTCGTCGGCTTGCCCCTGCTGGCGTTGTTGGTGGGATGGGCAGTGCAACGCGGCTTGCGCCCGCTGGAACGTTTGCGGCAGGCCCTGGCATCGCGCGCGCCGGGCAGCCGGCAGCCGATTCGACTGAACAATGCGCCTAAGGAGTTGCAGCCCGTGGTGGATGCCCTGAACACGCAGCTGGAGCGCTTGGAAGATGCCTTGGAGCGCGAGCGCCGTTTCAGCGCGGATGTGGCGCACGAACTGCGTACGCCTCTCGCGTCCACCATGATCCACCTGGACAGCGCCATGGCCGCACCCTTGCCGCCGGACGCGCACGCTGCATTGACCAGCGCGCAATACGGCCTCGCGCGCCTGGCCAGGAAGATCGAGCAATTGTTGGCCTTGGCGCGGCTGGAAGCGGGCGCAGCGGCGGGTCAGCGCGGCCAGATCGACCTGATCGTGGTGGCGATGAACGTGATCGACGAGCTCGCCCCGCTGCTTGGCGAGAGTGGCGTAGAATTCGATTTTGCCGCGCACGACGACAGCCTGAAGGTGCATGGCTACGAAGCCGCGCTGGCCGCCTTGCTGCGCAACCTGATCGAAAACGCGATGCACCACGTGCCACTGGGCGGGCAAGTGCAGCTCATCATGCAGCGTACACAAGGCGCTACCGTGATCGAGGTGATCGACAACGGCCCGGGCATTCCACCGGAACGGCGCGCCAGCGTATTTGCGCGCTTCCATCGCGAAGCGAGCGGCGGCGATGGTTATGGGCTTGGCCTTTCCATCGTGCAGCGCGCGGCGCAATTGCACGATGCGACCATTGAATTGCTCGATGCTCCATCCGGGCGTGGGCTACGGGTGCGCGTGGCGATTCCGGACCAGGCCTCCTGAGATCTGCTTGCGGCGTAGGCTGGGTTGAAAAACCCAGCGTTGCCATGTTGCAGCTCACGCAATGCTGGCATTGTCATCCCAGCCTACGCATGATGCACGCTGCGGTTGTCCGTAAAGCCTCCATAGTCCTCGCTGATCTACGCGATAGGGAAAATCAAATTCCCAGCCTGGGCTGTTCCCACAATACTGCAAGGCGGCCACCTTCATCCCCAAGGGCTAGCCAATGTTGTTTGCGGCGTTTCGACCTCACCGTGCTTGTGCCACGGCTGCTGCTGTCCGCTGCACGCTGCAAACCCTGGTCCGATGCTCGTTTGCGATACGCGCCCATTGATGCAACGAGCTGAACTTCGGAACGAATCAGGCGTCTACAATGCGGCGGCGATTGCATGCGGTTGGGCGCAGGGATTCTCCAAATCTCTCCCCCGGATTGCACTGGTCTCCATTGACTCAACAGCCAAGCTGTGCGAGGCATCGACACCGATAGTCCCTTATTTCGACAATGGAATAATGATGAACAACATGGATATAAAATTCGAGAAAGATAAAATTCTGATCCTCGCCGCCGTGTGCCTCGCGGGCATCATTTTACCCGTGAGTTTTTCAGGCGGTGCAGTCGCTACGCCTGCCATCGGTCGCGATCTGGGTGGCAGTCCGGTTGCGCTGAACTGGATCACCAATGCCTTCATGCTCACTTTCGGCGTCTTCCAAATGGCTTCGGGTGCACTGGCTGATGAGTTCGGGCGAAAGAGGATATTTACGAGCGGCGTGGCGCTTTTTGCCGTGATCTCGTTGGCATTGGGTTTCGCCCCGTCCATTTTGATTCTGGACTTGTTACGTGCCGTGCAGGGCCTCGCTGGTGCGGCTACATTGGCCGGCGGTGCGGCATTGCTCGCCCAAGAGTTCGAGGGGCCTGCGCGCACCCGAGCGTACAGCATGCTGGGAACGGCTTTTGGCATTGGCTTGGCGTTTGGACCACTCTCGGCAGGTTTTTTGACCGAGACCTTTGGTTGGCGTTTCATTTTCGTCTCCACTGCAGTTATCGCGGTCTTGGCATTGTTGCTTGGCGCGCCCCGTATGCGCGAATCGCGTGACCCGCAAGCGGCTGGTCTGGACTGGCCAGGCACGATTGCTTTCACCGGCGCACTGAGCCTTTTTACTTTTGGCGTGGTTCAAGCCCCCGCGAGCGGTTGGACAAGCGTGTTGGTCATCGCATTGCTCGTGGGCGCCGCTGTTCTGCTCGCAGCCTTCATTGTGATCGAAACCCGGCTCGCTCGTCCGATGTTGGATGTATCGCTGTTTCGCTATCCTCGTTTCGTCGGCGTGCAGATTCTGCCGATCGCTACCTCTTGCTGCTTCGTTGTCCTACTGGTCTTGCTACCGTTGCGCTTCATCGGCATCGAGGGGCACAGTGAAATCGGCGCGGGCTTGCTGTTGTTGTCTCTGTCGACCCCCATGCTCGCGGTTCCGTCTTTGGTGGCAACGTTGACCCGCTGGGTGTCAGCGGGCATCCTCTCCGGGGTAGGCTTGCTGATCGCCGCGGCCGGCCTCGCCCTGTTAAGCCGGGTCGATATCGGCTCATCGGGTCACGCTGTGGTGATGCCGATGCTGTTGATTGGAATCGGTGCCGGCATGCCTTGGGGCCTGATGGACGGTCTATCGGTCAGCGTCGTGCCGAAGGAACGCGCTGGCATGGCGGCGGGCATCTTCAATACCATGCGGGTGGCGAGCGAAGGCGTTGCGATCGCGTTCGTCAGCGCGATCCTGGTGTTGTTGTCGCAATCGACACTCCAGGGCATGCTACCGAATGCAGACTCAGCGACATCTGCGCGCATCACGATCACGGCTGAACGCGTCGCAGCCGGTGATTTAGGACGTGCAGCTCAGCTGCTGCCGGAAATTAGCCGCGCCGTTTTAAGCCAAAGCTATGCCGATGCGTTTCGGGATTTGCTCTATATCATGATTGCCATCACGATTATCGCGGCGTTGGCCGTGTTCGCATTTCTCGGCCGTACGGCTGTCACAACTGCTATAACTACCACTACTGAATCCGATGCCGAACGGCAAATACTCCCTTGTGTGGGGAAAGCACCGTGTGTGGGGAAAGCAAATTGATGGGAAGGTGCGGTGGCGAATGGACTAAAATTCGCTACAAATCTGAACCGTGTTCATCGCCACGATCGTGACCTCCACATAGGTGTGTGGCCTTCAGCGTCGCTCGCTGGCGTCGCAGCTGCTGCGATGCCAGCTGAACTTCCGAATGAATCAGGAAGGTTTTTCAATTAATCAAGGAATACTCATGCAATCGAAATCTTATTTGACACTCGACGATGTGAAGGAAATTGCCGCAGCCGCCGAAGCTGAAGCCAAAAGTAACCATTGGGTAGTCGCCATTGCTATTGTCGATGATGGCGGTCATTTGTTGTGGTTGCAGCGTTTGGATGGCGGAGCGCCGGCTTTAGCGCATATCGCGCCCGCCAAAGCCAAAACAGCCGCTTTGGGTCGTTGCGAGACCAAGATCTACAGTGACATGATTAAAGACGGTTTTCTTTCCCTCCTGCGCGCGCCCGAGCTAGATGGCTTGCTCGAAGGTGGCGTACCTATAATGGTCCAAGGACAATGCATCGGCGCGGTGGGAGTCGCCGGCGTGGAATCGCCGGAAGATGCGCAAATTGCCAAAGCCGGTATTGCCGCATTGCGCCTCTAATCCCTCGATTGCGGAATTGGTTTTTATCCCGATCCCAGATGATGTAGTGGATTCTTTTCCGATTAGCCTCGAACCTCAGCTACACGTCGCTGTCATCCCAGCGAAAGCTGGGATCCAGCGTCTTTCAGGCACTTGAAGTCACTGGATCCCAGCTTTCGTTGGTACGGCGATCAAAAAAAGCTGGCTTTGCTGAGGTTCGGGGCTAATCAGGATTCCTTTTATGCGATGGAAAAGCTGAAATTCGAGATCACACACGATAAGCGGCAGGGCCCGATTTTCCAGACCCGCACGTTTGCCGCCCATAGCCCGGTTCCGCTTCACTGATAGCGGGAAGCCGCTTTGGCGCAGGCAGCAACGGCAGCCAGCCGGGCAGCGGATTGCGCGAGGCATCGTGACGCTGGAGCAAGCCTTGACGAATCCCGCCGCCTTGGGTTCGCGTCCCACGCTCAACCTGCGCCACTTTCCGAGGCTGGTGGCGGGGCAGTGGGACCGGCCTGCCGCGCATGAACTGGTAGAGTCCGTGATTGCATTTCATGCCATGCAGAAAATGGAACAGGCAACGGCCAGCGCTTCCCCAGCATCGCCGGTGAACCTGCGGTGTTTGTCGTGAATCGCCTGCACGAATTCCAGGCTAGGGCCAAGGCGGGCACGCCGAAGCCAGCTTCCATGACTGAGGTGGCGTCGAAGCTGACCGAAGCGCAGATACGCGCGGCCGCGGCGTTTTTGTCGGTGAAGCCGGCTAGCTGATGCATTTGGCTAGCTGATATTTCGCATCGTGCAGCGCCCCGCGGGGCCGTCCGATTACGGTACCTATGCGGTTACGGCCTTGACGTGCGGCTTGTGGACGTCGCCGCCGGTGGCCAGGACTTCCCGCACTGGCAAGCCACCTCCTTCGGCGTAGGATGAAATTCGCCGCTTTGGTAGGGAGTACGCCCCATGGATCGCCCATTCAAACGAGTAAAGAAGGCCGCCTGGCTAGGCGGCGTATGCGCCGGCCTCGCCTATGCGCTAGGTGCACCGACCTGGCTGATCCGGGCGCTGTGGCTGCTGTTGTTCCTGGGTGCAGGTATCGGCGGATTGATCTACCTGGTGCTATGGCTGGTCGTGCCGCAATGGCCGGAAGAGCCGCTCGACTACGACACCGTCACAGCCTAGGTAAGCCCGCAGCTGAGTAGGCTGGGATTGTCATCCCAGCCTACTCACCGCCTGGGTATCGCTGGCGCTCGTCTCTTGAGCTCGCTAGCCCATCAGAAGTTCTCGCGCACCAACTCCAGCACCTCCGCACCACGCCCATGCAGGATGGCTCGCGTGGAATACAGTGCCATGCCGACCACCGGCTTGAGTTCGACAAAAGGCGGCCTGACCAATTCCAGCGGGCTTACGAGGACATTGAGCAGCGCCGGTCCCGGCTGTGCCAGCCATTCCTGGACGGCCGCTTCGATCTCCGAGGCCTTGCGAACGGTCTTGCCCCACAGGCCGATGGCTTCGGCCACTTTGCCGAAGTCCGGGTTTTTCAGGCGCGTGAAGGTGTCGAGCATGCCTTCGGATTTCTGCTCGATTTCGACGAATCCCAATTTGTGGTTGTCGAAGACGACGATCTTGATCGGTACGTTCTCCTGGATCACGGTGAGCAGTTCGCCGAACAGCATGGACAGACCACCGTCGCCGCACATGGCGATCACCTGGCGTTCGGGGGCCGCCTTCTTCAGGCCCAGTGCGCTGGGAAGTGCGGTGGCCATGGTGCCGTGCAGAAGGCTGCCGAAGACCCGGCGCTTGCCGTTGGCGGTAGTGTGGCGGATCGCCCATACGATGGGTGTGCCGTCGTCGCCAGCGATTAGTGCGTCGTCGTCGGCGTAGCGATTGATCAAGGAAGTCAGGTACGAACCAGGGATAGTGTCGTCGTGCCCGGGAACCAGATGGCTATTCCACGAGGCCATGGCTTTGGCGTACCGCTGGACGTATTCCTGCAGGAACGACGCATCGTCGTTTTCTTCCAGACAGGGAAGCAGGGCGCGCAGCGTCGGCTTGATGTCGCCGACCGCACCGAAGCTGATGTGGTGGCGCCGGCCCAGATGCGTGGGATCGATATCGATCTGGACGATCTTGGCCTGGTCGGGATAGAACTGGCGCCACGCAAAATCCGCACCCAGCAAGAGTAGCGTGTCGCAATCGAGGATGGCGTTGTAGCCTGCCTCGCTGCCGAGAATACCGGTCATGCCGACGTTGAAGGGATTGTCGGCTTCCAGAAAGCTTTTGGCGCGGGAGGTGTGCGCAACGGGCGCCTTGAGCACCTCTGCTACCACCCTGATTTCCTCCAGCGCACGCTCGCAACCGGCGCCGGCGTAGATGGCGACCTTCTTGCCGGCATTGAGGATCCTGGCGATCTCGTCGATCTCCTCGCTGTTGGGAATGATCGTGGGCTTGCTGTGGTGAACCCGGTAGGGGAAATCTTCGTGCACTTCGCCGTGCGAGATATCGACCGGCACGATCAGCACGGCCACGCCTTGTTTGGTCAAGGCCGCCTGGCAGGCCATCGCCGCTTTCTTCCTGGCCTGGTCGGGGGTGAGGATCATGTCGCAAAACACCGAGCATTCCTTGAAGACGGTTTTGAAATCGACTTCCTGGATGAACTCGAAGCCCATGTCGCTCATCATCACCTGGCTGGCGATGAGCACCACTGGTGCGCGGTTGCGGTTGGCCTCATAGAGGCCATTGATGAAGTGCAGGCTGCCCGGGCCGCAACTGCCCGCGCATGCGGTCAGATTGTTGGTGAGTAGGGCTTCCGCTCCGGCGGCAAAGGCGCCGGCTTCTTCATGCCGTACGTGCACCCAGTCAATAGAACTGCGCTCCAGATTCTCCGCGAACAGGTTGAGGGTGTCGCCCACGATGCCGTAGCAACGCTTGACGCCGGCTTGTTCGAGCACCTCGACAAGGATTTCTGCAACTTTCTTGCTCATGATTTGCTCCGCAGGGATAGACAGTTGGGGGGCGTTGAAACTTCGTTGCGGCTAATGCGACGAAGGCTTCAGTCCGATGGCCAGGTCCAGCCCCGCCCGTGCAATGCCTACGTTGGCGTCGGCGTCTTCCTGGCTGGCTTCGGCCTGGGCCAGCACGGCTTCATTGCTGGTCAGATCGGTGATGCTGGCGAGGCCGTGCCGATAGGAGTCGAGCGCGGCTTGATAAGCGAGTTCGGAGGCGTGCGTGTAGGCCAGCGCTTGATTGCGGTTCTCCAGGCTGGTCTTCAGATTGTTGTAGGCCTGCACAACTTGCTGGGAAGCTGCATCCTTGGTCGCCGCCAAATCGTCTTCGGCAGCCGTCTTTTGCGAAACCGCCAGCGCAACATGGGTGGCGCGTGCGCCGCCGTCGAACAGCGGCAACTCGAACGATACGAACAACGCGTTGCCGGTTCGGTCAATGGAGGAATACGGGCTGCCATCGCTGCTGATCTTGCCGATGTTCTGAAACACCTGCGCCGAGAGACTGATCGTCGGCCGGTATGCTGCGTGCGCAGATTCGATTTTGGCGTCGGAGGCAGCCACTTTGTCCCTGGCCGCCAGGACGTCAGGGCGGGCTTGCATCGCTACGTCGATCAGCTGCCGCAGCGGTGCAAGTGTTGCCGTTGCCGAGGTCTCCGTCGGAGGGGCGAGCTGAAATTGCGATTCAGGCGGCAGCCCGATGGTGGCGACCAAGGATGCAAAGGTCGTGTTCGCGGCACCGGTGGCCTTGGTAAGCGCGAGCCGCATCGCCGCCGTCTGTCGTTGCGCTTCGGCCAACTGCACGACAGTGGCGCGGCCGTGTCGCTTCTGGTCGGCAACGGCCTGTTCGGTCAGGTGCGCGGCATCAAGGGCTTTCTGCGCGGCACGCACCTGGCCCCCGGCCGAACTTGCCTCGAAATAAGCCTCCGATACGTCGAAGACCAGTTTTTCTTGCGCGCCAAGCAAGCCCGACTGGGCAGCGGAAGCATTGTGCCTGGCCTCCTCGACTTGCCCCCTGCGGCGGCCGAAGTCGAACAGCAGCCATTTCAGTTCCAGGCTGGGAAAGACTTCGCGTGTGGAGGAAACAAAATAGCCTTTGCGCGAAACGGTGGGGGGAATCGCCAGCGGTGTGCGCTGGATGCCGCCCAGGGCTCTGATGTTGAGCTGTGGCGAGTACTGGCTCCTGGCCAACTGGACGGCCAGGCTGGCCTGTACGGCTTCCTGTTCCACTGCGCGAGTCTTGGGACTGATATCCAGGGCGATGGTCAGTAGCTCAGATAATGCATACGCGCGGTCCTCAAGCACTGGCGTGCCACCCTTGGTAGTGCTGGTCAGCTCATCGCGCGGCGGAGCGCTGGTCCATGCCGTCGACTGCGCGCTCGCCGCGCCTCCGTGCACCAGCAGCGCCAGCGCGAGACAGGGCGAAAGCCGGGTAATCCGAGGCGAATCAGACCGCGCGGGCTGCATGATCGATCTCCTCGTTGAGACGTTGCCGGGCCAGTTCGAGCAGTGTGGATGGCGTTGGGCCGACATCAACAGATCGAACCTCAGGCCGTATTCCCTTCGAAAGCGCAAGCAAGCGCTGCGACGCAAGCCGATCGGCCTCATCCGATGCAGGCGAAGCATCGTTGTCCTTGAGCCGCCGCACCACGAAGGTGGCCGATGCGAGTTGTTCGACCTGACGGGCTTCGAGAACCAGGCGATCGTACTGGCGATTGCGCGCCAGGAATTTCCATTCGAACAAGGCGCGTGCATTCAGGGTGGATGCGTCTGAGAGGGTCTTGCACACCGACGATTCCATCGACCTGGCGACGGCGTTGTCCTTGGCAAGCAGCAGTTCACCCAGCTGCTCAAGCGCCGATGCCCATTTGCCGCGCACCTGATCCACGGCACTGACCGGCCAAAGCGTGGTGAAGAAGATCGTGATCCAAAGGTTGCCGACGATGATGCCGACCACGCGATCACGCAGCACGGTCAGATCGCTGGCCGGACTGTAGCCTTGCAGCACGCCCAGGAAGAAGGCGAACGCAATCTGCATGCCGCCATAGGAAATCGTTTCGCTTCCGGTCGAAATCCAGGCGCAGAAGGCCGATACGGCGGCGACGAGCAGGCACAGCTCGCCGATATCGGTAAGCGACGGCAGGACAAAGACGATGCACAGCCCGGCGATCAGTCCTCCAATGATCGCGCCTGACAGTCGCAGGGTAAGCTTGTGAACGCTCTCCCCAACCGTCGTCAGCGAGACGAAGAAGCAAGTGGTAACCGCGGTGCGGATGCCTGGCCAGTCGAGCAGGGTGTAGGTGGCATAGGAAGCCAATACCGCGCACATCACCTTGAACGCAAAGCGCACATGCGGTCTGTAGGTGATCGCACTTGTTGCGGCGGGCTGATGCGGGGGCTGCTCCGCTACGCTGACCGTTGCCTTACCGGACGCCTCGTCGAGCAGTTGCCGGAGCGCGTCATGCAGGGCAGCCTGAGCGGGCACCGGTTGGAACGGCATCGGCTCGAATCCGTTGCCTTGAGGCTCGGTAGCGATGCCGCGGCGTTGTAAAAAAAGTTGCCGGCTGTGGTGAAGCATCGAAGCCAGCGAACGCCTTGTAGCAGGAGGAACGCTAGCTGGAAGGCATCGAGCGATCTGCAGCACTTCCAGCAGGACGGCGAACAAGCGGCGGTCTTCCTGCGCAAACGCCTTCATTGGCTTGCTCCACATGAACGCCTTGTCCATCAGCTGGCTGAGCGACAACAGCGCATCGCGCATATGCGAAGGGTTTACCGAGTAGGCGTTTTCGACATAGCCAGCGAGCCCCTGCATCAGTGTGGCTGCGCGTTTGCGCGCGAGTTCGACGGGGCTTTCACCGCCTAGCAGATTGACCAGCGCGGTCACGCCGACCGGCATTGAAACGACCACCCACAGCCACAACACCGTATGCGTCACAAGTTCGGTGCTTGGTACGTCGTCCAGCAGGGTTTGCGACAAAACCAGGATAAAACCGGCCAGAAAGGCGATCGGCCCCAGGCGGCTGGTTCGCGCCAGAAACGTTCCGCCCAGCGTGCTGACGGCCAATAGCGGAATTCTCAGGGCAGGCGAAGCAGCATCAAAGACATAGAACAGCACCGACACCGCAACCGCCAGGGTGACTGCCACCCAGCCGCCGACCGCTGTGATCAGGGTGGAAGCGACGTCTTCACCGCTGACCAGGAAGACGAGATACGCCACATAAGCCGGCAACGGTATCTTGAACAGCATGGAGATGGCGACTACCGCAGCCGTACATCCGGTGATACGGATGACCGTGCGCGCACGGGCGGCGTCGAGCGCGAGTTCGCGCCGAAACAGGGCGGTCAGCCCGTCAGGTGCGGGAATTTCAATCGGCGTCTGCATGGCTCACCCGCACGGAAGCCGTGGCGCCGATGCGCAGGAACGCTGGCAAAGGCTGATCCAGATGCACCCATACCGGAAAACGCTGCGCCACCACCACCCAGTTCAGGTTTCGGTCGACCTGTGGCAGGCCTGGTCCGGCGAGGCCTTCCGGTGCAACACCTGCGCCCAGGCTTTCCACTACGCCGTGCAGCGGCTGGCCTTCATGTCCCATCACCCAGACCGAAGCGGCATCGCCTGCGTGCAGGCCGCGGAGATCCGTCTCGCGGAAATTGGCCACCGCGTACCAGTTGTCGTCGTCGATCAGCGTAAACAGCGGATGCCCTGAGACGGCAAACGATCCCAGCGCCAGGTTGAAGCCGGTGATCTTGCCGTCCACCGAGGCGCGTAGGGTGGTTTCGCGCAGATCACGTGCCGCCAGGGCCTGGGCCGCCTGCGCACCCAGCAATTGTGCTTTGAGGCTTTCCACATCGCCGATCGCTTCCTTGGCCTGGGCTGCCTGTTGCGTGGCCGCGGCCAGCTGCGCCGCGGCAGTGTGCTCGTTCGTGCGTGCTTCATCGATTTGCTGCGTGGTGATAAAGCCCTTGGCCAGCAGCGGCTGCATGCGTTCAAGCGTGTTATGCGCCAGTGCCAATTGCTGGCGGGCGCGGTCCACTTCGCGGGCGGCGGCGAGTGCGCCTGACCCTTGCGCGTTCACTTGCCGGCCGGTGAGATCGATCTCAGCCTGCAAGGCGGCGACCTGGGCATTGGCTTGCCGCAGCTTCAGCTCGAACGGCTCGGGATCGATTTGAAGCAGCACGTCGCCTTGGTGGACGAACTGGTTGTTGCGAACGTGGATCGCCACGATTCGACCACTGACTTCCGGCGTGATGCCGGCGCTGTAGGCATAGATGTAGGCGTCGTGTGTCCGGGGGCGTTTATCCACAACAATCATCGACACTACGATGAGTACCAACGCCGAAGCGATGGAGACAAACGCAACGATACGGCCTAGTGCGGTTTTGGCTTGCATGGACATGGATCTCCGTTCAGCCCAGCCAAAGCAGCCAGATCGCCAGCGTTGCCGCCGTCCACATGCACAAGTAGACGATCACCGGCACCGGCAGCGCGGCATCCACGCCGGTTTTCATCAGCACGCCGCGCACCACGGCTACCAGCACGATGCCAAGCAGCGCGCACACCATCCAGGTCGGAAAATAGGAGCCGAGGATGTTGCGCGAGGGCGAGGAGCTACAGGCGTTCAAGGCGATCGAAACGATCGCGACGCTTGCTGCGCGGGAAGGGTGCTGTGCACGGGTCAACCAATCGGATTGCATCTGCGCTACCTTCTTGTAGTCCATTCCACGGAGGCAGCCGTCAAGCCGCTTCCACCCGTTTGCAGCTGCTGGTCAGCGACTTTCGCCAGGCTCCTGGCGCGACGCCCATCTTTTGCGTAAACACGCGGCTGAAATGGCTTTGGTCGGAAAAGCCGGCATGGAAGGCGATGTCGGCCAGCGAGGCGTCGGGACCTTCCATCAGCTCCAGAGCCCGATCGATACGACGCGATAGCAGCCATTGATGCGGCGACATGCCGGTGCTCTTCTTGAAGCCGCGCGCCAGCGCGCCCGCCGAAAGGCCGCAGGCTTCGGCCAGTTCGCTGATCGAAATGCCTTCGAAGATCCGCTCGCGCATCATCTGCGTGACCAACCGCTGCTGCCATGGCGCCAGCGCGCCTCGGACTATGTCCGGACGAATCGAAAGCCCGCCATAAGTGGCTGCCATGTAGGCGCACAGCCCTTGCAGAAGATGATCCACCAGTGCCTGGTTCGCGGCGGCGGCTTGCTTGAATATCGGCAGCAGAGTCTGGCCGATACTGCTGACGATGGCATCACGGAAGCACTCGCTGGGCTGGATGGCCAGATCGACGATGCTGTTCCTTCCCAGCTCCTCGCGGGCTTCGACTAGGGCCGGACGCGGCATGTAGAAGTAAAGCGAGTGCAGCGGATCACCGATGTAGGCAATCGGATCGCGGCGCAGGTCCAGGACGTAGGCCGTGCCACCCTCATACGAGCTCGAGCATACGGAGCGGCCGTCACACCACAGCTCATGCGTGCTCTGCTTGCGCAGGTTGAGGCAGACCAGATACGCATCGTCGCTGCCCATCGGGGAAGTCATGCCGTAACCGGATTGGTCGATCCGCAATTCCGTCACGGCAAGCCGTGCTCCACGCCGGGTCCGGCTGTGAAGAACGGGGGGATTGTTCAAATGAAACGAACGGCCAAGCCGATCGCCGAATGCACCGTGATACATGCGCCTCTCCCAACCGATGATCGTCAAGCGTTCCAAAGTGGAGCGCTGTCCCGAAGTGGAAAGTTACGCGCGTACGTCCTTGGCCGATGCCTACGTCAGGGTACACTTGCTGACGCAAAGGGATACATCGAAGCACCCGAAAGGGTAGATGGCCCCTTATGACTGCTTCGTTGCATAGTGTCCGTCTTGGTTGACCGACAACAGCGCATCGAACATGCGCGCTCACTGGGTTTCTGCACGCTGATTTGCCTTAAGGCACTGCGATCTTGGATCGTGCAAACCCATGCGCCTATCCCCCACGTGGGGGACAAAAAGGCGAGCTGATCGGCGCTATGTATCAGCCATGTGACAGGCAGCTCGTAGGCTGGGCTGATAATCCCAGCATCGTGTGGCTTGTATGCATGGCAATGCTGGGTTTACCAACCCAGCCTACGCGTTTTTGTTACAACGCTGCACTGTTGCAGAAAGCTTCGTTCACGTCATCAGGCGCGCAAAACTCTGCTGCAGGCGATGGCCGGCTGGAAGGCTGTCGAGCAGGCGTTGCGCTTTCGCATTGAACAATTGTTCGTGGCCGGATGCGCACGTGTCATCGCCTTGCAGGCGATGCAGTCGCGCGGCGGTGCGGTGAACTCGCCAGTCGGCCATCGGCGCGCCCATGACCTCGGTCAGTTGCAGGGCATCGTTGATCAGGCGGGCGGCTTGTTCGAGATCCCCTTCGGCGATGGCGACGCGGCAGCGGATTTCGCGCGCCATCGCACGCCATGTAACCTCGACGGTGCGGTTGGACCGCTCGATCATGCGATCGGCATGCAAGCGCGCCGGTTCAAGTTCACCCGACTGCAACAGCGCATCGGCCAGCGACCACTCCAGCAAGAACAGCCAGTACCAGTCGGTAAGCACCGGCTGCACCAGTATGTCGCGCTCCAGCTCGCGCAGGATTTCGATCCCTTGCGCGCGGTTTCCGAGCCCCGCCTCTGCCGCTCCGGCAAGCAGCCGGCAATGGCGGATTTCATTGGGAAGCACCAAAGTGTAGAGCTCGGCCGGAGGCTGACTAGTCCGTTCCTGGTAGAAGCCGAGCTTGCTGCAGATGTCGCGCGCGGCCAGGTAGTCCCCGGCCATCAGGTACAGGAATCCGCGCAGCGTTTCCAGGGTACAGACGCTGTAGCGATTGGCGTTGCCCACGAAGAGGGCCTCGCTGGCGTCGAACTCCTTCAGCGCCCGTCCCCACTCGCCCAGCAGCGTGTACACCCATGGCCTGCCCAGGTGCGCCATCCAGATCGCGCGAAAGATGTTGAACTCGGGGCGGTCCGCGGCATGCTTGACCAGGATGTCCAGATTCGCGTCTACGCTTTCCAGGCATTCGCGATAGCGGCCGGAGATCAGGCAGATCATGCCGTATTCGACCAGTCCCCACGCCGTGATCTGACGGTCGGGGCCATTCCTCAGGGGAATCAGGTTTTCGTCGCAGATCCTGGCCAGTTCCGGATCCCATCCGCCGATCCAGATTCGCCATATGGCGCTGCTCAGCCGGATCCGCGCCTTCAGTTGCGGCTCGGTTTGCGCGTGGCTCAGACGGGCGGCACGTTCCAAGTGCTCGACGCTCGCTGCGGCGTCGCGCCAACTGAGGACAAAGCCCAGGCCCAGTTCCGCGCGTGCCTGGATATCGTGAAATCGGCATCGTTCGGACATCTCGGCCAGCTCGGCAAAGATCTGGCCGGCGCGCGGATCATGATTGGCCGCGTAGATGGAGGCGCGATCTTCCAGCAACATCGCTTCGGCCGGTTCGCGCTCACCATCGGGCAGGTGGCGTGCAATCTTGTCGGCCTGGTCGAGTATCGCCAGTGCATCCTGATGCGCAAAGCGCCGCTTGGCGGTTTGCAGGGCGAGCCTCAGGTAGGACAAGCCTTTGGACCACTCGCGAGCATGGGAAAATTGCTCGGCCAGTTCGAACGCGGCGTTGCCGCGCCGATCGCCGGGGTAGGACTTCTCCAGCTCCTTGCCGATCAACGCGTGGCTTTGCGCCAGCCGTAGCGGTCCCTGGCGGCTCAGCAGCGCCTCCCTCAGCAGGGCATGGTTGAATCGATAGCGACGGACCGTGCGGCCGTCCTCCAGCGTCTCCAGGTCGTGGCGATGAATAAACCATCTGGCCCGGCACAGCGCCTCGCATATTTCCTCGAAGCGGCGTGCGTTGAGGCCGGCGGCGGTGGCTGGCACCACGGAATTGAACAGTTCTCCCACCGCACTGGCTGCTTCCAGCACGCGCTGCGTTTCCGCGTCGAGGCCGGAGATCTTCGTTTCCACGACATGGCCGATCGTCTGCGGTATCTCAAAGCGGATCTGCGACAGCGGCACATCGTTGATCAAGCGCCCCTGATGCTGGGAGACCAGTTGGGCGCCTTGCAAATGATCGAGAATAGTGCCCAGGAACAGTGGATTGCCGCTCGAACGGTGCAAAAGAAGCTGCGTAAACGAACGGCCTTCGGCCGAGTCTTCAGCCCTCACATACTCGGCAATATCCTGTTGATCCAATCCGTCCAGGTGAATGGTGTCGCACCACTTGTGCAGCAGCAGTTCGTTGACGAGCTGCTTGAGCGCGGGTCCGCGCGTAGCGAGCTCATCCGAGCGATAGGTGGCAAGCAGCAGCAACTTGATCGACGACTTGCGCCGGGCGAAAGCCGAAATGAGGTCCAGCGTGGAAAAATCGGCCCAATGCAGGTCCTCCAGCAGCAGCACGACGGTTTCGTCCTCGGCGAGCAGCTCGAGCAACTCGCAGAATTCGCCGAGCATGCGGCCGCTGGAGGAAGCGTGCGTGATTTTCTGCAACAGCACTCGATGTTCGCGCGACAGGACCCCGGCCAGTTGGGCGGCCCACGAAGGCGCGACGGCAACCAGGGCATCCTGCACCTTGTTGCCGCTGGCACCCTTCATCAGCCGGGAAAGCGCTTCGATGATCGGGTAGAACGGCTCGGTGCCGCCGAAGCCCTCGATGCAACGGCCGTATGACAGCAAGACATGCTGGCTGGACAGGTCCTCGCAGAACGTCTCGACCAGCACCGTTTTGCCGATGCCGGCGTCGCCGTGCACGAACACGATCCTGGGCTGTCCGTTGCGCACGCGATTGAGCGCTTCGCCCAAGGCGTTTAACTGCGCCGTCCTGCCGATCAAGGATGGCGCGGCGGAGGACGAGAGGCGATTGTCCGTCTTCTGGGGCGTGCTGACCTCTGCAATGAAGCGATAGCCACGGCCTCGATGAGTTTCCACATACCGCGGACGCTGTGCGCGGTCACCGAGTGCGTGACGTATGGCGAGCACGTACCCTTTCAGCACTTCCGGCTGAACCGCCACATCGGGCCAGAGCGCTTCGAGCATCTCCTCATGCGAGATCAGGCGGCCCGGATGCTCGACAAGATAACGCAGGACGTCGAAAGCCTTCGCCGTGATGGTTACCGGGGCCAGCTCGCCCTGGTCGGAAATCCGCCACAGGCAATGATTGACCGGATCGAGCCGGAAGGGCTTGAATTCCTTCATTCGAGCACCGCTGGCATCAGCGCCGCGACTTCAGATGAGCCCCAGTTCGGTCGCCCTGGACACGGCTTCGGCGCGATTCTTGGAAGCCAGCTTGATGAAGATGTGCTTGGCATGCGACTTCACCGTTTCGGGCGTGATTTGCAGTTCGCGGGCGATCGACTTGTTGGAAAGTCCCAGGCTCATCAGGCGCAGGATGATCGTCTCGCGCGTGCTCAGCGATTCCACCAGGCGATGGCTGGTCCTGAATTTCTTACGTGTCGAGGAGTGTAGCAAGGGGGCGGCGAGCAGGCGCCCTACATACGGTCCCAGGTGGCCCAGATGCCTGGCGCCGGAGGATCGCCAAAGCTGCTTGAGCGGTGCTTCGATCAGTGGCATGTCGTCGATGAAGCTGCGAAACAGCCCCGCGTTCGCGCCCTGGTGCAGGGCGGCCAGCAATTCGACGTGGGCTTGCGTTGTTTGACCCAGCGTATGCAGCGCACTGGACAACAGTATCGTCAGCCTGACGACCAGGGCAGGGTGGTTGTGGTGCAGGGCCAGGCTACGCAGTTCATCGAGCGACTTGACGGTGCTGGTGGCGGGGCCGTTCGCCATTTGCAGGCGAAGCTCGGCCATTTGCGACGGCCATTTATCCAAGCCTTTGGGGCGGATCTTCGTATCCAGGCTGCCGCAGAAGTTTTGCAGCTGCTGGAAGGTGGCTTCGGCGAGATCCAAGCGCGATTCATGGAGGTGCAACGCCACCTCATCTGCCTTGCAGCGGAGCACCAGGCGAGGCCAGCATCGTTGCACCCCAGTTTCCTCACCACGCTGCAACAACAGCAGCGCAATATTTTGATTGCCTTTGGCCACTGCGATCCTGGCCGACAGGATATACGCGATGAGCGCGCTCTCGATCGCACCGGCTTCCTCGATGGCGCTCAGGCGGCCTCGCAGCAAGGCATCCGCTTCGTCGACGGCCCCGGCTTCGTAGTGCAACTGAGCCAGCACGCAGGTGGGAAGCAACGAAGCATAGGTTTCGGCCTGCATCGGCGTGTTGCACAGAGCCAATGCATCCCGCGCCAGACGTTCGGCTAGCTTGAAGCGCAGCTGTTCCGCTTCCGCCGCGGCCTCGACCGACAGCTCGGCGATCGCTATCAGCAAGGACATGGCATTGCCGCGTGGCGCCTTGCCTCGCGACAATTCGTAGAACGGGCGAAAATCGCGCGTGCGCCAGAAGGCGAACTTCATCACCGTGGCGAGGGCCGACCGATAGCGTGCTCCAGTGCCCCGCGCCAGCACCGACTGCGCACGCAGCAGAGCCTCCTCCGCGTTGTCCTCCCACAGACTGCCTATCGCCAGCAAGGTTTCGACTTCATCGCAAGGGAAATCCCGGCTGAAACGCTCGCGATCGCGAAAAGCATGGCGCAACATCGCCATGGCCGCCAGGACATCGGTGCCTTTGAGGGTAGCCACGGCGTGCCAGGCCGAATCCAGCAGTACCCTGAGTGCACCGTCCGGATCATCCAGGTCATGCCAATGCCTTGGCCATCCCAGTTCAGCGGGGTGGGTAGCGAGGGGGGGGACGGGCAGCAAATTCATGATCCCGCACCCCGGACATGGTGAACGGCGCAGCAGCAGGCCGTGCTTGCTCCAGTTGTTCCCGCAGTCGGGAGGGCTGCCGATAGGTGCCCGATGCCGAACGTACTCATCACGCCATTCACCCAGCAAACCGTTGGTCTCCTCAACGTGTGATTCGTCCTTTCGGTAAGGACATTAGGCGGGATCGCGTGTTCTGTCGTGAAATCCGGGTGGAGACTTGGTCTTGTTTCGGTTTTTTTTGACGAAAGGGCCGCAAACGCGGTGGGAGGTAACGCAAGCGCGGTGGTCGCTGACGCCGCTGCGGTCCGCGGGCTGAGGTACCGCGCTAAGCTTGTGATTCCATGAAGCCACGGCGTATCGCGATCATCACGGCATGCGTGCGGTCCTCGGCACCCAGTTTTCCCATGATGCTTTTCATGCGGGCTTTTACCGTGTCTTCCGAAACGCACAGGCGGTCGGCGATGTCGCGATTGCTGCGGCCTTTGGCGACCAGCTTCAGGACACCGACTTCCCGTTCGGTCAGGCCTTCCTGCCCGGTATGGCTGGCGATCTCCTGGGCGACTTCAGGCGCTACCGTGTGCCGCCCGGACAGCGCGCCACGCACCGCCTTGATGATTTCGTCACGCCGGGCCGTCTTGAGCAGATAAGAAGTTGCTCCAAGCGTAAAGGCGCGCACCACTCGCGCATCGCCGGGATACGTGGTGAGCACGATGATGGTGGCATCGGGGAACTCGCTGCGAATGGTTGTGATCGCCTGCAAGCCGTCCACATCGGGCATCTGCAGATCGATCAGCATGATGTCGGGCAGCAGCCGCTGGAATTGCTCGATCGCCTCCCGGCCATCGGCTGCCTCGCCAGCCACCTCCATGTCAGGTTCCTGCTCGATGACGGCCCTGAGGCCATCCCGCATGACCGGGTGGTCGTCCACGACGAGTATGCCGAACTTTTCCTTCTTCCCGGTCAAGCGGTTCACCCGATCATGCCAGCTGAAAACAGCAGAGTGGAAGCCGCCGGAGCGCTTCCATTGGGCGGGGACTATGCGCCCGGGCAAGGGGGAACTTCAATGCTCGAAAGAGTAATTTGCTTGTTGGCCCTGGGTGCCATGGGGATATCGCTGCGGATGCGGCTGGATGGATGTCGATCTTGTCAGGTGAATTGCACATTCATGCGCAAAATCATGCAAGAAAAGCACGCCTTCAGCTCGTAACGTAGCCTTCACCCCATTACGAGCGGGAGTCATGGCTATGAGTAGCGGCGCGACGTCCGGCTTGGCGCGAACGACCGGGCAGGTATACCTGAGCCACGCGGTCGCCTTTGCCTATATCTCGCATTTGGCCTCGGCCATAGAGGGCGATCCGGCCCGGGTCGAAGAATGGTACCGATGTGCGTGCATTCGCGAACTCGGTGGCCAGACCGCCCAGGAACTGGTCATGCAGGGCGAGGCGGATCGGGTGGTCGATTTTCTGTATGCGATACGGTGCGGTGAACGCGATTGAAGAAGGGGTTTTGTCCATGCATAACTCGGAATCGTTCAAGCATATGGGCGCGCGTCTGGAAGAATTACACGCGGCGCGCGAGCAAGCTGCCTTTGCGGCGTTTTCCATGTTGGAAGAGCGATGGAATGAATTCTCCGACATGCTGATCATCGGCTTGGGTGACAGGACGCGTGCCGTGTGGTGGATGTGCACGCGGCAGCGCAGCCTGGAGGGAAAGAATGCCTATCAGGTGATTGCCGATGGCGAACAGGACCGGCTTTGGGACGTGGTGGAAGATTTATGCGGAACGCAGGAATGTTGATCGGCATGTCCGAGATGAGGCCGGCTTCCAACGCTCGCCGTCGCATTTGTCCAAGATCGATCGGGCGGCGAATGCCATAGTCGCCGTGACCGTGATCCTACTGGAAAGCCCCGTCATCGTTCTGAAGGCCGCGCGATCGAAGGCAGACTGATTCGACATTCATTCCGAGGAATGCCCTATGCACACCCCTTTTTTCGTTCCGCTTGCGCCGCGTGGTTTTTCCAGCATTTCGCCGCCGCCACCCTGGCATTATGCTGGCGACTTCCTCGTCATCGACTTCTGGGCGCGTCCGCAGGCCGTCGCTGCCGTGCTGCCTGCGCAACTGCAAGCGGATGCCAAAGCCGAAGGTCATGCCCAGGCGTACTTCATCGATTGGCAATTCACCGGTGGCCATGACGAGTTGCTGGATCCGGCGCGATACCAGTACCGCGAGTTCTTCATCCTGGTCGACGCGCAATTCAACGGCAAGCCCGTCGCCTTTTGTCCCTACATCTTTGTCGACAACGACGCGGCGATTGCGCGCGGCTGGGCGCAGGGATTCCCCAAGCGGCAGGGCTCGATTTTCCAGACCCGCACCTTTGCCGCCCGTGGGCCTGCTTGCGCCCCTCTGATTGCTGGAAGCCGCTTTGGCGCAAGCGCATCGGCAGCCGGGCAGCGGATTGCCAGAGGCATCGTGACGCTGGAGCAAGCCTTGACCGATTCCGCCGCCTTGGGCTCGCGTCCCACCATCAACCTGCGCCACTTTCCGAGGCTGGCAGCGGGGCAGTGGGACAAGCCTGCCGTGCATGAACTGGTGGAGTCCGTGATGGACAACTTTACCGTGGCCGATGCATGGATGGGCAAGGGTGAGTTGACGCTGCCGGTGTGCGAGCACGAGGAGATTTCGGACCTCGCACCGATCCGCTGCGGTAATGGCTATCGCATGTCGGTGTCCTATTCGGTGACCGATCTGAAAACGCTGGTCGATCATTCCGCCAGGTAGCTCAAGACCGTTTCGGTTTGCCGAAGGCGTTGCAAGGCTTGCAATGCCCTCCCCTGCGAGCAGGGGAGGGCCTACTTTCAACGCTGGAATTGCATACCCGTGGCCAGCGCGCCGGCGTTCCACGAGCCCCAGCCGGAGGCCCGGTTGAATTGCCCCGGGGTGACCGAATACGCCCCGTTGCTGCCGCCCGTCAGCAGGTTGTAGCAAGTAAGACAGTCGCCGCTGGTGTGGTTTACCTGGCCGGCACCGATGTCATAAAAGGTCTGCTGCCAAAAATAGGGCGGAATGCCGCTCTGCAACAGCCTTGCATAGGTGCCTGCCAGCAGCGGCGCGGCCAGGCTGGTGCCACCGTAGACCGCCCATGTCGTTTGATAGGTGCCGCTGCTGTTGTAGCCGCCGGTGACGATCCACAAACCCGAATTCGGATCGCCATCCATGACGAAGTCCGGTGTGCTGCGCCTGCTGCCTGCAATATTCGCGACCCCGTCCTGGTAATAAGGACGCGGTTCCGTGGCGGCCGGCCCGCTCTCGCTCCACGGCCACAGTGTTTCGTGATCGTAGGTGGAATAGGAGTCGGCGGTGTTGTAAAGCGTGGAGGCGCCCACCGATACCACATAGGGCGAACTGCCCGGGAAACCGGTCGCGCTCTGGTTGTTGGAGCATCCAGGGTAACCGCCACGGTCCTGGGTAATCGCAAACACAGTGATGCCCTTGGCCACCGCGGCCCAGAGTTCCTGATCCCAGCTGTTGCGCAGATCCTGGCCGATATCCGAATCGCAGGTGGCCGCATACGAGAGGGAAATGGTTGACCGATTGTCGTTGATGGCGGCGGTTACGGCGGCCAGCTCGTCATCCAGATTCGTTGACGGTGCCGAGTAGAACGCAATTTTTTGCAGCCCACCGGACATGGTGGCGACGGCATCGACGTCGAGCACGGCTTCCGTCTGCGCCTCATAGTCTCCCGGCGTATAGCCGGTGGGATAGCTCACATCCAGCGGAATGAAGCCGTAGCCATAATTGCTGGCCCAGGTCTGATACAGGTAATTGGTGTTGCGTTGATCGCCTACGCCGATCACGGCAACCACCTGGGCGTTGGCGGGCGCCAGCTGACTGGCGCCATACAGCGCGGGAAAGTCGGTCGGGGCGTGCACGCATTCCCGGCAAGCCACTACTCCCGTAGTCGACTGCGTGCCGGGAGCACCCTTGCCTTTCCAGGTGACATTGCCTTGGGTCGTGGCAGCAACCTTTGCTCCCGATACGCCTCGCTCCTGGAATGAGCGCAGTCCATGCACCGCACCGATCACGTCGCTCAATGCCGCCGGAATGCTCACCGGGTCCGCATTGGCGACGCCGGCCTGCTTGTCGCGACGAAGACTGTACAGCTGCGTTTTGAAGGCCGACTGCACGTTGGCCGCCGTGCCCCATGCGGTCACGATCATGTTGTCTTTCGACAGATAGATCTGGTTGAAGCCGTTGGCATGCAGAAAGTTGTAGACGCGCATGGCATCGACGTGGCTCGGCAGATAACGGGCGGCCAAATCGTTGTCCGTAAGCGGGCTTCTTGCGCGTGTCCGCACTTGTTCGGCAATCTGCTTCAGCTCGCTCTGGTTGTGCATTTTCAACACGACGTTTACCCGAACCGGGGCATTGGCGCTCATCAACGTCGCCTGGTCTGAAGCTTGAATGGCAACGCTCTTGGCAAGCGGGACACTTGAGTTGATCGGTGTTGTATCGCCTGCCGGCTGAGTCTGGGTGGCAAACGCCGTTGTCATTGCTGTGGCGCTTGCCAGTACCGAAAAGCCCATCGCAAGTCCCCGCGACAGAACTATCGTTCGCATCATGGTTTTACCCTCCCGACTTTGGATGATATGCAGCGTGAATGCCAGCCAAGGTGCTGGCGTCATCCAGTGTGGGTGCGATGGTGGCGAGGGTCTTGATGAAAATTCTGCGGGAGAAGGAACGATATTGGCACAAACGTGCAGGATTGCACCCCGACCTACCGCACAAGAAACCCGTAGGCCAGCGGGTCGCGCTCATCGATCAGCCACTGGGCAAAACCGCAGACATGCGCATCGCCTTCGATTTCCGCGATCACCGCGTCGAATCGGTCGAGCCGGGTTTCCGCCAGCACGCGACCGCGGAAGGTCGTGCCGATGATGGATTCATTGACCAGCGTCTGGTGCCGTTGCATTTTTCCGCGCAGGAACAGTTGCGCCACGCGGCCGGCCGTGCCCGAACCGGTCGGAGAGCGATCCACCTCGCGATCGGCGAACACGCAGCAATTGGCCTGGCTTGAGCCGGCATGGCGCGCTGCGTTGTCGATGATCGTTCCGTAGATGTGGTTGATTTCGGGAATGTGCGGATGAACGACCTCGTACGCCGCATTGGCGGCCCGCTTCACCTCGTCGCCGAATCGGGTCAGCCGTTCGACTTCCGCCTCGTGAATGGACAGCCCGAACGGTTGGCCCGATGCATAAAAATAGAACGCGCCGCCAAAGGCGATGTCGCCACGCACTTCACCGAAGCTTGGCGTCTGCACCACCGCATCGCGCAGCCATATAAAGGAGGGCACATTGACGAAGCGCACCTGGCCGGCGTGCTCTCCATCCCACTGTACGAACGCCTCGATGAATCCGCACGGCGCATCGATGCCGACAGGCGTTTCCGGCACGATGCGTTCTACCCAGCCCAATTGGACTGCTGCCGTGGCCAGCGCGATGACGCCGTGGCCGCAATGATCGCTGTAGCCTTCGTTGTGCATGAAGATGACGCCGAAGTCCGCGCGCTCGCTCACCGGCTCGGTCAGGTAGCCGCCGTACATTTGCGCATGGCCGCGCGGTTCCAGCATCAATGCACGGCGCAGGTGGTCGGCATGTGCCTTCATCCATGCCCGGCGTTCCACGAGGGTTCGGCCCCGGGGCCTGGGCCAGCCTCCCGTAACGATGCGGAAGGGTTCGCCGGCGGCGTGCATCTCCACCGTACTGACGAAACGACCCGGTTTCATCCAGTCCCCCTTGTCCGGTTTCGATAGGTTGAAATCTAGAGCACTCTTGGATCAATATTCAACCAATAATATGATAAATACGGCATTTTGGTTGAAATAACGACCATTGGAGGAAGGCATGGCCAAGGCACAAGCGGTCCTCGAAGACTCGTTTTGCCCCAAGCAGATCTATGAGCAGGTCGCCGAACGCATCCACGCCGACATTCGCAGCGGCCGGCTCGTTGCGGATGAGCGCCTGCCGTCGGAGCGTGAACTGTCCACGCGTTTTCGCGTCGGCCGTCCGGCCGTGCGTGAGGCTATTGTTGCGCTGCAGAACCGGGGGCTGGTCACCACACGCCGCAATGCCGGTACCTATGTGAGCAGCGATGCGATGCAACGGCTGTCGCTTGCCACGCCAACCAGTGCAACCGGGATGGATGCCGATATCAGCCCGGCCTCCACCTTGGACCTGCGCCGGATCCTGGAGCCCGCCATCGCCAGGCGCGCTGCGCAGCGTGCCAAGCCGGACGCACTGGCCGAGTACTATCTTGCGCAGATGGAGTCGATCACCGATATCGCCGATCCCGAACAGTGCGCGCGCTGGAACCATAGCGACCGCCTGTTCCATCGCCAGCTTGCGGTGATGACGGGTGATCCGCTGCTGGTAAAGGTTGCCGACGTGGTCGCCACGACCATGGACCAGCCATTATGGAAGCGCTTGAAGGATGAGGGCATCCACGAAGCCAAACGCGTACAGCTGTATGCGTCCGAACATCGCCTGATTTACGAGGCGGTCGTTTGTGGTGATGCGGATGCGGCCGCGATGTATGTCGAGCAGCATGTCAAGCGGGTGGGCAGGGACGTGGTGCCGCGGTGATGAGCTTGCGGATGCTCTGAATCATTGGTCGCCCCGGCGTAAGCCGGGACGACGATTCGGCGCGCCGGTTTGGACCGCCATCTAGGAAAATGTCATCGGCCCCCGCCGAACCGGTAGTCCGCCTGCAGCATGACCTGTCTCCCATAAATGTTGTAGTTGTAGTTGTTGAAGTAGGGGAATGTGCGGCTCTTGCGATAGCCGGGATCATTCGGCGGCATCTTGTTGAACACGTTGTTGATCATCAACGACAGATCCAGGTTCTTGACCGGGGTAAAGCCCACGCTCCAGTTGTAGAGCATCCATGGCGGCAGATGTCCCGCACCCGGATAGGTGGGGCCGTAGGTAAACGCAACGTAATTGGGCGTTGGGCTGTAACGGTGCCAGTACAGCGAGCTGCGCAACGTGTCATGCCAAGACCAGCTCAGGGATCCGCTTGCCGCGTCCTTGAATTCCGTACTCCACAGCGGGTTGGTGAGCTGATTGATCGGAGTCGTGCCTGGATATTCCTGGAACTGATGCTTGAGCATGTCGTTGTAATCCAGCTGCACGGCGAAGGTGCCCAGGCGGCTGGGGTCGAAGACGTACTTGGCTTCTGCCGTCACCGAATCGGTGATCTCGTTGGCGATATTGACGTAATACAGGTTGAGGTTGGTGGCCTGGTCGGTATACGGGCTGCGGGTGATCTGCGCATAAGCGTTCTGGCAGATGGCAGAATCCGATGGCAACTGGCCCAGCCGGCATTGGGCTTCCTGCCGCATCAGCATGTCCGAGCTTTGCAGCTGGATTTCATTGTTGATGGCGATATGCAGAAAATCGGCGCTCAGGCTCAGGTTGCGAAGCGGTGCCCACACCGTCCCCAAGGTCCAGCTGGCCGAATTGGTGGGTTGCAGTTTCTTGTTGGGCAGCACATTGAGTTTCACACCGTCGGTGTAATTGGCCGTGCAGTTCTGGTTGCCGCCTTGCGTCGCGCACAGGTAGTAGTCCGTGACGTTGCTGTACTGCCCGGAAGGGCCGAGGAAGATCGACGACATGTCGGGCGCGATGAAGCCGGTGGCGTAATTGCCGCGAACCAGCAACGTATCGAACGGGCGGTATTCGATGCCGATCTTGTACGTGAACTTGGTGTTGGGCGACCCGTTCTTGATGGTGTAGCGATCGGTGCGTCCGGAAAGATCGAGGGTGAGCTGGGAAAGCACCGGCAGGTTCAGCTGGAATGCGGAGGCGTAGTGATCGCGCTGTCCGCCGCCGGATACGCCGGTATTGCCCCATAGCAGCCCGTTGGCCACCAGCGGATTCACCGGGTTGTACCAAGCCTGGTTGCCGCCTTCCACCAGCCACGCGAAGCCGGCATCGCCGCCTGGGAGATGAAACAGGCTGTCGTTGCTGACGGTGCCGCGAAGGTTGTTGATCCACGTGTTGTACAGCGCGTTGACGTTGATCGTGAAGCTGGCGTATTGCGCCGGCGTGATAGGCGAGAAGAACGCGGCGTAATTGGGGTGGTACATGTTGTAGCCGGTGTTGGGGTCGATACCAGCCACCGGACCGAGCAGGGATTCGAAAAAGCCGTCCATCGCCGCCGCCGGATGCAGCGGGCTGAGATCGGTGGTGCGCTCGCCGGAGCGCAGGAAATACACATCCCAGTTCCAGCCCGAATCGCCAAACCTGCCGTTGGCGCCGAGGTCGGCCTGGTACATCAGGTCGTCCTGGCGCAACAGGCCGTTGTAGTTGTTGTTGCCCACTTCTTCCGGCGCAAAGAAGCGTTCGGGGAACAGGACATGGTGCGTGGTGGCATCCTCGATCATGCCGCCGGGAAGGTCGTTGGGGCCCCACCAGTTATAGGCAATGCCCGCGGTGAATTTCTGCTGCTGCCAACTTGCCAGCACGTCCCCATACAGGCGGACGTAGTCGTTGAGGTTGTAGCGCAACTTGAGCATGCTGCTGTAGCTGCGGGCCTGGTTGATGAACGTGCCGTAGCTGAAGGTCTTGCGCGAGCCGCAATAGCTGCCGCTGAGCGGAGGGCGATACACCGGGGTGGTCGTCTGCGCGAACAGGTTGCTCAGCGCACCACATCCATTGGGTGGGGGAACAAAGCCTTGCAATGGCCCGCCCACGCCCGTGCCGTAATCCCACATGGCCGCGACGATAATCGGACGCGGCGCCGCCGTGGTCAGGTCGCGCTGGTAATACCAGGCGGGTGATTGATTGAAGAACTCGAAGGTGCCCAGCACGTCCAGCTTGCCGAACTGATGCCCGAACGAAACGGACAGGCGCTGATTGGCGCCGCCGCCCAGGCTGTAACGGCCGGTGCGCACGCTTGCCTCGGCACCGTCCATATGCTGCTTGGTGACGATGTTGACCACGCCGGAGATCGCCTGCGAGCCGTAGATCGACGAGCCGCCGCCGGGCAGGATGTCGATGTGATCGACGATGCTCATCGGGATATTGCCGATATTGGTGAAATCGCCGACGCCGCCGTAAAGCTGGCCGAATTGCGTGATTGGCTTGCCGTCCAGCAAGGTCAAGGTGTATTCCGGATTCAGGCCGTAGAAACTGAAGGTCTGCGAGCCCTGGTTGAATCCGGGCGTCTGTGAGCCCGGCACGGTACCAGTGGCGAACACCGAATTTTGCAGAACTTCCGCAACGCTGTTGAAGCCGCGCGCCTTCATGTCCTGAGCGGTAATCGTATAGGTGGGCGTGGCTGTCTGGATCTGCGCGTTGTTGATCAGCGATCCACTGACGATCACCGTGTCCAGGCTCTTGGTCTGGTTTTTGATCGGTGGCTGCCCGTTGTCTTGCGAGGCGGCACTGTCCTGGGATTGCGTAGCCGTCTGGGCTTGCAGGCTGGTCGCCAGCGTAAGCGACAGCGCGACCAGGATCGCCGCGGCGATCGGATGCTTCGACATGTTGTTCTCCCCTTGGCTTTCTTATTCGCCAACGCAGCTGACGCAATGGGTTGGCGCGTCTAATGAAGGTTTGCGCGGCGACGCACATCCGTGTACGTCGACGCGACAAATCATCATTGATCGAGCGTGGAAGACGGGTCTTGATCAAAAATTTCGACGAGCAATGCGCAATTTTGCACAATGCAATGCGCATGCGAAAAAGGCTTGCGTTGCTGCATGCTGAACTGATTGTCTGACGCGCAAAACGGCGCTAATGGGTCTGGATCTCTCGGGTGACCCAGATCCCGTTACGGCAATGTATGCGCGTCGGGCGGAGCGTAGGCTGGGATGGCAATCGTAGGCTGGGTTGCAAAACCCAGCATTGCCATGCAGCAGCACGCGCGATGCTGGGATTATCATCCCAGCCACGCACTGCAACTCGGGGAGGGGGCTAAGCCACCATCACCTGAGGAGATTCACTTTCGCCAGATCCACCAGCTGATTGCCGCGCCCGTCGAGTACCGCCTTGATCATGAACAGGCCGAATTTGTAGGCCTCGTCGAACGAGGTCTTGGGCGGCATGGCTAGTTCCTGCCTTGCGCTGACCACATCGACCAGTACCGGCCCCGTGTGCGAAAACGCTTCGATCAGAGCCGGTCGCAGAGCATCCGGGCGCTCTACCCGAATACCCTTCACCCCTACCGCGCTGGCCATTTGCGCAAAGTTGGGGTTGATCAGGTCGCAGCCGGAATCGAGGAAACCATTCGCCTTCATCTCCATCTCGACGAAACCGAGCGTGCCGTTGTTCAACAGGATGATCTTTACCGGCAGATCCAACTGCGTCAGCGATAGAAACTCGCCCATCATCATGGCAAAGCCACCGTCGCCTGACATCGAGATCACCTGGCGATCGGGGCACGCTACCTGGGCGCCGATGGCATGCAGCATCGCATTCGCCATCGAGCCGTGATTGAACGAGCCGACGATCCGGCGCTTGCCGTTGACCTTCAGATAGCGTGCTGTCCACAAGATCGGCGTGCCCACATCACAGGTGAAAATGGCATCTTCCGCGGCGAGTTCGCTGACCAGCTTGGTCACGTACTGGGGATGGATGAGGTCGCTTCCTCGTCGGGGGTCGGCAAGTTCGTCGAGTCCTTCGCGTGCCTTTTGGTAGTGGGCAAGCGCGGCATCGAGATGGCTGGAATCCGTTTTTTCAGCCACCGACGGCAACAATATCTGCAGCGTTTCGCGTACATCGCCGATCAAGCCCAGGTCGAGCGGGCAACGATTGCCGAGCGCCTCGGGGCGGACATCGATCTGCGCGATCTTGGCATGCTTGGGAAAGAACTGGCGATAAGGGAAATCCGTGCCAAGCAGCAGCAAGGTATCGCAGTCCTTCATCGCAGCATAGCCGGATGAAAAACCTACCAGGCCGGTCATGCCGACGTCATAGGGATTGTTGTATTCCAGGTACTCCTTGCCGCGCAGCGTATGCACGATCGGAGCCTTCAGGCGGCGGGCCAGTTCCACCACCTCATCATGCGCACCAGCGCAGCCGGCGCCGCAGAAGATCGTGACCCGAGTGGCGTCCTTGAGCAGATGGGTCAACCGCTGGAGGTCCTTCAGCGACGGATGCAGGATGGGTTTGTTCGGTGTGACCCAGCGGGGCACCTCGGCGACGGCTTCCTTCAGCGATACATCGCCTGGAATGACCACCACCGCAACGCCACGCCTCGCCACGGCCGCACGCATGGC
This sequence comes from Dyella choica, assembly GCF_003977665.1. Lineage (GTDB taxonomy): Bacteria > Pseudomonadota > Gammaproteobacteria > Xanthomonadales > Rhodanobacteraceae > Dyella_B > Dyella_B choica. The sequence continues at coordinate 67,019 of NZ_RYYV01000015.1, read as the reverse complement.
GCGGCCAAGCACGTGCGGCAGCTGGCTCGGGTTGGCGACGAGTTCCACGTAATGACTGCATTCCTTGAACAGGTTTTCCGGGTGCGTTGCCTGAAAGTAATCGATGCCAATTTCGCTGCTTGGAATATGCGATGCGATCGCCAGCACCGGTACGCCGCTGCGGTGGCAGTCGAACAGGCCGTTGATGAGGTGCAGATTGCCCGGGCCGCAACTGCCGGCGCAGACGGCAAGCTCACCGGTCAGATGCGCGTCGGCCCCGGCGGCAAACGCCGCTGCTTCCTCGTGGCGCATGTGCAGCCACTCGATCGAGCTGCGGCGAAAGGCATCGGTGAGGCCGTTCAGCGAGTCGCCGACGACGCCGTAGACATGCTTGACGCCCGCCAGTTCAAGGACCTTGGCGACGTATTCGGCGGAGGATAGGGCCATGATCGTGATCTCCCGGCGTGCAAGGGGAAGGACCGACGGGCAGGCACAAGTGCGCCTGCGCTGGTCTGGAAACTTAGCGCCAGGAAGGTCTTGCGGCTTGTACGCATCTGACGCGCGATGGACGAAATCCATTTCCCGGCGCCAGCCACGATTGCGTCACCTTCAAATCATCGTTGGCGGTGGTCCGGCGGTTTCCAGCCCATCAATTTCTCCGCACTCCATTGCGCTGCGCTGAGCCGGTCGACAAAGAAGTCGGCCAGGGCGCTGACCTTCGCGGGCCGTGTACGGGCCGTAGGCGTGACAAAATACAACCCGCCTTCGGGCAAGCACCAATCCGTCAAAATCGGTTCGAGCTGCTGGTCCAGGAAGTACTGCGTCGCGACGAACTCGGGCAGCTCGGTGATCGCAAGTCCGGCGAGGACCGTGGGCAGCAGTGCTTCTATGCTCGTCCCGCGCAACACTCCGGTGGGCGTGACGGCGCATTCTTCGCCGCTTTGCCGGGAAAAACGCCAGACTTCGCGTCGGCTCCGGTTGACGTAGCTGAGGCACTGGTGCGCGCCAAGATCGTGCGGGTGCTGCGGACGGCCATAGCGGGACAGATAGCCGGGGGATGCCACCACGAACCGGCGCACCGGTGCGATCAGGCGTGCGACGAGCGACGAATCCTCCATCACGGCAATGCGCAGCGCGGCGTCGAAGCCATCGCCAATCAGATCGGCATGGGCGTCCGTGAGATGAAGATCGACGGAAATTTCCGGATAGGCGCGGAAGAACTCCGGCAACAGCGGGGCGACCCAGCGAGCACCGAAAGACAGTGGCGCAGCGAGCTTGACCAAGCCGCGCGGGCGGCTTGAGGTCTCGCGCGCGAAATCCTCCGTCTCCTGCGCCTCGGCGTAGATCTTCGCCGCGCGCTCGGCGAGCGTGTGGCCATAGTCCGTGAGCGCAAGCCGGCGCGAAGTGCGGTTGAACAGCCGGCCACCCAGCCGTTCCTCCAGACGGCTAACGGCCCGCGACACGGTGGCGATCGAAACGCCCATGGCCGTTGCCGCCGCCGCGAACGAGCCTTCTTCGGCGACCTTCGCGAACATCGCGAGCCCTTCGAAATCCGGTAGTTTAGACATCGACAATTCTGCAATGATAGTTTTCAGTCATTTCTATTTCGAAAAATAGCACGCCGCTCTAGATTTGTCCCGCCACCCCACAAGGGGACTCACCTGAGGACATACGCTATGAGCAACCAAACTTACGCGGGCGCCGCGGCCGTTTCCTCGGCCGCTCCCGATCTCATCACCACGATCGTTCCAGCCCTGGGGCGCGTGATGATCAGTGCCATCTTCATCCTTGCCGGACTTTCCAAGCTTGCGGCACCGGCGATGACCATCGCCTACATCCAGTCGGTCGGACTGCCCTTGCCGCAGGTTGCCTTCGGCATCTCGGTCCTGATCGAAGTCGTGGGCGGAATCACTCTGCTGCTTGGCTATCGCACACGTCTCGTCGCCAGCGTCCTGTTCGTGTTCGCGCTGGTGACGGCGGCGTTCTTTCACCACAACTTCGCCGACCAGAACCAGTTCATCCATTTCTTCAAGAACGTCGCCATGGCCGGTGGCTTGCTGCACGTGGTCGCTTTCGGTGGCGGTCGCCTGAGTCTTGACGGACGGCGCTCCTGAACCGACGGCTGGAGCGGCCTGAGGCCGCTCCAGCACACCGACCATCACGTCAACAGCAAAAGGAATAGGACCATGCTCGAAGTACTTGCCTTCGCCACGCCCAACAGCCTCAAGGTTCCGATCGCGCTGGAGGAAATGGGGCTCGACTACCGGCTCGTACCGGTCAACCTGCGCCAGGGCGAACAGAAAACCGAGGCTTTCAGGGCCATCAATCCCAACGCGAAGGTCCCGGTACTGATCGACCGCTTCGAACTCGGAGACATCGATGTGGTGCTTAGCGAATCCGCCGCGATCCTGGTCTACCTTGCCGAAAAGAGCGGACAGCTTCTTCCGGCCGATCCCGTTCATCGCAGCAAGGTCTTCGAGCAGCTGTTCTTCCACGCGTCCGGCCTGAGTCCGGCCTTCGGGCAAGCTTTTGTAGTCGCGATGCAGTCGTCGCCCCAGCCCGAGGCCAAAACGCGCGCGCTAGCCGAAGTCGACCGCGTATTGGGCGTGCTCGATCATCGCCTTGAACATCACCCCTACGTGGCGGGCGACACGTACAGCATTGCAGACATCGCCCATTTCGGATGGGTTTGGCGCCATCAGGCGATCGGCGCGACCCTCGATAAATTCCCCTTCGTCACGCGCTGGCATGCCGAGCTCTCGGCGCGGCCAGCCGTTGTTGCCGCCATCGCAAAGACCATGGCGCTCGCCCAGTAAGGCGGCGCGCAGCATTGGTTTGATCTGTATCCACCAGACTTAAGGAGACGTGTCGTGAGCGACCGCACCCATGAACTGCTTTATCGCAACCTGCAGGAAGTGTTCGGCGAAGGCGACGCTACCCGTCGTCGCCGCGCCATCGAGGAACTCTATACCGAAGACTGTGCGCTTTACGTGCCGCCGGGCGTATTTGTCGGGCACGACGCGCTCGACAAATTTGCCGGAGATCTTCGCGCGACGCACCCGCATTTCGCCTATACACCGCACGGCGAAGCCCAGGCCCTGCACAACGCCGGTCGCCTGGCCTGGGGCTCCGGCCCGCGCGGCGAAGAACCCGAATATACCGGCGTGGACGTGATCATCGTGCGCGATGGGAAGATTGCGGCGCTGTATGTTTTCCTCGATGGCGCGCCTGCATAAATGAAGTCATGACGTAGGCTGGGATGACAATCCCAGCATCGCAAGTGTTGCTTGCATGGCGAGGCTGGGTTTTGCAACCCAGCCTACGCAGCGTTGAGAAATCAATGAGGATTGCTGTAACCGCCGGACAGTCTGCGCTGAAGCCAGCGCCGCTTGATCGACGATGGGATGGCATAGGCCGCATGCCTGGACAGGCTCAGCTCAACCGTCGTGCCCCGTGAATCCGCGCCGCGGATGCTCAGCCGGCCGCCGAGTTTCGCCGCGCGTTCGCGCATGCCTGCCACCCCCCAATGCCCATCCGACTGTTGCTGCTGGATCTTTTGCTCGGTGATGCCGATGCCGTTGTCCGTGACGTTAGCGATAAAGGCGCGGGGCGTGTAGTAGACGGACACGAGTACCCATTCGGCCTTGGCATGCTTGAACGCATTGATCACGCTTTCGCGGACGATGGCGATGGTCTCTTCGCAAACCTCGGGGCGTAGCGGGAGTGACTCGCCCTCGACGCGTACGGAGTAGTGCGTGCTTGAACGGATAGTCGCATCGTTGCCTATCGCCTCCAGCTTGGCCATGAGGTTGGCGTGACCGGATTGCGCCTGCCGAAGCGAGCTGATCGCGTCGCGCCCTTCGATCAGCACGCCACGCATTTTCTCTTCGATCCGGGTCACCCGCTGTCGTTGCGCATCCGACAGTTCGCGGCTGTTGGAAAGCATCTCCACTTGCAGCAGCATGCCTTGCATGCCTTGTAGCAGCGTGTCGTGCAGATCGCGTGCTATGCGTTCACGCTCGGCAAGGCGCTCTTCCATCAGCAACTGGTAACGCCGCTCGATGAAACGCAGGCGCAGCATGTACAGCAGCGAAAGGGCAAGGGCCACCACACAGGCCATCAGCCCCTTGAACCAGGAGGTTTGGTAGAAAGCCGGTGTAATGGTGAAATTCAATTTCGCCGCTTGCCGGCTCGGAACGCCGTCTTCGTTGAGGGCGACGACTTCGAAGTGATAGCTGCCAGGCTGCATGTTGGCGTAGAAGACTTCGCGCCGGCCGCCGTCATCCTGCCAATCGCCATCCACTTCCTTGAGCCGGTAGCGGAAATGGGCCCGCTCCGGCATGGACATGACGGGCGCCGTATAAGCAATGTGGACACCGTGCATGGTCGGCGGCAGCGGCGGCACGGAGGCTGCGGGCCAAGTGGATTTGGCCGCGGTCAGGCTGTTGATGGCAACGTCCGGCGCGATCGTGTTGCGCCGGATATGCGCCGGGTCGACCCAGGAAAGATTCTGCTTGGTCGCCACCCAGATGCGGCCATCGCTGCTTTGGGCCATGCTCGGGCCGGGGCGGATGGGAAGGGGAACGCCCCTGATGCCATCCGCTTGGCTGAAAAGCTCGTAAGCGGGCGTGTAACCCGATTGCCGGAACCATTTTGCAAGCTCGCCGGCGCTCACGCGGTAAACGCCATCAGGCCCGTTGAGCCAAAGCTCCCCCGTGCGAGTCTCGACCACGCCCGACATGTCTCGAAAACTGTTGCCGCCTTTGCCTACGAGGCTTATGAACGTGCCTGAAGGGGACAGATAGGCAACGCCAATATCACCGGTGGCCCAGACGTGCGTGCCGCGCACATCGAGGGCAAGCACGTTGCCGACGTTCAAGCCGTCGGTGATGCTGTAGAGCTTGACGCTGTCCTGCTCGACCAGCGCAATGCGGCTACCCGGATATGTCAGCCAGATGCGGCCGGATGCATCGCCAAGGACGCGAATGGCCGGGCCTTCCGGTAGGGCCTTGAGGCCGCCGTTGAGGGTCCAGGTTCCCCGTGACCTGCGGAACACTCCCACCTTGGCGATGGATACCCACAGGTCGCCGGCACCGTCTTGCGCGATTCCCTGGCACGCCTGCAGGACCTGTTCGCCATGCTCGTCAGCCAGCGTGCCGGGTGGGGGCGCAACATGGGTGACATGAGAGCCATCGTAGCTTTCAAGATCGTTCCTGCCCGGCATCCAGACTGTGCCTTGGCGGTCCACGGTCGAACAATCCGCGCCCAGCCCAAAGTCGGCGACGCGGACAGGATCCTCGTCGCCCTTGAGATACAAAGCGTATTCGCGAAGGCTTCCGACCCATACGCCACCCTTGGCATCGGCAGCGACGGTGAGATTGGTCATGCTGTTCGGAAAACGCACCGGCGTGAATTTGCCGACGGTGAAGCGGTCGACTCCCGTTTCCGTCGCGGCCCAGACATTCGACTCGCGATCCATGAAATAAAGCAGCACGAACTGGCCGCTCAGGCCGTCGCGCTGAACGAAATGCTCTTCGGAGGAGGGCGAGGCGCTTGCACCGCCCCAGCGCAGGCGCGTAATGCCCTCCTGGCCCTCGCGCGTAAACCACAGCGTACCGGACGGATCGCGCAGGCCCGCCCAATAGGGGTTATGGCTCTTGCTCCAGGTGGCGTCAGGTGGAAGCCCGAGCAGATCGTGCTTGGCCCGCCCATAATCGGTCGAGTGGAACTGATGGTTGTGCTGATCGAGTACGTAAGCGCTATCGCTGTCGAACAGATAGATGTCGCCGTGGATACTGCCGAACCATTGCGGATGATGGCCGGGATAGCCCTGGGAAGGGCCAAGCGTTTCCCAACGGTCGCCCCGTTGCATGGCAACGCCGTGGGTAGTGGCAAGCCAGAGCGTTTTGTCCGCGGTTCGCACGAAGCCTATGACGCTGCCGCCGGGGAGGTCCGAAACGGGAATGTTCGATGGCGTCCCCTCATGCAGCACACTGGCGCCACCGAAGGTATAGCCGATCCACAGATCGCCATTGGGCTCCGCGTAAAGGGAAAAAATGTTCGTGCTGGGCAGCAGGCTGGTCACGCTTTTGTCAAAGCGCACCCCATCGAAGCGGTACAAGCCGTTTGGCGTGGCAAACCACAAAAAGCCGTCCGGCGTCTGGGCGATGGCCGTGCTGCTGGACGGAGCGCCATCCCGCGAGAGATAGGCGCGGTGCTGCAGCTGATCCAGTTGCAAGCGAAAAGGCGTCTGCGAGGACAGGGGGGCGACCGTATGCGGCGGCTCAGCCGGCATGGCCACTGGCGCAAAGCAAAGGCCGGCCATGAGCAGGCAGACCAGCGACCAACGCAGCTGCTGGCGGACCCGTCGTCTGGCTGATACGAGGGCTGCAATGCCGGCGGCATGCATGCCCATGAAGCAAGACCGAGCAACGCGCGAGCCCATATTAAGCATCACCCCCATTGGCGCTCGCAAGCTTCGCTTTACTCGCATAAAAGCCGAAAAGTAGCCGGAACACTGTCCTCGTTGCCGCTCAGGCATGAGCGGCTTGGACAAGCATGGCGCAATTTGGATGAAACCGTCATGGCTTCAGACGCATAACTACCCGTTTGGGGGACGAAGGGGCAGGGGGCGTTCGCTACAGTTCCCATCGCGTTGGCAAGAGCGTCAAGGTGCTGCCATGAACGTGAAGAGCGTAGCCATTCAAGCCGGCAAAAGGCTGGCAATCGCTTACGCCATAGCCTGGGGATTTGCCGCGGTTTTCTACTTTTTGGAGTACGCATCGCGCTCGGCACCGGCGGTCATGCTTCCCGAGTTGTCCAAGGCGTTTGCTGTCACCACCCTCGGCGTCAGCACCATCCTGGGCTATTACTACTACACCTATTCCACCACCAGCCTGGTTGCGGGCGTGCTGCTCGATCGCTTCGGCGCCCGTTACGTCGCGCCTGCCGGCATGGCGTTGCTTGCCATGGGCTGCGTGCTTTTCGCCATTCCCGACGCTTCCATGGGCAGCATCGGGCGCCTCCTGCAGGGCGCCGGTTCGGCCTTCGCCTTTACCGGAGCGGTGTATCTGGCTTCGCGTGGCTTCTCCGCCAAGCGCCTGGCGACGGCGATCGGATTTACCCAATGCTTCGGCATGCTGGGCGGCACAATGGGGCAAATAGCGGTCGGGCCGCTTATCCATGGCCTGGTCAGTACGGCTCAATTCTGGATGGGGATGGGCGTTGTGGTGTTGCTGGTTGCGGTGGGATTGCTGCTCATGACGCCGCGCGAAGATCATGCGGCGAAGGCCGGCGAAAAGCGCAGTCTCCTTGGCCCCTACAAGGTCGTACTCAGCAATCCGCAGTCCTACATCTGCGGCATCGTTGCAGGCCTGTTATTCGCTCCGACGACCATCGGCGACATGGTATGGGGCGTCCGGCTGTTCCAGGAAGACCGACTGTTCAGCTACCACGACGCCGTCTTCGCCATCTCGATGGTGCCCTTCGGCTGGGTGTTCGGCTGCCCGCTCTTCGGTTGGCTGGCCGATGCCCTGCATCGTAGAAAACTCGCACTGCTCATCGGCGTAAGCGCCATGCTTGCCTGCGCCTTGCAACTGACGTTTCTTCCGGGGGCGCTGCCCAGCTGGATCACGCTGCTCGTCTTCGGCATTTCCTCCGGTGCGGCGATGATTCCGTACACGATCATCAAGGAGGTCAATCCGGACCACGTCAAGGGCAGCGCAACCGGCGCCATCAACTTCATCACCTTCAGTGTCACGGCGCTGCTGGGGCCGGTCTTTTCCAAACATATCGGCAAGACGATGGGCGCGCCGGCGATCAATCCGGAGTTTCACTTCTTTGAGTCGGGCCTGTTCTGGGTCGCCGTCATCGCGTTGGCGTTGCTGGTGTCGTTTACGTTGCGCGAGACGGGGAAGCGGCCAGAGCAGGGAGGCTGATGTGTAGGCTGGGATGATAATCCCAGCTTCCTCTCGCCATCCTGGTGCTGGGATTGCCATCCCAGCCTACGCGCTGCGGAGACATGGCGCTGATCCGATGCACCGCTGCTTTTCCCCAAAACGTACATGCATCGGCCATGGGTACACCATTTGTTCGGTATCCCTCGGGTGGGGGAGCTTGCCATGGCAAGAAAGCTAGAATATGGACAAACCCTTCACAGGGGGCAAGCGCATGACGGCGATGACACAGCATCTCACTACTTGGTATTCGATGGGCTACATCGCGCTGGCGATGGCCGTCGTAATCGGCCTCGCCGTATTTCGGTACCGGCAGATGGCGGCCAGGCTGCGTGATCGCCTGGAGGTACGGCATGCGGAGCGCGAACGCATCGCGCGCGAGCTTCACGACACCTTGCTGCAGGGCATCCAGGGTTTGATTCTGCGCTTTCAGGCCATTGCCGAACAGATTCCGGAGGGCGACCCCATTCGAGCCAGGATCGATCAGGCGCTTACGCGTGCGGAGGAAGTGTTGGTGGACGGACGCGACCGGGTTCACGATTTGCGCTTGAGCGAAGGCGCCGCCAAGGATCTGGCGATGACCTTTGAATCGCTGGGCATGGAGCTTCAGGCGGAAAACCCCGCGAAGTTTCAATTGTTCCTGCACGGAACCCGGCGCGAGGTTGATCCGGTCATTCTCGAAGAGATCTATCTGATCGGCCGCGAAGCCATGCTCAATGCCTTCCGGCATGCGCGGGCCACGACGATAGCCATGGACATGGCGTTCGAGTCCAAGCAATTTCTGCTGCGGGTGCAGGACAACGGGATCGGCATCGATCCTGACATCCTGGAGACAGGCTATAAACCAGGCCATTGGGGACTCAGGGGGATGCGCGAGCGCGCGCAATGCATCGGTGGCAGCTGCTCGATTTCCTCGCTGCAGGGACAGGGTACGGCGGTCGAACTGCAGGTTCCGTCCCATGTCGCCTATATCACTAGGCGACCCGCTCGTTGGGCCACGCTGACGCAGCTATCACCTGGCACCACGAAAACAAGATAAAGCAGCGCTTCACTCACGCGTCGATATAGCCACGGCGCATGGCGATGACCACTGCCTCGGTTCGGTCCTTCGCCTTGACCTTCGCCAGGATGCTTTTCATGTGAGTCTTGACGGTTTCGACCGAAATGCCCAGGTGTGTGGCGATTCGTTTGTTCGAATAGCCTCCCGCGACATGACCCAGGACTTGCAGTTCGCGCACGCTGAGAATGTCATCCGCCGAGTATTCGGCCATGATGCGCGCCACCTCCAGCGGGACATGCCGATGGCCTTTGTGCACTTGCCGGATGGTGAACAGCAGCTCCTTGCGCAATGTACTCTTGACGAGGTAACCGGCGGCACCGGCGCGCAGCGCGCGCGTCGCTTGCATGTCGCCCTGATACGTCGTCAACACGATGATGCGTGCCTTCGGACATTCATGCAGGATGTGTCGAAGGGCATCCAGTCCGCTCATGCCTGGCATTTGCAGATCCATCAGCGTGATCTCGGGCTGGCATTGGCGGAACCGCGCAATCGCATCCTCGCCGTCCTGGGCTTCCGCCACCAGTTCCATGTCCGGTTGCGTAGCCAGCACGGCGGCCACACCCTCTCTGAACAAGGGATGGTCGTCGACCATCATGATGCGAATACGGGAAACTTCAGCGTTCATGGGCAAGCCTCCAAAAAATGGCTATGCCGCCATCGGTCCTGCGTCCGAGCCGCACCAGTCAATCACAAGCGGGTCCCACGCACAATGGACAATCCTGATCATCACCCATCAGGGTGAGTTCAAGCTCCCTTTCCTTAGGGTTGTTGAGGCATCGTCAACGAGCTGAACTATGGGCGCGTATGAAAGACGCGCGGAGCACTGCCGAAGCGGCAAGCATATCGCGTGCCGCCATGATCGTTCGCCGCAGCGTGCAGTCTTGTTACCTGATCGGCGTGTTCGCCCACACTACATCGAGGCATCGTCATGACCATCACCGCGAAACCCGTGCCAGGCTCCCAGTTGCTGACCCCGCAAGATCACGCTTTGATCCTGATCGACTACCAGTCGCAGATGTCGTTCGCGACGCACTCGATCGACGCGATCAATTTGCGCAACAACGCCGGCCTGATCGCCAGGGCCGCAGCCAGCTTCAAAGTGCCGACGATACTCACCACCGTTGCCGAGAAAAGTTTCTCCGGTCCGATGTTCGCCGAGGTGACCGAGCCGTTTCCCGGCCAGGCGCTGATCGATCGCACCTCCATGAATACCTGGGAAGATGCGGCGGTGATCAAGCAGGTCAACGCGATCGGCAAGACGCGGCTGGTCTTCGGTGGCCTGTGGACGTCCGTTTGCATCGTCGGTCCCACACTCTCGGCCCTGGAGCAGGGCTTTGAGGTATACGTCGTGGCCGATGCATGCGGTGACGTTTCCCTCGAGGCGCACAACCGTGCCATGGATCGCATGATACAAGCGGGAGCCCGGCCCATGACGTCATTGCAGTACCTGCTTGAACTGCAGCGCGACTGGGCGCGTACGGAAACCTATGAGAGCACGACGGGTATTGCCAAGATCTACGGTGGCAGCTACGGCCTTGGCGTGATCTACGCCAAGACGATGTTTCATGCGGAAGGCGGCTGATCCCTTGCGGGCAGTGCCTTGAGCGCGGTCGGTCGTGTCAACCAGACGTAGGAAAAGTTCGATGAAGCCGTATCTGCTATCGCTTGCTGCCGGCCTTTTGGTAGGCATCGTTTACGGACTGATCAACGTGCGCTCGCCGGCACCGCCGGTGATCGCGCTGGTCGGATTGCTGGGGATCCTCATCGGCGAGCAGATTCCACCGTGGTTCAAGCAGGTGGTCAGCCGGCAGGCCAGCACCACCGCATGGGTAGGGCAACAGGTCAAGCCGCACGTGTTCGGCCAATTGCCTTGCGGGCAGCTCCCGAAAAAAGCCGCTGACGCACCACCGCAGCGGAGGGACGCGTCATGAGCCCGTCCACTGCCATCCCCGAACTTGTCCTGCATGGCGGACGAATTACGACGCTCGACACCGGCAAGCCGGCCGCAACCGCAGTGGCCATGGCCGGCGGGCGGTTCACGGCGGTCGGAAGCGACCACGATGTCATGGCGCTGGCTGGATCAGGTACGCGCGTCATCGACCTCAAGGGCCGCTCGGTATTGCCGGGTCTGATCGACAACCACCTGCACATCATTCGCGGCGGCCTCAATTTCAACATGGAGCTGCGCTGGGATGGCGTGCGCTCGCTGGCCGATGCCATGGCCATGTTGCGCCAGCAGGTTGCCATCACGCCACCACCGCAATGGGTGCGTGTCGTGGGCGGGTTCACCGAACACCAGTTCGCGGAGAAGCGGCTGCCAACTATCGATGAGCTCAATGCCGTGGCTCCCGATACGCCGGTGTTCCTGTTGCACCTCTATGATCGTGCCTTGCTCAACGCCGCCGCCTTGCGCGCCGTGGGCTATGCCAAGGACACGCCGGAACCTCCCGGTGGGCAGATCGTACGTGACGGCGACGGCAACCCGACCGGCTTGCTGCTGGCAAAGCCAAACGCGGGCATCTTGTACGCCACGTTGGCGAAAGGGCCCAAGCTGCCGTTCGAATACCAGCTCAATTCGACGCGGCATTTCATGCGCGACCTGAACCGCCTGGGCGTAACCGGCGCGATCGATGCAGGCGGAGGGTTTCAGAACTATCCCGAAGACTACGAAGTCATTCGCCAGCTTTCCCAGGACGGACATCTGACCATCCGGCTCGCCTACAACCTGTTCACGCAAAAGCCCAAGGCCGAGAAAGAGGACTTCCTCAACTGGACGAAGACCTCCAAATACAAGCAGGGCGATGATTATTTCCGGCACAACGGCGCCGGCGAAATGCTGGTGTTCTCGGCGGCGGACTTCGAAGACTTCCGGCAGCCCCGCCCGGACATGCCCTCGTCGATGGAAGGCGAGCTCGAAGATGTGGTGCGCGTGCTGGCGGAGAATCGTTGGCCGTGGCGCATGCATGCGACGTACGACGAAACGATTACACGTGCGCTCAATGTGTTCGAAAGGGTCAACCGTGATATCCCGCTCAAGGGCCTGCATTGGTTCTTCGATCACGCCGAAACCATCACCGAGCGGTCGATGGACCGGATTGCCGCGCTCGGAGGCGGCGTCGCCGTACAGCACCGGATGGCGTATCAGGGCGAATACTTTGTGGAGCGCTACGGTGCGGCCGCTGCGGCCGCCACGCCGCCGGTTGCACGCATGCTGGAAAAAGGCGTTCGCATTTCCGCCGGTACAGACGCGACGCGCGTCGCCTCCTACAACCCCTGGGTATCACTCTCGTGGCTGGTGACGGGCCGGACGGTGGGCGGCATGCGGATCTACCCGCAGCACAACTGTGTCGATCGCGAAACGGCGTTGCGCATGTGGACGCAGTACGTTACCTGGTTCTCCAACGAGGAAGGATCGAAGGGCCAGATCAAGGTGGGGCAGTTGGCCGACCTGATCGTACCGACGCGGGATTTCTTCTCCTGTGCCGAGGCGGACATTGCCGATATCACTTCCGATCTGACCATCGTGGGCGGAAAAGTGGTCTATGGTGCGAACGGGTTCCAGCAGTTCGACGATCGGCCGCTGCCTCCGGCCATGCCGGAATGGTCGCCAGTGCGACGCTACGGTGGCTATGCGGCATGGGGCAATGGCCAGGCGCCCGCTGCGATGAATCAGGTCCATGCCTGCGACTGCGGCGGCTGCGCGATCCATGGCCACAATCATCCACGCGCGTGGTCGACGAACCTGCCGATCGCCGAAGCGGATTTAAAATCCTTCTGGGGCGCCTTGGGCTGTGCCTGCTGGGCGGTATGACATGACGACATCGAGCCTCACTGGCGGTACGCCCGAACTGATCCGCGCCATGCTGGACTGGAAGGGAACGAACGTCCTGGCCAGAATCGGACTGACGCTGCCCTATTGGTGGAGCGGTATCGAAAAGTTGTTCCATCCCATGGCGGCGTTGGCCGAGTTCCAGGCCACCGGGCTGCCGCCCTCATGGGCAATGTATGGCCTGCTGCTGCTGGTGCAGCTGGGCGGCTCGCTGGCGATCATCACTAATCGCCTGGCGTGGCTTGGAGCAGGCGCGTTGGCCGTATTCACCGCCATGGCAACGTACCTCGCTCACGCGTTCTGGAAGCTGGAAGGCGCGCAGCGGTTTGCCGAGATGAATACCTTCATGGAGCACATCGCCCTGATCTCAGGCATGGTTTTCGCGGCGATGTTCTTGCACAAGATCCGGAGCCGCCAGGAACCGGCCCGTCATTCCAACAGTGGGGCATAGCATGTTCACACGATCGTTCAAACTCGGCTTCCCGACAGCCGCCGTGGCCGCCATGGCCTTGTCCATGTCGATCCTTGCACCGGCCAGCGCCAAGGAAGCCTCCGCGCTACAGGGCGTCTCGGTAGGCCCGCAATACGACACCACCCACGTCTACGTGGCGCCCGCCGATTTCGACAGCTTCGTCAACAGCTTTACCGCGACATTTGGCGGCAAGCCGTCCAAACGGGGCACGACCAATGTGCTGCCCGTGCCCAGCAACGCGGATCTGCAGTACGTCTGGACGCCCGCAGGCACGCTTTCGACATTCGGTTTCCTGACGCCGATTCCTTATCCGTTCGGTCAGGAGCGTACCGGCTATCTCGTTACGGACATGGATGAAGCGATCAAGCAGGCGCGCGACGCCGGTGCGGAAGTCATCGTCGACAAATTCAAGGATCCCATCGGCCTGGATACGGTGATCCAGTGGCCCGGTGGCGTAAAAATGCAGCTGTATTGGCACTTCACGGCTCCGCACTACGACCCGCTTCAGACCGTGCCTGACAATCGCGTCTATGTTTCGGCGGATGAGGCGGACCGCTTCGTGAAGGATTTTTTGCGTTTCTCGCACGGCAAGGTCGTATCCGACGATCGCAAGGCGGATGCCGTCGAAATCGGCAAGGCCGGTCAAACCTACCGGCGCATTCGTATCGTGTCCGGCTTCGGCAAGATGCAGGTGAACGTGACCGATGGGCATCTGCCGTATCCCTACGGCCATGAGATCTCTGGTTACGAAGTGAGCGATCTCGATGCGACGCTCGCCAAAGCGACAGCGGCCGGCGCCAAGATCCTGGTGCCTCGTTACGAGGCTGCTGACCGCAGCGCGGCCATGGTGCAATTTCCGGGTGGTTACATCGCCGAGATTCACGCCTCCAAGACGCATTGAGCAGCTTCCAGGCGTTGCAGGCTTGCCGGAGCCGGCGCGTTCCCAGCGTGCCGGCTTTTGTAGGCTGGGATGACAATCCCAGCTTCCATGTGGCCTTCCAGAGCTGGGATTGTCATCCCAGCCTACTCACTTGGAGAGATTCGTGGGAATGGGGTGCCTGCTACTGCTGACCATGGCGTGCGCCAATGGCGATAGCCCGTTCACCCTCGGTCAGGTACCCCAGGCCGCCGAAGTCCAGCCTGTGCCACTGCGTCCGGCGATTGCCTTCTATCGATGGGAAGAGGATTGGTCCGTACTGGCCGATCCTCGCGTTCCGCGGCAGCCAGGAGATGCCCTGAAATACCTGCCGCTGGCGGCCGCCGATCCGTACCGCTACCTGTCGTTCGGGCTGACCCTGCGCGAGCGATTCGTGAGCACCGATCCGCCGCTGTTCGGTGTTACGCACGGCCGGCATCAGGACTACCTGCTGCACCGCCTGGAGTTGCATGCCGATGCTCACATCACGACCGATACGCGCGTGTTCCTGCAACTGGAAAATGCCCTGGCGCCCTGGCTCTCACGGCCATCGCCGGTCGATGCCAACCGTCTGGACCTGCGCTTGCTGTTCCTGGATACGCGGGCAAAGCTGGGCGATGGCGCGTTGAAGTTGAGAATCGGACGACAGGAAATTGCGTTCGACCTGCAACGATTCGTGTCCGTCAGGGATGGCCCGAATGTACGGCAGGCCTATGACGCTATTTGGATGGACTACGAAAACAAGGACTGGCGCTTCACGGGATTCACCAGCCAGCCCGTGCAGTATCGCAATCAAACCGCCTTCGATGACTTCAGTAATCGCCACCTGACTTTCAGCGGTGTTCGTGTGCAGCATCGCATGAGCGCCACGAGTGAATTGAGCGTCAGCTATTCCCAATTCAAACAAGACAACGTGCACTTCCTCGCAGGCTCGGGCAATGAGACCCGGCAAAGCGTCGACCTGCACTACAACGGCAACTATCGAGGGCTGGATTGGGATATCGAAGGCATGCGCCAGGGCGGAAGCATCGGCTCCAGGGACGTGGATGCCTGGGCGTTCGGGTCGCTGGCCGGCTATACCTTTTCAGGCCTGGGCTGGACGCCGCGACTTGGGCTGCAATGGGACGCCGCATCCGGCGACCGCAACCTGTCCGACCGGCATATAGGCACCTTCAATCCGCTCTTCCCGAACGGGTACTACGTAACCTTGTCCGGCTATACCGGCTACACGAATTTCATCCACGTCAAACCCTCCATCACGCTCAATCCACGGCAGCCGTTGAAGCTGATCGCTGCCATCGGCTTGCTGTGGCGCCAGACGACGCACGACGCCATCTACGCGCAACCGGATATCCCGGTACCTGGTACGGCGGGGAAGGGTGGAAAACGCAGCAGTACCTACGTACAACTGCAGGCGAGCTGGACCGTCTCGCGCAGCCTTTCGTTCGACGCTGAATGGGATCGCTACTGGGTGGCCCAGGCGCTCAGACAGAGCGGCGGACACGACTCCCATTACCTGGAACTTGAACTTCGCTGGGGATGGTGATGAAGGAGAAACCATGTTGAAAATGCCAAAGCTTCCAACCGTGCTCAGCTTCAATGCCGGTTACATCGATACGGCCGGATTTCTGGCGCTGCACGGGCTCTTTACTGCGCACGTAACCGGCAACTTCGTGACGCTGGGGGCCGCGCTCGTGTTTCGATCGAGCGGCACGCTGGCGAAAATATTGGCGTTGCCCGTCTTTTGCATCGTGGTGTTGGGCGTGCGCCTGCTGCACTACAAGCTGGCAGAATTGGGCCGGCCTATCCTGCGTACGCTGTTTCTGTTGGAGTGGCTGCTGCTGATCGTGGGAGCGTCGCTGGCGTGGACGCTCGGTCCTTTCCCTGCCGCAGATGAATTCGGGACGGTCGCCGTCGGCATGATCTTCGTCACCGCCATGGCGGTGCAGAATGCGGTCCATCGGGTCCATCTGTCCTACGCGCCGCCGTCTACGCTGATGACCGGAACCACCACGCAAATCATGCTGGACCTGGCGGACAAATGGCATGGAGGCCTGAGCGCGGAGCAAAGGTCGGCGATCGATGCCCGCCTGATCAGTTTCAGCTTCAATGTTGCCGTGTTCGCGCTGGGCTGCGGTTGCGGCGCGCTGCTGTTTGCCATCTTCAGCGTCAAGTGCTTCGTGCTGCTCCCGCTCACTGCGACCTTGGCCTATCTGCACAACGAAGCAAAAACAAAATAATGACAAGACAGTGACCAGGCCGGTTCCGGTTAGACGGCTTCGGGTGGCGGCACAATCGTTCTCACGGTGATGGTTTCGTCCAATACGGCAATCGACCTTCGCGGCATGGTAGCGGCACAGCCCTGAGCGCCTGTACCCGAAGGAGAAGTGACATGTCCCCTAACAAGCCCATCCGCCGGGTTGCGATCATCGGCACGGGGGTGATTGGCGCCAGTTGGGCAGCACTCTTCCTTGCCAAAGGTCTGGATGTGGTAGCGACAGACGTTGCACCGGATGCAGAAGCAGCGTTGAAGCGCTTCATTGCAGCAGCTTGGCCGGTGCTGCAGCGGCTTGGACTGGCCGCGGACGCTTCGCAGAGCAGAGTGTCGTTCACGGCCAACCTTGCTGATGCCATCAAGGACGTCGATCTGGTGCAGGAGAACGGACCGGAGAGAATCGAGTTCAAGAAGACGCTCTATCGCCAGCTGGATGAGTTGTTGCATCCCGGTGTCATCATCGCCTCAAGCTCGTCGGGCTTGACCATGAGCGAAATCCAGTCGGCGTGCGAAAAGCATCCTGAACGTTGCGTCATCGCGCATCCCTTCAATCCGCCGCATCTGGTTCCCCTGGTCGAGATCGTCGGCGGTGCAAAGACATCCCGAGAGACGATCGAGCGCGTGGCCGAATTCTATACGAGCCTTGGCAAGCGAACCGTCCGCTTGAACAAGGAAGTGCCCGGGCACGTAGCGAATCGCTTGCAGGCCGCGCTGGCGCGGGAGGTCTACCACCTTGTCGCCGATGGCGTCGTCAGCGTTGCGGACGTCGATACTGCCTTGTGCTGGGGCCCTGGTCTGCGCTGGGGCATCATGGGCCAGGTGCTGCTCAATCATCTCGGTGGCGGCCAAGGCGGCATCGAGCACTTCTTCCAGCAATTCACCGGGCCGATGACCGCCTGGTGGAAAGTGCTGGGGTCCCCGGAGCTCACGCCTGACGTCCAACAGAAGCTGATCGACGGCCTGCATGCCGAGATCGGTTCGCGTTCGATCGACGAACTTGCGTCGGAGCGCGATGAAGTGCTGCTCGGACTGCTTGAGCTGCGCAACAAGGTTGAGAAGTCTAGCCAAATGAAATCGGCGGCGCCGGTCACGTGAGGCTGAGTGTTGGCGCACGTTCGATCACACGTTTTCACTTTTTCCGGCTAGCGAGCCGAAGAAATCGGAGTCTGAAATGTCTACAGCAGCAACTGCAGCAAGCAAGGACGGCGGCGCGAAGCCCATACCGATACCGAACGGCGATTTCTATCTGCTGGTCGAGCTTCTCACGGCGGAGGAGCGGGCCATCGTCAAAAAAGTGCGGACGTACATGGAGACCAAGGTCCGCCCGATCATCAACAAGTATTGGTCGGATGATGCATTTCCGTTCGAACTGCTGCCTTCGTTCAAGGAACTGGGCATCGGCGGGCTTGGCTATGAAGGCTATGGCTGCGCAGGCGGCAGCCAGAAGCTGTTCGGTTACGTTGCGATGGAACTGGCGCGCACCGATGCATCGATGTGCACGTTTTTCGGCGTGCACAGCGGCCTTGCGATGGGCTCGATCTACCTGGACGGATCGGAAGAGCAGAAACAGAAGTGGCTGCCGCCGATGGCGCGGTGGGAGAAAATCGGTTGCTTCGGGCTGACCGAGCCCTTGGTCGGGTCGGGAACGGCTGGCGGCATGACCACTACGGCGAAGCGCAACGGCGACTGTTGGGTTCTCAATGGCCAGAAGCGATGGATCGGCAACTCGCCATGGTGCGACATTTCTATCATCTGGGCGCGCGACGTGGACGACAACCAGGTCAAGGGTTTCATCGTCGAGAACAAGACCACGCCGGGCTTCAGTGTGGAGAAGATGGAGCACAAGATCGCGCTGAAGGTGGTCCAGAACGGACAGATCACGTTAAAAGACGTACGTGTGCCGGAGGCGAACCGCCTGCAGGGCGGCAACTCGTTCCGCGATACGGCGCGCGTGCTGCGGATGACTCGCTACATGGTGGGTTGGGCTTCCACCGGCATCCAGATGGGCGCGTTCGAGGCAACGCTCAAATACACCCAGGAAAGATTGCAGTTCGGCAAGCCGATCGCTTCCTTCCAGATGGTGCAGGACATGCTTGCAAAGATGCTCGCCAACGTGACGGCTTGCCAGTGCCTGATGTTGCGGCTTGCGCAACTCGATGACGAAGGGAAACTCAGCGATCACCAGGCGGCGCTTGCGAAGGCCTTCTGCACGTCCAAATCGCGCGAAACCGTCGCGTGGGGGCGCGAGTTGCTAGGTGGCAACGGCATTCTCGCCGACTACGACGTTGGCCGTTTCTTCGCTGACGCTGAGGCACTCTATTCGTATGAAGGCACGTATCAAATGCAGAACCTGATCGTCGGTAAAGCCATCACCGGTTATGGCGCCTTTGTTTGATGCGCGCCGCGGCAAGCAGACAAGAAAATCCAGGGAGAGGGAAATGCAGGAGATCGTGACCGACTTGGAAAGGCGCCAGCCCGAGTTCATTAGGTTCAAAGCTGCAGCTGGAGGATCCTTGCAATGACCTCTCCCCTATCCGCCTCGACACCCGAGCCATCTCCAGCGACAGGGTTGAGCCTCCAAAACGTTCTGTACGAGAAGAAGGATTCGATCGCCTACGTAACGGTCAATCGTCCCAAGGTGCTCAACGCACTGAATACGTCGACATGGGCCGATTTGCAGACGGCATTCGAGGATGCGAAGGCTGACACCTCGGTGCGCGGCGTGATCCTTACCGGCGCAGGCGACAAGTCATTCATTGCCGGCGCCGACATCAGCGAACTCGCGCATTTGGGTGCCTACGAGGCAGAGCAATCCAGCCGGCTCGGGCAGCGTGTGCTGGATCTGGTGGAAAATCTCGGCAAACCGGTGATCGCGGCGATCAATGGCTTTGCGCTGGGCGGCGGCTGCGAGACGGCCATGGCCTGCACGATGCGGATTGCCACGGAACACGCCAAATTCGGGCAGCCGGAAGTGAAGCTGGGTCTGCTGCCCGGTGGTGGCGGAACGCAACGTTTGCCTCGCCTGGTAGGCAAGGGCCGCGCTTTGCAGCTGATACTCACGGGTGAAACGATTTCTGCGCAGGAGGCCTATCGCATGAGCCTCGTCAACGAAGTTGTTGCTGCGGATGGCCTGATGGAACGCGCCGAGGCCATCCTCAGGCAGATTGTGGCCAACGCGCCGATCGCCGTGAAGTATTCCTTGGATGCCGTGAACAAGGGGTTGGAAGCCGGCCAGAGCGATGGCCTTGCGTTGGAAGCTGCCTACTTCGGCATCTGCGCTGCCACCGAAGACAAGCAGGAAGGTACTTCCGCCTTCCTGGAGAAACGTGCGCCTCACTTTCGAGGGCACTGAAGTCGCCACCTGCATCGAATCAGAAGAGACGGATATGGCTAGCGAAAACATTTTTTCCGGACTGAAAGTGGTGGATTTGGCGAGCTTCATTGCAGGTCCCAGTGCTGCGGTGATCCTGTCCGACTTCGGCGCCGATGTGATCAAGGTGGAGCCGCCGAACGGTGACCTGTGGCGACACGCGAATAACATCCCGCCGCAACCGGTCGCCGAAGATGCCTATCCTTGGCACCTGGCCAACCGCAACAAGCGGGGCATGGCGCTGGACCTGAAATCACCCGACGCCAGGCAGGTGATCGAAAAGCTGGTCAAATGGGCCGACGTCCTGATCGTCAATACACCGCATCCGGCACGCGCGCGACTGAAGCTTGAATATGAGGATGTGGTGGGCTGGAACCCGCGGCTGATTTATGCGGACCTTACGGGTTTTGGCGAGAATGGGCCCGACGCGGATCTTCCGGGCTTCGACATCACTGCATACTGGGCTCGCAGCGGTTTGCTGTCGATGACGCGCGATGCCGGCGCACCACCGACCTGGCCGGTGGCGGGCAGTGGCGACAATGCGACCGCAGTCGGTCTGTATTCGGCGATTGTCACTGCCCTGTATCGCCGCGAGCGTACGGGGGAGGGTGCACGTGTCACGACCTCGCTGCTTGCCGAAGGCATCTGGTCCGCCAGCGTTTCGATCCAGGCTGCCCTGTGCGACGCAAAATTCTTTGCGCTGCACGACCGCAGAAATCCGGCGAATGCGGCAATGAACGTCTATCGTGCCGCCGATGACACCTGGTTCGTCCTGGTCGTCACATCCGACAAATTGGAGGCCGTGGCCAAGGCGATCGGCCGCCCCGATCTGCTCACCGATCCAAGATTCTCCGATCCCGCGCAGTTGCTGGAGAACAGACCGCAACTCACGGCCATCCTGGACGAGCTTTTCGGCGCGCAGCCGATGGAGTATTGGTACAAGGTGTTCAGCGGCGTCCACGTGACATTCGGTGCGGTGCGTAACCCGCAAGAGGTCATCGCGGATCCTCAGCTGCGTGCCAATGACATCGTCGTACCGCTCGAGGGCGCAGGCGGCAAGTTGACTTCCACCATCAGCAGTCCGATGCAGGTCCACGGCGTCGCCAAGGTGGCCGCCAAGCGCGCTCCAAACATTGGCGAACACAACGATGAGATTCTGCAGCAGCTCGGATTCAGCGCAAGCGAAATCGATGGTTTGCGTGAGAGTGGCGCCATTCCGAAAGTCAAGGAAGCCGCCGTCTAGCCGAACGCCATCCCGGTGGAATGATTCGGCGGAAAGTGTGAGGTTTGCCGTTGGTGCCCGGAGCGGGACTCGAACCCGCACAGCCTTGCGGCCGAGGGATTTTAAGTCCCTTGCGTCTACCTGTTTCGCCATCCGGGCGGGGAGGACTGCCGAATGACCGGCTACAGGCGCGCGGATCGTAACATGCGCCTTACGAAAACGGAGCCGTCGGCTCCGTTTTGTTTGGACGAGTTTGTTTGGACGAGGATCAGGCCACCGCGCTTTGTATCGGTAGTACCTGTCCCGGATGCGCGTATTGCGCCAGCCGGATGGTGGACGCGGGGCCGGGCATTTCCACGCAGGTGCTGCGGCCTGAGCGGTTGTACTCGTCGCGGGCGGTTTCACGCGCCAGTTGAATGGCGGGACCGAGGCGCAGCTGGCTGAACAGCGTGGCCGAATCCCTTCGAATGCTCCAATCTCCATCTGGCGACTGTCTAAGCGAGTAGATCACCATCGATACGCTCCCAAGGCAGGGGTGGGCGAAACACCTGACTTACCACTTCCACTTGAACTACTTTCCCAATAATGGCACCAAAATGGGGACGCGTATGTAGGCATTTTCCTACGAGGCCTGTGAGGATTGGCCCAAGATGAAAAAACCTTACCAGACTGAGGGTTATCGACTTGCAATGTGCCGACGACGCGCCTACTTTGCGGGGGCATTGTTTCCAACCAAGGAGGGCGCTAGATGATTGACGTGGTACTAGTGGATGACCATGAGCTGGTCAGGACCGGCTTCCGGATGATCCTGCAGCAGCCGGACATCCGCGTTTGTGGCGAAGCAGCCAACGCCGAAGACGGCTTGCGCGTGATCCGGACCAGCAAGCCGCACATCGCGCTGGTCGACGTGCACATGCCGGGCATGAGCGGCATCGAGCTGACCGAGCGGATCGTGCGCGCAAAGCTGCGTACGCACGTGATCGTGGTGACGGTGGTGGAGGATGCCCGCTTTCCGAAGCGCCTGCTGGATGCCGGTGCACACGGCTATCTCACCAAGAGCTGCGCCGCCGAGGAACTGCTCAATGCGGTGCGCCAGGTGGCCGGCGGCCGCCGCTACCTGGCGCCGGCGGTGGCGCAGCAGCTGGCGTTGGCAACGCTTGACGGCGAAGGCTCCCCCTTCGATACGCTGTCCAGCCGTGAGCTGGAAGTTGCCATGATGCTGGTGCGCGGCAAGGCGCTTACCGCGATAGGGGAGCAGCTCAGCCTGAGCCCCAAGACGGTTTCCACCTACAAGCAGCGGTTGAT
Organism: Dyella choica; assembly: GCF_003977665.1. Classification (GTDB taxonomy): domain Bacteria; phylum Pseudomonadota; class Gammaproteobacteria; order Xanthomonadales; family Rhodanobacteraceae; genus Dyella_B; species Dyella_B choica. The sequence continues at coordinate 44,636 of NZ_RYYV01000015.1, read as the reverse complement.
GGAGAAGCTGCAGGTGGATCACGTGATCAGCCTGGCCCACCTGATGACCGTGCACGGCCTGCTGGATACGCACAATAACCAGGTCGGCAACTAAGCAAAAAAGCTTTCCTCAAAGGTTTGCAAAAGCAAAAGGGCCGGACGTGATGTCCAGCCCTTTTGCTTGCCTAGGCTTCGCGAACCGCTAGTGCATCAGGAAAGCCTTCCGTCACGCTGCTGGTTCAGGTGTAGCTCGTCGTCTTCCACTGCCGGCGACTTGGTCTGGGCATGCTCCTCGCCATGACCATGCAGCGGTGCAGTCGACGCATGCTGATGCAACGGCGTGGAGAGCAGGTCGCCTTGTTCGGGCTGATGGATGATCGGCGCAGGCGTCACCACTACCGGCTGCTCTTCGTGCGCAGGAGCGGTTGCCGAGGGTTCGACCAGCACGGGTTCGTTCGCGTGTTTGACCTCGGCGATCACGCTCGATTCGGTCACAACGCTGGTTTCGTTGGCCGCTGGCGCTACCTCGTGCGGCACCTTCACGGTGACCACCTCGGCGTGGGCTACCGAAATCTCGTCGTGCTGATGAGGCGGCGCAACAATTTCCTCGGCAGTGACGAGTGATTCGGCTTCGACCACGGCTTCGCGTACCGGAATGGGCGGAAGCACGGGCAGGTTGAACGATGACGGTACCGGCGCCGGAGTAACGATCGGTGGGGCGGCGGCATGGCTATCTTCGATGGCCACGGCAGCTTCCGGCTCGATCGTAGCCTGCTTGGCCGGGGCCGCCTCGGCGATCGCCGGCTTCACCGTCGCGGGTGCGTGGTTTTCAGTCGGCGCGGCGGCGTGCATCACGGCCGGTGCGGCAGGAACGTGCGAAACGGTGGGAGCGGATACATCCGGCTTTGTCCCAAGCGTTTCGGCTTGCTCTTCGGGCGCGTCAACGTCATCACGATCTTCGTCATCCAGGTCCAGCGCGTTGGCCTGGTCATGCTGGCTGGCATCGGCGGCGGTCGCGCCTTCATGGCGACGACGGCGACGGCCACCGCGGCGGCCACGACGGCGGCGCGACTGACCACTGCTTTCTGCCGCTGCGGCGGCTTCGGCTTCGGCAATGACACCCTCAGCTTCGGTTGCTGCGACGGGTACGTCAGGTTCTGCGGCCGGCTTTGGCGCTTCCACCGGCTTGCTGGCCGGCGGGTTTACCGGTTGCTGGGGCTGGCGTTCCGCTTGCGGTTGGCGCTGGCGTTCCGGCTGAGGCTGCTTGGCGGGTTCGGCCGTTTGCTGCTTGTTACGCTGCTCGGCTGCCGCCGCTTCGTTGGCCTGCGCAGCCTTCGGCTGGCGTGGCTGCTGCTCTTGCTTGCCCTGCTGCTGGCGCGGCTGCTGCTCCTGCCGATCTTGCCGCTCCTGGCGCTGGCGTTGCTGATTCTGGCCCTTGGGCTGTTGCTGCTGCTGCGCCGCGCCGCGGCCTTCACGCTGTGGCTGGTTCTGGCGCTGCTGTTGATTCTCGCCACGCGCACGCTGCTGTTCGCCGCGGCGGTTGTCTTGCGGCTTGTTGCGCGAGGTTTCCTGCCGCGCCGCCACCGGGGCCGGGGCAGGGGCGGGCGCCGGAGTCGCGGCGCCGTTGCCGCGGAACAGACCAAACAGCTTGCTCAGGAAGCCGCCCTGCGCCACCGCCGGGGTGGGCGCGGCAGCCGGCGCCGGCGCCGGCTGGCGTTGCTGCTTGGCGACCGGTGCGGCGGCCGCTGGTTCTTCTTCACGCAGCGGGGCCGGGCTGCTGGGCACGATGCCGGTGACCGCAGGCTGCTCGCTGCTGCCGAGCATCTGGCCCATCTTGCGCACCACGTTCGCTTCTTCGGCGGTGAGGCGCTCGTAGCTGGGCTTGCTGTGCTCGCCCATTTCCGATTCGCGGATGCGCTGGATCTCGATGTGCGGCGTGTCGAGCTTGTCGTCCGCCACGATCACCACGTGCACCTTGTTGCGCAGCTCGATCTCGACCACGCTGGCGCGCTTTTCGTTGAGCATGAAGTTTGCCACGCTGGCCGGCGCCTGCACCAGCACCTGGCCGGTGTTGTCCTTCATGGCGTGCTCTTCGATCAGGCGCAGGGTCGACAGCGAGAGCGATTCCACGCTGCGGATATGGCCGTGGCCTTCGCAACGCGGGCAGACGATCTGCGTGGCTTCACCCAGCGAAGGGCGTAGGCGCTGGCGCGACATCTCCATCAAGCCGAAGCGCGAGATGCGGCCGATCTGGATGCGTGCGCGGTCGAGCTTGGCGGCGTCCTTCAGGCGTTCTTCGACTTCCCGCTGGTGCTTGGGGCTGTCCATGTCGATGAAGTCGATCACGATCAGGCCGCCCGCGTCGCGGATGCGCAGCTGGCGGGCGATCTCGGTCGCCGCTTCAAGATTGGTGTTGAACGCGGTCTCCTCGATATCGCCGCCCTTGGTGGCCTTGGAGGAGTTGATGTCGACGGCGGTGAGCGCTTCGGTCTGGTCGATCACGATCGAGCCGCCGGAGGGCAGGCGCACGGTGCGGTCGAAGGCGCTCTCGATCTGGGTTTCGATCTGGTAGCGCGAGAACAGCGGGGTGTCGTCCTTGTACAGCTTCAGCTTGCGCAGGGCGTTGGGCATCACCTGCTGCATGAAGTCGCGGGCGTCCTGGAAGAGGGACTCCTCGTCGATCAGGATCTCGCCGATGTCGTTGCGCAGGTAGTCGCGCAGGGCGCGGATGAACAGCTTCGATTCCTGGTAGATCAGGAACGGCGCCTTCTGCGCCTGGGCCGCCTGGGAGATCGCCTTCCACAGCTGCAGCAGGTAGTCGAGGTCCCATTGCAGCTCTTCGGCGTCGCGGCCCATGCCGGCGGTGCGCACGATCAGGCCCATGTCGTCCGGGACGCTCAGATGCTCCAGTGCTTCCTTCAGTGCCTGCCGGTCTTCGCCCTCGATGCGACGCGAAACGCCACCCGCCTTCGGGTTGTTCGGCATCAGCACCATGTAGCGGCCGGCCAGGCTGATGAAGGTGGTCAGCGCCGCGCCCTTGTTGCCGCGCTCTTCCTTCTCCACCTGCACCACCACTTCCTGGCCTTCCTTGAGCAGGTCGCGGATGTTGGACTTGTAGGGGTCGTGGCCCGATGCGAAGTACTCGCGGGCGATTTCCTTCAGGGGGAGGAAGCCATGGCGTTCGGCGCCGTAGTCGATAAAGCAGGCTTCGAGGGAGGGTTCGACGCGGGTGATGCGGCCCTTGTAGATGTTGGCTTTTTTCTGTTCGCGGGAAGGGATTTCAATATCAAGGTCGTACAAGGTTTGGCCATCCACGATGGCCACACGCAACTCTTCACGCTGAGTTGCGTTGATCAACATTCTTTTCATTGTGATTCCTCGGCTTGGCCGCGCGTCGCGCGCCGCGGGGGCGCCTGGTGTGGCGGCCTCTCCGGGGATCGCGCCGCTGCGGTAAAGCGGCAAAAATGAACGGTAACGTTCCCGATACCGGGATGATTCGATGCACGCACGCCACTGTGTCAGGCAAGAAAACCGGACAAGCGGCTACCCGAACCGTTACGATGAAAGGGTGTTTGCAACCGGCTGCCAAGACGGCCGACCGGAGCGAACCTTGCCGGCGTAACAGGCGGGCGCCTGATCCTCAACGGATGTCGGTGGACCGGGCTGAGCGCCAGGCGAGTATCCTCTCAACCCAGGTTTTTTTCAATGCAGACGGCAACTTCCCCCGATGTACCTCAAGGGGTGCGTCAAGTAGAGATTGGTCCGGAGCGCGACGGCCAGCGCATCGACAACGCCCTCATGACCCTGCTCAAGGGCGTACCCAAGAGCATGATTTACCGGCTCCTGCGCACCGGCCAGGTGCGCGTGAACGGCAAGCGCGCCAAGCCGGATACCCGTCTCAGCCAGGGCGATATGCTACGTATTCCCCCGGTGCGGGTCGCCGAGCGTCCGGCCGAAGAGGGGGCTCCCCAGGCGGCTATCGCCGCCGTCGAGGCGGCGGTGATCTTCGAGGACAAGCATTTCCTGGTCATCGACAAGCCGGCCGGCATGGCCAGCCATGGCGGCAGCGGGGTGAGTTTCGGGGCGATCGAACTGCTTCGGCAGGCGCGGCCCAAGGAGCATCTGGAGCTGGTGCATCGCCTGGATCGCGATACCAGCGGGGTGCTGGTGTTCGCCCGTACCCGCGCCGGGCTGACCGGTCTGCAGGCTGCGATCCGCGCCGGCGAGGTCACCAAACAATACCTGTGCCTGATGGTGGGGCACCCGCAAAAGGCCAAGTTCGACGTCAACGCATCGTTGAAGAAGTCGGTCTTGCAGGGCGGCGAGCGGATGGTGCGGGTGGCGGACGACGGCAAACCCTCGCTGACTTTTTTTCGCGAGATGGAGCATTACTCCGGCGCGCGCCTGATGCAGGCCACCCTGGGCACCGGCCGCACGCACCAGATCCGTGTGCATGCCGCGCACGTCGGCCATCCGCTGGCGGGGGACGCCAAGTACGGTGACAAGGAGGCGAACAAGCGCTTCCGTGAGCGGGGGCTGCATCGGTTGTTCCTGCATGCCTCGCACCTGTCGTTTGAACTGGACGGCCGGTCCTATGGGTTCTCGGCGCCGTTGCCGGATGACTTGAGGTCCGTGCTGGATGCGCTGCGCCCTCAAGAAAAAAGCAGAAAGCGCTGAGATAGTAGGCTGGGATGACAATCCCAGCTTTTTGCTGCCCTCGATGCTCGGATCGTCATCCCAGCGATTACAAATAGAAGCGCGCGCTGACTTCCAGCGAGCGCAGAAGCGGTCCGCCCGCCAGGGCGGCCTCCACCAGCAAGGCGCAAAGCGCGTGCGCCAGCGCGATCGGCAACACGCTGCGCGAGCGCAGAAAACACCACGCCCAGCCCAGCTCACTGAGGAGGCACAGCTGCATCAGCGTCCCGTTGGGTGTGTGCAGCAGGGCGAACACTATCGCCACCGGCACGATCGCCCAGGCCGGCCGATGCACGATCTGCTCGAAGCGGTGCTGCAGCACGACTAGCATCAGCCATTGCTGTAGCCAGGCCCAGGCGAAATAGGCGATGACGTGGCCGGCCGGCAACGGATGCAGCGTGTGGCCAAAGACCAGGACCAAGCCCATCGCGAGCGGCAGCATCGCCAGCGGCCACAGCCAGTGCGAGCCGGCTTCGGGCCAGCGCCATAGCCGCGGCAGGTGGCGGCGCTCGATCGCCAGGGCGTACGCCAAACCGCCAGCAAACGCCAGCAAGCCCAGCGGGGCAGGGCGCAGCCCCCAATTCAGACCCATGATCAGCCAACCGGGGCCGAGCAGGCAGCCGGCGATTTCGATCCAGGGCCGCAAGGGGCTTTGGACCGGGCGCAGCGCCAGCCACAACAGGGCCAGCAGATAGACGATGCAGCCGAACCAGGCCGTGGTGGGAGGCGCAGAGCTCGCCTGCTCGGCTTGCGGTGTCGTGCCGGCGGGAACGATCAAGGCAGCCGGCCACTGCGCGCGCAATCGATCGCGTAGCGCGAGCATGGCTTCCGCGCTGATGCCGGCGGGCAGGCGGAACAGCGGCATCGGCCAGCCTTGCGCTCGCTCGCTGACGCGTTCGATGTCCCGCGGCGTGGCGTCTTGCGGGAGGTTGATCGCCGCGTCTTGCGGGTGTGGCATGGGCTCGGTGGTCAGCAATGCCGCCGAGGCAATGCGCAAGCTCGCGCCACGCGGCAGCAGTACGCGCAGCCGCAACATTTGCGCGATGCCCGGTTTCGCACACGCTGCCTGTTCGGCGCCGGTCCAGCTCAGATCGCGCAAATCGATGCGCAGGCTGTTGGTGTCCGGCGTCAGGGCATGCGCCACCAGCACGACGCAGGCCGGTGCCTGGCTGCCTTGCCACACCAGGCCCAGCTTGCCCGGTGCGCTGCTTTGCAATTGCAGCTGCAGGATCGGCCAATGCCGCAGGTCCAGCGACCATGCGATCGGCAGGCCCAGCTCGAACGGTGCGCCATCATTGCTGCTGATGCGCAAGCTGCCGTCATCACTTGCTACCCTGGCGTTGCCGAAAGCGCGGCCCGCGATCAGGTCGCGCGGTTTACGCAACTGCCATTGCCATAGCGGCTGGTCGGCCTGCACCCTTGCGAGCTGCTGCTGGGCCTGGTCAAGCAATTGCGTGGCAGTCAGGTGAGCTGCCAGGCGGCCAAGCGCCAGGCAGACGACGACTGCAACCAGCACGTAGCCGGCGCAGGTCAACGCCGTTTGCAGGCGCCGGTTTTCGCTCAACGTTCGAGCAGGGCGTCGACGCGCGCGGCGCAGATGAAATCGTTCAGCGACAAGCCACCCACATCATGCGTGGACCAGCGCAGCTTGCAATGGCCGTAGCCCGCCTCGATATCCGGATGGTGGTCCTCATGGTTGGCCATGTAGCCCACCGCATTGATGAAGCCCAGCGTGTGATGAAAGTTCTCGAAGCGGAAATCCTTCACCAGCGCATCCCCTTGTGCGCTGAGCTTCCAGCCGGGCACCAACGGCATCAATGCGCCGATGGCGGCCTCGTCGAGCGCGTGTTCCTTGCCCTTGCGCGGCAAGCAATGCTGGGCGGATAGCGGAAGGGCAGTCATGGCGATCTCCATCGTTCGCTCAAACGGTGGCACTGTACGCGAAAACGGTCCGTTCGGACATTCAGCTGAAACAGGACTAAAATGGTTCGGTATCGCGGCGTAGGCGGGGATGACAATCCCAGCATTGCCGCATCGCGTGGCAGCTGGGATTGTCATCCCGGCCTACACGCAGACGTAGAGACGGTAAGAGCAAACAGGTGGACCCGGAGCAGGCATGATCGAAATTTCCGAACGCGCGCAGCAGCATTTCCTGCGCCTACTCGCCCAGCAAGGCATCGACGGGCTGGGCATTCGCTTGCGCGTCACCGCACCGGGCACGCCTGCGGCCGACTGCGAGCTGGAATTCTGCGAAGCGCAGGAACTCACCGGCGGGGAATGGACGGTGGAATGCCAGGGCTTCAACTTCTACATTGAGGGCGACAGCGCGTCCTGGCTGCAAAACGCCAGCATCGATTACGAGCCAAGCCAGACCGGCGGCCAGCTGAACATCCGCGCCCCCAAAATCAAGGGCGAACTGCCGGGCGCGGAGGCCGGGCTGGTCGAGCGGGTGCGCTACGTGCTCGAAGCGGAAGTGAATCCGCGCATCGCCGCACATGGCGGGCGCGTGAGCCTGCTTGAAGTGGATGCCGACGGCGTCGTGCTGCTGCAGTTCGGCGGCGGTTGCCATGGTTGCGGCATGGTCGACGTGACGCTGAAGAACGGCGTGGAAAAGACTTTGCGCGAGCGCGTGCCGGAAATCACTGCCGTGCGCGACGCCACCGACCACAAGGGCGGTGCCAATCCGTACTACCGTAAGAAGGAAGGCCAGTCAGCCATGGGCTGACGGCCATGACATAGCGGGCGTAATCAATCGCCCTGCACGTGTCCCTTCAGCGTGCTCAGTTCGTCGGGCTTTTCCAACTGCGTGGGCAGCGTGGAAAAGTAGTCGGCAAGCTGCTTGATATCGTCCGGAGACAGGTTGCTGACCTGCGGCTTCATGATTGGATTGTCGCGCTCACCATTCTGGTATTCGTGCACGACATGCTGGATGTATTCGTTGTACTGGCCAGCCAGGCGGGGAAATTGCGGAGCGGTGCCGGTACCGTCGTTGCCATGGCAGGACACGCACTTGCTGGCCAGCTTGCCTGCGTCCGATTGCGTAAGCAGATCCTTGGCCTTCTTCACCTGCGCGTCCGAGTCTTTCGGTGCCGCGGGAGCAAGGCTGGACAGATAGGCGGCGATGTCTTCGATCTCCTGATCGGACAGGCTCTGCGCTTGCGCCGTCATGGTCGGATGCGCACGCTGGCCAGCCTTGTAGGCGTGCAGCGCATCGAGCAGGTATTGCTCGTTCTGCCCTGCGATCTTCGGCACCGGGTATTGCGGATACGCATTGCTGCTGCCGGGAACACCATGGCAACCGTTGCAGGTATAGACGAGCGAACGGCCGTTTTTCTTGTCGCCCGTGGCATGGGCGGGGCTGGAACAAAGCACAACAGCGGCCACAGTGGCCAGGCCAAACAATTGCAGTCGAATCATCAAAAGGATCCCCAGGGTTCCAGCGGATGCGTGCAACTTACTCGACCGAGTATAGAGGTTGCCGCGCGGCCGTCACAATGGGAGTGGGGGAGCGACAAAAAGCCGCGCATGCGCTGCGCTGACTGTAGGCTGGGATGAAAATCCCAGCTTTCCATGCCGCGTCTTGGTGCCGGGATTGCCATCCAGGCCTACGCGCCATTCAGAACAGGCTTTTGAGGATGTGGATGCCTGCGGCGTACTCGCCGACGATGGTGCCCAGGCTCACCAGGAAGAAATTGAGCAACGTGCGCGCCACGCGGTTGGTCCACCATCCGCTCCAGTGCACGATGTCGTCGCGCAGGCTTTCGAAATCCGCCACGCGCGGACGGCGTATCCAGACCTCCGCCATCGCACTGATGCCGCCGGCGGGAATGCCGGGCCGGAACGGCTTGATCGGCGCGGCAATGAATGCGGCGACGATGCTCAACGGATGCGCACGCGCAATCAGTGCGCCCAGGGCGGCGAAGCCCCCGGTATACAGCACCCAATCGCGCAAGGCTTGCGCACCCAGCGCCGTATTGCGATGAAACGCGTAAGCGATCACAGCAAAGATCAACAGCACCACGCCGACCGCCAGCCACTTCGGCCATTGCGCCTTGGACGGCAGTTTGGCCAGTTCCTCCACCGTCGCGCTCGGGTCCGCCTGCTGGATGCGAAGGTGCTCGCACAGGCCTTTCAGATGCCCCGCGCCGATCACCACCAGCACCTTGCACGGATTGGCGGTCACCGAGCGCCCGGCTTCCTCGCGCAGGCGTGCGGCCATGTAGGCATCGCGTTCGGCGATCAGGCTGCGGTACAGCGGTTCGGATTCATTGGCGAATTCGCTGAAAGCGCTTTCCAGCATGTCGCCCTGCTTGAGCTTCTCGATTTCCTTCTCGTCGATCGTCTGGCGCTCGAACACGCTGGCCAGCATGCCGCCGAGCAGGCCGAAGCGCTGCCAGAAGCCCACGCTGTGCCAGGCACGCTTGAGCGTGGTGCCCACTTCCCGATCGACCAGCCACAACGGCACCTTCAGTTCGGCGGCGCCGTCCATCGCCGCCTTCATTTCGGCGCCGGGCTGAATGCCGTACTGGTCGGCCAGGCGCTTCTGGAAGGTCGACAGCACCAGGCTTGCCGCCACCATGCCGGCCTTGCCTTCGCGGATCACGCGGAACAGGTCCATCTGCTTGAAGGCTTCCGGATCGCGCATGCCCTGGGCGCGGCTTTCGCACAGCTCTACCGCGATGGCGTCGAAAGACTCGCTGGCCAGCAAGGCCTTGACCGCGTCCACACTGCTGCGTGACACATGCGCCGTGCCCAGCACCACGTATTCCACGCCGTCGCGCTGCACGCGCTCGATTGGCTGCCCGCTGAGGTCAGGCTTGGCGGAAAGGCGGGTTTCGGGGACGCTCATGGAGATAGTGCAGGGTAGGGGGGAGACACCCAGCATGGAGACTAGATCCATTCAGCGCAAGCTTGAATTTGTAGGCTGGGATGACCATCCCAGCTTCCTCCAGCCCCATTCCCGCTGGGATGGTCATCCCAGCTTGCAAAAGTCAGTCGCGGAAGCGTTTCAACAGATCCGCGTAGGCGTCGATGCGCCGGTCGCGCAGGAACGGCCAGATGCGCCGCACGTGCTCGCTGCGCACCATGTCGATTTCGCTGATCAGCAATTCGCGCGACCCTGTGCTCGCCTGGGCCAGGAATTCGCCTTGCGGACCGGCCACGAAGCTGCTGCCCCAGAATTGGATGCCGGCACCCACGCCGGCCGGATCGGGTTCGTAGCCGGTACGATTACACGACAGCAAGGGAATCCCGTTCGCGACAGCGTGAGCGCGCTGCACCGTGATCCACGCGTCGCGCTGACGATCCTTCTCGGCCTGCGCGTCGTTCGGATCCCAGCCGATCGCGGTGGGATAGAGCAGCAGTTCGGCACCGGCCAGCGCCATCAGGCGCGCCGCTTCCGGGTACCACTGGTCCCAGCACACCAGCACGCCGAGGCGGCCCACCGAGGTATCGATCGGCTCGAAGCCCAGGTCGCCCGGTGTGAAATAGAATTTTTCGTAGAAGGCCGGATCGTCCGGAATGTGCATCTTGCGATACTTGCCGGCGATCGTGGCGGAGCGGTCGAACACCACTGCAGTGTTGTGGTACAGCCCGGCCGCACGCTTTTCGAACAGCGAAGCCACCACCACCAGTTTCAGCTCCTCGGCCAGCTTGCCCAGGCGCTCGGTGCTGTGGCCGGGAATGCTCTCGGCGTGGTCGAACTCATCGACTGATTCGTGCTGACAGAAATACGGGCCGTTGTGCAGTTCCTGCAGCAGTACGAGCTCGGCGCCGGCCGCGGCGGCTTCGCGCAGTCCGGCTTCGATCGCGTCCAGATTGGCGTCGCGGCTGCCGCGGTGGGTTTCCTGCAGCAGCGCCACCTTGAGAGTCTTGCGGGTCATGGGGCGTTTCCTGATCGCCGTTCGGCGACAAACGCGTATTGTAAGGGAATGGGGTGCAGACGTAGGTTGCAGCAGGGCCTGCGTCAGCCCAGCAATCCGGCCGGCAACTGCATGGTGATGCAATGCAGGCTGCCGTTCTGCCAGATCAGCGGGCGGCAGGGGACCTGCACCACCATGCGGCCGGGATGCGCTTCGCCGATGATGCGCGCGGCTTCGTCATCTGCGCCGTCGCCGTAGGCCGGCACCAGCACGGCGCCGTTGACGATCAGGTAATTCGCGTACGACGCCGCCAGCCGGCGGCCTTCGTCGATGATCGGCTTGGCCCATGGCAACCGATACAGAGTGTACGGCTTGCCAGCCGGTGTGCGCAGGGCGGCCAGTTCCTCGCCCATGCGCTGCAACTCGGCGTGGTGGCCATCGTTGGTGTCATCGCAAGCCTGATAGACGATGCGGTCGCCAGGTGCAAAGCGGGCGAGCGTGTCGATATGCGCGTCCGTGTCGTCGCCTTCCAGATAGCCGTAGTCCAGCCAAAGCACACGCTTGGCATGCAGGCTGTCGCGCAGGATGCTGCTCATCTCGTCGCGCGACTGTTCCGGATGCCGCTGCACGAGGCAGCGCCAGGTGGTAAGCACGGTGCCGGCACCATCGCTTTCGATGCCGCCGCCTTCCAGCGCCCAGTCGATGCGCTGGTGCCCGGCCGAGCCGAACACACCGGCTTGCACCAGCCCGGCGATCAGCGCGTCATCCTGTTCCGCACCGAACTTGCCGCCCCAGCCGGTGAAGCGGAAATCGGTGAGCTGGAAGCGCTGGCCATCGCCAAGCAGGGTGATGGGGCCGGAATCGCGCAGCCAGGTGTCGTCGTACGGCAGTTCCACGAAGCGAATGCGTGCGAGATCGGCATTGGCGCTTTGCAGCTTTGCGGTGGCGTGTGCGTGCAGCGTGGCGTCCGCCACGACGATGATCAGCGGCTGGAACCGCGTAACCGCCGCGGCCAGCGCAACATAGGTGGATTCCACTTGTTCGAGCCGTTCGGCCCAATCGGTGCCGGCATGCGGCCAGGCAATCAACACGGCGGCCTGCGGCTCCCATTCGGCCGGCAGGCGCAAGCTGGAATCGGTCATCGGGACTTTCACTCGCGCTAGAGAGGGGCTCGGCGCAGGGCCGGGCAGACAAGCGCGGAAGTTTACGATGTAACCAGTGGTTACGCGAGGCGACTGAGTGCGTAGGCTGGGATGGAAATCCCAGCATTGGATGCCACGCACAAAGCTGGGATTGTCATCCCAGCCTACGCATTATCGTGTGGGAAGCTCAGTTCACCGCTGCAGGATTGCGATTGTTGCCGGCCGGCGTATTCAACACCGAATGGATCACGTGGCTGCGCTCGAAGTACACGATGAAATTCGAGTACTCCCAGCGATTGATCACCGGATGACGCGCCGAATCGCCGCCTTTGGGTGAAAGCTTGCGCTGCGGGGCGCCATATTGCTTCTCCACCTGCGCCATGCTCATGCCGCGCGACGGCAGGTGCATGGTTTTTTCTTCCTGCACGCGCTGGCTTAGCGTCTGTTGGGCGTAGGCGGTCTGCGCTGCGGCCAGCCCGGCGCCGAGGGCGAAGGCAGCCAGCAAGGGCAGGGTATGACGGTGCTTGAACATGATTCCCCTCTCCGCACAAAGCGTTGCCGCGAAGTTTTAGCAGAACCTGGAAGGTCCCGCTACGAGCAAAACCGGCAGATGTGATGCATCAGCCGTTATCATGGCGGGCTTCGGGCGCCCACGCCCGGCCTCAAGCCCATTTCACATGATTGCGTTCCGCCACTTCGCCCTGCGCCGCGGCAGCCGGCTGCTGCTTTCCGATATCGACCTCGTCATCCAGAGCGGTTGGCGCCTGGGTGTGGTGGGCCGCAACGGCTGCGGCAAATCCAGCCTGTTCGCCACCCTGCAGGGGCAGCTGGAGGCCGACGCGGGCGAGCTGGACATGCCGGCCAAGCTGCGGCTGGCCTCGGTGGCGCAGGAAACCCCGGCCTTGCCCGACCCGGCCATCGACTACGTGATGGGCGGCGACGTGGAACTGGCCACGGCCATCCGCGACGAAGCGGATGCGCAGGCGCGCGGGGATACCGAAGCGATGGCACGCGCTCATCACCGCATCGAAGAGCTGCACGGCTACGACGCCCGCGCGCGCGCCGGCCGTCTGCTGCATGGCCTGGGCTTCAGCCCGGAGACGCACGAACGAGCGGTCTTCGAGTTCTCCGGCGGCTGGCGCGTGCGCCTGAACCTGGCCCGCGCGCTGATGGCGCCTTCCGATCTGCTGCTGCTCGACGAGCCTACCAACCACCTGGACCTGGATGCGGTGCTGTGGCTGGAGGAATGGCTGCGCCGCTACCAGGGCACCTTGCTGGTGATTTCGCACGACCGCGAATTCCTCGACGGCGTGATCACCCACACCCTGCATCTGAATGAGGGCAGGGCGAAGCTTTACGCCGGCAACTACAGTGCCTTCGAACGCCAGCGCGCCGAGCAGTTGCGCCTGCAGCAGATCGCCCACGAGCGCGAGCAGACCGAGCGCGCGCATCTGCAATCCTTCATCGACCGCTTCAAGGCCAAGGCCAGCAAGGCCAAGCAGGCGCAGTCGCGCATGAAGCGGCTGGAAAAAATGGCGGGAACGGAGGCGGTGCGGGCGGAGCGTCCCTTCCGCTTCCAGTTCGCCGTACCCGAGCGCCTGCCCGATTCGATGCTGCAACTGGAAGAAGTGGAAGCCGGCTATGCCGGCGAAGAAGGCCAGCCGCCGGCGGTCATTCTTCGCGACGTTCGTTTCCGCCTGGAAGCCGGCGAGCGCGTCGGCCTGCTTGGCCCCAACGGCGCCGGCAAATCCACCTTGGTGAAAACCCTGGTCGGCGAACTGCCCGTGCTTGGCGGCGAGCGCAAGACACACAAGGACCTGAAGATCGGTTACTTCGCCCAGCATACGGTGGAAAGCCTGCGCGAAGGCGCCAGTCCCTTCGATCACCTGCAGGACAAGGCACCCGGCGTCGCTGCGCAGGCACTGCGGGATTTTCTCGGTGGCTGGAATTTTGCGGGCGATCGCGCCTTCGAATCGGTCGACGGATTTTCCGGCGGCGAACGCGCACGCCTGGCGCTGGCGCTGATCGCCTGGGACAAGCCTAACCTGCTGCTGCTCGACGAGCCGACCAACCACCTTGATCTGGACATGCGCGAGGCCCTGGCCGATGCGCTGGCCGATTTCGATGGCGCGCTGGTGCTCGTCTCGCACGACCGCCATCTGCTCGGCATGGTGTGTGACAGCTTCTGGCGCGTAGCCGACCACAAGATGGAAGCCTTCGACGGCGATCTGGACGATTACGCACGCTGGCTGCGTCAGCGTGGTAGTGCACCGAAGAAAACCGAAGCGGAAGCGAAGCCGGTCGAATCCGCCGCGGACCGTCGCCGCGCTGCCGCCGCGCAGCGCGAAAACGAAAAAGCTTCGCGCCAGCGCGTGAAGAAGATCGAAACCCGCGTCGCGGCGATCGACGAGGAACTGCTCAAGCTGGAACAGAAACTCGCCGACCCCGAAACCTACCACGGCCCGACCGCCGAACTGATGAAGCTCGGCCAGCGCCAGGCGGAGCTGCGCAAGGAAAAGGAAACGCTCGAGGCCGAATGGCTCCAGTTGTACGAGCTGCTCGAAGCCTGAGCCATGACCGATAGCGCTCCCCGAACCCTGCAGTGCTGGCTACCCGCCTGGCAGCGCTTCGATCGCACCCATCCCTTACGCGTGCTGCTGCAGCGGGCGGATCATCTTTCCACCGGCGCCGAGGGCTACCTCGGTGGCCTCGCCGCCTATTTTGTGTGCGAGGGCGGCATGGCGGCGGCGGCGCTGACCCGCGACTACCTGGCCGGCGACGCCGGCGATGCCTGCTGGCTCAGTGCCGATCCGGCCTGGGTGCAGCCGGATATGACCGGGGCACGGCTGCTGGCCTGTGGCCAATTGCCGTTGGGGCTGGACGAAGCCGAGGAGCTGGCCGAGCCGTTGCAGGCGATGTTTGCCGAGGAAGGCATGCGGTTGGAAGTCTCTTCGGCGCATCGTTGGCATCTGCGCTTGCCGGCGCAAAGCGCCTTGCCCGAATTCGCGGCGCCGGAGACTGCGCTGGGCGAAGACCTGTATGAGCACTTGCCGCAAGGCGCTCAGGCGCGCCGCTGGCGCGTGCTGTTCAACGAAGTGCAAGTGCTGTTGCATCAGCATCCGCTCAATGCCCAGCGGCGTGAACGCGGACTGCCGCCGATCAACAGCCTGTGGTTCTGGGGCGGCGGCGTGCTGCCGTCTCGCGTCGATACCGCATTGCGGGGTGTGATCGGCGACGACTTGCTGTTGCTTGCGTTGGCCAAGCGGGCCGGCATTCCTGTGCAGCGGCATGCGCGACTGGATTCGACCCAGCCAGGCTGGCTGATCGACCTGCAAGATCAGCCCGCCGACGCGATCGCTTCGGAGTGGTGGCCCGGCCTGCAGAAACTGTGCAAGCGCGAGCCGATCCAGTTCGCTTTCGCCAGTGGCGAGCGCTACCTGCATCGCCCCTGGCACCGCCTGCGTTGGTGGCGGCGGAGCAAGGCATGACGCGCCAGCTATTGCGGCGGCGTCCGCTGCTGGGGGAGCCGGCCGGCTGGAGCGATGCAGTGCATCCGGTGCTGCAACGTATCTATGCGGCGCGCGGGGTGTTGAGCCCCGAACAGGCCGAGCATCGTTTGAACCGTTTGCTGTCGCCTCAGCACTTGAACGGCATGCAGCAAGCAGTGTCATTGTTGGCGGAAGCGATTCGCGACGACATGTCGATCGTGATCGCTGGTGACTACGACTGCGATGGCGCTACCGGCGCGGCGGTAGCCGTGCGCGGCCTGCGCATGCTTGGCGCCCTGCGCGTGGATTACGTGGTACCCAATCGTTTCGTGCATGGCTACGGGCTTACCCCGGAGCTGGTGGCTGCGCTGCCGGCGCATGCGCAATGGATCGTAACCGTCGACAACGGCATTGCCAGCGTTGCCGGTGTCGCTGCCGCGCGCGCGCGCGGCATGCGCGTGATCGTGACGGATCACCATCTGCCCGGCGATCAGCTGCCGCAGGCGGACGCCATAGTCAATCCCAACCTGCACGGCGATGGCTTTCCCAGCAAGGCCCTGGCCGGCGTGGGTGTGATGTTCTACGTGCTGCTGGCGTTGCGCGCACATTTGCGCGAGCAGGGCTGGTTTGCCGAAAAGCCCGAGCCGGACCTGTCCGTGCTGCTGGACCTGGTCGCGCTGGGTACGGTGGCCGACCTGGTGCCGCTGGACTACAACAATCGCGTGCTGGTGGAAGCAGGAATGAAGCGCCTGCGCAGCGGTCGAGGTTGCGCCGGCATTCTGGCCTTGATCGAAGCGAGCCAACGCAGCATTGCATCGTTGTGCGCCAGCGATTTTGCTTACGCCGTAGGGCCGCGCCTGAACGCCGCCGGCCGGCTGGAGGACATGCGGCTGGGCGTGGAATGCCTGCTCACCGATGACGCCCGGCAAGCGCGCCATTACGCCGAGCTGTTGGGTTCCATCAATCAGGAGCGGCGCGACTTGCAGGCATCCATGGTTGCCGAAGCGGAAGGGATGGTGGCAAGCGCGGCGAATGTCGATGCGCAGACCGTAGGCGTCACGCTGTTCGAGCCAAGCTGGCATGCCGGCGTAGTAGGACTAGTGGCATCCAAGCTGAAGGAGCGACTGCATCGCCCGGTGATCGCTTTTGCGCCGGCGGGTGAAGACGATCCCGATCAGCTGCGCGGTTCGGCACGCTCGATCGCCGGCTTTCATATTCGCGATGCCCTGGCGGTGGTGGATGCGCGCCATCCTGGCCTGATCGAGCGCTTCGGCGGCCATGCCATGGCCGCAGGCTTGAGTTTGCGCACCCATCACTATGCCCGTTTTGCCGAAGCCTTCGATGCGGTGGCGCGCGAATGGCTGAGCGAAGAGCAATTGCAGGCCGTGCTCTATACCGACGGCGACATGCCGGCCGGCCTGTTCACCCTGGAAATGGCGCGCATGTTGCGCTTCGCCGGGCCGTGGGGACAGGCGTTCCCGGAGCCGGTGTTCGAAAACCGCTTTGAGTGCTTCAGCTGGCGCACGATGGGCGAGCGGCATTTGCGCCTGAGCCTGCGCGATCCGCGCGACGATACGCTGCACGATGCGGTGATGTTCAACGCCTACGACGGCAAGCCGCCGCCGAGCGTGATGCGCGCGGCTTTCGAGCTGACCATCAACGATTGGCAGGGCCGGGAATCGCCGCGGCTCTTGTTGCGCTATATGGAGCCGGCGTAATCCGCTCTGCTCCCTCCCCTGGCAGGGGAGGGCTGGGGTGGGGTGGAGCAACCTCGCGGTGAATTCACTTGTGTCGCAAGCGCATGCAACCCCACCCCAACCCTCCCCTGTGCAAGCAGGGGAGGGAGCGCGTCTCGTTTTCCTGCACTTGCATCCCCGCTCAATTGGCGCTTGGATAACCCCACCCCGCACCAAGGAGCGCTGCCATGATCGAGCAACTCCCTACGCTGCCGGCCGGCGTCCTCGGCTTTCGCATGCGCGGACTGGTGACCGCGCGGGACTACGAGGACGTGATGGTGCCGGATATCGAAGCCGCCTTCGCGTTGAACCCCAAGCTGCGCCTGCTGATCCATATCGGCGACGATTTCACCGGCTTCGCGCCCGGCGCGATGTGGGATGACGTGAAGCTCGGCTTCCGCCATATCAGTGGCTGGGAACGCACCGCGCTGGTCACCGACGTGGGCTGGGTCCGCGTGATGTCCAGCATGTTCGGCTTCGCCATGCCCACCCATTTCAGGCTGTTTGCCGATGCCGAACTCGATGAAGCCATGCGCTGGGCTTCTTCAGCCTGAGCCGGGGTGCTGGTAACCGCTGCAACCGTTGCGTGCGGTTCGGACTTGTGCTTAAGTCGGCCTCATGCACACCTGCCTCGCCAGCCAGTTCACTAGCCACGCCGCCTTCGCGGCGCGTGCTGCTTCGGCTGCAGCAGTCCTGAATAACAACGCCAATAACAACAACCGCAACCGCGGACGGGCCGGCGTGTAGACGAGAGCAGCAAACAGACACACGCAAAAGGGCCCGCCAAGTGCGGGCCCTTTTTTTTCAGCGTTTCATCCCACCAGCGAACCCAAGGAAATCCATCAATGTGCGCGATCTTCGGAATGTTCGACCTGCAGCCGGGCGACGACCTGGCTGCGTTACGCCTGCAGGCCCTGGAACTGTCGCAGCGACAGCGTCACCGCGGACCCGACTGGAGCGGGGTGTTCGTGGATGCCGGAGTCATCCTGGTGCACGAGCGCCTCGCCATCGTCGACCCGGCCAGCGGCGCGCAACCCCTGCGCTCGCGCGATGGCCATCTGGCGCTGGCGGTGAACGGTGAGATCTACAACCATCGCGAGCTGCGTGCGCACAGCGGCTACGATTTCACCACCGGCTCGGACTGCGAAGTGATCAACGCGCTCTACCGCGAACAGGGTGCGGATTTCCTCAGCCGGCTCAATGGCATTTTTGCGTTCGCCCTGTGGGATGGCGACGCCAGGCGCTACCTGGTTGCACGCGATCCGATCGGCGTGTGTCCCTTGTATTGGGGCCACGATGCGCAGGGCCGCTTGTGCGTGGCCTCGGAAATGAAGGCGCTGGTCGGTGTATGCGCCGACGTGGCGCCGTTCCCGCCGGGGCATGTGTACGACAGCGCCAGCGGCGAGTTGCAGCGTTATTACCAGCGTCCATGGCGGGATTACTCCGCTACCCAAGGCCACGGCCCGGGTGAGTTGCGCCAGGCGTTCGAGCAGGCAGTGCATCGCCAGCTGATGACCGACGTGCCGTACGGCGTATTGCTTTCGGGAGGGCTGGATTCTTCGCTCGTTGCCGCTTGCGCCGCACGCTTCGCACGCGAACGCGTGGAAGACGATGATCGCAGCGAAGCCTGGTGGCCGCGCCTGCATTCCTTCGCCATCGGCCTGGAAGGTTCGCCCGACCTGGCCGCCGCCAAAGTGGTGGCCGACGCATTGGGCACCGTGCACCACGGTTTCGTCTACAACTTCTGGGAAGGGCTGGATGCGCTGCCGGAAGTGATCCGCCACATCGAAACCTACGACGTCACCACCATCCGCGCCTCCACGCCGATGTACCTGCTGGCCCGCCGCATCAAGGCGATGGGCGTGAAGATGGTGCTGTCCGGCGAAGGCTCGGACGAAATCTTCGGCGGCTACCTGTATTTCCACAAAGCGCCCTCGGCGGAAGCCTTCCACGAGGAAACCGTGCGCAAGCTCGACGCGCTGCACAGCTACGACTGCCTGCGCGCGAACAAGTCGATGATGGCCTGGGGCGTGGAAGCGCGTGTGCCGTTCCTGGACCTGGAGTTCATGGAAGCGGCGATGAGCATGGATGCCGCCCACAAGATGGCCGGCAACGGTCGCATCGAAAAAGCCGTGCTGCGCGAAGCCTTCGCCGGTGCCTTGCCGGAATCGATCCTGTGGCGGCAAAAAGAGCAGTTCAGCGATGGCGTGGGCTACGGCTGGATCGACGGCTTGAAAGCGCACGCCGAGCAGGCGGTGAGCGATCGCGAATTCACCGCCGCCGCCTCGCGCTATCCCTTCAACACGCCCGCCACCAAGGAGGCGTATCTGTATCGCCGCATCTTCGAGAAATTCTTCCCCGGCGAAGCCTGCGCCGCGACGGTGCCGGGCGGCAAGTCGATCGCCTGTTCGTCGCCCGCGGCGCTGGCGTGGGATCCGGCGTTTGCCGCCATGGCCGATCCCTCTGGGCGCGCGGTACGTGGCGTGCATGCGAATGCGCTCGCGTAGGAGCAGGACGAGTCTTGATGCTTGCGGTGATGCGCTCCCCTCCCTGCGTGCAGGGGAGGGCTGGGGTGGGGTTGCTTGAGTTTGCCGCGTGCCATGAATTCAACGCGAGGTTGCTTCACCCCACCCCAACCCTCCCCTACTCCACGTAGGGGAGGGAGCCGATTGCGACGAGGTCAAAAATCCACCCGCGTATAAACCACCATCCGCAATCCCGGCGTTCCCTCTACGGCGAACGCAGTATGCTCATAGCACGTCACGCTGCCATCTTCCTGGCGATATCGCTTCACGCCATGCTCGCGCGACTTCACGTCCTGCTGCGGCCACCACTGGGCAAACTCGTGGCTGCCGCGCAGCAACTCGTCAAGCAGGGCGGCGAAGCGCGGATCGTCACCGGCACTGGCGGCATCCAGCCGGAACATCGCGATCGCGATGCGCGCGTGGTGCTCCCAATGGAGCAGAGTTGCCTTGCAGCGCGGATCCAGAAATACGTACAGCATGGTGTTGCGCTGTTCCGGCGCCATGACGCCGAAATCGGTCAGCAAGGTTTTCGCGGTGGCGTTCCACGCCAGCACGTCCCAATGCATGTCGAGCAGGTAGGCCGGCTGCGGGGTGCCGTCCAGCATGCGCTGTAGAACGGGCGACACTTGCGGCTTGACTGGAGGGGAACGTTCTTGCGCCAAGGCGAACAGATACTCGCGCTCGGCCGGGTTCAAGCGCAGCGCCTTGGCGAGATTGTCCAGAAATGCGCCGGACACTTGAATGTCGCGCGCCTGCTCCAGCCAGGTGTACCAGGTCAGCCCGATGCCTGCGATCTGCGCGACTTCCTCGCGCCGCAAGCCGCGCGTGCGACGGCGGACGCCGGGAGGCAAACCTACGTCCTGCGGCTGCAGGCGCGCGCGGCGTTCGCGCAGAAAGCTGGCCAGCAATTCGCGGGATGAAAGGGAAGGGAGGGTAGCCATAAGGTGGTGTTGCCAATACCAGGATAAGCCGTGCGCTGCCCGCGCTTTTGTGAGCCTGACATAGTAGGCGTATCGCAACCGCCGAACGAGGGTTTTCATGAAAGCATGGCTGTTTTCTCCCGGTGAAGCCGCGCCGCTGGCGCTAGTCGAGCGCACCCGGCCCACGGCGCGTCCTGGCTCGGTCGTTGTGCGCGTGCACGCCGTGCCACTGCTGAGCTATCTGGGCGACTACGTGCGCGGCGGCCTGGCACGGCACTACCAGTATCCCGACCAGCCCTTCGTGATCGGCACCAATGGCGTGGGCGTTATCGAAGCGGTGGGCGAAGGCGTGCACCACTATCGGCCGGGTCAGGCCGTGCTGGTGCATCCTTACGTGGTAGCCACCGAGAACGTGGAAGATCCCGCCGAGGTGCTATCCGGCCTGACCGGAACCGGTCCGCACAGCACCGGACTGTTGAACGATTGGCCCGACGGCAGCTTGAGTGAGTTCGTCAGCGTGCCGGCCACGGTGCCCGTAAGCCTGGAAGGCCTATCGCATTTGCCATGGGAACGGCTTGCCACGCTGGCCAAGTTCGTGGTGCCGTTCGGTGGCCTGCGTCGCGGCCGGCTGGCGGCGGGCGAAACGGTGATCGTCAATGGCGCCAGCGGTTACTTCGGCTCCGCCGCAGTGCTGCTTGCGCTGGCGATGGGCGCCGAGCGCGTGGTTGCAACGGCGCGCAATACGAATGCACTGCAGCCCCTTGCTGCCGTAGACAAACGGGTTCGCACCGTTGCTCTGAGCGGCAATGGCGAGCAGGACGTCGCCGCCTTGCGCGAAGCGACTAGTGGCGGCGCCCACCTGGCCTTCGACATGATCGGCCGCGCGAGCGATGCCGGTTCCACGCTCAGCGCACTCGGCGCATTGCGCCGCCGCGGCAGGCTGGTGCTGATGGGCAGCATGGGCGTGCCGCTGCCGCTCGACTACGGCCAGCTGTTGATCAATCAGTGGGAAGTCATCGGGCATTTCATGTACAGCAACGAGGACAGTCGCCGGCTGCTAGGGCTGTTGCGTGCCGGCCTGCTTGATCTGGAGACCGTGCGCCTGCAGCGCTTTGGTCTGGACGAGCTGCCGCAGGCGATGGATGCCGCGGCACGCATGCGTGGGCTGGATTGCACCGTGGTGGGAATGTCCCCCTGAATCGATCCTCGGCTCGCGTGGCAACAGGGATGTTGTCACGCCCCGCACCCTGGCAGTAGCGTGTATACGGGGTGGGCCAACGGGGGAAGCCGGTGCTTGTGCTCAAGCTCTTGCAATCGGCGGCGCTTACGCTGCTCCTGTTCCTGATGGTCTACCTGCCCGCTTTCCTGATCGTAGGGGCGTTGCATTTGACACCATCGGCGATGGTGCCCGCGGTCATAGCCATCACCCTGGCGATAAGCTGCGTACTGATGGGATGGGTCATCCACCGAGGATGGCTCACACCGTCGGACATGGGTTGGCAGCGGCCGGCCTATCGGCATGTGATCCATGCCTTCGCGCTGGGTGCGTTGCTGGGTACGGTAGTGACCATCGTGCTCCTCCACGTCAACGAACCAGGCATGCCGCAAGGCATGCACCTCGCTCCCTGGCAAGCCTATTTGTGTTTTGCGCTGGGTGCTCCCGTGCAGGAAGAAGTAGTGTTCCGCGGGCTGCTGCAGTCGGCGTTGGCCGGAAGTCTTGCAACGGCGCATGTCCGTATCGCATTGGCCGGTATCGCCGCATCGCTGTCGATTGCCCTGCTGTTCGGGATCATCCACCTGAAGGTGGGGCCGGTGACGGCTTGCGCGGCGTGTGTGCTCGGGGTACTGACCGGTGAATTGAAGCGCCGCAGCGGCAGCCTGCTGCCCGCCATGCTTTGCCATTCGCTGTTCAACCTGGGTGGCCTGCTGCTGGCGTTCGGATGAATCAGCAACAGCCGGAACGGCGAACCCGGTGCGTGGGCCTGGGACGCCGTGCGGGTCGGGAGGGTTTTGTCCGGCGTGAATTCGGCGTAGTGTGATCGCCCAGTTGCGTCCGGTCGTGAAGAGGAGGGCTTCACGTATGGCTAACGGTGCGTGCAACTCCGCTTGTTGTCTGGTCCTGTCGCTGGGTTTGTTGGCGGCGCCAGTGCACGGATACCAGGAAGTAAGGCTGCCAGAGAGGGGCGCGACTTCAACCGTCGTTTGTCCCGGATGCGGCACTGCCACGACCACAGCCACCCTCAACGGTGCGCAAGGTCTGTTGACCGGAGCCAATGGCATTCATAGCGCTACGGTAGTCGACTCTTCGGCACATAGCGCGTCTTCCGCTGCGTCCGGCGATGAGACGCCGGCGCAAAAGGTGGACGAAGCTGACGTCGATCGCGCACTGGACGACGTGCTGCAGCAGCACTTGCAGGTCTTGCCTTTAGCGCGCAAATGGCAGGGGGAGCATTGACCATGCGCCGTGCCGTGATGGTCCTGGCGGCCTTGGCAGGGGTGGCGCTGGCGCAGACGGTTTTGGCGAGTCCGCCCGAACCTTCCCGGCTGGATGCCTTCAATGACTGGGTAAAGCGGCAAACCGTCGATCCATCCCCGATGTGGAAGGTGTGGACGATGGCGGGCGACCATATGGACGTGATTGCGAACGGGGTAAATCACATTCCCGTTGTGGGTCCGCCCGCCGCGGTGGGCTGGGACGCCATCGATTTCGCGCGCAGGACCGGCGAAGCCGCCGTCAACGCTGAGGATAGCGAAAGAACCGACAATCTGAAGATCATCAACGCGGATGCCGCGCTGTTGAAAAACCTGCAGGGGCAGGGCGTGGACATTGCCAGCGACGATCGCGCCACGGCTGCGCGTGCGCGCTTGATTCAAGCCATGCACAACCCGGGCGAGCGGCCCGATGAAGATACCCTGATGCATTTGATGGACGTGATCCACGGCCATATCGGTTATGCGGTATGCCGGGTGGGACTGGAGAATGTCATCAGCAATACCGTGGACGGTTTGTTGGGGGATCGTCTTAAGAGCAGCGCCAAGGAGGAACTGGAGGCCGGCGACAGCGCCTACGATTTCGTCAAGGAGCATTCCCAGCTTGCCGCGCGCGTAAACAAGCTTTCGCTCGGGCTGGCGTGGCATGGTTGGCGGAAGTTTGGTTCGTATGCCGGCATGGCCAGGTATTACGCCGACAGGCTGGCCGACAAGGGCGTTGATCTGGCGGTCGACAAAGTGTTGGACGAGCTGCTGACCGATCACCTCAAGGAAGCCTGGGGCGATGCGCTCTACGAAAAATTCAAAAAAACCATGCAGGAGCACCCGTCTCAACTGCGTCGCGTGGCAGCTGCCGCGCCGGTTCT
Organism: Dyella choica; assembly: GCF_003977665.1. GTDB lineage: Bacteria > Pseudomonadota > Gammaproteobacteria > Xanthomonadales > Rhodanobacteraceae > Dyella_B > Dyella_B choica. The sequence continues at coordinate 20,934 of NZ_RYYV01000015.1, read as the reverse complement.
TCCGGCCGCCGCGTTGATACCCGCAGCTGCGCCCGCGGTGGCAGTTCCGGCGCTTCAAGCGGTACCGGCCCCACCGCCGCCGGCCAGCGATTTGCTGGTCAACGGCATTCGCACGGATGGTTACGAGATGCGGGTAGCGGATAACTACCGGCCGCCGGTGGAACGCTACCCAACGCCGCATGAAGACTCGCCACCTGTACAACAGGAGCAAGAGCAGCAGGACTCGCAAACCACGGCAAGCGATTCATCGGATCATGAGCAGCAAGCGCCAACCGACTGGTCGAGCTTGCGCCAGGCCAGCGCTTGCGCCGGAAGTGGAGGCTGCAGTTTCTATTAGGGCGTTCGTTCCTGTCAGGGGGAAGGCGCATGCGACACAAGCGCGGAATGTGGAAATGGGCAGTCGCCATCGTCGTCATCCTGGTGTCTGTACGCGGCGCGCAATCGTTGCGCGAAGTGCGCCAGGCTTCCACCATCGATGTTCTGGACACGGTGCAGCTCTCCTACGTGCTGCTGCCCGGTGATGCACGCTGGAGCGCGCGGGCTTTTGGCGCCGATTTCGATGTCACACCGACCTCGGCGATGATCTTTCGCCATGGCGATTCGCTGTATGGCGTGAACGAGGACGGCAAGTTCGCCACGCTGCCGGTGCAGGGCACGGTGCCGGCCAGCTTTGCGGTGGACAACCAAGGAACCTTGCTGGTGCAGCGCGAAGGCTACCTGGGCCGGCTGACGGAATCGGGCGCCATCGACGACGCCCTGCCGCTGCCTTACGAGGACATGCGCCTGGCGCATTCCAGCCTGGATGGCATGGTGTACCTGTTCGGCGGCGGCGACGGTGACTATCGGGTGTACAGCTTTGCCGACGATGGCTCGATGCGCATTCTGCTTTCGGTGCCGCAGCCCATCGTCGGTGTTGCCGATTGCGTTGATGCCGTATATGCCGCCACCGACCGGCAGATTTTTCGCATGGGCAAGGACGCCATTCGCCTGGTCCTGAACTTGCCGGAGAATGGCGAAACCATCGTCTCGGTAGCTGCCAGCACGGATGGCAAAGTCGTTTTCTTCTCTACGACGGCCAAGGTCTACGCCCTGCATGGGGCGGGCGCCGTGGCCATCGTCGGCAATAGCGGCGGTGCCTTGCGCTTGCGCAATGACACGCTCTACGTGCTGGACGACGAACGCAAGCTCCTTTACAAGGTACGGCCAGCCACCATGCAGCTTTTTGGGGGGCATTCATCATGAGCAGATACGGGCGCGTGGCCTTATGGATGGCTGGTGCGTTGATCCTTGCGTATGCGGGCTATTCGTACGTGACGCCGCGCCAGGCCGTCATTGCCGACGCGCTGCGAGATCGGCAGATACAAGTGGACGTGAGCGCCAGTGACGCGCAAGCGGCGACCGTCACGTTGAGCCTGCCCGCAGACGGTCCTGACGATCTCACCGTAGTGATTCCCGCGGGCACTCTCATTAGCAATGGCAACGAAGGGGAGCAGTGGCTGATGACTGCGCAGACCATGGTGGTGCACTTGAGCCGTGGCTCACCCACTTCGACACAGCAGGTGGCTACTTATTGCCTGGAGCCCTTCGCACGGCCGCCCGATTCGTCATCGCCGCTGGCATTGAACGCCGCTCCGCGGGAGCCTGGCCAGAGCCTGGAGATACCAGGCACCATCATGGAGGAGCTGGAGCCGGTGCAAAAGCTGTCCAAGTGCCTGGATCAGCCGGATCTGGATCATCAGACGGCGCAGTTTGCCGTATGGCTGGTCGGGGAGAAATGGATCGACCGTTCTTATGGCGACGTGTTGCACGACATGCTGAGCGCATTGAAAGACCAGAACATGCAGGCATGGCGTGAGAGCAGCCTGGAAAAAAAGCTGGATGAGCGCTTGCGGGAAAAATTTCCCCAGCTAAGCGCCGGGCAACGCCGGCAGCAGATCGACCGCTACGAGAAGGAGCGCGACCTGGGCAATCCTGACGCCAAGATCTACAACGACCTGTCCGTGCAGCAACTGAATCTGCTGGTCCAGCGAACGCCTGCATTGCTGGAGCAGTGCGGCATGCATACGGCGGACATGGCGTTCTTCAAGAGCGTGCCCCCGGCGGGTTGACGGCGCATAGGCTGGGATGACAATCCCAGCTTTCCATGTGGCATCCGGATGCTGGGATTATCATCCCAGCCTACGCTCTCTGTGCGCGGCCACCGGGCGCCGGCAAGGCGCGGGGCTCCGCCCGCGTGGCTAGGCTCGGCCAGCCGTAATTTGCTAAGATAACCGTTTGCCTCGCGCCCCCCGGGCGCCATCCCATCAGGGTTCAGCCACACATGATCGAGACCAATCCGATCCTTGCGCAGATCGCGGACCTCAAGGCCCGCATCGAGTCGCTTAGGGGGTATCTTTGACTACGACGCCAAGCGTGAGCGTCTGGAAGAAGTAAGCCGCGAACTGGAAAGCCCCACCGTCTGGGACGATCCGCCGCGCGCGCAGGAACTGGGCCGCGAACGCGCCCGCCTCGATACCATCGTCAGCGGCATCGACCGCATCACCTCGGGCCTCGACGATGCCGGCGAGCTGCTGGAAATGGCCGCCGCCGATGGGGACGACGACACCGTGCAATCCGTGCAGGCCGACGTCGCCAAGCTCGAAGGCGCGGTGGGCAAGCTGGAATTCCAGCGCATGTTCTCCGGCAAGATGGACTCGGCCAACGCCTTCGTCGACATCCAGGCCGGTGCCGGCGGCACCGAAGCCCAGGACTGGGCCGAAATGCTGCTGCGCATGTACCTGCGCTGGTGCGAGTCGCGCGGCTGGAAGACCGAGCTGATGGAAGCGAGCGCCGGCGACGTGGCCGGCATCAAGTCCGCCACCTTCCGTGTCGAGGGCGACTACGCCTACGGCTGGCTGAAAACCGAAATCGGCGTGCACCGCCTGGTGCGCAAGAGCCCGTTCGACTCCGACAACCGCCGCCACACCAGCTTCACATCGGTGTTCGTGTCGCCGGAAGTCGACGACGATATCGACATCGAGATCAACCCGGCCGACCTCAAGACCGACGTGTACCGTTCGTCCGGCGCAGGCGGCCAGCACGTGAACAAGACCGAATCGGCCGTGCGTATCACGCACATCCCGTCCGGCGTGGTGGTGGCGTGCCAGACCGAACGCAGCCAGCACGCCAACCGCGACCGCGCCATGAAAATGCTGGCGGCCAAGCTGTACGAACTGGAGATGCAGAAGCGCAACGCCGAAAAGGATGCGCTGGAAGCCACCAAGTCCGACATCGGCTGGGGCAGCCAGATCCGCAACTATGTGCTGGACCAGAGCCGCATCAAGGACCTGCGTACCGGCGTGGAGCGCACCGATACCCAGAAGGTGCTGGACGGCGACCTGGATGATTTCATCGAGGCAAGCCTGAAATCGGGACTGGATGCCGGCGCCAAGCGGGTGGATGCCTGATCATCGACCGAGGAGTCGCAGCATGAATCGCAAGACGATCTACGCCGTTGTGTTTGCATGCGCCAGCGTGATGTTCGCCAGTCATGTCGCGAACGCGGCTGGGCAGGGCATCAAGCAGGATACGAAAGACGCCGGACACGCCATCGGCAACGGTGCGCGCGATGTGGGGCATGCCACGGCGCATGCCGCAAAAACGGTCGGCCACGGCGCCAAGGAAGCCGGCGTGGGCATCGGGCATGGCGCGAAGAAAGCCGGGCAGGGGATTGGCCACGGCGCACGCGAGGGCTGGGATGCCACCAAGCACGCCGTCAAGCATGTGTTCGGCAAAGACAATTGACGCGCAACGCAGTTGCGCCCCAAGACCATCCTGACCTCGCCCCGCAGCGATAAATAACCAAAAGAAGCCGTTGGCACTCCATGAGCGAACCTACCGACCACCTGCCCGTTGACGAAAACAAGCTGATCGCCGAGCGCCGCGAAAAACTCAAGGCGCTGCGCGAGCAGGGCATTGCTTTTCCGAACGACTTCAAGGTGGACGCCTTTGCCGGCGACCTGCAGGCCGAGCTGGCCGACAAGGAGCAGCACAGCGCCGAAGCGATCGAAGCCGCCGCTCGCCGCGTGAAAGTAGCCGGTCGCATCGTGCTCAAGCGCGTGCAGGGCAAGGTGAGCTTCGTGCAGATGCAGGATTTCACCGGCCGCATCCAGCTGTTCATCCACCAAGGTACGGTGGGCGAGGCCACCTACGAAGCGTTCAAGAGCTGGGATGCGGGTGACGTCGTCGGCGCCGAAGGCCTGCTGATGCGCACCAAGACCGGCGAGCTGTCGGTAAAGGTGCAAACCCTGCGCCTGCTCACCAAGAGCCTGCGCCCGCTGCCGGACAAGTGGCACGGCCTGGCCGACGTGGAACAGCGCTATCGCCAGCGCTACGTCGACCTGATCGTCACCGAGGAAGCGCGCCGCACCTTCCTGCTGCGCTCGAAGATCATCGGCTACATCCGCAAGTGGCTGGAGGCCGAGCCGTACCGCTTCATGGAAGTGGAAACGCCGATGATGCACATCATTCCCGGCGGAGCCACGGCACGCCCGTTCATTACCCATCACAACGCGCTGGATATGGACCTGTATTTGCGCGTGGCGCCGGAGCTGTACCTCAAGCGCCTGGTCGTCGGCGGCTTCGACCGCGTCTACGAGATCAACCGCAACTTCCGCAACGAGGGCGTGTCCACGCGGCACAACCCCGAATTCACCATGCTGGAGCTGTACCAGGCCTACGCCACCTATCACGAGATCATGGACCTGACCGAGTCGATGATCCGCGACACCGCGAAGAACGTGCTGGGCACCACCAAGCTGGACTGGGAAGGCGCCGAGATCGATGTCGGCCCGGCCTTCCGCCGCTGGCGCATGGAAGACGCGGTGCTGGAGCTGAACCCGGAAATCAAGCGCGAGCACCTGCGCGACCGCGAGGCCATGGCCGCGCATGCGCAGCGCCTGGGCCTGCAGGTGAAGCCCGCTTACGGCTGGGGCAAGCTGTTGCTGGAAATCTTCGAGAAGACGGTGGAGCACACCCTCGTGCAACCCACCTTCATCATCGACCACCCGGTGGAAGTGTCGCCGCTGGCGCGCGAGAACGACGTCGACAAGGGCATCACCGACCGCTTCGAGCTGTTCGTCAACGGCAAGGAATTCGCCAACGGCTTCTCCGAATTGAACGATCCGGAAGACCAGGCGGCGCGTTTCCAGGCCCAGGTGGACGCGAAGGCATCCGGCGACGACGAAGCCATGCACTTCGACGCGGACTACATCCGCGCGCTGGAAGTGGGCTTGCCGCCGACCGGCGGGCTGGGCGTGGGCATCGATCGATTGGTGATGCTGCTGACCAACTCGGCGTCGATCCGCGACGTGCTGCTGTTCCCGTACATGCGCCCCGAGGCGTAGAGGGCGTAGGCTGGGATGACAATCCCAGCACCCTGCCGGCCACCGAAGCTGGGATTGTCATCCCAGCCTACGTTTCATCAATGCACCAAGCGGCGTCAGCCTCCCTGGTTGACCGTGCCGTCCTGGATTTGCAAACGAAACGCGTCCTGGTCCATTTCGACGTCGGCTTCGATATCGACAAAGTAATTGTGTCCCGCTTTTGCGGCGGCCTGCACACCCTCGATGGTGTCAGGATCGAATTCCAGAGCGGTGATTTTCTTGCCGGCCTCAAAATCGATTTTGCCGAAGTGACGGGACTTGAGTAGGGCCAATACGCGATTGATGAGTTCATCACTCGCAAAGTGGCTTCTGAAGATATACGAATGATCGGCCGGCATGGTCTCGGTGGCCGGCGTATCTTCTGCGTTCAACCAGGTGGTCACGCCCAGTTCGGCCTGCGGGAGAAACCATGCGGGATAGCGGGTGGGAGCCTTGTGGTTGTAGGCATTGAGGTCGTTATTGTCGGCGCGGGTCGGCGACGATACCGCCAGCAGGGCAACACCGAGCACCAAAGCAGTGAAGGGGATGGAGCGCGATACAAACATGGGTGTCCTTACGTTGTTGTTCTTAAGAGTATAGAGAGAGTGGCCTTTGCCGTGCTGCTCGAACGCTTGCCGCAGTCCCATCGCGTCGTGTCAAAACTCCAGCTCCTGCGCCGCGCACAGATAATCGATCATCGGCGCCAGCCGCTTGTAGCTGGCCAGCATGAACGGCAGCAGCTCCGCCGAACACGCCAACGCTTCGTCGAACTGCTCGCCCGCCGCGAAATCCTTGCGCTTGAGGTCTTCGATCAGCTCATGCTCCGGATCGAACCCGCGCGGCGGCCGCGTCAGCGCCTCACCCCAGAACGTAAAGCGATCGGCGAACGCCTTGCTCTGCGTGGCGCGTTTCCAGGCGGCTGGGTTGTCCGCTAGGAAAGACCGAAGGCGTTTCAGCGCATCCGCCTCCGGATGCCACATGCCGCCGCCGAGAAAGCATTCGCCCGGCTGTATGTGCAGGTAGAACGAAGGCGCCGGAATCTCGTGCCGCCGCTCGTGGAAAAAACGCGCACCGGCCCAGGGCTTGTACGGCTCCTTGTCGTTCGAAAAGCGCGTATCGCGATGGATGCGGAACAGCGAGCCGCCCATCTTGCGCGGATCGGCGCGGAAGTGCGAGCTGATCTTCGCCAGCGGCGCCTGCATGTCGCTGATCAGTTCCAGGAAGGGATCGCGTACGTCGCGTTCGTAGTCGGCCTTGTGCTTCTGGAACCACTCGCGGTTGTTGTTGCGGGCCAGGCTTTTGAAGAAGCGGAACGTGGCGGGCGAGAAATAGGCGCGTGGCATGAGGGTTCAAGTAGGTAGGTTGGGGAACGACGCAATGGTCGCATACAAGGCGATATCAGACTCCCTCCCCTACGTGTAGTAGGGGAGGGTTGGGGTGGGGTGAAGCAACCTCGCGATGAACTTGAACATTGCGGCAAGCTCGTACAACCCCACCCCGGCCCTCCCCTGCAAGCAGGGGAGGGAGTATTCAGACCGTCGCCACGCCAGCTTCCGCTGCGAGCTGCTCGCCCCACGCTTGCAACTGATCGAGCACCGCGCCCTTGTCACGCCCCAGCGGATCACTGCGCAGCAAATCCAGTCGGGCGAAATAGTCCGGCAGGGTGAGCGTCGTAAGCGCAGTTGGGCGCGTCAACCGCGCAACACGAAACGCTTCCCAGCGCTCCCTTTCCTCCGCTGTCAGCGTCTCGGGCCAATTGCGCGCCCGATAGCGGAACAACAGGTCCGGGTAGCGCGCATCGCGAAAACCGAACTTGCGCAGACCCAACTGCTCTGGCGGGGTAGCGCGTACCTCGCGCAGCAGGCGCTTGTCGGCATCCGGCAGAAAGCCGCCGTAAAGCGCTAGTTCCGGATCTTCCGGCGGCGGCAGCTCGGCCGCGTGGCGGAAAACCCGGCGCAACTTGTCGCCCAGACCGGTGGCTCCGCGCAGCTGGTCGGCATGCGCCAGGCAGCGGTCCAGATCCAGTTGCAGCCGTTGCAGGTCGACACCCTTCAGTGCGGAAAGCGGCGCCAGTGCCGGCGAGCGGTTCGCATGCACGGTGCGTAGCGCAATGCGTTCCACCCCTTCGGGCAGATCGGCGCGCGCAGTGAAGATGCGATCGGCGATGTCCTCGGCCTCCAGCTCCAGCAGGTCGCGGGGATCCTGCGCCAGGTCGTAAACGATGATTTCGCCCGAGCGGGCCGGATGCACCGCCAGCGGCAGGATCACCGCGAGGCAGCGACGGCTGGCCGGATAGCGTGACGACACGTGCACCAGCGGTGTCATGGCCTGGATGTCGAGCAGTTCGAACACGCGTTGCTTGCGGCGTAGCGCGAAATACCATTCCCACAAGCGCGGCTGCCGCACGCGGATCAGGCGTGCCAGGTCGATCAAGGCATGCACGTCCGACAAAGCATCGTGCGCGCGTTCCTGCCGCAAGTGATTGGCCGCGGCCAGGTGTTCCAGCTTGAAGCTGGGCGTGCCGTCTTCATGCGTAGGCCACACGATGCCTTCGGGGCGCAGCGCGGCGCACAGGCGCACCAGGTCGATCAGGTCCCAGCGCGAATTGCTGTTCTCCCACTCGCGCGCGTACGGCTCGAAAAAATTGCGGTAAAGCAGCTGGCGCGTGAATTCGTCGTCGAAGCGCAGCGAGTTGTAGCCTACGCCGCAGGTACCCGGTGCGGCGAGCTGCTCGTGCACGCGCGCGGCGAAGTCGGCCTCGCTCACCCCTTCGCGCTCCGCCTGCTGGGGGGGGATGCCGGTGATCAGGCAGGCCTCCGGGCTGGGCGGCGAGTCCCGCGGCGGCTTGCCGTAGAACATCACCGGTTCATCGACGATTTCCAGCTCCAGGTTGGTGCGGATGCCGGCGAACTGGATCGGGCGATCCCGGCGCGTATCGGTGCCGAATGTCTCGTAGTCGTGCCAGAAGAGCGTTTGCATGGGCCGATGATAGGGGCTCCAGGCAGGCAGCGGGGCATGGGGAAGTCGCCTGCCTCTTGCTAAACTCCCCGGCCAGGAGGGCGCATGAGCCAAGCGAACGAAGACAACCTCATCTGGATCGACCTGGAAATGACCGGTCTGGATACCGCCAACGATTCGATCCTCGAGATCGCCACCATCGTCACCGACAAGGATCTGCTCGTTCTGGCCGAAGGCCCCGCGTTCGCGGTGCAGCACCCGGTGGAGCGGCTGGAGGCCATGGATGCCTGGAACCGCAACCAGCATCGCCGTTCCGGCCTGTGGGACCAGGTGACGGCCTCCACCATCACGCACGCCGAAGCGGAGCGGGCCACGCTGGACTTCCTCAAGCAGTGGCTGCCGCCGGGCAAGTCGCCGATGTGCGGCAATTCGATCTGCCAGGACCGTCGCTTCCTGCACCGGCAGATGCCGCAGTTGGAGCGCTTCTTCCATTACCGCAACCTCGACGTGTCCACACTGAAGGAACTGGCGCGGCGCTGGGCGCCGGCGATCGGCCGCGGCTTCTCCAAGGAATCGGCGCATACCGCCCTGTCCGACATCCGCGATTCGATCGATGAGCTGCGCTACTACCGGCAGTTCATGGGCGCGCTGGGCGGCGTGGAGCAGAGTGCATGACGACGGACCTGTTCGCCACGGTGCTGGATTGCAACGGCCGGCCGCTGACGCTGGATCGTCCGCGCGTGGTGGGCATCATCAACGTCACGCCCGATTCGTTCTCCGACGGCGGCCAGTTTTCCAGCACTGCAGCGGCGGTGGAACATGGTTTGCGCCTGGCCGATGAGGGCGCGGACATGCTCGACATCGGCGGCGAATCCACGCGCCCCGGCGCGGTGGACGTGCCGGTCGAAGAGGAACTTCAGCGCGTCATCCCGGTGATCGAGCAGCTCATTGCCCGCACCTCGCTGCCCATTGCCATCGATACCTCCAAGCCGGAAGTGATGCGTGCGGCGGTCGCTGCCGGCGCCGGCATGATCAACGACGTTCGTGCCTTGCGCAGTGAAGGTGCGATGGACGCGGCCTCGGAATTGCGCGTACCGATCTGCCTGATGCACATGCAAGGCGAGCCGCGCAGCATGCAGGACGAGCCGCATTACGACGACGTAGTCGGCGAAGTGCACCGCTTTCTCACCGATCGCCTGTTCGCCTGCGAAATGGCCGGCATCGACCGGCGCAAGGTGATGGTCGACCCCGGTTTCGGCTTCGGCAAGGCGCTGGAACACAACCTTGCGCTGCTACGCAAGCTGCAACGTTTTGCCGATCTGGGCAGCGGCGTTTATGTGGGACTGTCGCGCAAGTCGATGATCGGCACACTCACCGGTCGCCAAGAGCATGCCGAACGTGCCGCCGGCTCGGTGGCTGCCGCGTTGATCGCCGTGCAACGCGGCGCACGCATGGTGCGCGTACATGACGTGGCGCCCACGGTGGATGCACTGAAGGTGTGGCATGCCGTGCAAGCCGGCGATACGCCGGAGCGGCGCGACAAGCCGAAAATGCCCAGCTGGCCGGATGATGATTAACCCCAGATCGGCTCCCTCGCTGGCGTAGGCTGGGTTGCGGAACCCAGCATTGCCATGTTGCAGCTCACGCGATGCTGGGATTGTCATCCCAGCCTACGTGCCACACGCGGTGCAGCAAGTCCAAACGACCGACTGCAAGCAGGGGAGGGAGCACATCTGGCCATAGCCCACCGGTGTAGGATTCACGCCCTACAGACGCCGGAATCCGGCTCTTCCCCATTCCCCTTTGGACCGATCTCCATGAACCAACGCAAATACTTCGGTACCGACGGCATCCGTGGCCGCGTGGGCCAATGGCCCATCAGTGCGGATTTCATGCTGCGCCTGGGACGCGGGCTCGGGGTCGTGCTGGGCCGCGAAAGAAAGAAGCAGCAGGGCCGCCCGCTGGTCCTGATCGGCAAGGACACCCGCGCTTCCGGCTACATGTTCGAATCGGCCCTGGAAGCCGGCCTGACCGCGGCAGGGGCAGACGTGCGTCTGTTCGGCCCGATGCCCACGCCGGCAGTGGCCTACCTCACCCGCAGCTTGCGTGCGGATGCGGGCATCGTGATCAGCGCCTCGCACAACCCGCACTACGACAACGGCATCAAGTTCTTCTCCACCCACGGCGAAAAACTTTCCGACGAGATCGAGGCCGCGATCGAGGCCGAAACCGATGCGCCGTTCGCTACCGTGGATTCGGAGCATCTGGGCAAGGTGATCCGCGTCACCGACGCCATCACGCGCTATGCGGAATTCTGCAAGGCCACCGTGCCGGAAGATTTCAGCCTGGCCGGCATGAAGATCGTGCTCGATTGCGCGCATGGCGCCACCTACCAGGTCGCCCCCAAGGTGTTCGGCGAACTGGGCGCGGAGCTGCACCTGATCGGCGACCGGCCGGACGGTTTCAACATCAATCGCGATGTCGGCTCGACGCATCCGCAGGCGCTGCAGCGCGCCGTCATGGAGCATCAGGCCGACATCGGCTTTGCCTTCGACGGCGATGGCGACCGTGTGCAGGTAGTGGATGCCAACGGCGTGCTCGGCGACGGCGACGACATGCTCTACGTGCTGGCGCGCAGCTGGCACATGCGTGGCCAGTTGAAAGGCCCGGTGGTCGGCACCCTGATGAGCAACTACGGCCTGCAGCAGGCCTTGGCGAAGATTGGCGTGGAACTGATCCGCGCCAACGTGGGCGACCGTTTCGTGTTGCAAAAACTCAAGGAGCACGGCGGCGTGCTGGGCGGCGAAACCTCCGGCCACCTGCTGTGCCTGGACCGGGCCACCACCGGCGATGGCGTCGTGGCGGCGCTGGCGCTGCTCGAAGCGCTCAAGCTGTCCGGCCAGGACCTGGCCAGCGCGCGCCATGGCCTGAAGAAAATGCCGCAGGTGATGATCAATGTGCGCGCTGCCGGCGCGCGCGAAGCGCTGAACAGCGACGTGGTGCGCAAGGCCCTGGCCGATACCGAGCAGGCCCTGCTCGGGCGTGGCCGGGTGGTGCTGCGTGCCTCCGGTACCGAGCCGCTGGTGCGCGTGACGGTGGAGGCCGCCGACGAGGCCGAAGTACGGCAGATGGCCGAACGCCTTGCGGACGTCGTAAAATCCGCCACCGAACGCTCGTGAACCAGTAGCGCTGTCTTTGCGGCAGCGCTACGAACAGATGCCAGGTCGCCATGGAGGGGAGCCTGTCTGGTGTTATGCAGACAAGCTCCTTAAGGCCCGACGTGCACCGCCCCTGCGGTGGCGGACAACTAGACCGCACGCCTATACAAGGACAACGTTATGGATACATCTGCCCGTACACAGCCCAAGCAAGTTCCTACCCTCGACATCCGCCGCTATGACACCGACCGCGCGGCGTTCGTCGCCGAGCTCGGCGCGGCCTATCGTGAATTCGGCTTTTGCTGCATCAGCGGCCACGGCATCACCCCGCAATTGATCGATGGCGCGTACGACGCCTTCCAGCGCTTTTTCGCGCTGCCTGCCGAAGCCAAGATGAAGTACCACGTGCCGGGCTCCGGCGGCGCGCGCGGCTACACGCCCTTCAAAGTGGAAACCGCCAAGGACAGCCGTTATCCGGACCTGAAAGAGTTCTGGCATATCGGCCGCGAGATCGATCGCAACTCGCGTTTCGCCGAACTGATGCCGTCCAACCTGTGGCCGGCCGAAGTGCCGGGCTTTCGCGAATACGGCTACGAGTTGTACCAGGCGCTGGACTTGCTCGGCAGTCGTGTGCTGCGCGCGTTGGCCCTGCATATCGATCTGCCGGAGGACTACTTCGAAGACAAGATCGACCAGGGCAATTCCATCCTGCGCCCGATCCATTACCCGCCGATCATTGAAGCAAACATCCCCAACGTGCGTGCCGGTGCGCATGAGGACATCAACTTCATCACCCTGCTGGTGGGCGCCAGCGCCGAAGGCCTGGAAGTGCTCACGCGCGAAGGCGAGTGGCTACCCATCACCACTGCGGGCGATGCGATCGTGGTGAACATCGGCGACATGCTGCAGCGCCTGAGCAACCATGTTTATCCTTCCACCACCCACCGCGTGGTGAACCCGCCGAACGCCAACGCCCGCAAGCCGCGCTATTCGGTGCCGTACTTCCTGCATCCCAATCCCGACGTGGTGCTCGATCCGCTGCCGCAGTGCATTACGCCGGACAACCCTCGCCGCTACGACACCTCGCTCAGCTCGCACGAGTACCTCATGCAGCGCTTGCGCGAGATCAAGCTGATCTGATCAAAGGCTTTGGTAGGCTGGGATGACAATCCCAGCATTGCCATGCATGGCTAAATCGTGGTGCTGGGATTGTCATCCCAGCCTACGTGCTTAAGGCCGTCATTCCCGGTTGCGCGGAAATGCGTGTACGTCTCATTGCCCCGGTCCCTGCACACAACCGGCTAAAGTCTCCCCGCCATCCGGGAGTCATCGCATGTCCGCCGCCCACCGTCATCCCCATCAGGAACGCCATTTCGCCGCCTCCGAAACCGTCCGTGACATCGTCCTGGGCATGGCCGATGGTCTTACCGTACCGTTCGCGCTCGCCGCGGGCCTGTCCGCCGCCAACGTAGCCAGCCGCGTAGTGGTCGTCGCCGGCGTGGCGGAGATTGCTGCCGGCGCCATCGCCATGGGCCTTGGCGGCTATCTCGCCGCGCGCGGTGAAGCCGATCACTACCACTCCGAACGCCGCCGCGAGTTCCACGAAGTGCGCAACCTGCAGCGCGAAGAAGAACGCGAGATCGTGGACATCTTCAAAGGCTACGGCCTGGATCGTGCAGCCTGCGAACCCATCCTCGAACACTTCCGCAAGGACCACGAGGCCTGGGTGGATTTCATGATGCGCTTCGAACTGGGCCTGGACACGCCCGAACCCGGCCGCGCCTTGCGCAGCGCGTTCACCATTGGCGGCGCTTACATCGTCGGCGGTTTGGTGCCGCTGGTGCCGTACATGCTGATCGATCAATTGAAGCCGGCGCTGCTGCTGTCGGTCGTGTGCACCGGCGCGGCGCTGGCGATCTTCGGCGCGGCCAAGAGCCGCTTCACCGGTGTAAGCGGCTGGCGCAGTGCATTGCAGACGGTGCTGATCGGCGGCTTGGCCTCGGCAACTGCCTTTCTGCTCGCCCACTGGATCGGCGGCGGTTCTCCGTAACGATCGGCTCCCTCCCCTACGTGTAGTAGGGGAGGGCTGGGGTGGGGTGAAGCAACCTCGCGATGAACTCAAACAATGCGGCAAGCTCGTACAACCCCACCCCGACCCTCCCCTGCAAGCAGGGGAGGGAGTGAACGTCATTGCGCCCGATACCGCTTTGACTGCTGCGCCGACATCTTCAATGCCATCCGGTCCGGCATCAGCTTGAACAAGCTCTTCACCGTTCGATTGAATCGCCCCGTTACATGCACGGCCTCACCACGCTCCACCGCAGCGATGCCCTCCTGCACCACCGCCTCCGCACGCTGCCACATGAAACCCGGCATCTTGCTCACCAGCGCGCGCGTTCCGGTCACGTCGTGAAACTCCGAATACGTAAAGCCAGGACATAACGCACACACATTCACGTCCAGGCCCAGATTCTCCAGCGCCAGCGACTGCGAGAACTTGATCATGTACGCCTTACTCGCCGCATACAGCGTATGCCCCGCGCTGCCGGGCACATGGCCAGCCAGCGAAGCCACATTCACAATACGCCCGTAACCCCGCTCGCGCATGCCACGCACCAAACGCCAGGCCAGCTCCGTCGGTGCCGTGACCAGCACGCGCAAAAAATCTGCATGCACCGGCCAATCGCTTTGATCGAAACGCCCAGGCACGCCATAGCCGGCGTTGTTGACCAGCCAATCCACCTGCAAACCACGTTCATCCAACGCTGCGCACAACTGCTCAACACCGTGCGGATCGGCAAGATCGTTGGTCAACACCGTTGCGTTCACCCGATGCTGATCACGCAGTTCGCCCGCCAAGGCTTCCAGGCGATCAGTGCGCCGTGCCGTCAGCACCAGATCATGCCCTCGTGCTGCAAGTGCACGAGCGAAAGCGGCGCCGATGCCGGCGGATGCACCGGTGATCAGGCTGAGCGGTCGGGCTTGGGTCATGGGCTTTTTCCTAGCTAGATCGATATAAATGAAAATGCCTTCAGCAGGCGCGTTGCCGTGCCTCAGGTCGCTGGTTAAGCTTGCCAGCTTTCATTTGCAACGGACGCGGGCATGCGTAAAAAACTCGTCGCCGCTAACTGGAAAATGCACGGTAGCCGCTCGATGGCCGATGGCTTGATGGAAGACCTCATCAAGGCCAATCCTGCCGAAGGCGTCGATGTGCTGGTCTTGCCGCCGTATCCCTATCTCGCTCAATTGGTCGACAAGTACGGTGGATCCGGTGTCGGCTTTGGCGCGCAGGATGTGAGCGAGCACCAGGGGCAGGGCGCTTATACCGGTGAGGTGTCCGCCCCGATGGTGGCCGATATCGGCTGTCGCTGGGCGCTGGTGGGCCATTCCGAGCGCCGCCATCACCACACTGAAAGCAACGAAAAAGTGGCGCGCAAGTTCGCCGCGGCACTCGCTGCCGGGCTCACCCCCATCCTCTGCGTGGGCGAGACCCTGCACCAGCGCGAGGCCGGGCAGACCATGGAAGTGATCCAGCAGCAAATGCACGCTGTGCTGGCGCTGAACGGGATTGCCTGTTTCGACACTGCCGTGATCGCCTATGAGCCGGTCTGGGCCATCGGTACGGGCCAAACCGCCACCCCGGAGCAGGCCCAGGAAGTGCACGCCTTCATCCGTAGCCAACTGGCGCAACAGGATGCTATGATTGCCCGTCTGACCCGGCTGCTTTACGGCGGCAGCGTCAAGGCGGCGAACGCTGCAGAGCTTTTTGCGCAGCCGGACGTGGATGGGGGGTTGATCGGTGGCGCATCGCTCGTAGCTTCCGAATTTCTTGCCATCTGCCACGCCGCCCGTTGAGCGACACTAGAACCCTACGCGAGACCTCATGTTCGTCATCTTCAGCGTGTTCTACATCCTGATCGCTGCTGCGATGATCGTGCTGATCCTCATGCAGCGCGGCGCAGGCGCGGACGCCGGTTCCGGCTTCGGCGCCGGTGCATCGGCCACGGTCTTTGGTGCCCGCGGCTCGGCCAACTTCTTGTCGCGCTCCACCGCCGTGCTCGCCGCGCTGTTTTTTGCGCTCAGCATCGGCATGGGCATCTACCTGAAGGCGAACGGCGGTGCGATCCGCCAGCAGCAGGCGAATAACAGCCTCGGCGTGATGGCGGGTCTTGGCAACAAGCCCGCCAGCGCGCAAAATGCGCAACCCGCGACCCCGGCCCAGCCGAAGGCAGCGGTGCCGGCGCCAGCTGCTCCGGCAGGCAACGGCGAAGTTCCCGCCGCCCAGCCGGCCCCGGTCAAGGCACAGCAGGGCGAAGTCCCCGCCGCCACGGCCCCGGCAGCAGCAGCGACGAGCAAGCACTAAAAAACGAGCAACATCAGCCCAGGTGGCGGAATTGGTAGACGCACTACCTTGAGGTGGTAGCGACGCAAGTCGTGGGGGTTCGAGTCCCCCCTTGGGCACCAATCGAAGGCTACCGAAGACCTGCAAAGGATTCGGTAGCCAAAACAAGAAACCCGCCGCTGGCGGGTTTTTTTGTGTCTATGGCGCTCGGTCTGAGTCCGTGTAGCCACGGAACCCTCATGGACACCATCGTACATGGACACCATCGTAGCTCCTACGGCTGTCACCTTAGGCCTGGTGGCCATCGTAAGCCTTATGGTCGCGACCATAATCTCCAGGGCCGTCATTCCCGCGAAAGCGGGAATCCATCTTGCGCTTCGCTACAGCGAAAAATAGAGGGGCCGGCATTCGCCGTTGACAGGCGCCGCCACCTTCGCAGGAATGACGGCCCCGCGTAGGCTGGGATGCAAATCCCAGCAATACGAAACTCAAGGAGAGCCGCTGGAACTATCATCCAAGCCAGCTCATTGAGACATCGACTATGGCCAAGAAACAACTGCCTCCCATCCATCCCGGCGAAATGCTCTGTCAGGACTTCATGGTGCCGCTGGGCTTGTCGGGCAATGCACTGGCTTCGGCCCTTGGGGTTACTGCTGCGCGCATCAATGAGATCGTGCAAGAAAAGCGTGGCATTACGGCAGATACGGCGCTACGTCTTTCCCGCTACTTTGGTAATTCCCCCGAATTTTGGCTCAATCTCCAGCAGCGTTATGAGCTGGAATGCGCGCGCCGGGATTTGGGTGACACGCTCAAAGAAATTCATCCTCGTGCGGCATAGATCCGGACTTTCCCGCAACCCATACCCGGCCTGTGCCAACGCGTTCTCTAACCCACTTTTCCAGGTCGGCAGCCCCACGTAGGCTGGGATGCAAATCCCAGCAATCGGGATCACAGGCCCAATCTACTCGCTGCGACAGAAGTTGGATGGCGCTTGGGCTCGCCCCCCCCTTTGTTGCCTGCCTGGCAGGTATATATTTGGCAGGCAGCAAGACGCCGATCACATAAACCTTAGGACCGAGGTAAGTAAAGCGCTGCTCGCCCCATTGGCAAAGCTATTAGAAAAGGATGTTTCATATGGAAATTGACAACTCATGGCTGCCGACGCTGTTGTGCGCATTGAATGACGGCATCAAGTACAACGACCGGCTTAAGCATAGCGAGACGGTGAAGGACCCAGAGGGCATCGAGGAATGGATACTCCAGATGCATCGGCTCAAACAATATTTACGTGAGCAGCTGAGTGCAAAGCCGGAACTGCTTGAGCAGTATGCTGAGTATCTGCACGACTAAGAGGATGGGTGAAGAATGCTTTGTCATTTCTTTCAAATTGAACCAGAACTCTGAACATTCTGAAAAAATGGTGCAAGCATCAATCGCTCTCGACCCCGATGACCACACCAATCACCGCAAGCAATCCACCTTCCAACGAGGACAAGGCCCGCGCCCGTCGTTTCCGGGACTTCTTGGTGGACATCCTAGACCCGCTGCTCATCGGCGGACACTTACGCGATGGATTGGCGTGCAGGGCGTCCGTCGAGGCCCTAATCGCACTGCAACGTGACGAGGCGCCGGCCGGGCACCCCTGGGACGAGCGCCATCCGCTGTGGGTTTCCCACCAAGGTCTTCAGAATTGGCAAGCCACTAGCCTGGCATGCGCTCGCTCATTCGGTGCGGAGTTTGCAGACAGGGACAAGTGGTCCCCTGATGCGCATGAATATATGTTCGTTGGCAACGATCGGCTTGCACTTATTGGGCTGGAGGCCCGCTGCAAAGACCTCCGTGGCCGATTGGAGCTATGACGCCTTGGGTAGCCTCACCGATGAGATCTGCTGACTACCCTACACGTCGTCATTCGCGGCGACTTGCAGGTCGAGTACGGCAGAGCCGAATCCGAGCATCACGGTACCGGGTGGTGCCAGCCTTTGCGCAACCAGTTCCACAGGCCGATGCCAAGTGTAATTCTTGTCATAGTCGGGGAGTGTGCGGTGACGGAACATACCCCCAGTGCAGTTGCTGCCGCCCTTATGCGCGTCATTCCCTCGTAAGCAGGAATCCATTTTTCTCGTCTCCAAAACAAAGGGCGGAACAACTGCGGCGTTGACATAATGTATCCATATGGATACATTATGCGGCATGTACGCGATCCAGCAATCGGACGAATTCGCGGCTTGGCTTAAAGGTCTGCGGGATCAGACCACGAAGGCTAAGGTTATCGTGCGCATCAAGCGTCTTGCCGCGGGCAACCTCGGTGACGCGAAGCATTTCGATGGCATTGCGGAGTTGCGCATCGACTACGGCCCGGGGTATCGGGTCTATACAGCCAAGAAGGGCAAAACGCTCTATTTGCTGCTGTGCGGCGGTGACAAATCGAGCCAAAGCAAAGACATTGCAAAGGCAAAGAAGATACTCGCGGCGAGTGAGTCGTGAGAGCCTTAGCAGGATTCAAGAGACGCAGATGAAAGGTGAAGCCATGTCCACGAAATTTTCGGCCTTCGACCCTGCCGAATATCTCGACAGCGATGAAGCCATTGCAGCCTACATGAACGAAGTGATTGCGACAGGCGATGATGACCTTTTCCTGTCTGCGCTGTCTGACATTGCACGTGCGCGTGGCATGTCAGAAATAGCGCAAGCGAGCGGGTTAGGGCGCGAAAGCCTTTACAAGGCACTCAAGCCGGGAGCCAAGCCGGGATTTTTTACCATTGCAAAGGTTGTTGCGGCGTTGGGGGTGAATCTCCGGGTGGCTGTGAAGGGCGCAAAGCCCGAGGCTAAGAAGACGGCAAAGACAGGCGGCAAAACAAAGGGAAAGGTCACGAATTCCGCGCGAAGCCCAGCGCACAAGCGCGCGGCTTGATGTCAAATGGGCAAGGAGGCTTGGGCTATGACGAAAAGTTGGTGGTTACGCTTCAGCTCTATGCAAATCCAAACAAGGGGGCAAATTCTGAGGTATCCCCAAGTTTTTTAGCCTGGATCCCGCCAAAGTTGGTATCACAGGGATCCTCTTTCAGAGCGAATTGTCATTCCGGTGAAGCGCCTCGGCCTTCGCCGGAATGACCAGCAAAAACATCAGGCATCGCTGCAATAAGCTAACTTTCTGATGTACTGATGGTTCTTGATTGAAAAACGTTGGGATAGCTCAGGGGCAAATTCCTTTTTTCCGGTTCCGTTCACCGATACAGGAATCTGATTTCTTACTGCTGGCAACCCTATGACCACGCCAATCACCGCAAGCAATCCACCCTCCAACGAAGACAAGGCTCGCGCCCGTCTTTTCCGGGACTTCTTGGTGGACATCCTGGACCCGCTGCTCATCGGCGGACACTTACGCGATGGATTGGCGTGCAGGGCATCCGTCGAGGCCTTGATCGCACTGCAACGTGACGAGGCGCCGGCCGGGCACCCCTGGGACGAGCGCCATCCGCTTTGGGTTTCCCACCAAGGTCTTCAGAATTGGCAAGCCACTAGCCTGGCATGCGCGCGCTCATTCGGTGCGGAGTTTGCAGACAGGGACAAGTGGTCCCCTGATGCGCATGAATATATGTTCGTTGGCAACGATCGGCTTGCACTTATTGGGCTGGAGGCCCGCTGCAAAGACCTCCGTGGCCGATTGGAGTTATGACGCCTTGGGTAGCATCACCGATGAGATCTGCTGACTACCCTACACGTCGTCATTCGCGGCGACTTGCAGGTCGAGTATGGCAGAGCCGAATCCGAGCATCCCGGTACCGGGTGGTACCAGCCTTTGCGCAACCAGTTCCACAGGCCGATGCCAAGTGTAATTCTTGTCGTAGTCGGGGAGTGTGGGGTGACGGAACATACCCTCCCACCAGTGTGCGGCTGCTTCCGGGAGTGAGCGATTTTTGTAAGCGAAATGATCGAAGCTTTCCAACTTCAGTCGGTTCATCGAACCAAGCAAGCTGCGATCACGCGTATTGGCCAAGACGGGAGCAGTTTCCCAGGCGAGCAATTCCTGCGTGCAATGGGGCCACTCTGGATCAAAGCCGTAGTGCATGAGTAGTTTGAAGAACTGTTGCCCGGCGTGGATATGCAGTTGCTTGAGAAATGCTGCGCGTCCGGGCAAAACCATAGCGGCACCGGTGGTGGCGTTCAGCAGCACCACAAACGGCTCGCGGTCGATGAAGGCGATGTCCGCATACCACTCGCCCAAGGGATTGGTGGGTGTGGGAGGCTCCGCCAGTTTGACCGGTTGACGCATCCGCTTGAGTAGTCGGGAGGTGCAGCGCAAAACAATCATGGGTCTCGATGGAAGTTCGGGCAGGGAAAATATAGTGGATTCATGTCTTCAAACGTCAAGAAATGTAGTCAGGTTCACTTTCGTTGATAAGGAACTGAACCTGGATCCGTTTTCAAAGAAGATACTCGCTGGGAGTAAGCCGTGAAAGGGCGCCGGCGAGTCATTTGCTTCTAAGCTTTATTAAACAGGGAGGGGATATGGATAAGCCACACCAGCAAGCGGCAGGAGCGATGCGTGTTGCGCTTGCAGCGCCAGCCAGCGTCGGAGCGCCACCAGCGAAAACAACGACGAGTACGTTCGTCATTCAGATCGAGCAACCTAAGCCGAACGGAAGTGATGCGAATGGGATGCTTCCAGCGTGGCTCGCCTTGGTGGGCGTGATTGTCACTCTAATCGGAAAGTGGATTGCTGACAGGTTTCAGCGTCGATATGAATTACGGCGACAGCTTTACCTTGATCTAGTTGAAGCAGTGCTGATGGCCAATAATTGCATAGGAAGGCTATGCGACCCGTCCATTCCATTGCCTGCAACGTCCGAGCGTTTCCAGAATTCTGCGCCAGCCATCGCAAAAGTCGAAGTCACTGCGCCGAAGGCATTGTCGCAAGCGCTTGCGCAATATAAGGACGCGAGCGGCGCGGCGTTTGTGAAATTGATGGCCATGCGTGTAATGACCCAGTGATTTTCTGCTCAGGTGTAATCTTCACTTAGGAGACACCGATGAGCACGACGATGGACGAAGAGATTAAACGCTGGACAGC
>NZ_RYYV01000014.1 GCF_003977665.1 Dyella choica | reverse complement strand
GCGGCACCTCCGCTTGAGGGATGCCGCCATGCTCGCCCTACCTCTGCTCACCTACTGAGACTCGACGCTAATCAAGTGCCAAGCAGGGGAGGGAGCTGCATGCCGCATAGCTGCGATGACTATCCCAGCCTCGGAATGTCGCAATGCTGGGATTATCCTCCCAGCCGCCACCGATTCCCTCAGCGCCCCTGTTCGACGTCAAACAGCTGAAACTCCCGGATCCGCGCCGTGCAGGCGCTCGAAAGCACGTTCAAGCGGACTTTCGACGCGGTGACCGGGGCGAAGCGATCGATCTTCATATGGCCAATCGCTTCGGCCTTGGCGACCGGCGTCCAGGCGTTGTGTATCCACGCCTCGATCGCATAGCTCTGCACGCATTGGCCGTCGTTCAACCATTCCATCGTCAGCGCATGGTTGAACGTGATGGGGTGGGCGAAGTCCACTTCGAGCACGGCGTGGCGGGAGCCGTCCGGGGCCGACCAGAATGTGTCGGGATTGCCGTCCAGCGCCGCGTCAAGATTCGGGTCGCCGGAGGGCGAGGGAAGGCGATGCGGTACCAGGTTCTTGTCCTCGCCGTAACGCGCTTGCAATGCTGCGCCAAATTCTTTCAATCGCGTTACGTCGGCATCCGGCAGCAAGCCATGCCGATTCGGCGCGAGTCCCAGCATCAGCTGGCCGCCGCGGCCTACGCTGTTTTCCCAGATATCCATCAGTTCGTCGACGCTCTTGAGCGTGTGGTCGCTGTCGGGATGCCAGAACCATTCCAGTTTGTGCAGCGGCGTGTCCACCTCCACCGGGCGCCAGCGCAGTTCGGCGTGGCGGTCGATCACGTTCCAGTTCTCGCCACGGATATGGCCGTCTTCCTGGCCCACCCAACGGATGTCGCCGTAGCCGAACAACGCCACGTCGGCGAACACCATGGTGTTCGGTTGATAAGTGCGCAGCTCTTCCATGTATTTTTTGAAATCGTAGACGTGGCCCGCGCTGCCGGCGCCGTCCAGCCACCATTCCGCCAGCGGATCGTAGCCCTGCACCAGTTCATCCATCTGTGCCAGGTAGAATTTGTCGTAGGCCGCCGTGTCCTTGTAGCGCGGCTCGTGGCGATCCCATGGCGACAGATAGATGCCGAACTCCATGCCTTCCTTGCGCACGGCATCGGCTGTCATCCGCACCAGGTTGCCGTGCCCGCTCATCCACGGGCTGTTTTTCACCGAGTAATCGCTTTGCTCGGTCGGCCACAGCGCAAAGCCATCGTGATGCTTGGCCACCAGCAGCAGATAATTCGCGCCGGCAGACCTGGCGGCGCGCGCCCACTGGCCGGGGTCTACGCGGTCGGGATCGAACACCTTTGGATCGGCCGTGCCGTCGCCCCATTCGCGGTCCAGAAAGGTATTCGTGCCGAAATGTACGATCACGCCGAAGCCCAGATCCTGCCAATGCGTTTGCTGCGGCGAGGGTTTGACATCGGCAAAATTCTGCGCGGCCGCGCCGCCGGTGAAGAGTGCGGAGACCAACGCAGCGACCAACAAAACGTTTCGGCGGATCGGCATCGTTTGAATACTCTTGGGTCAAGCAGTGCGGTTGGAGGAGCCGAACTGCAGTGCTTCGGAAATTTCCCCGGTGGCGCGGAGCAGGGCGGCGACCACGTCGTCAGTGGATTGCGTGGCGTTTTGTTGTTCGATGTAGGGAATGGTCAGCGCGCACACCGCGCTGCCGTGTTGCAGCACCGGCGCTGAAAGGTCGGTGACCGCATCCACCACATGGCTGCGCTCGCAGGCATAGCCGCGCGCGCGCAACTGATTGAGCAGCCGCGTCAGTTTCTTGCGATCCAGCGTGGGTTCGAAACGCTGGATGAGGTCCAGCCAGCGTTCGCGCGTCTGTTCCTCCCGAAAGGCAAGCAGCACGTGGCCTGAGGTGGACTGCGACATCGGGCGGCGATGCCCCACGCGCACCACGAGGGCCACTTCGCCGGGCGGATCCACCCGCGCCACCACCACGATCTGTTCGCCGGACGGCACCACCAGATGGCAGGCCTGGCCACAGACGTCCGCCAGGTGATGCATCACCGGCAGCGCCGTCTCGATCGCGCTTTTCACCGGCGGCTGTTCCATCCCCAGGCGGAACAGGCGCGGCGTGACCGAGTAACCCACATCACCTTCGCCGCGGGTGATGTAGTCGCGTTCCTCCAGCACCTGCAGCATGCGGAAGATTTCGCCGCGGGAACGGCCCACGCCTTCGGAAATTTCTGCAATGCTCAGCGGGCGGCTGGAGGCGGCCAGCAGCTCCAGGATATCCAGCCCTTTGTCGAGCGCCGGGGCGCGGTACTTGGGCGTTTGATCGGCCATGGCTTTCCCCTTGTCCAGTGGGTTCCGTTCGCGCCATCTTGCCGAAAACCCGGCCACATGTTGCGGCGCGACTTGTGCTATCTATGAATAATTGTTTCATATTTGCACAAATAGGCGGGAGCGTCACCCCGGCGTCCGCTGCGAGGGGTAGGAGAGGAAGGTGGAAGTGCAGACCGTAGTAGAAGAACCGGTGCCGGCCACCGACGCCACGCAGATGGGCCGGATCTGGCTGCCGCTGGTGCTGATCGTCAGCCTGTTCTTTCTGTGGGGCGGCGCCAACAACCTCAACGACGTGCTGATCGCGCAATTCAAGAAGGCCTTCGTGCTCAACGACTTCGAGGCCGGCCTGGTGCAGAGCGCGTTCTACCTCGGCTATTTCCTGATCGCCATGCCGGCCGGCATCTATATGCGCCGCTTCGGTTACAAGAGTGCAGTGATTTTCGGACTTACGCTCTATGGCATCGGCGCATTGCTGTTCTGGCCGGCGGCGGAGCGGGCCACCTACGGCATGTTCCTGTTTGCCCTGTTCGTGATCGCCAGCGGCCTGGCCTTCCTGGAAACCTCAGCCAATCCCTTCGTGACCTTGCTTGGACCACCGGAAACCGCGACTCGCCGCCTCAACCTGGCGCAAGCGTTCAATCCGCTGGGCTCGATCGCCGGGATACTCATCGGCCAGCATTTCATCTTTTCAGGTGTCGAGCACACGCCGGAGCAACTGGCGGCAATGAGCGAAGCCCAACGCACGGCGTATTACGTGAGCGAGACCCATGCCGTGCAGTGGCCGTATCTGGTGATCGGCATCGTGGTGCTCGGTTGGGCGCTGCTGATCCTGGCGACCCGGTTCCCTCGGCTGATCACTGCGCACACGGCCACGGCAAGCGCGGCCATGAATGGCGGCGTGATGGGCAAGCTGCTGCGCGACAAGTCGTTCATCGGCGCATTGCTGTCGCAGTTCTTCTACGTAGGCGCGCAAGTCGGCGTATGGAGTTACACCATTCGCTACGTACAGGCGACGATGCATGGCACGCCGGCCAAGCTGGCCGCGAATTTCCTCACCGCCGAACTGGTCTGTTTCATGATCGGCCGTTTCGCGGGCACCGCCTTGATGAAGTACGTGGCACCCGTGCGTCTGTTGTTCGTGTTCGCGGCCATCAACGTAGTGCTCACGCTGTACGCGGTGATGCATCCCGGCAGCAGCGGCGCCAATGCGCTGGTGGCGTGCAGCTTCTTCATGTCGGTGATGTACCCGACCATTTTCGCCCTGGGCGTGGAAGGCCGTAGCGACGACGAGCGCAAGCTCGGCTCCGGCCTGCTGGTGATGACCATCATCGGCGGCGCCGTGCTCACGGCGATCATGGGAGCGGTCTCCGATCATTCCAGCATGTCCGATGCGATGATCGTGCCGACTTGCAGCTTCGCCATCATTGCCTTGTTTGCATGGCGTCGTCGCTCCGCGCGGAGCGCGATCTGATGCAACATTTTTATTACGCGCTGGACCTCAAGGACGATGCCGCCGCCATCGCCGAATACGAGCGCTGGCACCGTCCCGGCGTGATCTGGCCGGAAATCGTCACGTCCATCCGCGCCGCGGGCATCGAGGACATGGAAATCTTCCGCACCGGCAACCGGCTGATGATGGTGGTGCAAATGGCCGATGGCTATGTGCCTTCCGCCAAGCGGGAGGAGAATGGCGATACGAAAACGCAGGAGTGGGAAGCATTGATGGATCGCTACCAGCAACGGCTGCCCTGGGCCGACGCAGGGCAGAAATGGGTGCCGATGGGTCGGATCTTTTCCTTGCGTGAAGCGCTTGCGGCGACTTGACCCACGCGCGATTTTGTTGGGTTAGTAGGCTGGATTGCGAAACCCAGCTTCGCCATGCATATAGCTGCGCGATGCCGGAATTGCCATCCCAGCCTACGTATTGCGCCAGATGATGTCCGGTGTGATGTTGCGTACGTCGGTCTGTCCGGTCAGTGCCATGCTGACGCTGAGTTCGCGACGGATCAGCTCGATGGCCTTGCTCACGCCGGCTTCGCCCATCGCGCCCAGTCCGTAAAGGAAAGCCTTGCCGATCAAGCCGGCATGGGCACCGTAGGCAAGCGCTTTGAGCAAATCCTGTCCGCTCTGGATGCCGCTATCGATGAGAACCTGCATGCGATCGCCCGCCGCCTGCACGATGCTGGGCAAAACGTCGATCGTCGCTGGGGCACCGTCGAGCTGACGCCCGCCGTGATTGGACACGACGATGGCGTCGACGCCGAGCGAGGCTGCCATGCGCGCGTCACGCGGATCGAGGATGCCCTTGATGATCAGCTTGCCGGGCCACAGTTCGCGGATCCAGTCCAGGTCTTTCCATTCCAGCGTGGGGTCGAACTGGTTGGCGATCCATTGGGCGAGGGTGGTGAGGCTGTCGGTATCCTGGATGCGGCCTTGCAGGTTGCCGAAGGAGCGGCTGGGGGCGTGCAGCATGCTCCAGGCCCAGCGCGGCTTGCTGGCCATGTCCAAAAGGTTGCGCAGGGTGATTTTGGGCGGCACGGAAAGGCCGTTCTTGATTTCGCGATGACGCTGGCCCTGCACGGTGAGATCGGCCGTGAGCATCAGGGCTGAGCATTCGGCGGCCTTGGCGCGCTGGATCAGGTCGCGGGTAAAGCCGCGGTCGCGCATCACATAGACCTGGAACCAGAAGGGTTTTTCGGCCGCCGCGCGCACCTGTTCGATCGAGCAGATCGACATGGTGCTCAGGCAGAAGGGAATGCCGGCGCGCTCCGCTGCGCGCGCTCCCAGAATTTCGCCGCCCCCATATTGCAAGCCGGTGAGGCCGGTGGGGGCGATGGCCAGCGGCATCGACACCGGCTGGCCCACGATATCCGTGGCCAGCGAGCGGTTGTCCACGTTGCTCATCACCCGTTGCCGCAAGGCGATGCGTTCGAACGCAGCGCGGTTGGCGCGCAGCGTTACTTCATCGTACGAGCCGCGATCGGCGTATTCGAAGAAGGCTCGCGGCACGCGGCGCTTCGCCAGTTCGCGCAGATCGGCAACGTTGGTGATGGGTGTTGTCATGCTGCGCTCCTTCTCTCTCTTTTGTCCCGGCTTGCGAGTATCCGCTCCCTCCCCTACATGTAGTAGGGGAGGGCTGGGGTGGGGTGAAGCAACCTCGCGACAACCTCAAACACCGCGGCAAGCTCGTGCAACCCCACCCCGATCCTCCCCTGCAAGCAGGGGAGGGAGCAGGTCAAAGTGATCATTGCGCTGTGGCGGTGACGAGAGGTTCACACCATACCGGGCCATCTGGATAACGGTACTGCGCCAGCGTGGCAGCGTGCATCTGCGCCGAGAAGCCGGGCGTTTGCGGGGCTATGTAGTGCCCATTGCGGATCACCACCGGATCGACGAAATGCTCGTGCAGATGGTCGACGAATTCGATGGCGCGGTCCTCCTTCTTGCCGGTGATCGACACGAAGTCCGCCATCGCCAGGTGCTGCACCAGTTCGCACAAGCCGACGCCGCCGGCGTGCGGATACACGCGTATTCCGTACTTGGCCGCCAGCAGCAGGATGGCGAGGTTCTCGTTGACGCCGCCCACGCGCGCAGCATCGATCTGCACCAGATCCACGGCGCCGGCTTGGAACAGTTGCTTGAAGATCACGCGGTTCTGCGTGTGTTCGCCGGTGGAAATCGGCACCGGTGCCACCGCCTTGCGGATGGCGGCGTGGCCGAGCACATCGTCCGGGCTGGTCGGTTCCTCCACCCATTTCAACTGCACGTCGGTCAGGCGGCGCAGCCAGGCGATGGCATCGGGCACACTCCAGCGCTGGTTCGCATCCACCGCGATGGCGATGTCCGGGCCCACCGTTGCGCGCGCCAGCCTACAGCGGCGCACGTCGTCTTCCACGTTCATGCCCACCTTGAGCTTGATGGTGCGGAAGCCCTGGGCCACGGCCTCGCGCGCCAGGCGCTGCATTTTTTCGTCGGAATAGCCAAGCCAGCCGGGCGAAGTGGTGTAGGCCGGATAGCCCTCCGCCAGCAATTGCTCGATGCGTTCGGCTTTGCCATGCGCCATTGTGTGCAGCATGGTCAGCGCTTCTTCCGGAGTCAGGGCATCGGTGAGATAGCGAAAATCGATGGCGGCGACGATCTGCTCGGGGGTCATGTCGGCGATGAAGCGCCACAGCGGCTTGCCTGCTACGCGCGCGGCAAGATCCCAGGCGGCGTTGACCACGGCGCCGATCGCCATGTGCATCACGCCTTTTTCGGGGCCTAGCCAGCGCAATTGCGAATCGCCGACCATCCGCATCGAAAATCCGCCGAGATCGCCGATCACCTCGTCGAGGTCGAGGCCGACCACGTGATCGGCCAGCGCATCGATCGCGGCCTTTTGCACGTCATTGCCACGGCCGATGGTGAAAGCCAGGCCGAAACCTGCCAGGTCAGGTTGGTCCGTGCGCATCACGACATAGGCCGCGGAATAATCCGGATCGGGATTCATCGCGTCCGAGCCGTCCAGTTCGCGCGAAGTGGGGAAGCGAACGTCGTAGGTGTCCAGCGCCGTGATCTTGCTCATCGAGTGGCTGTCCTTGCATCCGGAAAGGGTGAGTGAAGTGCCGTCATAGGGGGCTTAGCGGTCATTCGGATGCGCGCGGACATGCTGGCGTTGACGGCCAAGTCCGTCGATGCCCAGTTCGATCACGTCGCCGGGACGCAGGTACACCGGCGGCTTCAGCCCCAGGCCGACACCGGAGGGCGTGCCGGTGCTGATCACGTCGCCGGGCAGCAGCGTCATATAGCGGCTGATGTAGCTCACCAGTTGTGCCACGCCGAAAATCATCGTGCGCGTGTTGCCGTTCTGGTAGCGGTGGCCGTTCACTTCCAGCCACAGCGCGAGCTTCTGCGGATCGGGCACTTCGTCGGTGGTGACCAGCCAGGGGCCGATCGGGCCGAAGCTGTCGCAGCTCTTGCCCTTCACCCACTGGCCGCCGTGTTCGAGCTGGAATTCGCGCTCGGAAAGATCGTTGATCACCACATAGCCGGCGACGTGCGCCAGCGCATTTTCCACAGTTACGCTGCGCGCGGTCTCGCCGATCACCACGCCCAGCTCCACTTCCCAGTCGGTTTTCAGCGAGCCTTGCGGAATGATCACCTCGTCGTTGGGACCGCTGATGGCGCTGGTGGCCTTCATGAACAGAATGGGCTGTTCCGGTATCGGCGCGCCGGTTTCGGCGGCGTGCTCGCTGTAGTTCAATCCCACGCAGATGAACTTGCTTACGTGGGCTACCGGCGTGCCGTAGCGTGGTTCGCCAGAGACGAGCGGCAGGCTGTGCGGGTCGATCGCGGCAAGGCGCGCGCGGCCTTCGCGCGTAAGCGCCTGCGTATCGATGTCATTCACGACGGCAGACAGGTCGCGCAGCGCGCCGTCTTGATCGACCAGGCCCGGCTTTTCCTTGCCGGCCGCGCCATAGCGTACGAGTTTCATGCTGTTCTCTTAGGGCTCAGTTGGACCAGCCACCGTCCACGACGTGCACGGTGCCGGTGGTGAAAGCGGATTCGTCGGCGGCCAGATACAGCGCCAGCGCGGCGATTTCTTCGGGCTCGCCGAGGCGGCCCATCGGTTGGCGCTGGACGAAGCTGCGCCAGTTGGTTTCTTCGTCGCCACCCAGGGCGCGCACGCGATCGCCCAAGGACGGCGTTTTCACCGTGCCGGGACAGATTGCATTGCAGCGCACGCCGCGGGTCACGTAGTCGGCGGCAATCGAACGGGTCAGGCCGATCACCGCGGCCTTGGTGGCGGTATAGGCAAAGCGGTTGGGCACGCCCTTGATGCTGGAAGCCACCGAGGACATGTTGATGATGCTGCCCTTGCCGCGCTCGAGCATGCCTGGCAGCACCGCCTTGCACAGATGGAACATGCTGTCGACATTGATCGAGAACGAGCGGCGCCAGCTGATGTCATCGGTCTCCAGAATGGTGCCCGCATGCACGTAGCCGGCGCAGTTGAACAGCACATCGAATGGGCCCCATTCCCTGACGAGCGCCTGGATCTGTTCGGCATGCGTCACGTCGAGCATGTGGGTAGTGATCGCTGGATGTTCAGCAGCAAGGCTGGCCAGCGCTGCAGCGTTGATGTCGGTTGCCAACACCTTGGCGCCTTCCTTCGCAAAGGCAAGGGCGGTGGCGCGGCCGATGCCGGCACCGGCGGCGGTGATCAAGGCGTATTTGCCTGCCAGGCGTCCGCTCATGCGTGCTGCTCCTTGCAGCACGCGTCATGTCGCGTAACGGGTGAGGTCATGGCGTGCTCCTTGGGTTCAGAAGATCGATGTCCAGCGCGTAGAAGCGCACGGCATTGGCGGCAAATACTTCCGCTTGCCTGCCGCTGGCATAGCGCTCGGTGAGATGCATGGCGAGCTGCAGCCAATGCGCGTAATCGGCCTGCATGGTCAGTACCGGCCAATCGCTGCCCCAGATCAGGCGCCCCGCGCCGAAATGGGCGAACAGGGCGGCTACATAAGGTTCGATGGCGTCTTCGCGCATCGGCTCGCCCAGCAGTGTGAGTAGGCCAGATAGCTTGCAGTGCAGTGACGGATGCTGGGACAGTTCCTCCATCCAGCGGGTCCATGGATCGAAGCGGCCGTCGCGGATCGCCGGCTTGCCGGCATGGTCGAGCACGATGTTCAACCGAGGATGCCGGCGCAGCCGGCGCAACAGGGCAGGGAACTGGCGCATGTCCACCAGCGCATCGAAGCTCAGGCCGCCATCCTGGATGCAGTCGAAGGCGCGATCGAGCGAGGGCCTGGCCAGCCAGTCCGGATCGGCCAGGTCCTGCGTCATCGGGCGCAAGCCGCGCAGCAGGCCACGGCCATCGCGAATCAGCGCGTCGATCCTCGCGCTGACATCGCCGGCTTCCATGTCGACCCAGCCCACCACGCCGACCACGGACGAGTCGTCCTGCGCCAGCTCGAATAGATAACGCGTTTCCTGTTCCGTAGGCGCAGCTTGCACCAGCACGCTCAATTGCACGCCGGCCGCCGCGCGCTGTGCGCGCAGATCGTGCGGCAGGAACGCTTGTTGTAGCGCTGCGGGAGCCTGTACGAGCCAGCCATAATCGCCGCGACTTGGCTGCCAGTAGTGCTGGTGGGCATCGACGATGATCACGGGGTGGGCACGCCTTCCTGCAACAGGCCGGCTTCGCGCAAGGCATGCCATGCCGCGGCAGGAATAGGGGCCTGGATGCGTGCGGCAGCCTGATCGACTTCAGCGATCGAGCGCAGCCCGCACACTACGCTCGCCACCGCCGGATGCGCCAGCGGAAATTGCAAAGCCGCCGCGCCCACATCGGTATGCGTGCGAGCGAGTACATCGTAGTAGCGTTGCGCGCGTGCAACGATGGCCTCATCGGCCGGCACATAGTTGTAGAACTTGCCGGGGCCGTGCGCGCCACCTAGCAGGCCGGAGTTGTACGGCCCCGCCGCCAGCACCGCTACACCGCGTGCTTGCGCTTGTGCCATCACGCCTTGAGCTTGTTGCTGCTCGAACAGCGTATAGCGCCCAGCCAGCATGATCACGTCGAGCGGAAAGCGTGGCATCACTTCCAGGCATACCGCTTCCTCGTTCACGCCAATGCCGATCGCCTTGCATGCGCCCTGGGTGCGCAGTTCCGCCATCGTCGGCAGCGCCTCGTCCAGGGCCTGGCGCAGGATCGCCGCGTGATGTTCGCCATGCGTGAGCTCGCCGATGTCGTGCAGCAGCAGCACCTCGATGTGGTCGGTGCGCAGACGCTGCAGGCTCGCTGCAAAGGAACGCAGCACGCCCTCGCGGCTGTAGTCGAAGCGTGCGCGATGGCCGTCGACGATGAAGCCGTCGGTGTGGCTCGTCTGCCGCGCATCGTCCTCGATCAGCCGGCCTACCTTGGTCGACAGGCTGAAGCTCCCGCGCGGCGCGCCACTCAATGCGCCGCCGAGGCGGCTCTCGCTGAGGCCGTAGCCGTAGTAGGGGGCGGTATCGAAATGCCGGATGCCGGATTGCCAGGCGTGCGAGATGGTGGCGGTGGCGCAAGCGTCATCCATCGACTCGTACAAATTGCCGATCGGCGCGCCGCCGAACGACAGCCGTGAAGCCAGCCATACAGGTTTCAGGGCACGGGCTTTGCCGAGTTCCGGCCTGGTCGTCGATGCCGCCATGGGTCCTCACGATGGGTTGCTGAACTGCCCGGGCAGGGCGGTATGGCGAGCCTTGCCGAGCCCTTGTCCGCGCATCATCGCGCATCTGATCCACTGTGTATATATAAACGACTGATTCATAGGTGCCTACAACGACCCCGGACGATCGGCCGAAAAAAAGGGTTGCAATGGGTATTCATTCGATCTAAAACATATATGAAAATTTATTTTGCCAATGAACATGATGGCCGGCGGAGAGTCGCCGGGCGAGTTCGGGGCAGCGAGCGAAAAGGGCGGTCTTATGCGGTTTTCGACAGATAGTGCCGATAAGCACGCGTTTTTCGCCCGGGCTTGCGAGGGCTGACGAGATGGCTGCCGTTGCAGCGTTCTCGGCACTACCTGCCGTTAGGCCGGCGGCCATGCGGCATCCGACGTCCGTAAATAGTTGCGATGACAGCTTTCTTGCCGCCGACATCAGCGGCACCCATGCCCGCCTTGCGCTGATGACGCGCGCTGCCGGCCAGCCGCCCAAGCTGGCTGCCTACCGCACGTATCCTTGCGCTGATCATCCCCATCTGGAAGACATCGTTCGCAGTTTCTGTGTCGAACTTGACGTACAGCCGCGCCAACTGGTGCTGGCCTGTGCCGGTTACGTGCATGCCGGTTCGGTGATCAGCAAAAACCTCGTGTGGCCGGTGTTGCTGCAGCAACTGAAAGAACGGCTGCAGCTCGACGGCGTGTGGTTTCTCAACGATCTTGAGGCGCTTGCCTATGCCGTTGGCGTCGGCGCCGCGGAAGATGCCGTGGTGCTCAAGGCGACGATGGCGCGGGAGGCCCACGCCGGGCCGGTGATCGTGATCGGGCCCGGTACCGGCCTGGGGGCCGCGGTGTGGTTGCCGGGTCGGCCTTCGCGCGTGATCGCCACCGAAGCCGGACATACGCAATTGTCTGCGCGCATCGGCATGGAACAACAGATACTTGCGCAGCTCGCACTGCCGGATGCGCATGTCCCGCACGATTGGGTGCTGTCAGGTCCGGGCCTCCATCGCATTTACACGGCGCTGTGTGCGATCCATGACCGTTATCCTTCGCTGCACGAGCCGTCTGCGGTAGTCGCCGCTGCACTTGCCGGCGGCGATGCGATTGCACACGAGGCACTCACTTTGTTC
The DNA here is from genome assembly GCF_003977665.1 of Dyella choica. Lineage (GTDB taxonomy): Bacteria > Pseudomonadota > Gammaproteobacteria > Xanthomonadales > Rhodanobacteraceae > Dyella_B > Dyella_B choica. The sequence continues at coordinate 124,996 of NZ_RYYV01000014.1, read as the reverse complement.
TGTGGCTGGTTGGGTTCGTTCGCGGCGGACCTATGCCTGCTCTACAGCGCCACCGGCGGCATCTATCTTGCCGGTGGATTTCTTTTTCAGGCAATCGATTTTCTGCGCGCCAGCCCGTTGCTCGAGCGCTTCCTTGACAAGGGCGTGATGCGTCCGTTTCTGCAAAACGTACCGATCCGGGTGATGGAGCACAGCCATCTGGGCGTGATGGGCGCAGCCGGGTGGCACGTTGACAGGCATTTCAGTGCGCGTACCGGAGACGAGCACAACACAACGTCGTGAACTTCACTGTAAGTTTTTCGCAGCACCGGTCGCGGAGGTTACCTTCCCCTTACTTCCGTGACCGGCTTTTTTTTATTCCATGTCCCGATCCTTTCAAGGAGGGGCGTCGGGTTGGAGCTTGCATGGACGGCACTTACTCAAGCGTATCGCTCGACTGCTGTCGCAAACTGCTCCCTCCCCTACGTGTAGTAGGGGAGGGTTGGGGTGGGGTGAAGCAATCTCGCGTTGAATTCAAACAACGCGGCAAGCTCGAACAACCCCACCCCAGCCCTCCCCTGTGTGCAGGGGAGGGAGCACATCGAGACCAGCGTCGAGATGCACGCTTATCAACCGAATCAGGAGAGGGTCGGGCATGAAACGAACTTTGTTCTACCTTGGTTTCGCCTTGGCATGCGTAACGAGTGCCGTTGCTGCACAACAGTCGCCTACGGCGCCAACGGCCAAAACGCTTTCTCCCCAAGACGCCGATCTGGCCTGGCAGAAAGCCACGGCCAAATTCGCGCCGCAACGGCAGGCCACGCTTGCCCGCGTCGCCGAACACATGAACGATGGCTCATTCCGCGCCGACTGGGCTTCGCTGCAGCATTACAGTTCGCCCACGTGGTACGACGATGCCAAGTTCGGCATCTTCATTCATTGGGGGGTGTATTCGGTGCCGGCTTTCGGCAGCGAGTGGTACTCGCGCAACATGTACCAGCCGAACACGGCCGATTTCGCGCACCACGTGGCCACCTATGGCCCGCAGTCCAAATTCGGCTACAAGGATTTCATTCCGCTGTTCAAGGCCGAGCACTTCGATCCTGCGGCCTGGGCCGAATTGTTCAAGCAGGCCGGTGCGCGCTACGTCGTTCCCGTGGCGGAGCATCATGACGGCTTCGCCATGTACGACTCGCAGCTGTCCGAATGGACGGCCGCGAAAATGGGGCCGCATCGCGACGTGATCGGCGAGCTGGAGAAGGCCGTGCGCGCGCAGGGCCTGCACTTCGGCGTGTCTTCGCACCGGGCCGAACACGACTGGTTCTTCGACGGCGGGCGCAAGTTCGATTCCGACGTGAACGATCCGCGTTATGCGGGTCTTTATGGCCCGGCCCAGGCACACCTGGCCAAGCAGGACGAAGACCTCTACAACGACTGGACCTATGTTTCCGAGGCCTGGCGGGACGACTGGCTGGCACGCACCGCTGAGCTGATCGACGCTTACCACCCGGACCTCATCTATTTCGACTGGTGGGTCGGCCACCCCACGTTCCGCGACACGCTGCCGAAGATGCTGGCGTATTACTACAACCAAGGCGCCAAGCGCGGCGGCGTGGTGGTCAATTACAAGCAGGGCGATTTCTTCGAGGGCGCCGGCACGCTGGATATCGAGCGCGGACAACTCACCGGGATCCAGCCGGCGCACTGGCAAACCGATACCTCCATCAGCAACGCCTCCTGGGGCTATATCCAGGGCGATACTTATAAATCGCCGAAGGAGCTGATCCATCTGCTGGTGGATGTGGTCAGCAAGAACGGCAATTTGCTGCTCAATATCGGCCCGCGCTCGGATGGCACCATCCCGGCAGACGCGCAGCAAATCCTGCTAGCCATCGGTAGCTGGCTGAAGACCAATGGCGATGCGATCTACGCCACCCAGCCCTGGCGCAGCTTCGGCGAAGGTCCTACCGAAGTGGTCGGCGGCACATTTCAGGATAACAAGACCAAGCCTTATACCGCGCAGGATTTCCGTTTCACTCGCAAGGGCGGCGCGCTTTTCGCGATCGAGCTGGGTTGGCCCGCGGGTGGCAAGGCGGTGATCCATTCGATCAAGCCTGAAGACCACGTACGCGCGGTGAGCCTGTTAGCCAACGGTAAATCTGTTCAATGGCAACAGCAGCCGGATGGCTTGCATCTGTCGCTGCCGGCGCAGCCGGTGGGCGATTACGCCTACGTCTATCGCATCGAACTGGCGAATTAATCATGAAAAGACTTGCCTGCTTCCTCGCCGCGGCACTCGCTTGTGGCGCCGCTTTTGCAAAACAGCCGACAGCGCTGTTCTATTTGATGAGTTCGCAGAAATCCACCAACTCTTTTACCGCGCACATCGACAAGATCGGCCTGCTGGTACCTACCTGGTACCAAGTCGACGGCCAGGGCCTCGTGAACGGCAGCCCGGACCGCTACGTGCTCGACTTGGCCAAGCAGCATCGACTGCCGGTGACGCCGATCGTTTCCATGTCGGCCGGACGCAACGGGTTCCATGTGCTGCTGCATGACGAAACCGCCAAGCAGCACATGATTGCGTCGATGCTGCAGCAGGCCGCCGAGCAGGGCTATGCCGGCTACCAGTTCGACTTCGAAAGCATTTCGTGGACGGACCGCGATGCCTATACCTTGCTGGTGAAGCAGACCGCGGAGGCCCTGCACAAGCACGGACTGACCCTTTCCATCGCCGTGGTGCCCAATGGACCGGGATATGCCGGAGAGGGGGCGTTCTCCAAGTGGATGTGGCAGTACTGGCGTGGCGCCTACGATGTGGCCGCCTTGGCCCACTATGCCGATCTGATTTGTCTGATGACTTATGACCAGCATACGCGCTGGACCACACCGGGTCCGGTGGATGGCATGCCCTGGGTGCTCGACCAGCTGAAATACGCCTCGAAGCTGGTGCCCAAAAACAAACTCTCGCTCGGCATCGCGTTGTACGGCTATCGCTGGTACACCGGCAATCCGGTGCGCGATGACGGCAGCGAGGCCTCCAATATCTCGGCCACCTACATCGATGCGGACGAGTCGATCCCGCTGTCGCAAGAGCAGAAGGCGTCGGTGCAGTGGGATGCGGTAGAGCATGAGTCCTGGTACTACTTCTACCGTGACGGCATGCGCGAGTGGGTGTTCATGCCGGATGCGCACAGCTTTCGCGATCGCTATGCGCTGGTGAAGCAGTACGATCTGCAAGGGTTCTGTGCCTGGGTGCTGGGGGCGGAGGATCCGAAGGTGTGGGATGAGCTGCCGGTGGCGGAACGGTAGGCTGAGATGACAATCGTAGGCTGGGATGACAATCCCAGCATTGCCATGCATGCCGCCTCACGATGCTGGGATTGCCATCCCAGCCTACGCAGCTAACCAAGCGGGACTTTGAAATGATGCTGGCAAATTTTCCGCGCCTTGCCATGGTCCTCGGCTTACTGGTCATTCTTACGGGCACGGCGTTCGCGCAGGACGAAACTCCCGAGGCTAAAGCGGCTGCGCTGGTCGCCAAAATGACCTTGACCGAAAAAGTCGGCCAGGTACAAAGCGCTGCCCCGGCCATTCCACGCTTGGGCGTTGCCGCCTACGACTGGTGGAGTGAGGGCCTGCATGGCAATGCCCGTAATGGTTACGCCACCGTCTTTCCGCAGGCCATCGGATTGGCCGCAAGTTGGGACACGCAACTACTGCAGGAAGTCGGCACCACGGTATCCACTGAAGCGCGCGCCAAATTCAATGCCATCGGCGCCGGCCATGACCATGGACGCTACCAAGGGCTGACCATCTGGTCGCCCAACATCAACATCTTCCGCGATCCGCGTTGGGGCAGGGGGCAGGAGACGTACGGCGAGGATCCGTTTCTTGCCGGACGCTTTGCGGTGGCCTTCATCCGCGGCATTCAAGGCGATGATCCGGAGCATCCGCGCGCCGTCGCCACGCCCAAGCATTTCGTGGTGCACAGCGGCCCGGAGGCAGGCCGGCATGGGTTCGACGTGGACGTATCGCCCCATGATCTGGAAGACACTTATCTGCCGGCATTCCGCGCTGCAGTGACCGAAGGTCGGGCGGGTTCGGTGATGTGCGCTTACAACGCCATCCACGGCACGCCAGTGTGTGCGGATGGCGACCTGCTGACGACACGCCTGCGTAGCGATTGGGGCTTCAGGGGCTACGTCGTGTCCGATTGTGACGCGATCGATGATGAAACCCGCTTCCACTATTTCAAGCCCGACAACGCGCAATCTTCGGCGGTATCCATCCTGGCCGGTACCGATCTGGATTGCGGAGATGCGTATGCCGATTTGCTCGAAGCCGTGAAAAAGGGCCATGTAAAGGAATCGACCATCGATACCGCGCTCACCCGGTTATTCGCGGCGCGTTATCGTCTGGGTGAATGGGGCGATGGCAAGAGCCCGTACGCCGGTATCAGCATGGAGCAGGTGGACAGCGCCGAACATCGGCAGTACGCCCTGCAGGCGGCGCTGGAATCGATGGTGCTGTTGAAGAATGAACACACCACTTTGCCGTTGCCCAGCGGCGCGCGCATTGCCGTGATTGGCCCCAATGCCGATACGCTAGGGACCTTGGAGGCCAATTATCACGGCACAGCGCGGGCGCCAGTTACGCCGCTTACCGGCCTACGCCAGCGTTTTGGTGCGGACCACGTGCGCTATGCGCAAGGCGCCCCGCCTGCCGAGGGCGTGCCGATCCCGATACCCGAAACCGCGCTGCGTACTACGGCAGGCGGAAGCCCAGGCCTTGCTGGCGAGTATTTCGACAACCTGGATTTCAGCGGCAAGCCGGCCCTAACGCGCACGGATCGCGTGATCGATTTCGATTGGGATCAGGTTGCGCCGCTCGGCGGCCCGCATGCTGGCCGCTATGCGGTGCGCTGGAGCGGTGAATGGCTGCCCCCTGCCGCGGGCGATTACACGCTGGCCGTGCATGTGGATCGCTGCTTCGATTGCAGCCATCAGCATGATCCGGTGCGTCTATCTATCGACGGCCGCCAAGTGCTCGACGACAGTGGCGACGACACGCATATACAGACCTTGCTGCATGTTACCGACCGGCATCCGCATGCCATTCGTCTGGAATACGTGCACCGCGGCCAGGACCAGGGCGTGCGCCTGCAATGGCTGGTGCCGGCGCAGGCGCAACTGGCCCAAGCTCAAGCCGCCGTGCGCAATGCTGACGCCATCGTCGCATTCGTCGGCTTGTCGCCGGATGTGGAGGGCGAGGAACTGCAAATCGACGTGCCCGGCTTCAACGGCGGCGATCGCACCGATATCGGTTTGCCGCAAGCGCAGCAAGCTTTGCTCGAACGCGCAGCCGCCAGTGGCAAGCCGCTGGTGGTGGTGCTGATGTCCGGAAGCGCGGTGGCCCTGAATTGGGCGAAGCAGCATGCCGGCGCCATCGTGGCGGCATGGTATCCGGGGGAAGAGGGCGGCCATGCCATCGCGCAGGTGCTGGCTGGCGACTACAACCCTGGTGGGCGCCTGCCGGTGACCTTCTATCGTTCCACCCGCGACCTGCCACCTTTCGTCAGCTATGCGACGCAGGGGCGTACGTATCGCTATTTCACCGGCACGCCGCTTTACCCGTTTGGTTATGGCTTGAGCTATACCCACTTCGCTTATGCCGAACCACAGCTATCCACGAAGCAACTCGCGGCAGGCAGGACGCTTACCCTGAGCGCCGTCGTGCGCAACGATGGCGATCGCGACGGCGACGAAGTGGTACAGGTTTATCTCGATGCACCCGACGATGCGTCCGCACCGCGTCATGCGCTGGTGGGGTTTGCGCGTGTCCATCTGGGAGCAAAGGAAAGTCGCCGGGTCAGTTTCGAGCTGGCGCCGCGGCAGCTCAGCAGTGTCGATGCAGGCGGCGAGCGCGCGGCGAAGGCAGGGCGCTATCGCGTGTTTGTCGGCGGCGGCCAGCCGGGTGACTCGCAGGGTGTCACGGCAGAGTTCACCATCGACGGCCAGCTGGCATTACCGAAATAGCCAGTCCTGCGTTGGCTGGGGTGGCAATCTCGGCATCGTGCGTTGCACGCATGGCAATGCTGGGTTTTGCAACCGAGCCTACGATTGCCATCCCGGCGCTGGAGTGGTTCTCCTATCGGGGCGGGCAGCCGGGACACGGAGAGGCGGCTACGCCCATTTTTGGTGGAAACGCGTCCACCTCGTCCATGGGTTGGTTGACCCGGGGCGGCTCCAAGGACTGCCTGATCCTTCCGGATGACGCAAATTATGACGAATTGTTGCATTCTGTTGCGTCGCAACTTGCCACGATCTAAACGACGCGTATAAGCTCACTACACGTAAATATGAAATGGACGTTCGTCTATGAATGCTCCAGGATGGGTGGGTACTGGAGGGGAAATGAGGGCTGCAGTCCATCTACATCAGCGCAAGGGAATCTCGATTCGACCGGTTTTCGGGGCGAGGTGGCAAGGTGCGTGACGGTGGCAGCCTCGAAGCGTATGGCGCCACGCGCGATGTCTCCTCTCCGGACGAGTTCATGGATGACGTCGTGCCACATCCCCCATCACCCGCATCAGTGATCTCCGTTCCCGGCAACCACGAACTCTTCCTGGCCGCCGATGTGGGCGGCACGCATGCACGCATTGGCTTGGTCGCGTTCCAGCCGGGGCAGGCCGTTCCCGACACGCTGGCGTATCGCGTGTACAAGTGCGCCGATTTTGACAGCTTCGATGCGATCGTGCACGCGTTTTGCGCCGAGTTTTCGGTAACGCCGCAGCGCCTTGCGCTGGCGTGCGCTGGCTTCCTGCACGAAGGCGTGGTGGTCAACAACAACTTGCGTTGGCCGATCGTGCCGGCCGAACTGGAACAGGCGTTGGCGTTGAGCGAAGTGAAAGTGCTCAACGATTTTGAGGCATTGGCTTACGGCACGGCTTATCTGGATCCTGCCGGCGTAACCACGCTGCATGATCCACGCCGCAACAAGAATGCCGAACAAGCCCCGGTCGTCGTGGTCGGACCCGGTACGGGCCTGGGTGTGGCCGTGCGTCTGCCCGGTACTCCGCCGCAGGTGCTGGCCACCGAAGCCGGGCATATCCAGCTGGCGGCACGCGTGGGCCGGGAGCAAGCCGTGCTCGGCGAACTGGTGCCTCCGGATACGCACATTCCTTACGACTCGGTACTGTCAGGCCCCGGCTTGTTGCGCGTCTATCAGGCGGTCTGCCGGCTTGATGGTGTTGAAGCGCAATGGCAGGAACCTGCCTCGATCACCGCTGCCGCTTGCGCCGGCACGAATGCGCAGGCGGTGGAAACGCTGCGGCTGTTCTGCGGATGGCTGGGCTCCTTCGCGGGTGACCTGGCCATGCTGTATGGCGCCACAGGCGGCATCTACGTGGCCGGCGGGTTCCTGTCGCACATGACGGATTTCATGGCGAAGAGCAGTTTCGTCAGCCGTTTTCTGGACAAAGGCGTGATGCGTCCGTTCCAGCAGACCGTGCCCGTGTACGTCGTGGATCACGCGCAGTTGGGTGTGATCGGCGCGGCGAGCTGGCTGATGAATCACGCGACGCAGCGCGATTTGAAGAACTAGGGACCGGCGAGGCTCGGCGTTCCCGTTACCGCATCGACATGGAAGCTGATGCTGCCCAAACCTGACCGGAGGGAAATGCAGAGCTTTCATACGCCACCGTTGTTTGCAGGAAAGTAGCTCCGATCACCAGGGGCGCTCACAACAGACCCACACAAGCCGGTTTCGACGTGAATTTGCAGGTGTCGGAGCGGCAAGACAACATTTTTCACCGGGAGGGGACAGATGAATACGATTCACGTACGCCGTGGCGTACTGGCTAGTTCTTTGGCATTGGCGCTGTTTGCGCCGTATGCGGTTGCGCAGACGTCGACGACGGCGGGCGGCGATCAGCAGCAGGGCACGACTTCCAGCAATTCGCCGCAGAACAGCCCGAATGCGAAGGAGCTGAAAGCAGTCGTCGTGACGGGTTCGATGATCCCACGCGTGGAGGTGGAGGGGCCGGCTCCCGTGGTCTCCATCACCGGCCAGCAGATCAAGGACCAGGGCTTCACCACGCTGTGGGAGTTCCTGGATTCGTTGCCGCAGGTGGGCCAGCAGACATCGGACCCGGCTTCGTGGGGTTCCAGTTCGGTCAATGCACGTTCGGTCAACCTGCGCAATGTAGGCCCCGGCTTCAGCCTGCTGATGATCGACGGCCATCGCATCGTGGATTATCCGCAGCCGTTGAACAAGCAGAACAACTTCCAGAACTTCAACAACATCCCCATCGGCATGGTTGACCATATCGAAGTGCTGGCCTCCGGCGCCTCGTCGATCTACGGCTCGGATGCCGTGGCGGGTGTGATTAACGTGATCCTGAAGAAGAACTACCAGGGCGACGAAGTGCAGGTCACTGGCGGTGGCGCTACTCGTGGCGGGCGCGAATATGGCGACATCAACTTCTTCGGCGGCAAGTCCGGCGAAAACTGGCACGTCCTCTACAACGTGGAGAAGTCCAACCGCACCGCGTTGTGGGGCATGGATCGTCCGTATCAGGACTCGGTGGCCGATGCCGGCTACGGTTCCTGGAGTCCGGCTTCCCGCATGTTCGGTTATCAGTACGACTCGCAGAGCGCCATCGCCCTCTCCGCACAGAACGGCAATGGCCAGTACATCACGCCGCCGGCGGGTGCTTGTGGGAAGTTCACCAACTCGCAATTGAGTCATTCGTACAGCGTTACCACCAATGGCACCCAGATCGCCGGCGTGACGGATAATGGTTATTACTGTTCGCAGCCTGCCCTGTTCCAGAACTGGGTACTGACGCCTGGCAGTCGCAGCACCAACGCTTACCTGGCTGGCGAGTACGATTTCAAGAACAGCAGCCTGCAGCTCTATGGCTCGGTGGCCCTGTATGACACGGTGGGCATTTCCAACACCCAGTTGCCCGGATTCGCCACCGGCCCGTTCCTTGACCAGACTACGGGACAGGTCTATAGCCAGGCCGTGCGCCAGTTGACTGCGCAGGAAATCGGCACGGCGGCCAATACCCACGACCGTGAGCAAAACTGGAACATCCAGACCGGCCTGCGAGGCAGCTTCGATGAAGGTCGGTTCAACTGGGACTTGAACCTCAACAGCCAGAAGTACACGGTGCGGGAGGACTACACGGGCATCGACATCAATGCGATGACCAACTTCTTCCAAGGCAAGCAGCTGGGCACCACCAACGTCACGGGCTACAGCAATATCAATGGTGGAGCCAGTCTCACCATTCCCATTTACGCCATGAACTGGCAGCAGTGGTGGAGCCCGATCACGCCGCAGCAATACAGCCAGTTCGCGGTCAACGGCGAGAACACCTCCTCGTCATGGCTGGACCAGGTGCAGTTCCGCATCAACGGCGACCTCTTCAAGCTCCCGTGGGTGAGTGAAGAGTCGATAGGCTGGGCGGCGGTGGCGGAAGCCGCGCACAACGGCTTCTTGCTCTCGCCCGATGCGCGTGGTGTCAACAACGACTTCCAGAACCCGTTCGGCGCGTATCTCACCGGCGGCGGCACCCGCCAACGCTATTCGTTTGGCAATGAGTTCCGCGTACCGCTGCTGGATTCGGTGACCTGGACCATCTCCGGCCGCCTGGACAAGTATCATGATGCCAGTCGCGCCGACATCGCCCGTACCTGGAATACCGGCCTTGAATGGCGTCCGTATGAAGGGCTGCTGCTGCGCGGCAGCTACGGCACCAACTTCAAGGCGCCGGACATGCAGGCCATCTACCTGACCGGCTCCACTTCGCCGATTGGTGATTACCTCGATCCTTTGCAGTGTATCAACGCCATCAAGGCTGGCCAGGCCAACAACACGTGGTGCAGCCAGACGCAGCGCCCGCAAACGCAGTTCTACAACTTGACCACGGGAGGCAGCCGCTTGTTGAAGCCGCAGACCGGTCACTCCTGGACCTACGGTTTCGTGTGGCAGATTCCGGGTGTGCAGGGCCTGTCGTTCTCTGCCGATTACTGGCACATGGGTGTGGACAACTCCATCGAGTACCTCGATCCAGGCACCGTGCTGGTCGACGAAGCTGGTTGCCTTACCGGCTTGCAGGCAAACGGTGCATCGGCTGTGTCTCCCTATACGGCGCACGTGCCGGGTTCGGCGTATTGCCAGATGGTGACCCAGATGGTTCAGCGCAATGCGGCTGGCCAAATCACCGCGGAGCAATCTGGCCCTATCAACGAAGCTTCGCTGTACGTGGGCGGTATCGACGCCTCGCTGGACTACAAGCTGCACACCGAGGATTACGGTAACTTCCGCGCCAACATCAACTACACCGACAACCTCTCGTACAAGCAGCGTGTGCTGGCTTCCGACCAGTTGCAGAACACCCGCTACAACAATGTGGCGAGCCGGATGACGTGGATCGCCGATTGGAGTAAGGGTCCCTGGACTGTGTCGGTCTCCGGTGTACGTGACGGCGGCATGCGTGCCAACAACTACGGTAGCTGCAATACGCTGCCCAATGGCGTCCAGCCGAGCATGATCACGGTGCAAAATGGTACCGAGTCGGTTTCCACCGGTGTTTGCCAGGTGAACCTCAACGGTAATACTGTGACCATTGCCGACACTGAATACCAGGGCCATACGCCGGTGTGGATCACCTGGAACACTTCGGTTGGCTACCAGATCAACTCGAAGGTCAAGGTGAAGCTCACCGTGAACAACATCTTCGACAGGGTCTCTTCGATCCCGTACTACCAGGGTGGCTTCGAGTTCGTCACGACCGGGCAGACCGGTAGTGAATACAACGGTCGCGAAATCTTTGCGACGCTGGACTGGAAGATCGACTGATGTAACCCTAGAGCCCGGCCCAAAAGCCGGGCTCTTTTTTTGAAGCAATGCAAGAGTTGTCAAGAGCGTTGCCTAGCCTCATGTTCGTCATTCCCGCGAACGCGGGAATCCATCTTGCTCTGATGCATCCTTAAAAATGGATTCCCGCGTTCGCGGGAATGACGAACATGAGGAAAGGCGTGCCTTTCGACAGCTGCATGACAGTTAGGGAGTCTCATCATGTTCAAACCCCTCCTGGCCTGGTGCCTGGCGCTGCCCATCGTTCTGGCAAGTACGTCGGCGATGGCGCAAATCAGCATCATCCCGAAGCCGCAGCAGATGGAAGCAGGGGAGGGGAGTTACCGCCTCGATGCGCAGATCGGCATCGACGCCCCTGAAGGGGCGCGCGCTGCGGATATATCCGCTTTTCTACGTGAGGCGATCCGCACGCAGACGGGGATCGAATTGTCGCGCAGCAAGCATGCGCACGGCATCGTGCTGGCCATCGATCCTACGATTAAAGGCGAGGAAGCTTATCGGCTCTCGGTAACGCCGAGTGGCGTAATCATCCAGGCGTCCAGCGACCAAGGCCTGTTCTGGGGCGTGCAGACGCTGCGCCAACTGCTGCCACTGGAGCATGCGGCATCGGTACAGATTCCCGTAGTGCGCATCGAAGACGCGCCGGAGTTCAGCTACCGCGGATTCATGCTCGATGTCGGTCGGCATTTCTATCCGGTTTCCTTCATCAAGAAACAGCTCGACCTGCTTAGCTACTACAAGATCAATACCTTTCACTGGCATCTCACCGAGGATCAGGGCTGGCGCCTGCAGATCAATCGCTATCCCAAGCTCACCGAAGTCGGCGCCTGGCGCACCGAGGCCGACGGCAGCCGCTACGGCGGCTATTACACGCAAGCCGAAGCGCGCGATATCGTGGACTATGCACGGCTACGCAACATCACCGTGGTTCCGGAAATCGAAATGCCCGGGCACAGCATGGCGGCATTGGCCTCGTATCCGGAATATTCCTGTACTCAACAGCCGCTCACCGTGCCCGCCACGTGGGGTGTGTTCAAAGACATCTACTGCGTGGGCAACCCTCGCACCTTCACGTTCCTGCAGAACGTGCTGGACGAGGCCATGCCTTTGTTCCCCTCGCCGTACGTGCACATCGGCGGCGATGAAGCGCCGAAAGATCGTTGGAAAGCCTGCGATGCCTGCCAGGCCTTGATGCGCGAGCAGGGCCTCAAGGATGAGGACGGGCTGCAGAGTTACTTCATCAAGCACATGCAGAACTATCTTGCCGACAAGGGCAAGACCATGATCGGCTGGGACGAGATCCTGGAGGGTGGTGCGGACAAGAACGCCGTGGTGGAAGTCTGGCGCATGTGGCTCGGCAATGGCGTGATGCGCAAGGCGCTGCTCAACGGCAATCGCATCGTCATGGCCGGCCCGTTCTATCTGGATGCGCCGCTGGACGTGCTGACCGTCGAAGGCATCTATCACACCGATATCACCAGCCCTGCGTCGCCAGGCACACCGGACGATGATCAGGTTTTTGCCGAGCATCGCGCGCAGATTCTGGGCGGCGATGCACCGCTGTGGAGCGAACGTGCCAATCCCTACAACGCCGAATCCAAGACCTATCCGCGTCTGCTCGCCTTGGCGGAAAATCTTTGGACAGGCAAGCACGACGCTGCCGCCTATGCGGATTTCGAGCAGCGTCTTAAGCCGCAGTACCGCTGGCTGGATGCGCAAAAGGTGGCTTACGGACCTGAGGACAAGCTCGTGGCGACGTATACCGTGAGCTACGATGCAGCGCATGGCCATTGGCAATTGCAAGCCAAGCGGGGCTTCGACGATCTGCACAGCCACTATACGACCAACGGTGCCGAGCCCACGGCAAAGTCACCGTCGTTCGACGATGCCGTGACCATTCCGCACGCTGGGACGTTGAAAGTGACTCCGTTCCGCAACGGTCTGCGGTACGACAATGCCGCCGTCTTTACGCTGGTCGATAACCTGGCCTCTGGCCATCCCATTACATTCGCGCAACCAGCGGCGAAGGAGTACGCGCCGAGCGATGCGCTTGTCGATGGTGTAGTCGGCAGCACGGATTTTCATGACGGCCGCTGGTCAGCGTGGCATGACAGCGATCTGGACGCGACGATCGACCTGCAGAAAGATACAGGCATCCATACGATCGAAGCGGGCTTCCTGTTCGAGCCCAATTCACGCATCCTGCTTCCCGAGGAGGTCACGTATGAAGTGTCATCCGACGGTCAGCATTGGACGAAGCTCTACGGCAATACTTTGAGCATTGACCTGGCTGCTCCCGCACACAAACAAGCGTTGCGCTTTCATTCGGAGCAGGCAATTACCGCGCGATACATCCGCATCAAGGCGACGCAGCACAAGACCGTGCCGGCGGAGTTTCCGGACGGCGCGAAGAACACCTGGTTGTTTGCCGATGAAGTGTTAGTGCAGTAGGTGGGCTGGGATGGTCATCCCGGAAGCGGCATCGAGAAGCCATCATCTTTCATGAAGCTTACGCAAGACCATGCCGTTAGTCATGGTCTTCGGCCCTAAACTTTTCCCCTAGATCCCAGATTAGTACTCCCGAATACGGTCGCCGCGGTGGCGGCCCGCTTCATTCAATTCGGGAGCAACGCAATGGTCGCAGTGATCGCGGGCAATGGTCTGGGCCTTGGCAATACCTCGCTGACGCAGCTAGGCCAATCGCAAGGAGGCTCGCCCTCGCTAGGTCAGGCCGGCAATCGCGGCTATGTCAATACCGCCACCGGCAACCTGGTCCTGCAGAGCGCCGACGAAGGGCTGTTGTTCGACGGCCTGCCGCTCAACGTGCTGCGCACCTACAACAGCCTGGGCCAGTTGAGCAGCAGCGGCTGGAGCTACGGTTTCAGTCGCAACCTCAGCGGCCTCACCGGCACGCTCAACACTGCCGGCAGCACCATCACCCGCACCGGCGATGACGGCTCCAGCGTCGTCTACACCTTCAACGCCACCCTTGGCGTCTATGTCAGCACCGCCCAAAACGGCGCCGTCGACACCCTCAGCTGGAATGCCACCTCCTCCACCTGGACCTGGACCGACTCCACCGACAGCCTCCAGGAAATGTATAACGCCACCGGTCAGCTCACCGCCCTGACCAATACGGGCAGTGGTGCCAGCTACAGCTTCAGCTACAGCAATGGCCAGCTGGGTCAGATCATGGCCAGTGACGGAGATACGCTGCTATTCGGCTACAACACCAGCCACCAGCTGATCAGTCTGTCGATCCAGGAGATCCCGCCGGGCCAAAGCACCGCCGTGACCCGCCAAGCGGTGAGTTACGGCTACGACAGCCAGGGCCGCCTTACCAGCGTCACCACCACATTGGCGTCGGACACCGACAGCAGCACGACGGCCAGCTACACCTCCACCTACACGTATCAGGGCACCACGGATCTGATCAGCAGTGTTACCCAGAGTGACGGCACCACGGTCAGCTATACCTATACGCAGGATGCGCAGGGGGTGTACCAAGTGACCGGTGTCACGACCGGCAGCGGCAGTGCCGCCCAAACCATCGCGCTGAGCTACGGCACTCACAGCACTACCGTCACCGATGGTCTGGGTGATGCCACCACGTATCAGACCAACGCCCAGGGCCAACTGACCAGCGTGATCGCCCCGGCGGTCAATGGCAGTTCGTCTACCACCACCTACACTTACGACGCCAACGGCAACCTCTTGACCAGCACTGATCCGAACGGTGCGGTCACCACGCATGTGTACGATGCCAACGGCAACCTGCTCAGCGTGGAAGACGGCGCCGGCAACACGATTAGCTACACCTACAATGCGGCCGAACAGATCACCAGCAAGACCACGTATACCGTGCCGGCCCAAGGTGTAGTGGGGCAGAGCGCTTATGTGGCGCCGAGCAGCGCGCAGACCAGCTATTACGTCTATAACGCCACCAACCAGCTGGCCTACAGCATCGACGCCCTGGGCGCGGTCACCGAGCACGACTACAGCACGGTCAACGGTCTCAGCGAACTGACCACCACGCGTCAATACCTGGGCGCCACCTACAGCACCAGCAGCAACAGCCCAAGCAGCCCGCCGACCTTGGCGCAACTGCAAACCTGGGTGCAAAGCACGGCCGTCCAAAACACCTTGAGTCAAAGCACCCGCACCGACTATGTCTACGACGTGCGCGGCCAGCTGGCCACTCAGACCCAGTA
Source organism: Dyella choica (assembly GCF_003977665.1). Taxonomy (GTDB): domain Bacteria; phylum Pseudomonadota; class Gammaproteobacteria; order Xanthomonadales; family Rhodanobacteraceae; genus Dyella_B; species Dyella_B choica. The sequence continues at coordinate 109,916 of NZ_RYYV01000014.1, read as the reverse complement.
CGACACCGTCAATAGCAGTGGCGTGGGCGTGCTGACGAACGGTACCGTCATCACCACCACGACCTACGACGTGCAAGGGCGTCTCTTGCAAGCCAGCACCGAGACCGGTGCCAGCCGCAGCACCCTGCAGACCACCACCTATGCGTACGATGGCATGGGAAGAATGATCAGCAAGACCGATCCGCTGGGCAACGTCACCAGCTACGTCTATGTCGACAATGGTAGTAACGACACCTTGATGATCATGCAGGCTAACGGCCTGACCACCACGCAGGTGCGCAACAGTGCCGGGCAGCTGATTAGCAGTACGCAGTCGTCATCGACCGCCTCCAGCGGTCCATCGACGTCCATCACACGCACCAGTCTGGCCATATCGTTAGGGTCCACGTCGACCACGACCACCACCGCCAGCATCGCCTACCAGAGCTACTACATCACGCATTCGGACGGCACCGGCCAGTGGATGGAAGGCGAGTTCGTAACGACCACGGTTCGGAGCGCGCAGAACAACGCAGTGCTGTATTCCAGGCTGTACGCCATGCCCTTGACTGCCGCGCAAATGGCCCAGCTCGCCGCTTCGCCCGCCGCCGCCACGTTGCAGCCGATGCTGGCCACCAGCGCCAGCGACCAGATCAACCTGACGATCTACGCCAGCAACGGCCAGCAGCAGGCCCAGGTGCAGTACGGGACTTATAACTTCACCAACCCCGATGGCAGTACGGCGGCCGTCACGGGAGAGCTGGTGACGACCCAGGCCACTGCGACCCAGGCCATTCGTTACGCTACGCCGCTGACCGTCGCGCAGTTGGACACGCTGGGTAATACGCCGACGCTGTCGGCACTGCAGGCGTTGCTGACATCCAGCGCGAACGACCAGACCACGTTGAACGCGGTGGACAGCAGTTCGACGGGCGTGAGGGCCGGTGTCAGCTTCGGCACTTACAAGAATGCATCCGGCGTAGTGGCCGCCGGCGAGTTCATCTGGGTCTCGCAGTCCACCAGTTCGGGAGTGCTGACGGCCCTTACTCACTATGCGACCCCGCTGACGGCAGCGCAGGTGTCCGCGTTGGGCAGCAGCCCGACCGTGGCGCAAATCCAGGCCTTGATCACGACGAGCGGCTCCGATCAAACCTCGCTCTTTGCGCATGACAACAGCGGTAAGCCGCTTAGCCAGGTGATCTACCTTGACGGCAAGGCCATCGGCCAGAATGCGGATGGGACCATCAGGACCATGGTGCCTGGCGAATACCTTGAAGTCTTCCACTACAACAGCGCAGGGGTAAGAACCGGTTATACGATCTACGCCACTCCGTTGACGGCGTCACAGCTTTCTTCGCTGGGAACCGCTCCCACCGACAGTCAGATCCAGGCGCTGATCGCGACCAGTGCCGATGACTTCTCATTTGTGACCGTATTTGATGCGAACAATCGGGCGGTGGGAAACATTCAAACCCAGGTATTGCCCGTCGGTGGCGTCCTGCGGTTCGGTTACTACCTGACGATAGTCAGCAACAACAGCGTCGGCCAACAGACCATGACGCTCACTTATGCAACGCCGTTGTCTGCATCGCAAGTCGCGTCGTTGGGAAGCAGCGCTACGTTGGCTCAGGCGCAAGCCCTGGTCACTTCATCCAATAGCGACCTGGAGTCTGCGGAAGACTATAACGCTCAAGGCGGAATGGTGGCCTGGGTGACCCCTACCAAGGTGACAACCACCCTTGCGAATGGCACAAGCAGCACGAACTACGAGGAACTTGCCAGCGTTGATGTTTTTGACGGGCAAGGCAGAGTGGTTGGGGTCACAAACTATGCCACGCCGGTATCGATTAGCGCGTTGGAAGCCCTGGGCAGTCAACCCACCCTGGCACAGCTGCAAGCGCTGGTGACTGCCAGTAGTGGCGATCAGACCAGTCTGACCATCTACAACGCGGACCGTAGCGTCAATGCGAGGGTGAACTACGAGACGCACTACTTCACCAATGCCGATGGCACGGTGAGTACAGTGACCGGTGAGTTCGTCAGCCTCAACCAGCCGGGCGGCGGAAGCTTGCTTTATAAGACACCGCTGACGACTGCGCAAATGGCACTGCTGGAGGCAACGCCGACCCCCGCTGTTTTGCAAGCCATCCTTGCCGGCAACATTCCGGGACGCACCACGACCTATGCGTTCGACAGCGCCGGCCGTCCCACCAGCGTTACGGATCCCAATGGCCATACCAGCTACACGCTATATAACGCCGAGAATGAGTTGGCTTATAGTGTGGATGCGGATGGCAACGTCACTGGCTATACGCGTGACGCCGATGGGCAGGTCATTGGTACGGTGCACTATGGCACGCCGTTGACCACAAGCCAGCTGGCGACCTTGGCCGCCACACCCACGGTAGTCACCCTGCAGGGATTGTTGACAACGGGTAGCAGCGATCGGACCACCACCACGATCTACAACGCGGCTGGCCAAGTCGTCGCTACCATCGATCCGGCCAACTATGTCACCACCATCACGTACGATGGCACTGGCAATGTGCTAGCCACCACGCAGTACGCCACATCACTGACCGCTGCACAGCGCAGTGCACTCGGCAGCCATCCGACTTTTGCAGCGCTGCAGGCCGACCTCACCAATAATGCAGGTAACCGCACCGCATTGACGATTTACGATGCCGATGGGCGAGCTGCCGCAAACATTGACGCGCAAGGTTTTGTTACGGTCACTGCCTACGACGATGCGGGTGATGTCGTCCGTCAAACGGCTTATGCCACGGCACTGACCAGCTCTCAGCTCGGTAACCTGGGCAACAACCCCACGCTCGCCGCGGTGCAGGCGGACCTGACAACCAGCGCGCAGGATCAAACCCTCCGCACGTACTACGACGAGGAAGGGCGTGTTGTTGCCACGTTCGATGCGGATGGCTACCTCACCACCACGGCCTACGACGAAACCACCGACACCATCACGACCACCCGCTACACCACCGCGTTGACGAGCGTGCAGTTAGGTGTACTGACGGGTAGTGAGAGCGTGACCGCGCTGGTGGGCCTTCTCGGCAGCAACACCACCAACGAATCGAGCCACGTCACCACCAATGGTGACGGCCAAGTCATCAGCCGCACGGCAGTGGATGGCACCGTCACCACCTATACCTATAACAGCGTTGGCCAGGTGCTCAGCACGACGGTTACGCCGGCCAGCGGGCAGGGCACGGCGCGCACCACCAGTGCGACGTATGACGCGTTCGGCGAGACGCTGACGTCGACTGATGCGGCGAGTGCGACGACCACTTACGTCTACAACGCACTCGGCCAGGTCATCGAAGCCTCCGATGCCAATGGCAATAGCGCCTGGACCTACTACGACGCTGACGGCAAGGTGCTTTACACGATCCAGAGTCAGCCGCAGCTGACTGGGAACGGCATGAATCGGAATTACTCAGGCAACGTCACGGCGTACTCCTATAACGCCTTCGGGGAGGTCATCAGCACCACCACCTACGCTGCGTCACTCATTCTGACCACCGGCACCAACAGCGGCAGCACGCTCAATCCCACAGGGGCTACCGTTACCCAGATCGCCGCGGCGATAGCGGCCATGGCAACGGTCAATGGTGACGCCAATGCCATCATAAGCACCACTTACACGCTCGATGGTCAGGTAGCGACGGTTACCGATGGCGACGGCTACCAAGCGGCCCGCAGCTACGACGCCTTCGGTGATGTGACCCAGGTGCAACAGCAGCTGAGCCAGCCGGGCAGTGCACTCAATGCCGGTAACAGCACGACCACCACCTATACCTACGATACCCGTGGCGAGCGGCTCAGCGACACCGATGGGGTAGGTACGCCCGCCGCGCGCACGACGTCTGCCATTTACGACGCTTTCGGCCGCGTGATAAGCCGTACCGATGGCAACGGCAACACCGTCGCGATTACGTATGATGATCTCGGTCGCCAGGTCGCGACCAGCCAGACGGTGCAAGGTACCGCCCGCACCACGCAAACCACCTACGACGCCTTCGGCCAAGTGCTAACCGAGACCGACGCACTGGGCAACGTCACCACGTACAGCTACAACATCGCCACGCACACCACCACGGCAAGCACGCCCAGTGGTGTCACCACCACCACCATCAAGGATGCCTATGGCAACACCGTGAGCGTAGCTGACGGCAGAGGCAACGCGACCAAATATACCTACGATGCTGATGGGCGGTTGCTCACCACCACTGATGCACTAGGCAATGTCAGCCATAGGCAGTACGACGCCGACGGCAACCTCACTCTTACCACGGACGCGAACGGTAACGAGGTTATCTTCTCGTATGACGCTGATGGCCGGTTGGTGGACAAACAGGTCGATCCCAACGGTCTGGACAACGAAACGACATATACGTATGACGGCCAGGGGCGCGAACTATACGCTTACGACCCGGTAGGGACGGCGACCAAGTTCACCTACGACGCTGCTGGCAATGTATTGAGCAAGGCGCAGGATGCCGGCACCGGCACCTTGAATCAAACCACGACCTATACGTACGACGGTAATGGGAAGGTGCTGACCGAAACGCAGGGGGCGGGCAGCAGCGTGGCCAGCACCACCCAGTACGTTTATGACAGTCTGGGACGCCTGAGCAGGTCGATCGTCGATCCGACCGGCTTGGATCTGGTGACAAGCTACAGCTATGACGCCAACGGCAACCGCATCGCGACGACTGATCCGAACGGAAACACCAGTTTCACCATCTATAACGAGGCCAATGAGGTCGTCTACCGCATCAGTGCCGCCGGTGCCTCCGGTTCAGGGCTGAGTGCTGTAACGCAGTATTGGTATGACGCCGACGGCAATGTTGTTTCCACGCGTGTCTATGCCAACCTGGTCAGTTCCAGCAGCTTGACCGGCCTCAATACCGATACCACGGCCCAGGCTCTTGGCGCAGGAGCGTCGTTGGCCGCCAGTGCGGCGACAGGTTCGGATGCCGTGAGCTACGACGTTTACAACGCCGACGGACAGCCGAACTTTCATGTCGACCCCATGGGCAATGTGACTGAGACGCGCTACAACACGTTAGGTCAGGTGGCCGAAACGCTTGCTTATGCGACGCCCATAGTGTTGAGCGGGACGCTTGTCTCAGCGCTTCAGGCGGGCACCGCACGGGCGCCCGATATGCAGGGCGCTTTGCAACAGGCTGGGAACAGTGACTCGACGGCACGTACGAGCTACAGCTATTACGATGCCGATGGCCGCGTGGTCTACACCGTTACGCCCAATATGGTCAACGGAGTGCTGGCGGGAGTCGTCAGTCAAACGCAATATGACGCAGTCGGCCAAGTGGTTGCTGACATCGTCTATGGCGTACCGCTTCCCATGGCGGATCTCGGCGCAGGGTCGACAACGGCATCGATCGCCCAGGCCGTTGCCCAGTTGAATGCCGCTGCAACGACGCGTACTACACAGTATTTTTACGACGCGGCCGGAAATAAGGTTGCCGAGGTCGATCCGAACGGTCAAGCCAGCTACACCTTCTATGATGCGAATAGTCGAGTGATTGCTACGGTGGACGCCTTGGGGGCCGTGGTGACATACACTCGCGACGCTCTCGGGCGGGTGACCCAAGAGACGGCGTATTCCACCAAGTTGTCCACTTCGGGCTGGTTGGTTAACGGCAAGGTCACCCAAAAGTTGCTGTATCCACCCGCGGCGGCACCTGGCTACGACAGGTCAACCGTTACGAGCTACGACACGCTTGGTCGTATCGCCTCCGTGACGCACTACTCTCAAGTGGGTTCTGCGCAAAATGGTGACACGCTCAATTATGTCTACGATAGCGACTCCCGGGTTGTTCAGACGACCGGCGTCGATCTCGGCGGCCTTGCCGCCAACCGGGTGACGAATTATTTCTACGATAAGAACGGTAATAACATTGCCAGGTTGGATGCCGATGGTTACCTGACAACTTATGCCTACGATGCTGCCGGCCAGTTGACGCAGACCGTGGCCTATGCAACCAAGGTAGCTGCCTCGGCGGGCGAAACCTTGGCGCAGCTGCTGCCGGCAAGCACATCGAAAGATCAAGTCACCACCAACTATTACGATGCTCGCGGCAATCGGGTCGGTACACTCGATGCTGACGGGTGCTTCACGCAATACACCTATGACCTGAACGACGATCGCGTGACGACCACGCGTTATGCGAAGCCGCCAGCCCTGGGCATTTCAGCCAGCTACAGTGCCATGGTGCAGGCGCTGGCCGGAACCGCGAGCCATCAAACCATTGTCGGCTATGACAGCTACGGTGAAATCGTCTCCTCCCAGGACTACCAGGGTACGGTGACCACCCGCGCCTATGACGATCTAGGCAACGTAATCCAGGAAACGGTGGCGGCTGGTACCGCGGACGCGCGTACCACCAGCTCAAAATACGATGCCTTTGGCAACCTGCTTAGCTACACCGACGGACTCGGAAACGTAACGACATACACTTACGATCTCGCCGGCAACAAAGCATCCGCTACCGATGCCGACGGCAATACTACGTGGTACGTCTACGATCCGGAAAACAGGCTCATCTACACCATTCGTGGTGTCGACGATGGCACGGGGATAAAGAATTCTTCCGGCGAAGTCGCTGAGCAGGATTACGACGTCTTTGGAGATGTCGTCTCCACGGTCGCTTATTCGGCTCGCCTATCCCTGGGGACCAATTATTCACCCACCCTGGCCAGCGTCGCGGCGGCGGTCGCTGCCATTGTTGGTAAAGGGACGGATGCGGACGACAAGGTCGGCTACACCTACGACCTGGAAGGCAATGTCACCGCGAAGACGGACGCAAACGGCAATACGTTCACCTACACGTACGATGGCTTCAATGATCGATCCTCCAAGGCCGACACGGCTTGGTACCGAGTGACCAGCGACTACACCTACGACAACCTGGGTCATATGCTCAGTGAGGTCGATGAAGTAGTCGCCGGCAGCGGCGGTCAGGGTATCACGCTGCTGAGAACGCAGGATTGGACCTATGATGCGCTCGGTAACATGGTCACCTACACGGATGGCGACGGTGCCACGACCAGTTACGGCTACGACAACCTCAATCAGCGGTTGACGCAAAGCCTCGTTGTGGCAGGGGCAGTCCGCGAGAGCTTCACCTCCTACGATGCTTATGGCCGTGTGCTAAGTAGCACCGACGCGATGGGGCAGGTCACGACGTTCAGCTATAACGACACTGCTCGCAGTTTGACGATGACGAGCCCAGGTGGTGTCTCGACCACTACGACGTACAACCGCGAAGGGCAGAAGATCGCCATAGCGGATGCAGCCGGCAATACCACCAGCTACCAATACGACGCTGACGGAAACCTACTCAAGAAGGTGAATCCGGACGGCAGCTCGGTGTCGAACCAGTACGATGCCGTTGGTGACCTGATTCATGCTACCGACGCTGACGGCAATGTGGTGACCTATGCGTATGATGCAGCCGGCCGCGTGCTGACCGAGACCGCCGATCCAAATGGCCTCAAGCTGGTGACCACGTATACCTACGATGGTCGGGGGCTGACGCTATCGAAGACGGATCCGGCCGGCGTCGTGACGAACTATCAGTACGATGGCAACGGCAATCTCAGCTACATGGATCAGAATGCCGGAAAGCCGGATATTCAGACCACATATGTCTACAACGAGCTCAATGAGCTTACGTCAAGCAGCTCCAAAGATAACGCCAACACCGCTGCGGATGCAGAAGTCAATTCCTACAGTTACGACGCTTTGGGACACTTGGCTAGTGAAAGCCTCGATACCGGCAAAGTTGGAACAAGTGATTACACGTACGACGCTGACGGCCGTGTGACGTCAAGGTTCGATGGCCTCGTCACCACTTACTATTACTACGACGAAGCAGGCGAACCGGTTTATGCCATATCGACGATTGGCGGAAGGTTTATCCCGGGTGACGGCGGTATTCCGCCCAACGGGGCAGCCACCCAGACCTGGTACAACGCCGATGGGCAAGCGGTTGGAACGACTCAATACGCTACCCAGATTCCGTACTATGAGCTGAACAATCTTACGAGCGGAGGATCGACGTACCAAGACGTCGCCGCGGCCATTACGCCAAGTGTCGACGATCGTTCTTCGTATGCGGTCTACAACGCCGATGGAAAACTCCAATACAGCATTGATGCAACCGGCGCGGTAACGGAAAACGTCTACAACTCGAACGGCCAGTTGTCGGAGACACTGGCATACGCCAATCCGATCGTCGTTTCGGCGGCGCTGGCCAGCGCGCTGCAGGCGGGTGCGGCCAAGGCATCCGATGTCGCGTCGGCCTTGGCGTCGGTCGGCGATTCCAGCGCCAACGCACGTATCACCTACACGTATTATGACCAGCAGGGGCGCCCGAGCCTTGTTATAAGCGTTGCTTCACTGAACAGCCAGTCTGGCGGACTGGTGAAGCAGATCCAGTACGATGCGAATGGCAACATCGTCGCGCAGATCCAGTACGGCGACTTGATCCCGCTATCTCAAGTGGGAGGTGGTGCCAGCACGGCGTCAATCAGTCTCTATCTTGCCAGCGACACAAATGTTCATGTGACGCGCAGCGTCTATGACGCAGCGGGCCGCAAGGTGTACAGCATCGATGCCGGCAACAATGTGACGGAGACGCAGTACGACGCGGATGGGCGTGTTACGTGGACGCTGCAATACGCCAATCCGATCGCAAAGCCCGCCTCTTGGGGCGTGGTAGACGTGGCGGTGGCCGTCCAGACCGCAAACTCCACAAGCACCGGCACACGTGGCACGGAGAATGTCTACGATGCCTTCGGCAACGTCATTGAAACGTTCAGCAAGGCAAGCGGTACTAGCCCAACGGCGGTTTATGCTTATAACGGGCGCGGCTTGAAGACGTCATACACCGATGCCAGTGGTAACACGTGGGCCTATGCATACGACCCGTATGGCAATTTGATCCAGCAGACCTCGCCGCCCGTTGCAGTGGCCAGTTACAATGCAAACGGTGTCTACCAAGGGACGATAACTGAGTCGGTAGTCACGAGCTATCGCTACGATGGCGGTGGGAATCTGATCGGGGAAACGGACGCCAGCAATACTTCGCGGTCTCGAAGCACGAGTTACATCTACGATTCTGCAGGCAATCTCACCACTGAAAGCCAATTGGATCCAGGTGCTTTCAATCCGCAAACAGGGTTGATCGCCAACATAGGCAGCCGTCCTACAGTCCGTTTCACTTATAGCGCCTTCAATCAAGCAGTCATCAGCCAGGATGCCAAGGGCAATTACGCCTATGACGTGTACGACGCGGATGGACGGTTGACCTATGCGGTCGATGGCAACGGTTATGTCACGGGTTACACCTACGATGCTTATGGGGACCAGACAGCCGTAACGCGCTACGCTAGCCCGCTAGACGTCTCGGCCCTCACGAATTGGTCGCCTGGGCAGCCGCTCACCATGACGCTGATGGGTTTGGGCCTCGTGACATCGAGTGCCGATCGCACGATCACGACGACCTACGACGCCCAGGGCAACAAGCTCAGCGTTACCGAGCCGGTGATCACTTACACCAAGAGTGATGGTACTACGTCAACCGGCTCGCCGGTTACGCAGTACACCTATGACGCCTATGGCAACGTTACCAGCCAATCCGTGCTGGTGCAGGGCACGCCCGGGCAGGCGGGTGCGGCCTGGGCTACCACCTACAACTACTACGACGCGCTCGGCCATCGGATCATGACGGTCGATCCCATGGGCTTTGTCACCACCGACACGTACGACGCGTTTGGTGACCTGGTTGCCAATACGCAGTACGCGACAGCCATCAATGCCAGTAGTCTTGTCGCGGGCGGTACACCGCCGGCTCTTCCACCTGCTGGCAATGCAGCTACCACGGGTCTGGACCGCGTCACGAATTACACTTACGACAACAACGGCAATAAGACCAGCGTTTCTGTCCGGCGCTCGTACGTGAATGCACAAGGTCAATCCGTGGTGGGCTTCGATACCACCACCTATGGCTATGACGCCGACAACCGTCTCACGACCGTAACGGAGAACGGCAGTACGGTTACCACCGCGTACGATGCCTTGGGTCGCATCACCAGCGTTACCGGTCCGCAAGTGGAGGTGCTGGTCAGTAATTGGCAAGCGCTGCTGGAAGCGAATCCATCATTGACGCTTGCCAGCGCATCGCTCTACACCCTGGCGTCGCAGGTAGTTAGTTACTCCTACGACGCGCTCGGCAACAAACTGGTACAGACGCAAAGCTCCACCGGCTCATCGCAATCCGTCAGCACGTACTACCTTTATGACCGCAATGGACACGTGGTGGCGGAGATGACTCCGCTCGACAGTTCCGGATTGAATTGGCGGTCGCCCCAGGTCAAATACATGGCCTATGACAGCAACGGCAGCTTGACTAGCGAGTCGTACACCCTCACCGGGAACGACAACGTCGTCACGACGGTGACGACCACCTATGCATACGACGGAAACAATCAGCAGACGTCTAGCGTGACCTCGCGCACGGGCATCCCTTCGCCGGACAAGGTGGCCAGCACGACCTATGATGCGTTCGGTGACGTGACCGCTAGCGGCGATGGCGCCACCAATAGCGTCGTAAACACCTATGACAACGCGGGCAACAAGCTCACTTACACCGATCCCAAGACCGGCGAATTACACACCTACGGCTACAACCTGGCCGGCCAGCGGGTGAGTGACGTCGTGCCGCTGGCAGCGAGCGTGGGCGGTACAGTGCAAACGCTGTATACGCTGGACCTGGATGGCCGCATCGTGGCCGAACAGGCGCCGAGCACCAATGCGACGACGGGCGAGAACGCAGGCATCCTGCACGCCACGTACGATGCCTGGGGCAACGTACTGAGCTCTACCGATGCCAAGGGCAATATCACCACTTATACCTACAACGAGCGCAACAATGTCATTACCGAAACCGAAGCATCGGTCACGGTAGCCGCCGCGGACGGAACAAGTGCCGCCGCCACGCCGATCAAGACTTCGTCCTACGACATCAGTGGCAATCTGATCGCCAGCACCGACGAAAACGGCAACGTCATCAAGAATGCGTACAACGCGCTTGGCCAGAAGGCGGAAAGCACCGATGGTGCCGGCGCAGTCTTGTACTGGGGCTACGATGCGTTGGGCAACAAAGTCGCCCAGCAGGACGGCAACGGCAACGTCACCTTCAGCAATGTCGATGCCCTGGGGCGCACGCTACAGTCAGGTGAGTTCGAACTCGCTACGGGTGGCGGTTCGCGCCAGGCTGTATGGCAACAAGCGTATGTGCTTGATCAGAACGGCGATCGCATCGTCAGCTATGACGGCATCGGTAGCGCCTATTTGCAAAGCGGCGATCTGGCCAATGCAGCGCTGCATGCCAATTACGATGGCTACAACAGCCAGGGCAAGGTGATCTGGAGCCAGGATGCAGCGCAGCGTGCAGCCAGCACGTCGGCCATCCACGGCATCGGCAATTACGGCACCGGAACCTGGACTCAAACACCGACCAACGCCAATTTTTCGAACGGCACGACCGGATGGACCATGGATCCGGGGTTCGCGGCAGGCAGCTTTGCGACCACCACGGACAGTACTGGGGCTACGGTCCCCACTTTGCCACCCGGTTCCTCCGGCGGCACTTCCTCGGGGGGCGGCGTCTCCCCCATTGGGGGCGGCTCTTCGACGACTTACACCTGGTCGCTGGAATTCACGGGTACCACCAATCCAAATAACGGGTCAGGCTGGGCGAAGAACCTTGACCGTGTACCGGTAGTGGCGGGGCAAGCCATCACGGCAAGCGCGCAATTCGTGGTGGTGGGCAGTCACGGCGGTGGCGCGGTACAAATCATTTTTTACGACGCGAACGGCAACGCGTTGCAAGGTACGTACAATGGCGACATCGTCTCTGCCGGGCGTGGCGTCGGTACCTCCACCTTTACCGCCACAGCGCCAGCGGGTGCGGCGTATGCGGCTATCGGTATCGCATGCACCAACTACAATCTTGCCGATTCCACCGTCTATTGTTCCGGCGTATCCTGGAATTACGAGCCACCGGCCTACATCACCAGCCTTGGGCTGGGCAACGGCAGTTCGGTAATCACCTTGCCCAGCGGCAGCTTTACCGATCAGGTGACCAACTCCGACTTTGCGCAAGGCAACGTGGGTTGGAATACCAACGGCTGGACCATTCACCCGGCCAGCAACGCCAACAGTGGTTGGGAGGCCAGCTACGGCGGCAATGGTAGTGCCAGCATGGTCAACCAGGACCGCGTGCCGGTGGTGCCGGGACAAACCATTAGTGGCTTGATGCGGCTGAGCCTTTACCTGGCGCCGCAGGGCGCCGCGGCCAGTGGCCTGGTGGCGATCAACTGGTACGACGCCAACGGCAACCTGATCAAGACCGATACCGGCAACCTGGTCAACAATGACCACAAGGGTGCTTGGGAAACTTCCAGCATCACCGCTACGGCACCCGCCGGCGCCGCCTATGCATCGCTGGCTGTCATTGGCACCGCCAATGGCATTGGCTCGGTCTCGGTCGAAAGCGTGCAATGGAATTACCAATACGTGCCGCAGATACCTACGGGCGTGGTGCAGGATACGTATGTCTACGACATGGACGGCAACCTGATCAGCGAAACGACCGCTGACGGAAACACCGAAAGCTGGCAGTACAACGCGTACGGCCAGGTCACGCAGCACACCGACCTTAGCGGCGCGAACTACAGCTATACCTACGATACGAATACCGGCGCGCAGATCGCGGAAAGCGACAACTGGTCGCCTGCCGCGCAAGGCCAGGTGGCGCCGAGCTATGTCACCGCACCACTTAATACACCCAACAGTGAAACGCTCACTTACTATGCCGACGGCCAAATCGCCACGGAAGCGTTCTCCGATGGCTCCAGCTACAGCTATCAGTACGACGCCAATGGCAATCTGATTCGCGAGGAAGACACCACCGTCGATGGCAACAACAACACGGTTCATACTGTCACGCAAACCAGCTACGACGGCCATAACCGCGTCAGCAGCGTCACCGAGACAAACGTAGTCACCGGTGCGACGATGTTGCAGGAGAACTTCAGCTACGACGCCGCCGGCAACCGCCGTGAGGTCAAGGCCACCAGCAATGGCACTACGCAGGACGCGTGGTACACCTATGACGGCGACAATCGCGTGCTTGTCGCCGATGGTGCGCTGCAGAGCAGCCAGATTGTGGTCACCGGCAGCACCGGCTCGTACGAGAACGCCTATGACGCCAACGGCAACGTCATACAAATCGTCACCAAGAGCAGTGGTGGCGATACGATGTCGCAATTGCAACATTACAACGCGTTGAACCAGCTGATTGAAACCGACTACGCGGTCGATGTCACCAGTGGCTCGGCCAACAATGGTGTAGAAAAAACCACCACCTACGACGGCGATGGCCACGCGTTGATCACCCAGACGTACTACGAGCTGGGCGCCACCATTCAGTACAACAATGGCCCAGTGAACGTGGGCGGCGAACTGGAAAGCGCCACCGTCAACTTCTACGATCTCGTGGGCCGAATGGCCGAGTCGCAGACGTTCAACACGCCCAGCGGCTGGAATGGCACCACCAGCCCGATTCCCACCGGTACGCCGAGCCCGGATGCGACCACCTACGGCAGCTTGGCGCTGCAAAGCGAAGTGGTGTACCAGGGCCCCAATGGCACCAGCGGCTACAGCGCCGACGGCGACGTGGCGGCCTACCAGTATCGGGACAACAAAGGGCGGGTAGACCAGTACCAGGTGAACTACCTGAAGAAGGACGGCTACCTGCAGGCGACTACCAGCGGCACTTCCAACACCACAAACGTTCAGCCCGCCACGGACCAGACTGTTTACAACAGTCGCGGCAACGAAGTGGCGCTGGAACAGCACAATGAAGATCCCTACGGCAATATCGCAGACACTGTGCATGTATTCGCCTACAACGGCAGCGGCCAAATCATCGAACGCGAAGACGGCACGGCCACGGGCGGTACGACGCTGAACCTGGGCAGCAACCCCAACCAGGAAGTGCAGCACTACACCTACGTCAACGGCCAGCAGCTGGCTCATTTCGACAATGCTGGCACCTTGGACGTGCTGGACCAGGTGACGGCATTCAGCAACAACAACGACAGCCCCAACAGCTACGTCGTGCAAACCGGCGACACGCTGGAGAGCATTGCGCAAGCCGAATACGGCAACGCGAACCTTTGGTACGTGCTTGCGCAGGCGAATGACCTGAGCGGCGACACGAACCTGGTGCTGGGACAGCGGCTGCAAATTCCAGCGGTGACGATGCACAGCAATAGTGCGACGACGTTCAAGCCGTATGACCCTAGCAGCATTGTTGGTAGTACCACGCCGAACTTGCCGACGATCATGCCGCCGCCTCCGCCGGCGAGTGGCCATGGATGCGGAGTACTTGGACAGATCATTATGATCGCCGTGATGGTGGTCGTCTCGGTCATGACCGGTGGCGTTGGCGGCGCGATTCTCGGAAGTCTTGTCGGCCAGCTGGTGGGTGATGCCTTGGGCGTGCATCACGGCATCAGCCTGGGCGAGCTGGCCATGGCTGCGGTATCGGCCGGTGTGGCGGAGGGCGTAGGCGAGGCTTTGAATGGTACTGCTTTGGCGGCCGCCGACGCCGGTCAAGGTTTGACCTTTGCCGGGCGATTGGTACAAGGCGCGGCTGTCTACGTGGCCGATGATGCTGTGGGCAAGATTGTTGGCGAGCCGGAACATTTCAGCTGGGCAGGCTTGGTGGCTAACGGCCTGGCCAACGCCGTGGGTGGCGAGTTCGGTCCTTCACCTGCTGAGCAGCGGGCGGGCAACTTCAGCACAAATGGCTTCGAGAACGTGGCGAGTGTCGCGGTGGGTGATGTGGTGCGACGCGAAGTCAACGTGGCGCTGGGGAATATGCACGTACCGAGTTGGGAGCAGGTGGGCGTGGACGTGGCAGGGAACGCGCTAGGCAATACTGCAGCATTCGGAATAAAAGCGTATGAGCGCGAACAAGCGCAGCAGGTGCAGCAGTCTGGATCTAGTGGAGTAACGACAGGTACGGAAGCCGGTCCGAGCCATCCGCCGATCGACTTGGGCCGACTCGACATCGGTGATGACCTCACTATTGAGCCTGAACCTTTAGCCGTGCCGTTCACGTCAACCATTGGCGTTATGCCGAATTTGACGATGGCGCCAGTCCAATCTGCAGCCAATCCGGCTGAAACAGAGTTTGATTTTGCAAATAACTCTTCGCAACAGTCTCCTTTAGGAGGGAATGGCCCGCTGCTTGGAGGCGGCTCCGCGACCTCAACTGCGGCTGCATTGTACGATGATGGCGCAGGAACGACTTGGAGTGGATCGGACGCTACTTTTATGCCGTTTAACGGAACGGCCTACGATTCATGGCGAGCAGCCCCCGTTGATTCGCTTGACAAGTACACCGATGCGCAATTGAACGCGTTTATGATTGGGGGAGATAAGTTAGCTTCCAACAATGAAGCGGGGTCCGCAACAATCAGTCCATATGCAGAGCCCAATGACCACGGTGGATTTGGTCCTGAGCCCGCATGGCGTATGTCTATGTATAACCCGGCACCGTCAAACACTGGCAATCCCGTGCTAGACCAGAGCAACAACAACAATAGTTGGATCGCATATCTGCGTTACGTCGCCGCCGACCAGGGGAGTACGGTCGTCGATCCCGGCTCCATCATTGCGGCTAATGAGGCTTACGATGCAGAAACCGGGTCTTGGAATCAGGGCGACAATTCGTTTGATCCGGACTTGGTAGCACGGACAGCTCAGGCCATCGCAACCGCCGCGCAGAACAACAACATCCCCTATGGTGCCGCGCCGCCCGCGGTGCCGCTCGCAGCAACGCCAGCGCTAGCACCAAAATTACTTTCAACCATTACTGTTTCGCCGTCGTCTAGTGATCTATCCAGCTCCGCCGAGTCCGACTCGGCCAACTCCGCAGGAGCTTCCTCTCTTCCACAGATTCCACTGGATAATCATATTCCGATTGATTTCGCGGCCGGCTCCATTACTGCGCCCAATATCAGCATCAAGGATGTTTTAGGACAACTGCCGGTCGTATCGGTAAATCCACAATCGGTGTCGGCAAGCGAGCAGGCTCGGATGGAAGCAATTTTGGCCCCATTTAAGGTGCCAGAGCGAGATCAGATGATCATGGACATGATCAGGCAGCAGCCCGTGCTACCTACGCGTCCGAGCCAGTCGCCTGATCAAAGTTCCGTCGATACCTGGCAGTACGTCCCGCCTAATTTTATTGACAGGACGTTCCACGACGCCATCGATATGGCGCGCAATCCAAATGCGCCGATTGGAGATCGTCTAATAAGTGGCGCTGCGGCTCTCCTTTCCAGTCCTTTGCAGGGAATGAATCTAGTGTGGGAGGGAGCCCTGAACGCACCCTTCCACGCGAGCAAGATGGCTGAACATTTGGCGCAAGCCTCGCTTGACTCGAACCCTGATGATGCGACGATGAACAGGCTGTACGCATTTCAGGAGGGACTTGACAGCTTCCTAGGATTTGGTGGTGCACTTACACCGCTGGCAAGAGTGCCGTCGCCCAATTCAGTGCTTCGCGGTACAGTGACCGCCGGACGGCAGGGCGTGCTTGTGCGTGCGGCAACGGGTACCTATAAGTTGCGGTCACCGATCTATCTGGATAGGTCTCCTGGACGACTCAACTCTGGGCCGCCTATTGAGACAAGGACTCCGTTGGTTAAGCTTGAAGAATCAGAATGGCTAAAAGGTCTTAAGGCACCAAATCGTAGGCATTTCTTAAGCTCAATCAACCAGAAAACTTTGGCGAAGGAGAGGAATACAGTCATTGACCCCTCGGTAGACGTGGCGGGTGACGTGGCTGCAATTCGCAATGGTCAAGGGTATGTACAGGGAAATACAATTTCGGTTAATGGTCGAGCGTATGGCTATCACGACGGGACCTTGTATCCTGAGTCGGGCGAGGGCTTTTACACGTTGGATCGTGGTGCTTTCAAGGCGCTTGGTGTATACAATAAATTTGGCAGTACAATGCGTGCTGAGGAAATATTAAATAGTATGAAGATCAGCGAGGCTGCGAGAACGAGTGCTCTTGAGGTATGGGGGTTAAATCAGTAATGGCTGGATTTGATCTGATTGTGAAGAGTGAGCTTTCGTTGTCTGAGGTAAGAAAGGCACTATCTTTGTCCTTTGAATTGCCTGAGGAAAATATTGAAGTTGTTGATGGGTATCCGGAGGCGGAGACGTCAGCCAAAATAAAAGTCTTGTGTATGCGCACCGATGCTGGCGGCGACTACAGGCTTCATTTATCGATTGAGTACCATTGCTTTGAAATTTTGACTGATCCGATGGTGGCTGCATCGCGGTTTGCGACTGTCGCGAATTCTGTGTGCTTGTTCCCATCTTCGGATGATAATCCTTATGCAATGATTCTGATTTCTCCTGGATTGGAGGGCAAGCAGATTACATTGCGTGCGGACGATCTGGATGCTGGGGAGTATCGCGTAATTTGATGATCGAAACGGAAAGGTCTGGGGAGGTCGGGGGATCTGGGACACCCATGAATTGCTCCTTCGCCGGCGAGCGTAAGCGCCAATGACTGATATTGGCGGCTCGCGGTGGGGAGTAGCGTGGGGCTATAACGTACCCACGCCGTCAACTCGTCGATCCTGCGCCTGCCGGCTTCTTTCACTGCGTTTCCCGCTGCGTGCGTCGAGCTTTCCTCTGCGGAAAGGATGCTTATAGTGGACGCTCCTACGATCATCGAAAGGCTTGGGTAGATGAGCGGTTGCTGGCGTTAGCCGATTGTTTCGCGGTAGGGCTCTACGCCTATGCCGTCATGAGCAACCACGTGCACGCCGTGCTGTATGTAGACCCGCAGGCGTCCAAGCTTGCATGAGCGGCAGTGGCAATCACAACTGTTGGGCATCGAGAGCCGTTATTGGCGTGCGGTGGGTACGGTCGAATCTTTGATGGCTAAGGCGAGAGCCTTGGGGCAGTGCTGGCTGAAAGGGGCGGGAGGCGCAAGACGGCCTGTGTATGGGGGAGGCTGATGGGGTGTTGGGATCTGCGACACCCATGAATTGCTCCTTCGCCGACGAGCGTTAGCGCCAATGACTGATATTGGCGGAGGATCTGGGATATCGGAGGATCTGGGACATCCTGCGCTCGCTTTCAGGTGTCCGTGAAATCAGGACCCGTCAAAGATGTCCCGTTAAGCCATCAACCTGGACAGCTTCGCCAAACAGGACGCTTCCACGCGTCTCGATCACTTGCTCGATCAGTTGCAGTATCTGGCCCGAGTTCAAGGCGCCTTGAGCGGGGTTGAAGGGCGATACGCTGCTCAGTAGCGCCCGGCACAGGTTTGCGGCATGAAAGGGTTGCCCTCGCTCGGTGGCGTGCGATCGCAGCCACTCCGGGTGGTCGCCATAGTAGGCGGCGCGAATCAACAGGGGGCTTAGACAGGCAACTTGGGTGTGGACTCGCAGCGGAATAACCCGCCCCAGCTTGGTCAGTAGGTCGGTGCCCAGTGCCGTGCGCGAAAGGGCGGCGGCGTCGAAGTGATCGTGCAGTTGGATGGTAGCGAAACGTAGGAAATCGAGCAGCGGGTGGCCGCGCTCGAACATCATCAGCGCATTGTTGATCCCGCGCCAGTGCGTCAACTCTCCCTCGGCGTTGAGGCTGGTCCAAACCTCATGGCAAAACAGGGCGCCGCAGCCGTCATGGATGGCGAACGCTGCCTGGTCGAATACCAGCACGTCGGCATCCAGCCAGATGGCGCGCTCGTAGTTTCGATTGAGTCGATCGTGCAGCAATCCCAGTCGCGCCATGTCTGTCTGGGGAAGCAGCGAAGGTCCATTCTTGTTGCGCATCCGCGCCGGCATGAAGTCGAACAAAGCGTCGCCCACAAATTCATAGTCATACCCGCGATGGCGAGCCCAATCCTTGACGGTCTGCATGCAGCGCCGCACCCAGGGTTCCACCTGGGTATCCCGATAGGACTGGATGACGATGGTTCGCACTGCGATGACTCCCTGTGATGACGCCCGGCGGCCCAATGCACGGAAGGCTCGCATTCCGAGCCGCGCGCACGGCATCATGGTGCAAAGCCGTCGAATGAGGAAGTCATGCTGGCGCAGGAATGGGGGCCGCTGGGAGCGGCGGTGACAGGTGATGAACGCCTTGCGCCGGTCATGCTCTCCAGCGAGGAATTCGCGGATAGATTGGATGCGGCTGTGCGGCATGTCTCCTGGCGCACGGACGATGTCAATGAGCTTGGCAACCGGCTGTTTCGCATAGGCGCGTTTGGCCATGCCGCGGCATGCTATGGCGTCGCTGCCCAGGCGCCTCAAGCCTTCGGTGCACGGGCCAACCTGGGGCGTTGCAACATTCGGCTTGGGCGGTCGGCAGAGGCCGAGTCGCTGGCGCGAGACTGGATGGCGGAACACCCGCATCAGGCAATCGCCTGGCAACTGCTTGGCGAGGCCCTGGCAGCCCAGCAGCGTTTGCCGGAAGCCGTGGAGGCCGCAAAGCGTGCTGCTGAACTGGCGCCCGACAATGCGCTGTTTGCTCGGTACTGGGCTGGGCTGGTCGAGCAAACGCAGGATATGGAAGCGGCAGCGCAGGCTTTTGAGCGGGTCTGGCGGTTGGACAGCAGTGACCATTGCAGCTTGCGCACTCTGGTGTTTTACCGGCGCAGCTTGTGTGACTGGAAAGACCTGGAGGCGTTGAGTGCGCAGCTGGTGCAGTCCGTGGAGATGGGGCAGGGCAATGTGTCTCCGTTCCAATTTTTAGCCGAGCCAGCCAGCGCCGCGCAGCAAGCCGTGTGCGCGCGTCAGCTGGCTGGTGCAATCAAGCAGGCGGCCGATCGCCAGCCGATCAAGCGAGTGGCTGCAACGATCTCCTCGCCGAGACGCCTGCGCGTAGGTTTTCTGTCGGATGGATTTGGCTTGCATCCCACGACCATCCTCACCGTGGCGCTGTTTGAGCAACTGCACGACTCGTGCCTGGAAATCCACCTGTTTTCGACGTGTGATGACGGCAAGCAGGCTTCGCGCCGTCGGCTCGCTGCGGCGGCACACGGCTTCCACGACGTGGCGGATGTATCGCAACGCGATATAGCGACACGCATCCATGCGGCGGGCATGAACATACTGCTGGACCTGGACGGCTATTGCCGGGGGCGTAAACCCGAAGTGTTCGCCTATCGCCCAGCGCCGCTGCAGGTGGGGTGGCTGGCGTATCCAGGCACCACGGGCGCCGACTTCATGGACTATGTGATCGTCGACCGTTTTGTATTGCCTGAGCCCTTGCAAACGCATTTCAGCGAGAAGGTGGCGTATTTGCCGCGTTGCTACCAGTGTACGGACCCCACTCGCGTCATTGGCACGCCTGCCCCACGTGAAGCCTGTGGTCTACCCGGGACTGGCATCGTGTACGCCTGCTTTAACGCCAGCTACAAACTCAATCCGCGCAGCGTCACGCGCATGTTGCAAATTCTGGCGGGCGTTCCCGGCAGTGTCCTATGGCTGCTGCAGGGTGAGGGGCGCATGGCCGATCGATTATGCGAGGTGGCACAAAGCATGGGTGTATCGCCATCGCGCCTGGTATTCATGGAAAAGCTGCCGCACCGCGCTTATCTGGCGTGCTATCGCCATGTGGATTTGTTCCTGGATACGGAAGACTACAACGCGCATACCACCGCCTCCGACGCGCTATGGGCAGGGTGCCCGGTACTGACACGCCCAGGGGAAACCTTTGCCAGCCGGGTGGCGGGTAGCTTGAATCATCACCTCGGCATGCCGGAAATGAATGTGGTGGATGACCCGGCGTTTGTGATGAAGGCGATACGTTATGGCAGTGATGCGAATTACCGGGCGGCGATCAAGGCAAAGTTGTTGCAGCAGCGGACGGCGTCCGGGCTGTTTGACATCAAGGGGTTTGCGCGGGATTTCGAGGGGTTGCTGTGGCGGATGGCTGAGCATCAGCGTGCGGGGAAGCTGCCAGGGACGTTCAGGAGTTGATGGTTGCTCTCATCAGAGAGCGCATCGGCATCAAACTTTACGCAAATCCGCCATCAAATCCAAAAAACGCTGCAGAGAGGCCGGATCCGCCTCCAGTGTTTTGCCGATGGCATCCACCATCGGCACGAACTGGGAATCGTTGCGGAACTCACTGCCGAATTCCCAAAGCAGGATTTCGCGCACGACCTGGGTTCTTGCCTGAAGCATCGACTGTTCGTTGGCAAGGTCGGCTTCGAGGGCAAGGTTATGCAGGCGCTGGCGCAGCCATTGCACATCCTGTTTCGCCTTGACCGGCTTTGGTGAATCGCTCGGCTCCGGCTTGCCTGGCGGATGGGCGGGCCTGGCGTCCTGGGTGCGTTCACGCGCAAGTGCCCTCAGTGTTTCGACCAGCGATGAAGAGGGTGAGATGCGGTCCGTGGACATGCCGGTTCCCGAGTGAATACAGCGTTGGGGATAGTGTAGTGCGTGTCGCCTGATCGTCACTCAATTTTCATGTCTATGAACAAATCTCGGCTTTAGCTTGAAATAGGTGCGAAAGCCCATGTCTTTTCTCCGAGTCGCTTCAGCAAGAATTTGCGATGCAGATCGAAAGTTGATGAATTATTTGGCATTGTGAGGATGGCGTGAGGATTTTATTGACAGCCGGTGAAGGTCACTCCTAGATTAGGCCCGCGTTTTGTCTTGGGTCACAACTTGGGTGTGACATGACAAGCAAGGCGCTCAGGACCAAACGACGAGCGATCTATGTCGTAAGGATGCTGTAAGGGGAAGGACGGCGCTCGGACGGAGGTCCGCGCGTAAGGAGCAGTAGCCGTGCGGTGGGATGTCGTAGTGCCGAAGACCGTTGCGGTCTTCGCAGTGGGCTGTATCGGGATTGTGCCCAAAAAGTTTAGGGGGGCGCCGTGAGCCGCGCCGCCCTGCTTGCCGGCTTCGCGGATCGCGATCCGGGAAATCCGATCCTCTTGTGCGACCTGCTTGACGAACTGCTAGGGGCAGCTCGTTTCGAGGAAGCCCTTGCGCGCCTCGACAAGGCGCCGGCCTCGTTGCGCGAAATGCCGGGCGTTCGCTTCCGGGAAGCGCGTTGTGCATTGCTACGCGGTGATACCAAGACCGCCATTGCATTGCTGCAAGCCTTGTTGGGCCAAATGGAAATCGTCCCGGCTGGCGTAGTGCATGACTTGGCTTATGCGCAGTTCTTGGAGGGGCAGGCGGAAGAAGCGCTGCAGACGCTTGCGCGTGCTTATGAAGACGATGGCGACCAGGCTTCGCTTGCGCTACTGAAGGCGCGCATCCTGCATCGACAGAAACAAATCGAGGCGGCACTCGAAGCGTTGGCTCCGATTCAATCCGGTACCCGTTTGTCCGAAGTGCAGGGCTTGCGTGCCTTGCTTTGGCTGGACGTCGGCGACACGACGCGGGCCACTGAGCAAGCGGAATTGGCGTTGCAGGCCGACCCCGATCAGCATGAAGCCGGCATCGTGCACGGCACGCTGGCGTTATGGTCGCAGCGCGTGCAGGAATCCACGGCCGCTTTCGAGCGCGTGCTTTCGAAGCATCCCGAATCCGGGCGCGCCTGGTTGGGCCTAGGCCAGAATCTGATGCTGAGCGGCGAGGTGGCTGGGGCGCGAGCCTTGCTGGAGCGCGCATCAACCACGATGCCCGATCACATCGGTACCTGGCATGCGCTGGCATGGTGCCAATTGCTGGAAGGCGACCTCGCCGGAGCAAAGCGCAGTTTCGACAAGGCGTTCGCGCTGGATAGGACCTTCGGTGAAACGCATGGCGGTTACGCCCTGGTGCATGCACTGCGGTTCGAGCGCATGGAAGCGGAGGAATCCATCAAGCGCGCCACGCGCCTGGATCCGCAAGGCCGTACCGCGCGCTATGCGCAAAGCGTCCTGCTGATGGACGAGGGGCGCGTCGATGAGGCGCGCCACGTGATCGACGACATCCTTGCGCGTTCACCAGGAGTGGGAGCGCTGCCGGCGGATTTCATTTTCAGGTTGCGCGAACGGGTACGTCCGAAGGGGTAAGCATGGATAGCGATACCGCGATGCATCTGCTTTCGCAGACCTTGCTGACGGCGGCGAAAGTGTCCGCCCCGATTCTGCTCGCTACGCTGGTGGTAGGCGTGGTGATTTCGATCTTGCAGGTGGTGACGCAAATCCAGGAAATGACGCTCACCTTCATCCCCAAGCTGATCACCGTGGTGGCCATGGTGGTGGTGACCGGCGCCTGGATGATGGCGGTGGTGGTGGAGTTCACCAAACATTTGTTCGGCCTTATTGCAGGGATGTAGCAAGGTGGAAGCCGTCGATACATTTCTGGGCGCTTTCCTGCTCGCGATGGCGAGGTTTGCGCCGTTGCTGATGGTGCCGGCATTCACACCGTTCAACGGCGTGCCGGCACCGATCCGCATGTGCGTACTGCTGGCGTTGACGATGCTAGCGATAGGCGTGCACCAGGCGCCGGTGCTGCCGTTGGATGCCAATCTTCCACTGCCGTTCGTGCTGGCCATGGCGGGCGAGTGCGTGCTCGGCTTTTCCTTGAGTTTGGCCGTAGTGTTGCCCATGGCGGCGCTCGGCTTTTCAGCACGCGTGCTGGACATCCAATCTGGCGTAAGCGCGGCCAGCTTGTTCAATCCGGGTACTCGTACCGCAGAGGCGCTGGCTGGCACCGTGCTGCAATGGGCGGGCTTGCTGGTGTTCTTCTCGCTGGGGCTGCACCTGCTGTTGCTGCAGGGCATGCTGGCCTCGATCGAAATCATTCCGCTGGGCAGTGGCGGTTTGCTGGTGTCGCCCACGGTGCTGCTGTCCAAGCTTTCTTCGCAATTCCTGCTCGGCCTGATGGTATCTGCGCCCACCATGCTCGGCCTGTTTGCGATCGATTTGACGGTGGCCTATGCAAGCCGTTCGATGCCGCAGGCCAATGCCTATTTCGTGGCGTTGCCGATCAAGGTGCTGGCTGGCTTCATGCTGTTGGCCGGTTCGTTGCGCTATGCACCACCGCTGATCGAGCGGATGTATCGCGACGCATTCACGGTGTTTACGCCGTCGGGGATGCACTGATGGCCGACGAGCAGAGCAAGACCGAACAGCCAACCCCGTTCCGCCTGCAGGAGGCGCGCAAGCGCGGGCAGGTGCCGCGCAGCGCGGATCTAAGCGGCATCGTAGTGATGATCGTGTTCAGCGTGGCACTGGCAGCTGCTTCGTATGGCATTGCCGCCGCACTGGCACGCTCGGTTTCCCGCACGATCCTGATGGCGGGCAATGCTCCTGCGCCTTCGGCCAGCCTGGCGAACTGGCTGCAGCACACTTTCCAGCCGTCCTGGCAGGCGATCCTGCCGATTGTGATGGCGATGCTGGTGGCGGCGGTGGTCGCCAACCTGGTGCAGACCGGGCCGGTGTTCAGCACGGAGCCGCTGAAGCCGGATTTCAATCGCCTGAATCCGGCCCAGGGCTTCAAGAAGATCTTCTCGCTGCGCGTATTGTGGGAGCTGTTCAAACTCACGCTGAAGTTGGGCATCCTCGGCACCGTGGCGTGGATGCTGGCTGCCAGCATCGGTCGCAAGGTGCAGGCGGCAGCTTTTGCCGCGCCTTCCTCGATGGGCCTGCTGCTGCGCTCGACCTACGTGCAGGTCACCACCTGGATGCTGGTGCTGCTCGCCCTGGTGTCGCTGTTCGACCTGTGGTTCACGCGCCGCGAATACCTCCGCAAGCTGCGCATGAGCCGGCGCGATATCAAGGACGAAGTGAAGCGTCGTGAAGGCGACCCGGATATCCGCCAGAAACGCCGACGCCTGATGGTGGAATTGCTGAAGCATTCGCGTTCTGTGCGTCGCGTGCCGGAAGCGGATGTGCTGCTGACCAACCCAACGCATCTTGCCATCGCCCTGAAGTACCGGCCCAAGACGATGCGCTCGCCGGTGGTGCTGTCCAAGGGTAGTGATGCGGTGGCGGCGCGCATGCGCAAGCTGGCGGCGCAATCCGGCGTGCCGTGCCTGCGCTCGCCGGAGCTGGCGCGCGCGCTCTATCGCGAGTGCAAGGTCGACCGGGCGGTGCCCGCACATTTGTACCAGCCGCTGGCGCCCATCTAT
Source organism: Dyella choica (assembly GCF_003977665.1). Lineage (GTDB taxonomy): Bacteria > Pseudomonadota > Gammaproteobacteria > Xanthomonadales > Rhodanobacteraceae > Dyella_B > Dyella_B choica. Next base: position 84,709 of record NZ_RYYV01000014.1, on the reverse strand, counting down.
CGCTGGCTGATGAAGCGCCCGGGCAACAGGATTCTTTCGTGAACGCTCTCTTCGGCCAGCTCTGGAACGGCAAGCGCGACGTCATCCTGGTGATGGGGATGATCGCGATCCTGGTGATCCTGTTCACGCCGATTCCGTCGGCATTGCTGGATTTCCTGCTCGTGCTCAATTTCACCGGCGCCCTGCTGGTTTTGCTGATCACCTTTTTCACCGAAACGCCGCTGAGTTTTTCGACGTTTCCGTCGCTGCTGCTGATCACCACGCTGTTCCGCCTGGCGCTGAACATTTCCGCCACCCGCCTGATCCTGGACAAGGGCAATGCGGGGCGGGTGATCAACGCGATCGGTTCGTACGTGGTGGGCGGCAACTACGTCATCGGCCTGGTGGTGTTCCTGATCCTGGTGGTCGTGCAGTACGTGGTGGTGACAAACGGCGCGCAACGCGTGGCCGAAGTGGCGGCGCGTTTCACGCTCGACAGCATGCCCGGCAAGCAGATGAGCATCGACGCCGACATGAACATGGGGCTGATCGACGAGCACGAAGCCCGGCGGCGTCGCGCGCAGATCGAGAAGGAAGCCAGCTTCTACGGTGCGATGGACGGTGCCACCAAGTTCGTCAAAGGCGATGCCATTGCCGGCATCATGATCATCTTGATCGACATCATCGGCGGCCTGGCCGTAGGGATGGTGCAGCGTGGCCTGCCGTGGACGGACGCCGCGCATCGCTACACGTTGCTTACTGTAGGCGACGGCATCGTTACGCAGATTCCGTCGCTGGTGATTGCGGTGGCGACCGGCATCATCATCACGCGTGCCGCATCCGATGCGCAGCTGGGCACGGAAATCGCCAGGCAGGTGCTGTCCAGTTCGCGCACTTTGCTGATCGTTGCGCTGGCCCTGGCCGGTCTGCTGGTCTTGCCGGGATTGCCGGCCTGGCCGGTACTGCTCGTGCTGCTGGGCGTGGGTGCATTGACGTTTTTCGCCGCACGCTCAGGCGGCGCCATCACGGACAAACAGGACGCAGCGCCCGAGCCCGAATCGAGGCGCGAGGAAGAGGATCTGTATCGGTTGCTGTCCGTGGAGCCTGTGGAGATCCACCTGGGCAGTGGGATATCCGCCATCTACAAGGCGCGCGGCCTGGACCTCGGCGATCGCATCAGCACCTTCCGCAAGCAGTTCGCGCTGGATCTCGGTTTTATCCTGCCCAAGGTCAAGCTGATCCAGGGACCTGCGCTGGCCGAAGACGCCTACGAAATTCAGGTGCAAGGCTCGCGCGTGGGTCGCGGCGAGCTGCAATTCGATGCCTTGCTGGCCATCAATCCCGGCGGCAGGCGGCCGAAACTGGAAGGGCGCGAAACGCGCGATCCGGCGTATGGTTTGCCGGCGCAGTGGATCAACCCCGAACAGCGGCAATATGCGCGCGGTGCAGGCTACACCCTGGTCGATCCGGAGACGGTGCTCATCACGCACCTGGGCGAAGTCACCAAGCGCCATGCGCCGGAGCTGCTGACACGCGCGGAGACCGAACGGCTGGTATCGCGTGTGCGCGAGCAGCAGGCTTCGCTGGTCGACGAGCTCATTCCGGGCGTGATGTCGTATACCGACGTGCAAAAGGTGCTGCAGCAACTGCTGCGCGAGCAGGTCAGCATCCGCAATATCGAGACCATCCTCGAAGTGCTGGTCGACGCGGGTAAGACGCACAAGCAGACGGATGACCTGGTCGAGCGCGTGCGCGAGCGCCTGGGCCCGAGCATCTGCCAGCGCGTGAGCAATGCGCAGGGCGAGCTTTACGTGCTTACGCTGGCGCCGGAGCTGGAGCGGTCAATCGTGTCGGCGGTGCGCCAGCGCGAAGGGTCCGGCGCATTGCTTGCCGACCTGGGCCAACTGGAGGCGCTACTGGGCGGCCTGGCCAAGCAATCCGAGGCGATGATGGCGCGCAGCCATCTGCCGGTATTGATTTGCCCGAGCGTAGTGCGCCGCCATTTGCGCGCATTGATCCAGCGCAGCCTGCCGCACGTCACCGTGCTGGGCATCAACGAAGTGCCGGCCACCGTCATGGTGAAGGCCTTCGGCACCGTCACCGCTTCCGCTGCTGCATAAGGAGAACTTCCCTTGAGCAACATCATCCCAGGCATCGCGCGCTACCTCAGTAATGACGTTGAGAAGCTCGACGTGCTGAGCCAGAACGTAGCCAATCTGCGCACTACGGGTTATCGCGCGCAGCGGCTTGCCACGGATTTTCGTACCGGTTTGCTCGACAGCACGCCGACCTTGAGCCTGGCCGACGGCAGCCTTTCTTCCACCGGCCACCCGCTGGACCTGGCCCTGCGCGGCCCCGGCTTTTTCGTAGTGAGCGTCAACGGTCAGCAGATGCTCACCCGCAACGGTCAGTTCCATCTGGATGCCGAGCGGCAACTGGTGGACGCGGCGGGCCATCCCGTGATGGGGCTGTCGGGCCCAATCACGCTCAATCACGCCAACGTACATATCGACGCCGCCGGCGCCATCATCGACAACGGCGATGAGGTCGACAGCTTGCAAATCGTCAATGTCGACAAACCCGGAGAACTGCGGGAAATGGGCGACGGGACGTACAGCTACAGCGGCACCGGTGCCACGGCAACGCAGTTCATCGGCCGCGTGCAACAGGGTGCACTGGAACAATCCAACGTCGACCCCGGCGAAGAAATGGTGCGCCTGATGGCGCTCACCCGCCACGCGCAATCGGTGCAACGCGCCATTCAGGCCTACGACGCGGCCTTGCAGGAAGGCATCAATCACATCGGCGACAATTCTTGAGGATACGAGCATGATCGACGCCCTATACATCGCCACCTCCGGTCTGCAGACCGCGCAGAACCAGATCGACACCTTGTCGAACAATCTCTCCAACATGCAGACGCCGGGCTTCAAGGCCAAGCGCGCCTCGTTCGGCGACATCGCGGTGATCACGCCTTCGCAGGTGCAGGCCGGCCTTACGCCGAGCCAGTCCGGAGCTGGTGCCGAGGTGCTGTCCACCAGCGCGGTTTTCTCGCAAGGGCAGATGCAGCAGACCGGCAATACCTGGGATATTGCGATCCAGGGCGATGGCTTTTTTGAGGTGGCCGACGCCAACGGCAACCACCTGTATACCCGCGATGGGCAATTGCACGTGGATAGCGAAGGCTACGTGGCCACCGCGGACGGCAGCCGCCTGGCGCAACAGATCCAGATTCCGCCGGACGCCACCAACATCAAGATCAACCAGAACGGACAGATTTACGCGCAGGTCGGCAGCAGCCATGCCCAGACTTTGCTCGGCACGCTGGAGCTGAGCATGTTCTCGTCGCCGGAGGGCTTGCAATCGGTGGGCAGTAACAACTTCGTGCCGACGCAAGCCTCGGGCGATCCCAGCGTGGGCAAGCCCAACGACAGCGGCATGGGTGCCATCCTGCAGGGATCGCTGGAAGGCTCGAACGTGGACATGGTGAGTGAAATGGCCACACTGGTGATCGCGCAGCGCGCCTATCAGCTCAATGCCCGCGTGCTGCAAGCGTCGGACCAGATCCTGGATACGATCAACAATCTGCGGCAGTAATCATGCGCAAACTGCTGCCCGCCATCTTGCTGCTTGCTGTGCATGGGTCTGCCTTGGCTTCGTCGCCACTGCAGACCGTCACGGCTGCGCGCATCGTCGATGTTGCGCAGGCGCAGCTGGACGCCTGCCTCGGCGGTGACAAGGCGACTGCACAAGTTGCCGTGGTGGGCCGGCCGGAAGACGTGCAGGTGCTTGCCGGCAAGCTTGCGCTCAAGGCAAGGAAGCCTGAAGGGCGCTGGCCACGCGCTCGCGTGAGCGTGCCGGTGGATATCACCGTCAACGATGCCGTGGTGCGTTCGACCACGGTGTGGTTTGCCTTGAGCGTTCAGCATGATGTGTCGACCTATATATCGGATGCTGCCATCGGTGCGGCGGCATCGACGCTGAAATTTGCGCCGCACGCCGCGGATGTCGCCGCGTTGCAAGGCACGTTGGTGAGTGATCCGCACCAACTCGACGGCATGCGGTTGCGCCATGCCGTGCTCACCGGAAGTCCGGTCGTGTTGGAGGATTTCGAGCGCATTCCGGATGTCGACCGCCAGCAGCGCGTGGAAGTGATGGCGTCGTATGGCGTGATCAGGCTTCAAGCCAAGGGGACGGCGGTTGGCCGCGGCAACGCCGGCGACACCGTCCTGGTGCAGGTGGATGGCGCCGAGGCACCGGTGCGTGCACGCATTACCGACAGGGGAGTAGTGCAAGTTGTCGACTAGATCCTTACTTATTGGCCTGTTCATGGCGGGAGTTGGCTTTGCCGCGCATGCGCAGACGTCGTCCGGCTCCATGATCGATCCAGACGCCTACCACGGGCTGGCGGCGGATCGTCGTGCCCATCAGGTGGGGGACACGCTCACGGTGCTGGTGACCGAAACCGCGCGCGCAACGGCAAGCGCCAATACCGATGCCAGCGGCGGGGTGCAGCTGGGCGCGAATGCCCAATATCGCAATCTCGGGCGCAACTATGCCCTGGGGTTCAACGGCCAGGACGCCGGACAGGGCAACACCACCCGCGCCGGAAGCTTGCAAGCTCAGTTGGCGGTGCGCGTGGTTGCCGTCGGAAGCGACGGACTGTTGCGCATCCATGGCGAGCAAACGGTGGAAATCAACGGCGAGAAACAGCAGTTCGCGCTGACCGGCATGGTGCGCCCGGAAGACATTTCGCCGACCAACACCATTTTCTCGAACCGCATCAGCGAGGCGGATATCCACTACACCGGCAAGGGGGACATTTCCACTGCTCAACGCCACAGCATTCTTTACCGCATTACGCGCTGGTTGGGTCTGATATGAAACGTCTGCTTTTCTTGTTGTTGCTGCTGTTTTCTGCCGGCGTTTGGGGGCAGGGCAGCAGCGTGCGTCTGAAGGAAATCGCCCGGGTGCAAGGCGTGCGCGACAATGCCCTGGTAGGTTATGGCCTGGTCATCGGCCTGGCCGGCAGCGGCGATACCGGCAAGAATCGGCTGACGGTGCAGTCGGTGGCCAACACGCTCAGCCATTTCGGCGTCAACATCAGTCCGGACGACCTCAACAGCCGCAACGTCGCAGCGGTGATGGTGACCGCAACGCTACCGGCGTTCGCGGAATCCGGCCAGAAGCTCGACGTATCGGTTTCCTCGCTCGGCGACGCGCGCAGCCTCAGCGGCGGCATTTTGCTGCTCACGCCGCTCAATGGTCCGGACGGCAAGCTTTACGCGCTGGCGCAAGGCGCGCTCTCGGTCGGCGGTTATCAGGTGCGCGCGTTCGGTAGCGTCGACCAGAAGAATCATCCGACGGTGGGCCGGGTACCCGATGGCGCCACGGTGGAACGCGAGGCGCCATTGGGCCTGGCTGAAGACGGCCGTACGCTGGACGTGGTGCTGTATCAGCCGGATTTCACCACGGCGCAGCGCATAGCCGAATCCTTGCGCAGAAATGCCGGCGTGTCAGCGGTGGCCGAACATGCGGGCAAGGTGCGCGTCAACTTCGGCACGCCGCCGTCCGATCTGGTGCAGGCCATTTCCAGGATCGAGAACGTGCCGGTCACACCGGACCAGATCGCCCGCGTGGTGGTCAATGAGCGCACCGGCACCGTGGTTTCTGGCGGAGACGTACGGCTGGGTGCGGTCACCATTTCCCAGGGTGATCTGCGCATCCAGGTGCAGACCGATTACCTCGTCTCGCAGCCTGACGGTGTGCTGATCAATCCATCGCGCAACATCGGTACGGCGGTGGTGCCGCAGGCCAATATCAATGTGCAGGACCCCGAAGCGCGCCTGGTGAGCATCCCCAATGGTGCGACGGTGGCCGATCTGATCGCAGCCTTGCGGGCGATCCACCTGTCCACCCGCGACGTCATCACCATTCTGCAGTCGATCAAGGACGCCGGCGCACTGCGCGGCGAGCTGGTGATTCAATGAGGAGGCAAGCATGGATTTGACCACCGAAGCCTTGCGCTTGGGGCTAGGTATGGCGCGCGTTCGTGCCGATGTGGCCAGCGCGAACATCGCCAATGTCGATGTGGCGGGCTACCGTCCGCAGCGCGCCGATTTCGCGCAGGCGACCGGCTTGCTGCGTGAAGCGGCCGAAGATCCGGCCTTGGATGGAGCTCAGCTGCAGGCGATGACGCCCCACACGCTCGGCGAATCGGTACGCGCTGCCGATCCGGACTTGAACGCGCCGGTGAGCCTGGATCAGGAAGTGGCGGAGCTGGAAACCGCCAATGTGGATTTTCAATCGCTGACGACGGTGATGTCGCGGCGTTTTGCCTTGATGCAGCTGGCCCTGGCAGGGAGGGATTGAGCATGGTCGTGGATCAGATTTTCAGCGCAACGCGGTTCGGCCTGGAGTACGAGCGCTTGCGCATCGAGGCGGCCAGCCATAACGTCGCCATGGCCAATACGCCCAACCAGCCGGGTCACCCTGCGCGTCTGATGCGCGTGAGTGCACCGTATGCGGCAAGCTTCAATGCCATGCTCGGTGATACCGGCCACAGCGTGCCTTCCCAGCCGGTGATGCTGGCGACCGAGGCCAGCACGCGCGAAGAGCACGATCCCAATGATCCGGCCGCCGACAAGAACGGCATGGTGAGCTACCCACGCGTAGACATGGTGTCGCAGATGAGCGCCTTGATGGATGCAAGCCGTGCGTATGAAGCCAATGTGCGCGCCTTCAACACTCTGCGCAGCATGGCTTTGCATGCACTGGATCTGGGAGGTAGCGCATGAACGTGATGCCGATCGATGGCGCTTCGGTCGCGCCAGTGGAAATACGGCCGATCGAAATGCCCGAGATGCTGGATGAGACCAATCGCAAAGGCCCCGCCTTCATCCAGATGCTGGGTTCGCAGGTGAACGAGCTCAACGGCAGCCTCGAACAGGCCGACCAGGCGGCGCGTGCACTGGCGGCGGGCGAAAACATACCGGTACACGACGTGATGATTGCCATGGAACACGCCCGGCTGAATTTGCAGCTGGCGGTGGAAGTGCGCAACCGGATCGTCGATGCGTATCAGAACTTGACCAATATGCAGCTTTAAAAAGGGATCGCGCGCTCCGGTAAAGATATCTACGCCAATGCGACGTCCCAGGCTTGCCTGGCCGTCATTCCCGCGAAAGCGGGAATCCATCTTCGCTTCTGCATCAGAGCAACATAGATTCCCGCTTTCGCGGGAATGACGGCGAGGAAGGATCGCGGAAATGACGGCGAGGAAGGATGAGGTGTTGAGCATAGGGACGGATATCTCTGGAAGGGCGTTGATTTCGAATCAGGGGAATACCTAATGCGGCAGTTTTTTGCATCCATGTCCCAGCGCGCGCGAATCGGCTTCGTGGTCGGCATCGTGCTGATCGCCGGTATCGTAGGCGCGGCTTCATGGTGGGTGATGCATCCGCCCTACGGCGTGCTGTTTCGCGACCTGCGCGAATCGGATGCGGCGGAGATCAGCACGGCGCTCGACCAGATGCAGGTGCCCTATCGCCTGGCGGATGAAGGCAAGTCCATCCTGGTGCCGGATGCCCAGGTGTACGAAACGCGCATGAAGCTCGTTTCGCAGGGCGTACCCAAGGGTGGCAGCGTCGGTTTCGAGTTGTTCAAGGATTCCGACTATGGTGTGACCGAGTTTGCGCAGCGGGTCAATTTCCAGCGCGCCCTGCAGGGCGAGCTGGAGCGGACCATTTCTGCGCTGGACGAGGTGGCGTCGGCGCGCGTGCACCTCACCATTCGTCGCACGGACCTGTTCTCGCCGGACCAGGATCCTTCCAAGGCTTCCGTTACCTTGGGAATGCGCCCGGGCAAGCATCTGGATGCGCGCGAGGTGGTGGGCATCCAGCGTCTGGTGGCTTCGGCGGTCGAGGGCCTGGCCTCCGATGCCGTGGTGGTGCTCGACGACAAGGGCATGATGCTGTCCGGCTATGCTGCAGGGGGGCAGAACGGTGCGCTGAATTCCGCCAACCTGGATGCGCAGTCGCAGATGGAAGGCCAGCTGCGCGGACGCGTTGGAGAGTTGCTGCACCGGGTGCTGCGCACGGACAACTTCACCGTCTCGGTCAATGTCAGCTTCAATTACGACCACGTGAAGCAGGTGCGCGAGCAGCTGATCGGGCAGGGCAAGGACGGCAACGGCCTCATGGTGCGCGAAAAGATCAATTCGAGCGGACATGCCGGCGATGACGCCGATGCCGAGCATACCAGGGGCAACACCAGCAGCGATCGCGAAGTGGAATACGCGCATGGCCGCGAGCAGGAGGAAGTGGAGCAGGCGCCCGGACGTATTGGCCGCATTTCGGTGGGGATCGTCATTCCCGCCACGCTGCCAGCTGGCGCGGTCAACAAGCTGAGCGAAGTGGTGTCTGCCGGACTTGGACTGGATGCTTCGCGCGGCGACAAGGTGGATATTGCAGCGATTGCGCCACCGGAGCCCGTCGCGGCAACCGCATCCAATGCTTTGAATAATGCAGTGGCGGCTCATGCAGAAGCAGTTGCAACGAGCAGCGCCTCGGCGACCGACGAGGCGGCATCCCCCGCCGTGGCAAGCCGCTACTGGTGGATCTATCCGGTGATCGTCGCGCTGGTGCTGTTCCTGGTAGGTGCGTTGCTGATGGCTATGCGCACCAGCACACCACGCCGGTTGACCCTGTCGGAGCGCGAAGCGGCGCTGCTGCGCCTGCGTCAATGGATCGAAACTTCCGAGGTGGAGCGATGAATCCGACCGGTGCCCGCAAGGCTGCGCTTGCACTGGCCACCATGCATCCAGCCGACCGGCGCTGGATACTCGGACGCTTGCCGGAGGCCTGGCGTAGCGCGTTGCATCCGCTGATCAGTGAGGCACAGCGCTACACGGCGCTGGATGCGGAGCTGCTGCAGGCCGTGCTCGCGGACGAGCCCACCTATCTAGCGCGCGAAGTGCCGCCGCCGGATGTGTTGATCGTGCTGCTCGATCGCTTGTCTCCAGCTTGGGCGGCGCGCGTGCTCACTGCGGCGGCGCCTGATCATGCCGATATCTACCTGGCTGCCTGCGAGAAATCCCGCGCCGAATCCGTGCGGCACGAATTGAATCGCATGCCCGACCGGTTTCCCCCGTCGCTGGCGGATGCGCTGGCGCACTATCTCGATACGAACGCGCAGTCGGGCCGAACGACTGGGGCTGCACCATGATCCGTCGCCTGCCACAGCACGGGCTGCGGGAGAGCGCCGCGCCGCGTTCCATCAGCAACGCAAAGGCTTCGGAACCGCCCTTGGCGGAAGCACTGCCGCAGCAGGATGAGCTGGATGTGCGGGCGTATCGCGAGGGCTATGGCGAGGGCTTCAAGGCCGGCGAGGAAGATGGTCGCCGCGAAGCCGAGCAGTTCCATCAGGCATGGGAAGAACAGACGCGCAAACGCCTGGAAGAACAACATCAGTTGATGGTGGAGGAGCGCGAGCAGCTGGCTGTACTCGCTGCCAATCTGCAGGAGCAGGCGCGCGCGCATGGCGAAGAGATGGAGCAGCTGGCATTCGAGCTCGCGTTGAGCAGTCTCGCGCGCCTGGTCGCAACCATGCAGGACGACGGCGAGCTGATGCAGCGCCTGTGCAAGCAGATGGCGGTGGATTACCGCGGCAAGGCGGTGAAGCTGGAAGTCTCTCCCGCGGATCACGGGCATCTGCCGGCACGGATCGAAGGGCTGGAAGTGATGGTTGAGCACAGCCTCTCGGCTGGCCAGTGCCGTCTGGTTACCGAGCGCGGCCATGCGGAAAGCTCCATCGCCGACCGCCTGGGGGCCATCTACAACGCCATGCTCGAAACGCTGGGACTGGAGCGCAAATCGTGAGCATGGCGATGACCCTCGACCGCTACAACGGCGCCCTGGATCGCGCGGTGCTGGTGCGGGAGTACGGTCATCTGCTGGGCTTCAACGGGCTGGTGATCGAAGCCAGTGGCCCCGATGCAAAAATCGGCGAGTTGTGCGAAATCGACAATGATGCGCATACGCAAAAGGTCAGTGCGGAAGTAGTGGGCTTTCGCGACGGCCGAGTGCTGTTGATGCCGTTCGGGCATTTGCGTGGCATTGCGGCGGGAGCACGTGTGCGCTCGCTGGGCCGGACGCTGCGCATTCCGCTGGCGCGAGCCATGGTCGGACGGGTAGTGGATGCTTTTGGTGAGCCACTGGATGGCGGTCCGGCTATCGCGGTTGAAGGCTATCGTGAGGTCCAGCCGGCGCCGATCAACCCGTTGCGTCGCGTGCCGCTGGACGAACCATTGGAAACCGGCGTCAGTGCGATCGATGGCTTGATGCCGATTGCCAAGGGGCAGCGTATCGGTGTGTTCGCCGGTAGTGGTGTCGGCAAAAGCACGCTGTTGGGCATGATGGCGCGCCATGTAAAAGCCGATGTCGTGGTAGTCGGCATGATCGGCGAGCGCGGGCGCGAGGTGGGCGATTTTCTGCAGGAGTCGCTTGGCCCCGAGGGGCGCCGCCGTTCGGTGATGATGGTCGCCACCGCCGACCAGCCCGCCCTGGTGCGTACCCATGCCGTGCATGCAGCCCATGCCGTGGCCGAGTACTTTCGCGACATGGGGCTGGATGTTTTGCTGATCGTCGATTCGATCACGCGCTTTGCGATGGCGCAGCGCGAAGTCGGGCTTGCCGTCGGCGAGCCGCCGACGTCGCGCGGTTATCCACCGTCCGTGTTCAACTTGTTGCCGCAGATCCTTGAGCGCGGCGGGCGTGTGCGCGGAGGCGGTTCCATATCAGCGATCTACAGTGTGCTGGTGGAAGGCGACGACATGAACGAACCGGTCGCCGACCACATGCGCGCGATCCTGGACGGGCACGTCGTGCTCTCGCGTGAATTGGCGAGTCGCGGCCAGCTTCCCGCCATCGATCTGCTGTCCAGCGTGAGCCGTCTGTTGTCGCGGGTGGCGGATGCCCGGCAACAAGAGCTGGCGCTGCGGGTCAAGTCGATCATTTCCACCTACGAAACTTCGCGTGACCTGGTGGACATGGGAGCCTACCAGGCTGGAACGAACCCGGCGCTCGACGAAGCCATCGTGCTTTATCCCAGGCTGATCGATTGCCTGCGCCAGGCACCTGGCCAATCGGCATCGCGGGCTGAAACCGTCGACAGGCTCGAGCAAGTGCTTGCGACCAAGTCAGGGGCGGCGGCATGAGTGGGCGCAAGCAACATGCATACGAGGTGGCCTTGCGCATGGCGCGCGTGAAGGAGCTGCGCGCTCAAATGGCGCTCGCCGAATCCGTCGACAAGGAACAGACCGCCAAACAGCACGTTGAAACCGTCGAAGCTGCACGGGAAAAGGTATCGCTGGCAGTCCACGCCTGTGTTGTCGATGAACGGCCGGTCGATTTGGCCCGTTATGAGTTGCTGACGCAGCTTTCGTCTGCGTTGACGGACACATGGCAGCATGCCAACAACAAGCTCGCACAGGCTGCGCAACAGCGTACGGAAAAGGCGTCCGAAAACGTGCAGGCCAAGCGCCATCGCGAGCGAGTACACGAACACCTTGATGATGTCCGCCTGGTGCTGGCTCATGAGCGGGCCGCCAAGGCAATGGAAGAGGGCGTTGAGCTGTGGCTGGAAAGCCGGGGCGAGGCGCCATGACGACGATCTTCAGCGCAATCGACGCTTCCTTCCCGTTGCCCAAGCGGGAGGATTCCCGTCCGCTTACCGAGGATTTCGCGCATGAGCTGGCGAAGCCGGAGTCGCAGGGAAAACAGCTTGCGCCAGGCAATACGAAATCGATGGCCGCGGGCGAATTCGATGCGCAACAGGTGTCGGAGCCGGTTGAACTCGATCCCCATGCCGCGGCGGGCGAAACGCTGCAGCAGATGCCCATGCAGCCGACTGTGCTGCAAACAGGGGAAGCAGCCATGGTAGGAACCGTGGCACCTGCGGGAGCCACTGAAGCATTGTTGCAAGCGCGGGTGTTCGGCTGGCATGCCATGGCGCAAGTCTATCTTTCGGAAATGACGTTGGCCGAAGGCGATGTCAGGCAACTCAACGCGTGGCAATCCGATCGAACTGTCCTGGTAACGCCTGCTGAAGCCGCGGGCGAATCGCTGGCAATGAATGTGAATGCCACGGCGGCGGCTGCGCGGGCAGAACAGGCTGACGTAGCCGAACCGGTCGACTCTCTGGCGGTGCAGTCGCCGCTGCTGCTGGACGATGCCGCGCCATCCCATGTCATCGAAACCGCGTTGGCCGGCAGTTCCGCGCCAGCACTTTGGCCGGAGCGTTCGCTGCGCTTCACCCGTCAGCGTGATGGCGGCAGCGTGGCCTGGCTGCGCGATTTTCGCCTCAGCGACAGCGAGGCAAAGCATTTGATTCGATGGGTTCTGAACGATGCCAGGGCTAAAGGTTTGACCCTGAGCACGATCATGTTGAACGGCCGCGAAGCATGGACTTCGCCCCAGCTTATTTAAGGAGTACGCGATGACCGTGCAAGCGATCGGTAACACCTTGAGCTCGACCAATCCCACGTCGTTGCCCAATGCGGGCATCAACGAACAGGACTTCATCCAGTTATTCGTGAGCGAGCTGCGCTTCCAGGACCCCATGCAGCCGCTGGACAACAGCCAGTTCCTGACCCAGCTGGCGCAGTTCGTGGGGATCGAACAGCAGAGCGAGGAAATCACCGGCATCAACAACCTGGCCACGCTCGACGCCTCCGACCAGACGGTCGCCTTGCTGTCGCATACGGTGCAAGTCAGCAATGCCGACGGCTCGACCACGGTGGGCAAAGTGACCGGTATCCAGTACAGCGCGAATGGCGTGCAGCTCACGGTGACGCCCTCCACGGGCAGCGTGCTGACCAATGTGAATCTGTCGCAAGTGACGCTTGTGACCCCTTGAGGAGCAGCCCATGCCCAGCATCATGCAAGCTTTGTACAACAGTGTGTCAGGTCTGTTCGGCTTCTCGCAGAACCTCAACACCATCAGCAACAACATCAGTAATATGAACACGCCGGGCTTTCGCGGCAGCGACTCGTTTTTCGAAAACGTGCTGGGCGATGACGGCACGAAGATCGCCGGTACCGCTGAGAATACCAGCGAAGGGCAGATCGAGCAGACCAGCACCAGCACGGATGTCGCCATCCAGGGCGACGGCTTGTTCATCCTGAAGGATGCTCAGGGCAATCTCTACTACACGCGCTCGGGTCAGTTCGACTTCAATACGTCGGGCCAGCTGGAAGATTCGGTCAACAAGTACCTGGTGCAGGGCTACAGCCCCACCGGCAGCTACGGCAACATCGACATCAGCAGCTTGAAGACGCTGCCTGCGGTGGCTACTACCACGGTGAACATGGTCGGCAACATAGTCAGCGCCAGTTCGCCTGACACGATCAGCAACATCACCATCTACGACGCACAGGGTACGGCGCATACGCTGACCATGACATTGACTGCGGCAAGCAGCTCGACGACACCGGCTCCGCCGGGGTCCACGACGTGGAATGTTGCGATTACCAATAGCGGCAGCACTGCGCCGGTAGGCAGTGGCCAGGTGACGTTCGACCAGACCGGCGCGCCGACGGCGGGTGCGAATTCGGTCACCATGTCGGCCAATCTGGGCGGCAAGTCGCAGAGCGTCGTGTTCAATTTCGGCACGCCCGGCAGCTTCAGTGGCGCCACCGGCATTCCCGGCACCGGCAGCAGTCTTGCCGCGAAGGTGCAGGATGGCCATGGCGTGGTCGGCATTTCCTCCGAATCGTTCGATACTAACGGCATCCTGCAATTGACCTATGCCGACGGCTCCACGCATGCCGGCCCGCAGTTGGCGCTGGCGACGTTCCCGAACGAGAGTTCGCTGCAGGCCATCCAGGGCAATCTGTATCTGCCGCCGCAAAACCAGGTGGCGCAGCTCGGCACTCCGGGCTCCGCCAGCTTCGGGAAAATCCAAGGCAGCAGCCTGGAAATGTCCAATGTAGACCTTACCCAGGAGCTGGCGGACATGATCGTGCTGCAACGTGGCTACCAGGCCAGCTCACGCGTGATGACCGTTTCCAGCGACATGCTGCAACAGCTTTACGACAGCACGCGTGGAGGCTGATGCATGACGCAGGATGTTCGCTTTGGCTGGCTTGGGAAATCCCGCCGTGAGGCACTGCAGACTTTGCTGGCAGGGCTGGTGGAGGATTGGGCGCGCAACTGGTGGATCGGTTCGGCGGAGGGCGCCATCGAGGTGCACGCCAATGCAACGGACCTCAATCGGGACCCGGGTCCGATGCACTGGGTGTCGACCGGCGATGCCGGAACGCTGGCCATTTACTCGGGCGGCAAGGATTTTGATGCCATCGGGCGTTTTCTCGTAGGCGCCAACCCGACCACCGACGCGGACACGGATCTTGCGCGCGGGCTGGGCGAGGATGCGTTGCTGGATCTTTCTTCGCGCGTCCAGCGCCGTGCCGGAGTGACCAAGACCGTCAAGCTCTGCGAGGAGCGCGCGCCGTTGAGCGTTGAGCATGCGCGCCTCGGCGCGTTCCGTGTCACGGCCATGGTCGGACGCTGGTCACTGGACCTGGCAATCGACCGCAACTTAGCGGATCGCCTGGTTCCGCCGCCGGCCATCGCCCGGCAGCCCGGCCTGGTGCATCGGCAGGACGCCGTCCAAAACGCGCCATTGAGAGTGACGGCGGTGATGGATTTTGGCTCGGTGGACCTGGCGCATCTGTCCGATCTCGGCGTCGGTGAGGTCCTGGTCGGAGACCGCAAACTGGATGAGCCCCTGCAGATTCATCTGCAAGGTCACGGCGCCATTGCCGCGGGTTTTCTGCGGCGCGCCGGTGAAAAACGGGCCGTCATGCTCGACGGGCATACCTAGGCTGGGATGCCAATCCCCGCTTTCCGGCAGCCGCATGATGCTGGGATCGCCATCCCAGCCTACAAAAAGATAGGAACAGCAGTCATGAACGAAATTGTCGTAGCACCAATTCAATTGGAAGAGGCCCCTTATGAACCCGTCGCGGGCGACCCCCTGATTAGGCGCAACCTGTCCATGCTGGGGCACGTGAACGTGCGCCTGGAAGTGCTGTTGGGGACGGCCGAAATGAGTGTGGAAAAGCTCTTCAGCCTGAGCAAGGGCGATACGGTGACGCTGGACACGCATCTGGACGCGCCGGTGACCTTGCAGCTCGACGGCAAAAGCATCGCACGCGGCCAGCTGATGGCCGTGGGCGACAGTTTCGGCCTGAAGATTACCGAGATCCTGTGAGCCTCAAGATTTTCCGGGTAGCGCAGATGGCGCCAGCAGCCATTCCCTATCGCACCGACGCGCCTGTCTCAATGGGCACGTTTGCCTTGGCATTGCTGATCACGCTGTGTCTATTGGGCTTGCTGACCGCGGCATTGCTGTATGTGCGTCGCCGGGGCTGGGTTGGGTGGCGGGGGGCGGCGCGCGTGATTGCGTCTCCGGAAGAGGGCATTCAATTGCAGGCGTCCCGCCGCCTCAGCATAGGCACGACGGCACATGCCATCAGTTATCGCGGCCAGACCTATTTGATCGTGGAGAGCAGTCGCGGCACGAATGCCACGGTAACGCCGGTGGCTGCTCATCAAGCTGTAGGCGAGGGAACGTCATGATGCGCAGCAAGTGGTTTTTGGTGGGCTTGTTTGTGGCCGGGATATTCCTGCCTATCACAGGCTGGTGCGCAGACCCGATCCAGGACGCTATCGCGCGCGCTTCCAGCGAGGATTACTCGCCGATTCTGCGCTCGTTCCTGCTGTTGTCGCTGTTGTCGTTCATCCCGCTGATGGTAATCGCGTTGACTTCCTTCACGCGCATCATCGTGGTGCTGTCGCTGGTGCGCAGTGCCTTGGGCCTGCAGCAGACACCGCCCAATAGCGTGCTGCTTACGCTGGCGATGTTCCTGACCTTGTTCTCGATGAGCCCGGTATTCCAGAGCGCCAAGCAGAGCGGCCTGGATCCGTATCTTCGGCACGAAATGCCGATCCAGGCGGCGGCGGCCCGTGCCTTCGAGCCGTTCAAGCTGTTCATGCTGCGCCAGACCCGCGAGGACGATCTGCTGGCCGTGGTACGCATGGCCAAAGTGCCGCCACCGAAGTCGGTGCAGGATATCGGCGCCTTGCAACTCATTCCGGCGTTCATGCTGAGCGAGCTGCGTACGGCCTTTCAGATCGGCTTCGTGATCTTCCTGCCGTTTCTGCTGATCGATCTGGTAGTGGCCGCGATCCTGATGGCGCTGGGCATGATCATGCTGCCGCCGACCACCATCAGCCTGCCATTGAAGATCCTGCTGTTCCTGCTGATCAATGGCTGGACCCTGCTGGCCCAGGCCCTGCTCAGCGGCTATCACCTCTGAATGCGCAGGCGCTCCAGGTGGAGGGCGATGAGGACACCCTGTGGCTGCGCTGGCAACAAGAGCGCAGTCACGCTGCACGTGATGCGTTGATCATCCATTATTCCCCATGGGCGCGCATGGTGGCGCGCGACGTCTATATGCGCGTCTA
Organism: Dyella choica; assembly: GCF_003977665.1. GTDB lineage: Bacteria > Pseudomonadota > Gammaproteobacteria > Xanthomonadales > Rhodanobacteraceae > Dyella_B > Dyella_B choica. The sequence continues at coordinate 68,200 of NZ_RYYV01000014.1, read as the reverse complement.
CCTGATGCGCGACTCCTGGCACGACTGCGTGCAGAACGCCTTGCTTGGCCTGATGGAGGCCATCGAACGTTTCGACCCTGCTCGGCGCGTGCCTTTCAAACCATTCGCGCGGCTGCGTATACGCGGCGCGGTGTTTGATGGTTTGCGCGTATTGCGCAATGTGCACCTCGAACTAGGCCATGACGCACCCTATCGAAGGACGGCGGCAAAGGAGCGCGTCGAATCGCTGCATGAAGAAGGCAGCGGCGACGCCCTGGAAGATTTCATCGCGACCACGGTTGGCCTTGGTCTGGGCTTCCTGCTGGACATGCAATCCATGCCCGGCGGCGTGCAGCCGGCAGATGCCTATGCGGAGCTGGAAAAGGCGCAATTGAGCGCGGCCGTGTCGGATAGCCTGGAGCAGCTCACCGAGCGCGAACAGATGGTAGTGGTGCTGCATTACTACCATCAGCTGTCGTTCGTGGAGGTGGCCGAACGGCTGGGCGTGACGAAAGGGCGGATTTCGCAATTGCACAAGCGTGCGTTGGATCGATTACGAGGTTGCCTTCGCGCACGGGCAATGGCCGAACTGGCGTAGATCGGGATGCCATTCGTAGGCTGGGTTGCAAAACCCAGCATTGCCATGCATGCAATCCGCGCGATGCCGAGATTGTCATCCCAGCTTACGCCGCTGCATCGTTCAAGCCTTTGAGCGGTATGGCCGTCATTGGCTGTCATGAAACTTACGTGTATCTAGGCCATTAGTCATGGCGTCCAGCTCTAAACTTTTCCCCTAAATCCAAGATTAGTACTCCCGAGTTTGGTCGCCACGGTGGTGGCCACTTTAATCATCTCGGGAGCAACACGATGGTCGCAGTGATCACGGGCAACGGTCTGGGCCTTGGCAATACCTCGTTGACGCAGTTGGGCTCAGCGCAGGGCGGCTCGCCCTCGCTCGGTCAGGTCGGCAACCGCGGTTACGTCAATACCGCGACCGGCAACCTGGTCCTGCAAAGCGCCGACGAAGGCATGTTGTTCGACGGCCTGCCGCTCAACGTGCTACGCACCTACAACAGCCTGGGACAGCTGAGCAGCAACGGCTGGAGCTATGGCTTCAGCCGTAACCTCAACGGCCTGACCGGCACGCTCAACACCGCCGGCAGCACCATCACCCGTACGGATGACGACGGCTCCAGCGTCGTCTACACCTACAACGCCACGCTCGGTGCGTACGTCAGCACCGCCCAAAGCGGCGCCGTCGACACGCTAAGCTGGAACGCGACCTCGTCCACCTGGACCTGGACCGACGCCGCCGATCGCCGGCAGGAAACCTATAACGCCACCGGCCAGCTCACCGCGCTGACCGATACGTCCAGCGGCGCCAGCTACAACTTCAGCTACAGCAATGGCCAGTTGAGTCAGATCACCGCCGGCGATGGCGACACGCTGCTGCTCGGCTATAACACCAGCCACCAGCTGATCAGCCTGTCGATCCAGGAGATCCCGCCGGGCCAAAGCACCGCCGTGACCCGCCAGGCGGTGAGCTACGGCTACGACAGCCAGGGCCGCCTCACCAGCGTCACCACCACCCTGGCGTCGGACACTGACAGCAGCACGACGGCCAGCTACACCTCCGCCTACACGTATCAGGGCACCACGGACCTGATCAGCAGCGTTACCCAGAGTGACGGTACCGCGGTCAGCTATACCTATACGCAGGATGCGCAGGGGGCGTACCAGGTCACCGGTGTCACGACCGGCAGCGGCAGCGCCGCCCAAACCATCGCGCTGAGCTACGGCACCCACAGCACCACCGTCACCGATAGTCTGGGCAATGCCACCACGTATCAGACCAACGCCCAGGGCCAGCTCACCAGCGTGATCGCCCCGGCGGTGAATGGCGTATCGCCCACCACCACCTACACCTACGACGCCAACGGCAACTTGTTGACGAGTGCCGATCCGAACGGTGCCATCACCACGTACCAATACGACGCCAACGGCAACCTGCTCAGCGTCGAAGACGGTGCCGGCAACACTGTCAGCTACACCTACAACGCGGCCGACCAGGTCACCAGCAAGACCACGTACACGGTGCCGGCCCAAGGTGTAGTGGGGCAAGGCGGTTATGTGGCGCCGAGCGGTGCGCAAACCAGCTATTACGTCTATAACGCCACCAACCAGCTGGCCTACGCCATCGACGCTCTGGGTGCGGTCACCGAACACGACTACAACTCCGTCAATGGTCTCAGTGAACTGACCACCACGCGCCAGTATCTGGGCACGACTTACAGCACCAGCAGCAACAGTCCCAGCAACCCGCCGACGTTGGCTCAACTGCAGGCGTGGGTGCAGGGTACGGCTGTACAAAACACGCTCAGCCAAAGCACTCGCACTGACTACACCTACGACGTGCGCGGGCAGCTGACCTGGCAAATCCAGTACGACACGATCAACAGCAGTGGCGTGGGCGTGGTGAGCAACGGCACCGTCGTCACGACGACGACATATGACGTGCAAGGACGTCTGCTGCACTCAAGCACCGAGACCGGTGCTAACCGCAGCACTTTGCAGACCACTGCCTATGCCTACGATGGCATAGGAAGAATGATCAGCAAGACGGACCCGCTTGGGAATGTCACCAGCTATGCCTATCTCGACAACGGCAGTTACGACGCGTTGGTGATAACGCAGGCTAATGGACTGAGCACTTTGCAGATGCGTAACAGTGCCGGGCAGTTGGTCAGCAGCACGCAGCTTTCATCGGGTAATGCCAACTCTCCATCGCCGGCAACTGTCACGCAGACTGGCCTGTCGATAGGGCTCGGGTCTACCTCGACGACAAGCACCGGCGCCACAATCGCCTACCAAAGTCACTACATTAAGCATCCGGATGGCACCGGCCAATGGGTAGAAGGTGAGTTTGTAACGATCACCGTAACCAGTGCGCAGACCACGTATACCAGGTTGTACGCTACACCGCTGACGGCGGCGCAAATGGCCCAGTTCGTCGCCTCGCCAACAGCCGCCACGTTGCAACCGATGCTGGTGACTAGCGCCAGCGACCAGATCAGTCTGACGATTAGCGGCAGCAACGGACAACAGGCCAAGGTGCAGTACGGCACCACCAGCTTCACCAATCCCGACGGCAGCACCGACCCGGTCACGGGTGAATTGGTAACCATGACAGTCGGCAGCACCCAGACAGTGCAGTACGCCACACCGCTGACAGTGGCGCAGCTGGACTCGCTGGGTACCACGCCCACCTTGTCGGCTGTGCAAGCGCTGTTGACATCCAGCGCGAATGACCAGACCACGTTGAGCGCGGTGGACAGCGGTGCGAATGGCGTGACGGCCGGCGTGAGCTTTGGTGCTTACAAAAATCCGTCCGGCGTGCTGGTGGCTGGCGAGTTCATAGCGGTTTCGTATGCTGACAGCAATAGAACTCATGTAACTACGACTTATGTCACGCCACTGACTGCAGCTCAAGTAGCTTCCTTGGGAAGTGCGCCCACTTTGGCGCAGATTCAGGCATTGGTGACGACCAGCGCGGCCGACCAGACGTCTATCCGAACGATGGATAATTACGGCCTTAGATATCTCATTCACCACATCGACGGCCTTGTGGTGGGCCAAAACGCGGACGGCAGCTTAAAAGCGCTTGCGCCGGGCGAGTACATCACTGCCTATCTAATCAACAGTGCGGGAATTCGAACGGGAGTCGTCACTTATGCTACGCCGCTGACATCGTCACAAATCGCGTCTTTGGGTACGGCACCGACAAGTGCGCAAGTGCAAGCACTGATAACGACATCGCCGGATGATTACTCGATCAGCTATATCATCGATGGTAGTCGATCCAAGGGGTCCATTCTTCCCGGTACCGTTTCCAACGGTAACAGTACCCAATTTGGTTACTTCGCAAATATCATTTACTACAGTGGTAGCGGAAATTCCTATACAGAAGTTATTTATCAAACGCCGCTAACCAGTACACAGCTAGCTTCCTTGAGTAGCCCGCCCACGCTTGCACAGGTGCAAGCGATGGTCAGTCCATCGAACAATGACCTAGTGTCGTCGGTTATTTTTGATGCGGCTGGGCGAGTAGTAGCCGAAATCAATTATCAACAAGTCACCGTTACGACCAATGGCAAACCCAGTACGGTGGTGCAGGAGTATGTGTTTACTCAGACGTTTGACAATCAAGGCCGGTGCGTTGCAATCACCAACTATGCGACACCCTTGACCCCGCTGCAGGCGGAATCGCTGGGTGTTCCTACCTTGCCACAGCTGCAAGCACTGGTCACTCCTAGCGCCGCTGATCAAACGAGCCTGACCATCTACGACGCATATGGCAATGTCAATGCCACGGTGGCCTATCAGACGCACTACTTCACCAACGCCGACGGCACGGTGAGTACGGTCACTGGCGAGTTCGTCACTGTCAATCAGCCCGGCGGCAGTCCATTGCTTTACAAGACACCGCTGACGGCCGCGCAGATGGCCTTGCTGGAGGAGGCGCCCACACCTACTGTTTTGCAAGACGTCCTTGCCAGCACCAATCCTGGGCGTAACACGACTTATGGATATGACAGCGTCGGCCGGCCCACAAGCGTTACTGATCCCAATGGCCAAACCAGCTACACGCTATATAACGCCGACAATGAGTTGGCCTATTCCGTGGATGCAGACGGCAACGTCACTGGCTATACGCGTGACGCCGACGGACATGTCATTAGTACGGTGCAATATGGCACACCACTGACCGCCAAGCAGTTGGCGACCTTGGCTGCCACGCCCACGGTAGTCACCTTGCAGGGCTTGTTGACGCCTGGCAGCAGCGATCGGACCACGACCACGATCTACAACGCGGCCGGCCAAGTCGTCGCAACCATCGATCCGGCCAACAACGTCACTACCACCACCTACGATGGCACCGGCCACGTGCTGGCCACCACGCAATACGCAACACCCCTGACCGCTGCGCAGCGCACGACGCTGGGCAGTCATCCGACCATCGCTGCGCTGCAGGCCGACCTCAGCAGCAACGCCAACAACCGCACGACGCTGACGGTGGACGACGCCGACGGGCGGGCCGTCGCCACGATCGACGCACTCGGCTATGTCACGGTCACCGTGTATAGCGATGCTGGCGCGATCGTCCGTCAAACCGCCTATGCCACCGCGTTGACCGCGACGCAGCTCAGCAGCCTGGGCAACACCCCCACGCTCGCCGCCGTGCAGGCGGACCTCACCACCAGCGCGCAGGACCAGACGACGCGCACCACCGTCGACGGGGCCGGGCGTGTCGTGGCCACGATCGATGCGGATGGCTACCTCACCACTACCGCTTACGACGAAACCGCCGACACCACCACGACCACGCGCTACGCCACCGCGTTGACCGGCGCCCAGCTCGGTGCGCTGACCGGCAGCGAGAGCGTGACCGCGCTGGTGGCCCTGCTCGGCAGCAACACCGCGAACGAATCCAGTCACGTCACCACCAACGGCGACGGCCAGATCACCAGCCGCACGGCCGTGGATGGTACGGTCACGACCTATACCTACAACAGCGTCGGCCAGGTGCTCAGCACCACGGTTACGCCGGTCAGTGGGCAGGGCACGGCCCGCACCACGAGCGCCACCTACGACGCGTTCGGTGAGACGTTGACGTCGACCGATGGGGCGAGTGCGACGACTACCTACGTGTACAACGCGCTCGGCCAACCCGTGGAGGCCACCGATGCGCTGGGCAACAGCACATGGACTACCTACGATGCTGACGGCAAGGTCCTGTACACCATCCAGGGTCAGCCAAGCGGCGCGACGCGTAACGCAACGGGTAACGTTACCGCTTACGCCTACAGCGCCTTCGGTGAAGTGACCAGCACCACCACTTACGCCGCGTCGCTCACGCTCATCACCACCGGCAGCAACAGCGGGACGTCGATAAATCCCACGGGCGCGACCGCCGCTCAAGTGGCAGCCGCCATTGCTGCACTCAGCACCATCAACGGTGCCCCCACTGCGGTGACGACCACCACGTACACCGCCGACGGCCAGGTGGCGACCGTCACCGACGGCAACGGCTATCAATCAGTCCGCAGCTATGACGCCTTCGGCGATGTGGCGCAGGTGCAACAGCAGCTGAGCCAGCCGGGCAGTGCGCTCACAGCCAGCAACAGCACGACCACCACCTATGCCTACGACAACCGCGGCGAACAGCTCAGCACCACCGAGGGCGTTGGGTCGTCTGTCGCGCGCACGACCTCCGCCACCTACGATGCCTTCGGCCGCGTGACCCATCGCACCGACGGCAATGGCAACACCATCACCTATACCTACGACAACCTGGGTCGCCAGGTCACGACCAGCCAGACCGTGCAGGGCACGGCGCGCAGCACGCAGACCACGTACGACGCCTTCGGCCAGGTGCTGACCGAGACCGATGCGCTCGGCAACACCACGACCTTCAGCTACAACGTCACGACGCACACCGCGACGGTGACCACCCCCGGCGGTATCACCACCACGACGGTGAAGGACGCCTACGGCGACACCGTGAGCGTGACCGACGGCGGCGGCAACACCACCACCTATACCTATGATGGCGATGGCCGCCTGCTTACCGCCACCGATGCGCTGGGCAACGTCAGCCACCGCCAAGTCGACGCTGACGGCGAGCTGATCCAGACCACCGACGCCAGCGGCCGCGTGGTCACGATGACCTACGACGCGAGCGGCCGCGTGCTGACGCAGACGGTCGATCCGAGTGGGCTCAATCGGGTGACGACGTACAGCTACGACGGCCAGGGCCGTCAGCTGCGTGTCACCGATCCGATGGGCGTGGTGATCGCCTACAGCTATGACGCCAACGGCCAGGTGCTGAGCAAAGTGGTCGATGCGACCGGGCTGGCGCTCGCGACCACCTACACGTATGACGGTGTCGGCAAGACGCTCACCGTAACCACGGGTGCCGGCACCAGCGCGGCGACGACCACGCAATACGTCTACGACAATCGCGAACGCTTGAGCCAGGCCATCGTCGCCCCGGGCACGCTCAATCTCACCACTAGTTACACCTACGACGCCAACGACAACCTGGTCACCAAGACCGACGCCAACGGCAACGTCACGCGCTATGTCTACGATGAAGCCAACGAGCTGATCTACACTATCGACCCGGCTGGCGCAGTCACGCAAACCTGGTACGACGCAGATGGGCGGGTCACCGCCACGCGGACCTACGCGACTATGCTTACCGCCAGCAAGTTGAGTGCGCTGGGTAACACGCCAACGATCAACAGCGTCAGCGTTTATGTCGCCACGAGCAACATCGATAGCTATACGCAACATGCGTATAACGCCGATGGTCAATTGATTTACGCCCTGAGTGGCTTGACATCTAGCGTCACGCAGTTCACTTATAACGCGGCCGGACAGGTGGTGCAGACGCGTCAGTATGCGACAGCGCTCGCCACCAGCAGCCTGAGCCCCACTGCCTCCGCAGCGGCGGTCGCCCCTTACGTCGCTACCAGCAGCAACGACCGCATCACCACCGCGGTCTACAACGCTGACCGTCAAGCGATCGCCGCGATCGATGCGGCCGGCAACGTCAGCTACACCTTTTACGATGCTGATGGCCGGGTAACGGGCACCATCGATGGCGATGGCTACGTCATCGCGTACACCTATGATGCCAACGGGCAAGTTGTCCAGCGCACGCAGTACGCGACGCCGGTCGCAACGGCGAACTGGATCAGTGGCGGTGCGCTCACTGCCAACTATCCGGCCAGCCTGCAGGTGCCGGCGAAAAGCGCCAACGACCGCACCACGACTACGCTTTACAACGCTGCCGGCAGGGTGGTGGCAACGATCGATCCCGCCAACAACGTTACGACCACGCTGTATGACGGCGCCGGTCACGTAGTGTCCACCACACAGGTCGCGACCCCGTTGACCGGTGCGCAGCGCACGGCGCTGGGCAGCCAGCCGACCCTCGCGGCGCTGCAGGCCGATCTCAGCAGTAATGCCACCAACCGCACTACGCTGACGGTCTATGACGCCGACGGACGCGCCGCCGCGACCATCGATGCGCAGGGCTATGTCACGGTCACTACGTACAACGACGCGAGTGAAATCGTCCGGCAGACGGCTTATGCAACGGCACTGACCGCGGCGCAGCTCAGCAGCCTGGGCGCTACTCCCACGCTCGCCGCGGTGCAGGCGGACCTCACCGCCGGCGCGCAGGATCAGACCACCCGTATGTACAACGACGGGACCGGGCGAGTCGTCGCGACAATCGATGCCGATGGCTACCTCAGCACGACCGCCTACGGCGATACCACCGATACCACCACGACCACTCGCTACGCTACCGCGTTGAGCGGCACCCAACTTGCGGCGCTGACCGGTAGCGAGAGCGTCACTGGGCTGGTAGGCCTGCTCGGCACCAATACCATCAACGAACAAAGCACAGTCACGACCAACGCAGCTGGCCAGGTCATGAGCCGCACGGCCGCGGATGGCACCGTCACCACGTACATGTACAACAGTTTCGGCCAGGTGTTTGGCACCTCGGTCGTGCCGGCCAACGGGCAGGGCAGTGGACGTTCGACCAGTGCGACTTATGATGCGTTCGGGGAAACGCTGACGTCGACCGATGTCGCGAGTGCGACGACTACCTACGTTTACAACGCGCTCGGCCAGCAGGTGGAAGCCACCGATGCGCTCGGTAACAGCACATGGTCCTATTACGACGCCAATGGCAAGGTGCTTTACACGATCCAGGGTCAACCCAATGGCAGCACGTGCAACGTATTAGGAGATGTCACCGCCTACGTCTACGACGCCTTCGGCGAAGTGACCAGCACCACGACCTACGCTGGTCAGCTTACCCTCATCACGGCCGGCACCAACAGCGGAACGTCGATCAATCCCATCGGGGCGACCGTCAGCCAGGTTGCCACGGCGGTCGCCGCATTGAGTGCGGTGAGCGGCGATGCCAATGCGGTGACCACCACCCAATTCACGCTCGACGGCCAGGTAGCAACCGTCACCGACGGAAATGGCTATCAAACGGCGCGCAGCTACGACGCCTTTGGCGACGTGACCCAGGTGCAGCAGCAACTGAGCCAGCCGGGTAGCGCGCCCTTCGCCAGCAACAGCACGACCACCACCTATGCCTACGATGCTCGCGGTGAACAGCTCAGCGAGACCGACGGGGTCGGATCATCTGTCGCGCGGACGACCTCCACTACCTACGACGCGTTCGGCCGCGTGACCCGCCACACTGATGGCAACGGCAACACCGTCACCTATACCTACGACAACCTGGGTCGCCAGGTCACGACCAGCCAGACCGTGCTGGGCACGGCACGCAGCACGCAAACCACCTACGACGCCTTCGGCCAGGTGCTGACCGAGACCGATGCACTCGGCAATGTCACCAAATACAGCTACAACGTCACCACGCATACCGCCACGCTGACCACGCCCGGCGGCATCACCACCACCACGGTGAAGGATGCCTACGGCGACACGGTGAGCGTGACCGATGGCGGCGGCAACACGACCACGTACACCTATGATACCGGGGGCCACCTTCGCATCATCACCGATGCGCTGGGCAACGTCAGCCACCGGCAAGTCAATGTAGTCGGCGAGCTGACTAGTACCACTGACGCGACCGGCGACATTGTCACGATGACTTACGACGCGAGCGGCCGCGTGTTGACGCAGACGGTCGGTCCTAACCTGGTGACGACGTACAGTTACGACGGCCAAGGCCGCGAGCTACGTGTCACTGACCCGATGGGCGCGGTGACCACCTACAGCTATGACGCCGACGGCCAGGTGCTGAGCAAGGTGGTCGATGCGACCGGGCTGGCGCTCACCACCACGTACACGTACGACGGCGCGGGCAATACGCTCACGGTGACCGAGGGTGCTGGCACCAGCGCCGCGACGACCACCCAATACGTCTACGACAACCGGGAGCGCCTGAGCCAGACCATCGTCGCGCCGGGCACACTCAATCTCACCACCAGCTACGCCTACGACGCGAACGACAACCTGGTCACGAAGACCGACGCCAACGGAAATGTCACGCGCTACGTCTACGACGAAGCCAACGAGCGGATCTACACCATCGATCCGACCGGCGCCGTCACGCAAACCTGGTACGACGCCGACGGGCGTGTCACCACCACGCGCACCTACCTCACCCTGCTCACGGCCAGTCAGCTGAGCGCGCTGGGCACCACGCCCACCGTCGCGGCGGTCAGCGCCGACATCACGGCCAGCAATACCGATCCCTATCACCAGCGCGTGTACAACGCCGATGGCCAGTTGGCGTACGAGCTGACCGGTGTCGGTCTAAACACGACGCAGTACACCTACAACGCCGCCGGGCAGGTGACGCAGACCCGCGCATATGCCATTCAGCCGTCGGTCAACGCCTGGACCCTCACCAGCTTCAATCCGGTGGCCACGGCCGCAACCGTGGCCGGCGTGCTGACTGCCAGCAGTAGCGACCTCGTCAGCACCACCGCTTATAACGCCGACGGCCAGGTGGTCTACGGCATCGATGGGGCGGGCGATGTCACGCAGTCCGTGTACGATGCCGCTGGCCGCGTCACCAAAACCATCGCCTATGCCACGGCCCTGACCAGCTCCCAGTTGGCGGGTCTCGGCAGCACGCCGACGGTCGCGCAGGTCGCGGCGCTGATCACGAGCAGCGCGAACGATCGCGCCACGTACACCAGCTACGACAACGCGGGCCGTGTGCAATTCACGGTCAATGCCGCCGGCGCGGTGGTGCAAACCTACTATGACGCCGGCGGTCGCGTCGTGGCCACGCGCGCCGATGCCACGGCGCTGACTGCGGCCCAGCTGGCCACCCTTGGTACCTCACCGACGCCGTCGCAGATCGCCAGCCTCGTCAGCCTCAGCGGCAGCGATCAGGTGAACTACCAGATCTATGACGCCGCCGGCCGCTTGCGCTATACGATGGATCCCGTCGGTTACGTCACCGAAACCCGCTACGACGCGGCCGGACGGGTGATCGAATCCCTGGCCTATGCCAACGCCCTCAGCGGATCGAGCATCACCACCCAGAACGCGTGGGTGCCGCTGGCCGCAGGCACCGCACAACCCTTGATGGCGGGTCTGATCAGCACCAACGGCAATACAGATGCGACGGCCGAGGCAACGTTGTCGTTGTATGACGCCGCCGGACGTCACGCCTTCACGGTGCAGCAGAACAACAGCGGTAGCGTTGGTCTGGTCACGGGCTACGCCTACGACGCCAACGGCAATCTCACCAGCCAGACCGTCTACGGCAGCACGTTGAGCTTGAGCACCACGTCCTCGCTGAGTGCCCAGCTCACCACGGCCAGCGTGGCCACGGCGTTGGCAAGCTTCACCGCCAAGCACACCACCAGCATGGTTTACGACGCCGACAACCGCGCGCTGTACAGCATCGATGCGTTGGGTAACGTCACGCAGAACAGTTACGACGGCGCCGGTCGCCTGATCGAAACCCAGCAATACGCCAATCCGATCACGCTGCCGGGCACGATCAATGCCAGCACGATCGCGGCGGCCGTCAGCGCGGCCGGCACCAGCGGTGCACGCATCAGCACCACGTACTACAACTCACGCGGCGACATCACCGCGACCGGCGACGCGCTCGGCATCAACGCCAGCTACGTCTACGACGGTCGCGACCTCAAGACCAGCGCCAGCAACCGCGATGGCGCTATCTGGAATTATGTCCACGACGGTGCCGGGCGGCTGATCCAGACCCAGAGCCCACCCGTCACGGTCGGCAGCTACAGCACCGTCAACGGCCAGTTCCAGACCGCCGCCAGCCAGTACCTCTACACCACGAACACATACGACGCCTTCGGCGGCGTCACCAGCACCAGCCAGGGCTACGGCGCGAGCGCGAGTGCGATCACCACCGTCAGCAGCACGAGCTATGCGTACGATGCGATGGGGCATCAGGTGCAGGTGACGGATGCGCTCACCCACGTCAGCACGACCACCTACAACGCCCTGGGCGAAGCGGTGGTGAGCAAGGATGCCAACGGCAACTACACCTATCGCACGTATAACGATGGCAAGCTGGCTTACGCCGTCGATGGCAATGGCTACGTGACGGCATACACCTACGATGCGTTTGGCAACGTCGTCACCACCATGCGCTACGCCACCGCGCTCAACACCAGCGCGATCACCGGCTGGAGTGCAGGGCAGCCGCTGAGCGTGACCCAGGTGGGCCAGGGGCTGGTCACATCGAGCAACGATCGCAGCACCACCACGACCTACGATCAGCTCAATCAGAAGACGCAGGTGGTGCTGCCGACGGTCGCCTATACGCTGGCGATGGGGTCGCTCGCAGGCAACGATAGCACCGGCTCGCCGACCACCGCTTATACCTATGATGCCTACGGCAACGTCTCCAGCGTGGCGCAGCTGGTGCAAGCTGCGTATACCTCCGGTACCACCACCACACCGGCGATCTGGGCGACCACGTACACCTACTACGACGCACTCAATCGCGCGGTCATGGTGGTGACCCCCACGGGTAGTTACACCAACCCGCAGGGCTATGTCACCTCGACGGCCTATAACGCCTTCGGCCAGGTTACTAGCCGCACGCAATACGCTCAGGCGATTAATGCCAGTGGCATCAGCACCAGCACGATGCCCGGCTTGCCGGGCGCTGCCACGTCAACCAGCGGTGCCGATCGCATCACCAGCACCACCTACGACGCGATCGGCCGGGTAGCGAGCGAAACCCAAACCGGCAGCTACACCTATAGCGGCGGTACGCTCGGCCAGCTAAGCGGCAGCGTGGGTTACGCCTTGGTCAGCAGCGTGACCAGCTACACCTACAACGGTGAAAACCAGGTCGCCAGCCAGACCGTCAACGGCAATACCACGACCACGACCTACGATGCGCTAGGCCGCGTGCTGACCATCACGGCACCAGCGCGACAGGCGTTGGTGAGCAACTGGCAGTCCCTCCTGGAAAGCACGCCAGGCGATGACCTGACCAGCGCCGCGCTGTATACCAGCGTCAGTCCCGTCACGACCTACGTATACGATGCGCAAGGCAACGCGCTGAGCACCAACGTTTCCGCTGGTGGCCAGTCGTTGCAGACATGGTCGTATTACGACCAACTGGGTCGGATGGTGGCGCAGTACGATCTCAATGGGGCGGCGCTGCACCACATCAGCTACGACGCCAACGGCAACGTGCTCACGCAAAGCTATACGTTGACCGGCAGCACCATGGCGACCACGACCAATACCTACGATGCCGACAACCAACGGTTGAGCACCGCCGTGCAGCGCAGTGGTGTTGGCACCTACGACAACTATGTCCAGAAGAAGTACAACGCCTTTGGCGAGGTGATCGCCAAGGGCGATAACGTCGGCTACGAAGCCACCTACACTTACAACGTGGCAGGTCAGCAGGTCAGCGCGCCCCATAGCAGAACAGGCGCGGTCTATACCTACTTCTACGACCTGGCCGGCCATCTGATCGCTGACCAGTCAACCATCACGGGCAGTACGGCCACGACATGGATGCATAACTGGCTGGACTTGGGCGGCAATACGATCCAGCAGCGCACACCTGCCACCAATGCAGCCAGCGGTGTGGATACCAGTACGCAGGTGACCTACACCTACGACCGCTGGGGCAACGTCACCGCCAAGACCGACGCCAACGGCACCACCACCACCTACTACTACGACAGCCAGAACCAGCTCGTGGTCGAAGCGGAAGCCAGCGTTCTGGTGACCTCGGCGGCGGGCGTCTATAACTGGGTCAACCCCTCGAAAGAGTGGTATTACAATGTTGCCGGCGAATTGATGGGCGTGACCGACGAGAACAGCAACACCTCGTGGTACGCCTATGACGCCGTCGGCAACAAGACGATTGCGCAGGACAATATCGGCGCGCGCACCTACACCGCCTACGATGCCCTCGGCCGCGCTGTCGCCTGCCAAACGCCGCCGGTGCAAACCGCCACCGGCACCCAGGCCAACATCACCTTCACTAATTACGACAACCTCAGCCAGGTCATCGGACAGGGCTACTTTCTGCTCAACGCCGCCGGCACGGCACGTACGCTCGTCATGCAGGGCACCTACACGCTGAACGCCAACGGCGACCGCCTGCAGTCCACCGATGCGCTTGGCAACACCATCACCTACACCTACGACAGCCAGCACCGTGTGCTGACTAGCACCACGCCGCTGAACGAAACCACCGCCTATGTCTATGACGTCAACGGCAACCTGATTCATCAGACCGATGCGGACGGCTACACGCAGAGCTGGACATATAACTACTTCAAGCAGGTGCAGACGCATACGGACGAAAGCGGGGCGACCTACACCTACACCTACGACGCCAACTCCGGCCTGTTGACCACCGAAACCAGCAACTGGAATGGGACCCCCAATCCGGGTGCCATCACGTCCACGCTGACGTTCGGCTACGAAGCCAATGGCGCGCTCGCCAGCTTGACCGAGGCCGTCACCAGCGGCAGCAGCACGGTCACCTCCACCTATGGGTATGGCTACGACGCCAACGGCAATGAAACGCTGGAGACGATCAACACCCTGAATGGTGGCGGCGGTGCGGTTATTTCGCAGATCGTGGTCAGCTACGACAGCCATAACCGGCTGCAGGAGGTCACCGACGAGAACACCGGCGGTGATACACCGTTTGCGACGATGCGCAGCGTGTACGTCTACGACGCCGATGGTAATCGCCGTGCCGTGTTCACGAGTAGCGCCTATGACGCCAACGGGGTGGCGGCGACGCCGATCCCATTGACCACGAGCGGCCCCAGCGTGACGTCGATCGCGAACCAGAGCACCGCGCCGGGCGTGGCTATCGGCTTCAGCGTCGCTGGTGATTTTGCCGACAGTCTGGGCATGGGGCTGACCTTTACTGCCACCGGCATGCCGAGTTGGATGAGCATGAGCAGCTCGGGCGCTTTCACCGGTATGGCGCCGGTACCCACGCCTCCAGGCAGCTTCACTATCACCGTCACCGCCACCGATGTGCTGGGTCACACCGTCAGCAGCTCTTTTACGATGTCCGTGCCGGCCGTGTCGCCAGTGTTCACCAGCGTCCCGAGTAACCAGACCGCACAGCCTGGTAATGCATGGAGCTACCAAGCACCGACGGCGACGGATGCCAACGGCTATGGCATCACTTACAGCGTCAGCGGCACCTTGCCACCGGGTATCAGCTTCAATCCCTCGACCTGCACCTTCAGCGGTACGCCCACTGCTGGTGGTACCTATGCGCTCAGCTATACCGCCACACCGAGCAGTGGAGGGGCTACGCCCACGACCGTGCCGTTCACCATCACGGTACCGAATGTGGCGCCGGTATTTACCGGCGGCATCGGCACGCAAACCGTGCAGCCAGGTACCAGTCTGAATTACCAGGCGCCTGCGGCGACGGATGCCAACGGCTACGGCGTGACCTACAGTGCCAGTGGCCTGCCTTTTGGCATCAGCTTTAATGCCTCGACGCGCACGTTTAGCGGTTCGTTGACTGCGAACGGCACCTGGACGGTGACCTATACCGCGACGGCAACTACGGGAGGACAGTCTGCTTCGCAGACATTCAACATCACCGTGCCAGCGGTAACGCCGGTATTCAGTGGTGGCATGGCGAATCAGTCCGCGACAGCAACGCTCGCGATGAATGCTTATGTTGCTCCGGCCGCCACCGATGCAAACGGCGCAAGTATCACTTATAGCGCAAGCGGCCTACCGGCAGGCGTAAGCTTCAATGCCTCCACGCGCACCTTTAGCGGTACGCCGACGACGGCGGGTACGTATGTGGTGACTTACACTGCCACGAGTGCGGTCGGTCCGTTTGCGTCTTCGACGTTTACCATTACCGTCGCCGCGGCGTCGCCGCCGGCAGCCACGGGCGGGACGGATCAGGCCCGTTTTACGTTTGGCCAATCAAGTACGGTCCAGCCCGTTATCTTCACAAATCCGATGGGACGTTCGCTTTCCTATTCGCTTACCAATAATAGTGTTCCCGGCCTCAGCATTAATAATGGGTCGGGTGCCCTTATCTACACTCCACCGTTCGGCACCAATACCAACCAGATATATACCGTCGTGACCATCACGGCCACGGATCCCGTCGATGGCCTGTCTTGCGCGCAGAATGTTACGGTCACCGTAGCGACAGGGCGCGTCGCTACCATGTCAACAGCGGAGTCATCCACCGCCACACCAATGGCCACGCTGGCCTCAACACCTGCGCCTTCCAGCGGACCCAATATCCAAGCCGATTGGTTCACCTATGACGCCGACGGCCGCGTGCTCGTGGCCGATGGCAGCTTGCAAAATGGCCAGATAAGCATTGCCAACGCCAACAACTCCGGTGCGAATGTCTACGACGCGGCCGGCAATGTCATCCAATACACGTCGCTCAACGGTTCCAATCAGCAGACCATTCAAAAGAACTACTACAACGTGCTCGGCCAGCTTTCGTCGGTGCAAACCACCGCGGCCGGCGGCACGACCTTCAGCCAATACGAAAGCCGCAACTATGACGCGGATGGACGCCTGGCCAACGATATTTTCTATAACCCCGCAGGCCACCAGGGTGCGGGTACCAGCAACAACACTCTCGTGACTTTCAACGACGCAGGTTGGGTATCGAGCGACACCTTCTATTCGTATAACGCCGATGGCGAATTGATCGACCAGAGTCAATACGCCGAAGAGGCTGCACAAAATCTCATTAGCCAATACGGGACCAACGTGGCGGCCAATTACCAGGATACGGCTCCGCCAAGCACCGCCACCGGCAGTACCGCAGGAGCCTTGTTTTTGGCGACGGAGTACAGCTATGCCGCAGCAGGTCCGGGCTATGGCTACAACGCCACAGGCAATGTCCTGGGTTATCGCACCACAACGGGCAGTATCGCGACCGTTATCAATAGCAACCCCACCAACAGCACGATCGGCACGCAAATCAGCTACATAAAGCAGAACGGGTTGTTGCAGACCGGCACCACGCAGACCGTGATCGCCGGCACCGCGACCGCCGGTCCTGCCACCAACAACACCTACAACGACCTTGGGGAACTGGCGAGCAGCAGCGGTACGGTCAACGGTGCCGCGCAAACCCAGGTCATGGCCTATACGGGTGGCGGACAGCTCGTGCAAAAGAGCGTTATCGGCGGCGGTGCCACGACCATCACGGTCTACGAATCCGTCAGCGAAAACGAGCTGGGAAGTGTGGATAGCACCGGGGCCATCAATGTACTGAGCACTACCGGTGGCTATAGCAATAGCGCCCTCGGCACGCAGAGCTACACCGTGCAACCGGGTGACACACTGCAGTCCCTCGCGCAAGCGATCTATGGTGACAGCAACTATTACTACATTCTGGCGCAGGCTAATGGCTTGTCGCCCGCGGCACCCCTTACCCCGGGGATGTCCCTGAAGATTCCGCAGATAACCACCAGCGCCAACGCAAGCACGACCTATCAACCGTATTTGCAAACGCTCAGCGCCGGCGCCGCGTCTTTTGAAACGGTCGCACAAATCATTGCCATGTCGATCGAAGCTGTGCTCAATCAGCAGTCCGCCTTGGCGCAGACCGTAGTGCAAATCGAGCAGGAGGAAGCCGCATGGGAGGCGCAACAGAACGCGCCGAAAACTGCGCAAACTGTGTCTGAAGCGAATATCGATCACATCGACGGTGTACCCGAGCCAGCTTTCAAGTCATCGGAACCTGCGGTCCGGCAGGCGTCCGCCAGGCGGATGGCGATGGCTGCTCCCATGATGGAAATGGCTATGGACGAGGCGATCGATGGCGACGGCGGTGGTGGTGGTGACGGTGGCGGCTGGGGCGGTGATGGTGGCGGTGATGGCGGCGGCGGCTGGGGCGGTGACGGCGGCTGGGGCGGCGGCGTAGCCAGTCCCTCCGATCCGTCAACGGGTCCGTCAACCGACCCGTCAACGGGTCCATCAACCGACCCGTCAACGGGTCCATCAACCGACCCGTCAACGGGTCCATCAACCGACCCGTCAACGGGTCCATCAACCGGTCCGTCAACCGATCCGTCAACCGATCCATCAACCGATCCATCAACCGATCCATCAACCGATCCATCAACCGATCCATCAACCGATCCATCAACCGATCCATCAACCGATCCGTCAACCGATCCATCAACCGATCCATCAACCGATCCATCAACCGATCCGTCAACCGATCCGTCACAGACGCCTGCGCCGGCACCTACACCGGTACCGACGCCGGCTCCAACGCCTGATCCGGTCGTCACCCTACCGCCGATCGTTGTGACTCCTCCCGATATCAATATCAACCTGACTTCTCCTGATACGACTGTCAATATCGGATCCACGATGTTGACAAATGCCTATGGCATTTACGGGAATGATGGTGGTACCGATGGGAACGTTGACAACGGTGATCCATATATCGGAGACAGCGCGGCGCAATCGCTGCTTGATCAGCAAATTTCTGATGGAAATGCGTTTGCGGGTATAAACGGCCCCAGCAGTCAAACCGTATCGGACACTACGAATACGCTATCGAATCTAACGTATAACACTGGCGCTACAACTGCTCCTCAAGCAGGATGGAGTGATCAACAGCTATCGGCTTATTTCGGAAGCCTGGTACCTAATTTGAATTCAGTGTGTTCGCAACCCGGTGGCTCCACCTTCACTGTTCCAAACCCTGGCGTTGACCTAAATGGAAACCCCTTGTCGTCGAATGGGTTTGTCGTAACGACTTATGGCGTAAGTGGACAGAACACTACGCAATTGGATCCAAACTATCAGGGGTTCGTCGCTACCGAAAGCACGAACGGGTGCAATGTAAGTTACGCCTATGGGGCTAAAGCAGTCCCAGATACAGGGCTTTCACAAGCCGGCAATAGCTCCGTAGACACAGGGGGGGTCGATCCGCAGCCCCATACTCTCGACCCCGTTGACGTAACGCCAAACACACCAACCATTTCTGTAGATCCACCCACCATCACGGTGACCATCACCCCTGGTAGCCTCTCCGATCCCGGCCATGTCGATCTGGGGCCGATTGCTATGCCGGGTCCCGTATCTGCGCCAGATCCGACACCCGCGCCGGCTCCAACACCTGAGCCGAGTCCAACACCGGAGCCGAGCCCAACACCGGAGCCGAGCCCAACACCGGAGCCCGAACCGGTACCTGTTCCATATCCGATACCTACACATGTCCCAACACCTGCGCCGGTTCCAACCCCTGCGCCGGCTCGAGTGCCTGCACCAACTCCGGGTCCGGCTCCTGCGCCGGCGCCGGCTCCTGCTCCTGCTCCTGCTCCGAATCCAGCGCCCGCACCCGCACCCGCACCATCAAACCCGACACCAAGCCCATCTGCTCCCGCGCCGAGTCCGGTGCCAAGTGCACCCTCAAATTCCGGTGGCATCGGCCAAGCTTTGAAGAACGCCAACGCGCAGATCCAGCAATTCAATCAGATCGTCACCGACGAGCTTGAGCAACAGGGCCAAGAAGATCTCAGGAATGGTAATAATGCCGCTTTTGTCTGGCACGGCATTCAATATGCGATCTACAAGACTCTTGCGCCGAATAGCGTGCAGGAGGGGGTGGTAGACCTTGTTGGTGGAGAAGTTGCCGGCAAGGCTGCTAAGCTACTGGGGAAGGCTGTGACTGCGGTTGCTCCGGAGCTTGCCACTGCGGTAGGTGATGCGGTTGGAAAGCTAGGAAAGAAGGCATCTGAGGTCGTTCAGTCAGCTAGAGATGCAATTGGTAAAGGTAAGGTTCCAGGCACGACAGCTGTTGACGCAACAGCGGAGATTGGTGCTCGTAACAGCGGGATCCCACCGAAGCTGTATCACTACACAAACGAAGCGGGTATGAAGGGGATTTTGGAGTCGGAGACTTTGAATCCGTCGCTGAAGGCCCTCAATCCGAATGATGTGCGTTACGGCAATGGGCAGTATCTTTCCGACATTGCGCCTGGAACAATGTCGCCCGCGCGACTTTCGAAAGCGTTTATAAACAACCCATTCCAAGGGGCGCGGTATACAAACTTCATTGAGATCGACACTGCCGGCTTAAACGTAATTCAAGGTAGGCCGGGCGTGTACGTTGTTCCCAATGAAGTTCCACTCGATCTGTCAGGTCGAATCACTAACAGTGGCCAGGTGCTAGGACAATGATGTACATACAAGTGAAGTGGATTCATTCGCTAAGCTCTGAGCCGGTGGTCATGTACAGTGAAATTGACCAAAGCGGTTGGGAAATTAGGAAAGTTGAAGTCTATGCGGATGGGCGCATGGGCTTTGCCAGTTCATCCGAGTCAAAGGGCGGTTCTGGACTAAGCAGGGAACCATTGCCTTCGATAGCCGAAATTGCTGCGGATCCACAGTTTGAGCCAGCAGAGATCAATCAAATTGACTTCGAGCGAGTTTGGTCCAAGGCTCATGGCTAGCGACTAATGCTTTCTTTTCAGAGCGCCCGCATAAAGCGGGCGTTTTGTTGTTTCAGTAAGTGAAGGTATTCCGCCGAACACACAAATCTCATCTGCAGCAAGATCCAACTAGAACCAAGAGAGAATCGCAGAGAACCGGCGCAGAGAACAGGTGGCGGAGAATCGTGGCGAGAATCGGGAGGCGAGAATCGGAGGCGAGAATCGCGACATTCACGAAATTGCCCTTTCGCTGACGACAGCGCGCGCCAATGACCGGCATCAATGGCCTATGACTGGACGTAGTGTGGGGTCATGACCTACCCGCGCCACCAAATCGTCGATCCGGGCACAGAAGGCTTCTTTCACTGTGTTTCCCGCTGCGTGGGTCGCGCTTTCCTTTGCGGAGAAGACGCCTATATCGGTCGCTCCTATGAGCACCGAAGGGTTTGGGTAGAGGAGCGAATGCTGGCGTTGGCAGAGTGCTTTGCGGTAGGGCTGTATGCCTATGCGGTGATGAGCCACCACGTGCATGTCGTGGTACGAGTGGATCCGCAGGCAACCAAGGACTGGTCAGATGAAGAAGTGGCCGAACGTTGGGTTCGGTTGTTTTCGGTTCGAGTTGATGAGTTGGTGGACGAACGGCTATGTCAGGAAAATGCGCTGCGTCTGCAAGGCAACCCGGAACGGATGGAGTGCGTATTCCTCCGATGTCGGCCACCGATTCCGCATCATGCCGGCCAGGTGTTCCGCCGCATGTCGGCCGGGCGTAAGCCAGGGTGGCTGGACTGTGCTTGATCAGTGTCCCGAACTTGAGGCATCCACAAAATTGCTCTTTCGCTGACGACGGGGCTGGCGGGGGTTGGGGTTTCTGGACACCCATCATTTGAGCATGAGGAGTGCGAATTCGATGCCCCATTACCTGTGGCAGGGCACGTCAGCAGTGATGTAATCCAGCGCTGACAGACATCCTCGCATGGAAAGTCGACAGAGGTTCGCCAATCGCGGGTTTCCCTGATACCCCATTATCCCTATGCGACACATCATCCTCCGATTGATGTGTCGCGTTAGGTCTATGCGTAGGCAGTCGAGCTACGCTTTTTGCTCTGCCATCAGCATGTCATCGCCATGGCGGCGAAGAAAATACAAAGCGGCATAGAGGCCATCGACTTGGGTGGGGGAGAGCGGCCACTGGCCTGGCTCGGGTGGCCGGTCAGCGGCCCTTGCGACGTGAAAAGCTTCGCTGTTCTTTAGCAGGTTTCGAATAACGTGAATGGCCATACTGGTACCAGCGAACTTCATCAAGTAGGTGTATCGCTCGCCTCGTTGTGGGTCTTTGGGATGGCGTGAGGGTTCACCGAGCCAGAATGGTTCAGATGGGCGTACGCGTGCTTTATTATGTCTGGAGACCATGATCAACACCTCATATGCATATGTTGGTTGTGGTTCAGCGGATCGTGGGAGCTCGCAACTCTCACGGTCCGCGCTTCTCCTGGCATTGCTGCGAGGGTCACTCACGCGGGGCGATTGGCAATAACGTGGGTGACAGGCCCACGCTAACAGCTTTGCTTGGTTGATGATGTAGGGGATTGTTGGTTTGCGTGTGGGGTTTGGTATAGGCATCAGTGGCCGGAATCGCTGACTTCTTTTTTCGCGAATTTTGCTCGAAATCGTCTCTCAGTTTCGCCCCAGCTTCGCCACGGATTTGATCAATCGACGAGATCTGGGGCATCCACCAAATGGATGCCCCGTTCCATCATTAT
Source organism: Dyella choica (assembly GCF_003977665.1). Classification (GTDB taxonomy): domain Bacteria; phylum Pseudomonadota; class Gammaproteobacteria; order Xanthomonadales; family Rhodanobacteraceae; genus Dyella_B; species Dyella_B choica. Next base: position 45,951 of record NZ_RYYV01000014.1, on the reverse strand, counting down.
TCTCCAAATAGATGGCAATGACGCCCAAATTGGGAACCTTAGCGGCACCCGTTACTTATTGCGGCGCCAGAATCAGCTTGCAATCGCCTACGCCTTTACGGCCGGCAGCTTCGTCGACCAGGTGTAGCGCCGAACGTGCTGCAAATGCGCCCATCTTCACTTCCTGCCACACGAAATAAGTCTGGCCAGCCGTCATGTCGATGGTAAGAGACGGATCATTCTCGGTCTTCGACACGATCGTATGCTTGCCAGCGGGGAGTGTCTTGAAGACGTAGCTATGAGCCACCGTATCGCCGGCCGTCATGCCATCGATCAGCAGAGGCATTTTAATCGCGGATCCAAAGGTTTCATTTCTATAGATGTACAGACTTGCCATGTTTTGGGAAGGCGCGAACGTCTTTGCATTGGCATCGGCGTCCTTGCTCGCCATCGGAACGCTGGCGCAGCCGGTCATAAGCAGTGCCGCGCCAAGCGCGGCGGTAACCAGTAACTTGCGGATCATTGATTCCCCCTGATTCGAATTTGGGCAATGAAACAGATGGACTAATGCTCGTTGCCCGTCACAAGCATTGTCAGGCTTCTAGAAACTTCTGGGCTGCGGAAAGGAGGGAGCCCAGCTCTCTCTCGCAAACAAATGTAAGAGCAGCGTGCTGCATGCCTGAGATATGGCGCCAGTGGTATCGCAAGATAGGTGCTGGCTAAGAATGATTCCTGCGCTGGCCTGCTTTTGTACCGATCTGATTAGCGCGCTACCTCACGGTGAACTTAAGCGTTACGGCAAGCTCGTAAAACCTCATCCCAGCCCCTGAGGTATCCCCCTTTTTTTCGCTCAAAGGCCTTCTGTAAATCGGGAAAATGGTCTGTTGCAGCCATGCCTGATGTATTGGCTTGGCCTTCGCAATGATGACTCGCTTCTTGCCGTCGCGATGAGTGGGAAACCCGGGTGCTTCTGTTTCAGTCCGCTCCTGCATTCAGCGCAATCGGCGTCTTGCCGAGGCGTTCTGTCCGATTTCCTCGTTAGTCGCTCTTCGAGGCTGCCGGAGAGCGTTTTTCTGTTGCTTTTTACGTCACGTTACGGTAAATTCGGGCCGCAAAAATCTCAATCAGCATCAGGGGAGTTACACCATGGTCGATCCTTACGACCCAGGCACGATTGCCATGCCGCTACGGCCGCGCCGCGGGCGGCCGCCAACTGGCAAGGCGAAGTCCGCGGCCGAACGCATGCGCGCCTACCGTGCGCGGCATGTGACGGTGAGAAGCGATGTGCTGCGTTCGGTCATTGCGCAGTGCCAGGAAATCCAGCAACTGCTGGAGAGCAATCAGGCACTGCGCCACGAACTGGATGCGGCCTACGCCGAGATTGCGCGGCTTCGTTCAGGCCATTGAGCCCAAGCACGAAAAAAGGGCGCCGTTCCAACGGCGCCCAAGCACAGCGGGGAGGCTGTCGATCAAAGTCCGCTGTTGGTACCGCCATGGGCCACGGCTGCGCTGCTGACCAGGCTGCCCAGCGGCACCAGCTGGCTCAGGAAGCGGCTCCATTGGGTGATGGCTGATGCGCCCACCCACACCACGTCACCGGCGAGCACGTGGAAGTTGTCTGCCACGACATAGGAGGTGGGGGAGCGGGCGTAGAGCTGGTAAACCGTGGCCGGCTGGTGCGCCAGATCTTTCACGCCACGGATGACATAAACGTACTTGCTGCTGGCGGTGATTGGGTCCAGTCCGCCGACGCGTCCCAACGCCTGGGTGAGCGTCATGTCATCCGTCCTGAATGGAAGGGCCTGGGGGCGCATCACTTCGCCCAGCACGTAAACCTGCTTGTTGTCGTTGTAGGTCATGAACAGGCGGTCCCCGGGCTTCAGGTAGATGTGCTGTTCAGCGGCCCTGTCGAGAGTGTTCAGGTTCAGGTGGTAATCGTGGCCTTCGCGCGACAGCACCAGGTCCGACATATCCGCGTGCGTGTAGTCGATCCCCGCCTCACCAATCGCTTGGCCGAGCGTCAGCGCAATAGTGGTGCTCTGTTGCGGATCTGTCTTGCTGAATGCGCCTTGCAAGGTGATGAGCTGGCTGCCGTAACTGGTGACGGTCACGTCAACCTGTGGCTTGGGCACAAACTTGGCGAGCCGGGTGGACAATTCCTGGCGCAGCTCATCGATGGTCATGCCCTGCGCCTTGACGATGCCGACATACGGATAGAACAGGGTGCCGTCCGAACGCACCAGGCGGCTGTTGGCGGTGGTCTGCTGCTGGGAGCCGGCCGGCGCGGTCAATTCGGGATGATCCCACACGGTGATGTAAAGCAGGTCGCCGGGTCCAATGCGGTAGGGCTCGGGCTGATAGTTCAGCAACTCCTGGGGGGCTGCCGTAGGCTCCTCGGCCGGCTGGCTCGCCAGCCAATCCGGCGTGATCTGGACCACCTGGATATGGCCCTTTTCGGGACCATTCATGGATATGTGCTGCCCAGGCAGGGCGGCGCATCCGGTCAGGGCCAGGGTCGTGAAAACAGCTGCCAAAACTAACGATGCTTTCATGTGCACTCCACATGTCTGATGTTTTGCCGCTTGCCATGGAGCACTGGGCGGGAAGGTGCTGGAAAACGCCGGGATATGCCGTCTTGATCCGAAACGGGGAAACCTCGAAATGGCTACGTCTGTTTAATTCATTAAGCTCGTGGGAGCGTCGCGGTGACGTAAATGAAATGTGCTCGAACGCGACTTTTTTTCCTCACGTGTGTATACGACGCGTCGTGTGATGCCGAACGTTTTGCAAAATCCATGCGCCCTTGACGAAAGCGGCGCTATAACTTCATTCGAGCTTTAGATAATCGGCAATGAAAGCGTGCAAGGGCACGCAAGTATGAACAAGGCAACAATGTTGAGACGCATGACTACCAGAAATGTGGGGCCGGCAAGGCGTTGCATGGATATAGCCAATAGGGGTGTTTCGGTCCGTGTTCAAACGTATCTTGATCGTCTGTATAGGCAACATCTGCCGCAGTCCCACGGCAGAGTTCCTGTTTCGCGACAGCCTGAAACATCGCGACATCCATGTCAGCAGTGCGGGTCTTAAGGCACTGGTGGGCCGCCCTATGGATGACAAAGCGATGCAAATCCTAAAGGAGCGTGGCATCGATGCAGTTGAACATCGTGCGCGGCAGCTGGACCAGTCCATGCTGCGCGAGGCCGATCTCGTGCTTGCCATGGAGCGCAATCAGCTGATGGCCGTTTCGCGCGTGACGCCGGAAGCCAGCGGCAAGTTGTTCCTGCTGGACAAATGGCACGGAGCCGACGATGTCCCCGATCCTTATCGCCAGTCACACGAAGTGTTCGAGCATGTGCACGCCATGATCGAGCGCGGTGTGGAAAGCTGGCTTCGATACCTTTGACGAATACCTGACCCTTTGAGGAGCGGCCCATGACCACCAAGCAGAGCTTCGCAACGCGCGACGAAGATATCGATCTGCGCGCCTTGCTGGGAACGGTACTCGACCACAAATGGCTGATTGCTTCGATCACCATCGTGTTTTTCCTGATCAGCGTGCTGTACGCGATACTTGCCACGCCCATCTACCAGGCGAGCGCATCCGTACAGGTCGAACAGAAGGCGCCAACCCTGCCGGGCATGAGCGATCTCACCGAGACATTGGGCATTACCACCTCGCTGGCGACGACCGAGACGCAGCTTCTGACTTCACGCAAAGTCCTCGGGCAGGTGGTGGAGAACCTCAAGCTCGACATCGAGAGCTATCCGAAGCACTTTCCGCTGATTGGCTCCTTCCTCGCGCGCCAGTTCGTAGACGAACATCCTGGCCAGTTGGCTTCGCCGGTGTTCGGTATTGACCGTTACGACTGGGGCGGTTCGCAACTGGAGGTGTTCCAGCTCGAAGTGCCAGCTGACTTGCTGGATGAAAAACTGGCGTTGATCGCCGGGGACCATGGCAACTACACCTTGCAGGACCCAGATGGCAACGTGCTGGTGAATGGTCATGTCGGCCAGGCCATTAGCGCCAATGGCGTGACCATGCAGGTGCGGGCGCTGCAAGCCAATCCCGGGGCGCGTTTCCGGGTCATTCGGCATTCGCACATGGATACCATCGCGTTGCTGCAAAAGAAAATCAGTGCTGATGAGCAGGGCAAGGATTCGGGCATCATCCAGCTCACCTACAACAACATCGACGCGATGCTTGCCACCAATATACTCGACCAGGTTACGCAGCTGTACGTGCGCCAGAATGTCGACCGCAGCGCGGCGGAGGCCGCCAACAGTCTGCAGTTCGTGCGCGAACAATTGCCGAAGGTGAAGCAGCAGCTGGAGCATGCGACGAACGCGTTGAACGCCTTCCAGCTGAAAGAGCATTCGGTGGACATCTCCATGCAGACGCAGTCGCTGCTGGACCAGAACGTGTCGATCGACACCAATCTTGACCAGCTGCGCATGCAGATGGCCGAGGCGCAGCGACGTTACACGCCGGAGCACCCGGAATACAGGTCGGTGCAGCAGCAGATCTCCCAGTTGGAAGGGGAGAAAGGGGCGCTGGAACGCAAGATCGGCCTGTTGCCCAATACGCAGCAGGAACTGCTCAGGCTGACGCGTGACGTGACCGTCACCAGCCAGACCTACACCAACCTGCTCAACCAGGCGCAGCAATTGGATATCGCCCGTGCCGGTACGGTGGGCAACGTGCGCGTGATCGACCAGTCGGCGGTGAACCTGGCCAAGCCCTGGTGGCCGCGGCCGATCTGGGTGATACCGGGCGGTGCGGTACTAGGCCTGTTCGCTGCGCTTGGCTTCATTTTCCTGCGCCAGCTGCTCTCCCGTGGGGTGGAGGATCCGGCGGCGGTCGAGCGTCTTGGCCTGCCGGTGTATGTTTCCATTCCCCTCAGCGAATTGCAGCGCAAGGCTGCGATGCGCCTTGGGCATCGCTCTACCGGCAATCACCAGCGCCTGCTGGCCCTGGACGCGCCGATGGATCTGGCGACAGAGGCGCTGCGCAGCTTGCGCACCAGCTTGCACTTTGCGCGGCTGGAAACGAAAAACAACGTGCTGATGATTTCCAGCGCCAGCCCGGGGGCGGGCAAGAGCTTCGTCGCCTCCAACCTCGCCGTGGTGATGGCGCAAGCCGGCCAGCGCGTGCTGCTGATCGATGCGGACATGCGCAAGGGACTCCTGCATCGCATGATCGGCGGCCGGCCCGACAACGGTCTGTCCGAGCTGATCGCCGGGCAGGCGCAGATCAGCGACGTGATCCGTCCGGTCAATGGCGCGAGCAACCTGTTGTTCATTCCGCGCGGCAAGATCCCGCCGAATCCGTCGGAACTGCTGATGCACGCCAATTTCAATACGCTGCTCGAAACGCTGCGCCCGCGCTACGACCTGATCATCATCGACACGCCGCCGGTATTGGCGGTGACCGATGCGGCAGTGATCGGCCACCACGCCGGCACCAGTCTGCTGGTGGTGCGCTTCGGCATCAACCAGGTCGGCGAGATCGCCCTGGCCAAGCAGCGGCTGGAGCAGAACAGCGTGCCGATCAAGGGGGCGATCTTCAACCTGGTGGAAAAGCGTGCGGCGGGCTACTACGCGTATGCGTATTACGCTTATACACCGAACTCCAAGGCGTGATCGTCAGTGGGTCCTCTCCTCCTCCGCAAGGAGGAGGGGGGGCTACCGAGTTTCGTGGGCCACCGCCATTCCCGCTCGCACAGGAATGGCGGTGGGATAGCTAACGGCTGCGATGAACGCGCGTTTGCTTGGATGCTCATTTGGTGAACTCATCCCCCTCCGACATTTCCCTCGTGGGTCGCCTACCCCAAAGCTGGAGGCAGGCGCTCGGCCCCATTTCCGTGCTGTGGGTCGCCACGGCAGCGGGCGCCGTGATGGCCTTTTTCACCCAGGCATTGCTGGCCCGCAAGCTGGGTCCGGCGGAGTTTGGCCTGTTCGCCTCCTCGCTGGCCACCCTCAGCATGGCCGCGCCGCTGGCCGCCTTTGGCCTGCCACCGTACTGGCTACGGTTGTACGGCGTAGAGGGCTGGCGGGCAAATCGCTGGCTGGGTCCTTCGCTGCGTTTCATCACCGGCAGCACGTTGCTGGCGCTGAGTCTGGTCGTGGCATGGGCCTACCTCGGCGCGACGCCGGACGCGCAGCCGATTCTGCTGCTGCTGCTGCCAGTGGTGCTGGGCATTCTGGCGAGCAGCCTGATCAGCAGCCAGCTACGGCTGGAAGAGCGCCACTATGCGCTCGCACTATGGCAGTTGGCGACGCCGGGCAGTCGCATGCTGGTGGCTGCGTTGTTGATGCTGATGCCTGCCCTGGACAGCCGCGCCGCAGCCGTCGGGTTCAGTCTCATTTCGCTGCTGCTTGCCATGCTTGCGTTACCGCAGCTGCGTGCAATGATGCGGGGCGGAATCCGGCTGCGTGGCCACGGGCCGCGACCGGCCGACTTGAGCGGGGACGAATCGCCCAGCGTTGCGCACCTGTGGTCGCAGGCATGGGCTTACGGAATGGAGGCAACGCTCTATCCGATCTTCTTTCAGATCAGCACGGTGTTGCTGAAATACCTGAACGGCAACGCGCAGGCCGGTATCTTCGGTATTGCGCTGGGCGTGATGATGGCGATCTACCTGATTCCCGCCACCATCTACCAGAAATTCCTGCTGTCGAAACTGCATCGATGGGCGGCGCACGATCCGAAAAAATTCTGGTCGGCCTATCGGCTTGGCAATTTCGCCATGCTGGCATCAGGCATAGTCGTGGGGGCGGTGCTGATCACTGTGGCGCCATGGCTGGTGCCGATCGTCTTCGGCGAGAAATTCCGGCCGGTAGTGAAGGTGCTGGCAGTGCTGGCGGTATGCGTGCCACTGCGCTTTCTTTCCACCGCCATGAGCTCAGCCTTGCTCAACGAGAAGCACATGCGCTATCGCGTGCTTGCGATGGGGGCGAGCGCCGTCATCGCCATCGCGTTCAACGCGATGCTGATTCCCACCTATCATGTCATGGGTGCGGCGGCCGCCACCGTGATCGGCGAAGCTTCGCTGCTGCTGATGATGTACCTGGGCATGCGGCATTTCCATGTCCGTAGGGCGGCGTAGGCCGGGATGGAAATCGTAGGCTGGGTTGCGAAACCCAGCATTGCCATGCACGCCACCGCGAGATGCCGGGATTGTCATTCCAGCCTACGCGTCATGCGTCGAATGCCAAAATATCAATGGGTGGGTCGAAGCACCGATGCATCCACCGTCCTCGGGTTCAATAGCTCCTCATACACCTCAACGGTCTTCTGGATCACGATCCGCTCGTCAAAATCCCGCAGTGCCTTCTGCCGCGCCCGCAAGCCAAGTTGAGCGAGCAATTCGCGATCGTCGTCCAGCTGCACAATGCACCTCGCCAGTGCGCGCGCATTACGAACGTCCACGCGCAGGCCATCGAAGCCGTCCTTGGTAACCACTTCGCGGCAGCCGGGGCGATCCGTGGTGATCAGCGCCAGTCCGCATGCGGCTCCTTCGATCAGGGACTTCGGCACCCCTTCCCGGTAATAGCTGGGCAGCGCCATCACATGCACGGCGTTAAGCAGTCCTGGCATGTCGTCGACGTGGCCCAGCCAGCGCACCAGGCCGTCATCGACCCATCTGCGTACCTGTTCGGCCGACACCGAATGCGGGTTGCCGGGGTCCGGAGTGCCTGCAAGCACGAATTCCACGTCGCGCCCCCAGCGTTGCAGGAGCGCCGCCGCGTCGACGAATTCCTGGATGCCTTTTTCCCACAGCAGGCGCGCGGCAAGCAGCACGCGCAGACGTTCATGCCGGTGATCGGGCGAGTGCTTGGCCGGTTGAAAGCGTGTGGTATTGACGCCGGAGCTGAGGATGACGCGAATTCTTTCCGGTGGGATCAGGCCGGCGTCGGCGAATGTCGTTGCGTCGTCGGGATTCTGCAGCACCAGCAGCGAACGTTTGCTGTGCAGCGTGACCCGTAGCAGGGTTTTGACCAGCGGGCGCAACAGGCGCGCCTTGAGCCTGTCGCTGGTAAACACATAGCCCATGCCCGCTACGGCGTTGACAGTAGCTGGAACGCGTGCAATGCGTGCGGCAAGCGCTCCGTAGACGGCACATTTCACCGTGAAATTGTGCAAGAGATCGGGTTGTTCCCGTCGAAGGATGGCGACGAGGTGATACAGCGTCGCCGCTTCGCGCAGGGGATTGAGGCTGGCCCGATCCATCGGCAGCGGCACCCAGCGCAATCCATGCGTGGCGAACCGCTCGCCGAAGGCGCCGGGGGGCGACAGCATGACCACTTCATGTCCGTCCTTGCGCAGCCGCAAAGCGGTGGAAAGGCGGAAGTTGTACAGATACCAGTCGGTGTTGGCGAAGAAGATGAATTTCATGGATCGATTCCGGCTTGGGTCTTTCTTCAAGGGAATGCCGTCTTCGCCGCCAATCCCTGGGATGCGCGATTCGCGGTAACGACGTGGCATGCAAGGAGACGATGCGTTCGGGCCTCCGGGGAAAGAATCAGAATTTTGTGCCCGATACCGTGACATCGCGGGTTTCAGGATCAATCCGCAACTCGCGCTTCTGCGCCGCCGCGTTCGGCGAGGCGATGGCGGCCGCAATCCGGCGTGCATAGCGTGCGCTGTTGCCTTGCAGGGTGTTGTCGATCGCCTTGATATGACTGGACTGGCCGGCGATCACCAGTCCCACCAGCCCATTTCCCGTCATGACGTTGTCGATGATGGTGATCTGGGAGGGGGCATCGGCAGTCAACAGCCCGTAGCCAAGATTGTCGCGAAAACTGCAGTTCTTCACCGTCACGTTGCTCACGTTGTAGTGAATTTCCATGCCGGTGCCGTGGTTGCCGCTGATGATGCAGTGGTCGATGGTGATGTTGCGCGCCAGGCCCTGTGCTTGCGGCTCGATGTCGATGCCCGATTCGGGCTTGGTGCCGTTGCTGTTGCTGAAGGTTGAGTTCATGATCACCACCCCGTCCACCGGCCCGATCGAAAGGCCCTGGCGCCGGTTGTTGGTGGAGACCACGTTATCGATGGTCACGTCCCTGGAAACGACCGGGTTGCCGTTGGGTCCAATCGCACCTATCCAGATGCCATCGCCCCAGCATTCGGATATGTGCATGTTGGAGACGTGCACCTGATTGGATGCCTGGATGTTGAGTCCATAACCCCATTCGCCGCCCATGCCGCCATGATTGTTGCGCTCGCCGATGATGCGCCCGCCCTCGATGCGCACGTTGTTCGCGCTCCACACCTTGATGACGTGCGAGCGCGGTGAATTGTTGGGAATGGCGGTAAGGGTGGCGTTCGGGTCCAGTTGCAGCAGCATGTTGGAGCGAAGATTGACCGCGCGCATGGCGTCGATGATGTAATTGCCGGGTGGCACGATGACCGTTCCCCCACCCGGCAGGGCGTCGACGGCGTCCTGGAAGGCATCGGTGTCATCATGATGGCCGTCGCCCTTGGCACCCTTGTCGCGGACGTTGATCACGGTGCCTGCCGATCCCCATGCAGTGCGGGGAAAGACCGCCGGCAGGGCGAGCGGAGGCAGGGCCAGCAGGCTGCAGCGCAAAAAGTCGCGGCGCGTGGCAAAGATTGGATGGGGGGGAATCTTGTCATTCATGACAGGCATTCGTTGTGGGGATTGGGCTTGGGAGTGTGCTTGCGACTGAGCAGCCAGGGCAGGGTGATCGCGAGTAGGTAGAACTTCGACGCAAAAAACTTGTTGTCCAGGTAGCGGCGATGCGTTTGCAGCCATTGCCGTGCGCCCGGCAACACGGACCGCGTTTGTTCGGCAAAAGCGTAGACCTGGTCGTAGCGCTGTCTGGCCAGGCCGCGCAGGTCGAAGCGGAAGCAGCCCTTGGTCTTCACGTAAGGCAGTTCCTCGAAGCGCTGGGCGATATATCTGCGCATCAGCAGCTTGTTGACGCCGCCGGGACCAATCAGCAGGTCGCCGGGAACACGATGGAATACCCAGTCGCGCAGGCTCTCGTCGAGATAGGGCTGAGCCAGCCGAAGCGACATCGCACTGGTGGTGTACAGACCCTTGGCCACATGCGCCGATCCCACGATGATGAGCGAGAGGCGGCGTATGGCTTCTTTGGAAGCCGCTTTTTCGATGTCGGAGCGGAAAATTTCCAGGCGCTGCCGCGAGCTCGTCGAAATGTCCCGGCCGAACAAGGCATCCACTTCCGCATCGCTGAACCGTGAGCCGGGGAAGTAGCGCTCGAAACGGTTCATCTGCAAGGTCGCCAGGATGAAGCAGAGCCTGAAACTGCGGCTTACCAGCCTGGAGGTAAACAGTGCCTGCGGTAGACGGATGCCGCGCGCCAGCCACGCAAGGATGCGTTCCTTGTTGTGCACCGGCGTACCGAAATATTCATCCGCGCCAATGGCGTCGATGATGCCGTCCCCATGCCGCAGACTCACCTCCGTCGCCAGGTCGGCATAGGAGAGTGCGGCGAAATCGGCGGTAAGCAAGGGCATCCGGGGCAGCATCGCGAGATAGCGGTCGTAGGCGCGTCCCGGCTCGCATACCAGCGCTTCGTGACGCAGTCCCAGTTGCCGCGCAACGAAGCGCGCCGAGGACACTTCATTCTCTTCCATGCCGCCCAGGTAGGTCAGGCAAGTCGTGTCGGGTCGCGCCTCGGCGAGTGCGATGGCCATCGAAGTGGAATCCTTGCCCCCGCTCTGGAAGAGCCAAGGCGAGCGCATGCCGTCAGTCGTACGCGCGACCGAATCGCACAGCAGCTGATGGAAGTTCTGCAGCAGTGAATCGTCATCGACGGTCCCCAGCGGCGGCCGCTCCGGCGCCAACGCCGACTGAAACGGGTAGTGGAAGCGCGGGCCGTCATGCATGTCCTGCGCCGGGTCGAAGCCGGTGCCGGCGACCTTTACGTTCCGGTAGATGGAGTGAGGTGGGTAGACGAACGTATTTCGTAACAAGTCGGCCATCGATACCAGGTCGAGCGCGGCGTGACTGGGTTCGAGTCCGTCGAGCGGAGAAAAGTCCACATCGCCTTGATAGGGCGAGGTATTGATCTGAATACGCTCGGACATTTCCGACACCGTTCCCGCGGCGGCGGGCGCCCCATTCATACGATGACCTGGTTGACGACGTAGTAGTAGAAGACCGCGCAGGAAATCACCAGCCCCATGCGCAGCAGGATGGGATTGCGCAGAATGGATAGGCGGCTATGGAAAAGGATGGCGGCCACCATCAGGGAGATCGCCAGGTACGACGAAAGCAGGTAGCGGTTGGAAAAATTGCCCCAGCCCACGACGAAGAATGGCAAAACCATCACCAGATACACCGCTGTGCCGTCCTTCAGGCGCGTGCTGAACGGCTTGCGCACGATGCCTGCAAACAGGTACGGAAGCAGGTACCAGAAGATCGAAAACACCGCGAAGTCGATGCGCACTCCCGATTTGTATTTGGCGCTGAGGCTGTAATCCATCACCGCGTTGTAGAGTGCCGGCACGGCGGCCCGCACTACGATCATCGTGATACCGGTGCAGTAGGCCACGAAGCCGACGAGGGCTGCCAGGCGCAGGAATTTGGGGTTGAACAGCAGCAATGGCGCAAAAGCGAGATACAGCAGCGCGGAATAATGAAAGCAGGTGGCAATCACAGCCCAGATGAAGAACGAGCGCCATTGCCGCTGGTGAAAGGCCAGCAACGCGATGAACACCGGCAGCGACGATAATCCCTGTCGCACGGCGTTGATCGACGCGTTGACGAACATTGGCGAAATCAGCAGAAACGCCAGGCTTGCGATGAGAAAGGTCAGGTAGCCACGGGTGCTGCCCAGGTAATCGAAAAAGCGACGTGCCGCCAGCATGGCAAAGATCAGCAGCAGGCCGAACAGCGTGCACTGATACAACTCCACGCTCGCCCCGGTCATGGCGAGCAGGCGCGACATCAGCAGGAAGCCGGGCTCGAAGCGGGTCTCGACCGGGCCGCCGCCACGAAATTCGCGGAAGATCCCGGCATAGACGTAGGTATCGGTGCCCACGTCGATGCCACGCGTACCGACCACGATGTCTACGAACAGGCAGGCAGCGGCGATCAGCATCATGCTCAGCATGAGCCGAGCATTCGTCGTGATATTCGACTTATGGGAGTAGGCGATGTAGGGGCTGACGGAGTTCATCAGGCGTTGCGCCCCGCAAGAAACAGGCCTTGATGGCGGCGCTTGAAGGTGATCACGCGCCTTCGCAGGTAGCGGATCAGGCTCATGGCTTCACCCAGCCGCCACTGCCATCCGTTAAGCAGGCCCTGTTCGTGCAGGGCCTTGCGTACACTTCCTGCGGCTTCATACATCGCTGCCATATCGCCGCTGAGCCCGCCCGCTCCGAACGGTGGCTTGTGCCAGGAGGCCAGCACCTGGTTGAGCTTGGCGCAGCGATAGCCCGACAGCAGGATCTGTGCCCACAACATGAAATCTTCCGCGCGCCAGCGCGTTTCATCGAAACGGAACGGCAGTTCGCGGCGCAGCATGATCGAAGCGGTCGGAAAGGAGCTGCGCAGCATCATCAGGTGGCGCGGAAAGACGCGTACCTTCAACGGAGTTTTGAGCGCCGGCGCCGGTGCGGAACGCGACTGCACATTCATGTCGTGGGCGATCAGTGCGATTTGCGGATCCTTGGCGAGCGCTTCCATCTGCAGCTTCAGCTTCTGCGGATGCCACATGTCATCCGCGTCCAGGAAGGCAATCCATGGCTGGCTCGCGCTTTCCCAGCCTCGATTGCGTGCCGCCGACGGCCCGCTGTTGAGGGGCATCGCGATAACCTTGACCCATCCCGGTGGATAGGCATGCGCGACTCGATGCAGTTGCTCCAGCGTGCCGTCGTCGCTGCCGTCTTCAACCAGCAGGACCTCGGCGGGGGGTAACATCTGCGCGGCCACGGACGCCACCGCGTGTGCAATGGTGTGGGCGCAGCGAAAACATGGCACCACCACGCTGACGGGAGCCGTGTCACCGATCTTGGGCGGATGCAGGTGACGGATTGCGGGAATGCGGGCGGATGGGGGGTGATCCGTGCCTTGCACGTTGTTTGTTCGGCCTGTATTGGCCACGTTCCTCTCTCCTGATCGGTTGTCGCAGTGACCGCAGCGGCCCGGGCGAATGGGTTATTGCTTGGACGATTTGGTGCTCTCCTGCCGCGGTTCATGTTCATCTTCTTGATAGCCGATCCATAGCGATGCGTGCAGCGGCAGCTTGCGTACCAGTGGCGTCATCCACGAGGTAGCGTCTGCCTTGCGTGACTGCTGTGCTCGGTAAACTCGGCCGGTCAGTGCGACGTAGATGAGCGTGATCGCTCCGAACGTCATCAGGTTGCTGCCTGGCGCCAGGTGGCGTGTCAGCGTACCCATGAATACCAGGGACATCGCCAGAGCAATCAACAGCACCAGGGTGGTATGCGCGTTGAAACCGGCGTTCATCATGATGTGGTGGATATGGCCGCGATCGGGTTTGAACGGCGATTTGCCTTCGCGCATGCGGCGTGCCATCACCTGCAGCGTATCCAGCACAGGCAGGGCAACGCACCAAAGTACGTCGACGGTCGACAGTTGGGGCTGCGCTTGCTGGCTGAGCTGGATCAGCGTCCAGGCCAGGAAGTAGCCGATCATCACGCTGCCTGCATCCCCCAGGAAGACCTTGCGCCCGATCAGGCCCAAGTTGGCGGCGAGGTCCGGCAACAACGCCGCGGCGAGCAGCAACAGCAAGATCGCGCTGTGCCAATTCGAGAAGCCCTGGAACACGTTGATGGCGCCGATGCTCACCAGTGTCAGCAGGCCGGCGAGACCGTCGATGCCATCCATCATGTTGAAGGCATTGAGCAGGCCGACGACCGCGATCAGCGTCAGGGGAATGCCGAGCGAGCCCAGTTCGAGGTTGTAGCCGAACAAATGGCCAAGCGTGTGGATGTACACACCGGTACAGTAGACCATGGTTAGTACCGCGGTCGCCTGAATCAGTAGACGGATGCGTACGCTCAGATCGAAGCGATCATCCATTGCTCCGGTCAACGCCAGGATGGCCCCGGTGCCAAGCAGTGCGTTGGTGAATAGCAGGGACTGCCCTTCGAAGCACATGCTAACGATGACGCCGAAGAATGCCGAAAGGCCACCAATCAACGGAACGTTTCCGACGTGGCGCTTCCTCTCGTCGGGGCGGTCGATCAGCCCGATCGATTCCGCATGGTGGTAGAGAAGGATCATCGCTGCCGCAGAGGACAATACAGCGATGACACATGAAACTAGCATGCGGTATTGCATGGACTCTCCCATCTACACGACGTTCACATGTCGCGCGAGGGCCCCTGCCACCTTCGCGGGCGCTGCATAACGCAGCAGTACTTAGTAACGATGCTAGGGATTGCGCAGTGTATGTGGCGTTAAAAAACGTGCGTCATATCGCATATTTTCATTCAAGATTGTGATAGCGATAGTTCTCTTGAAGGTGATTGCCGTGTGAATGCTCGCATTCAATCTGCGTACTGTTGCGTAGGCGTGATTGAGCGACGAAGGGTTCGTCATCGGCCCGGTTTGGCATGAGCTATGTATGCGAGCATTCATGAATAAGGGCTGCTGTGATCAAAAGTATGAAAAATATGCTGATTGGCGTGTCGCCATTATGTCGTTATGCATCGACGTGGTTTTTTTGATTCATGTTTTGCATCGAATGGATGCATGCAGTTGAAAGGTTGAGATTGATAGCGCACGACATGGTCTTGCTCCGGCATAGAGCACGATGCCTGAGGATTTGAGGAAATGATTTCAGCGCAGAAATGATCGAGCCGCGGACGATACGCGGCGCATGAGAGCGGGTGAGCTCGACGTCTGCATTGGCGCGTAGGCTGGGATGATAATCCCAGCTTCTTTATGTGGCACACCGATGCTGGTATCGCCATCCCCGCCTACGATGCCGCGGATGCCAAGCCAACCCGCCAATGGCGAAGCGGTGAGCGGGCGCCCGTTTCGACAGAAACCCCCACTCTCTGGATGCAACGCTGTTTCGTCGGCGATCAGTGGTGGCGCTTGTTGATGTCGCTGCGCCCGTGGCCTGACTTGGTGGGTGGCGTCTTCTCGGTGTCGCCAGGCGACGCGTCGTTGGCAGGCAGGGCGTGTGCATGCTGCGGCTCGGCCCGTTCCCTGGCGCCCGGCCAGGCCGGCGTTTGTTGAGCATGCTTGTGCTTGGCTTTGGCGAGGTCCTGCAGGGTTTCGGCAGGCGTGGTGGGGTCGCGATGTGGCTTTTTGCTGGTCATGATGATGGTTTTTCCGCTGCAAACAGGGCAGGGAGTTTGTGTCGTTGCAGACTCACCCACACGGCGTTGCGCACGCGTCAAGTTTTCCTGGCGGTCGCCATGCCGGAATATCGACAAGCCACTAACACATCGGCAAGCACGCTAGCCCTGTTGAACATTGCGGCGCATTGCCATGATCGACTTCGACCAGGCTCGGCAGCTGATGGTGGAGCGTCAGATCGCGGGCCGTGGTTTGCATGATCCGGCCGTACTCGCGGCGATGAAACGCGTGCCGCGTGAGGCGTTCGTGCCGAAGCAGTTACGTGACGCCGCCTATGAGGATGGCCCGCTGCCGATCGGCCAAGGCCAGACGATTTCCCAGCCCTATATTGTCGCGCTGATGGCCGAGGCGGCCTGCCTCGGCAAACACGATCGCGTGTTGGAAGTCGGCACCGGTTCCGGTTATGCGGCGGCCGTATTGGGTGAAATAGCTGCACACGTGGATAGCATCGAACGCCATCGCCTGTTGGCCGAACGTGCACGTGAAGTGCTGCAGCAACTCGGCTACCGCAACATATGCGTGCATGTAGGCGACGGCACGCTCGGTTGGCCACGGGGCGCACCCTACGAAGTGATTATTGCTTCCGCGAGCGGCCCGGATGTGCCTCCCGCATGGCGCGAGCAACTCGCCATCGGTGGTCGCCTGGTGATGCCGGTGGGTCGGTCCCGCTTTCGGCAATACTTAGTTTGCGTGGAGCGGATAGGGGAGGAAGACTATGCAGAACGGAAACTGGCCGCGGTGCAATTCGTGCCGCTGATCGGAGCACAAGGCTGGAACGATTCGCGTGACCAGGATGGGTTGTGATGGGACGCTGGGCGGTGGATGGGGATGCCCATCAAACCCCCAAAATGAAACAGGCCGCCTTATCGGCGGCCCGGTCGGGCATCGGTCATCCATGTTGAGGAGGGGCCCCTCCTCGGCGCCTGACTTCCCGGCGGGGCTATTTATCGCATATCGGCAAGCGGCTGTCAGGTATCTCGCGCCACAGCCGATGATTTCACGACTAATTCACGTCGTAAATCACGTGCATTGCATAAGGCACTTGTCCATACAGCGCCAGCTGGACGGGCGCCGAGTTCTCATCTATAAGGCAAGCCTGCCGGGGACATCCTTTTTTTCTTGCGCCAGACGGTGCAGATCCGGCCTGTCTGTATTCGCTCTGACAAGGATTTCCATGCGTCCCGCCAAGGCCAGGTCTGTTCCGTTCCCCTATCTCGTTGCGCTTGCCATCTTTCTGGTCAATCTGATCATTGACGCCGTCATCCTGCATAGCGTCATCCGCTTGCTGCCCGGGGACTTGGCGGACGATCCAGCGGCGTTGAGCACGCTGCAGATGGTAATCGCCGGCCTATGTGTGGGCATGGTGTTCTCCGTAGCGGTCGGGCTGGCGGGTGCGCAATGGCTGGGGGAGCGGCGCGGGGCTGGTTTGCCCTGGTATGTGGCGGCAAGCGTGGCCGTCATTCATGCGCTGCTAGCCGCCGCATTCAACTATGGCTGGCAATCCCTATTGCATGGCCTGATGACGGGAGCGAGTTGGGCGCAGGTGCAGTGGCTGGTGTTTGTAGGAGGGGTGCTCGGCCGGGTGGTCACGGTCGTAACGATCATGTTGCCGTTATGGGTGGCATTTCGGGTTTTTCGTGCACGCCCATGGTCCGAACGCGAGGTCGGCAGCCTGCGCTGGCGCAGCGTGTTGGTCTTCGTCCTGCTGGTTTGGGCCTGGCACTTGCTGCTGCTGCAGTGGCTGCTGCCCGCTACGATGGCCGCGAGCAAGGTTTATGGCATCGATCCGGGCTTTTCATCCTTGTGGATCAACGCCGGATCGCTCATCTTCGTCATGCCGGCTTTTATCGCTGCCCTTATGGCATGGCCCGAGAATATGCCGTCGGCGCGCGTCCCCAGAGCATTGTTTGCCAGCGTGCTGGCCACCGTGGCGACCATCGTGTCCATGCTGGCCATTGCCCTTGGCGGAGCCGGGGTTCTATCCATCCTGCGCTTGGAAATCGTCAGAACATGGGCAACCGGTGCTTCGTTGGTGATGACTGTGCTCTGGCTTGGGGCTGCTACATGGCTTTGCCTGCTCGTCGCTAAAATGCTGATGCGCCATCCGCCCAAGGCTGTGCTGGACGAACCGGGCTATCAGCTTGGCGAGAGCTCTGAGTAAAGGCGGGTCAACCCGGCCGGCCTGCGACGATCCGCTCCCATAGCTCTAGCGCCGACTGCCGTGGGTCGGGCGTTCCGCAGATCGCTGAAACCACCGCCACGCCATAGGCGCCTGATGCCAAGACGTCCTCGATGTGCTGTCTTTTCAGGCCGCCGATGGCGACGCTGGGAACGGGGCACGCGGCCACGATGCGGGCCAGTCCATCGAAACCGATCGGCTGTTCGTGATCCGGTTTGGTCGGCGTGGCGAATACGGGGCCGACGCCCACGTAATCGACCATCCTGGGATCGACCGCTCGCGCCGCGTGTTCCGAATTGACGGAGAGGCCGAGCAGCATGTCCGGCCCGATGCGCTCGCGGGCCAGGGCAGGGGACAGGTCGCGCTGGCCGATATGCACGGCATCGACCTCGGCGGCCACCGCGGCCTCGATGTCGTCGTTCATGACCACCAGTGCCGGCGAGCCGAGCAAAGCCTCTTTCACGCTGCGTGCGAGCGCGATGCGTTCGGCGGTCGAAGCCTGCTTGTGTCGCACCTGCACCATCGTCGCGCCGCCGGCCACCGCTTCGCGTGCGGTCTCCACCATCGAATGCTGCCGGCAAAGATCGGGATCCAGCACCAGATAAAGCGAAAGGTCGAATGGCTTTTTCATGGTCACGCCGCAGTCAACCGTGCCTGTGCTTGCAGCGTATCGCCATTCAACGCCGCCAGCGCGTCGATAAAGCGCCACGCGAACGAGCCGGGGCCATTCGATTGCTGCGCTGCCTGTGTCCCCGCCACGGCGAAACATGCCAGGGCGCTGACGGTGGCCTCCAGTGGCGATTGCGGCGCAACGGCCACGAATGCGCCGACCAGACAGGTCAGGGCGCAGCCCATGGCGGTGACCCTCGGCATTAGCTCGGAGCCTCCGGCAATATGTAAGGCTTTCTGTCCGTCGGTGACGAAATCGACAACGCCCGTGACGGCAACCACCGCCCCTGTCCGTTGCGCCAGCATGAGCGCGGATGCTTTCGCACGCTCAACGCTGTCTGCGCTATCCACGCCGCGGCCCGAACTGGCATCACCCGCCAGTGCCATGATTTCCGACGCATTGCCGCGTATCACCGCGGGTTTGAGCGCAAGCAGCTCTTCGACCGCGTTGCGGCGGAACGCCGTGGCGAAATGCGCCACCGGGTCCAGCACCCAGGGCTTGCCGCTTGCGTGAGCCGCCTTGGCTGCGGCATGCATGCCTTCCAGCCAGTGCGCTGAAAGCGTGCCGATATTGATGGTCGTGGCGCTGGCCAGCTTGGCAAATTCGGCCGCTTCTTCGGGTGCGTGAACCATTGCCGGCGATGCGCCGGCAGCGAGTAGCACATTGGCGGCGTAGTTCATCGCAACGTAGTTGGTGATGCATTGGATAAGAGGAGATTGGCGGCGCACGCGAGCGAGACAATCGCCGTAAGAACGAATTGCTGAAGAATTCATGATGTAGCTTTCGGTCTTGACCAAGCGCGCATGATGTTACTCGATTGGCGTGCCACCTGATCCGGGCCATGGGTTGCACGGGCCATCATGCCTTTGGACAAGTGGTTGATTTTATATCCATTGTACGGTATTGTTCCGTACAAGGAGTATCGTTTATGACCGCTGCTGCCGCCCGTCTCGATCTGCGTTTGACCCCTGCGGACAAAGCGCGTATCGCCCGCGCTGCCGATCTGCGCGGCGTGCCGTTGTCGGTCTTCGTGCGCGATGCGATACTGCGTGAAGCTGAAAGCGTCATGGCGGCCGAATTGACTGTCAGCTTGTCACCCCAGGAGTCCCGACGCTTTCTCAAGGCACTGGATGCGCCCTTCCAACCTAATCCCAAGTTGAAGAAGGCACTCGCCCGCGTCTCGCAGGCTTGAATCGTGCTCATTGTCGAGTTGTTGCAACCCAGGCGGCACGATCGCGACGGTTTCGTTTGCGGTGAACCCAGTCTGGATGTCTATCTGCGTCAGCAGGCAGTACAGCACCACCGGGCTGGCATCAGCACCACGCATGTTCTGGTGGACAACGATGATTCAACCCGTATCGTAGGTTATTACACGCTGTCTGCTGCCCAGTTGCTGTTGACCGACTTGCAGGACGCTGATCGCAAGCGTCTGCCCAGGTATCCAGTGCCAGCTATTCGAATGAGGCGATTGGCAGTCTCAGTGAGTGCGCAGGGGAAGGGGCATGGCGAATATTTGTTGGGGCATGCAGTGGCTAGATGCTTGGGTTTGCGCGAACAGCTGGGAGTTCGTGTGCTGCTCGTGGATGCCTTACACGAGAAAGCCGCCCGTTTTTATCGAGCCTACGGTTTTCGTGAAGCGATGGAAGATTCGCACGCACTGTATTTACCCTTAGGGACTACGTGAATATTTCCTGGCGACTGCCGTATTATTACCGGGCATGGCCAACCCTAAGAAACTGCAGAAACTCCCACGCTCTTTCTACAGCCGCGACTCTCTGATCGTTGCCCCGGAGCTGTTGAACAAAGTGCTGCGTTGCCACGATGGCCGTGCCGGGCGCATTGTGGAGGTGGAGGCGTATCGCAGCGACGATCCTGCCGCGCATTCCTATCGGGGTAGGACGCCGCGCACCGAAGTGATGTTCGGCGCACCGGGTCATATGTATGTGTACTTCACCTACGGCATGCACTGGTGCGCCAACGCAGTGTGCGGGCCGCAAGGTGTGGGCAATGCGGTCCTGATCCGTGCGCTGCAGCCGATTGCCGGTCTTGACCTGATGCATGCGGCGCGCCCGTTGGCGAAGAATGATCGGCAGCTGTGCAATGGGCCGGCCTGTCTTACTCAGGCGATGAGTATTACCAAGCTGCAGAACGGCGTCGATCTGGTGAGTGGCGATAGGTACGCGCTGGTGGATGATGATGTGCCGCCGCCGGAGCGGCCTGTGCAGACTACGCGTATCGGGATCAGCAAGGCGATGGATTATCCGTGGCGATGGTATGTAGGCGAAAGCTTGTACGTGTCGAAGAAGTAGGCAAGGATTTGCCGCTACTGCCCTGGCTTGAGCGTACAGGCTGGGATGGCAATCCCAGCATCATGCAGACGCAAAAGCCGTTGGCGTTTTCATCGCTGGACCCAGGCGAGAGATTTCAGGCATGCCATGTGCATGTCTGCACATGGACTTTTGTAACTCCCGGAGCGTACCCTCCCGTATATGTCATACAAACGGACATCGGCAGCCGGTGCAGTAACCGCAGCCGATGCCGGCGCCGGCAAGGCGCCTGGAGCAGGGGAAAGGCATGGTTGAAAGTACGAAGGGCAACGTGCTTGTCGTAGACGACGATGTACGCTTGCGGGATGAAATTCTGGTACCGGGCTTGAAGGCTTTCGGTTTCCACGCGGTCGGCGTAGGTACTGCGGCGGAGCTTTATCGCTCGATCGTGGTTGAGCGCTATCGTTTGCTGGTGCTGGATATTGCACTGCCCGACGAGGATGGGTTCAAGATTGTCAGCCAGCTGCGCGCACTGTCGGACATTGGCATCGTGGTGCTGTCCGGACTGGATTCCACCGCGCACCGCGTGCGGGGCTTGATCGAGGGCGCTGATGTCTACCTGACCAAGCCGGTTGACGTGGAAGTACTGGCTGCGTCACTGCACAGCCTGAGACGGCGCGTAGGAAATGCGGCGTCCTATGAAGTGGCAAACACCGATTGGCGCCTGGAAGCGGGCGGTTGGCGGCTGCTCGCGCCGAATGGCACGATCATCGCCTTGTCGATGCCCGAACGCCTGCTGCTCAACCGACTGGCGGTTTCTTCGCCGGAGCCCACCACGCGCACTGCCTTGATCGATGAATTTGCCGCG
Source organism: Dyella choica (assembly GCF_003977665.1). Taxonomy (GTDB): domain Bacteria; phylum Pseudomonadota; class Gammaproteobacteria; order Xanthomonadales; family Rhodanobacteraceae; genus Dyella_B; species Dyella_B choica. The sequence goes on along the minus strand of NZ_RYYV01000014.1, from coordinate 24,656 downwards.
GCCATTCCAGGTTTCGATCCGACGCGGCTGGAAATGCTGATCCATCGATTGCGGCAAAAGGTCAGCAAGAAAGCGGGCGAGGAATTGCCGTTGATTGCCGTGCGTGGTGTGGGTTACACCTTGACCTTGAGTTGAGCGGGCCAACGCCTCAGGCGCACGTGCGCTTGCAAGAAAATGCAAGAAAAGGCAAGTTATTGAGATTGTGGGAAGTGCGCCGAGAACTTACATTTCGCATGCTGCGAGATGGCGCATAAGCCAGAGCTGGCCGACGTAATAATCATTGCAAAAAATCGTCCGCGGATTTGGGTACACCGTCTCGTTTCAGCAGCAAGTCTTCCATCAAAGCCTAGGGAACAGGGGGAGACCTCAGCTGCATGCCGTGATTCTTTGGATGAATCGCGAGCGTTCAGTGGGGTCTGGGCGAGCCAAACAAGGGTCGCCTGTCGATACACCATGCGTTTTCTCAACTGGCATTGAGTCAGCGTTCGTCTGTGGCCGATTTTCGGTCACGCCGAAAGCCTGATTCAAGCCGGAACGGAGCATTGCGCGTGTCATTGGGAAGAGAGTGCGCGGGCAAGCAACCGACCCGCGTCACGTGTGAACAAGGCTGCCAATCCCTAAACTTGATCAGGTGTAGTGCCATGAGTCCTAGCCGTCGTCTGTGCCGGAATCGCTTCGGTGCGCAGGATGCTGTCGCGCCCGATGCCAGTGCTGTCATCGCTCCGTACTCCGCTTCACGCATGCATGCGATAGGCCGCAAATTTGCGGCGTTGTCATTGCTCGCCACCGCATTGGGCATGACCGCTCTGGCGCACGCCAGCGGCGGCCCGGCCGGCGGCCAGATCGTCGGCGGTTCGGGCCAGATCCAACAGGTGGGCAATACCACCACGATCAGGCAGGACAGCCAGACGCTGTCGCTCAACTGGCAGAGCTTCAATATCGCACCCGACCAGACGGTGAACTTCCTGCAGCCGGGCAGCAGCGCGATTGCCATCAATCGCATCTTCAGCAGCACGCCCAGCGAAATCTTTGGCCACCTCAACGCCAACGGCCAGGTATGGCTGATCAATCCGAACGGGGTGTTGTTCGGGCAGGGCGCCCAGGTGAACGTCGGAGGCCTGGTGGCTTCCGCGCTGGATTTCGACGACAGCACGCTCGATGCCAGCGATCGCCGCTTCGGCGGATCGGGCAAGGGCAGCGTCATCAACCGCGGTAGCCTCAGTGCCGCCAAGGGCGGCTACATCGCCTTGCTCGGCAACCACGTTTCCAACCAGGGCGTGATCACTGCGCAGCTCGGCACCGTGGCGATGGGCGGCGGCAGCGCTGTGACGCTCACTTTCAGCGGCAACCAGGTCGTGCACCTTGAAGTGGATCGCAGCACGCTCGACAACCTGGCCGAAAACCGCCAGCTGATCGTTGCCGACGGCGGCCGCGTGATCATGACGGCAGGAGCCAAAGACAGCCTGCTCGCCAGCGTGGTGAACAACACCGGCGTCGTGCAGGCGCAGACGGTGCAGAGCCATAACGGCATCATCACCTTGCTGGGTGGCATGACGGCAGGGCAGGTGAATGTCGGCGGTACGCTCGACGCAAGCGCGCCGAACGGCGGTAGCGGTGGTTCCATCGAAACGTCCGCGGCCACCTTCAACCTGGCCGGCAACGCACGCATCACGGCGGCCGCAGCACGTGGACAGGCGGGCACCTGGCTGGTCGATCCGACCGACCTGACCATCGACAGCGCGGCTGCGACGACGATTTCCAGCACGCTCAACGCCGGCACCAACGTCACCGAGACAACCACAGCAACATCTGCCTCCGGCAGCGGCGTGCAGTCGCCCGGCGCGGGCAATATCAACGTCAATGCCGCGGTCAACTGGAGCAATGCGAATGCGACGCTGACTCTGCAGGCGTATCACGGCATCAATGTGAACGCTGCGGTCAATGGCGCGGGCAAGGTGGTGATGGACGCCAGCGGCGCCAATCTCACCCTTGCAAACGGTGCGTCGATTACCGGAGGTGCGGGCGTCACGCTCGCGACGGGCGCCAACTTCGTCAACAATGCCGGCAGCGCCGCAGTGAGGACAGGTACTTCCGCGCCGTGGTTGATCTATTCCAGCAACCCCACACTGGATACCGCAGGCGGCCTCACGCCAGGTTTCATCCAGTACAACGCGCCCTATCAGACCGCAGCGGCAGCTTCGGGCAATGGCTTCCTTTACAGCGTGGCGCCCACGCTGACGGTGTCAGGCCTTACAGGCAGTGTCTCTAAAACCTATGACGGCACCAACAGCGCGCCGCTCGCTGCCTCTAACCTCACCACCAGCGGCCTGCTTGGTGGGGACAAGATCGTTTCCGCAACCGGCACCTACGCTTCGGCGAACGCCGGCTCGAACCTCGCGGTGACCACGCCGGCGGCGATATCCGGATTCAACATCACCAACGCCGCCGGTATCCCGGTCTACGGCTACGGCCTGACCGGCTCGGCCACGGCGAATATCGGCAGCATCCTGCAGGCGCAGTTGACGGCCTCGATCATCGGCAACCCCACCAAGGTTTACGATGGCACCACCACCGCTACGCTGAATTCGTCCAATTACCTGCTCAGTGGTTTCGCGGCGGGGCAGGGCGCTACAGTGAACCAGCCCAGCTCAGTCGCCTATGCGGGTGCAGATGCCGGTTCGCAGGCGATCAACGCGACTTTCTCCATCACCAACTTCGTCGCCAGCCCGGGCACCCTTCTTTCCAACTACATTTTGCCGACGTTTGCTACCGGCACCGGCACGATCACCCAGGCGCCGGTGCTGCTCAGTGGCTTGCTGGCCAATAACAAGGTGTACGACGGTAGTGCTGCTGCCACCTTGAACCTCAGCAATGTAGGCATCTACGGCGTCATCTCGCAGGATTCGAGCAACGTCACACTGAATACCTCCAGCGGCACCGGCGCATTCGCCAGTGCCAATGCCGGCAACAATGTGGCGGTGAGCGTTAGTGGATTTACGCTGACCGGCAGCAAGGCCAACGATTATCAATTGGTCACACCGGGCAACCTCACTGCGAACATCACGCCAAAAGCCCTGACGCTCAGCGGCGTAACCGCGAACAATAAGGTGTACGACGGCACGACCGCCGATACCTTGAATTTCAGTAGTGCGACGATCAACGGTATCGTAGGCAGCGACAATGTTTCGGTGGTTAGCGGTACGGCCACGGGTACCTTCAGCCAGTCGGATGTGGGCAACAATCTCGCCGTGGCGGCGAACGGCTTGAGCCTCATGGGTACGGCGGCAGGCAATTACACGATCGTGCAGCCGACCGGGCTGGCCGCAAATATCACGCCGCGACCGTTGAGCATTTCGTTCAACGGCAGCCCCACGAAAATCTATGACGGCACCAACGGCGCCACGCTGACGCAGAGCAATTTCAGCATCACCGGCTTTGCCGGCACCGAAGGCGCGGTGGTATCGCAAAGTCCTGCGGTGTATGCGTCGAGCAACGCAGGCACGAACATCGGCGTGCACGCTACGCTACAGCCGTCCGATTTCACGCCCAATGCCGGCTCCAAGCTTTCCAACTACAGCTTCAACAGCACGGTGACCGGCACGGGGACGATCAATCCGGCCCAGCTCACCGTGTCGATCGTCAACGATCCCACCAAGGTCTTTGACGGCAACACCAATGCGACGCTGGGCGCCGGTAACTACACCCTGTCCGGGTTGATCGGGAGCGACAGCATCTCGCTGGTCAATTCTCCAACCACCGGCACCTACGCTTCGGCCAACGCGGGCATTGAAGGCGTGACCGCCGCGCTCAGCGGCGGCAATTACAGCGCAGGCGGCAGTACCTTGCTGTCGAACTATGTATTGCCGACGCTAGCCAGCGGCTTCGGCACCATTACGCCGGCCCCCTTGAGCGGCAGTCTCGTCGCCACCCTCAACAAGACCATTACCAAGGTCTACGACGGCACCAATACGTATTTGCTCAATGCCACCAGCGGTGGTGGCACGACCTATACGCAGGACTTCGTGCTGAGCGGATTCAAGAACGGTGACAGCGCCTTCGTCAATGCCAACATCACCGGCTATTTCGCGAGCAAGAACGTCGCCAACAGCCAGCCGTTCCAGGTCACGCTGAACAGCTCGAACTTCACCTTCACCAGCGGCAGCGCCAGCAACTACACCTTCCCCACGTATATTTTCACCACCGGGAGCATTACGCCGGCACCGTTGACGGTGAGCCTGGTCGGCAACCTCAACAAGGTCTACGACGGCAGTGCGGCCGCCCAGCTGAGCTCGGCCAACTTCCAGGTCAACGGCTTCGTCAGCGGGGAAGGCGCTACCGTTACGCCGACAGAATCGTACAACTACGCCACGGCAAACGCCGGCAGCAATATAGCGATCAACGGCACGCTTACCGCCAACAACTACACCGCCAACAGTGGCACGCTGCTGTCCAATTACACGTTGGCTACCGCGGCATCGGGTGTAGGCAATATCGCTCAGGCGCCGCTTTACGTAACGGGCGTGTACGCCACCAACAAAGTCTACGACACCAACGCCAGCGACACGCTCAACGTGTCTGCGGCGGGACTGGCCGGTCTAGTTGCTTCGGACGTAGGCAATGTCGCGCTCGCCACTTCCACTTCGGGTACGTTCTCGCAATCGAACGTGGGCAACGGCATCGGGGTTACTGCCAGCGGCTTTTCCATCTCCGGCAGCGCCGCGGCCAACTATTTGCTGCAGCCGATCAGCGGCCTGACCGCGAGCATCACGCCCAAGGCGCTCACCATCAACGGCGTCGCCGCCACCAACAAGGTTTACGACGGCACCACCAGCGACACGCTCAACACCGGTAGCGCCGCGCTGGTTGGCGTATATGGCGGCGACACTGTAACCCTCGTCTCGTCCGGAGCGGGCGGCACGTTCAGCACGGCTAACGTCGGCAACAACCTCGCCGTCAGCATAGGCGGCTTCACGCTCAGCGGTGCGCAGGCCGGCAACTACACAGTGACGCAACCCGGCGGCTTCACTGCCAACATCACGCCCCGTCCGCTCACCGCGACGATCACCGGCAGCCCGACCAAGGTGTATGACGGCACCAATTCGGCCACGCTTACGGCGTCCGACTACACCTTGAGCGGCTTCGTGAGCGGGCAGGGTGCATCGATCCCGCAGTCGGCCACCGCCAACTACGCCACGCCCAATGCAGGCACCGGTCTGGGCGTGCAGTCCACGCTGGTGGTTTCGGATTTCGTGGCCAACAGCGGCACACTGCTCTCCAACTACATCCTGCCTTCGAGCGCGACTGGTAACAACGGTGTCATCACGCCGTACGTGCTGAACCTCACCGGCACCCGTGTCTACGATGCCACTACCAGCGGCGGCGCCACGTTGTTCGGAAGCAGCGGCGTACTGACCGGCCTCAACGGCGACCAGCTCACGCTGAGCGGCTCGGGCGTCGTGTCCAGCAAGAACGTGGGCACCTACACGGGGACGTCGCAATTCAATCTCAACAGCTTGGCGCTGACCGGCACGGGTACGGCCCTGGCCAGCAATTACACCCTGGTCGGCGGCACCGATACGCTGCTCATCACCCCGGCCACCCTCACCGTGACCGGCACGGTGGCGGCGAACAAGGTGTACGACAACAGCACGGCGGCAACCATCAGCGGTTCCACCCTGAACGGGGTGTTTTCCGGTGATAGCGTGACGCTGGGTAACGACACCACCGGCACCTTCGCCACCAAAAATGTAGGCAACGGCATCGCAGTCGGCACCAGCATGACCGTCAGCGGTACGGACGCCGGCAACTACATCGTCCAGCAACCTGTAGGCATCACGGCCAACATCACGCCGCTGGCCATCACGGTTACCGCCACCGGCGCGAACCGCCAGTACGACGGCACCGTGAACGATGCGGTGACGCTGGCCGGCACATTGGCCGGCGACCAGGTCACGATCCACGATACATCCGCCACTTTCGCCGATGCCAACGTCGCCAATGGCAAGACGGTCACGGTGAGCGGCATCAGTCTGAGTGGTACCAGCGCCAGCAACTACACGCTCAACAACACCTCGACCACCACCACGGCCAACATCACGCCGCGCATTCTCAACCTCAGTGGCACACGCGTGTATGACGCCAACACCGATGCCAATGCCAGCCTGTTCGGCGGCAGCGGGGTGATTTCCACCGGGATCGGCTCGGAAACCGTCAATCTTGGTGGCGTGGGCGTGGTGTCGAGCAAGAACGTGGGCATCTACACCGGGGCGAATTTCGGTCTCGGCACGCTCAGTTTGAGCAATGGCTCCGGCCTGGCCAGCAACTACACACTAGCCGGCGGCACCGATCAGCTGACGATTACGAAAGCCGCGCTGAATGTCACCGGTACGGTCGCCGCCAACAAGATTTACGACGGCACTACCGCCGCTGCGTTGAGTGGTTCCGTATTGAATGGCGTACTCGGTAGCGACAACGTCACGCTGGGCAATGACACCGCCGGCACCTTCGCCACCAAGAACGTGGGCAACGGGATCGCGGTCAGCACCGGCATGACCGTCAGCGGTACGGATGCCGGCAACTACACCCTTACCCAGCCCGCCGGTATCACCGCCAACATCACCCCGCTGGCCATCACCGTGACGGCCACCGGCACCAACCGCGTCTACAACGGTTCGGTAAACGATGCGGTGACCCTGGCCGGCACCCTTGCCGGCGACCAGGTCACCATCAACGACACTTCGGCCACCTTTGCCGACCCGAATGTCGCCAACGGCAAGACGGTGACGGTGAGCGGCATCAGCCTGAGCGGTGCCAGCGCCAACAATTACACCCTCAGCAACACCACGGCTACCACCACGGCGAACGTCACGCCCGTCATCCTCAACCTCACCGGCACGCGCGTGTATGACACCACCAGCAATGCCAATGCCAGTCTGTTCGGCAGCGGCGGGGTGATTTCCACCGGTGTCGGCACCGAAACCGTCAACCTCGGCGGCGTGGGTGCGGTGTCGAGCAAAAACGTGGGTACCTACACCGGTGCGAACTTCGGTCTGGGTACATTCAGTTTGAGCAATGGCACGGGCCTGGCCAGCAATTACACGCTGGCCGGCGGCACCGACCACCTGACGATCACGAAAGCCGCTCTGAACGTCACCGGCACGATCGCCGCCAACAAGACTTACGACGGCACTACCGCTGCAGCGCTGAGCGGTTCCGTATTGAATGGTGTACTGGGCAGCGACAACGTCACTCTGGGCAACGACTCCACGGGCACGTTCGCCGGCAAGAACGTGGGCAACGGGGTCGCGGTCGGCACCAGCATGAGCATCGGCGGTACGGATGCGGGCAACTACACGCTCACCCAGCCCGCCGGCATCACCGCCAACATCACGCCGTATGTGCTCAATCTCACTGGCACGCGCGTGTACGACGCCAACACCGATGCCAATGCCAGCTTGTTTGGCGGTGGCGTGCTCAGTGGTATCAACGGCGACACGCTGACGCTGAGCGGTTCGGGCATCGTGTCCAGCAAGAACGTGGGCACCTATACGGGGGCGTCGCAGTTCAACCTCAATAACCTGTCGCTGACCGGTAACGGTTCGGCGCTGGCCAGCAATTACACGCTGGTCGGTGGTACGGATACGCTGGCGATCACCAAGGCCACGCTCACCGTGACGGGAACCGCGGCGGCCAACAAGACCTACGACGGCAACACCACCGCACAATTGAGCGGTTCGCAGCTGCAGGGTGTGCTGGGCAGCGACAATGTCACCCTAGGGAATGACGCCACCGGTACATTTGCCTCGCCGAATGCGGGCAACAACATCGCCGTCGGCACCGGCATGAGCATCAGCGGCACGGATGCGGGCAACTACACGCTTACCCAGCCCGCCGCCATCACAGCCAACATCACGCCGTACGTACTCAACCTCAGCGGCACACGCGTGTACGACGCCAATACCGATGCCAATGCCAGCTTGTTTGGCGGCGGCGTGCTCAGTGGCATCAACGGCGACACGCTGACGCTGAGCGGTTCGGGCATCGTGTCCAGTAAGAATGTGGGCACCTATACGGGGGCGTCGCAGTTCAACCTCAACAATCTGTCGCTGACCGGCAACGGTTCGGCGCTGGCGAGCAATTACACGCTGGCCGGTGGTACGGATACGCTGGCGATCACCAAGGCCACGCTCACGGTGACGGGCACCGCAGCGGCCACCAAGACCTATGACGGCAACACCACCGCGCAACTGAGCGGTTCGCAGCTGCAGGGCGTGCTGGGCAGCGACAATGTCACTTTGGGCAATGACAGCACCGGTACGTTTGCCTCACCGAATGCGGGCAACAACATTGCCGTCGGAACCGGTATGAGCATCAGCGGCACGGATGCCGGCAACTACACGCTTACCCAGCCCGCCGGCATCGCCGCCAATATCACGCCGTATGTGCTCAATCTCACTGGCACACGCGTGTACGACGCCAACACCGATGCCAATGCCAGCTTGTTTGGCGGCGGCGTGCTCAGTGGTATCAACGGCGACACGCTGACGCTGAGCGGTTCGGGCATCGTGTCCAGCAAGAATGTGGGCACCTATACGGGGGCGTCGCAGTTCAACCTCAATAACCTGTCGCTGACCGGCAACGGTTCGGCGCTGGCCAGCAATTACACGCTGGCCGGTGGTGCGGATACGCTGGCGATCACCAAGGCCACGCTCACTGTGACGGGCACCGCAGCGGCCAACAAGACCTACGACGGCAACACCACCGCGCTACTGAGCGGTTCGCAGCTGCAGGGTGTACTGGGTAGTGACAATGTGTCCTTGGGTAATGACGCCACCGGTACATTTGCCTCGCCGAATGCAGGCAACAACATCGCTGTCGGCACCGGCATGAGCATCAGCGGCACGGATGCGGGCAACTACACGCTTACCCAGCCCGTCGGTATCAGCGCCAACATCGCGCCCTACGTGCTCAACCTCATCGGCACGCGCGTGTACGACGGCATGACGGATGCGAATGCCGGCTTGTTCGGCGGCAACGGTGTGCTTTCGACCGGCGTCGGCAGCGAGACCGTGAACCTCGGTGGCTCGGGCGTGCTTGCGAGCAAACACGCCGGCACGCAGTCCTTCGCCAGCCTCGGTAGCCTGGTGTTGAGCAATGGCAGCGGCCTGGCCAGCAATTACACGCTGGTAGGCGGGACCGACAGGGTCACTGTCACGCCGCTGGCCATCTCGGTCGGAGCCACAGGTCAGAACAAGACCTATGACGGCAACACCACCGCTGGCGTCACGTTGGGCAGCACCAGTGTGCTGGCCGGTGATAGCGTGACTTTCAGCGACAGTGCCGCCAACTTCAGTTCACCCAACGCGGGCAGCCATGTTGCGATCGCCGTCACCGGCATTACCGCAAGCGGTGCCGATGCGGGCGATTACAGCTTCAACTCCACCGCCAGCAGCAGTGCGGCCATCAATCCGTATGTGCTCAGCCTTTCCGGCACGCGTGTGTATGACGGCACTACCGGTGCGATTGCCAGCTTGTTCGGCAACAACGGCGTGCTTGCCGGCGTGAACGGCGAGACGGTGAATCTCAGCGGTTCGGGTGTGCTCACCAGCAAGAACGTGGGTTCGCAGCGTGGGTTCGCCAATACCGGTTCGCTGGTGCTGGGCAATGGCACGGGTCTGGCCGGCAACTACACCCTGGCCGGCGGCATCGACTGGGTGACCATCACGCCGGCTACGTTGACGGTGATCGGCACGACCACCACCAACCGCGTCTATGACGGTACTCGCGTCGATGCGCTGAGCGGTTCCAGCTTGAGCGGTGTGTTCGGTAACGACAACGTAGTGCTTGGTAACGACAGCACCGGCCTGTTCGGCGACAAGAACGTCGGCAACGGCAAGGCCATCGCCACCGCGATGACCCTTGGCGGCGGCGATGCCGGCAATTACATCCTGGTGCAGCCGGCCGGCCTGGTCGCAAATGTCACACCACTGCCGATCACGGTTACGGCCACCGGAACCAATCGCGTGTACAACGGCAAGGTCGGCGACGTGGTTTCGCTCAGCACCAACGGCGTGTTGTCAGGTGATCAGGTGAGCATTGCGGACAACTCGGCCAGCTTCGCCGATCCGTACGTGGGCAACGGCAAGACTGTCACTGTCAGCGGCATTGCGGCAAGCGGTGCGGATGCGGCGAATTATCTGATCACCGATCCGGTCACTACCGCCACGGCCAATATCACCAGCGCAGGTTTTGATGGCACCGGCGTGCAGGGCAGCTGGATCGCCCAGCTGCAAGGGGGCCTGCAGCCGGTTGCCATCGCCACGCCATACGGCTCCAGCGATGCCAATGCAACGGGCGTGTTCACCGGCAACCAGAAGCTGAAGCATCGCCCGTTGGAACGCAACCGTCAGCGTTCGGACTTCCGTACCGGCCTTTCGCTGCAATTCCAGAATGGCGGCGTGCGCTTGCCCTCGGATGCCTCGCCATGATGAAAAACCACTCCAAGCGGTCCCACTTCCCCGGTGAACTCATGAACAACCTGCCGCATTCGGTTACACCACGCCTTACCTTGTTAGGCCTTTCGCTTGCCGTTGCGCTGTTTGCGCCACCGGCACGCGCGCAGACGCACATCACGGCGCCGCAAACCAACAGCGGCCAGTTGCTGCAGCAGCTGCAACAGCCCTCCCAGCAGCCGCCCTCGTCGAATCTGGATCTCAATATCCAGAAACAGAAGCAGCAGCATGCGCAGGACAACACCAGGTTCCACGTGCGTTTGATCCAAATCACCGGCAACAACCTGATCAAGACCGATGCCCTGCAACCACTAGTCGCTGCCGGCGAAGGGCACGAACTGAGCCTCAATGATCTGGACGATCTTGCCGCGAAGATCAGTGATTACTACCACGATCATGGTTATCCGCTAGCCATGGCCTACGTGCCGGCGCAGACTCTGCAAGATGGTGTGGTGCGCCTGGCTGTGGTGGAGGCGCGCTACGGCAAGGTGGAGCTGCAAAACCAGAGCAAGGTCGGCAACTATCCGCTCAGCGCTACGTTGTCGCCGTTGCAGTCCGGTCAGCCCGTGCGCGAATACGGCCTGGAGCGCAGCCTGCTGCTGCTGTCGGACGTACCCGGCGCCATCGTCAATTCCGTGTTGCGCCCGGGCGAGACGGAAGGCAGTTCGGATCTGCTCGTCAGCGTGACCGACGCGCCGCGCTACACCGGCACGCTGGGTATGGACGACTACGGGAATGTCTATACCGACCGCGTGCGTTTTTCCGGCACGTTCGACGTCAACGGCTTGTTCCACCAGGGCGACGTGCTGGATTTCAGCGGCGTCAGCTCCGGCACCGGCATGAGCTATGGCCATGTCGGGTATCGCTATCTGCTGACCGGGCAGGGCACCACGGTCGGCATGGCCGTTTCGGGGCTCCGGTACAAGTTGGGCAATGGCCTTGCCGATCTGCACGCCCATGGCACGGCCACCACGCAGAGCGTGAATCTCTCGCAGCCGATCATCCGCAACACCGCCGGCAACCTGTACGCGCAGCTTGAATTCGATCACAAGCGCCTGTACGACGACATCGACGTCGCCGGCATCGAAACGCATCGGCACGCCAACAGCTGGGTGCTGACCGTGGCAGGCGACCAGCGCGATCGCACCGGTATCACCAACTTCAACGTCAGCGCCACGCGCGGCCGTCTGTACCTGGACAACTTCCAGACCTTGTTTGCCGACTATTTCGGTGCACGCACCGCGGGAAGCTATGTGAAATGGAATTACTCCGTATCGCGCCTGCAGCAGTTGAACACCACCAACGCGCTGTATTTCGGTTACTCCGGCCAGCATGCGAACAAGAACCTGGATACCTCCGAACAGTTCTACCTTGGCGGTCCCAGCAGCGTACGCGGCTATGACGTGGGGGTGCTATCCGGCGCGCAAGGCAATCTGGCGACGGTCGAATACCGCCACGATTTCACCCTCGGCGCATTGCCAGGTCCGTGGCAGGCCTCCGCCTTCGTCGATAGCGGACGCGTGCAGGTCTACAAGCAGCCCTTCATTCCCGGCACCAACAGCGGGCGCTTGAGCAGTGCCGGCGTCGGCCTGCATTGGACCGCCCCGCACGATTGGGTGATCGGCACCAGCGTAGCCAAGGCGATCGGCAACCGGCCGGCACTGGCTGGCCCGCATGTGGGTACGGCGACGCGATTCTGGCTGCAGGTGCAGAAAGGGTTCTATTGATACCGCAGGGTGAGCTCACTCCTGTGCAAGCGTCTGATTGGCGCTATGTCTGAGCTGGCCAGTATCTGCTCCCTCCCCTACGTGTAGTAGGGGAGGGCTGGGGTGGGGTGAAGCAAGCTCGCGGTGAGCTCAAGCACGTCTGCAAGCTCGTACAACCCCACCCCGACCCTCCCCTGCAAGCAGGGGAGGGAGTAGATCGCTTTCATTCATGACACACTCCTGTCAACAAAGGGAGTGAAAGCCATGAAATCAACCATCTTTTGGATCATCAGCCTGTTCGTGCCGGCCTTCGCCGCGCATGCGCAAGCCAGCCTTGATTGCAATACCGCCAAGCTTGCTGATCCCGCCAACGCTACCTACACGATTGAAGGCGATGCCATCACGCTGGTCAACGGCGTGCGTTCGCAGCCGGCTGCGCCTGGCTCGCAAACGATGCACGAAACCAGGCTGATCCCCGGCGCCCAGGCTTGCGGCAACTTCGACAGTGAGCCGGTGGTGGTGAGCTTGCTCAGCGACGATCCGGGCGGCAGCGGTACCTATATCTATGTGGCGGCCGTGCCGCGGAACGGTCACAGCTATCCGGCCGCGCTGATCGGCGATCGCATCGTGCCGAAAAGCGTCGTGGTCGAAAAGGGCCAGATTGTGGTGACGTACCTGGGGCGTGCCAACCATACGCCGATGGCTGCGCCGCCTTCTGAAAAGTTGGTGCGGCGGTTCGGCTTGCAGCATGGGCATTTGCTGGATCAGCCGTAGCCAGGGATGCACCCTGGCCTCCATTCATTCACGGCAGGCGTAATGCCGCAGCCTCAAGCGAATCGGCTTCGGACACTCGCATCCCCACGATCCTGGTCCCTGGCCTCTCCATCGACGCCGCCCTGGCTATTTCTTCATCACTCTGGTCCGTCGTCGCCAGCACCGTTACCGTACTCAATGCACCGCGCGCGTCCCGCACTACGAAACTCAGGGTTCGCTTCGCCCCCTCCGGCTGCTTCACCAGCGAACCCGCGTAGTGCGACAAACAGTTGCGCAAGCCGATGCTATCCACATCGCAAAAGGCCATGTTCGCATGCGCCGGACATCGATCGGCATACTGCTGCGAGGCAAGGCACACCGCATGGACGTCTTGCGGTTCCAGCAGGGGCTGTGCAATGGCTACCGGCGGCGGGCGCGATAGTGGCGCGGGTGAGATGACGGTGGAGTAGATGGAGCCGGAGATACGCGAAACATCCCGCATTGTCTGCGCACCGGCCAGGGCGGGCAGGGCGAGCAGAAGCAAGGCGGTAACACGCATGCAGGTGTACATGGCCATCCCCTGAACACACCGAACGCATCATTGCTTGCATAAGCTAGTTCGCTTGCGCCTAGGATTGCGTATCCACCATCACAAAAATGCATGCGTAGCTCATATGTTGGAGCATGTAGCGCAAATGCCGACGCCGCGTGATGAATGACGACGCTGCCGACGGCCACGTGACGGCGTGAAATCAAGCAAAAGGGCGCGCTCTTGAACTGTGATGAGGTTCGCGCTTTATGGCATTGACCCCCTGTGATTGTCGATTGGCTTACTCACGACGGTTTCTGGCCGGTAGTATCGCCGCTAAACTGAACCAACCTCCCTGTGCATACCCTTGCGTGGCGCTGAACACAGTGCGCCCTGCGATGGCGATTGTCTGCATACAGCCAGTTTTCGAATTTCACCATACAAAATGGCAGGTATCGCCATACCCCGGCAGACACAAAAGTGGGTGGAGGCATCCATGCATGAAGCATGGCTTGTGACGTGTAGATCAAGAAAAGCGCGCTTTGTGCGGGATGCATGAAGCCGGGAAGCGGGTGACGCGTGCGGGTTGTAATAGCGGATGACCACGAAGTGGTGCGCATTGGTTTGCGCACTATCCTGGATCACAGCGGCGAAGATTACGAGGTGGTCGGGCAGGCGGACGGCGGCGCCGAGCTGCTGGAAGTACTGGCGCACACGGCGTGTGACGTGGTCATTCTCGATTTTCTGATGCCCGACGAGCAGCAGGGCGCCGTCGCCCTCGACGGAGTCGCGCTGTTGCACGAAATGCGCAGGCGTCACCCCAGGCTACCGATCGTGGTGCTGACGACGCTGCGCAACTCGGCGATCTTGCGCAGCATGTACCAGGAAGGCGCGGACGCGGTGGTGGAGAAGACGCACGTCGTGCATGAGTTGCTGCTTGCCCTGCGCACCGTGCGCAACGGGCGCACTTACGTCAGCAAGCATCTCGGCGAGCAGCTGGCCGGCGAGTACACGGCACGCGCACAGGTCGATGGCGCCAAAGCAGGCCCGCAGCTTTCCAAGCGCGAAGTGGAAGTCATCCGCATGTTTGCACAGGGGCGCAGCATTACCGAAATCGCCACCCTCACGCATCGCAGCGTGAAGACCGTAAGCCGGCAGAAGCGCAGTGCCATGGAGAAACTGGGGCTGAGCAGCGATGGGCAACTGTTCGAATATTCGCGGACGCACGGCTTGGTGGGGTAGCGATTGGCGTCATGCGAGAAGGGGGGGAAGCCAGCTTGCTCGATCCCCCCGCAGACAGCGCATGTTCCGTACACACTGCCATCACATTTGTGCAGGTCGCCATCACGTAATCTTGACGAAGAATGAGATTCCTCTTATTTCATTCGATCTAATTGCCGCCTATGCTTCAGGCTAGCCCATAAGGGGCACACCTACTCCCCCGATCCGCAAGCGTTCTTCACGGAATGCTCGCGCGGTAGTGGAGCGAGTGCAGGGGCGGCATTCCGTTCACGGACAGGACTTGTTCCTTTCGTCATGCGATGCCATGGATGTTCAAGGGGGCTTCTTTCATGCTTGGTGTAAACGTTTGCGTAGCGCAGCCTGCCTCCGTCAGGCAGGCGAACGCCTGCCACACCCGCCATAAACCTCCATTGATCCTGCGGTGATGAAGCGCGGCGAATCGGCCGTGCTTCCTTTTTTGTTCAACGACAGCGTGCGTGCTCGCGCCGGTCGCAGCCATCGATCTTTGAATGGGAACACTGCATGGAACCGCTGGAAGTGGTGGAACGCAAATATCCGTTGCCTGGCCTCGCCGTCATCCGCCGCCTGCTGGAAACCTGCGCTCTGGAGGCGATTTCCCTGCAGGAAGGTGGACTGACCGGCGCCTTCGGCAGTTACCGGCACGCTGATGCAGGCTTTTGCAGCTTCGTTTCGGATTTCGCGCTGCATGGGCGTTTCGTAGTGCCGCACGGTCATTTTCTGGCTTGCTATCTGCACGACCCGGCACCGGAAAGCTGGTGTGCCGGGATGTCGTTGGCGCAAGACACAATGCTGTTGGCACTGCCTGACAGCACCTGCACATTGATGCTGGGGCGAGGATCGCGCGTCAGCATGGTGTTGGCGCCCCTGCAGGGCGCGGTGAAGCGCAGCATCGACGCGCATGCCGAAGCCTTCGGCCTGTCCGGCAGGCAGTTTGCGCTGTTCAGGCCCGAATGCCACGCCGGCATGCCGCTGCGCACCTTGTACGGGATGCTGTACCAGGGACTGGCGGAAGGAAATAGTCACCAACTGTTGCGATTGCTGGAAAACGGTGCGATGGATTTTCTGGCCGATGAACGCGCGGTCAGGGCACTGTCCGGCGGAAGCGGGTCGTTCTTGCCGTATTGCGCCAACTATCGCGCGTCCTACCCGGCTTTCCGCAAGGCCGTGCAATTCATGCGCGACCACCTGCAGCGCGACATCTACATGGAAGAAGTGGCCGCCGCCGCGCAGATCAGCGACCGTAGCCTGCGCATGAGTTTCGATGATCTGCTGGGTGTATCGCCCACGCGCTATCTCACGCTGCTTCGATTGCACGAAGCGAGCCGCCAGCTTTCCATGCGCCGCACCAAACGTCTGTCGGTGAAGTCAGTGGCGATGAATTGCGGGATCTGGAATCTGTCGCGCTTTGCGGCCAATTACCGGCGGGCGTTTGATGAGCATCCAAGCGATACCCTGATGCGGGCCTGCAGTTTTGCTTCCTGATGGTTGCGCCTGAAACTTTGATACTCCCGGCGTAAGGGAGGAAGCAACTTGTGGCAAGCGTCGAAATGTGCGCTAAGGGAAAGCGTCGTGGCACTTGCCATGGGCAAGGCCAGGCCACTGGGCCGAATTATTGAACTTGAAGCCATTCGGTGACCGGCGTCGTTCGTGACGTGCGTCTCGTTTTGCCATATTTATATGATAAATGCCAAATATGGCTATATCTGATGCCAATTTTGTGCATCGTTTGCCGCTTCCATCCGTTTCAATGACCCGACAGTCATCGGCATGACGCCAACGACTGCCACAGGGATATGAAGCCGGGGGCGATCATGAACGATAACTGCGACAGTGCAGGCGGGTGCAGCTTGCCAGCGGCATCCATGCGTGCATCCGGCGGCGCCGATTCGCGCTTGCTCCGCTTTCTCAACGCCATTGCGCCGAATGTCCGGGCAGCGTGCCTCACCGCACTCGACTTTATCCCGTACTGATTTCTTTGCCCGTTTTTCCCCATGCCAGGACGGCATGTGTCCGCGAATCGACGTGGACGGCAGGCGATCGAGTCCACCCCCCGAGACGATGCCTCAGGATCTGTTGCCTGCCGGGAAATCCCATCCAGTGCGCGCGTAGCCCGCATCAAAGATGGATGCCCTACTTCCAGCGTCCGTGAAACCGGATTTCGGAGACAGCGATGAACAAGATTTACAGCAAGGTCTGGAATGCTTCGTTGAGGCAGTTCGTGGTGGCATCTGAGCTGGCAACATCGCATGGCGGTGGCATAGTCGGCCAACGCGGCCATGGCGCACTTCCTGCGCGGCGCTGCCTCAGCCTGTGCGTGCTGACGGTATTGATGGCGATGGGAGGATGGAGCGAGCGGGCCGACGCACAAACGTTGAATTGCGCTGCAGCGCCCTACAATTTGTATAGCGGCAGTACGACGTGCGTGGGTTATACGTCCCAGGCCACGGGAGGGGGCGCCACTGCACTTGGTTATGCCGCCAACAGCACGGGAACGAATGCCACGGCTCTTGGCTATCAAGCCATTGCCTCCAATACCAATGCCGTTTATGTGGGTGCGCGTAGTGCACCGGGCACCGGGGCGACAGCGCAGTCGGCGATTGCCATTGGTACGGATGTCGCCTCTACCGGCAATGCTGACATCAGCATTGGCGTAGATTCCGTCTCCAGCGGCAACTCGTCGACTGCTGTCGGTCCAGTGGCGAAGGCCATTGGGGACAACAGCGTTGCAATGGGTACGACTGCCAACGCTGCAGCGACGGGTTCTGTCGCCGTGGGCAGCGGCACCATAGGTTCGGCGTACAACGGTGTAGCCGTGGGTGCGGGAGCCACCGCTGGCGGCGTCAACTCCATTTACCTGGGCGCGCGTACCGCGCCGGGCACTGGATCGACGGGGATATCGTCCATTGCCATCGGCACTGACATTACCTCCAACGCCGACTATGCCACGGCCATTGGCTTCCAGACGGTGGGGAGCGGAGCTGCAGCTGTATCGGTAGGTTATATAGCCAATAGCTCTGGTACGCATGCCATCGCTATCGGCTTTCAGTCCATTGCCAACAACCTCAACACGGTGTATCTGGGCGCACGTACCGTCGCTGGCACAGGTGCTACCGCGGCGGGTGCGGTAGGTGTTGGCACGGACGTGACGGCCTCGGGTGCGTCTTCGCTGGCGGCGGGTACGGTGGCTTCCGCCACGGCAACGAATGCCGTGGCATTGGGTGCGGGAGCTGCTGCAAGCGGCGCGACTGCGCTTGCCATGATGAATGGCTCCAATGCGAGTGGCGCAGGGGCAATCGCCGTCGGCGGCACAGCCATTTCAAGTGGACAGAACGCAGTAGCGGTTGGTAACAGTTCGCAAGCGCTGGCGGCTTCCACCGTGGCCCTCGGCGACAGCAATACGGTCGCAGCGGCAGCGGGTACAGGTTCCTTTGCGGGTGGCTATCAGTCCAAGGTGCTCGGCGGTACCGGCGCGGTGGCGATCGGCCAGCAACAAACCGCCAATGGGAACGGTGCGGTAGCGATTGGCGATCCCAATTCCGCCATCGGCAATGGCGCCGTAGCAACAGGTGCCAATGACACGGCCAACGGTAACGGTGCTGTCGCCATCGGCAATACCAACAATGCCACCGGTCAGGGTTCGGTAGCCCTGGGTAATTCGTCCAACGCCACGGCAGCTAGTGCGCTGGCCCTTGGCGATACGGCCACGGCCAGCCAGACCAACGCGATCGCTTTGGGTGCCGGCGCAACGGCAAGTGTTCAAGCAGGCGACGTGGCGCTGGGTTCGGGTTCCACCACATCTACGGTGGCGAACACCACCACCGCCACGGTCAATGGCGTGACGTATTCGGGTTTTGCCGGCACCAATGCCACCAGCACGGTGAGCATCGGCGCAACCGGCACCCCGCGCACCCTCACCAATGTGGCGGCGGGTCGCATCAGCCAAACCAGCACGGATGCGATCAACGGTTCTGAGCTGTATAGCGTGGCGAACAGCTTGCAGTCGAACATCACCGCGAGCCAAACGCACGATTACAGCGTCAACAGCACGTCGTCGGGCACGGATACGAACTACAGTAATGCCGGCGCCACGGGTTCCAATGCGCTGGCTGCGGGCGTAAGCGCCGCTGCGGCAGGCGTGAATGCCACGGCGGTCGGCAATGGCGCCAGCGCATCGGGTACGGATGCCACCGCGATCGGCAACGGTTCACAAGCGCTGGCCACTTCGACGGTTGCCATTGGTGATACGAACTCGGTCGCGGCGGGCGCAGGCGTCGGTTCGATCGCCGGTGGTTACAAATCGCATGTGCTGGGCGGTACCGGCGCGGTGGCGCTGGGTGCCAACCAAACGGCGAACGGTAACGGCGCGGTAGCGATCGGTGATCCGAATACGGTTACCGGCAATGGCGCAGTGGCCGTGGGTGCAAACAATACGGCCAACGGCCAGGGCGCGGTGGCGCTGGGCAACACCAACAATGCCACCGGGCAGGGGGCTGTCGCACTCGGCAATGCATCCAGCGCCACGGCAGCCAGTGCACTGGCCTTTGGCGACACAGCCACGGCCAGCCAGGCGCAATCGATCGCACTGGGGGCGGGAGCAACGGCGGCTGTGCAAGCAGGCGATGTAGCGCTGGGTTCGGGTTCCACCACGTCGACGGTAGTCAACACCGCCACCGCCACGGTCAATGGCGTGACGTATTCGGGTTTTGCCGGCACCAATGCGACGAGCACGGTAAGCGTTGGTGCCACTGGCGCCCCGCGCACCATTACCAACGTGGCGGCAGGCCGCATCAGTTCCAGCAGCACCGATGCCATCAACGGCTCCGAGCTGTATAGCGTGGCCAATACGCTGACGAACGACATCACGGCCGCCAGGACGCACGATTACAGCGTCAACAGCACGTCTACAGGTACCGACAGCAACTACAACAATGCCGGTGCAACCGGGGCGAACGCACTGGCGGCGGGTGTCAGTGCAGCGGCTGCGGGCAGCAGCGCCACAGCGGTAGGCAATGCGGCCAACGCTTCCGTCGCGAACGGCGTTGCAGTGGGCAATGGAGCCATCGCCAGTGTGAATGCGGGTGACGTGGCGCTGGGTTCGGGTGCCGTCACGGCTACGGTCGTAGCTACGCCGGGCACTACCATCAACAACAACAACTACACCTTTGCAGGTACGACACCCGGCAGCACAGTCAGCGTGGGCAGCGGCGGTGGCGAGCGCACGATCACCAATGTGGCTGCCGGGCGCATCGGCCAGAACAGCACGGATGCCATCAACGGCAGCGAACTGTACGCCACCAATAGCGCGATTACCTCGGTAGGCAGCCAAGTGACGAACCTTGGCAACAGCGTGGCCAACAGCCTGGGGGGTGGTAGCACCTACAACAGCAGCACTGGTGCGGTGACCACCAGCCTCAACTACGGCGGCAACACGTACGCCTCCGTGCAGAACGTGCTGAACCAGATCAACAATTCGGTCAACGGCGGCGGCGGCATCAAATATTTCCATGCCAATTCAGCGCTGGCCGATTCCTCCGCTACCGGCAGCAACAGCGTGGCGATCGGTCCGGTATCCACCGCGGGTACGGCGAATGCGGTTTCGATCGGCAATGGCGCTACGGCCAGCGCCAACACGGGCGATATCGCACTGGGCGCCGGTTCGGTGACGTCGACGGTGGTGACGACCGGTGGCATTACGCTCGATGGCACCAGCTACACCTTTGCCGGTGCGACACCCGCCAGCACAGTGAGTGTGGGTAGCGGGGGCAACGAGCGCACAATCACCAATGTGGCGGCGGGGCGCATCGGCCAGAACAGCACGGATGCGATCAACGGCTCTGAGTTGTATGCGACCAACCAGGCGGTGACCAGTCTCAACAATTCGCTGACTTCCGTGAACAGTGAGCTGACGCATTACTACAGCACCAACGATGGCGGTACGCAGCAGGCCAACTACAGCAACAACGGTGCGACCGGCAGCAACTCGTTGGCGGCTGGGGTGGCCGCATCCGCCTCTGCCAGCAACGCCTCGGCGCTTGGCGAAAACACCCAGGCCATGATCACCGACAGCGTGGCGCTGGGGTCGCAATCGGTCTCCAACCGTGCGCTGACGCCGGCCAGCGGTATCATCGGCGGCACGATTATTCCGTACAACACTGTAGATCACACTTTGCTTGGCGCGGTGTCAGTGGGCAGCGCAAGCACGTATCGCCAGATCACCAATGTGGCGGACGGCACGCAAGCGAACGATGCGGTGACCGTGCGCCAGCTGACTGGTGCACTGAGCTCGTTCGCAACCACCACCACCAAGTACTTCCATGCCAACTCCACTGCACCCGATTCGCTGGCGGTGGGCAGCGATTCGATTGCGGTCGGTCCGAGCACGGTGGTGAACGGCAACAATGGCGTGGGCATCGGCAACGGTGCACTGGTCCAGCAGAACGCACCAGGCGGCGTGGCGATAGGCGAGAACGCCACCACGAATCTGCAGGATTCGATCGCGATGGGTACCAACTCGACAGCCAGCGGCATCCAGGCGATTTCGATCGGTGCGGGTAGCTCCACCGTCAATCCGACCGATGTGGCTTTGGGCGCCGGCTCCAGCGCTGGCGCGCAGGCAGGTGACGTGGCGTTGGGTGCCAACTCGGTAACCTCTACCGTGGTGGCTACACCCAATACCACCATCAACGGCGTAACCTATGCTTTCGCCGGCACCAACCCAACCAGCACGGTGAGCGTGGGCAGTTCGACCAGCCCACGCACCATCACCAACGTGGCAGCGGGACGCATCAGTGGCGGCAGCACGGATGCGATCAACGGCTCCCAGCTGTATGCCACCAATCAGGCGGTGGCATCGCTCGGCACGGCCACCACCAACCTGGGCAACAGCGTCGCCAATTCGTTCGGTGGCAACAGCACCTACAACTCCACGACCGGCGCGGTGACTACCAGCCTGAGCTATGGCGGCAACACTTATAACTCCGTGCAGAGCGTGCTGAACCAGATCAGCGGCGCCACCAATGGTGGCGGCATCAAGTACTTCCACGCCAATTCCACGCTGCCCGATTCGCAGGCGGTCGGAACGGACAGCGTGGCGATCGGGCCGGTCTCCACCGCCAGCACCAGCAATGCGGTGTCGATCGGCAACGGCGCCAGTGCCGGTGCGAATGGGGGCGATGTGGCACTGGGTGCCGGGTCGACCACCTCGGCGGTGAAAAGCACCAGTAGCGTGACGGTGGGCGGTACGACCTATGCGGTGGCCGGTACGACGCCCGCCAGTACGGTAAGCGTGGGCAGCGCGGGCAACGAGCGCACCATCACCAACGTGGCGGCCGGGCAGGTCACCTCCAGCAGTACGGATGCGATCAATGGTTCGGAGCTGTATGCGACGAACCAGCAGGTGAGCGCGAACACAACGGCGATCAACAATCTCAATAGCACAGTCAGCAACATCAGCAGCGGCGGCATCAAGTATTACGTGGCCAACTCCACCGGCAATGCATCCTCCGCGACGGGTGCGGATGCGGTAGCGGCAGGGTCATCCGCCAATGCCTCGGGAAGCAATAGCGTGTCGATAGGCAACAACAGCAACGCTTCGGGCAACAACTCGGTGGCGCTGGGTGCCGGCTCTACCGATGGCGGACGTTCGAACGTGGTATCGGTGGGTTCGCCCACGGATCAGCGGCAGATCACCAACGTGGCCGCTGGTACGGCATCGACCGATGCGGTGAACGTGGCGCAATTGCAGTCGGCCCAGGCCGGCTCCGTGCAGTACGACAAGCACGCCGACGGCACGGTGAACTACAGCAGCATCAGCGTGGGCCAGGCTGGTGCCCCGGCGCAGATCCACAATGTGGCGTCCGGCACCGCAACGAGCGACGCGGCCAACGTGGGTCAGGTCAATGCCGGCGTCCAGACGGCGGAGAACTGGGCGCAGAACTACACCGACCGGAAATTCGCCGCCATCGATCACGATCTCAATGCGATCTCCACGCGTGCCAATGCCGGTGTCGCCGCGGGCATCGCGATGTCCAGCCTGGGCCAGGCCTATCAGCCGAACCTCAGTACGTTCGGCGTCGGCATAGGTTCCTATCACGGCGAAGCCGGCGTGGCGGTGGGCCTGTCCACCATCACCGAAAGCGGACGCTACATCTTCAAGCTGGCCGCTTCATCCAACACGCGCGGCGACGTGGGTGTGGGCGGCAGCGTCAACATGGTCTGGTGAGGGCAGGGAGGCGATGAACATGAAAACATCAAAGCAGATTTCAGCCGTCGCGGTGGCCTTGTTGGCATTGGGATTGAGCGCTTGCGGCAATGTCAGCCGCAACGTGGCCAAAGACGGTGCGAACGCGCAACAACTGGTGTGGCCGAATCCCAATGACGTCACGCCAATGCATCGCGGCGGTACGTTTCCGGAACTCGCTGCCTTGCGTCAAGTGCACGCCGGCTTGGACAAGCAGCAGATCTCGCAACTGATCGGCTGGCCGCATTTCGTCGAAGGCGTGTGGGGCGTGCGCGAGTGGAACTACGTGTTCAGCTTTCGCGAGGCGGATTCCGGCCAGGTGACGGTATGCCAGTTCAAGATCCTGTTCGACGAGGACAAGCTGGCCCGCAGCTTCTATTGGAAGCCGGAGGAGTGTTCGCGTTATATGAATCCGCCACCTCCGCCCCCTGTAGCAAAGTCGCCGAGGCAGGAGACGACACTATCAACGGATGCTTTGTTTGCGTTCGACCGCTACTCGCTTGAGGACATCACGAACGGTGGGCGCTCGCAGCTGAATGCCTTGGCTGCGAGCCTGCTGGAGCAGAAGGACCGCATCGCCCACATCGGCGTGCTGGGCTACACGGATCGGCTCGGCAGCGATGCGTACAACCAGATGTTGTCGCAGCGGCGTGCGCAGACGGTAGCCAAGTATCTCGCCGCCAAAGGCGTGCCAGATCTGCTGATCAGCGCAGAAGGGCGTGGCAAGGCCGACCCGGTAGTGCAGTGCGCGGATCAGAAGCGGAGCAAGCTGATTGACTGCCTGGCGCCGAACCGGCGCGTGGTGGTGCGGGTGGATTCGCGTAGTGATTGAGCCTGTGCGATCTGGCGTGGGGTGAAGCCCTTAACCTCGCAGCGAGTTCTGACATGGAGGCAAGCTCGTGCAACCCCACCCCAACCCTCCCCTGCGAAGCAGGGGAGGGAGCTGATCGCGCACGTGCGAGGTTGGATCGTCATTTTTCAAACAGCATTCTCGGGAGCTGAATAGTATGCGAGTCATGGTTTCACTTTCGCTCTTCGTCCTGGCCGCTGTTGCCGCCAGTGCATTCGCTCAATCTTCAGCGCCGGCCAACCAGCCCACGCCGCAGGAATACGCCCAGCGCAACCAGCAGCTCGAACAGGCGGCCTTGCAGGTGGCCGACCTGGTCGACAAGGGGCAGCAAGGGCAGGTATGGGATGGCGCTTCCGGCATGACCAAGCAGCTGGTTGCCCGCGATGCCTTCGTGAAAGGTGTCAGTGCCGATCGCAAGACGGTGGGAACGTTGATAACCCGCACGCCGGCCAATCTCTCCTTCAGCGAATCCGACGGCAAGAAGCTTCCCGCCGGCCTATTCGCCAACGTGGCGTTCGCCACGCGCTTCGCCAATGAAAAGCAGCCCGTGCGCGAGCTGATTTCGTTTCACCTGGATGGTGACAACGTGTGGCGAGTGACCGGCTACACGCTGCGGTAAGAGCTGGACGCGAGCTTCGCTCGCGTCACTCCACGCTAGCCCTCCCCTGTCAAGAAGGGGAGAGGATGGCACCGCGCAATGCACTGACCTGCTCCCTCCCCTGCTTGGCACTTGATTAGCGTCGAGTCTCAGTAGGTGAGCAGAGGTAGGGCGAGCATGGCGGCATCCCTCAAGCGGAGGTGCCGC
>NZ_RYYV01000013.1 GCF_003977665.1 Dyella choica | reverse complement strand
CCTGGGCACTGCGAGCATGGAAAGGCAAAGAATCGACACCACGAGCACAAAGGTGCGTAAAAACGTCCTTTTAATCCGAGCCACCATGCTTTCCTCACTCACGTATTCGGCTTTTCGATGATTAGCGCCAAGGAATTCGGCGCGTGATTGTCTATCTGACGGACGCCATAGCATCCGCCAGGAATTTACCGGCAATTCATTGCTTTGATTCGCAGAGCTTCCTCGCACCTACGTACGAGTCGCCGTGCGCATGCGCTAGCCAGGCTTTTGCGCAGCTCTTCGCCAATTTTTTGAATCTGTTCGGCGGTTTGGCTGCTGTTGGCGTCCGAGGTATCACCGTGCCGGACACATTGAGAGTGGCAAACATCCATGCAATTTCCCTGATCTTCCCTGTGAGGTATTAACCCAGAACGATGCTAGCGCCGCAAGTACCTTCTGCGTTGTGCCGTAGTCGAAGGACTGCAAGTAAGTGCAAGATTCCGCAAAAGCGGTATCGAGCACCTCAAACAGCCCGTTCCGTAAGTCGCTAACATCCCTACCCGGCGAGACGGCCGAACCGGTGAAGATACAAGCATGAGAACACGAGGGCGTCTCAAACCCTGAGCCTGCCATCTTGGACGAAATAGACATCGGCGCCAAGGCGCACTACGGCAACCTGCCCGCTGGCCTAATGATTGACTGACTGCACTCCCAACCTCAATCACATTTGCATCGAGGCCTTCACGGCCAGCCTCCCATCGGGTCATAACAAAAAAGCCAGAATTCGTTGAATTGGCTTAGTTCGTTTTGGCCGGACTTTGATTGCTTGACGCCACCCTCTTTAGCATCTCCTTGTTATATATGCCGGAATACCTGACAGCATTGTCATTGAGAGCTGCCTCGTCCTTATCGCAAGGGGTATCTGAAGTTTCGCCAATTACCCTGATGCCGAAGCGATAGTCATCCGGATTTTCGCCAAAGGAAGGAACGAGCAAGCCGACACTGCGCACTCCCAAAAGCCTCTTGTCCCCACGGTCAAAGGCATTGTCGGCACGTCGAATTACCTGAGCATCATCTACGCGCCTGAATTGCTCTAAGGATTCCTTTTTTGGACAAGCAATCCTTTTGTCGGAACATGCCGTTAGAGTCAACACGCAAGTCACCAGAGCTATCCAAAGCGTTCCATTCATCTTAGTAGCCCATCCGAATGGGGAGACCTAAAGCACGTTCGATTGGGTTTTCATTCTTAATCGTGTTGTTCATGTCGCATGGACCATCATCGCGATCACCCATCAGCGGCGAAGTGATGCCCTCCCTTTCCTCTCAGTCGGAACAAGGATATCCATTCACCTCAATGTCCATCTCATATTCCCACAACTGACGTATCACTTGCCGTGACAACGCCACCGAGAAGGCTGCCGCCTCATCCGGAGAGAAATAGACTGCCACTCTTAACTCTCCCCCAAGGCCTTTCAATTCTTTGTATTGCCCTAATGCTATGAAGAACGAATTGATGGCGTCCTCGATGTTTTTAGACTGATGTTCTTCGGTCAACTCAATGGATATCAATGACTGGCTTGGCCAGTGTCGAACTTTGAATCGCTCATGTAGGTCGTCAAAATTTAATAGATGCGATTTCGCATCATGAAACGACGCACCAATATCAATTTTCATGACCCACCTAATGCCCGTTGTTGGCCGAAGGAGACTGCAATAGTGGCTGATAACCCGAACCCGAGAGCAAGGCCCTCCTCGCTGGAGAGCAGACGTCACCGCCGGCGAAACGGGGCGGCGAAACGGGACATATATGGACGCCCCCTCCTGGTCAAGCCTTTGCGCTGAATGACACGGTGCTCGGACATATATGTCCTGGATCACCAGGGGCCTCACTGGCTGGCCGTGCGGTTTTCTTCGCCGCTTGCGTCCAAGCCTAGAGCGTGTGCTGGGGCGCCTTGGTCTAGGTCCATCACGGTGAAGCCGCGCCCAGCACCTGCTTGACCGCGTCGGTCCCGAACTCATCCGTGCACTGATTGCTGCTCATAATCACCTCTGTCATTGCCGTCAACCATGACCTCAAAGATGTCTACGAAAGGTCGCTCCAATCAAATTTTTTCAAGGAGCAAACAGGCAGCCGCCAGTACAAAGAAAACGCAAACGACGATACTTATCCATGGGCGAACACGCGGTCCGTCCTCGTCCTCCACGAAGAAAGGAATTCGTTTGTGCGAAAAAATTTTATATTTTGGCCAAATTTTCATAGGTCACTGCAAAATATTACCTTGATACCAATTGTTTCCACCACCAGGGCCAATTCCATATCCAACACCGACGGTAATGGCACTGCCAGAAGGATTTGCACTGTATCCTCCACCAAACCCATAGTACGCCGAAAACCCTCCAGAAGCTCCCGATATGAAGTCATTGAGCTCACTTTGACTCGGGTCACACTTCAGCATCCACCCCGAGGCAATGCTCACGCCATATCCCACAGGATTCGGATAACCCCGATTCACGCCAAAACCCGCGAATACATCGCCATATTTTGTGTACGTAGCGCTTAGCGAAAATACATACCAGTCAATTTGAAATTGATCATAGTCCGGCAGCCTTGCGCATCCGCACGACCCAGAGGGAGGCGGCGATGGTGGTTGAGAATCCGGCTGCCAACCTGGCTGCCCGAAACCTGGAGGCACACATGAGCCATTCGGACAGAATGCAGCCGTCATGTCACTAAATCCATCCATCCCTAATGGATCTCGATAACTCAGCGGATTACTACCCACATAAGCATACAAAGTCCACAGCCCGCCCTTAAACCCAATCGGATCTACCTGTTGATAGCGCCCCGTCGCCGGATCGTAGTCACGTCGATTGTTATAGTGCAGCCCCGTTTCCGCATCGAAATATTGTCCGGGGAAGCGTAGGTTGTATGTGTAACCATTGCTGGTCGGTGCCTGCTCGCTCCATGCATTGCCCTGATATGCCCATGACCACGTAGTAGCGCCGCTGCTATCTGCAATCGCTCGCGGCGTACTCAGCTGATCCGCCGTCACGTAGGCAACCGACATGGTGGCTCCCTGTGTATCGAGATTGGCGACCGGAATGTCATTGAGATAGACGTATTCCCGATTAGTCGCACCGTATTCACTTAGCAATTGGCTGTCCGCGCCGTAGTTGTAACGCTCCGTAGAACCATTAGCAGTTTTGGCGACACGTTCACCATCGGCGTTATAGGTATATGCGGCAATCGTGCTTTGATTCAGCTGCGCAAGAACCATTCGGTTACGCATGTTGTAGCCAAATCCGTACGTGCCACCTGCCTGGCTGATCGCGGTCGTATTTCCGTTCGCATCCACCGTTCGTACCGCATTGCCCGTGGCCACCAACTGATGTGTGGCGCGGTTATAGCTGTAGGCGCCCGTCGCCAGACCGCTGCCCGTTTTGCTGAGGCGATCACCTGTTTGGTTGTACGTCACGCTCTCCAGCGTTGTGCCACCGGCTTCTGTGATAGCAGTGAGGCGATACAGCGGGTCGTAGCTGTACGTCTCCGTTGCAGGGCTGGCGCCCGGGTTGTTGCCAATAGCCGTGATATCACCCATCGCATCCCGCGCTACATGCAAGGTGAAAGCTGGACTGGTGAGATCGGTTAGCCGGTAATTGGCGTCGTACGTGCGTGTGACAGCCTGGCCATTACCCAGCGTGTAACCACTGATCGGCCCGAACGGCAGATAGGTCGCGTTGCTGACCAGAGTGGTCGTACCGCTTGAGGTCGTAGCGGTGACGCCGCTGATATGGCCATCCGCATCGTAGCTGTAGGCCACCTGGTCGCCGCTGGGATGCGTGATGCTGAGGATCTTGCCGCTCGGGCTACGGGTGTAGCTCGTCACATCCGTGTGGCCGCTGACTGCCTGGCTCTTCTGGATCACATAACCTTGGGCGTTGTAGCAGAACACCGTGGTGACGGCGTTTTCGACGATACGGGTCAGATGGCCGATGGGAAACGAGGTGGTGCAGCCCGTGACGGCGTTGGATTCGTCGTAGGTGTAGGTGATGTTCTGGGTAGTGTCGGCGTAGCTGGCGCTTAGGCGACGATTCTGCGCGTCGTAGGTGTAGGTAACCGTGTTGCCGTTGGCGTCGAGGGCGGTCAGTACGTTGCCGGCCGCGTCATAGGTCTTAGCCTTGACGCCGGTATCGGGGCTGGTGAGTTTGGTTTCATCCGACAAACCGTCGAACTGATAGGTAGTGGTGAGGCCGCTAGGATCGGTGACCTGGGTCAGGCGGTCCAGGGCGTCGTAGGTGTAGATGGTCTTGGTGTTGGCGGTCTGTGCGGCCACTGGTGCGGCAACGGTGGCCATCGCCATACCGAGCGTAAGGCCGGCCAGCGGCTTCCTGATCATCTTCATACGCGCCCTTATGTCCGTTTGCCGCCCTGGTGCTGTGCTCGTGATCGCAATCACAACGGCTGAGCCTTTCACTGCGTGTCCTTGCTTCATGGCCAGCTCCCTGTCAGTTCGTGCCGTTGTAGTTGTCGAGGGTCTGGACCAGCCGATTTAAGGCGTCGTAACCCTGCTGGCGCTGAATACCCAGGCCATCGGCGCTTTGCACCAGGTTGCCGTTGGCGTCGTAGCTGTTGCTGGCGCTGGCATCGAACACGGTGTGACTAAGACCGTCCATCACCTTGGTGAGCTGCCCCAGGGGGTTGAAGGTACGGCTCAGGCTCTTGTGCAAGGTGCCCGTCGAGTCATAGACCTGCTCGGCGGTTTTGTTGCCGGCGTTATCCAGGGTGTATTGGAGATAGTTGCCTTGTGCATCGGTGATCTTCACCAGGCGGTGTGCGGCGTTATAGCCGTAGGTGGTGGTGACGCCATCGGGATCGGTGACGGTTTGCACGGCGCCATAGGCGGTGTAGGTGAACTTGCTGGTGGCACCACCCACGCTGCGCGAGGCGACCCAGCCGCGCGGGGTATAGGTCGTATCCGTGTTGAGGCCGTTGGCATCGGTCAGGCGGGTGACGCGGCCATCCGCGTCGTAGGAGGCGATGGTGGTGACGTGGCCAGCGGGGTCGGTGATGGTGTGCAGGTTGCCGGCCTGGTAGCAGGCGACGCCCGGCGTGCCGCAATTTGTCGCGCCGCTGCTCAAGTAATAGCTGTAGGTCGTGGTTTGAGTGGTGTCAGTGCGCGGACCCGTCGCCGTGAGCATCAGGCCGACGATCGGGCACTGCGCGGTATCGACTGCGGCGCAGTAGGTATAGGTCCAGCGGCGCACACCCGCCGGAACGGTACCTGTGTTGCTACAAGCATAGCCGCTGGCCGCGCTGTTGGTGGGATCGATCTCGCATCGGGCCAGGGTTTGGCCGACGCTGTTGTAGACCCATTGGGTGCTGCTAACGGTGTTGCCGTTCGCATCAAGTACAACACGCGTCAGGGGAACGCGGAGCGTAGTGTTCCAGGTGAAGTTCGTGGTGCGTTGACTGGGCGTACCCGAGGCCTCAACACGACTATCCAAAAGGTGATTGGGGTCAATGGTGTAGAGCGTTTTATTCCCATTGAAATCGGTCGTGCTAGTGAAATCGCCTGCCGCGTTGTACGCATAATTTGCAAACAACCCACAGTTGGAGCAGCCTGATCCGGAGACAGTACTTAGATGATTGACATTAACAACGGCTTGCACCGCATAGTTTCGAGCCTCACCCAGTCCATCGGTAACCGTTGCTGTCCCATCGAGGTTGTAGGCGAACTGGTTCAAGTCAGCATTGCCCGCGTGTTCACTAAGATTTGCACGAGATTTTGCGTCGTATTGATACGTTGCGAAGCGCTGCCCCGTCTCGTCCTGTATTCCAGTAAGCATGCTGGGATTCGCCCCAGCGGTTACATTGGCTGACTCATCGTAGAGATACGTGCGGGTGAGGTTGCCCGGGTAAATGGCGCTGCTAAAGTTGCCCGTCGAGTCGTAGCTATATGCCACCTGCTGCCCATCGGGAAGGATCAACTGGGATAAGAGATTCGAAGCGTTGTAAGTAAGGGTCAGCGTGCGTCCAAACGCATCCGCGATGGTGCTGAGGCGACCACTTGAGTCATAAGTCAGGGTATGACTCAAACCTGTGCTGTCTGCCTCCGAGACAAAACGACCGGAGCCATCGTAAGCCTCCGTCACATTATGCTCGTTCGTATACCGCCAACCTAAAATATTCCCATTGCTGTCGGTCTGTTCCGTCAGCGTTCCAATTTCGTCGACCGTCGCGCACCAGGCCGATCCACACTGATTAAAATAGCGAATTTCGCCGTCATCACGAAAAAGCTTGACCTCAGTCAGGCTCTGCATCGCGAGCATGCGGCTGTAGGTATGGCCCCATCGGTTTCCTATGGTTCCGTCACCCGAACCGGCGCTGTTGTAGTACCGATGAAATGAAAGAGGGAATGACCCTTCGCCCTCATAGTCACCTTCGTCTGCGAATTCATTGCCTGTCGCGAGGTTGACAGGGTCTCCTACCATGGTGCCGCCGCAGGATGCGCATCCCTTGAACCCAAGGTTTCTATCGACTGCGGGCGCGTCCTGACCATTAGAAACAATGCCTAGGAAAGAAGTCTCCAAGCCACCGTATTGTGATAACCACCACAAGTGTGGCTGGCTATAAGAATCAAAGCTCACATAAAGAAATTTGAGCCATCCCGCATTATCTACCGCCTCAAGATAAGCAGCGTAATGCGCCTCGGAACAGATCCTGAAAGCGCTGATAGAGCCATTAGGGCACGGCGTGGTAACTGGGGAGCACAATCCACCCGCACAGAAATAGACCGGTGGTGTAGAGCCTTGTGCGCCTGACGCGCTGGCCGATCCAGGAGAAAATGCGCTTAGCACTATCAACAACGCCGCGATCGCAGCAAGCACGTGACGCTGCCATACCTGCCATTTTTCCCCTCGCGAGTTGCGAGGTAGTGCTACAGAAATTGCCCCAACACTCAAAAAGCCACCCATTTCCCTTTCCCTGTGTAAAGCGGTCCGTCGCAGCATATCATGAGGATTACGTCAGGCACGCTACGATATAGCGAGCTGTGCTAATGCGTCTCGTAGCCAATCCCACAGCAACAGAATGTGCAGCGCGCAGTTCGTCCACATCGGAGTAGTGGCGCAGTGACTTAATACTGCGAGTCAGGCCCTATGGCAGCGATGCTACTGACGTCGTCAAACCGACTGGCGACTTTCTGGCTCGCAGCATCCGGGGTAGCACCGCACCGAACGCTTTGAGGATGGCAATCATCCATGCAACTCCTCTTGCCTTCCCTGTGAGGGATTAACCCAGATCGATGCTAATGCCGAAAGTACCTGCTGCGTTGTGTCGTAGTCGACGGACTGCAAGTAGGTGCAAGATTCCGCAAAAGACGGCATCCCACTCCTCAAGCAGCCCGCCTCGTAATCCGCTGAAATCCCAACCCGACGAGACAGCCAAGCAAATGAAGATGTACGCATAAGAACATGAGGGCTTCTCATACTCTGAGCCTACCCGTCTCGGACGGCATTAACGTCAAAAAAAACGCTACAACAACCAGCCTGCTGACCTTGTGCCGCCTGCCCGTTGTGATTCTTCAAAGTGACGGGCGATCGCTTCTTTCAACGCAGCGAGCGTCTCCTGGATCGACTTCGATTCCCAAGGCAGGTTGCCTCTTGCCGCCTGCTCCAGGCGATCAGCCAGCTCGGCCGCTTGATGCGCACCCAGTGAGAACGCCACGCCTTGTGCACGGTGCGCAAAATGGGCCATCGAAAGTTTGTCATGCTCGGCCAAGGCCTGCTCGAATGCCCGGGTTTCCTCAACCAGGCTGGCCTGGCTGGCTTGGTACCACTGGTAAATGGTCTCGAAGGGCGGGTCCGGTTCACTTGGTTCATCATGCGCGAGAAGTGGCAGGTCCAGCCACACCCGCAAGAGGGCTTCCAGTTTCCCGGCGTGCACCGGTTTTTGCAGCACACCTACGATCCCGTCATCCATGCAAAGTTGCCAAAGGAAAGCATCCCGCGTCGTGGATAGGATAATGATGGGGATGCTGGCATGCCTCGCACGGTTAGCCACCACCAAACGCAGCGCGGATTTGTAAACCGCTGTGTCAGGGCCGTCGCAAGCCATCAGGATCAAATCGGGCGCCTGATAAGTCATGACGTTCAAGGCCGCCAAGCTGTCTGGAACCGCTAGCGGTTCTTGACCAAGCGCTTTGATCTGGTCAACCAGGAAACAGCGGCTTTGCGGGTCTTCGTCTATCACCAGGACGCGTGCAGGTGTCTGGGTCGGCGTGGCTTGCACGCCGTACGATGCGGTAGGTTCTCTCACTGCTCGGTGGGCAGAGAATTCCGCCACGTGAAAGGGGTAAGCGATGAATGATGCATCTATCACGAGTGCTCCTTGGTGGTCCGTGCGGTGCGCACGGCGCGATGGGTATAGAGCGAGGCCCTAAATGGGTAACGCTGACAGCAGCCACTTCCGCCTAGTCGAGGTAGCGGGCAAACGCTTTTTTCAAAGCCGTAAGGGTGCTTTGCATTGCCTCGGGCTCCATCGACTTCGTGCCTCTTGCCACCCGCTCCAGTCGATCAGCCAGTTTGAGTGCCCGCTGCACCCCCAGCACGAGTGCGATGCCTTGCATGTGCTGCGCAAAGTGGAGCATCGATGGCTGGTCACGCTTTGCCCAGGCCTGCTCAAACCCCAGGATGTCTTCAGTAAGGCGGACTTGATACCAGTCGTCGGTGGGCTGGATGGGTGCAGGCGATTTCTTCGGCTCATCTTTAAGTGGCAGGTCGAGCCACAGCTCAAGCACCGCTTGCAGCTCCTGAGCGCGCAGCGGCTTTGGCAGGACATCGTCTATCCCGTCATCCCCTATATCGATTTGCCAAAGGAAGGCATCCGGCCAGGAGGCCAAGACGACGATGGGAAAGTACGGAAGGCTTGCTCGCTGCTTTCGTATCATCGAACACAGCTTGAATTCGGCACTCTCCGGGTCAGCAGGTCCGTCGCAAGCCATCAGGATCATGTCGGGTGCTCGTAGATCGATGGATTTCAAGGCTGCCACGCCGTCAGGAACGACAAGTGGCTCCAGGCCAAGTGTCTTGATGAGATCGACGAGGGTGCTGCGACTCTGAGGATCAGCCTCTAATACCATGACGCGTGAAGGCGCTTGGATGGGTGCGGCAACCGTGCACAACGCGGCGGGTTGTTTCGCTGCCTTGCGGGCAGATCGCTTTGTCTTTGGGAAGGTGTAACCGACCCATGAGGAAATAATATTCATCACGCGCGCTCCAGGTAGTCACGCCGTGCATTGCGCACGGCGTGAGGGGCACAGGGCAACGCCCTGCTTCGAAGTCAGAAAACGCTGACAGACGAATTCGACTAAGTGCCCTCGACCACCTGGCACCACGCGAGCGGCGTGGTGGTAAAGCGCGGGTTTGGCAAAGGGAGGGGCGCGACAAGGCGCGCAGATGCCGTAAGATCAGGGGTAACCATTGATCAACATCCTTGGTGTTGGTGGTGGCCAGCGGGCCGTGTGAGTCATCACCTCATACGGCTCGCGCTTTACCTCTTACGTCGGGTGCGGCTTCCGGTTTGCAATCGGCACACCCGACGTGCAGCACCATTGCATACTCACATTTGTGTGTCTATCAGACGATGCCGATAGACAAGTAGGTCTAATTTCCCGTTTGGCGTGATGTCACGCGCGTCGATGTGAAGGCGCGCACTCCTGCGTTACGCCCTCGCTTGTTGCTAGTGAATATCAGAACAATCGGACGGTTATTTGCTAAATAACAGGAATGCGGCAAAAAGGTGAATTAGGGCCTGCTCTTCCCTTCGCCACCTGATAGTGGTGCTCGTCGCACGTTTTCGCGATAAAGTGCGCAATATGCTCGTGACTCAGGGGGAGAGTGATGGCGAAGCGCAAGGAAAGCGGCATCGAGCTACTTGCCTCGATGCCCTGGCCCGTCGGCTTTGGGTTGGGCATCGCAGCCTACCTGGCGATACGCTACGGCATTGGCTTGTATCTCTCCACGTCGAACAATCCTGTATGGCAAGCCTTTGGCAAGCAAGCTGCTGCCGGCGTCTACACGCCGTTTGCCTGGTTTGCCCTGGCGGCATGCTGGATCGGGGCCATTGCCTCTTTCCTACGTCGCCGCCACCGCAAGCATCTGCTGGAAACACAGACAGGGCTCGACAGTCTGCGGGCTATGAGCTGGCGCGAGTTCGAAATGGTCGTGGGCGAAGCGTTTCGTCGCCAAAGCTATACGGTTAGCGAAACCGGACTGGGTGGAGCCGATGGCGGCATCGACCTGATTTTGCGCAAGGACGGCCAAGTCACCCTCGCACAGTGCAAGCAATGGAAGACTCAACGGGTTGACGTCAAAGTCGTTCGAGAGATGTTTGGCCTGCTAGTAGATCACGGCGCCGCCGCAGTGAAGATTGTGGCGATTGGTGACTACACCGCAGACGCAAGGCGCTTTGCAGAAGGCAAACCTATCGAGCTGATCAACGGCGAGACGCTGCTTGCAATGGTACGTGAAGCGCAGAGGGTGGTGCCTGCCGAACCGACGACGGCAGCTACCCGCCCCGCCGAAGCCATTGGGCCGAAACCAACCCTTTCGCAAAACCCTGCCTGTCCAAAGTGCGGCGCTCTTATGGTTAAGCGTCTGAATCGCCATACCAAAGATCCTTTTTGGGGTTGCACAAAGTATCCGGCTTGTCGTGGCACCAGGGTGACTTAACCATCGCACGTGAGGCGATCGCGGCTATACCGCTTGAACCCACTTCAACTAAACAGGCGAGATTCTGAGATGCATAATGTGGATCTATCTCCGTAGGTCCCCAACAAATACGGCGCTAGGACCCATGTTTAGCGATCTTTGTTGGAGCCAGATGGACTCCCGCTTTCGCGGGAATGACGGCTCGGAGAAAACGGAGCTTGTGCGTATGCGTGGACATGATGCATCGGGCAGCCCCGAGGGCTTAGTGGCGAGCTTTAATCTACAGCAAGCTCGGGCTTACCCCACCCCAACCCTCCCCTGCCTTGGCAGGGGAGGGAGTGGTTTATGGCGCGTGTGGAAATAACGCGCTGGCTGCCCCCTCTCCCCTGCCCTTTTCCCGGAGGGCGCAGGACGTGATTGGCTGGCCTGGCTAGCTAGAGGTGCTTCAACGCTCCGATCCAGTCCATCCGGCCCCATACCGCCCACCAGATAGCTAGGCGATCCGGTTGTGGCAATATCTTCGCGGTTACGACCATCTTTGGCGGCAGACCACGGTCGAGCATCGTCTAAGATAAGGACGACATCAGGGACAGGGGGAAATATGGACGGTAACGGTAAGGATGCAAGGCAGACTGGTTTCGCCGCACAACCACTCCATCGGCTACGTTTGGCCATTGCTCCGGTGCTGCTCGTGTTCGCAATTCCGCTGCTGCTCCACGTTTGGGATGCGTGGCACGATGCTCGTCGCACCCAACAAGCCAACGCGAATTACGCGACATTCATGGCGGAGGTTCGCCGGGCCGAGGGTATTGCCGATCCCTTGCAGCGGTGCCTGCATTACCCGAACATCCCCGGTACCCATTGGCACGATGACAGCACGCAGGCCTACTGTCGGCTGCTCAATCCGCCTAGTCTTTCGCAGGCGCAAATCGCCTCCCTCCTGTCCCAAGGCAAGGCCGGAGAAGTGGACACGGCCTTCCAGGGCTACCTGGATGCACAACTGCGTGATTCCTCACAACCGGGAGCTTTTGAAGGGGCCTTCTATGCCGCCGGTTTCCGCGACTCCGACGCGGGCACGCGCAAACTCATCGACCAATGGAAGCAGCAGGCTCCCACCAGTGCCTTTGCATTGGTTGCCAGCGGCATGCAGTATCTTGACGCAGCCCAGCAGGCAAGAGGAGAGGGTTGGGTCAGCGAGCTGACTAATACCCAGGTAAGGGACATGAACACGCAGCTGGTGCTGGCTCGCAATGACCTGGATCGGGCGGTTTCGCTGTTGCCGACGGCCACGGCGGCTTACCGTGAAATGATCTATTTGGCGGCGCTTAGTGGCGATGATGTTTACATGTACCAGGCTGCCGAAGCTGGATTGAAAGTGGATCCGGCGAACTTCCACATCCGCAAGCAGATGATGAATCAGTCACAGCCCAAATGGGGTGGCATGTTTGGCGGTGTGCGCAAGCAGAGGCAAGAGGCCGAGGACCACGTGGCGCGCAACCCGCTATTGCGCATGGTGACCTCGATGCCGGCGGTCTATGCCGCCCAGTGCGATTGTGGCTATACAAAGTTCGAATCGCTAAAGAAGGTATTGCGTGCCGCGGACGACAACGTGGATGGCAACAATCTGTTTGATCTGGCCCAGGTCGCCTACCACCTAGCCCCTCGCCCGGCCATTGAACTGTATTCCGAATCACTGCGCTTTAATCCCACCGATGCAGATATTTTGCGGTGGAGAGCGGAGCTGATGATGAAGCTTGGCGATGCCAATGGCGCGGTGCAAAGCGTCCTGCAGATGGCGCAGCGCTTTCCCGACAACAACGAAATTGCCGTTGCGCTGGGAAATATCTACGGGAAAACGGGCCATGTCCAGGAAGCGGAACATACATACGAAGCCATCTTGCAGCGCGACCCCGATGACGAGAAAGCCATGGCCTGGCTGGGTGACCTGTATAACCATGCGGGCCATCAACCGGAAAAGGCCAAAGTGCTGGCCGATACCTTGATCCGTCGTTACCCGGATATCCCGGATGGCTATATCGTGCGCGCCTGTTATCTGATGGACCACGATTTGCCCGGTCGTTACGAGACCATGCACTACTTTATCGATCATTTTGGTGATCGGTCCGAGTTCCAGGCACAGGTGGCCGAAATGCGGGCTTACCTGGTCACGCATCCGGAGAAAATCGGGCAGAAATAATCCCTGAGGCTGAAGTGTTCCGACATGCAGTCTCGCATGTATGCCCCATTCATTAGCCTTGACCGAAAGAGGCGAATAGGCTGAAGCGTTGCCTCTTGGCCGATGGCTCAAGACTTTTTGGCAAGCTCGGGCTTACCCCAACCCTCCCCTGCCTTGGCAGGGGAGGGAGTGGTTTGTGGCGTGAGTTGAAATGGCGCTCTGGGCGCCCCTCAGCCCGGCCCTCTCCCCGAAACGGGAGAGGGAGTAGTCAGACTGAGGTGATTACATGTTGCGGCGGTATTCGCCACCAACCTCATAGAGCGCGTGGCTGATTTGACCCAGCGAGTTGTACTTCACCGCCTCCATCAGCTGCTCGAACACATTCTTACGCTCACGCGCCGTGTTCTGTAGCGTCTTGAGGCTTTGCGGTGCCAGGCCGTTGCGGGACTTGCCATACGCCTGCACGTTCTCGATCTGCTGGCCCTTCTCTTCTTCCGTCGAACGAATCAGTTCGATCTCGGTAGCGATCTCGCCACCATGGTCCTTGGGCAGGAAGGTGTTGACGCCGATCAGCGGCAGGCTACCGTCGTGCTTCTTCTGCTCGTAGTACATCGATTCTTCCTGAATCTTGCCGCGCTGGTACATGGTGTCCATGGCACCGAGCACGCCGCCGCGTTCGCTGATGGCTTCGAACTCCTTGTAGACCGCCTCTTCCACGATGTCGGTGAGGGCGTCGACGACGTGGCTGCCCTGCCAGGGGTTTTCGTTGAAATTAAGGCCTAATTCCTTGTTGATGATCATCTGGATGGCCACGGCGCGGCGCACGCTTTCTTCGGTGGGCGTGGTGATGGCTTCGTCGTAAGCGTTGGTGTGCAGGCTGTTGCAGTTGTCGAACAGCGCATACAACGCCTGCAGGGTGGTGCGGATGTCGTTGAACTGGATTTCCTGCGCGTGCAGGGAGCGGCCCGAAGTTTGAATGTGGTACTTCATCATCTGACTGCGGGCGCTGGCGCCGTAGCGCTCGCGCATGGCGCGCGCCCAGATGCGGCGGGCCACGCGGCCGATCACGGTGTATTCCGGGTCCATGCCGTTGGAGAAGAAGAAGCTGAGGTTCGGCGCGAAATCGTCGATGTGCATGCCGCGCGCGAGGTAGTACTCCACAATCGTAAAGCCGTTGCTGAGCGTGAAGGCCAGCTGGCTGATCGGGTTCGCACCGGCTTCGGCGATGTGGTAGCCGGAGATCGAGACCGAATAGAAGTTGCGCACCTTGTGGTCGACGAAGTACTGCTGGATGTCGCCCATCATGCGCAGCGCGAATTCGGTGCTGAAGATGCAGGTGTTCTGCGCCTGGTCTTCCTTGAGAATGTCGGCCTGCACGGTGCCGCGTACGGTTTGCAGGGTTTCTTCCTTGATGCGGGCGTAGGTGCCCTCATCGACCAGCTGGTCGCCCGTTACACCGAGCAGACCCAGGCCCAGGCCTTCGTTGCCCTTCGGCAGCTCACCCGAGTAGCCGGGGCGCTGCTTGCCGGCGAAAAGTTCGCCCATGCGCTTCTGC
Source organism: Dyella choica (assembly GCF_003977665.1). Taxonomy (GTDB): domain Bacteria; phylum Pseudomonadota; class Gammaproteobacteria; order Xanthomonadales; family Rhodanobacteraceae; genus Dyella_B; species Dyella_B choica. The sequence goes on along the minus strand of NZ_RYYV01000013.1, from coordinate 126,266 downwards.
GCTTCAGCCCAGCGCGCTGCGTCGGACTTGAGGTATTTCTCCACGTTCTGGTCGATCGCGGTGTTCATGAACATCGCGAGGATGATCGGCGCGGGACCATTGATGGTCATCGACACGGAGCTGGTTGGCGCGCTGAGGTCGAAGCCGGAGTACAGCTTCTTCATGTCGTCCAGGGTGGCGATGTTGACGCCGGAGTTGCCGATCTTGCCGTAGATGTCCGGGCGCGGGGCGGGATCTTCGCCGTACAGGGTAACGGAGTCGAAGGCGGTGGACAGGCGCGTAGCGGCGCCGCCCTGGCTCAGGTAGTGGAAACGGCGGTTGGTGCGCTCAGGCGTGCCCTCGCCCGCGAACATGCGGGTGGGATCTTCGCCGGTGCGGCGATACGGGTACACGCCGCCGGTGTAGGGGTAGTGGCCGGGCAGGTTTTCGCGCATCAGGAAGCGTAGCTGGTCGCCCCAGTCCTTGGTTTTGGGCGGTGCCACTTTCGGCACTTTCTGGTGGCTGAGCGATACGCGGTAGTTCTCCACGCGGATCACCTTGTCGCGCACCTTGTATTCGTTCACTTCGTCGGTGACGGATTTGTACAGCTTGGGCCAGTCGCGCAGCAGGTGCAGGGCTTCGTGGCTGAGTTCGCGCAGGGCAGCGTTATAGCGTTGGCGCAACACGAGCAGCGTGCGGTCAACGTTGGCGTCGTGCGTGGCTTCGTGGTCGTAGCGTTCCTGTTCGTGCGGCAGTTTTTCATCGCCGAGGTCTTTCAGCGATTCGTAATAATGCTGCGCCTTGCTGGCGAATTCGGCCTCGCGTTCGATCTGGGTATTGATGCCCCTGCCCTGCTCGGCGATTTCGGCCAGGTAACGCACGCGCGCGCCGGGAATCAGCACGGTGGCGCGCGGTTCTTTCAGCGTCACGTCCAGCTTGGGCTGGAAGTCGCAGTGAGTGGTATCGATGGCGTGCTCGCCGCCCTTGGCTGCCAGCTTTTCGCGCAACAGGCGGCACAGGTTGGTGAACATCCAGGTGACGCCGGGATCGTTGAACTGGCTGGCGATGGTGGGATACACCGGCACGTCATCGTCTTTCAGGGTGAAGGCGCTGCGGTTGCGCTTCCACTGCTTGCGCACGTCGCGCAGCGCGTCTTCGGCGCCGCGCTTGTCGAATTTGTTCAGCACCACCAGTTCGGCGAAATCGAGCATGTCGATTTTTTCCAGCTGGCTGGCGGCGCCGTAGTCGCTGGTCATCACGTAGACCGGGAAATCCACCAGGTCGACGATTTCCGAATCGCTCTGGCCGATGCCGGCGGTTTCCACGATCACCAGGTCGTACGGCTGGCTCTTGAGGAAGCTGATGCAGTCGTGCAGCACTTCGTTGGTGGCGGCATTCTGGCGGCGCGTGGCCATGGAACGCATGTACACGCGATGGCTGCGCAATGCATTCATGCGGATACGGTCGCCCAAGAGGGCGCCACCGCTGCGGCGGCGCGTGGGGTCCACGGCGAGCACGGCAATGCGCATGCCGGGGAAGGCGTGCAGGAAACGCAGCAGCAGTTCGTCCACCACCGAGGATTTGCCCGCACCGCCGGTGCCGGTCATGCCGAGCACGGGCGTGTGCTTGCCGGCCAGCGACCATTCCTTGCGCAGGCGCGCCAGTTCCGCTTCGCTCAGCTTGCCCTCTTCGATGGCGGAGAGGGTGTGGCCGATGCTGATCTCGTCGTCGATGTCGATCTTGGCCGGCACCACGGAGGTGTCCTGCTCGCGCTTGGCGGCAGCGTTGCCGGCGCGCAGCATCACGTCCTCGATCATTTCCACCAGGCCCAGCTTCATGCCGTCGTTGGGATGGTAGATGCGCTCCACGCCGTAGGCTTGCAGCTCGCGAATTTCTTCCGGGGTGATGGTGCCGCCGCCGCCGCCGAACACGCGGACGTGGCCGGCGCCCTTCTCCTTGAGCATGTCCACCATGTACTTGAAGTACTCGACGTGGCCGCCCTGGTAGGACGACAGCGCGATCGCGTCCGCGTCTTCTTGCAGTGCAGCACGAACCACGTCTTCCACCGAGCGATTATGGCCAAGATGAATGACTTCCGCGCCCTGGGACTGGATGATGCGGCGCATGATATTGATGGCGGCATCATGGCCATCGAACAGGCTGGCAGCGGTGACGAAGCGCAGGGGGCTGGTTTCGGCCTGCGCGGAAGTGGCAGGTACGTGCTTGGCGGGGGAACTCATGGGGACTCCGAGAACGGGGATGTTCCAACTGCAACATTCTAATGGCGTTGCTTGTTAAACGGGTGCTTGCCGGGGCGGCGGCAGGGGTTGGGGGTGCAAACCCTGGCATGGCCTCACTTTTTTTTCGCCAATGCGGCAAGAGGCAGTCGCTCACGTTGATGGCTATTCGAAGCGAAGTTGTCATTCCGGCGAAGGCCGCAATCCAGTCCAAAGTGCGTCCGAAGGACACAACAATTTGGTGTTGAGTGCTGCGCACGGCGTATTTGAACTGGATTGACCAGCTTCGCTATTGTGAAGCGCCTCGGCCTGCGCCGGAATGACGGTGAGGTACTACACAAGCCCTGCGATCAAGTGTCGAAATTTTCCCCGGACGTTAGTGCCCGAATGCGGGAATGACGGCGGTGAGGGAAGCGCATGCCTGGATAGCAAGCTCCAACCTCGCCTTTCGTATTTCTACTAAATACGGACCCGCCACGCTTTGATAGAAGTTTTCTTCGCCGCAGCAAGGAGAAGAAAACGTATGCACGCAGCCTTCAACCGCCCCTTTCCGCGCCTGGAAATGTGGCATCAGATTCTGATCGCGATGGCGCTTGGCTTTACGGTCGGGCATTTCGCGGGCGAACCGGCCAAGATGCTGGCTCCGTTGGGTGACATTTTCATGTCACTGATCCGCATGTGCGTGATACCGGGGGTGTTCGTGTCGCTGGTGTGTGGCATTACTTCGCTCTCCGACATGAGCACGATGCGACGAATCGCGTGGAAATCGATCGCCATCTACGCCGTGACGATGGCGGTGATGGCAAGCATCGCCATGGGGCTGGCCACGCTGTTCAGGGTGGGCGAAGGCTTCACGCTTGCTGTGGGTAGCGGCCAAATCGCGACAGTTGCGCCCACCAGCATCAAAGATGCGCTGCTCAGCGCGATCCCTTCCAATCCGTTCAAGGCATTTGCAGAAGGTGCGTTGCTGCCCACGATCGTGTTCGCTGCCTTCTTCGCGCTGGCGATCAATTTTGCCGGCGAGGCGGCCGCCGCGGTACGCAACTTCTTCACCAGCCTGGCCAGCGTGGTGTTCAAGCTGATCCACATGGTGCTGAAGTTTGCGCCCCTCGGCGTGTTCGGCCTGATGGCCTACGTTACCGCCGATCACGGGTTTGCCGTGCTGGGCCATCTCGGCTCGCTGGTGGCAGTCGGTTACGCGTCCATGCTGCTGTTCATGCTCGTGGTATGCAGCGCGTTGCTACTGGTATGGCGCATTCATCCGCTGCCGTTTCTGCGCAAGATGATACCGGTGCAGCTGTTTGCGTATTCCTCAGCCAGCAGCGCGGCCACGTTGCCGTTGAACATGGAGAACACGCAGGAGCGGCTGGGTGTGGATGCGCGCGTAGCCAGCTTTGTGCTGCCCCTTGGCTCCACGGTGAACATGGCGGGGCTGGCGTGTTACCTCGGCGTGGTGACGATCTTTGCCAGCCACGCGTATGGCATCGAGCTTTCGTTAGCACAGATGGTGACGGTGGTGGTGACGACCACACTGGCTTCAATCGGGGCTGCGGGCGTTCCGGGCACCGCGCTGGTCGTGATGGGATTGGTATTGTCGTCAGTGGGCCTGCCGCTGGAGGTGATTGCGGTGGTGGCCGCGGTGGATCGGTTGCTGGATATGTGTTCGACGTCGGCAAACGTCACGGGAGATGCGCTGACCGCGGTCATGGTGGCGAAGTCGGAAGGGGTGCTGGATGTAGAGCGGTATAAAGCGCGCAGGTAGGCTGGGACGCCAATCTCAGCATTGCCATCCACCCGGCACAGGCCGTCTCGCCAAGCAAAAGGTAGGGTGCATGGTCCGGTCCTCGGCAGACAGGACAGTGATAGGTGCGCGACACGGATCACGGCATGCCAATGCATGGGCACCCATTGCACGTTCATCAATGCCAGGCAACCGCCCCTTGCGGCTTACACGCCTGCTTTGGATTTTCCTAAATTTATTTAAATATCTTTTATTTTGTTAAAAAATATATGCATTCTTATTCACTCTATCTTTTTTTGTGTTACCTATGCCAAACCCCTTCGTCGACTCACTTCTACGGTGACAACAAGGACCCTATCGAAATGAATCAACCATCTTTACACCCTTTCAAAAGGCATCGCCTTCTTCCCATAAAGCAAAAATAATATCTTCAAAATGAAAGATCGCACCGTGAATAAAAATATTGTCAAATGGATCTTCCTGGCTCTTGCTTGGGCTTGGCTTCCGCTCCATGCCCAAAGTTATTATTACGTTTTTGTCCCATCTGACGATCTTGTGGATCCGTCGACCCCCGCTGATCGGCTTCCAGAAGCCCTCTCAAACGCCGCACATCTTGGCTTCAGAAACGGAATACGTGCCAATCATCCAGAGCGCTACGATGACAATATGGCGTGGCGTTTTTTTCATTGGCTTGCGGATGACGACAGTCAAGAGCCCCCAGGGCTCTTTGCTTACTACCGCCAACCCGATTTTCAAGCATGGGAACCTGGTCAGACCGGCGTACTTTTTAGAATTAGCCCGAATGAGAGATCATTCCCCCTTGCAAGTACAATCAATAATCTAATGGGCGTATTTTACGAAGAACCTAGCAACCGCATTTTACAATTTCTTAGAGGCGTGCATGACGATACTTCTGGACAAAGATTACGCGTAGCAGGCGTGCCATTGCCTACGGATACCGCGACGCCAGTAAATCCCCTTATTCGAGGTGAAAACATCCACAGTGCCCGTGTTTACATCAATGGCGAACTCGGAGTTCTAGTGAACCGGAATGATGAGGATGGGCCATTCCACGAAGCGCCTGTAACAAACTCAGTGGGATATCCGTTCCCCTACCCTACGCCCCCCGAACCGAGGATGTATAACGCCACAGTCACTCCGCCGGGGACCGATCATTTGGCGTCTTTGGCTGGATGTAGCCACCACTCGTCCAGCCGTACAAGTCGATCCGCGCCATTCGATCGGACAGCGCAGGGACACGGCTCATGCCTTTCAGAAACGATCACCCTGGATGAATTCAACCGAAGGCACGCACGTCACCGTGGCGTCATGACTGCTGTTCAGCTGTTGCTTTGGTAACCCCTGGGCCGAATGGCGAAACCCAGCATCACCCTGTCTCATACGGCGATGCTGGGATTCCATCCCAGCCTACGCCAATCCAAACGGCAGGTTCGGCGTGGCCACTACGCGATCGCCCACCGTCTCGCCACGCAAGAAGGCCAGCGTCGCATCGATCACTTCGGGCGCATCCAGGATGCGGTGATGCCCCAGCCCCTGCGTGGTGAGCAAGCGTGAACCCGGCCAATAGCGCGCGTAACGCTCGCCCTCTTCCCACGGCACTTCGCGATCATCCAGGTCGTGCACGATCAGGCCCGGCTGACCAAGCGTTGGAACGTGATGATGAACTTGCAGCTCACGGGCATGCACGCCGGTGCGGCGCTCAAACCAGGAAAGCAGCGGCTCGCGCAGATGATCGCCCAGACGCACGAAACGACTGAAGCGTTGGGTGGCCGCTTCGAGATCCGCGGCCGGTGCAATCAGCACCAGGCGCTCCACCTGCCAGGCCACATCCTGCGCCAGCGCCAGGGCGGCGCCCCCCATGGAATGGCCGATGCCCAACACCGCAGTGCCGAATTGCTGGCCGACCGCGCGAATAGTGGCGACGAAATCCGGCATGGTGCACAGCTTGCCGCTGCTGACGCCGTGGCCGGGCTGGTCGAAGGTCACCACAGCCAAACCGAGCTCGCGCAATTTGGCCACCCACGGCAGATAGCGCAGGCCGAAGCTGGACCAGCCATGCACAAGCAAGACGTACGGTTGCGTGAGCGGATTGCCCCACACATAGGTGGCGATGGACTTGCCGCCGACGTCGAGTTCGCCGCGCTGCATGGCCTCGTCCGGCTGCGCTGCGCGCGCACGGGCGCGGCTGCTTGCAAATGGCGTGGCGAACAGACGTGCCGCACGCTCCACGGTGCTGGTGGGCGCAAGCCGGCTGCCGACCGCGAAGCCCAAACGCAGGGCGCGCAGCTTCAACGAGGCATGCGAGGAATGATGACGCGAACTGACCGTTTGGCGTGACATATCGCCTCCTCAAGGCTGATAACTGGCGAGCAGGCGATCGATCGCTGCCCAGGTGCGCCTGTGCGCTTCGTCGAAGTCGAACAGGCTGGCGTCGTGATGCAGGCCGAGCATCACCGAGTACAGTTCGAAGGCGAGCTGCTCGGCATCGGTATCCGCCTTGAGGTCGCCCACTTCGACGGTCTGGCGAATTGCGCGCATCACTTCGTTGCGCCAGCCTGTCTGCTGCTCTTTTACGTGCCTGCGCAGCGGACCGTCTTCACGTCCGTCGTATTCCACGACCGCGCTCATCAGCACGCAGCCGCTGTGGTGGATGCGAACCCATTCGGACCACTGCTGCAGGATGGCGCGCAGGCGCCGCAGGCCACGCGGCTGTTGCACGGCAGGCCGGACCACGAAATCCAGGAAGCGCCGGGTGGTGGCGTCCAGCAGGGCCAGCTGCAGTTCTTCGCGGGAGCCGAAATGGGCGAACACGCCGCTCTTGGACATGCCTACGCCCAGCGCCAGGGCGCCGATGGAGAGTCCCTCCAGGCCGTCCTGGCGGGCCAGTTGGTAGGCGTGCTCAAGGATCAGCTCGCGGGTGGCGGCGCCTTTGCTGGGGATAGTGGTCGCGTTCATGGCAAGCAAAATAGCACGACCGTTCGTTTTATTTCTAGGGCCAATTCCGTTAAAAATTTAAAGCCAACTCCCCGGCCGCTTTCCCGGATCTCCAGCGACCGTGCCAGCTCGGCTTAACCCGAACGGCCGCAAGTAATTCGGCTGCCGCCTGAACAAGCGAAAGGAATCACGTCAACTTCGCCCGATACGCTCGCGTTCCTCGTTCCTGCAGCAGCTGCAAGTGGCTGCCTGATTTCAAGGAGAGGACAGCATGTTCGGCATCACCCGCAGACAGGCCCTGGTAGCTGGTAGGGGCGCGACGTTTATCGAGGGCCGCTAACAGGGTTTTGTACGCAAGAAACTGCGCTTCATCGCGCGATGAAACATGGGCTGCACGACATTAGACTTGCGTGCGGCGCTGACCGGATCGGCAGCTCCGATCCAAACATCTCTGGGGACTCTTTTCATGTCATTGCGTTTTGCAACCTTGCTGCTCGTTGCCGGTGCTACGGCAACTCTTGCCGGCTGCGTGGTGGAACAACCCGCACCGCGTCCACGCCGCGTGGTGTACGTCGAACAACCTGTACCGCCGCCGCCCCCGCCGCAGGTGGTGGAAGTGATCGCTCCGCAGCCGCCGCCGGTGGAAGTGATCGAGGAAGTGCCGCCGCCGCGTCCCGGCTATGTCTGGGCGCACGCCTACTGGCACTGGAATGGCGCCCGCTACGTCGCCGTGCGTGGCCACTGGGAAATGGTGCACCCCGGCTATCACTACGTGCATCCGCATTGGGAGCAGCACCCCGACGGCTGGCACCTGCACGTGGGCGTGTGGGTTCAAGGGTAAACACGTCGCTTTCACATGAACATGGAGCCCCGCCCAGTGCGGGGCTTTTCATTTGCTGCGATGCGAAAGCGCTGTCTTTGCGGCTCGTAATACAATTATCTAGATAACTCGCTCACCCCAGCCCCTTGCTGGGGTTTTGAGTTTCAGGCGTCAGGTCCTTGGCGGGGCCAACGCTTTCCCCTTCCAAGTGCCGTCCCCAGCACCGTCAGACGCGGAGTCCAAGTTCCAATGATTTTCGAAACCATCGCTAAAACAGGTCACGAAGAAGTCGTCTTCTGCCATAACAAAGACGCCGGCCTGAAAGCCATCATTGCGATCCACAACACGGTGCTGGGCCCGGCCCTGGGCGGCCTGCGCATGTGGCCGTACAAGACCGAGCAAGATGCAGTGAACGACGTGCTGCGCCTGTCGCGCGGCATGACCTACAAGAACGCCGTGGCCGGCCTGAACCTGGGCGGCGGCAAGGCAGTGATCATCGGCGATCCGTCCAAGGACAAGTCCGAGGCGCTGTTCCGCGCTTTCGGCCGTTTCGTCAACTCGCTCAATGGCCGCTACATCACGGCCGAAGACGTGGGCATCGACGTCAACGACATGGAATATGTGTTCCGCGAAACCGAATACGTCACCGGCGTGCACCAGGTGCACGGCGGCTCGGGCGATCCTTCGCCGTTCACCGCGTTCGGCTCGCTGCAAGGCCTGATGGCCGCGCTGAACTTCAAGCACGGCAATGAAGATGTGGGCAAGTACAGCTACGCCGTGCAAGGCGCCGGCCACGTGGGCAGCGAGTTCATCAAGCTGCTGCGCGAACAGGGCGCGAAGGTGTTCGTCACCGATATCAACAAGGATGCCGTGCAGCGCTGCGTGGACGAGCTGGGCTGCGAAGCGGTGGGCCTGGACGAAATCTACGACGTCGACGCCGACGTGTACTCGCCCTGCGCACTGGGCGGCACCGTGAACGAGCAGACCATCGACCGCATCAAGGCCAAGATCATCTGCGGCGCGGCCAACAACCAGCTGGCCAACGACGCCATCGGCGATGAACTGCAGCGCCGCGGCGTGCTGTATGCACCGGACTACGCCGTCAACGCCGGCGGCGTGATGAACGTGTCGCTGGAAATCGACGGTTACAACCGTGAACGCGCCATGCGCATGATGCGCACCATCTACTACAACCTGGGCCGCATCTTCGAGATCAGCAAGACGCAGGGCGTGCCGACCTACAAGGCCGCCGACCGCCTGGCCGAAGAGCGCATCGAATCGATCGGCAAGATCAAGCTGCCGCACATGGGCAATGGCGCGCCGCGCTTTGCCGGTCGCATGCGCGGGCAGTAATTCGTCGCGTGATTTGAAGAAAAAGCCGCCGGGCAACCGGCGGTTTTTTTTATGGCTGCGAGTCAGGCTTGCTGAATGATCAGCGCTAAATCACCTGGCCGTCTTTCCCGCGAAAGCGCACTGCTGTCCGGGGAAATCGATTGCTTGAGCGCGGGGCTTCGTAGTGCCTTGTGGTCATTCCGGCGCAGGCCGGAATCCAGTCCAAAATGCGTCCGAAGGACACGACATCTTGGTGTTGAGTGCTTCGCACGACGTGTTTGAACTGGATTCCGGCCTGCGCCGGAATGACTACGAGGCATTTGGAGGCGGTGCGCGAAAGCGGAATGACGGCGCACAGCGAGTGTGCAGCAACGGCAGCCGCTACTTGATGTACGTCTTCAACGCCGCAATCAGCTCTTCCGCGTCGCGTCGCTTCGCCTCGGAGGTGTGACCGTTGTCGTCCAGCAGATGCTCACGGATGTGGCCCTCGATCACCTGGGTCAGCAGGCCATTGATGGCACCGCGCGCCGCGACGATCTGGTGCAGGATGAGCGAACAGTCGTCCTCTTCGCTGAGGGAGCGCTCGATGGCTTCGATCTGGCCACGAAGTCTTTTGGCGCGGTTGAGCAGCTTGGCTCTTTCTCGAACAGTATGCGGCATGACGAGAGTTTCGTAAGTCCGCGCGTTTCACGCAAGTGAAAATCAGACGCATGACCGAATGTGCAGCCTGCTTGATGAGACAAGCCTTGAATCGCCTCATCCCCGTGCCCAGCGGCCGATTTTCCGGGTTGACACACGCATACCCCCATGGGTATCTTGCGCAGGCCTTCGGGAAGCCCCCGGCGGCACTTGTCACCTAATCCCATAGCGAGAAATGGACAGTAACCCTCCTAGTCGATGCGCCAGCTTCGGATGCTGTTTTCCGACGTTGGCGTGCCAGTTGAACAACGTAAGCCCCATCGGCGACCGCTGCCGGTCGGCCGGCGCTTTCCGCGACTAGGAAAGTCCGGCTCGCCTCAAGCGCCGCTGCTGGCGCTTCACGAGGTGAGTCATGAACAACAAGCTGCATCTGCGTGCAGTCCGCCGTCGCGCGGCAGGCACCTTTCATCCCTACAAGGCATCGAGCGGCAGCTGGACCCGAGTGCGTCCGGTCGCGCCCGCTCCCTCCCAGTCCCAAGCTGCACCGCTGCGCGCGCGGTGGTCCCGCAACGCTGTCACGGGCGTGCTGGAATGCCACTGGGCTGCCGATACCGCCAGCAAGCCTCATCCGCGCATGAAGGCGGCACGCGTCGCCTTCAAGTCGCGCATGCATTGGCGTATCCGTAACGCCGGCCTGCGCCCTCCGTCGCGCCAGTACGCCCACGGTTGATCCCATGCGACCTCCTCCTGCGACCCACAACCCGCTCTCCAATCTCTTCCGCCTGGACGCGCACGCGACGCATCCTGCTCACGTCACCACGACCTGAGCCGGCTCGCGCCCGTGTCGCCCATGCGGCGAATCACGAGGACCGAGCCATGCAACTCTTCTTCCTGCACGCACGCCGGCCGATGCATACGCCGGATCAGCTGCTCAATGCTTATCTCGCCTGCCGCACGGCCAAACCTACAGCGCCGGGCCTGGTCATGACGCTGCTGCGCGCCTCGGCGCGCTGGTGCCAGCGCATCGGGCAACGACGCCGTCACGCTGACCATTCCTGACCTTCGCAGCCCGGACGCCTGTGCCTGCGTCCGGGTATTCCCTTTGTGTCGCCCGCATGGCGGGCGGCCCCGAAAGCGAGACACTTCCATGAAGAACATCCATTTCGTCGGCGAATGGTTCGACTGCTGCGCAACCAAAGCGCTGCTGACCTCTCCTCAGGCCATCCAGGCCCATTGCGCGGCGCTGGTGGCGCGACGTCATCTGCCGATCCGTTACGAGCACTTCACCCCGACCGAGCAGGACGGGGTGATCGGCGCAATGACCGGCAACGGCATCCATCTGGTGTTACGCACTTTTCCGCGCCGCGATGCAGTGATCGCGGATCTGTTCGTGGCGCAATGCGAAGCGGCGGAAATCACCGCCGCCATGCAGGTTTTCAACGGCCTGCGCGATGAATTCCGGCCGCTGCGTGCGCTGCTGCATCGCGTGCAGCGCGATGGTCAATCGCTGCCGGTGCAGGGACGCACGCCACGCAAGCCGACGGAAGTCTTCCTTGCCAAGCCGGTACGGAGGGTCGTCTAGCTCCTGTTGCCGCGCGCCTGCCTGCCCATCACTCCATCGTCCATTGCTCCACAACAAGGCTTACCCGTGAGTACCGTCATCGAATTAGAACAAGCCAACGACACCGCCGTGCTCGATAGCGCCCATGTGGGCGATATCCGCGGCGCACTCGGCACCATCGCCTATAACGACCACGCGCAACGCAACAGCTGGGGAGCCCGTTTGCGCACCCTGCTCGCCATACTCGGCCCTGGGCTGATCGTAATGGTGGGCGACAACGACGCCGGCGCCTTCAGCACCTATACCCAGGCCGGCCAGAACTACGGCACGGTGCTGTTGTGGACGCTGTCGCTGCTGATCCCGGTGCTGTACGTAAACCAGGAGATGGTGCTGCGCCTGGGCGCAGTAACGGGCGTAGGCCATGCACGCCTGATCCTTGAACGCTTCGGCAAATTCTGGGGCGCATTCAGCGTGATCGATCTGTTCATCCTCAACGCATTGACCATCGTCACCGAATTCATCGGGATCAGCTTGGGGCTGGATCATCTGGGCCTTTCGCGTAATGGGGGGGTGATGATCGCGGCGACGCTGATCATCATCACCGCTTCCACCGGTAACTTCCGGCGTTTCGAGCGGTTTGCCCTGCTGCTGGTAGTGGGCAGCCTGCTGCTGGTGCCGGTGCTGCTGATGGTGCATCCGCCGGTAGGGCAGATCGCGCACAACATGCTGGTGCCGGGCATGCCCAAGGGGGCACCGCTGAGCGACGTGATGCTGCTGATCATTGCCATCGTCGGCACCACGGTGGCGCCCTGGCAGCTGTTCTTCCAGCAAAGCTATGTGATCGACAAGCGCATCACGCCGCGCTTCATGAAGTACGAGAAAGCGGATCTGTGGATCGGCATCGTGTTGGTCATCATCGGCGCCATTGCGATGATGGCGTTTACCGCCGCCACGTTTGCCGGCCGGCCGGAAATGGGACAGTTCGCGGATGCCGGCGCGGTGGCTCAAGGCATTGCCAAATACGTGGGCGCCACGCCTTCGGTGCTGTTTTCGATCGCCCTGATCGACGCCAGCATCATCGGCGCTGCGGCAGTGTCCTTGTCGACGGCTTATGCCGTGGGCGATGTGCTGGCGGTCAACCATTCGCTGCATCGCAAACCTACCGAAGCGAAGCTTTTCTATGCCGTATATGCCTTGCTGGTTGCCGCATCCGCAGCTTTGGTGCTGATTCCCAACGCTCCGCTGGGCATCATCACCAATGCCGTACAAACCCTGGCCGGCATCCTGCTGCCGGGCGCGTCCGTGTTCCTGCTGCTGTTGTGCAACGACAAGGCCGTATTGGGACCGTGGGTCAACAAGCCCATCACCAATCTCTTTACTACTGCGGTAGTGGCAGTGCTGGTGTTGCTGTCGATCATCCTCACTGCCTCGGTGCTGTACCCCTCGATCAGCAGTGGGCAAATCATCAGCCTGCTCGTCGGCGGTGGCGTGTTGGCGCTGGCGATCGCTATCACATTTGGAGTCCTGCATTGGCGCCGCCCCACCGCCACGGTGCCGGAAAGCTTCGCCGTCGGTAAAGCCCAATGGCGCATGCCGCCGCTGAGCAAGCTGCCCCCGGCACAGATGAGCATGCGCCGGCGCATCTGGCTGGGCGTGTTGCGCGCCTATCTGGCCGCTGCGCTGATTCTTGCCATCGTGAAGGTGGTGCAGCTTGTGCTGGCCAAGTCCTGAAGGTCACGCCTGCATGAGGCATTCATGGTCCAACGCGTGGTTCCGGCTCAGCCAACCTCCAACGTGCTGACACTGGCCGGCCGCTAGCGCCGGTCCGACTGACCCTTTTCCCCCTGCATAGCTCCGACCGGCAGGCGCCCTGCGCCTGCCGCAGGCAGCGTCGCGCTTAAAAAACCTTTGAATCGAGTTCTTCGTCATGCACACCCAGACTCACATCGCTCGAAAACACTCCCCCGCACTGCTGTTCATGCTGGGAACCATGGCTTGTACGGCACCTGCCAAGGCTCAGGACACCAGTCTTGCGTCGACCGAGTCCGGACGCGGCTCACCGCCGGCTCCGGCGCAAACCAGCAACTCCACCGACACCAGTGAGGAACGCTGGAACTTCCACGCGCAAACCACTTACGTGTATCAGCACAAGGACGGTTTCAGCGCGCCCTATACCGGTCCGCAAAGCCTGTCGACAGCGCCCGAAGACAGTTACACCTGGACCTTCACCATGTACATGGGCGCACGCTTGTGGAAAGGCAGCGAGATCTACGTCAATCCGGAAGTCGTGGTGGGCACGCCGCTGTCGCATCTTTTCGGGCTCGCCAGCATCAACAATGGCGAAATCCAGAAGAACGGCGGCACGCATCCGCGTGGCTACCTGGCGCGCTGGTATTTGCGGCAGAGCTTCAATCTGGGCGGCGATTCCGTGCATGTCGAGGACGGCCCGAACCAGCTCGCCGGCAACTACGATTCGCGCCGTTTCGTGGTGACGCTGGGCAAGCTCACCCTGACCGACATCTTCGAAAAAAACACCTACGCCAATGATCCCCGCACGCAGTTCCTGAACTGGTCGATGATCACGCATGGCGCCTGGGACTACGCCGCCGATGCTCGCGCCTACACCATCGGCGGCGCGGGCGAGTTGTATTGGGATAACTGGGTGCTGCGCGTGGGCCGCTTCATGGAACCCAAGGAGGCCAACGGCACGACGCTCAACCACCGGATCTGGACCTATCACGGCGACAATCTGGAAGTGGAACACGATCACAAGCTCGGAGAGCTGCCCGGCCTCGTGCGTGTCATGGCGTTTCGCAACCACAGTTGGGCCGGCAACTATCTGGATGCGATCGCCGCCGCCGAAGGCACCGGCAATCCCCCCGATGTGACCAGCGTACGCAAGCCTTCGTCCAAGGTGGGCTATGGCATCAGCTTCGAGCAGCGATTGAGCCGCGACGTGGGCCTGTTCCTGCGCGCCAGTTCGGCCAACGATCGCAGCGAGGAATATGCGTTTACCGAAATCGACAATGTACTGTCGGGCGGCCTTTCCATCAACGGCACGCACTGGAAGCGGCCGGACGACGTGTTTGGCATCGCCTACTCCACCGCGGGCTTGAATCGCCAGCATCGCGAATACCTTGCCGCCGGCGGCCTGGGCGGCTTCCTGGGTGACGGGCAGCTCACTCGCTACGGGCGCGAACAAGTCCTGGAGACCTACTACAACTACCACCTCTACAAGGGTGTTCAGATCAGCCCCGATTTGCAGCTGATCCTCAACCCCGGCTACAACGCGGACCGTCGCGGACCCGTATTCATTTACGGGGTGCGCATGCATCTGGAGATGTAGCAAGGAAACCCAACACGCCACCCGTCAACAAAGCAGAGCGCCGGAGCCATCCGGCGCTTTTCCGGCGGACACTAATTCACCGCACACCCGCTTTCGTGGGCATGAAGGCCCTACACAGGCGGGGATGCCAATCTACTTGCTCGTCCGGAACGACTGCATTTGTTGTAGCAGGGCCTGCTGGGCAGGATCGTTGCCGAACCGTGCCACGAACTCGGAAACCGTCTGGTCCAGGCCTTTTCGCCGCCCGTTCTTTTCAATGATCGCCCGTAGTTGCCAGCCACGCGGATCGTCCGGATGAATCTGAACCATCCGATTGGCAGGCACCCAGGCCTTGTCCCAATCGTGCAGATCAAAGGCATAAAGGTTGGCGAGCGCCAGCAATCCCCATGCGTCGTCCGGATTCATACGCAGCGCCTGTTCGAAATCTTTTACCGCAGGGTCCGTCTGATGCATCTGCTCATAGACATAGCCGCGCGCCTCATAGCTGTTCTCATCTTGAGGTGCCAGGGCCACGAGCGAATTGCCTTCGAATAAAGCCCAGTCGGCCTGCCCAAGTCGTGGCAAATCGAAAGCCCGCCCTTGGCGATGGGCGATCTGGCTTGGATCGAAGCGCAGCAGTTCCGAACGATAAATCACCGAAAAGTCGAGGGCATTGCGATCATGAGCACCCCAGCCGGCACCCATCAACATGCCAGTCGTGCCCGGCTCAGCAAACAGTTGTTGGTAGATGTCGTATTCCTGCTCGATAGAGCACTCGCAATAAGCCACGTACTCGTCGCCGTCCTTGCGCTCGGCCAGAAGCAACAGCAGCAGCGGATTGTCCTTGGCGTGTCGCTGCGCGGCATCGATAACGCCTTGCAGCCGGTGCACGTTGCCGCCCCACTTAGGTTGCGACATCCGGGCCAGGCGCGCGTAGATGGGGAAATTGGCAGGGTCGATCGCCAAGCCCTGTTTGGCGGCATGCATCGCATAAGCACCATCGCTGCCAAGCATCGCTACGTAAAGCATGCCTGCGTAGGCAGGAGTCACGTGAGGATCGAGCTTGGCTGCCGCATCCAAATCCGTCCGCGCCTGCTCCAATAGGCGCCCCATCGACTCGAACTGGTCCTGCGAAGTTTTATCGGCGAATTCGCTGCCACGGGCCGATTGGGCCATGGCCACATACGAAAGGCCGCTGGCGGCCAGCGCAAAGGGGCTTTGCGGCGATTGGCGCTTCCAGGCATCCACGAGCGCACGCGTAACTGGTGAACTTACGGCGAAATCGATGTTGAACGTCCGATCCAAGGCAGACTGCGCACCGGGTTGCGTGAGTTGCGCATGCATGATTTCGGCAAAGCGACGATCCAGCTCGGCGGTACGCCCCGCCTGAATGAGTTGGCGCACTTCATCCGGTTTGATCACCGCATCCAGCAAGTAGTGGCAATAAGCATTCGTCACCGCCTTGGGCCAATGGAGGCCCGGTGGATCGGGGTAGGCGAGGCAGCGCTGCAAAGGATCCTGGATCGCCTCGGCGCTTCGGGCGTCGGCCAGGAATTGTTCGAGCTGCGCCGAGGTAAAAGGCTGTTGCACGCGAGGAGCCATCGCCACGGGCAGCGGACGAGGAGCAGGACGCGCGGACAGCGCAGGAGTACCCGAAGTGGCAGGGGGCGCCGTCACCCGTGATGGCCGAAAGGACAAAAAGCTGACCAGGCCGAGCAGAACGATTCCCACCAGCAAGAACCAACGCGTACGCGCAGTCATGTCATGAATTCCCTGTCGAGGTGGGCAAAATCGCATAGCCATAGGACAAGGGCAAGCCACGTCATCGGACCGCTTCGAGCTGTCCGGGGTGCACGCGACGCCGCAGCCCATAGTTGCGCAGGTGGAAAATTGAACTCATAAGTACAAAAAAAGAAATGCCCCAGCCGGCATGACCATTGGCTGGCCTGGACATCGGAAACCCGGCAGTTCTGCTAAACTTCGACCGCAAGAAAGTGCGCGGTAAGACCTTGCCGCCGCTGGCAAAGGTTACAGGGGACCCGCTACGCGGGTTAGGAAAAAAATAGACGTCAATTCCGGCCCCTATCCGGCTGCAGTGTGGTGAGCACTTGGCCGATAAAGGCAACGGATAGGCATGCAGGGCTGCAAGCAGGTTGGTAGGTATGAACGCAATGTTGGAAACCGGGATCAGTGACGAGGACATCCTGCTCAGGCTCAAGGATGTGCTGCGCGAAACGTTCGAGATCGACCCTGCCCGGGTCACCCCCGACACCCACCTGTTCACCGACCTGGAACTGGACAGCATCGATGCGGTCGATCTCGCCATCCAGGTGCAGGACATGACCGGCATGCGCATCAAGCCCGAGGACTTCAAAAACGTTCGCACCGTGGGCGATGTGGTCGCCGCCGTGCGTGCACTGCTGACGCGCTGAACGCGGGCCATGCCGCTTGCGCCAGCCGCCGCCGCGGGAGCTTTCCATCCCTGCGCGTTGATTCCCATCTACAACCACAAGCACACCATCGCGGTCACGGTAGCGGCATTGCGCGCCCATGGCTTGCCGGTGGTGATCGTGGATGATGGCAGCGATGAAGCCACGCGAGCGGTACTCGACGACCTGGTTTCGCCTGGCGTGCAGCTGATCCGGCTGTCGCGCAACAGCGGCAAGGGACGCGCGATCACCTCCGGCCTGATTGCGGCGCGCGATGCCGGTTACTCCCACGCGCTGCAGATCGATGCGGACGGCCAGCATGACGTGGCGGACGTGCCGCGCTTTCTTGCCGAAGGTCGCGCCAACCCCAAGGCGCTGGTCTGCGGACAGCCGATCTACGACAACAGCGTGCCACGCGCCCGACTGTATGGACGCTACGTCACGCATGTATGCGTGTGGCTGGAAACGCTTTCGTTCATGCTGCGTGATTCGATGTGCGGCTACCGTCTGTACCCGCTGGAAGCGACGTGTGCCGAAATCGATCGCGCGCCCCTGCCCGCGCGCATGGATTTCGATACCGAGGTGGCGGTACGCCTGGTCTGGCGCGGCGTGCCGGTGCGCAACCTGCCGACCCGGGTGATCTACCCGGACAACGGCCTGTCCCATTTCCACATGCTGCACGACAACCTGCGTATTTCCGCGATGCACACCCGGTTGTTGCTTGGGATGTTGCCGAGGGCACCGGTGTTGTTGTGGCGCAAGCGGAAGAAAAGGAGTGTTGCATGCGCAGTCTGACTCGCATCCTGCTTTTCGCGTTGCTGTTGGCCGGCTTCAATGCCCAGGCTCAAAGCCCCGACTTGCTGCATTCCATCTTGAACCAGCTGAGTCAGCACACGGCCGTCCGCGCCCGTTTCACCCAGCTACGCCAAAGCCCCGCCTTGACCCAAGCGCAAACCAGCAGCGGCCAGCTGTTGTTCGTCACCGGCCACGGCATGCTCTGGCAAGTCCAGCAGCCGTATCCGGACACCCTGGCGCTGACGGGCACGCGCACCGTTCGCATCGAAGCGGACGGCCGCATGCAAGCGATGCATAGCGAACGCGGCGTAAGCCAGATCTCGCAGATGCTGCAAGGCATGCTGACCGGGCAGCTCGACACGGTGACACGCCAGTTCGAGGTGCATGCGGATGGCAGCACGGCGCAATGGAGCCTGCACTTCACGCCCAAGCCATCGCGCATGGCGCAAGTCCTGCGCGGCATCCAGCTCGACGGTGGCGTCTACCTGCAACGCATCCGCATCAGCATGCAGGACGGTACGCAAACCGATATCCAGATGACCGACACCCACGACGCCGGCCCGCTGAGCGCGCTGGAAAAGCATGCGCTCGGCCTGCCATGACGCAGCGGAACCTGTGGCTGCGCGCGGTGGGGTTCATGCTGGCGACGCTGCTGGTCGCTCTGCTTGGCGTGTGGTTGCTGTTCGGGCGTGCGCGTTCATCGGTTCAGACCGACTTGCTGGCAATGCTGCCGGCCACCGAGCGCAACCCGCTGGCCGAAGTTGCCGCGCAGCAACTGGCACATGCCAACGGCGACCGCATAATTCTAGTGACAACCCATGCCGATGACGCCCAAGCAAAGGCTGCCGCCCGCGAATTCCGGCGTTTGCTGGCCAAGGACACAGTGTTTGCGTCGGTCACCGCCGAGTTGCCGCCGTTCGATCTGCAACAGCTGACCGCGCCGTATCTTGGGCACCGTTTCGGCCTGCTTACCGACGCGGACCGCCAGGCGCTCGCACAGCCCGGCTACGATCCCAAACGGGCATTGGCTCAGCACATCAACGAACCTTTCGCCACCGCGGTCGGTGCGCGCCTGCAGGACGATCCCTTCGGCTGGCTGCAGCATTGGCTGGAACAGCAGCCATGGAGCCGCTCCGGGTTGTTGCCGGAAGACAATCTGCTGACAGCGCATCGTGATGACGGCAGCTATGTGCTGGTGACGGCGACATTGAGCGGGTCATCCTATGACGACGTCATCCAACGCCGCGCATTGAGTGCACTGGATCAAGCCGAACGCAGCATCGAACACGATCATCCAGGTACGCGCGTGCTGCGCACTGGTGCCTTGTTCTACGCCGCCGCCGCGCGTAGCGATGCCGAGCGCGATGTGCACCGGGTGGGGCTGATTTCCACGCTCGGCATCGCACTACTGTTGCTGATGGTGTTCCGCTCGCTTGGGCCGCTGCTGCTGGCGTTCCTTTCCACCGCCATCGGCATCATCGCCGCCACCACGGTGAGCGTGCTGGTGTTCGACCAGATCTATCTGCTCACCCTGGTGTTCGGCGCGGCGCTGCTCGGCGAGGCGGTGGATTATTCCATTCAATACCTCACCGCACGCGCAAATGCCGGAGCCACGTGGAACCCGAACAGAGGCCTGATGCAGGTACGCCCTGCCCTGCTGCTGGCCTTGGGCACGTCGCTGCTGGGTTATGCATTGCTCGGACTGGTGCCGTTCTCGGCCCTGCGGCAGATGGCGTGTTTCGCCATGGTGGGCATGGCGGCGGCCTGCCTGAGCGTATTCCTGCTGCTGCCCGCGTTGCTCCGGCGGCCGGCCAAGCCGCTTACCGATTTCTCGGTTCGCGGTGCGTTGGCGCTGCAAAACGCGGTTTCCCGTTTCACGACGGGATCGCGTGGTGTACTGCTCGCGGCATTGGCCTTGCTGCTCGCCATACCGGGCTGGCTGCATTTACGTCACGACGACGATGTGCATCTGCTGATCTCGCCGCCTGCCGTACTAGTCGCCCAGGAACAACAGATTCGCGACATCACCGGCCTCGGCAACGGCTCGCAGTTCTATCTGGTGCAGGGGGCGGACGAAGAGCAGATGCTGCAACGCGAAGAAGCACTCGAGCAACGCTTGCAAACCATGACCGATGCAGGACAACTGCAGGGCTGGACAGGGCTGGCCGGCATGGTGCCCTCGATGCGGCGGCAACATGCCAATCAGGCGCTGACGGCAGCGCTGTTCGCGCAACCGGAGCAGACTCGCCAGTGGTTGCATGATGCCGGCTTTCGCGATGCGGATATCGAGCGCCTGCTGCAGGCATGGCCCGGCACCCCCATGGGTTTGCAGGCATGGTTGAAAACACCGCTCGCCACGCCGTTCCGTTATCTGTGGATGGGCGATGCAGCGCCGAATACTGCAGCATCGCTGGTGCTGCCGCAGGGCAACGCTTCGCACGCGCTGCTGCAACAGGCGGCGGCGAATCTGCCGGGAGTAACCCTGGTGGACAAAGCCGCCGGCGTTTCCGGGCTGTTCGGCCACTATCGCCGCTACGCCAGCCTCTGGCTGCTGGCCGCCATGCTGTTGATCGTCCCGGTGTTCGGCTGGCGCTACGGCTGGCGCAGCGTGCCGCGGGTGCTTGCGCCGCCGGTGCTGGGTATCGGCTTTACGCTGGCAATGCTGGGTTACCTGCATCATCCGCTTACGCTGTTCCACTGGATGGCCTTGATGCTGGTGCTCGGCGTTGGCGCGAATTACGCCGTGTTCCTGCACGAAGGCGAACCCCACGTCACGCACCGCCCCGGTGCGATGTATGCCAGCGTGCTGCTTTCCGCCGCCACTGCCCTGCTATCGTTCGGCCTGCTGGCGTTCAGTTCAATGCCTGCACTGCAGGACTTCGGCCTAACGCTGTTGCTCGGCATCGGCTGCACCGCCTTGCTGGTGCCCGCCAGCACTGCATCACGGATTTTTTCTTCATGAATTCAGCTTTCTTACGGAACACTCGCCGATGAAGCGCGTCGTCATCACGGGCATGGGCGGCATCACTCCACTGGGGCACGATTGGTCTCAGATCGAACCGCGGCTACGCGAAGGCCGCAACGCCGTGCGCAAGATGCCGGAGTGGGATTTCTTTGAATCCCTGAACAGCCGGCTGGGCTGCCCGGTCGACGATTTCCAGATCCCCGACTGGCCACGCAAACATCTGCGCTCGATGGGCCGCGTGGCGCAATTGGCGGTCGCAGCCAGTGAACGTGCGCTGCGTGATGCCGGCTTGCGGGACGATCCCTGCATCGGCGATGGGCGCATGGGGGTGGCCTACGGTTCCTCCGGCGGCAGCGTGGAACCGGTCCGGGTCATGGGCCGCATGCTGGAAACCGGTTCCATGCAGGGGGTGACCGCCACCAGTTACGTACAGATGATGGCGCATACCACGGCGGTGAACATTGGCGTGTTCTTCGGCCTGAAAGGACGCATCGTGCCGACTTCCAGCGCGTGCACCTCGGGCAGCCAGGCCATCGGCTATGGTTACGAAACCATCCAGCAAGGCAAGCAGAAGCTGATGCTGTGCGGGGGAGCGGAAGAGCTTTCCGGCCCCAGCGTGGCGGTATTCGACACGCTGTTCGCCACCAGCACGCGCAACGACGAATCCACGTTGACACCACGTCCGTTCGACGCGGCGCGTGACGGCCTGGTGGTCGGCGAAGGCGCGGCCACCTTGGTCCTGGAAGAATACGAACACGCCCGCGCACGCGGAGCACGCATTTATGCGGAGGTCGTCGGCTTCGGCTGCAATTCCGACGGCAACCACGTCACCCAGCCCACCCGTGAAACCATGGCGATGGCCATGCAGCTTGCGCTGGAGGACGCGCGGCTTGCGCCGGATGCCATCGGTTATGTCAGCGCGCACGGCACCGCCACCGACCGCGGCGACGTGGCGGAAAGTCATGCCACGGCGCAGGTGCTGGGCAAGCGGGTGCCGATCAGCTCGATGAAGAGTTACGTGGGGCACACGCTTGGCGCCTGCGGCGCGCTGGAATCATGGTGGGCACTGCAGATGATGCGCGATGGCTGGTTTGCGCCAACGATCAATCTGGTCGAGCCCGATGCGGCGTGCGCGGAGCTGGATTACATCGTCAATGGCGGGCGTGCGATGAGCGTGGAGCACGTAATGAACAACAACTTCGCGTTTGGCGGGATCAATACGTCGTTGATCTTCAGGGCGATGGCTTGATGTTTACCCTGATCGCCCCTGCCCCTCACCGTCATTCCGGCGAAGGCCGGAATCCAGTTCAAATACGTAGTGCGAAGCACTCGATACTAAAAGGTATTGTGTCCTTCAGACGCGTATTGAGACTGGATTCCGGCCTTCGCCGGAATGACGGTGGGGCCGGGTTGAAACTGGCGGTAGCTGTATGATGTTTCGCATAGACTCGCTGCAAGCCTGGGCTCCCGACCTGAACTCCGACGAAGCCTGGCAGGCATGGGCGCAACACCCGATCCGCTTGCCCGACAACGGCGAGCAACCCGCGTGCGATTTCCTGCCGCCCATGCAACGCCGCCGCCTCAGTCGCCTTGCGCGCATGACCATGCACGTCGCATGGCCGCTAGGCGGTGAAGAGGAACAACTGCCCTTCGTATTCGCCTCGCGCCACGGTGAAACACCGCGCACTTTCGCACTGCTCGGCGAAGTGGCCGATCAGCAACCGCTTTCGCCCACTCAATTCGGCCTGTCGGTCCACAACGCCATCGCCGGACAATGGTCGATCCTGCGTGGGCAGCGGGGCGAGTCGGTGGCCCTGGCCGGAGAAGCCGATACGTTCGAGCATGCCATGCTGGAAGCGGCGGCGCTGTTGGGCGATGGCGCACAGGAGGTGCTGGTGGTGATTGCCGAGGAGCGCCCGCCCGTGGCTTATGAGGGATGGATCGACGATGTGCCGTTTTCGTATGCTGTGGCATTGAGAGTCGGGGGAATCGATCCGAATCCTGCCGTACGCGCCGGCCAGGGCTGGCAGCTGCGGCTGGAACCGAATCAGGGAGCGTCCACGACTGCTGCCTGGCCGCACGCCTTGGACTTCGTGCGCGCCCTGCACGCCGGGGAGGACAAGCTCGAACATGCATGGAAGACACGTCTATGGTCCTGGCAACGCATCCAGTAAGGCGCTCCAGCGGCGCCAACTATCTCTGGCGGCTGTGCGCCACTGGTGCGAGTTTCGTGTTGTTCGGCCTGGGCGGCCTGGTGCTGCGGCTGATCATTCTGCCGCTGCTGGGCTTGCTGCCGGGCGATGCGGCTACGCGACGCCGCCGGGTCCGCCATGCCATCAGCAAGGCGTTCTACCTGCACGTGCAATTCATGTACCGCAGCGCCGTGCTGGAGTACGAATTCCAGGGCATGGAACGGCTTGGCCGTCCTGGACAGATGATCATTGCCAATCATCCGTCGCTGATCGACGTGGTGTTCCTGATCGCGCATATCCGCGATGCCAACTGCATCGTCAAGCAGAGCCTGTGGCGCAATCCGTTTACGCGCGGACCGGTACGCATGGCCCAGTACATCAGCAACAACGGCAGCCCGGACATGCTCGAACAAGCGGCCGATGCGCTGCGCGAAGGCCAGACCTTGATCGTCTTTCCCGAGGGCACGCGTACGACACCGAGTCGGGCACCGGTCTTTCATCGTGGCGCCGCGGCGATCGCACTACGCGGCGCACGTGTCATCACACCCGTTTTCATTACGGTGCGTCCCACGACGCTGACCAAGGCCGAGCCGTGGTACCGCATTCCGGAACGGCGTGTTCGCGTCACTCTGCGCGTAGGCGATGACATTGCGCCGGAAGGCTTCAACGCATCGGCGCCGCTGCCGATAGCCTCGCGTCGGCTCAATGAGCATTTGCAGGAGGTCTATCGGACTGCCTTGCAGCCAGGTCATGCCGATCATGGATGGCCTGCCACGGAGCACTCGCCAAGCGCGAATGATCCGCTGGAAACGCACCCGGACCTGAACCTGGCGCGTCGAATGGAAAAGCGGCAGGGCCGCCCATTTTCGATCTACGAATAAAGCTCTTGAAGGAAGTATTGCCATGAACGCATTGCAACAGGATATTGCGCAACTGATCATCGACACCCTCAATCTCGAGGATGTCGCCGTGGACGATATTCCGCCGGATCTGCCGCTGTTCGGCGAAGGCCTCGGCCTCGATTCGGTGGATGCACTGGAACTGGCGCTAGCCCTGCAGAAGCGCTACGACATCCGCATCGCCTCCGATTCGAAGGACGCACGCCAGCATTTCACCACGGTCGCCACTCTTGCCGCCTTCGTGCAGGCCCAGCAGGGTGCATGCGCAAGCTGACATCCATCCTGTTGCCGCTGGCCGGGGTGCTCTACCCCTTCGTGGTGTATTTCGGTATGGACCGGGTACCGCCGCCGATGTTCGCGCTGGTGCTGGGTGCGATCTGGCTGATCCGCGCACCCAGCCTGCTGAAGCAGCCGGGTGGAAAGTGGATGCTGAGCGCGGCGCTGGTCTACTGCGCCCTGCTCGCCTTGAGCGGCGAAGCGGCATTGCTGCGCTGGTATCCCACGCTGATCAGCGCATTGCTGCTATGCGCCTTCGGCCTCAGCCTGAAGTTCGGGCCACCGATCGTGGAGCGCATTGCGCGCGTACGCGAGCCCGATCTGCCGGATGCGGCGATACCGTATACGCGTAAGGTCACCTGGGTATGGGTAGGATTTTTCGTTTTCAACGGCGTGGTGTCCGCAGTACTGACAGTATGGGCGCCGCTGAAATGGTGGACGCTGTATAACGGCCTGCTGGTGTACTTCATCATGGGCGTGCTGTTCATTGGCGAATGGCTGCTGCGCCGGCGCTTGCGAGGTGCGGCATGACCGCGGTGCACGACCCGGTGCTGCTGGGCGAACGCCCGCAGAATGACGCTTGGACACTGGAGCTGCTGGTGCCGCCCGAGCTGGTCTATTTCACGGGCCACTTTCCGGAAGCGCCGGTGCTCCCCGGCGCAGTACAGATTGCGTGGGCGCTGGCGCTGGCAGCACAGCGCTTCGGCACCCCCGCACGTTGCAGGGTCATGGAGGCCCTCAAATTCCAGCGACTGGTGCGCCCCGGCGATCGCATGGAGCTGACCCTTCGTTACGACAGGGCTCGAAACAAACTGCATTTCGCCTATCGCCAGGGCGACAAAGCCTATTCTTCCGGCCGGCTGGCATGGAGCGCCGAAGCATGAGCTCGCAAGGGGTACAGGAGCGTCACTGGTCCGCCCACAAGGAACGCGGCAGCTTCGCGTTGATGTGGCTCACCGCTTTGGCCGTGCGTGTATTCGGTCGCCGCCTGCTGGCACCGGTGTTGTATCTGATCGTGCTGTATTTCTTCGCCTCCGCGCGCGCGGCGCGGCGCAATATCCGGCAATACCAGACCTATCTCGCGCAGTGGAGCGGCCAGTCCGCCCTGCAGCCGACGCTAGGTAGCGTATTCACGCAGTTCATCGCTTTCGCCGACAATTTGCTGGACCGGCTCGACGTGTGGCGCGGCCGGCTGCGCTACGAACAGGTGCAATTGGTCGATCCCTGCGGCGTACGTCCACGTCTGCTGCGTAGCCGGCAAGGCGGGCGCGGCGAAATGCTGGTGGTTACCCACCTTGGCAACCCCGACGTCTGCCGGGCGATGGCCGAGCTGAGCGAACAGGTGCCTCTAAACGTGCTGGTGCATAACCGCCACGTGGCGCAATTCAACCGCTTGCTGGGCGAGGCCGGCGACCGCAGCATGCGGCTGATCCAGGTGAGCGAGCTGGATACGGCGACGATGATGGATCTGTCGCAACGCCTGGAACGTGGCGAATGGCTGGCGATTGCCGGCGATCGCGTGCCGCTGAACGATGGACGCCGGGTGACGGTGGATTTTCTCGGTCACGCCGCGGCCTTTCCACAAGGCCCGTGGTTGATGGCCGGCCTGCTGCGCTGTCCGGTGAACCTGCTGTGCTGCCTGAAAGTCGATGGCCGCTATCGCATCTACCTCGATGCCTTTCTTGAGCAGGCGCAATGGGAACGAAGCCGGCGCGACGCAACCATTGGCGCTTGGGTGCAACGCTACGCCGATCATCTGGCCGAACGATGCCTGATCGCACCGCAGCAGTGGTTCAACTTCTACGCTTATTGGCAGCCGGCCGGGGCGCCTGGGTCCAAGGAGAGCACCGATGCGAACTAGTGGCGTTCTGCATACCGACGTGGCCATTCAAGTGCCGTTCTACGACGTCGATTCGATGGACGTGGCTTGGCACGGGCACTACGTGAAATATCTTGAGGTGGCACGCTGCGCCCTGCTCGACGACATCGGCCACAACTACGTGCAGATGAAGGCATCCGGCTATGCCTGGCCGGTGATCGATTTGAAGTTGCGCTATGTGCAAGCTGCCCGCTTCGGACAGCGGCTGCTCGTGCGTGCCGACCTGGTCGAATGGCAAAACCGCCTGTTGATCCACTACCTGATTCGGGATGCGTCCACCGGCCAGCGCATCACGCGTGCGAGCAGCGTACAGGTGGCAGTCGACCTCGCCAGCGGCGAGATGCAGCTCGAATCGCCCAGAGTTTTCATCGATGCGGTCGAACAGCGACTGCGCCGTGGCCCGCAACAATCTTCTACCGTCGCATCATGACCTACGCCAGCCCCAACTACGTTGAAGAAACGCGCATCGGTTTCCACTTCCTGCGCAGCCATACATGGCAGCATCACGTGCTGCGCGTGGCGATCAATGACCTCAAGCGGCTGATCGGCGAACCGTTGCCGCAAGGCGGTACGCTGCTGGATGCCGGTTGCGGCCAGGGCAAGTCGTTCCGCCTGCTGCGCGATGCGTTCCAGCCCCTCCACTTGGTCGGCCTGGATGCCGACCCGCACAGTGTCGAGCTTGCGCGAGCGGAAGCCGCGCAAGAAGGCCTTTCGATCCAGCTGCATTCCGCCGATTGCGCGCAGATGCCGCTGCCGGATCGCAGCGTGGATATCGTGTTCTGCCATCAGACCTTTCATCATCTGGTGGAGCAGGAGCGCGCCCTTGCCGAGTTCTGGCGCGTACTGAAGCCAGGCGGCTGGCTGTTGTTCGCCGAATCGACCAAGGCGTACATCGATACCTGGGTGATCCGCTGGTTTTTCCGGCATCCGATGGAAGTGCAGAAGAGCGCCGAGGAATACCTTGAGATGTTGCGCGGTCAGGGCTTTGAGTTCGAGTCGCGCAACGTATCCTTTCCCTATCTATGGTGGAGCCGCTCCAAGGACTTCGGCTTGCTGGAGCGCTGGGGCCTGCGTGCGCCGCCTCCGCCCGGGCAACGGGAGGAGACGCTGGTGAACGTGGCGGCGCGGAAACCGCTGGCATGAGGCAAATCGCCACGAATCACGTAGGCTGGGATGCCAATCCCAGCATCGCGCAGCATGTGCGCATGGCAATGCTGGGATTGGCATCCCAGTCTACGAACGCGCACGCCGTATGAACGCTTACCTCAACGCCCTCGGCATTGTCTGCAACCTCGGCGCCGGCAAGTCCAGGGTCGCCGAAGCCCTGTTCGCCGGCGACGATAGCGGCATCCGCGCCGAGCAAGGCTGGATTCCGGATCACCAGCCTCCGCTAGGCCGCGTGCATGCACAACTTCCGCCCGTGCCCGACAGCCTGAGCCATCGCGACAATCGCAACAATCGGCTGCTGCTCGCCGCGGCGCTGGAAATCGAAGCCGACATCCGCGCCGCCATCGCGCGTTACGGAGTTGCGCGCATCGGCGTGATACTCGGCACCAGCACCACCGGCATCGAGGAAGCCACTCACGGCATTGCAGCCTATCGCCGCGACGGTGCGTGGCCTACCGACTATCACTACTCGCACCAGGAGCTCGGCGCACCGGCTCAATTCCTGGCCGAATGGCTCGGGCTTTCCGGGCCGTGCTATGGCATCTCCACCGCATGCACTTCCGGCGCACGCGCGCTGATGAGCGCGCAGCGCCTGCTGCGACTCGGCTTGTGTGATGCCGTGCTATGCGGCGGCGTGGATACGCTGTGCCGACTGGCCATCAACGGCTTTCACGCACTGGAAGCGGTCGACCAGCAGCGCTGCGATCCCTTCTCCAGGCACCGTCGCGGCATCAATATCGGCGAAGCGGCAGCGCTGTTCCTGATGACGCGCGAACCCGGCCCGGTGCAACTGTTCAGTGGCGGCGCCAGTTCCGATGCCTATCACATGTCCTCGCCCGATCCGCAAGGAGCCGGTGCATGCCAGGCGATGCAGAATGCCTTACGGCACGCCGGGCTGGACGCCGCACAGATCGACTACATCAATCTGCACGGCACAGCCACGGAGCATAACGACAGCATGGAAGCCCAAGCCGTGGCCAGCCTGTTGGGGACGGCTGTGCCCTGTTCGTCGACGAAGTCGCTGACCGGCCACACGCTCGCGGCAGCCGGCTCGCTGGAGGCTGCCTTTTGCTGGCTGAGCTTGACGGACGCGCGCGCCGAACGCCGTCTGCCGCCGCACTTGTGGGATGGCCAGGCCGATCCTGCGCTGCCCGCCTTGAACTTCACCCGTATCGGCAGCCATCTGCCCGCCGGTGGGCGGCGCTACCTGATGAGCAATTCCTTCGCGTTTGGCGGCAACAATGCGTCGTTGATCCTGGGAGATCCTGCATGACGCCATGGCCGATCGCCGAGGTGATGCCCCATGCCGACCCGATGATCCTGCTCGACGGCATCGAGCAAGTGGAAAGCGAGCGCATCCTCTGTACGCGGACGATCCGCGCGGGCAGCCTGTTCGTGGATGACGATGGCGGCATGCCCTCATGGGTGGGCGTGGAGCTGATGGCGCAGGCCATTGCCGCCTGGGCCGGCTGTCGCGCCCGCGCGCAACAGCGGCCGGTACAACTGGGGTTTCTGCTCGGCACGCGGCATTACTCGTGCAATGTCGACGACTTTCCTGCCGGCGCTCGATTGCGGGTGGAAGCCTCGCGCGAGTTCCACGACGAACAAGGCATGGGCGTATTCCTGTGCCGCATCGAGAGCCAGGGCATTCACGCCGAAGCACGCTTGACCGTGTTCAGCCCGCCGGACGCGGCCGTGTTCTTCGAACAAAAATCCAAGGAGACGCCGCATGGCTGAAACAGTCCTGGTCACCGGTTCCAGTCGCGGCATCGGCCGCGCCATTGCCTTAAAGCTGGCGCAAGCCGGTTATGACATCGTCCTGCATTGCCGCAGCCGACGCGAGGACGCCGAACAGGTCGGTGCAGCGATAGAGGCATTCGGTCGCGCTGCGCGAATTCTGCAATTCGACGTGGCCGACCGCGCTGCGTGCGTAGCTGCGCTGGAAGCGGACGTCGAAGCGCATGGCGCTTACTACGGTGTAGTGTGCAACGCCGGGCTGACACGCGACGGCGCCTTCCCCGCACTCAGCGATGACGACTGGGATCAGGTGCTGCGGACGAACCTCGACGGCTTCTACAACGTCTTGCACCCGATCATCATGCCGATGATTCGCCGCCGCCAGGCGGGACGCATCGTCTGCATCACTTCTGTCTCGGGCCTGATCGGCAATCGCGGCCAGGTGAACTACAGCGCTTCCAAGGCCGGTGTGATCGGTGCGGCCAAGGCGTTGGCGGTGGAACTGGCCAAGCGCAAGATCACCGTCAATTGCGTGGCGCCGGGCTTGATCGACACCGACATGACCCAGGAAGAGCTGCCGCTGGAAGAGATTCTCAAGGCCATTCCGATGCAGCGTGCCGGCACGGTGGACGAAGTCGCCGCGGCGGTGCAGTTTCTGGTCAGCCCGGAAGCAAGCTATATCACTCGGCAGGTGCTGGCAGTGAATGGCGGATTGTGCTGAGAAACCATCGATCAAGGAGACTGAAGGGTATGAAAGCGAAATTTGGAGTGCTGGTTGCGATCGCGTTGGTGTTGGCAGTTTCCGGGCCGGCATCGGCCAAGGACAAGATCGTGCATTTCCCGTTCGCCAACGCCGTGGCCGAGGCGACCCAGTCCGGCAAGCTGGACGGCGCGGTGAAGTTCTATCTGACCGGCCATGCCCCACAAGGGCAGGTAGCGGTGCTCAAGGACGACGTCAGCGTCAACCGCAAAACCAATGCCTTCGGCAAGGCGGACCAGAAAACCTGCGATTGGGCGCTGCAGTCGGCCTTGATTGCGCTGCAGGACCAGGCGAAAGCGGCCGGCGCCAATGCGGTGGTCGATATCGTCAGCGATTACGGCAACGAATACCGCGACGGCGAGAAATACGAATGCCACGTGGGCTTTGTGATGTCCGGCGTGATCATGAAGGGCAAGTTGGCCAAAGTGCAGCCGTAACCCATTGCTCCCACCCCTGCGTGGCGAGGGCGGCAATCCGGGACGCCGGCCTCCCCTGATGCGCCGCATCAGGGGAGGCCAAGACCGCTGCGCTACAATTCCTGGCCTCCCATACCCTTTCCCCAGGAGTTCGTCATGCGTCCGTTCCCGCTCGGTGAAGAGATCGACCTGCTGCGCGAAAGCGTGTCTGCGTTCGCGGAAAAGGAGATCGCGCCGCGCGCCGACCATATCGACCGCGAAAACCTGTTCCCGCACGATTTGTGGCGCAAGATGGGCGACCTGGGGCTGCTTGGCATCACCGTGCCGGAAGAATTCGGCGGCAGCGGCATGGGTTTCCTGGCGCACATGGTGGCGATGGAGGAAATCTCGCGCGCGTCCGGTTCGGTCGGCCTGTCCTACGGCGCGCACTCCAACCTGTGCGTGCAGAACATTTTCCACAACGGAAACGAAGCGCAACGGCGCAAATACATTCCTAAGCTGTGCTCCGGCGAATACGTCGGCGCGCTGGCGATGAGCGAACCGGGTGCCGGGTCCGACGTCGTCGGCTCGATGACCTGCCGCGCCGAGCAGCATGGCGACGTATGGGTGGCCAACGGTTCGAAGATGTGGATCACCAACGGGCCCGACGCAGACGTGCTGCTGGTTTACATGCGCACCGCGCCGCGCATCGCGGGCAGCCGCTGCATGACCGCCTTCATCGTCGAAAAAGGCATGCCGGGATTCAGCACGGCGCAGAAGCTGGACAAACTCGGCATGCGCGGCTCGAATACTTGCGAGCTGGTGTTCGAAAATTGCGAGATTCCCGCCGAGAACATTGTCGGCGAAGTGAATGAAGGCGTGCGGGTCTTGATGAGCGGCCTGGATACCGAACGCCTCGTGTTGTCCGGCGGCCCGATCGGCCTGATGCAGGCGGCAATGGATATCGCCCTGCCGTATGCGCGCGAGCGCAAGCAGTTCAATGCGCCGATCGGCACCTTCGGCGTGATGCAGGCGAAGATCGCCGACATGTACACCAAGCTGCAAAGTTCACGTGGCTTCGCCTACATGGTGGCGAAGGAATTCGATGCCGGGGTGAAGTCGCGCATCGATCCGGCTGCATGCCTGCTCAACGCCTCGCAGAATGCGGTGCAGGTGGCCCTGGAAGCGATCCAGACGCTGGGCGGCAACGGCTATATCAATGAATATCCGACCGGCCGCTTGCTGCGCGATGCGAAGCTGTACGAGATCGGCGCGGGGACGAATGAAATTCGCCGCATGCTGATCGGGCGCGAGCTGTTCCACGGGCGCGAGTAAAACGACTCACGAGCTATAGCCCCCTCCCCTGCTTGCAGGGGAGGGTTGGGGTGGGGTTGTACGAGCTTGCCGCAATGCTTGAGTTCACCGCGAGATTGCTTCACCCCACCCCAACCCTCCCCTACTACACGTAGGGGAGGGAGTAGATTGCGGCGAGCTTAAAACCTCAGGCTGTAATTGAGCGTCCCCATCGTCGCGTGGGCACGCTGTGCGTTGTATTCATCCGCACCGATCGACAACTGCGCGCGCTCCGAGAAACGCCAGTTCAACGACACACCGGCGATGTTGCCGTAACGCGACAGGCCGATGCCGTTGATCGGCATGAACTGCTGCAAAGCTGTGAAGCTGGCTGTCGGCATCACGCCATGCATGGAGAAGGCGTCCTGCCACTGGAACCGGGCTTGCAGGCTGAGGCTGCTGCCGTCCGGCATTTGCCACTGGCGCGAACCACGCAAGCCGATGCCCGCCTGCCAGCGCTGCACGGTCTGTGAGCTGGAACTCAGACCAAAGCCTGCGCCCCCCAGTTCATTGAAACCATCGCGTTCGACATTGGCGTATTCCAGGTCGGCGTACGGCGTGAGTTTCCATTTACCCGCATTGAAGCGGTAACCGCTTTCGCTATAAGCCACCTGGTAGCGGCCGTTGCTGAAACTTCCCACGCCGGCGTATTGGCTGCCCAGCAGCAGTTCACGGCGCGTGTTCTGCCAGTCGCTGCCCACGCCGAAGCGACCCATCGTGTACCAGTTGCCGTGCACGATGCCGCCATACACCATGCCTTCCAGCGCACGGCTGAAGCCCTGGTCGGCGCTCTGTTGCAGATTGCCCAGCCCCTGGCTGTGGCTAATGGCGTAACCCAGCACGGCGCCGTTGCCGAGCATGCGATCGCCGCCGACCATGCTGCCGTTGAGCTGGAAGCCGAGGTTGTCGTAGCCGCTGCGCGAGAAGCTGCCCTGGTAGCCCAGGTTCTGCGACCAGCTCTGGAACTTGCTGTTGCGTTCGAAGCTTTGCGGACTGTCGAGCAGGCTGTCGAAACGATCGGACAACGCACGCGTGTCGGCATCGATGGCTTCGAAGGTCATCGCCGCGCTCGTGGCGTACATCTGGCCCGAGAGGCTGCTCAGAGATTTTTGCAGCTCGGCGGTAGTCTGCGATTGTTGGATGCTGGCGGCGCCGCTGACGAAACTGGTCGGCAAGGGCTGCGCATTGGAGCCGCTCATTACGCTGTTGATCGTATTGAAGGCACTCTGCGTACGCACAGCGCCTGCAGCCGCAGAGGTAGCGTACGGCGCACCCGCGGCTTGCGTGAGGTTGATCTGCGTTACGTTGAGAAAGGCATCGTTGGCGTCGTAAACCAGCGTAGCCTGCAGTGTGACAGTAGATGGCGTAGAAAGGCTTGCGAACGTACCAGTCAAGCCGTTGGTCGCCGACAACACCGTGGTTTTGGAATTGGCGACATAGCCCTGATTGGCTCCATAGACGTACAGGGCCGCGTTGTTGCTGAGCGTGGCCGTGCCGGACGCCTGCAGTGCAGAACCCAGCGACACCGCGAGCTTGCCGCCGGACTGTGTGTAGTTGCCCGCCATCACGAGATTGCTGGTCGTACCTACCACCAGCGTGCCCTGGTTGTTTACGCTACCATTGATGAGCGGCGTCGAGCCGGAGGCAGTTCCCGTGATCGCCAACGTGCCCGTCGATGCGATGGCTGCATTCGAATTCAGCGATACCGCGTTCAAGGTGCCGCCATTGACCGTGGTGGAGCCGGTATAGGTAGAAGGCTTGCTGAGCGTCAAAGTGCCCGGCCCATCCAGGATCAGGCCGCCCGCGCCGGAGATCGGGTTGTTCCAACTCGAATTGCCCGAAAAGCCAACCTCCACATTGCCCCAGTTGAACTGCTGAGGCCCATTCACTGCCGCCCCCACATTCAACGCACCGTAGCCAAACGTGGGATTGGGTTGCGAACCGCCCAGTGGCGTGGCCGTGCCCAGCAAGGTTTGCCGCACCAGGTCGTTGCTGAAATACGGATACGCTTGCCATACCAGTGCCGCCGCGCCGGAAACGATGGGAGCGGCGAAGGAGGTGCCTTCCACGATGTAGTAGGTGGGATTGGCGGTGCTGGAGGTGGTGTTCTTGTCCAGCACGATCACGTCGCCCGGCGCCGCCAGGCAATAATTCATCGCAATGCCGCACTTGTTCGAATAGCTTTCGATCTGCGTTGGGTTGCTGCTGTTCAACGCCACCGCAACCAGCCAGCCCTTTTGCAGGTTCGGATCGGATACGTAGCTGGGCAATGAAGCGATCGTGCTCGGGTTGGCCTGCGAATCGTTGCCGGCGGCGAACACGACCAGGCCGCCGTTGTTGACGAAAGGCGCATACGCGTTATCGAACGCGGCATTGAGCGCGGTATTGGTGGTATCCCAGGTGATGCCACCCCAGGAGTTGTTCATCACCTTCACGCCGGCCGTGATCAGGTCGGAATTGACCTGCTGAAAGAACTGCGCATCGCTGGTCGTCACCTGCGAAGGCGGAGTGGAGCCGTTATCACTCGGCGCACTGTCGGAAATGATGCGCGCGGAAACCAGGCTCGCGCCCGGCGCAATGCCACCAGGATACTGGGCGAACGACGTACCGGCGGCGAGTTCGGCGCCCCAGGTACCGTGTCCGACCACATCGTCGATCTTGGTGTTGTTCTGCGTCGAATCGACGTAGATTAGCTCTTGCGTCACGCGTCCGGCCACCGCCGGATTGGTGCGCATGATGCCGCTGTCGACCATGGCAATGGTGACGCCGGCGCCGGTAAAGCCCTGTTTGTGCGCCGCATAGGTATTGGTCAGGGACAACTGCGCGTCAGTAGGCGGCGTAGGAACGCTGGGCGAAGGTGTCGAAGGCGTCGGAGCGGGTGAGGGTGTAGGCGTGGGCGAAGGTGGCAGACCCGACGCCGGTCCGCCCGGCATGGACGCCTTTACAGCGCTGTTACCCCCTCCCCCACAACCACTCAAACCCACGGCTAGACTGATCAATAGCGCGATTTCACGGCGGCGCAACGCCTGCATCCCGGTTGCCATAACTCTCACCCTTAGTGAATGACGTTCGTCCAGAAGCTATGCCGCCACTCCCAACAGCAGCAATCAACCATAGCTTATGGGTTAAGTCTGTCTAAATGCGAGAGGCAAGAATGCGTGATTTCTCACGAAAAACGCCGATTTGCTGCAAAGCAGTGCGGGCTGCGATAATTCGGCAATTCCCTTCCCGGGCGCGACGCGCCTAAAAGCTCCCCTGGAGATCCCCATGTCGGATATCGTCATCGCCGCCGCCAAGCGCACTGCCATCGGCTCCTTCCTCGGCCAGTTCACCGGCGTCCCCTCCCCGACTCTCGGCGCCACCGCCATCCGCGCTGTGCTCGATGAGTCCGGCATTGAGGCTAAGGACGTGAGCGAAGTGATCATGGGCTGCGTTCTGCCGGCCAACCTCGGCCAGGCGCCCGCCCGCCAGGCCGCCCTCAACGCCGGCCTGCCGCCGGCTACCGGCTGCACCACCATCAACAAGGTGTGCGGTTCGGGCATGAAGGCGATCATGCTGGGCCATGACCTGATCAAGGCCGGTTCGGCTACCGTGGTTGTGGCCGGCGGCATGGAATCGATGACCAACGCCCCGCACATGGTCAACGCCCGCGGCGGCATTCGCTACGGCGATGGCAAGGTGGTCGACCACATGGCCTGGGACGGCCTGACCAACCCCTACGACGGCAAGGCGATGGGCGTGTTCGGCGAGCTGTGCGCCGACAAGTACCACTTCAGCCGCGAGGAGCAGGATGCCTTCGCGATCGAATCGGTCAAGCGCTCGCAGGCGGCGCAAGCCTCCGGCGCGTTCGCCGATGAAATCGTGGCGGTCACCGTCGCCGGCCGCAAGGGTGACGTGCAGATCGATACCGACGAGCAGCCCAGCCGTTCCGACATCGGCAAGGTGCCGACGCTGAAGCCTGCCTTCCGCAAGGAGAACGGCACCATCACTGCGGCCAGCTCGTCCAGCATCTCCGACGGCGCCGCGGCGCTGGTTCTGCTTTCGGCCGACGAAGCCAAGGCGCGCGGGGTGAAGCCGCTGGCGCGCATCGTTGCCCACGCCACTCATTCACAGGAACCCGAATGGTTCACCACCGCCCCGGTCGGTGCGATCAGCAAGGTGCTCGACAAGGCCGGCTGGAAGGTCGCCGACGTGGACCTGTTCGAGATCAACGAAGCCTTTGCCGTGGTGGCGATGGCGCCGATGCGCGAGCTGGGCGTTCCGCACGACAAGCTCAACGTCAATGGCGGCGCCTGCGCGCTCGGTCATCCGATCGGCGCCAGCGGTGCGCGCATCGTGGTGACCCTGCTCAACGCCCTGAAGACCCGCGGCTTGCGTCGCGGCGTCGCTGCCTTGTGCATTGGCGGCGGCGAAGCGACCGCCCTGGCAGTGGAACGTTTGGATTAAACTCCGCGCCGTTGCAGCGCCAGGCCGAGCTGCAAACCACGGCCTGGTTTAATGCGGCATAAAAGATGTTAGTAAAAACCGGTAGCGCCGTTAACGTGAAAGCGCTATTAATAATCCGCCAATTGGCATTCCACGGCTAAGGAGATCCACCATGAAGTTCACGCGTACCCTTCTCGCCTCCGCGCTCGTCGCGCTGCTGGCGGCTTGCAGCAACGGCGCACAGGAAGGCGCGCAGGACGCGCAGAAGTCGGCTGACCAGGCCCAGCAAGCTGCCACGCAGGCTGCGGACCAGGCTCAGAAGGCTGCCGCTGCTTCCACCGCTGCTGCTCCGGCCACCCCGGCTGCTGCTCCGGCTTCCACCGCTGCGGCCCCGGCTGCCGCTCCGGCTTCCACCGCCGCCGCTCCGGCTGCCGGCGATGCGATGAAGGCCGCCGCTGCCGACGCTTCGAAGGCTGCCGACAAGGCCGCCGACGCCGCGAAGGACGCCGGCAAGGACGCTGCGAAGCACTAATCGTCCTTCGAAGGTCGATCCAAACCGGCCGCCATCTGGCGGCCGGTTTTTTATGGGCGGCCGGTAACGGCTATCATCCAGGGTTTGCCCTGGCGATGTTTGCCCCATGAGCGTTCTTACCTCGCAGATCGATCCCCGCTCCTCCGACTTCCAGGCCAGCAGCGCGAACCTGCGCGACCTGGTGGACCAGTTGCACCAACAGCTGGCACGCAGCGCCGAAGGCGGCGGCGCCAAGGCACGCGAGAAGCACACTGCGCGCGGCAAGCTGCTGCCACGCGAACGCATTCGCGCCCTGCTCGACCCCGGTTCGCCGTTCCTGGAACTCTCGCCGCTTGCCGCGCATGGCATGTATGACGATGCGGCCCCGTCGGCCGGCATCATCACCGGCATCGGCCGCGTGCATGGCATCGAAGTGGTGGTCGTGGCCAACGACGCCACCGTCAAGGGCGGCACCTATTTCCCGATGACGGTGAAGAAGCATCTGCGCGCGCAGGAAGTGGCGCTGGAGAACCGTCTGCCCTGCATCTACCTGGTCGATTCCGGCGGCGCGTTCCTGCCCATGCAGGACGAGGTGTTTCCGGACAAGGAGCACTTCGGTCGCATCTTCTACAACCAGGCGCGGATGTCGGGCCTGGGGATTCCGCAGATCGCGGTAGTGATGGGCTCGTGCACCGCGGGCGGCGCGTACGTGCCGGCTATGAGCGATGAAACCATCATCGTGCGCGAACAGGGCACGATCTTCCTCGGCGGCCCGCCGCTGGTGAAAGCGGCCACCGGCGAAGTGGTGGATGCGGAAGCGCTTGGCGGCGCCGACGTGCATACCTCCACCTCGGGCGTGGCCGATCATTTTGCCGAGAACGATACGCATGCGCTGTCGATCGCGCGTGACATCGTCGCCAGCCTCAACCGCAGCAAGCCGATGCCGTTGGCGCTAAAGGCACCGGCGGAACCGCGCTACGCGGCGGAAGAGCTGTACGGAGTGATTCCGCAGGACACGCGCCGTCCCTTCGACATCCGCGAGGTGATCGCGCGCATCGTCGACGGTTCTCAATTCCATGAGTTCAAGGCCCGTTATGGCAAGACCCTGGTGTGCGGCTTCGCGCACATCCATGGCTACCCGGTCGGCATCGTCGCCAACAACGGCATCCTGTTTTCCGAGTCCGCGCTCAAGGGCGCGCACTTCATCGAGTTGTGCAACCAGCGCAATGTGCCGCTGGTGTTCCTGCAGAACATCACCGGCTTCATGGTCGGCAAGAAATACGAGAACGCCGGCATCGCGAAGGACGGCGCCAAGATGGTGACCGCGGTGGCCTGCTCGCACGTGCCGAAATTCACGGTGGTGATCGGTGGCAGCTTCGGCGCTGGCAACTACGCCATGTGCGGCCGCGCCTATGGCGCACGTTTCCTGTGGATGTGGCCGAATGCGCGAATCAGCGTGATGGGCGGCGAGCAGGCCGCCAGCGTGCTGGCAACCGTGAAGCGCGACGGCATGGAAGCTGCCGGTCAAAGCTGGAGCACGCAGGACGAGGAAGCCTTCAAAGCGCCGATCCGCGAGCAGTACGAGCGGCAAGGCCATCCCTACTACGCCACCGCGCGGCTGTGGGACGACGGCATCATCGACCCGGCCGATACGCGCCGCGTACTGGGACTGGCCATTTCGGCGTCGTTGAATGCGCCGATCGAGCCGCAGCGGTACGGCGTATTCCGCATGTAGACCAGGATGGCAATCCCGGCAGCGAATGCCACGCGCGAAGCTGGGATTGTCATCCCAGCTTACGCACTGCCGGAAACGGCGTACACCTCTTTCTTCATAACCCTGCCCATTGCGCTTCGCATCATCGCGCCTATCTTCATTTCAAGCTTGCGCATAACTGACTAAAAAAATTTGCATGGATGTGCACGCCATGCATTTGCATCGATCTCAAAGGCTGGCCGATTCACTCGGCGATGACGAAGGCGCACAGCACATGAACGAGCGCGTGCCTTGCCACGCCAGCGAAAGATTCCTGTCATTGACACCCGTTGAGATGCGCCCCTTCGGCTGGAGTGCTGCACGCACTGTTTGACCAGGGGAAGTCCGGCGTCGCCGGCCAGCCGAGTACGCCGCGTAGGGAGCGCGGTAGCGGATCAGCGCAGGGAATGCGTTTTCCATCCAACTCGACATAAGGACCAAGTCATGACCTTTCGCAGTAACCGTTCCAGCTTCGTGAAAGCCGCGGCGCTAGCCTCCTGCGCTTTCGGCTTCGCCCTGCCTGCCTTTGCGCAGCAGACGCTGGTGACCGAGCCCGACCAGGGCTTTGGGCCGATCTACGATCTGATCAATTCCGCGCAGTCGACCATCGACATGACGATGTACGAACTGCAGGACACCACCGCCCAGAACGATCTGTGCAACGCAGCCTCGCGTGGCGTCAAGGTTCGCGTGATCCTGGACGTGAATCTTGAGCAGCGGAACAACACAACCGCGTATAACCAGCTCAGCGGTTGCGGCGTGAACGTCAAATGGGCATGGACCACGTACGCGGCCACCCATCAGAAGAGCATCCTGATCGACTACGGCACCGCGAACGCGCAGGTGGCCATCATGTCGATGAACCTGACCAGCCGCTACTACAGCACCAGCCGCGACTACGGTGTGATCGAGAACGACGCCAACGACATGGGCGCCATCGAAACCACCTTCAACAAGGATTTCGCGCACACTTCGGTGACCCCGCCGAACGGCGATGATCTGGTGTGGAGTCCGACCAATTCGCGCGCGAGCCTGCTCAACATCATCAACAACGCCACCACCAGCCTGCTGGTGGAAAACGAGGAGATGGGCGACAGCGGCATCGTGAGTGCGCTGGAAAACGCCGCGAGCGCGGGCGTGAGCGTGACCATCGTGATGACCGACAACAGCAAGTACTACAGCAACCTGGATGCGCTGAAGTCGGCCGGCGCGAGCATCGCCACCTATCCGAACGACAACACCTCGCTGTATATCCACGCCAAGGCGATCGTGGCCGACTACGGCACTGCCAATGCGTTGGCCTTTGTAGGCTCTGAAAACTTCTCGTCGTACTCGCTGGACCGGAATCGCGAACTGGGCCTGACCACGACCGATTCGAACGTGATGAGTCAGCTCAACAGCACGATCAACAACGATTATTCGGGCGGCAACCCGTACTGATCCACAGCCTCGCTACCGCCCCTCTCCCTCCGGGAGAGGGGCTCAATGACCGCGTAGGCTCGGATGGTAATCCCAGCGCCGGGATGCCGCGTAGAAGCTGGGATTGTCATCCCAGCCTACGTGTTTCCTGCGCCGGCAGGCTGCTTATCGCTGAGGCGGCCGGAACTGCAACGGCATGGCACCGCCACGTGCACTGGCCGGCGGTTTCGGGCCGCATGCACCGCACGTACCGCAGCCGTCGCTGCAGTTGCCGGTAGCTTGCTTCGGTTGCAAACGACGTCCGAGCGAACGCAGCCACGCTGCCTGCCCGGGCTGGCTGAAATGGATCGACGCCGCCGCGAGCCAGCGGCTGGTGAGCTGCGGCGCCAGCTTGCGGAACGCGTACAGCGCACTGGCAAGCACCGCCAGGCCAATCACTACGTACTGCACCAGCAAGCCCGTGCTCACGAGAACAACCTCGCCACCTGATAAGTGATGAACGATGCCGCGTAGGCCACGGCGAACATGTAGCTGAAGGAAATCGCCACATTGCGCCAGGATTGCGTTTCACGGCGAATGACCGCCAGCGTGGACATGCACTGCGGCGCGAAGGCAAACCACACCAGCAGCGACAGTGCGCTGGCCAAGGGAAAATTGCTGGTGAGTGCATGGGCAAGCCCGCCGCCTTGCGCGTCGCCACTGACCGCATACACCGTTGCCAGCGTGGCCACGGCCGTTTCGCGCGCGGCGAAAGCGGGAATCAGCGACAGGCTGATCTGCCAGTTGAAGCCCAGCGGCGCGAACAGGTGCTGCAGGAAACGGCCGAGATGGCCGGCCAAGCTGTAATTGATGGCCGGCCCCGTGGCCCCTGCCGGCGGGGCCGGAAAGGTGGAGATGAACCACATCAACACGGTCAGCGCCAGGATTACGCCGGTGAGGCGCTTCAGGAAAATGCTGCCGCGCTCATACAAGCCGATGGCAACGTCGCGCGCCTTCGGCAAGCGATACGAAGGCAGCTCCATCAACAACGCGTGTTCGCTCTTGTCGCGGCGAATGCGCTTGATCACCCAGCCCACCGTCATCGCGCCGGTAATGCCGGCGACATACAGCGCGAACAGCACCACGCCCTGCAGATTGAAGATGCCCAGCACGCGGCGAGCGGGAATGAACGCGCCAATCAGCAGTGCATACACCGGCAGCCGGGCGGAGCAGGTCATCAGCGGCGCCACCAGGATGGTGGCCAGGCGATCGCGTGGATCGGTGATGCTGCGCGTGCCCATGATGCCGGGAATGGCGCAGGCAAAGCTCGACAGCAAGGGAATGAAGGAGCGCCCGGTCAGCCCCACCGAAACCATCAGGCGATCGAGCAGGAACGCCGCGCGCGGCAGATAGCCCGACTCTTCCAGCATAAGGATGAAGAAGAACAGCACCAGGATCACCGGCAGAAAACCAAGCACCGTGCCCAGACCGCCGAAGATGCCGCTCACCACCAGGTCATGGACCGGTCCTGCGGGCAGCACCACGGCCGCATGTTGGCCCAGCCAGGCGAAGCCATTGCCGATCAGGTCGCTCATCGGCTTGCCCGAGGCGTACACGGCCTGAAACACGAGGAACATCACCACCGCAAGCGTCAACAAGCCAAAGACCGGATGCAGCACCCAGCGATCGAGTATGTCGTCGATCGCCGCCGTGGCGCGCGGCATGGTCACCGTGGCGGCCATCAGCTGGCGCACTTCATCGTGCAGGCCGGCGCGACTGGCCGGATCGTCGGGCAACGCGGGCGGGGCT
The DNA here is from genome assembly GCF_003977665.1 of Dyella choica. Classification (GTDB taxonomy): domain Bacteria; phylum Pseudomonadota; class Gammaproteobacteria; order Xanthomonadales; family Rhodanobacteraceae; genus Dyella_B; species Dyella_B choica. The sequence continues at coordinate 84,934 of NZ_RYYV01000013.1, read as the reverse complement.
TCCGGCAGATCGCCATCCACCCGTTCGACCAGCGCACGCGTACCGCCACGCTTTACGGCAATGGTTTCCACCACGGGAATGCCCAGGCGCCGCTGCAATTGCGGCACGTCGATCACGATGCCACGGTGGCGCGCCGCATCCATCATGTTCAAGGCCAGCACCACTGGACGGCCAAGTCGCTTCACTTCCAGCACGAAGCGCAGGTGCAGGCGCAGATTGGTGGCATCGGCCACGCAGATGATGAGATCGGGCGCGGCTTCGCCGGGATAGTTGCCCTCCAGCACGTCGCGGGTGATCTGCTCGTCCGGGCTGGCGGCATCGAAACTGTAGGTGCCGGGCAGATCCAGGACCTGCAGCACGCGGCCGGACGGCGCAGTGAACCGCCCTTCCTTGCGCTCCACGGTGACCCCGGCGTAGTTGGCCACTTTCTGGCGCCCGCCGGTGAGCTGGTTGAACAGCGCCGTCTTGCCGCAGTTGGGGTTGCCGACCAGGGCAATGCGCAGGGTACCGGCGCTCATGCAACCTCCCGCACCGCAACCCGCGCCGCTTCGGCGCGACGCAAGGCAAAGCGGGTCGAGCCGATCTGGATCAGCAGCGGGTCGGCACCCACCGGGCCGCGCGCCACCAGCTTGACCTGCTCGCCTGCCACGAAGCCCAGGTCGCGCAGGCGCTGCGCGATCTGGTCATCGGCATGGGCATCTTCGACTCTTTCCACCACGGCGTTAGCACCTTTCGGCAAGTCGGACAGGCGCACGGTTGTCATGCTTCTAAATAAGAATGGTTCGCATTGTATCCACTTTTCGCATTCGGTGCAGTGGGGGCAGGTTTGCTGCGCACCGCTTTTCCTTATGCTCTAACCCCTCCCCCGGATCCCTTGCCCCATGACCTCCGCCATCCAGACCGCTGACCACGCCGGCATCCGCGAACTTCGCCTCAACCGGCCGGATGTCCACAACGCCTTCGACGACCGCCTGATCGCCGAACTGACCGCAGCCCTGCAGGAGGCCGGCCGCGACCCGGCCGTGCGCGTAGTGGTGCTGACTGGCGAGGGCGCCAGCTTTTCCGCCGGCGCGGACCTGAACTGGATGCGCGGCATGGCCAAGGCCAGCGAGGCGGAAAACCGCGAAGATTCGCTGCGCCTTGCCGCCCTGATGCGCACGCTGCAATTTCTGCCCAAGCCCACGGTCGCGCGCGTCAATGGCGCGGCTTATGGCGGCGGCGTGGGCCTGATCGCTTGCTGCGACATCGCCATCGGCGTTGACAGCGCGAAGTTCGGCCTCACCGAGGTGAGGCTGGGCCTGGTTCCCGCGGTGATTTCGCCTTATGTGATGGCCGCGATCGGCGTACGGCAGGCGCGACGCCTGTTCCTGACCGGCGAAATCTTCGACGCGGAAACGGCGGCACGCATAGGGTTGCTGCACGAGGTAGTGGCTGCCGAATACCTGGACGACAGCGTACACACGGTGCTCAAGCAACTGGCCAAGGCCGGCCCGTCAGCGCAACGTGAAGCGAAACAGCTCGCCTTCAACATGCATGGGCTGACCGCCACAGCAGCCGAACGCATCGATCTGGAAAATGCCGCGCTGATCGCAAGGCTGCGCGTGTCGGAAGAGGGCCAGGAAGGGCTTGGCGCCTTCCTCGACAAACGCGCTCCCGGCTGGACTTGCTGACGCCCTACCGATAGCAGCGAAGGCTAGGCTGGGCCTACCTGCCATCCTTTCTTTCCCGACACGAGGCATGCCATGAAACGGATCGTCAACATCGCCGATATCGAATTGCAAGCTTTCCCGCCCGGCTTCGGCCCCACCGGCGACGCCGCGCAACGCTTCGAGGCCCGCATGGGGCGCATCTCCATGCAAATGGGCGCACAGAAACTCGGCTACAACATCACCGCGGTGCCTCCAGGCAAGCGCGCTTTTCCGCTGCACAATCACCGCGTCAATGAGGAAATGTTCTTCATCCTGGAGGGCGAAGGCGAGATTCGCATCGGCGCCGAGCGCCACCCGATCCGCCAGGGCGACATCATCGCCTGCCCGCCGGGCGGCCCGGAAAGCGCGCACCAGATCATCAACACTGGATCGGTCGAAATGCGCTATTTGGCGGTGAGCAGCAAACTTTCGCCGGAGATCTGCGAATACCCGGACTCCAACAAGTACGGCATCCTGGGCGAGTTCGGGCCCGATGCGGAAGGCAAGCCGCAAATGATCCGCATCGTCATGCGGCAGGGTGATACCGCGGATTACTGGGAAGGCGAATAGCTCAACACGCGATCCTGCAGGGCATGTAGGCTGGGATGACAATCCCAGCTTTCCCGCGGCATCCCGATGCTGGGATTGCCATCCCAGCCTACCTAGGGATGCTCTGATCTATTCCACGCACCCGGCATGACGTCCAGAAGGCCCGCAGGGTGGGTCGCGCGGCACAGAGCAGACTGGCCGTCTGTTCAAGCCGCGGGGCATGGCCTGCGGGCCTTCTGGACGTCACCCCGTCATCAAATTTTAAATGTGGGGGCCGCCCTGTATGCGCGTCTGGCGGCGCCCCAGTGCCTAGACAGACAGCCAGTCTGCCTTCGCCACTGGGGCGCCGCCAGACGCGCATACAGTGCGGTGACGGGTACGTGGAATAGATCAGAGCATCCCTAGGCGAACAGGCGGTTATTGCTGCGGCGCGCATCGGCTGCGACACGTAATTCTGCTAGCTTTATGGGCTTTGCAGTGGCAAGCCACCCGGTAAGGAACCCGCATGTTCGAGCGCGTACTGATTGCCAACCGCGGCGAGATCGCCTGCCGCGTGATCCGCACCTGCCGGCGGCTGGGCATCCATACCATTGCGGTGTACTCGGAGGCGGACCGCGACGCACATCACGTGCGGTTGGCGGATGAAGCCTGGCCGATCGGCGGCCCGCGCCCGGCCGAATCGTACCTGCGCGGCGACGTCATCCTGGACGTCGCAAGGAAGTCCGGCGCGCAAGCGATTCATCCCGGTTACGGCTTTCTTTCTGAAAACACTGGGTTCGCGCGTGCGTGCACGGAAGCCGGCATCGCCTTCATCGGCCCGCGTCCGGCAAGCATCGACGCGATGGGTTCCAAGGCGGCCGCCAAGGCGCTGATGGAACAGCACCAAGTGCCGCTGGTGCCTGGCTATCACGGCGACAACCAGGACACGGATTTTCTTGCCGAACAAGCGCGCAAGACCGGCTTTCCGCTGATGATCAAGGCGGCGGCCGGCGGTGGCGGCAAGGGCATGCGCATCGTGCGCACGGAACAGGAATTTGCCGATGCGCTAGCCTCCGCGCAACGCGAAGCCGCCAGCTCGTTCGGCGATACGCGCGTGATCCTGGAACGCTACGTGGAGCACCCGCGCCATATCGAATTCCAGGTGTTCGGCGACACGCGCGGCACGGTGATTCACCTCAACGAGCGTGAGTGTTCGGCCCAGCGCCGCTACCAGAAGGTGCTGGAAGAAACCCCTTCCCCGTTCCTCGATGCGGAACGGCGCAAGGCCATGGGCGAAGCTGCTGTTGCGGCAGCCAAGGCGGTCGATTACGTGGGCGCCGGCACGGTGGAATTCATCGTGGGCCAGGACGGTACGTTTTATTTCATGGAGATGAATACACGCCTGCAGGTGGAGCATCCAGTCACCGAGGAAACGCTGGGGCTCGACCTGGTCGAATGGCAATTGCGGGTTGCCGCCGGCGAACCGCTGCCGTTGCAACAGGAACAGATCCAGGCACGCGGGCATGCCATCGAGGTGCGCTTGTACGCCGAGGATCCGGATCACAACTTCCTGCCCGGTTCGGGCAAGTTGCGCCAGTTGCGCTTGCCTGCGCCATCACGCCAGGTGCGGCTGGATGGCGGCGTGATCGAAGGCGACACGGTAACGATTTTTTACGACCCGATGATCGCCAAGCTGATCGTTCATGACACCGATCGAACGCAAGCGCTGCAACGCCTGCGTGAAGCCCTGGCCGAATGCGAGATCGTCGGACCGAAATCGAACATCGCCTTTCTCGAGCGGCTAGCGAGCCATCCGGTGGTGGTCGAAGGCCGCATCGATACCGGTTACCTGGATCGCCACCTTGATGAATTTCTAACCGGCGATGCGGCACCCTCTGAGCATGTCCTGTTCGCTGCAGCTACCGCCGCACTGCTTCACGACGAATGCACGCTGGACGCTGCATCGGCGCACGGCAATGACCCTTATTCGCCCTGGTCACGCGCTGACGCATGGCGTATCGGGCATGCGGGCAAACGCATTGTCGCGCTCAGCCTGCGCGAGCAGCGTTACGAAGTCGAAGCCTACGGCCACGATGGAGACTATCGCTTGCAGCACGGCGCCTCGCAATGTGCAGTGCACGGCGCGCGCCTTGATCGTGGCGTGCTCAGCGCACGCTTCGGCGATGAAGGCGTTCGATTGCGCGTCCACGCCGACGCCGAACGCATCACCTTGCACGACTCCAACGGCCAGCGTCATGCCTTTGCACGGGCGGCAGCATTTGCCTGGGAATCCAAGCAGGGCAGCGGCGGCAACCAGGTCGCCGCGCCCATGCCGGGCCGCATCGTGCTGGTCAAAGCCAAGGCGGGGGACACCGTCGAAGAGGGACAGGAATTGCTGGTGATGGAAGCCATGAAAATGGAACTGGCCTTGAAGGCACCGCGCGCGGGTACCATTGATAGCGTAAGTGCAACGCAAGGCGAGTTCGTGGAAGCCGACGCCGTACTTGTTCGCTTTGCCTCGTGAGCACAAGCCTTGGTTGCTGGAGCCTGGCATGAATACCTCTGAAGTTAGGATCGTCGAAGTCGGCCCGCGCGATGGCTTGCAGAACGAGAAGACGCTGCTGCCGCCGGATATCAAGATAGCGCTGATCGACCGCTTGTCCTCCACCGGCCTGAAAACCATTGAAACCACCAGCTTCGTCAGCCCGCGCTGGGTGCCGCAGCTGGCCGATGCGGCGGAAGTGTTTCACCGCATCCGCAAGGTCCCTGGCGTCGGCTATCCGGTGCTGGTACCGAACGAACAGGGCTATCGAATTGCGCGCGAAGCCGGCGCGAACGAGGTTTCGGTGTTTACGGCAGCGTCCGAAGCGTTCAACCGCGCCAACATCAATGCGTCGATCGCCGAATCGCTGCAACGCTTCCGGCCGGTGCTGGAGGAAGCCAAGGCAGAAGGCGTCAAGGTGCGCGGCTACGTATCCACCGCTTTGGGTTGCCCTTACCAGGGCGAGGTGCCCGTTGCCGATGTGGTCAAGGTCGCCAAGCAGTTGTACGAGATGGGCTGCTACGAGGTTTCCGTGGCCGACACGATCGGCGTCGGCACGCCCGCCAAGGCGCGCGCCATGCTGCACGCGGTGGCACAGGAAATTCCCATGCACGCCCTGGCCGTGCATTTCCATGACACCTACGGCCAGGCCCTGGCCAACATCCTCGCCTGCCTGGAAGAAGGCGTGCGCGTCGTCGACAGCGCCGTCTCGGGCACCGGCGGCTGCCCTTATGCCAAGGGTGCCACCGGCAATGTAGCCAGCGAAGACGTGGTGTACATGCTGCATGGCATGGGTATGCAGACCGGCATCAACCTGGACATGCTGGTGGCGACCGGCGCGTGGCTTTCGACCCAGCTGAACAAGCCCACGGCAAGCCGGGTGACGAAGGCGCGGACCACGGCGGACACGTAACAAGCCCCAAGCTACGGCCGATCCCCTTCCGGGCGTAGAGCTGGTAACTTGCCACTCATGCCCGCCTTCCTCATTCGCCCCATCGAGCCGCGCGACAGCGCCGCCGTTGCCGACATTATTCGTGCCGTCATGCCCGAATTCGGCGCTGACGGTCCCGGCTTCGCCATCCACGACCCCGAAGTCAACGATATGCACACCGCCTATGCGCGTCCCAGCGGCGCGTATTTCGTGGTGGAACGCGACGGCATCGTAGTCGGCGGCGGTGGCGTCGCTCCGCTCGAGGGGGGCGAGGCGGATGTGTGCGAACTGCGCAAGATGTACTTCCTGCCCGAAGCACGTGGCATCGGTGCCGGCCCGGCCATGCTGCAACACTGCCTGGATGCGGCACGCGGTTTCGGCTTCAGGCGCTGCTACATCGAAACACTGACCGGGATGGATGCCGCGCAATCGCTGTATCGAAAACACGGCTTCACGCAGCTGTGCGAACCCCTGGGCGGCACCGGTCATTTCGGCTGCGATCGTTTCTACATTCGGGACCTGTAGCGAACCCGGTCATGGCCAGCCACGATCCACGCGTAGACGCCTACATCGCGAAATCGCCCGGCTTCGCCCAGCCAGTGCTCGAACACCTGCGCACCATCGTGCACAGCGCCTGCCCCGAGGTGGAGGAAAGCATCAAGTGGGGCTGCCCGCACTTCCTGTACCAGGGCAAGCTGCTCTGCTCCATCGCAGCGTTCAAGCAGCATTGCAGTTTTCAATTCTGGCATGGCAAGGACGTGGTCGGCGAAACGGACAAGGACGGCATGGGCCAGTTCGGCAAGCTCACCTCGATCAAGGAATTGCCGAGCAAGCGGGCCTTGGTCGCTTACGTTCGCAAAGCGGTCGCGCTGAGGGAGGCCGCAGCGACGAGGAAACGCGCCACTCCAGCACCCAAGCCATCGCCCAGGCTGCCGGCGGATTTCGCCGCCCTGTGGAAGAAACACTCCGCCGCACACAAGACGTACGAAGCGTTCAGCCCAAGCGCACAGCGCGAATACGTCGAATGGGTAACGCAAGCCAAGACCGACGCCACGCGCCAAAAACGCATCGCCACCACGCTGGAATGGCTGGCGCAAGGCAAGCAACGCAACTGGAAATATCAGCGATGATCCGTATTGCCCGCGCGGCCGACGCCGAGGCCATTCATTCGATTTACGCACCCACCGTCATCGATACCGCCATCACCTTCGAAACCGAACTGCCGGGGGCGGAAGCGATGCGCCAGCGCATCCTGACTCGCCTGCAGCATTACCCGTGGCTGGTGTGGGAAGACAGCGGCGAGGTACTGGCTTATGCGTATGCAACGCGCTTTCGCGAACGCGCAGCCTACGACTGGATAGCCGAAACCTCGATCTACGTGCATGAGAACGCACGCCGCCGTGGCATTGCGCGCAAGCTTTACGCCGCGCTGCTGGATGTGATGCGCTTGCAGGGCATGAACCAGGCGGTGGGAGTCATCACGCTACCGGGCGACGTGAGTGTGGCGTTGCACGAGGCGATGGGCTTCGCGTCTGCCGGTGTCTGGCACCAAGCGGGCTACAAGCTCGGCCAATGGTGGGACGTAGGGGTATGGCAGAAGGAGCTGCAGCCGGCTACCACTCCGCCGCAGCCTGTAGCTGCTTTCCCGACATTGTGCGAATCGCCAGCGCTGCACAAGATCTTCCTTCGCCACGCCTGAAACGAGCGTCGGCTGGGATGAAATCCCAGCTTTCCCGAGGGTTTGCGCCAGCTGGGATTTCATCCCAGCCTACATGGCTGCCAGGGCGCTGCCGCAGGCCAGCGAGCCGGTGCGCTACCATTGCGCTTTTCGCTTGACGGGATTCACCCATGCAGCTCAACCAAGTCAAAGCCATCATTACCGGCGGCGCTTCCGGCCTCGGCCATGCCGTGGCCCAGCATTTGGCCGCGAACGGCGGCCGCGTCGCCCTGTTCGATGTCAACGAGGAAAAGGGCCAGGCCGCGGCCAAGGCGCTGAACGGGCATTTCTTCCGCACCGACGTAACTTCCGAAGAAGGCGTCGCCGCCAACGTCAGTGCGGCCAGGGAGGCCCTGGGCGGCCTGAACGTGCTGGTGAACTGCGCCGGCATCCTGGGCGCCGGCCGCGTGCTGGGCAAGGAAGGGCCGATGGCGCTGGGCACCTTCGCCAGCACCGTGATGGTGAACCTGGTGGGCAGCTTCAACGTCGCCAAGGCCGCTGCCGCACTGATGCAGCACAACGAAGCCGGCGAAGACGGCGAGCGCGGCGTGATCATCAACACCGCCAGCGTAGCCGCCTACGAAGGCCAGATCGGCCAGGCCGCCTACTCGGCCTCCAAGGGCGGCGTGGTGGGCATGACGCTGCCGATGGCGCGTGAGCTGTCCCGCTTCGGCATCCGCGTGGCGACGATCGCGCCGGGCATCTTCTGGACGCCGATGGTGGACGGTATGCCGCCGCAGGTGCAGGAGTCACTGTCGGCCTCCATCCCCTTCCCTTCGCGCCTGGGCAAGCCGGAAGAATTCGCCGCCACCGTGGCTTTCATCCTGGGCAATCGCTACATCAACGGCGAAACGATCCGCCTGGATGGCGCGGTGCGGCTGCAGCCGAAGTAACCTCCAGCGTTCCCGCCATTGGCCCTTCCTTCCTAACCATCGGCTCTACTCATGAAAGCTTCCGACGTCAAAAAAGGCAATGTGGTCGAACACGACGGCACCGTTTACCAGGTGCGCGATATCGAACGCAGTTCGCCCACCGCGCGTGGCGGCAACGTCACGTTCCGCTTCACGCTGTATTCGATTCCCGGCGGCCGCAAGTTCGATCTCAGCCTGCGCGCCGACGACGATCTGAAGGAAATGGACCTGGTACGGCGCGCCGCCAATTTCTCGTACATGGACGGTGACGCCTATGTGTTCATGGACAACGAGGATTACACGCAGTACACGCTCGGCCCGGAACTGATCGGCGACAACGCCGGTTACATCGTGGAAAGCGTGGAAGGCTATTACGTGCAGGTCATCGACGACGCACCAGTGGGCCTACAAGTGCCGACCAGCGTACTGCTGGTCGTGGTCGACACCGCACCTGAGCTGAAGGGCGCCAGCGCCACCAAGCGCACCAAGCCGGCCAAGCTCAACACCGGCATCGAGATCCAGGTGCCGGAATACATCACCAACGACGAAAAGGTCTGGGTGAACACCCTCACCGGCGAATTTGCCGGGCGTGGCACTGAAAAGACGTTCTAAACGAATCGGCCGCGCGGACAGCGGTAGCGTTGAACCCCTACGGAACGGCGCCTGTCACGGCGCCGTTTTTTTCGTACGGTCGCCACGCGACAGGGCGATGGCGCTAAGGCAGAATCAGCGCATTCCGGCCGTGTTTCCCGCCATGTCCACCCGAGCTTATTCGCTACGCGCCAGCGTGTTGCAAAGCCTGATTGCGACCAAGCGTCCGGACGTGCCGGCGTGGGTGGTGATCCGCAATACCGCCGCCGTGGTCTTGCCGCTGGCGGCGGGCATGCTCACCGGTCACGAGGAAGCAGGTCTGGCGATCGGCGCCGGCGCCCTCGATACGATGTTTTCCGATCAGCCCGGTCCTTACCGGCAGCGCCTCAGGCAGTTGCTGCTGGCTTCGCTGGCGGCGGGGCTCGCCTCCCTGTGCGGTTTTCTGGTTGGCGGCAATCTGCCGTGGATTCTCGCTGCGACGACGGCATGCGGCTTCTTCGGCGGCCTGCTGGTGGTGTTCGGCGTGGACATCGCGCGCGTGGGCATGACCAGCATGATCCTGCTGGTGATCACGGCAGCTTCGCCAACCACGCTCGCAAACGCCCTGATCGGCGCCGGGCTGATTCTCGCCGGCGGCTTGCTGCTGACTTTGTTCTCGGTTGCCGCGTGGCCATTGCAACGCTACGGCCCGGAGCGCAATGCGCTGACCACCGTCTACCGCGGCCTTGCAAACCTGGCCAAGGAAAACCGGCAAAACGAAGAAGAAGTGCCCGCGCTGACCGAAGCGATGACCATGCTGCAACAGACGTTGCTAGGCCGCCATCGTGCCCACGGCCGCGCGATGGAAGCCTTCGCCGTGCTGCTGGAGCTGGCCGAGCGCATGCGCCTGGAGCTTGTCGCCATGGCGGAACTGCATGGCGCAGCGAGCATCATCGCGATGTTCCGCGCCGATGCCGCGCGCGTACTGACTGCGCTCGCCGCGGCCCTGGAAAGCGGCGATTCGCCGGAGCAAGCCGCACGCGCCTTGCAAACACTGCAAGCGAGCGAGCGAGCGCTGTTGGATAACCACACCCGCAGCGACAGCGTCGCCGCTCATATCCACGCCCTTTCGGGCCAGCTTGCCGCCGCGGTGCGCAATGCGAACTGGGCCGGAGCAAGCGGCGAACAGCGCGCGGCCGCAGCGGAAACGCGCCTGCCGAGCGCACTGCGTGGCACCTCTGCACTCGCTACGCTGCGCGCAAACCTCACCACACACTCGGTAGCGTTCCGGCATGCCATGCGTTGCGCAGTGTGTCTGAGCATCGCGTTGCTGGTCTCGCGGGTGTGGCAGTCGCCGCATGGCTACTGGCTGCCGATGACGGCTGCGATCGTGCTGCGCCCGGATTTCGCAGCCACCTTCAATTTCGGCCTGCTGCGCGTGGCGGGCACCATCCTCGGCCTGGTGCTGACCACGGCCTTGCTGTACGTCACCCCGCACGATCCCTGGGCCCATCTCGCCCTGATGGCCATGCTCTGCATGGGGTTCCGTTACCTGGCGACTGCGCATTACGGGATTGCCGTTGCAGCGCTGACGGGCGCGGTGGTGATCCTGCTGTCGTTTGAAGGTGTGAATCCGGGCATCGCCGTGACGGAACGTGTACTCAACACCGTGCTCGGCAGCGGCGTGGCCCTGCTTGCCTACGTGATCTGGCCCACCTGGGAACGCGGGCGCGCGCGCGCCGCTTTGTCGGACATGCTGGATGCCTATGCGGATTACCTGCATGCACTGGCGCGGCCGGAACAACGCCATGCCTACCGTGAAACCCGCACTACCGCCCGCACGGTGCGCACCAATGCGCAGGCCTCGATCGAGCGCATGCAGGCCGAACCGGCCACGCCGCTGAACCTGCTGGAACTGGCCAATGCGCTGTTCCTCAACGGCAACCGCCTGGCACGTACGGCGATGACGCTGGAAGCCTTGCTGCACAACTGCGACGGCCTGCCGGAACAGGTAGAGGTGACCCACTTCGTGGAACGCTCTGCGTCCCAGCTTCACGTCCTGGCCGTTGCGCTGCGCAACAACCAGGTACCTGCGCCGGCACCGGAACTGCGCCAGCTACAGCGCAGCCTGGCCACCCTGCTCGCCATGGCGGACGATCGCCCGCGCGCGGAACAAATGGTGCGCATCAGCGACCGCCTGGTCGACAACATCGATACGCTGGCCCACGTGGTCGGTCGCGGGCCGCTTGAATCGGCGGCGGCACAAGGCCAGCGCCGCGTGCATCCGTGAACAGCTGCCGAGCGTCACACGGTCGACAGCCCCGCCAGGCGCTACACTTGGCGCCATGCTGAAAATCGATACCCACGCCCACATCCTCCCGCGTGACTGGCCCAACCTCGCCGTCAAATACGGCAACGAGGCCTTTCCGGTGATGACGCACAGCGATGGCCGGCATCGCATCTACAAGGACGGCAAGTTCTTCCGCGAGGTATGGGACTCCTCGTTCGATCCGCAATACCGCATCAACGATTACGCCCGCTTCGGCGTCAACGTGCAGGTGATCTCCACCGTACCGGTGCTGTTCTCGTACTGGGCGCCGGGTTACCAGGCCCTGGAGCTGCACCGCCATCTCAACGATCACATGGCCGGCATCTGCCAGGACTTCCCCAGGCACTATGCGGGTATCGGGACGGTGCCGTTGCAGGCACCGGAACTGGCCATTCGCGAACTGGAGCGCTGCATCGACGAGCTGGGCCTGTGCGGCGTGCAGATCGGCTCGCATTGCAACGAATGGAACCTGGATGCGCCCGAGCTGTTCCCGTTCTTCGAAGCCGCGGCGGACCTGGGCGCGGCGATCATGGTGCATCCCTGGGACATGATGGGCGCGGCCAGCATGCCCAAGTACTGGATGCCGTGGCTGGTGGGGATGCCGGCCGAGCAGTCGCGCGCCGGATGCTCCCTGGCCTTCGGCGGCGTGCTGGAGCGGCTGCCCAGGCTGCGCGTGATGCTGGCCCACGGCGGCGGCAGCTTCCCATGGAGCATCGGCCGTATCGAGCATGGCTTCCGCATGCGTCCGGACCTGGTCGCTACCGACAACCCGCGCAATCCGCGCGAATACCTCAAGCGCCTGTTTTTCGATTCATGCGTGCACGACTCGCGTGCGCTGCAGTATCTCCTGGATGTGACCGGCGTCGACCGCGTGATGCTTGGCACCGATTATCCTTTTCCGTTGGGGGAGCAGGAGCCGGGCAGCGGCATCGAATCGCTGCAGCTGGATGAACCGGCCCGCGCCCGCCTGTTTCACGGCACCGCGCTGGAATGGCTGGGGTTGCCGCTACGCCGCTTCGTACCCAATACGCATCCTGAGGAACACGCATGAAATCCAGCCGCTACATCGTAGTAACAGCCTTGCTTGGATTGAGCAGCATCGCGATGGCCAAGGCAGACGATGTCACTATGGCGTCCGGCAACGTGCATTTCAGCACGCCGTCCAACTGGGTCGGCATCATGCAGGTCGACGGTGATCCGGAAGTGCGCGTGTTCCAGGTACCCGACCCCTCTCCCAGCGCCGGCGACACGCTCGCACGCGTCAGCGTGACGGTGAAGCAGGTAACCGATACCCAGGCATTCAGCGACTACGTCAACAGTTCGATGACGAAGGCGAAGAATTTGAAAGACTACCAGCCGGGCAGCCGGCCGGCCGGCGATCAAAACACCTTCGTCTATACCGCGCGTGAAAGCGGGACGCCGTACACCTATACCGAGCGCTACTGGTTTCGCGACGGCCACGCCATCCAGTTGCGCTGCGCGCGCCCGTCGGCAAGCCAGGCCGGACAATCCTGGGCCGCCAGCTTCGACCAGAGCTGCAAGGCCGTTGCCGCCAATTTGAATGGCTGAATAAACCAAAGCGTGCATGATGCCCATCTCCTACGAAGCTACCATCGAGTGGGCCGAGGCCCGCGACGCCGCTGATCCGCTGCGCGAATTCCGCCATGAATTCCTGATCCCGCCGCACGAACACGGCGACAGCCATTATTTCTGCGGCAATTCGCTGGGCCTGCAGCCGCGCGCCGTCCGTGCAGCGGTCAACGCGGAACTGGATTATTGGGGCGAACTGGGCGTCGAGGGCCACTTCAAGGGCCGCCTGCCATGGATGGACTATCACGAATTCGTGCGCGATCACCTCGCCGAAGTCGTCGGCGCGCAGCCTGATGAAATCGTGGCGATGAATACGTTGGGCGTGAACCTGCACCTGATGATGGTGAGCTTCTACCGCCCCACGCCGGATCGACATGCGATCCTGATCGAAGCCGGCGCCTTTCCCACCGATCGCTACGCGGTCGAATCGCAGATCCGCTATCACGGTTTCAGCCCCAATCTCTCGCTGATCGAACTGGAAGGCGACGAACCCAACGGGACGCTCTCGATGGGTGCGATCGAACGCGCGCTGGCCGAGCATGGTCCGCGTATCGCCCTGGTGCTGTTGCCCGGTGTGCAATACCGCACCGGCCAGGTGTTCGACTTGAAGGCGATTACCGCCCTCGGGCACCAGCAAGGCTGCCAGGTAGGCTTCGATCTCGCGCATGCGGTGGGCAACCTGCCCCTGCAACTGCACGACAGCGGCATGGATTTCGCGATCTGGTGCAGCTACAAATACCTCAATAGCGGCCCTGGCGCGGTGGGCGGCGCATTCGTGCACGCACGCCATGCCCGCACCACCTTGCCCCGCTTTGCTGGCTGGTGGGGCCACGACAAGACCACGCGCTTCCAGATGGGACCGGAATTCGTGCCCACGCCCGGCGCGGATGGCTGGCAGCTTTCCAATCCGCCGATCCTCGCGCTGGCACCCCTGCGCGTATCACTGGATGTCTTCCATCGTGCCGGCATGCAGCGCCTGCGCGAGAAATCGCTTGAGCTCACTGGCTATCTGCGGTGGTTGGTGGAAACACAGCTGCCAGACGTCCTGGAAGTCGTTACACCCAAGGATCCTGCGCGCCACGGTTCGCAGCTGTCGATCCGCGTATTGGGTGGCCGCACAGAAGGCCGGGCGCTGTTCGAATACCTGATCGAGCACGGCATCATCGGCGACTGGCGCGAGCCGGACGTGATCCGCATTTCGCCGGTGCCACTGTACAACCGGTTTGCGGATTGCCTGGCGTTTGCGCAGGCGGTGCGGCGCTGGAGGGTGCAAGCGTAACGATCCATTGTTGCGCTACCGGAACAACTTTCAATACAGTGATTCCCGCTTTCGCGGGGATGACTGTCGGTGCGTAGGCTGGGATGAAATCCCAGCTTTTCGTGCAGATCGCCATGCTGGGATTTGCATCCCAGCCTATGTATGGCTACAGCCGACTCTGCGAATGACGCACCTGGCCCTCACCACGCACGACAAAGCGCTCGACCGTCAGTGCCTCCGCGCCCATCGGTCCATAGGCATGCAGGCGCGTGGTGGAAATGCCGATCTCCGCGCCCAAGCCCAGTTCCCCGCCATCGGAGAACCGCGATGAGGCGTTCACCATCACTACCGCCGAGCGTATCGCCTGTACAAAACGACGTGCGGATTCGTCGTTGCGTGTCGCAATGACTTCGGTGTGGTCGGAACCGAAGCGCTGGATATGACCGATGGCCATGCCGAGATCGTCGACCACGCGGATGGCGAGGATGAGGTCAAGAAATTCGGCGGCGTAGTCCTCATCGGTGGCCGGTCGCAGACCTTCCACCCGTGCGCGCGAACGATCGCAGCCGCGCAGCTCAACGCCACGTTCCTGCAACGCCTGCGCAACCTTCGGCAGGAAGGACGCGGCGATATCGCGATGGACCAGCAAGGTTTCCAACGCGTTGCACACGCCGGGACGGGACGTCTTGCCGTCGACCAGCAGGTTCAGCGCCAGCGCTTCGTCGGCCGAAGCATCGACGTAGAGATGGCAAACACCCTTGTAGTGCTTGATCACCGGCACGCGTGCATGCTCGGCGACGAAGCGGATCAAGCCTTCGCCGCCGCGCGGAATCGCCAGGTCCACGATGTCGCTGAGCTGCAGCAGTTCGATCATCGTTTCGCGGCGCAGGTCTTCGACCAAGGTGACCGCTGCCGCCGGAATATCATGCTTTTCCAATGCTGCACGCAAGGCCGATGCAATCGCCAGGTTGGAATGCAGGGCTTCGGAACCGCCTCGAAGGATCACGGCATTGCCGGCCATCAGGCACAAGGCCGCCGCATCGGCGGTGACGTTGGGGCGCGCTTCGTAGATCATCGCGATCACGCCGAGCGGGATGCGCACACGCTCGATTTCCAGCCCGTTCGGGCGCGTGTCGCGCCGGGTGACCAAGCCGACGGGATCAGGCAAGGCGGCGATTTCACGCACGGCTTCGGCGATGCCGGTGATGCGCGCCTCGTCCAGGCGCAGCCGGTCCAGCATGGCGCCCTGGATGCCTTTGGCGGTGGCTTGCTGCAGATCGCGCGCGTTGGCAGCAAGGATCGCGTCGCGTTGCGCATCAAGCGCGGCCGCCATGTCGTGCAGCAGCCGGCATTTGCTTTCGCTGTCGAGTGCAAACATGGCTTGCGCGGCATCCTTGCAACCCAGGGCCAGGGTACGAATCTCGCTCATGCTGCCGATTCTCCTGCGATGATGGCCAGATCGTCGCGATGCACGACCTCCTCGCCGTAGCTATAGCCGAGCAAGGTGGCGATGTCACGACTGTGGCGGCCGGCCACGCGGCGTACCTCGGCTGCGCCGTACTGGCACAGTCCTCGTGCGACGGGGCGATCATTGGCATCGACGATCTCCACCAGATCGCCGCGATGGAACTCGCCCGCCACGTCAAGAATACCGCCGGGCAGCAGCGATGCGCGGCCGCCGGTCAAGGCACGCACCGCGCCAGCATCAATGCTGACGCTGCCGTTGCCCGCCGGAGCATGCCGCAACCAGTACTTGCGTGCCTGCATGCGATTGCCGGCGACGTCGATCAGGGTGCCACGCAGACGATCCTGTTCCAGCGCTGTTACCGTGGCGGTCTCGCGACCACTGAAAAGCGCGGTAGGAATACCGGCCGCGGCGGCTTTCTCTGCCGCCTGCAGCTTGGTGCGCATGCCGCCGGTACCCACGCCGGTACCGCTGCCGCCGGCCATGGCGATGATCCGCGGGGTCAATTGCGGCACGTGGCCGATGGGTTCCGCCGCAGGGTTATTCCGGGGATCGGCGTTGTACAGCGCATCCACGTCCGAGGCGATAAGCAGCAGATCGGCATCGACCAGGGCGGCGACGATGGCGGCAAGGTTGTCGTTGTCGCCGAGCTTCAGTTCGTCCACGGCCACCGTGTCGTTTTCATTGACGACCGGCAATACACCCAGCATCAGCAGCTCACGCAGCGTGGCGCGCGCATTTAGATAGCGGCGGCGATTGCGCAGATCATCGTGCGTCAACAACACCTGGGCGACCGGACGTTCGGACAGGCTTTGCCACAAAGCGATCATCGGCGCCTGGCCCAGCGCGGCAAGCGCCTGCTTCGCGGCGAGCTCCGGCCCAGGCACAGCGCGTGTACGCAGCAACGCACGGCCGGCGGCAACGGCGCCAGAAGAAACCAGCACCACTTCCCGCCCGGCACGCTGGCTTGCATCGATAAACCCAGCCAGCCTCTGCGCATAACGCGGGGTCAGCCCGCCGCCGTCGGCAGCGAGCAGATTGCTGCCAACCTTCAACACGGCGCGGCGCCAGGTCGGCAAAGTGTGCTCGGGCAGGCTGACCATGCTCATGTCGATGCACTAGGCCGAAAGGCTTTCCAGGCGCTGCCGCAAGGCATCCAGCTGCAGATCGTGGCCCGCTCCAGGCGAGCTACGTGCTGAAAGGCTGGATTCCGGCGTACGCCCCTGCCCTGCTTCCTGGGCCGCTTGCGCTGCTGCGCGATAGGCCTCGCGAAACGGCACACCCGCAGCGGCCTGCTCGATCGCCACGTCAGTGGCGTACATCGCAGGCTCGATGGCAGCGCGCATGGCCGATTCGTTCCATTGCATGCGTGCAAGCAGGTCCGGCAACAGTTCCAGCGCACTAAGGCCGTGGGTCACGCCATGGAACAGCGATCCCTTGGAAAACTGCAGATCACGCTGATAGCCTGACGGCAGCGACAGCAGTTGCTCGATCTCGCAACGCGCCGCAGCAACCGTGGCGTAGGAAGCGCGTAGCAGCTCCACCACGTCCGGATTGCGCTTGTTGGGCATGATCGAGCTGCCGGTGGTGTATTGCGCGGGCAGCGATACGAAGTTGAATTCCGCGGTAGTGAACAGCGACAAGTCCCAGGCCAGGCGGCGCGCATCCAGCATGGCGCTGCCCAAAGCTTCCATCACGGCCATTTCGAACTTGCCGCGGGACAGTTGCACGTAGATCGGCGAAACCTGCATCCGGCCGAAGCCGAGCGCCTGCGTGGTATGTGTACGGTCCAGGGGCAGATTGACGCCGTAGCCTGCGGCGGTGCCGAGGGGATTGGCATCGATCCACGCAGAGGTTTGCCGCGCGCGCCAGGCATTGTCGATGAAGCCTTCGGCAAAGCCGGCAAACCACATCGCCGTGGACGACACCACTGCGCGCTGCAAATGGGTATAGCCAGGCAGCGGCAAGGCCGGCTGCGCGGCGCGCTGCAGGCATACATCGGCGATGGCGCGGCAGTGCACTTCCAGCAGCGCAAGCTTTTCCTTCAGCCACAGGCGCGTAGCGACCAAGATCTGGTCGTTGCGGCTGCGGCCAGTATGCACGCGCCGGCCGGCATCGCCCAAGCGCTCGGTGAGCCGCGCCTCGATGGCCGAATGGCCGTCTTCGTAGCGCTCGTCCAGCACGAAACGCCCGGCCCGGAAATCCTCCGCCAGCGCGTCCAATTCGCGTTTGAGGTCCGCCATTTCCTGGGCGCTGATCACTCCGATCCTGGCCAGGCCTTCCACGTGCGCCTTGCTGGCGGTGATGTCGTGCAGAAAGATTTCGCGGTCCAGCAGCACGTCGTTGCCGGCGAGGAACTGCATGATCTTCGCGTTGGTCTGGACGCCGGCTTTTTGCCAAAGAAGGTCGGTCATAGTGTGCGGTCTCTTTTTGCCGTCCTTCCCGCCTTCGCGGGAAGGACGTCCAGGAATGAACATGCATCCCCATGGGTGAAAACAGATCCCGCCCTCAGAGCGGAATCGATGCGTACTCGTCCACGCCGATGGCGCGATTGATGTTCTGCATGGCCTGGGTCGCGGCACCCTTCAACAGGTTGTCCAGAGTGGAAACCACCACTACGCGCTTGCCATCGGCGGACAGCGCAAAGCCACCGATCTCGGCGTGATGCCGGCCGGCGATCCGGCTGACCCAGGGCGCCTCGTCGAGCACGCACACCAGCTTTTCGCCGGCATAGGCTTGCTGGAAGCGCGCCAGCACATCCTCGCGCTTCACCGCGCGCGACAGGTAGAGATTGGTGGTAACGGTCAAGCCACGGAAATACGCCGCCACGTGCGGCATGAATTCCACCGGAAGCCCCAGGTGCCGGCTGGCCTCCTTCTCGTGCATATGGCCGGTGAGCGAGTAGGGCATCAGGTTGTCGCGCAGCTGTTCCGGGTCGTTCTTGTCGGAGGGCGTGGTGCCGGCGCCGGAATACCCGGATACGCCGAAGCACACCGGCGGCGCGGCCAGCAAATCCTTGAGCGGGGCGATCGCAAGCTGGATGGCGGTCGCATAGCAACCGGGATTGCTGATGCGCTTTTCGCCGCGCCACTTGTGGCGGGTGAGTTCAGGCAAGCCGTAATACCAGCGATCGTCGAAGCGATAGTCCGCCGACAGATCCACGATCACTGGGTCCTTGCCGGCGGCATCGAAGGCCTGTACGCAAACGGACGCCT
Source organism: Dyella choica (assembly GCF_003977665.1). GTDB lineage: Bacteria > Pseudomonadota > Gammaproteobacteria > Xanthomonadales > Rhodanobacteraceae > Dyella_B > Dyella_B choica. Next base: position 66,190 of record NZ_RYYV01000013.1, on the reverse strand, counting down.
TGCCGTTGGGCAACGCTAGCACCACGATATCGGCGCCCTGCGCTGGAAGTTCCTCGTGCGCAGGCGAGCTGTAGCGCAAATCGCCACGATAGCCTTCTACGTGTTCTTCGACGCGCTGGCCATCGAGCTCGCGCGACGAAACATAGGCGAGCTCTAGCGCAGGATGCCTCGCCACCAGCCGGATCAGTTCGGCGCCGGTATGACCACGGGCGCCGACGATGCCGATGCTTTTCCTGGAAATAGCCATACTCGTCAATCGATCAAGGTGGGTTGGCGCACGGCGCAGTGTTCCACGCAACGCGCGATGATGTCGAAGCCGTCCAGGCCATACCAGAACACCTTCCAGCGTGCCTGCTTGTAACAGCCATCCGACTCGGCGTAGTAGAAATGATTGATGCTGTTGCCGTGGCGCGAACGCCAGAACAGGCTGGGATTCTCCTCGCGCATCACCAGCCACACAGCGCGGCCCAGGCCTTCGCCCTGCGCATCGTCCAGCACGGCAAACTTGTCGAGGTAGACCAGGCCATCCTCAAGGGTCAGGATCATCGCGGCGCGATAGTTTTCGCTGACGTAGACGCGGTAGGGCCTGGTGCGTTCGAAATAATCGTCGACCACTTTACGGCCGAAGCTGGATTCGATCAGTGCACGCAGGCGCGCCTGGTCGACGCCATCCCAGCTTTCGAAGCGGAACACCTTCTCGCCGCGACGCACCAGCGTACCCGAACCCTTGTGCGTGAACAGCTCCTTCGCCAGTTCCGACGGACGCGTGATCGATACCGACGAGGTCAGCGGCAGGCTCTCAAGCAGATCGGCAATCTGCTCGATCTTCACGCGCATGCCCCCGCTGATCCACGGCTGTTGCATCAGGTGCTCGTGCTCGGTGCTCAGGTTGATCGAATCGATGATCTGCCCCTGCTCGTCGAGCAGGCCGCCCGTGCCGGTAAGGAAAATGATCTTGTACGGCTGCAGCACGCGCACCAGTTCGTTGGCGGCAAAATCGGCATTGATGTTGAGGAACTGGCCTTCGTCGGTTTCGCCGAGACTGGCGATGACCGGAATGGAGCCCGCGCGCAGGCTCGCTTCGATCGGCGCAAGATTGATGCTGTCGACCTTGCCCACCATGCCGTAGACGTCCCGGTCCAGGAAGCTGGACATGAAGACGCCCGAAGGCACCGACGTAGCGCGCGTGTCCATCGCCTGCAGCGCTTCCACCAGCCGCAGGTTCTGCTGCTGGAACACGCGGCGCACGATGCCCAATGCCTTGGGCGAGGTAACGCGCAGACCATTCACGGTTTGCTTACGTATGCCAGCGGCTTCCAGCTCCGCGTCCAGCTGCGGTCCTGCACCGTGCAGCACGATCGGTGTAAGGCCCACCTGCTGCAGGAACGTCAGCGAGGAGGTCAGGTCGTTGAGCTCGTCGCGCAACACCGCGCCGCCCACTTTCACCACCGCGAAGCGTTTGGCGTCGAGCTGCGAAAAGCGCTTGAGGTATTGCTGGATTTCCTTGGCGCTGCCCATGGCCGAGAGCAGGCGCACGATGGTCTGGCGAGTGTTCTTATGCGCTTCCACGGTTCACGATCTCGTAGATGGTTTGAGCGTACTGCTGCAGTTGATCCAGCGCGACCCATTCGTCGGCGGTGTGCGCTTGCGCGATGTCGCCGGGGCCGTAAACGAAGGAGACATAGCCGGCCTCGGAAAACAGTGCAGCCTCGGTCCAGAAATTCACCGCGTTGCCAACAGGAATGCCCAATTCATCCGCTATGTCACGCGCGGCAAGGCGCCGTGCCTCCGCGTTGGGGATATCGCCTGCCGGCAGGGACATGCCGCGGAACAGCTCTTCGTAGCTGACCGGATGGGGCTCCACCAAGGAGCGGAAGGTCTCCAGCAGCTGGTCCGGATCCATGCTGGGCAGCGGACGAAAGCCGAAGCGCACATCGGCGGTGGGTGCGATCATGTTGGCCTTGATGCCGCCCTCTACGCGACCGACGTTGAAGCGCAGGCCGGTTAGTCCACCGAAGCGCTCATGCGCCAGGCCATCCACGTAACCCAGTGCTGCAGCGCCCCAGCGTATCGCCTGATGCACGGCGCTGTCGGTGGCCTTGATCTCGCCCGATGCATGGCCGGCCTGCCCGGTGAATCGCATTTGCACCGAATGGATGCCGCGATGCGCAAGCACTGCTTCGCCACGCGTCGGCTCGGCCACGATCACCGCATCGTACTTGTGCCCTCCACTGAGGAAAGCAGCGATGCAGCGCGGATCGTTGGCTTCTTCGTCGGTGGAAAACAGCAAGGCCAGGTCACCGTCGCAGGCGTTCGCCACCGCAACCAATGCAGCAGCGGCGCCTTTGATGTCGCAGGCGCCCAGGCCAACCGCGCGATCCGCCGTCACCTCCAGAACGTGAGGATCATGCGTCCAGTGCGGCGAATCCGGCACCGTGTCCAGATGCACGTTGAACAGGTATTTCGGCTTGCCACGCACGGCATACAGGGTTACCGCGCCGGCGCCGTGATCGGTCACCTGCACGTCGAAACCCGGCAACTGGTCGCGCAGGTAATCGAAGATACCTGCCGTACCGATCGAGCGCGGAGGATTGCGCGTGTCGAATGACACCAGCGCACGCAAATGCCGCAGGGTGGCGTCCAGCAAGGTGGAGCTCCCGAGTGCAGCACTCATCGGTTCACCTCGGCCCACAAGGTGCTGCTCATGCCGAACAGCTTGATGAAGCCTTCCGCTTCCGCCACGCCCCAATCGGCTGCCTGCGCATAGGTGGCGCCCTTGGCGTTGAGAATATGCGCCGACTCCACCGCGACGGCGCTGACGAGTCCCCCGCAGGTTTCCAACGTAACCTCGCCGTTGACGGTGGACTGGCTGGAAGCAAGGAAGGCTTCCAGGTCGGTCTTCAGCGGATCATGGAAGAAACCTTCATACACCAGTTCCACCCACTTGCGCGCCACCTCCGGCTTGAAGCGGTTCTGTTGCTTGGTGAGCACGGCTTCTTCCAGCGCACGATGCGCGGCGAGCAAGGCGGTCAGGCCCGGCGCTTCGAAAATGATGCGCCCCTTGAGGCCGATGGTGGTATCACCGGTGTAGATGCCGCGGCCTACGCCATACTGCGCCAGCAGCGCATTGAGCTTGGCGAGCAACTGATGGCCCGCCATCTTCTCGCCGTCCAGAGCCACCGCCTCGCCGTGGGCGAAGCTGAGCTTCAGGCGCAGAGATTTGGACGGCCATTCGGAGCGCGATTTGCACCAGCCGACCGCGCCTTCACCGGGCACCTGCCAGCGGTCGATCTCACCGCCGGACATGGTCACGCCGAGCAGATTCTCGTTGATGGTGTAGGCCTTCTGCTTGGCGCGCACGCCGAAGCCCTTGGCCTCCAGATACTTCTGCTCGTAGGCACGTACCTCTGTGTGCTCTTTCTGGATCTCGCGGATCGGCGCCACGATCTCGTAATCGCCCTGTGCCTTCACGGCGAGGTCGAAACGCACCTGGTCGTTGCCCATGCCGGTGCAGCCGTGCGCGATCGCCCTGGTACCCAGCTCGGCGCAGCGCTTTAGCGCGGCGTCCACGATAAGGTAGCGATCGGACACCAGCAGCGGATACTGCCCCTGGTAACCCTCGCCCGCCCATACGAAGGGCTTCACGAAGCCGTTCCAGATCGCCGGGCCGCCATCGACCGTGACGTGGCTGGCCACGCCCAGCTCCTTGGCGCGCGCTTCGATATACGCGCGCTCCTCCGCGTCCACACCGCCAGTATCGGCGAACACGGTATGCACGGCCCAGCCCCGCTCCTGCAGGTAGGGAACGCAGAAGCTGGTGTCGAGACCGCCGGAAAAGGCCAGAACGATGTCTTTGCTCATGATGCAGGATCCAAAAAAAGAGGTTGTCTACACGGATTCGACGACAATGCGCGGTTCGCAGCGCACCGGAAAATTGACGGAATTGGCTATGAAGCAGGCATGGTGCGCATCGTCGTGTGCCTGCGTAGCAGCATCGGGGCTGCTGTCCTTGCTGATGGTTACGCATGGGCGCAGCACCACCTCGGTGAAGCGGCCGTCGTTGCCATGCTCCACCAGCGTGCCGACTGCTTCGTCGACGTAAGCCGTGACCACTACACCGGCGACTGCCGCCAAATGCAGGTACCACAGCATGTGGCAGCTCGATAGCGCCGCCACCAGCATGTCCTCGGGATTGTGCTTGCTGCCGTCGCCGCGGAAAGCGGCATCCGACGAGCCGGCGATCACCGGCTTGCCGGCAACATGGACTTCGTGCTCGCGGCCGTAGCCCTGGTAGGTTTTGGTGCCACTGCCGTGATTGCCGGTCCACACCACCTGGACCGGATACTGGTGCTGCTTGTCACCCATGTCGACGCTCCTCAGCTTGTTGCATAAGTTCGGCCAGTTCGCCATCGCGCCGGCCTCGGCGCTCGGCCAGACCCTGCAGCACACCTGCACGGTTGGCATCGGGATGGTTCTGGCTCAGCTTGAATTTGCCTTCGATGCGCTCGATCGCGATGTCCAGGCCCACGATCAGGCGCAGCATTTTCTCGATGTGATCTTCCGGCGCATCGTCAACGCGCCAGGGCCTGGGCTGCGCCGCTTCATGGCGATCGGTCAGCCGCTCCAGCAAATGGCGCAGCCATGCCGCGTCTTCCACCACCCGCAAGCGGCCGTGGACGTGCACCACGGCATAGTTCCAGGTGGGTACCTCGCGCCCGGTTTCGTGCTTGCTCGGATACCAATTGGGACTGACATAGCCATCGGCGCCGTGGAAGATCACCAAAACCTGTGCGCCATCGGCCTTCGCCAGTTCATTGCCATGCGCCACATGTCCGTGCAGCGCAGTGTCTCCGACCAGTTCCAGCGGCAGGTGATTCGCCGCCAGGCCGTCGGCAGCGTGCGTGACGACCGTGGCAAAGGGGTAATCGCGCATCAGCGTATGCAATACGTCGATGCGCGTTTCGTGGAAGCTTTTGGGCAAATACATGAGGTGTTCCGGAGGATCAGCGTTGCGAGATCAACGAAGCCATCACCGCCTTCTGCACGTGCAGGCGGTTTTCGGCTTCGTCAATGGCGATGCAGGCCGGCGAATCCATCACTGCATCGGTGGCCTTGATGTTCCGGCGCAAAGGCAGGCAATGGCTGAACACACCGTTGTTGGTGAGCGCCATCTTCGCTTCGTCGACGATGAAATGCTTGTGCGCGTCGCGGATCGGCTTTTCGTCTTCCCAGCGGCCGAAGAACGGCAGCGCTCCCCAGCTCTTGGCATACACCACATCGGCGCCACGGTAGGCTTCTTCGAGGTTGTGGCTGATGGTGAGCGAGCCACCGTTTTCCCTGGCGTTGTGTTCGCCATAGTCCATGTAGCGCTCGTCCAGCACGTAATCGGGGGTGGGACACAGCAAGGTGACATCCATGCCCAGCTTGGTCGCGATCAGCAGCGCCGAGTTGGCCACGGCGGTGTTCAGCGGTTTGGGATGATAGGTCCAGGTGAGCACGTATTTGCGGCCGGCGAGGTCGCCGAAACGCTCCTTCAACGCGAGCGCATGCGCCAGCTCCTGGCAGGGATGGGTGATGGTTTCCATGTTGATCACCGGCACCGTCGCGTGTTGGGCGAAGGCCTTGATCACCGCGTCCTCGCGATCCACCGACCAGTCCCGGAATTTCGGAAAGGCGCGCACAGCGATCAGATCGACATAACGGCTTAGCACACGCGCCACTTCGGCAATGTGCTCCTCCGCTTCCCCGTCCATCACCACGCCGGGGCGGAACTCGATCGGCCATGCGTCCTTGCCCGGCGACAGCACAATGGCGTGGCCGCCGAGATGGAAGGCACCCAGCTCGAAGCTCGTGCGTGTACGCATCGAGGGATTGAAGAACAACAGCGCCACCGATTTGCCAGCAAGCTGCTGACCACGCGGGGAACGCTTGAAAGCCGCCGCCTGCTCGAGCAGTGCGTCGATTTCAGCGCGGCTGTAATCCTGGGTGGTGAGGAAGTGACGAAGTGACATCGTTGACTCCAGTCCAAAAAACAAAAAACCCGGCACTAGGGCCGGGTTTCGTCGTCGTATTACACATGCAACGTGGCGACAGCCTACCCGGCCGAATGTCGGTTCAGCGGTCGACGCGCACGCGAGGTCATGCCAGCGGCCATGCGGGCGCTGGTAAGCACGGTAGCGGTATAGACGGCTGAAGACATGAGAGGTCCGGATGAACGAATCCCAATCATGACGGGATTTTCGCTGCCACGCAACAGAAAAATGGCCGACGCAAAAAGAAAGGCGACCGCGCCAGGAAGCGGTCGCCTTGGGCTGGAGCGGTTACCGGTCAGTCGGCGGGCGAAACGCTTACCCGCACGCGCAGGCGTTCGCCCGGGTCGTAGCTGAGGCGCGACATGTAGACGTCGCCGTGATAGCGGTATTCCACGTCGTAGCCGACGATCTGGCGCTGCTCGCTGACCTGGGTCACCGGCTGGCACACCGTCTGGTTGCTGGTGTAGGTCTGTCCGCCGCTGGCAACGGAGTGGCCGACCGCGCCACCCGCCACGGCGCCGCCCACAATGGCCGCCGTGTTGCCGCGACCATGGCCAATGGTGCTGCCGAGCACGCCGCCGACGACTGCTCCAAGCACGGTGCCGACACCCTTGTTGCCCGGTGTCTGCTGCACGACCTGCTGGTCATAGCACTGGGTGCTGGGGGCGGATGTGCGCGCCACCCCGTAGACCGGATCGACGCGCAGCACATCGGCCCAGGCATAGTGCGCGTTGTCGGCGCCGGCGGCTCCCGGGGGCGGGGGCGGCGGCGGATAATAGCCGCCTTGCTGCGCCACGGCGCCCGTGGACATCACGGTGAGCGCCAGCAAGGGGATCAACAGCATTTTCTTGTTCATGCATGCCTCCGGAAGAGGATTGGGGAGCGCACGGCGCCCATGTTGAAATTGCAGCAAAATCACTCTGAATCCACGCTTAGAACCGCCGCAATTTAGTGCCACTTCGATGGCCGCTTGCGGGAACTTTCAGGATGTTTTCGGCGGCGCGCCGCAAGAGCTTGATAAGATGGCCGACTTATTGACCCGACCGTGCCATCCGCCATGCCGATCTCGCTCTACAACAGCCTCAGCCGCCGCATCGAGCCTTTTTCGCCGCTCGATCCGAACCGGGTGACGGTGTACCTGTGCGGGCCGACGGTCTACAACTACGTCCATATCGGCAATGCTCGCGGCCCGGTGGTGTTCGACGTGCTGGTGAAGCTGCTGCGCCGGCATCATCCCCGGGTCGTGTATGCCCGCAACATCACCGACGTGGATGACAAGATCAATGCTGCCGCCCTCGAACAGGGCGTGGCGATTGGCCATATCACCAGCCGCTTCACCCAAGCCTACCGCGAGGACATGGCTGGACTGGGCATTGCCCCGCCCGACGTGGAACCGCACGCGACCGCGCATATCGGCCAGATCGTCGAAATGATCCAGACCCTGCTCCGCGACGGCCATGCCTACGAGGCGGAAGGCCATGTGCTGTTCGACGTGGCCGCCTACCCGGCCTACGGCGCCCTGTCCGGCCGCGACACCGACGAGCTGATCGCGGGAGCGCGCGTGGAAGTGGCCCCCTACAAGCGCAATCCCACCGATTTCGTGCTGTGGAAGCCGTCCACCCCTGAACTGCCCGGCTGGGACAGTCCCTGGGGCCGCGGCCGGCCCGGCTGGCACATCGAATGCTCCGCCATGAGCGCCGCGCACCTGGGCGAAACCATCGACATCCATGCCGGCGGCGTAGACCTGCTGTTCCCGCATCACGAAAACGAAATCGCCCAATCCACCTGCGCGCATGGCGGCAAGGTGTTCGCGCGCTGGTGGCTGCACAACGGCATGCTTACGTTCGAGGGTCGCAAGATGTCCAAGTCCCTCGGCAACGTGCTGCATGTGCATGAACTGCTCAAAACGCATTCGCACGAAGCCTTGCGCTTGCTGCTGCTACGGGGCCATTACCGCCAGCCGCTGGACTGGTCGGATGCGGCTATCGCCCAGGCGGTCAGCACGCTGGATGGCTGGTATCGCGTGCTCCGCGAGTTGAGCGGCATCGAAGTGGATGCCACGCAGCCGTTGCCTGTGCCGGAGCGCCTGGAAGCGGCCCTTTGCGATGACCTCAACACCCCGCAAGCCCTGGCCGAATTGTCGCTGCTGGCCGATACCGCACGGCAGACGCCCAGCCCAGCCAGCAAGGCCGCCCTGCTTGGCGGCGGCGCGGCGCTGGGCCTGTTGCAGCAGGATCCTGAAGCCTGGTTCAAACAGGCCGGCGCCAGCACGGTGGATGCCGGGCGCGTCGAGGCGCTCCTGGAAGAACGCCGCGCCGCACGTGCCGGCCGCGATTTCGCCCGCGCGGATGCGATCCGCAACGAGCTGACGGGAATGGGCGTGGTGATTGAAGATGGCGCCCAGGGCACGCGCTGGAGCGTGGCCAAGCATTGAATTGGCCTGGGTCCGTCCCGAGTTTGGGGTGCTCTGAGCTACTCCGCATGCCGGTCACTGCACCCTAGGCGCATTTGGCTGCGCGTAGGCTGGGATGGCAATCCCAGCATCGGAATGTTGCGTGAAAAGCTGGGATTACCATCCCAGCCTCCATGCGCGGCATAGATTCGAGCATCCCTAAGGCTGACCGCGCGATAATACGATCATGAATACTCTTGCCCCCGCCAGCGCCGCTCAGGCCCAACAGGACATTGCCGATGAATTCGCCTTCTTTGGCGACTGGACGGAGCGCTACCAGTACCTGATCGACCTCGGCAAGCAGCTCCCACCGTTCCCGGAAGACCGCAAAATCGAGGACTACCGCGTGCACGGGTGCCAATCGATGGTGTGGCTGGTACCCAGTGGTGACGCTTCGAACATGCACTTCGAGGCGACCAGCGACTCGGCCATCGTTTCCGGCCTGATCGCGCTGGTGCTACGGGTGTATTCGAATCGCCCGGCGGCCGAGATCGTCGCTACGGAGCCTGCTTTCATCCAGGAAATCGGACTGGCCAAGCATTTGTCGCCAACGCGTTCGAACGGCCTGGCCGCGATGTTGACGAAGCTGAAGGCGTACGCAGTCGCGGCGCTGTAGACAGGGATGGCAATCCCGGCTTCGTTGTAGCGGTCCAATGCTGGGATTGGCATCCCAGCCTACAAAGCCCCACTCTTCAGCGGGGCTTTGGTGGCTAGGCTCGCACCCCGCCGAGGTCAATCGCCCATCTGCTTCTGCAGATGTTCGCGACGCTCCTGCGCATCCAGCGACAAGGTGGCGATCGGGCGGGCATCGAGACGCTCGAGGCCGATTTCTTCGTCGGTCTCTTCGCAATAGCCATAACGGCCTTCCTCGATGCGGCGCAAAGCCTTGTCGATCTTGGAGATCAGCTTGCGGTAGCGATCCCTGGTGCGAAGTTCCAGCGAATTTTCCGTTTCACGGGTAGCGCGCTCGGCTTCGTCACCTACGTCGCGGACCTCGTCGCGCAGGTTTTCCATGGTCTGGCGCGACTCTTCCACCAGCTGGTCACGCCAGGCGCGCAGCTTGTTGCGGAAGTAGGCCAGGTGGCGAGGATTCATGTACTCCTCGTCGGACGAAGGACGATAGCCCGGGGGCAGGTCGATGTTCGTGGTGATGGGCAGGGCGTAACGGCCGTCTTCGCGGGTTACACCGTTATCTAGCGTTGTAGCGGAGCTGTTCATTGATGACTGCGTGCTTTTTTGCTTCTTGCTGGAGGAGTTTTGCGCAGTGGCATTCGCTACGCGCGACGCCGTGGGGCCCACGGCGCTGGCCACCTTGCCCGTCATGGGCCGGACGGCGGGTGATGATACGGCCTGGGGTGTTGCAATTTGTGTAGGTTCCACGCGATGCCCGGACGCCGCAGCGGATGGCTGCACCGGCGGCTTGGCGATCGCCTTCTTGGCCGGTGCGGGTGCCGGGGCCGGCTTGACGGCAGGAGCGGCATGCTTGGGCTCAGGCTTCTTGACCTCGGGCTTGGCTGCCTTCTTGACTGCCTTGACCGGCTCGACTTTCTTCGGCTGCGGCTTAGGGGCCGGCTTGGCCACGGCTTTCTTGGCCGGTGCCGGCTTGGCCACCGCCTTGGCCGGCGCCTTCTTCACCTCGACCTTCTTGGCCGGGGCCGCCTTGTTCACGGACTTGGGCGCAGCAACCTTGGCCTTGCTGACCTTGGTATCGTTGCCCTTGCCCGCTGCCTTTCCTTTGGCAGCTTGCTTGGCGGCGGTCGGATTACGCGTGGTTTTCGCCATTTACCTTCACCGTTTTGGCCTTGGCGGCCGGGTGTTATAGCCCAATACCCTTCACACCGGCAACCATCCTTCTGGAATACTTCGCCTTTGGGTCTCAAAGCAGTTTCGGCCGTGTGAACACCGTGAGTCGATTGATCATCTTCCTGCTCAACCTCTACAAACGCTTTGTGAGCCCGTTGTTGGGACAGCGTTGTCGCTTTTACCCCAGTTGCTCCGATTATGCACGTATCGCCGTGTCTCGCTTCGGCCCTTGGCGGGGGGGCCTGCTGGCCGGATGGCGGATTCTGCGCTGCCAGCCCTTGTGCTCGGGCGGCAACGACCCGGTGCCGGAGCGCTTCCACTTTACAGGCTGTCGCACCCCCTCAAGGGAGCCGGAACATGGGGCCTCTTGAGCGCACCGCAAGTCCAAAAGCCTTTTAAGATTTCCCTTTACCTTGAGGAGTCCCCATGTCCACCGATTGGCTGATCAAGAACGCCGAGCTGGTCAACGAAGGGCGCCGCCGGCATGCCGACCTGCGCGTGCGGCTCGGCCGCATCGACGCCATCGGCGACGGCTTGAGTGCGCGTCCCGGCGAACAGGTGATCGACGCCACCGGCCTGTGGCTGCTGCCAGGCATGATCGACGACCAGGTGCACTTCCGCGAACCGGGGCTCACCCACAAGGCCGATATCGCCCACGAATCACGCGCCTGCGCCGCCGGCGGCATCACCAGCTTCATGGAGATGCCCAATACCAAACCACCGGCACTGGACCGTGCATCGTTGGAGGCCAAGTACGCGCGCGCGGCGGAAACCTCGGCAACGAACTATGCGTTCTATCTGGGCGCCAGCAACGACAACCTTGAGGCGATCCGCGCCCTGGACCCCAAGGCCGCGCCCGGCATCAAGGTATTCATGGGCGCGTCCACCGGCAACATGCTGGTGGACGATCCCGCGACGCTGGACGCCATCTTCCGCGAAGCGCCCACGCCGATCATCACGCACTGCGAAGACACGCCGATGATCGATGCGCTGCACGCCAAGGCGCGGGAACGGTACGGCGAAAACATTCCCGCGCGTGAGCATCCGCTGATCCGTTCGCGCGAGGCGTGCATCAAATCCACCCGCTTGGCGATTTCACTGGCGCGCAAGCACGGCACACGTCTGCACGTCCTGCATATTTCCACCGCTGATGAGTTGGCGCTGTTCCAGCCCGGTCCGCTCAAGGGCAAGCAGATCACGGCCGAAACCTGCGTGCATTTCCTGCATTTCAGCGACGCGGACTACGAACAGCTGGGCTTCCTGATCAAATGCAATCCCGCCATCAAGACGGCCGCCGATCGCGAAGCGATCACCCGGGCCGTGGCGGAAGGCCGCATCGACGTGCTGGCCACCGATCACGCGCCGCATCTGCTGGAAGAAAAGGCCCTGGCCTACGACAAGGCGCCCTCCGGCCTGCCGCTGGTGCAATTCGCGCTGCAAGCAGCCTTGCAGCGCGTCAGCGAAGGCAAGCTCACCCTGGAACGGGTGGTGGAAGCCGTCAGCCATGCGCCGGCTACGCTATTCAACGTGCACGAACGCGGCTTTCTGCGCGAAGGCTACGCTGCCGACCTGGTGCTGGTCGATCCGCGCAAGCCGCACACTGTGCGTCGCGAAGAGGTGCTGTCCAAGTGCGGCTGGTCCCCGTTCGAGGGCCATACCTTCGATCACTCCATTGCGGCGACGTTCGTCAATGGACGACGCGTATGGGATGGCTTGCGTGTGGACGAAAGCGTGCGCGGCGAGCGCTTGGCATTCGATCGCTGAAGACTTGCCTTCAATCGTAGCGCGTAGGCTGGGATGATAATCCCAGCCTCCATACGGCATCCCGGTGCCGGGATTGCCATCCCAGCCTACGCGCTTTCAATGATAGTCGTCTTCGCGGTGATGGCGGATAGCGACGATGGTGACCGTATCGTTGCCATCGATTTTGAACAGCGCAACATATCCCGACGTGCCGAATGAGATCAGCAGCTCGCGCAAGAAAGGGTCCTCCCTATCCACTTTGCGGCACGTAAATGGAAATGACTCCAGGACGCCGATGGCCTTGCGAACGGCATCCAGAGCCCGCTCTGCAGCGTGCAGGTCTTTTTGCAGCAGAAAACGATAGAGCCGAACCAGATCGAGGCGCGCTGCGTCCGTGTAACGAACCCGATAGTTCAACGATGAGCTTCCTTTGCCTGCGCTTCTCGCAACATGTCTTCCAATTCAGCCTGCACATGGTCTGAAGAAAAGTAGCCACCCGTTCGCTGTGCTTCCTCATAAGAAGCCAGGCCACGTGCAATGAACTCGCGTTGCATCCGGCGCCGCGAGATATTCGCCTGCAATGACTCTTCCATGAAGGATGAGAGACTCTCGCCTTCGTGCAAAACGCTTTCCGCCGCCTCTCGCAAGGCGGGATCGACACGCAGGGAGGGAATAGTTGCAGTTTTCATCAGCGCCGGCCCATGCGTTGCATTTGCGATGCAAATCTTAACATAGGTGCCGTGCGCAAACACATGCGATTGCCCCCATTCGCAAAGCGCCCGGAAGAACAATATAAATTCTTGTTTTTGCTTGAATTTACCAACACGACGGGGTGCGCGTGGAGCAAAGGACGCTAGTGCGCTTCCGAAACCACCACCAGCACCGGCCCGGCATTGCCGGAGTCTCCAAGCACCCGAACCTGGGTATCGTTGACCGCCAGCGTGCGGTCACCCTGCTTGATGGCTGCCGATACGGTGAAATCCGTACCGCTGCGCAAATCACCCGGCTCGTAACTCAGCACGAACGCCACCGGCGACGGACCGATCGGCGCGGCGATGCGGTCGCTGGCAATCACCCGCGCGGGCGCATCCGGTTTGCTGATGTCCGACAGCGCGACTTCCAGATAGGCATCGGCCGGCAGCTCGTGCGCAAGGTGATAGTCGACTTCACCGCTCAGGGATTTCATCAACGTCTGCTGCGGCGCCTTGTGATGCCCGAACGGCATCCAACTGCAGCCGGCGAGCGCGAGTAAACCGGCCAGCAGCAATCCATGGCGGATTTTCATGGGGAATCCTTGAATGGGCGAATGTGCGCAATGATAACAACCGCCGCCGCCGCGGCTTGCATCAAACGCGCCCGCTCCCGTTGCCGTAACCGCCGGCCACGCCCTTGCTGGCATAGGCCACGGCATCATGCGGATGCAGGCTCTCCTGGTGCTCGAGGCGCACGTGGAAGTCGACGATGCGGTCGTCGGCATCCAGCGCACGCTGGATACGGCGAGCGGCATCTTCGCAGAACATCAGGTTGCCGCCGTTGGCGAGGGCGAAGGCCTGTTCGTCTTCGCGCTTCACCGCCGTCTGCACCGGCGTGCCCAGTGCCTGTTCGACGCGATCGAGCAGACCGATCAGGTCCAGCGAAGCGTCCTCGGCAAAGCGCACCAGCAGACGCGCAACGCTACGCTGCGCATGCGGCGTAGCGACGATGCCCTTCTCGCTGCCTAGCCAGGCCAACACTGCGGCGTGGTCCAGCGGCTGGCCGGCCGCGAAGTCCCTGGCGAACTGCTCCTGGATCAGCTGCCGCGACAGGGCCGCCGAAGCGGGACAGGTCGAGGAATAGACCACTTCCGTACCCAGCTCCAGGCGAAAACCCTCCTCACCCAGGCTGGCTTCGATGGAAACCGGGTAGGCACGCCAGCCGCTGTTGCTGCTACGCAGGGCAGCACGGCGGACCAGTTGGTCGAAGCGGATGCTAATACGCGCGCGATTGGCCAGGTCCTTGTGCGAATCGAGGAAGGCACGCAGCAGGGAATGCAGCATCGCCGCATCAACCGGCTTGGCGCTCAGGTATTCGTCGACCAGCAGGTAAAGGCGCGACATATGGATGCCGCGCTTGTCCGGCCGGGTGAGATTCACGAACGCGCCGACCTGGGCGCTGGAACGCTGGACGCTGCCATCCCCGGCATCGAACAGCGCGGGCACCTCGATTCCGTCCATGCCGACCCAGTCCAGCGCGCCGGCCAAATGCGGCTGTGCCTGGCTCGCGACGTCAGGCATCAGGCGTACGGTATTTTCGTGGGTATGCATGGGTAATCCTTGGAGCTCTCTCTCGGGCTTGCCCGCCTAATCTTGGGGCAGCTTGCCGCGTCGCAACAGGTGCCGCGCGGGAAACAGTGCGTTTATGACCGCCTAGGGATGCTGCCCAGCCACTTGACGCTGCCATCGCTGGGCCGCCCGCCATGCGCGCAAGGTCGCCAGGAAGCCGCTGTTTGGCGTGCCCGTCTGCAGCACCTTCAGGGGTGCGCCGGCGCGAGCCGCCTTGCGCATCAGGCGTTCGCCGTCGCCGGCCTCCAGCGTGCGGAATACGCTGAGCGGGCCGTCGAGGCGGGAAGCTTCGCTCCAGGCCGAACGCAGGTCATCCAGCTGGGCTCTGATCGCCTGGTCGCGAGCTTCGCTGGGCTGGCGCAGGCTGGCGCGACTCAGGCCGAAGCGGGCCAGTCGCGCCATCGGCAGCGGCAGGCGGTCGCGTTCCGCATCGTCTTGCAGGCGACGCAAGGCAAACAGCAGGTGGCTCAGAGTAGCCACACGTGTGGCGCGTGCCGGCGACACGGTGTTGCCGTACCACCAGGCGGTTTCCAGCGCAGCCAAGGCGCCGTGCAAGGCCGAGGTAGCCGCCAGCTGCGCGGAAAAATCCACCGCCGTGCCCTCTTCCAGTTGCGCCATCGCTGCCAGCACCGGCGCCAGCCAGTGCTCCTGCGGTATCGCATGCGCGCGTTCGTCGTCGAACAGCACCCGGGTCAGCGGATGCCTGCCTCCGCTGCTGGCTGCACCACTGAGTTCCTCGGCCCACCAGTTGAGCTTGGTAGCCGCGACGTGCGGCTCGCGAATGCCATAAGCCGCGGACAACAGCTCCTGCTCCCATGCCGCGAGCGCGACATGGCCCGGATACTTGGCCGGGTCGACGAACACCAGCGCCGTACGTTGTTGCGGCTGCACGGCCAGCCATTTGTCGACGTAGCTTTGCAGGGCGCCGTGGCCGGAAACCTCTTCGCTCACGCGGGAACCTTCAACTTGAGCAGTTCGATCAAAGCGCGTGGATGCTCTATTACGGCATCGGCGCCCCAGGCGTGCGGATCGCCGCCATCCAGATAGCCCCATTGGACGGCCACGGTATAGAGCCCGGCGTCGTGCCCAGCCTGCACGTCGCGGCGATCGTCGCCGACGAAAAGGCTGCGCGCCGGATCGAGGCCCGCGCGTTCGCACGCCAGCAGCACCGGCGCGGGATCGGGCTTGCGCACCGGCAGCGTGTCGCCGGACACCACCGCGCGCGCACGCCCGTTCCAGCCGATCTGGTGCAGCAGGTCATCGGTGAGATAGCCCGGCTTGTTGGTGACGATACCCCAGGCCATGCCGCTCGCTTCAAGCATGTCGAGCAACCGCTCGACGCCTTCGAACGGGCGGGTGTGGCGCGACATCATGCCGTGATAAAGCTCCAGATAGCGCGGCACGCGTTCAAGCAGCGCTTCGTCGCCTTCATCAAAAGCACAACGCAGGATGGCACGAGAACCACGCGACACCACGGTGCGCACCGCTGCGTACGAAGGCACGGCGGCCCCCACCTCAGCACAGTAAAAGGCCAAGGCCGCGTGCAGATCCGGAGCACTGTCGAGCAGGGTGCCATCCAGATCGAAAAGTACGCCTTGGGGAGATGCGGGTAGCGGCTTCATGCGGGTTTGCGTGCGCAGAGGAGGTAATTGACGGCGGTGATGCGGCTCAACCACGCCTTGCGTGTAAGCGGGTTGTAGCCCAGGCCGCCGATGTCCTCCAGTTCCAGGCCGGCCTGCCGCAACAGGCGCGCCAGCTCCGAAGGCTTGAGGAACTGCGCATAGTGGTGGGTACCGCGCGGCAGCAGGCGCGCAATGTATTCAGCGCCGATGATCGCCGCGCCGAACGAAGCCGGCGTGCGATTGAGGGTGGACATGAACAGCCGGGCGCCGGGCTTGAGCATTGTCGCCAGGTCTTGCACGAGGGCAGCCGGATCGGGGACGTGCTCGATCAGCTCCATGCAGCACACCGCATCGAAGCTCGCCGGTTCCGCCGCGGCAAGATCCGCTGACGACTGCTTGCGGTAGTCGACCTGAAGGTTCGACTCGTGCAGATGCAGCCGCGCTATCTCGATCACCTTCAGACCCATGTCGATGCCGACAACGTCAGCGCCGGCGCGCGCCAGAGCTTCGCTCAGCAGGCCACCGCCGCAACCCACATCGGCAACGCGCGCTCCTTTCAACGCCACGCGTGCGGCGACATAGTCCAGACGCACCGGATTGAGATCGTGCAACGGGCGTGATTCACCGTCCGGATCCCACCAGCGCGAAGCCAGTTTGTCGAAGCGCGCAATTTCCTTGTGGCTGACGTTTTGCGTGGCTTGCATGGCGAAAGACTCCTTCACACTACTGATGCGTATTCCACTCGTAGACCGTGACGTCCCAGCAGCCGCTAGTATGCGCCGGGTCGCTATGGACGACGGCGAGCGCTTCCTGCATGGATTCGGCACGCAGAAGATAAGCGCCGCCGGACTGATCGGCGAAACCACCGGACATTTCATTGCGCCCCTGCTCGCGCAGTGACGCCAGGAACTGCTGGTGCAGGGGAATGACCGCCGGATCGATCGGCGGCTTGCGCATCAGCAGGACCAGAAAGCGCTTCATGCCGGATCCAAGGCGGCGATGCGTTCCCGCCAGGCATGGGTGCGCGACAGGATGCCCTCCCTATCCATGTCCACCAGCTCGCGCGCGGCCAGCTTGCGCTTGCCGGCGATCCACACATCAGTGACCTGGTGGCGGCCGGTGGCGTAGACCAGCTGCGACACGACATGGAACAAGGGCTGGGTTTCCAGATCGCTCAGCCGGACCGCCGCGAGGTCCGCCTGCTTGCCGGTTTCGATCGAACCAATTTCAGCCTCCAGGCCAAGCGCCCTGGCGGCCTGGATGGTGGCGGTGCGCAGGGCAAACCCCGCATCGAAGGCAGCAGCATCTTCGGCCACCGCCTTGGCCAGCAGTGCCGCGGTGCGCATTTCGCCGAACATGTCCAGGTCGTTGTTGGACGCGGTGCCATCCGTGCCCAGGGCTACGTTGACGCCCGCCTTGCGCAGCTTTTCCGCCGGGCAGAACCCGGAGGCCAGCTTCAGATTGGATTCCGGGCAATGCACCACCGACACGCCGGCCTCGGCACAGGCGGCGATCTCGCCATCGGTGAGCTGGGTCATGTGCACGGCAATCAGCCGGTCGTTGATCAGGCCCAGTTTCTGCAGCCGCTGGAACGGGCGCAGGCCGCTCTTCTTGCGCTCCTCGTCCACTTCGTGCGCTGTTTCGTGCAAATGCAGGTGCACGGGAATGTCCAACTGGTCGGCCAGTACGCGAATGCGCTCGAACGACTCGTCGGACACCGTATAGGGCGCATGCGGCCCGAATGCGGTGCTGATCAGCGGATCGTTGCGGAACAGGTCATGCGTTTCGCCGGCGCGCTCGAAGTATTCGTCCTGCGTGCGTGCCCACGCCGTCGGGAACTGGATCACCGGCAAGGCGATGACGGCACGGAAACCATGCTTGCGGTAGGTCGCGCCGATCGCATCCGGAAAGAAATAGTTTTCGTTGGCGCAGGTAGTACCGCCGCGCAGCATCTCGGCTATGGCCAGTTCCACGCCATCGCGTACGAACTCCGGGCCGATCACTTTCGCCTCCACCGGCCAGATGTGCTGTTGCAGCCAGACCATCAGCGGCAGGTCGTCGGCGAGACCGCGCATCAGCGTCATCGGATTGTGGGTATGCGCATTGATCAGGCCGGGAATCAGCACGTGCTCCGCCAGTTCCACCCGCTCGCGCGGCGCATAGGCGCTGCGTGCGTCGGCAATCGGCAAGATGCCGACGATGCGATCGGCCTGGATGGCTACTGCATGGTGTTCCAGCACCACACCATGCGGCTCGACCGGCACGACCCAGCGGGCTTCGATGAGTACATCAACGGGCTGCGGCGAAGTTGGGCTCGTCATGAGGTTTTCTTGTCGAGGATATGAGACGGGGCGGACCATCTTACGATGCCCGCCCCGAGGTTTTTTGTTCGTGCGTGGGCTGGGATGGCAATCCCAGCTTTCATTGTGGCCGCCCGCTGCTGGGATTGTCATCCCAGCCTACGCTGCAGAGCATTGCAAACGGATGTTGTGTGCTTCGCACTACATTTTTTCACTGGATCCCGGCCTGCGCCGGGATGACGCATTGGCAAGCCGCGCCGAAGGCGCGGGCCAATGCGTCACTTGCCGACGCGGCTGACGTACTCGCCGGTGCGGGTGTCGACCTTGATCATCTCTTCCGTGGTGACGAACAGCGGTACGCGCACCACGGCACCGGTTTCCAACGTGGCTGGCTTGCCGCCGCCGCCGGAGGTGTCGCCGCGCAGGCCCGGATCGGTCTCGGTGATCTTCAGCTCCACGAAGTTCGGCGGCTGCACCGCGATGATCTCGCCGTTGAACAGCGTCACGACGCACTCTTCTTCGCCCTTGAGCCACTTGGCCGCATCACCCATGCCGACCTTGCTGGCCTGGTGCTGCTCGAAGCTCTCCTGATGCATGAAGTGCCAGAATTCGCCGTCGGAGTACAGGTACTGCATATCGGTATCGACGACGTCCGCGACCTCGAAGCTGTCGCTGGACTTCATCGTTTGCTCAGTGGTGCGCCCGTTCTTCAGGTTGCGGATGAAGATGCGGGTGAACGCCTGGCCTTTGCCGGGCTTGATGAAATCGGCGTCGGTGATGACCCACGGGTCGTTGTTGTGAAGGATCTTCATACCCTTCTTGACGTCGTTCAGACCGACGGTGGCCATGCGCTTTGTGCTCCAGATGTGGTGACGCCAACAGGCGGCTAGAATAGGGGTTTCCCGGGCCCTGATCCCGGATCAAGACTCACTATGATAACCGCAAGCCACGCCGCACGCCTATCACTGCCCGGACCCGACTGGCGCACGCTATGGCGCGAAGCCATTACCGACGCCGGCGAATTATTGGCATTGCTGGGCCTGGAGCAGCTTGCCGACGCTTTGCCCGCCGACGATGCCGGCTTCGGCTTGCGTGTACCGCGCGGCTTCGTTGCCCGCATGCGCCATAGCGACGCCCGCGACCCCCTGCTGCTGCAGGTGCTGCCGCAACTCGCGGAGACGCAACGGGCACCAGGCTTCAGCATGGATGCCGTGGATGACCTGGCCGCTCGCTCGGCCAAGGGCGTGCTGCACAAGTACCAGGGACGCGCCTTGCTGATCGCCAGCGGCAGCTGTGCCGTGAATTGCCGCTATTGCTTCCGCCGCCATTTCCCCTACGGCGACGAGATGGCGGCGGCCGGCCAATGGCGCGATGCGCTGGAGCATGTACGGCAGGATGCCTCCATCAGCGAACTGATCCTGTCCGGCGGCGACCCGTTGGCCCTGGCCACCGGCAAGCTGGAAGAACTCGGCCGCGGCCTGCTGAAGATTCCCCACGTCACCCGCCTGCGCATCCATACCCGCCTGCCGGTGGTGCTGCCCGAACGCATCGATGCACCTTTCGTAGAGTGGCTCAAGGCGCTGCCGCTGCAGAAAGTGGTGGTCCTGCACGCCAATCACGCCAATGAATTCGATCCGGGCGTGGACGAGGCATGCGCACGTTTGCGTGAAGCCGGCGCCAGCCTGCTCAACCAGGCCGTGCTGCTAAAGGGAATCAATGACGATGCCGATACCTTGATAGCGCTGTCGGAGCGCATGTTTGTCGCAGGCGTGCTGCCGTATTACCTGCATCAGCTGGACCGCGTGCAGGGCGCGGCGCATTTCGAAGTGACCGACACCCATGCCCGGTCGCTGATCGAGCGCATGCGCAGCCGCCTACCCGGCTACCTCGTACCCAAGCTGGTGCGCGAGGTGGGTGGGGACCCGTCCAAGCGACCCATCTAGCCTGTCATGGCCGGCCGCCGGGCGCCCCGATGCCTGCACTTCGTCACTAAATGCAGGGATCAACCCTGGCAGGTCCGCAAGGAATCCGCTAAAACGTTCATTCAGTGCGGGCTAGCCCTCGGATGCCTTCCGCGTGAGCAGCCTTATCGTAAGGAAAGCACGACACGCCCATGAAGACAGACTCCGTCATCAAGATCCTCTTCATCGAAAACTCGATCGAGGACGCGGAACAGATCATTACCTTGTTACGTAACGCAGGGACCGCTGTCCGCCCCGCACGGGCTACAACGATCGAACAGGTCCATGCGACCATGGAAGAACTCGGCCCCGATCTGGTCCTGTACAGCCCGGCCGTCAAGGGCCTGTCGTTGCGCGACGTCGCCCAGCAGATCGATGCCAGCGCCCGCGATATCGCCCTGATCGCCTGCGTGGCGAAGATCGACGAGCAAAGCGTGGCCGACATGTTCCAGGACGGCGTGGTGCACGGCGTGGGCTCGCGCAGCCAGCCCAAGCAGCTCATTACGGTGATTCGGCGCGAATTCGAGTCGCTGCACGCACGCCGCCAGGTCCGCCGGCTGGAAACGGCCCTGCGTGAATCGGAGCGCCGTTGCGACGCCCTGCTCGACTCCTCCAACGACCCCATCGCCTACGTGCACGAAGGCATGCACGTGCGCGCCAATCGCTCCTATCTGGACACCTTCGGCTACTCCGATTTCGACGATCTGCTCGGCCTGCCGGTGCTGGACCTGATCGGCCCGGCCGATGCGGACGTCTTCAAGAACCTGTTGCGCGCGCTGTCGAGGGGCGAAAAGACCGAGTACCGGCTGGAACTGCACGCCCGCCGCGCCGATGGCAGCACGTTCCCGGCCACGGCCGAATTCGCGCACGCCACCTTTGAGGGCGAGCCCTGCCTGCAGATCGTGTTCCGCCGCCAGCAAATCGACCCGGGCCTGGTGGAGCAGTTGCAGCGCGATCCGGTCACAGGGCTGTTCAACCGCGCCCGCACGCTGGAATACATCGACAACGCCGTGGCCGCCGCCAGCGAGGGACGCAAAGGCCAGACCATGCTGCTGATCGAGCCGGACAACTGGGCGCCGATCGTCAACAACGTCGGCCTGGGCAAGGCCGACGAATTGCTGACGGCCTTTGCGCATCGCGTCACCGCGCAGCTAGGCCCGAAAGACATTGCCGGACTGCTCGCCGAGCACACCATCGGCGTGATCCTGCATACGGAAACCGACGAAGCCATCCGCACCTGGATCGATGGTTTGCACAAGGCCATCTCCAGCGGAATCTTCGACCTGGGCAGCCAGTCGATCACGCTCAGCGCCAGTATTGGCGGCAGCCTGCTGGGTGAAAAGAACGCCAATGCGGAAATGCTGCTCAACCAGGCCAGCCAGGCCCTGCGTAGCGCACAGGGGCAAGGCGGCAATCGCAGCGAGCTGCACGATCCGGCCGCCAGGGAGAAGGCCGACGCCGAACGCGAACACAACTGGCTGAACCTGCTGCGCCGCGCGCTCACGCAGAACGAATTCATGCTCTATCACCAGCAGACCATCAGCCTGCAGGATGCCGAGGGCGACTATTCGGAAATCCTGCTGCGCATGAACGGCCCGCAAGGGGAAGTCTCGCCGGGCTTCTTCATGCCGATTGCGGAGAAATACGGGCTCAACGCCGAGATCGACCGCTGGGTGCTCAACCAGGCCATCAACGCGCTGAAGACACGCGACCGGCACGGCATTCCGACCACCTTCTTCGTCAAGCTCACGCCCGACTCCATGCAGCAGCAGGCCAATCTGCTGGCATGGCTGGATCGCGCGCTGAAGCAGGCCGGCCTCAAGCACGGCCGCCTGGTCCTGGAGATGACCGAGAGCAAGGTGGTGACGATGCTGCGTCCCGCGCAGGAATTCATCAGCGCGTGGAAAAAGCTCGGCGGGTTCTTCGCGCTGGAGCAATTCGGCTCCGGCCTGAACTCCTTCCAGTTACTCAATCACATCGACGCGGATTACCTGAAGATCGACCGCAGCTTCATGGCCGACCTGCCGCAGCATCCCGAAAACCAGAAAAAGATCACCGAGATCTGCGCGCAGGCGCACGAGATGAAACGCCTGGCCGTGGCCGAATGGGTGGAAGATGCCGCCAGCACTTCGCTGCTGTTCGCCTGCGGGGTGGATTTCGTGCAGGGCAACTTCCTGCAGGAACCGCAGCCGCTGGCGGTGACCATGTAGGTTGGGGTGCAAACCCCAACCTACGACGGCAAAACAAAAGCCCTGCGGATCGCTCCGCAGGGCTTTTTGCTTGAGACTGCTGCAGCCTTGAATCAGTCGGCCGAGGTCGAAGCGGCGATATCTTCCTTGATGCGCGCTGCCTTGCCTTCCAGGTTGCGCAGGTAGTACAGCTTGGCGCCGCGCACCTTGCCCTTGCGCTTCACCTGCACGGATTCGATGCTCGGGCTGTGTGCCTGGAACACGCGCTCCACGCCGGTGCCGTGCGAGATTTTGCGCACGGTAAAGGCCGAATGCAGGCCGCGGCTGCGCTTGGCGATGACGACACCTTCGAACGCCTGCACGCGCTCACGGTTGCCTTCTTTCACCTTGACGTTGACCACCACGGTGTCGCCAGGGCCGAACTCCGGCAGCTGGCGGGTGATCTGCTCGGCTTCGAACTGTTCGATGATCTTGTTCATGACAACACCTGTCTTTGTTCAATGATTGCGGTCTTCATCGACCACATCGTTTTGCCGCTGTTGCGCCTTCGCATGCTCGCGGCGGAATTCATCCAACAGCGCACGGGATTGTGCATCCAGCGCGCGCTGCGCCAATAAGTCGGGGCGCCTCAACCACGTTCGCCCCAGAGCCTGCTTCAGGCGCCAGCGGTTGATGGCCGCGTGATCGCCGGAAAGCAGCACCTCCGGTACGTCGCCCAGCGCATCGTGCACCGGTTTTGCGTAGTGCGGACAGTCCAGCAAGCCGTTCGAGAAGGAATCCTGCTCGGCGGATTGCGCATCGTTCAACGCGCCTTGCTGCAAGCGGCCTACCGCGTCGATGATCACCGCGGCGCCCAGCTCGCCGCCGGACAACACATAATCGCCGATGGACAGCTCCTCGTCGACCTCGTGCGCCAGCAAACGCTCGTCCACACCTTCGTAACGACCGCAGAGCAAGGCGATGCGCGGCAACCTCGCCAGCGCCTCCACCCTACCTTGCGTCAGCCGCGCTCCTTGCGGGCTGAGGTAAATCAGGTGCACCGGTTCCGGTGCCGCCTCCCGCATCGCCGACAGGGCTTTGCGCAAAGGCTCGATCAACATCACCATGCCTGGGCCGCCGCCGCTGGTGCGGCCATCCACGGTACGGTAATTGTCGGTGGCGTAATCGCGCGGGTTCCAGGTTTCCACCTGCAACAGCTCGCGCTGCTGCGCGCGTCCTACGACGCCGACGGCGGCGCACTGGCGCATGAAGTCCGGGAACAACGTGACGACATCGATGCGCATCGGACCCTCAGAACTCGGGATCCCAGTCCACCACCATGCGCCCGCCGGAAAGATCCACCGAACGCACATACACACCCTGGACGAAAGGAACCAGCCGCTCGCGCTCGCCGTCCCTTACCACCACCACGTCATTGGCACCGGTCGCGAACACATGACTCACGCGTCCCAACGCCACGCCTTCGATGGTGACGACCTCGAGACCTTCGAGATCGACCCAGTAATACTCGTCCTTGCCGGGCGGCGGCAGCAACTCGCGGGCGACATAGATGTCCTGACCCACCAGCGCTGCGGCGCCATCCCGATCGTCCACCCCGGGCAGCTTGGCGATGAGGCCCTTGCCTTGGGGTCGACCCGTGACTCCTTTGACCTCCGTTTCCCCACCCGGCGCGGTGAGCTGCCAGGGCTGGTAGTTGAAGATCTGCGTACGGGGCTCGGTCCAGGATTCAAGCTTGACCCAGCCCTGCACGCCGTACAACCCGACGATGCGTCCAACCAGGACGCGCCGACCGGCTGCGGTCATGCTCAGGCAGCCTGCTTGGCGGCTTCCTTCACCAGTGAAGCGACCTTGTCGCTCAGCTGAGCGCCCTTGGCCACCCACTCCTGCACGCGCGCCACGTTCAGCTCAAGGCGCTTGTCCTTGCCGGCGGCAACCGGGTTATAGAAACCCACGTTCTCGATGCTGCGGCCGTCACGCGCGCTGCGCGAGTCGGTGACAACGACGTGGTAGAACGGACGGCCCTTGGCGCCACCGCGCGAAAGACGAATCTTGACCATAGTTGAAAGCTCCAGAGTTGCCGGCTGGCCCGGCAAGCACGCCCTAGACCGGGCGCGGTAAACGCGACATTTTAATGAAATTGTTGGAAAAAGGAAGGGGCTACCTTTTCCCATTGCCAGGCCGTCGCTCAGGCCCAGCGGATGGTTCTGCCCTATCGCCCGGTTTTCGCCCGGGCGACGGCGCGCGGCAGGACCGGAGCTAGCGTCCCATCGGGGGGAACCCGCCGCCCATGCCACCCATGCCCTTCATGGCGCCACGCATCTGCCGCAGCAGGCCCTTGGTGCCACCCTTGGAGAGCTTGGACATCATCTTTTCCATTTGCATGTACTGCTTCAGCAGGCGATTGACGTCCGCCGGCTGCGTGCCGGAACCGCGCGCCACGCGCGCACGGCGGGAGCCGTTGAGCAGATCCGGATGGCGACGCTCCTTTTTGGTCATCGAACCGATGATCGCGATCATGCGCTTGATCTCGCCATCGTTGACCTTGGATTTCACGTTCTCCGGCAACGCCGAGACACCTGGCAGCTTGTCCATCAGGCCGGCCAGGCCGCCCATGTTGTTCATCTGCTCGAGCTGGTCGCGCATGTCGTTGAGGTCGAAGCGCTTGCCCTTGATGACTTTCTCGGCCAGCTTCTGCGCCTTCTCCTGGTCGACCTTGCGCTCCACTTCCTCGACCAGCGACAGCACGTCGCCCATGCCGAGGATGCGTTGCGCGACACGATCCGGATAGAACGGCTCCAGCGCGTCGGTCTTTTCCCCTGCACCCAGGAACTTGATCGGACGTCCGGTCACGTAGCGCACCGAAAGCGCCGCACCGCCACGGGCGTCACCGTCCGTCTTGGTCAGCACCACGCCGGTAAGCGGCAGAGCCTCGGCGAAGGCCTTGGCGGTGTTGGCGGCATCCTGGCCGGTCATCGAATCGACCACGAACAAGGTCTCGATCGGCGTGATCGCGGCGTGCAGCGCCTTGATCTCGGCCATCATCGCCTCATCGATGTGCAGGCGGCCGGCGGTATCCACCAGCAGCACGTCCATCACTTCCTTGCGCGCGGCGCTGATCGCCGCCTTGGCGATGTCGACCGGGTTCTGGCTGCCTTCCGACGGGAAGAACCTCACGCCAACCTGCTCGGCCAGCGTGCGCAGCTGCTCGATC
Source organism: Dyella choica (assembly GCF_003977665.1). GTDB lineage: Bacteria > Pseudomonadota > Gammaproteobacteria > Xanthomonadales > Rhodanobacteraceae > Dyella_B > Dyella_B choica. Next base: position 40,556 of record NZ_RYYV01000013.1, on the reverse strand, counting down.
GCGGCTGGACGATACACGTCGCAACTGACCACCATCACGCGCTTCTTCTTGCGTTCGGTGAGGAAGCGCGCCAGTTTGGCCACGGTGGTGGTCTTGCCCGCACCCTGCAGGCCTGCCATAAGCACCACGGCGGGCGGCTGCTGGGCCAGATTCAACTCGGTATTGGCGGTGCCCATCACCGCAGTCAGCTCGTCGCTGACGACCTTCACCAGCGCCTGGCCGGGCGACAGGCTCTTGAGCACTTCCTGGCCGACCGCACGCACCTTCACGCGCTCGATCAGGGCCTGCACCACCGGCAGCGCCACATCGGCTTCCAATAGCGCGATGCGCACCTCGCGCAGCGATTCGCGGATGTTTTCCTCGGTCAGCCGGCCGCGGCCGCGCAGGCGGTTGACGGTGGTGGAGAGGCGTTGGCTGAGCGATTCGAACATAAGGGCGGATGGAGCACGCAAAATGGATTTGCCATGATACCAGAGCCGCCCGTTTCCTCAGCCTGGCGCTGGCCGAGCCTTGATCCAAGCTGTCACGTCCTGCAGCACCCGCGCATCGAAGTGGCTGGGCTTGGTGTAATCGGCTGCGGAGGGCGGCTGGCCGGCCGGCATGAACAGATGGCTGAGGCCAGGGTATTCCACCAGCTTTACGCGCGGATCCTGGGCGAACGCCGCCTGCCAATGACTGAAATCGTCTTGCGGGGTGACCTGGTAATCCCCGCCGCCCTGCAAGATCAGCATGGGCATGGACAGCGATTTTGCGGTGACGATCGGATCGTAGTCGCGCAGGCTAAGCCAGTAGCTCGCCGGCGCATGGAAAAATTCTCCCGCCGGCGGATGCTTGGGATCCGCCTGCGCCAGCATCTCGCGCGCTGCCATCAATGGCGCGAGCATTCCGTCCAGCTGGGCTTGGGTCGCACCTTGCCTGGGCGCGAGATAACGGATCTGACGAATCAGCACATCCGGCCCCAATTTTGCCGGAGCCGCCAGCAGGATCAGCCCGGCAAGCTTGGCATCGCGCTGGCCGATACGCGGCCCTATGAGTGCGCCAAGACTATGACCAAGCACAAACAGGCGATGCGGGTCGACGCTGGGCTGCTGCGCAAGCAGTTGCAGCGCCGCCAATGCATCATCGGTTACTTCGTCATCCACGCTGAACGCATCGGTGACTGCTTGCTTGCCGTAGACGTGGGTACGCTTGTCATAGCGAAGCGAGCCTATGCCTGCGGCGGCCAAGCCTTCCGCCAGGTCGCGAAACGGCTTGTTTGGGCCCACCGTTTCGTCGCGATCGACCGGACCGGAACCGGCCAGCAACAGGGCCACCGGAAATGGCCCTTTCCCTTTAGGCAAGAGCAGTGTTCCGGGCAGTGGGCCTAACGGCGACGCTATCTGCACTGTACGTTCCATACCTGCGCCTGGCGCAGGCATGGACGCTTGCGCAGCCGCCTCGCTTAAGGCGCTCATCGGCACGATTCGGAACGTGGTGATGCGATCGAGTCCATCGCAGCCGATCAACGCAGCGAGCGAAGCATTGGCAAACTCCAGGTTCGCCACCAGCAATGCGTGACCGTCGATAGTCCGAGGCTGCAAATCGTCCAGCTTGCGGAAGGCTCCCGCCTTGGCTTGCAGTTGTGCCCAAACCTCCTTCAACGTCCCCGGAGTCAACTGCGCCGCGGTATCTGGCGCGAAATCCCTGACCACATGCAGATTGTCACCCTGCGTCCATGCCGCAAGCGCGACTTGACCATGGGCACGACAAGCCGCCGTTGGCTCGGTTCGGCCCGGTACAGCCAAGAACAAGCAAACCAGTCCCACCAGCACGGCTAGCGTCTGGGTGTTCATACAGCCTCCTTTGCCTTCAGTGGTTGCGTTCGACGCGTCGGTAGACGACGTAGGAATACACAACAGGAATGGATGCAGCCGCCAGGATCACGCCGATGGACAGAGAAAGTGGCGCATTGACCAGGTTGGCGACAATCACGATCACCCCGGCCAGCATGAACAGCCATCCTGCAATGCGATGGGTGCGTCCCCACACCTCATCACTTGCCAGCGTCCACGGCGTCCGGATGCCGACAAAGAAATTCTTGCGCAACTTGCCCATGTAGTTGCCAACGATCATCAGCAATACACCTAGCGGCAGCATTCTGATCACGAGGCTGTGGGCAGGATGGCCTGCGGCATTCAGCAAGACGCCCAGGGTGACGATCAAGACGAATGCCTGGCCCGCCAGCATCACGATCACAAATGCCGCCATGAACGGTTTGATTTCAAAACCGCGCGGCGAAATGACCGGCAATACCAGCGTAAGAAGTGCCAATAGCGCCATCACGGCCAGCGGCGTCGTAACGGCCTTGAGCGGGCTTGCATAACCGTTGATCTGCCCGTGAGCGTTCCAATGCACGGGAACGAGCGCAGGCATCTGCGGATACAGCCACAGGAACGTGGCCAGCAAAATCAACGCAAAAAGCGCGGACAAAAACAGACTGCGTACGGGACTCATCGCTTGCCTCCTCGTCCCCCCGACGGCGGAATCAGATCCAGCATCAGCCGCATGAGGTCCTCCATCACGGTGCTGTTAAGGGAATACACGATGTACTGGCCGCGCCGCTCGGTGCGCACCAGGTCGGCCTGCTTGAGAATCGCGAAATGATGCGAAAGCGACGCACCGGTGATATCGAAAGCCTCGCCGATTTCCCCCGCGCTCATGGCCCCGCCGTGCAACCGCTTGAGAATCGCGCGGCGCGTGGGATCAGCCAGGGCACGGAATACGGCTTGCTGCTTCACGACTCACCATCGGATCGGTCGACCCATAGATATTTAGACAAATATCTAAATATTGCAAGTGCCGGTCTAGGGAAACTCTGAACAAGGTCAGAGTTTCCGTGGGCCACGGAGGGCCCACCGCAGATCAGGCACGCAGCCTGATCTGGCGTAGCCGCGTCCGGGCATGTACCGGACGTGGCGCGTCTGAAAAAATCCGTGACGGATTTTTTCAGACCATCCATAGGTCGCGTTCACCCATCCCCCACCCTGTGCCACACTTGCACGCCATGCTTGCCGCCCTGTCCATCTTTGCCATCGCCAGCTACCTGCTCGCCAGCGGGTTGTTGGCGTGGCCGATGTTCGGCCGCGCGACCGTTGCGCCGGTCAAGGTAGCGCGTCCGGCCCTGGGCATTGCCACTCTTGCCGTACTGGCGCACGCCACCTGGTTGCTGGCAACACATCGTGGCGCACTCGACCTGCATTTCTTCGCCGCGCTTTCGTTGGTGGCTTGCGTCGTGTCGGCACTGACGCTGCTGGTGAATCTCACCCGTCCCGTGGTGGCGCTGGGCGTGATCGTGTTTCCGCTAAGCGCCCTGCTGCTGTTCGCCGACAGCTTTCTCGCACCACCCACCGCACCCATGCCGATGGACTGGCATATCAAGCTGCACGTGACGGTGGCGCTGCTCGCCTTCAGCGTGCTTTCGATCGCCGCGGCGATGGCGATTCTGCTCGCCATCCAGGAGCAGGCCCTGCGGCATCGCCATATCCGCCCATGGTTGAGCGCACTACCGCCCTTGACGCTGACCGAATCCCTGCTGTTTCGCCTGATTGGCGCTGGTTTCGCCTTGCTTACAGTGGCTCTGCTTACCGGCATCCTGTTCGTGAACAACCTGTTCGGCCAACATCTGGTGCACAAGACCGTGCTCTCGATCGTCGCCTGGCTGGTGTTTGGCGCCCTGCTCTACGGCCGCTGGCAGCATGGTTGGCGCGGACGCAGTGCGGTGAATCTCACGCTGATCGGCATGAGCGTGCTGGTGCTGGCGTTTTTCGGCTCGAAGTTCGTGCTGGAACTGATCCTGCATCGCGCCGTCGATTGAGCAACCCGTAAGCTGGGATGACAATCCCAGCATTGCCATGCATGCAACCCGCGCGATGCTGGGATTGCCATCCCAGCCTGCATTGATCTCAACGGCAGGCGTCGATTGCCTGCGCCAGGCGCTCCACCCCGATCACTTCCATCTCGCCCACACGCCCCTGCCTGGGCGCATTGGCCTTAGGCACGATGGCGCGCCGAAAACCATGATGGGCGGCTTCCTTCATGCGCTCTTCGCCGTTGGGAACCGGGCGGATTTCGCCGGAAAGGCCCACTTCGCCGAAGGCAATGGTTTTCTCCGGCAGCGGGCGGTCGCGCAGGGATGAAAGCACCGCAAGCAGCACAGGAAGATCGGCGGCCGTCTCCTGCACGCGGATGCCGCCAACGACATTGACGAAGACATCCTGATCGTACGCCGCCACGCCCCCGTGCCGGTGCAGGACGGCCAACAGCATGGCCAGGCGATTCTGTTCGAGGCCGAGCGCCACGCGCCGGGGATTGCCCAGCGAAGACTGATCCACCAGGGCCTGTACCTCCACCAGCAAAGGACGCGTGCCTTCGCGCGTGACCATCACGGCGCTGCCCGAGGTAGGCCCGCTGTGCGCCGACAGGAAAATCGCGGAAGGGTTGGGTACTTCGCGCAAGCCCTTTTCCGACATGGCGAACACGCCCAGCTCATTCACCGCGCCAAAGCGGTTCTTGAAGGCACGTAGTACCCGGAAGCGGCTGCCGGATTCGCCTTCGAAATAAAGCACGGCGTCGACCATGTGTTCGAGCACGCGCGGACCGGCAATGCCGCCCTCCTTGGTGACATGGCCAACGAGAAACACCGACGTACCGGTTTCTTTCGCGAAACGGGTCAGCTTGGCAGCGGATTCGCGTACCTGGCTTACCGAGCCCGGCGCCGCGGTGAGCAGGTCGGTCCAGATCGTCTGGATCGAATCAATCACCAGCACACGTGGCCGCGTGGCGGAAACCTGTTCGAGAATCCGCTCGATGCCGGTTTCGGCGAGCGCGTGCAGCGGCTGCAGGGGCAGATCCAGGCGCTGTGCGCGGGCTGCCACCTGCGCCAGCGATTCTTCGCCGGTGACGTATACGCTAGGTAGTTTTTCGCCGAGCTTGCCGAGCATCTGCAGCAGCAGCGTAGATTTGCCAATGCCCGGGTCGCCGCCGACCAGCACCACCGAACCATCGACCAGGCCGCCGCCAAGCACGCGATCCAGTTCGCCGATGCCGGTCAAGCTGCGCGATTCGGCCGTGACCAGCACGTCGGTGAGCGGTGTAACCCGCGCCACGCCATTGACCGCACCGGCGTAGCCGCTTTGTCTCGCTGCGCCAACCGACTTCTGCGCCGGCTGCACCACGAATTCCGACAGCGTGTTCCACGCACCGCATTCGATGCACTGGCCCTGCCATTTGGAGTGTTCGGCGCCGCAGTCAGCGCAGACATAAGCGGTTTTGGCTTTGGCCATGACGTTACATGCGTGGGGTCGATGAGCGGGAGCTTAGCCTGCACCGATCGCAGGCTGCGAGACATTGCGACTATCTGTCGTCCTCAACGAACAGTACGCGCCGGGTCATACCGCAGGTCAGGTCATAACTGATCGTCCCAGCCTGCTCGGCGACGACCTCCACCGGCAGTTCCGGGCCCCATAGCAGTACGCGATCGCCAACTTTCGCTTCTGGCGCGTCACGCAAATCCAGTGTGATGAGGTCCATCGAAACGCGCCCGATCAGCGGCACGCGCCGGTTTCCGATCAGCACCGGCGTGCCGGCGGCGGCACTGCGCGGATAACCGTCGCCATAGCCGACGGCAGCGACGCCGACCGGCATGTCCTGCGGGCATTCCCACCGGCCGTTGTAGCCGATGCGCTCACCGCGCTTGATCGAGTTGATGGCGATCAGCCGCGTGGACAAGGACATGGCCGACAGGAAACCGAAATCAGCCCCGCTCTTCCCTTCCACCACGGAAAGGCCGTAAAGCAAACCGCCGGTGCGCACCCAGTCGCCACGCGCAGCCGGCCAACCAAGCACGGCGGCGGAATTGGAAAGCGAACGCGGGCCGGACAACCCCATGGTCGCCACCTGGAAACGCTCGATTTGCTGGCGCGTGCGCTCGCCATCGAAAACCTCGGATTCGGCGAAATGCGTCATCAAGCCAATATCGGGATCAATACCCGCCATGCCCGTCAGTTGCGCATGCACAGCTGCCGCACTCTCGGGCGCAAAGCCGAGCCGATGCATGCCGCTATCCACCTTCAGCCATACACGCAAACGGCCACGGGTGGCGGATGCCTCCGATAGCCACTGCAGCTGGCTCTCATGATGGATCGCCGCATCCAGCCCCAGCCGCTGCATTTCCGCGATATCACCTACCTGGTCCGGTCCTGACAGCACCACGATGCGCTGGCGATGCCCGGCAGCCCGCAGGCGCAAACCGTCACCCAGCGAAGCCACCGCGAACGCATCGGCATCGCCGTCCAGCGCCCGCGCGACGCGCTCCAGGCCATGTCCGTAGGCGTCGGCCTTGACCACCGCCATGACCTTGGCTGGCGCTGCCAGTTGCCTGATTCGAGCAAGGTTGTGGCGCAACGCGCCCAGATGGATGGTGGCGACGGTGGTACGGCTCATGATCCTGGCTGTAGTGGATGGGTGCCTACAAGAAAGTAAGGCGCACGGGCGGGGCCCAGCCCCTTGCTGTCCGCTGCCGCATAGATTACCGGCAAGCGGGCTCCGGGTCAGGGCGCGGACATGGCAATGCGCGGGCAGCGCCCTTTCAGCACAAGCATCACTGCACCCGTCGGTTTGCGGAGCGTAGGCTTACGTTGCGAAACCCAGCATTGCCATGCATGCACCCTGCGCGATGCTGGGGTTGCCATCCCAGCCTACAGTGGAAAGACAGTTATGCGCGCAACGCCAGCTCAGAAATGCCCGGTATACGAATCGGGACTGTAGTTCTCGAACTTGGTGTAATGCCCAAGGAAGGTCAGCTTGACCGTATCCGTGGGGCCGTTACGCTGCTTGCCGATGATGATTTCGGCTAGGCCTTTGTCCGGGGATTCCTTGTTGTAGTACTCGTCGCGGTAGATGAACATGATCACGTCCGCGTCCTGCTCGATTGCGCCCGATTCACGCAGGTCCGACATCATCGGCCGCTTGTCCGCACGCTGCTCCAGCGAGCGGTTCAACTGCGACAGCGCGATCACCGGCACGTTGAGTTCCTTCGCCAGGCCTTTGAGCGAACGCGAGATTTCCGAAATTTCCGTGGCGCGGTTTTCCTTGTTGCCGGGCACCTGCATCAGCTGCAGGTAGTCGATCACGATCAGGCCAAGGCCGCCGTGCTCGCGCGCCAGGCGTCGCGAACGCGAGCGCATTTCCACCGGCGACAGGCCCGGCGTGTCGTCGATGAAGATCTTCGCTTCGGACAGCAATGCGATGGCATTGGTGACGCGCGGCCAATCCTCTTCGGCCAGATCGCCCGTACGCAGATGCTGCGCATGGATGCGGCCCACCGAGGAAATCAGACGGAAGGCCAACTGCGAGGCGGACATTTCCATCGAAAAAATCGCCACCGGCTTCTTTGCCCGCAGCGCGCAGGCTTCGGCGATGTTGACCGAAAAGGCGGTCTTGCCCATCGACGGGCGGGCCGCCACGATGATCAGGTCCGACGGCTGCAAACCCGAAGTGAGATTGTCCAGGTCGGAAAAGCCGGTGGAGATACCGGTGAGCTGGCCGCGGTTCTGGTAGCGCTCGTGCAGCTGGCGGAAAGCGTCCTTCACCGCCTCACGCATGGAGACGGTGTCCTTCTTGCCGCGCGCACCGGATTCGGCGATGTGGAACACCCGCTGCTCAGCGCTTTCCAGCACTTCATGCACGGTTTTGCCTTCCGGACGGTAACCGTCCTCGGTGATCGCGGTCCCGGCATCGATCAGCTGGCGCAGCACGGATTTCTCGCGCACGATTTCGGCATAGGCGATGATGTTCGCGGCACTCGGCGTCGTGTTCGCCAGCTCCACCAGATAACTGGCGCCGCCCGCCATTTCGGCCAGGCCGTTGGCCTCGAACCAGTCGCCCAGCGTGATCGCGTCGCAAGGCATGCCTTTGTTGGCGAGCTCGCTGATCGCGCGCCAGATCAGCCGATGATCTTTGCGATAGAAATCCTGCTCGCCGAGTTTGTCGGCTACGCGGTCCAACGCATCGGCGGCCAGCATCAAACCGCCCAGCACCGCCTGCTCGGCATCGATGGAATGCGGCGGTACACGCAGGGCTTCGATGGCGCTATTGGCGGATTTGCGTTCGGGGACGAAGGACATGGACATTCCCTGCAGCAAGGAGGGTGCTCGACGCCGTGTAGGTCGCAGGCACAAGTAATGAGCTTACGAGGTCTCATCCTCTGAGACGAGCCAATAAGTCTGTGGATATCTTGTGATTTGATGGGGATAAATGACAGCCACAGAGAAAACAAAAGGCACTCGCGTTGTCGCGAATGCCTTTCGTTGAAAGCCCCGGTCAGGACCTGGGCGACGCCAACGCGCCGCACCTGGCCCGTAGACGCTTACTGCTTCTCGGGGACCACGATCACCTTGACCGTGCCCTGCACGTCGGCGTGCAGGCTGATCACCACCTCGAACTCGCCGATGTGGCGGATCGGGCCTTCGCCCTGGATCACTTCACCCTTGTGGATGTCATGACCGGCTGCCTGCAGGGCGTCGGCGATCTCGCGCGGGCCGACCGAGCCATACAGCTTGCCTTCGGGACTGGCGTTGGCGCTGATCGTCACGCTCACGTCGGCCAGCTTGGCCTGGCGAGTGCTGGCATTGCTCAGCAGATTGTTGGCCTTGGCTTCGTATTCGGCGCGACGGGCTTCGAATGCGGCGAGATTCTCGGCGTTCACGCGCACAGCCTTGCCCTGCGGTAGCAGGTAGTTGCGGCCGTAACCGGGCTTCACCTTGACCTTGTCGCCGAGGTTGCCGAGGTTGCGCACCTTCTCAAGCAGAATGAGTTCCATGATTGATTCCTCGATTCGTTAGCACCGCAGTGGCCGGTGCAGCCGTGGACGGTTGTCCGAAGGGATGAAAACCGCCCCGCCCTTACCGGGCGAGGCGGGTGCAGCGATCAAACGTCGTGGTTGTCGGTGTACGGCAGCAGCGCCAGGAAGCGCGCGCGCTTGATCGCGGTGGCCAGCTGGCGCTGATAGCGCGCCTTGGTGCCGGTGATGCGGCTGGGCACGATCTTGCCGTTTTCGGTGACGTACTGGCGCAGCGTGTTGAGATCCTTGTAGTCGATCTCTTTGACTTTTTCGGCCGTGAAGCGGCAGAACTTGCGGCGGCGGAAGAACTTGGACATGGGGGCTGGCTCCTGGATCAGTCTTCGTTGTCGGCGTCGTCGCTATCGGCACGACCCACGCGGCGGTCTTCGCCTTCCGCGTCGTCGTCACGGCGGCGCGAGGACTTGGCGTCATCCTTTTCCTTGCTCTTGAGGATGAAGGACTGCTCGGTATCGGCCTCGTCGCGCTTGATCACCAGGTGGCGCAGCACGGCGTCGTTGAAGCGGAAACCTGACTCCAGCTCGTTCAGCACGTTCTGGCTCACTTCGATGTTGAGCAACACGTAGTGGGCCTTGGCCAGGTTCACGATCGGGTACGCCAGCTGGCGGCGGCCCCAGTCTTCCAGGCGGTGGATCTTGCCGCCGTCGGAAGCGATCAGCGCCTTGTAGCGCTCGATCATCGCCGGAACCTGCTCGCTCTGGTCGGGATGGACCAGGAATACAACTTCGTAATGACGCAAGGTCATTGGCAAAACTCCTTATGGATAGGACCCTTGCGGGCCTCGTAGCCTCCCGCAACTGGCGGTGAGGCAAGGGCTGTCTCGCCCCTATTGGGCGCGGACAGAAGCGGAATTGTAAGCGGGACGAGCGAAGCGGCGCAAGCCGCTGAATTGACAGGGCCTCGTTCCAGGCCAGCCCGAAAGGGGCTCAGCCGACCGTAAAGCTCTCGCCACAACCGCACTCGCCGGTGGCGTTGGGGTTGCGGAATACGAAGCTGGCGTTGAGTCCCTGGCGCTGGAAGTCGATTTCGGTGCCTTCCACCAGCGGCAGGCTCTTGGCGTCGACGATCACCGGCACCCCCTCGATCTGGAAGGTCCGGTCTTCCTCGCCCACGTTTTCGGCAAGGTCCACCACATAGGCGAAGCCCGAGCAGCCGGTGCGCTTCACGCCGAACCGTACGCCCGCGGCAGACGGCGCCTGCGCAAGGAACTGGCGCATGCGTTGCTGGGCGGAGGGAGTGATCGAGATGGTCATGGGGACTTTCGGTCTTGAATCGGGCACTTGAGCGCGTACAGCGTGTCGCAGTGCGGCAAGGGCTACATTATCATGCCCGCTTGCCTTCACGCCCATGAACAGATGGGCGCCTTCCCCAGGAGTTTCAATCCATGACGGTGGTCAGCGTCAAACAGGCCCTTTCCGGCAAGCTCGAGGCCGGCAGCACAGTGACGGTACGCGGCTGGGTGCGCACTCGCCGCGACTCCAAGGCCGGCCTGTCGTTCGTGAATGTCAGCGACGGTTCCTGCTTCGATCCGATCCAGGCCGTGGTGCCAGCCACCCTGGACAACTACGAGGGCGAGGTGAAACACCTCACCGCGGGCGCCGGCGTGATCGTCAGCGGCACGCTGGTGCCTTCGCAGGGCAAGGGCCAGGCGTTCGAGCTGCAGGCCGAACGGGTGGAAGTCACCGGCCTCGTCGACGATCCGGAAACCTATCCGATCCAGCCCAAGCAGCACTCGATGGAATTCCTGCGCGAGGTGGCGCACCTGCGCCCGCGCACCAACCTGTTCGGCGCCGTCACCCGCGTGCGCCACTCGATGATGACGGCGATCCACCGCCATCTCACCGAACAGGGCTTCTTCTGGATCAACACCCCGATCATCACCACCTCGGATGCCGAGGGCGCGGGCGACATGTTCCGCCTGTCCACGCTGGACCTGGCCAACCTGCCGCGCGACGAGAAGGGCAAGATCGATTTCCGCAAGGACTTCTTCGGCCGCGAGGCCTTCCTCACCGTCTCCGGCCAGCTCAACGTCGAGGCGTACGCGCTGGCGATGAGCAAGGTCTACACCTTCGGTCCGACCTTTCGCGCGGAAAACTCCAACACGCCGCGCCATCTGGCCGAGTTCTGGATGGTGGAGCCGGAAATCGCCTTTGCCGACCTGGCCGCCAACGCCGACTGTGCGGAAGCGTTCCTCAAGGCGATCTTCAAGGCGGTGCTGGAGGAGCGTGCCGACGACATGGCGTTCTTCGCCGAGCGCGTGCTGCCGGAAGCGGTCACGCGCCTGGAGCGTTTCATCAGCCAGCCGTTCGAGCGCATCGACTACACCGATGCCATCGAGATCCTGAAGAAGTCCGGCCAGAAGTTCGAATTCCCGGTGGTATGGGGCGTGGACCTGCAGACCGAGCACGAGCGCTACCTGGCCGAGAAGCACGTGGGCCGCCCGGTGGTGGTCATGAACTATCCGGAGCAGATCAAGGCGTTCTACATGCGCCTGAACGACGACGGGAAAACCGTCGCGGCGATGGACGTGCTGGCCCCCGGCATCGGCGAAATCATCGGCGGCAGCCAGCGCGAGGAGCGCCTGGACTACCTGGATCGGCGCATGGCCAAGTTCGGTCTCGATCCTGCCACCTATGGCTGGTACCGTGACCTGCGCCGTTATGGCACCGTACCCCATGCGGGCTTCGGCCTCGGTTTCGAACGCCTGCTTGTCTATGTGTGCGGCCTGACCAATATCCGTGACGCCATTCCCTACCCGCGTGCGGCAGGGAGCGCCGAATTCTGATTCCCCGGGCAACGCTTATGCGCTTCAAACTGGTACTCGTCTCCGCATCCGTACTGGCGCTTGCCGCTTGCCATCGCGTCAAGCTGCCGCTGCCTACCGACTTGCTGCCGCAGAGCCAGCCGATTCGCCCCCTGGCCGACGCCAGGAAGGCGCTCGGCGAAGCCACGCCGTGCTGCACTACGTTCGCGGACTTCTCCTATCAAACGCGCCTGCCCTGGCGGCCGCAACGCTTCGAGCTCGGCCCAGGCAGCCTGGTGGCCGCCATCAACGGTTCGCACAGCTACTTCCTGAGCTTCGCGCTGCCACAGGACGTGAAGCTGCCGTACAAGGTCGGCTTGAAATCGGAGCTGGTCGGACGTTCCGTCACCAGTGGCAGCTATCTGTTCGCGCCGACCGTCGTGCAGCTCGATGAAGCCTTCCAGCCGATCGGCTCCGAGGACGTGAAGCTTTGCGAGTACATGGGCTGGAGCAACAGCGACAGTGGTGCGTTCGGCAGCATCGAAATCACCAGCGACCGCGCGCGCTACCTGGTGGTGTACAGCTCAAGCAAGCAGCAGACGGACAACACCTACTGGGAACAATCGGCCAGCACGTTCTCCACGGCCAGCAGCACCACGCCCACCACCACGACCGTGGGCGGCAGTTACAAGATCCAGCACGGGCCCGAAGGCGTGGTCTGGGTCGGCCTGATGGACAAGCCCTATAAGGAAGCCGTGAGCAAGGCGGTGTGCGGCAAGGCCCCGCAGGGCGACGGCCTGCTCAACTCGCTGGGCGCGGATCTTGGCCTGCCGCGGAGAAGCCCTTGATTCCTCTGGTGGCGTACATCGGCTTGCTGGTGATTGGCCTCGCCTGCTTCATCGCGCATGCCGTGTTGCCCTTCCGCATCGCCAAGCATTTGCGCGAAGACTATCCGCAGCACTGGAAAGTCATCGTGGATACCGGCAGCGCGCAGACCGCGCATGGACCGCAGCTGTGGTTGCGCATGCAAAGCGTGCTGCGCTCGCCGGCCATCGCCGCCATCGACGATGCGGCGATCACCCGCTTGTGGCGTATCTGGCGTTACAGTCAATGGTTGGCCTGGATCTGCTGGGTCGCCGCATTGGCCATTCAGTGGCACAGCCGTTCCTGAGCATGAACGGGGGGATCCCATGGATTTGAATCTGAGCGGACGTCACGCCCTGGTGTGTGGCGCATCGCAAGGCATCGGCCGGGCAGCGGCGATCGAACTTGCTGAACTCGGCGCTGACGTCACGCTGCTGGCGCGATCCGCCGAACGCCTCGCTGCGCTCGCCGACAGCTTGCCGCACAAGCACTCCTCGCAACAGCACGCATGGCGCAGCGTGGATATGTCCGATAGCGAGGGACTGAAAGCCGAAGCCTTCGGCATCGTCGAAAGCCATCCGGTGCATATCCTGATCAACAACACCGGCGGCCCGCCGGGCGGTGCGATCCATAGCGCCGAAGCGGTCGCGTTCGAAGACACTTTCCGCCAACACGTGCTGGCCGCGCACACGCTGTTGCAAACGGTACTGCCCGGCATGCGCAACAGCGCCTACGGACGCGTGGTCAATGTGATATCCACCTCGGTGAAAGAACCGATCCCGGGCCTCGGCGTGTCCAATACCGTGCGCGCCGCCATGGCCGCCTGGGCCAAGACGCTGGCTGGCGAACTGGCCGCCGACGGCATCACGGTCAACAACGTGTTGCCCGGCTATACACGCACGGCACGACTGGACGGCTTGCTGGCCGTGCAAGCCCAGAAGACCGGGCGCAGCGAGCAGGAACTGGCGATGGAAATGGCCGCTGCAGTCCCTGCGCGACGCTTCGCCGAGCCTGGTGAAGTCGCTGCAGTCATCGCCTTCCTTTGCACACCGGCAGCGGCTTACGTCAACGGCGTGAGCATAGCGGTGGATGGCGGGCGAACGAAGGCGCTCAGCTGAGCTGAGTTTCGTAGTTCGTAGGCTGGGTTGCGAAACCCAGCATTGCCATGCATGCAGCCTACGCGATGCTGGGATTGTCATCCCAGCCTACGATTTCGACTCGGAATACACATCGAAGTCACGCTCGAATCACATTCGTCCCGGCTATGTTTCCCGCGGGGAAGCCAGTGCTCAAAACCATCAGCCACGTCATTTCGATGTCATGGCTCGTCAGTAGCGTGCCCGGCACGCAGCTGATCGCGCAAAGCATGCTCTTCGTTTATCACACTCAAAGGGGTTACGAATGAGGCACACAGCAAAGTGGATGTTCGCCCTACTTGCCGCCGCCACTGCATCCATCGCGTCGGCGACACCGCCCAAATACGATCACGTCGTGGTCGTGGTGATGGAGAACAAGGAAAACGTTCAGGTTCTTGGCAGCGGCGCCGCGCCGTATATGAACAGCCTTGCGGCCCAAGGCGTGATCTTCAATCAGGCGTTTGCCATAACCCATCCCAGCCAGCCGAACTATCTGGCGCTCTTTTCGGGCGATACGCAGGGCGTGGTGGACGACTCCTGTCCTCAAGATCTTGGCACGATCGCAAACCTGGGTGCTGCATTGATCAATGGCGGCTACAGCTTTGCCGGATACGCCGAAAACCTGCCCAACGACGGCGCCACGGATTGCTGGAGCAGCGATAACCTCTACGCACGCAAGCATGCCCCCTGGGTGGATTTCTCGAACGTGCCGGCCGGCAACAGCCTGATGTTCAGCGAGTTCCCTACTGACTTCACGCAACTTCCGACGGTGTCGTTCGTGATCCCCAACATGTGCGACGACATGCATGACTGCGACGTGGGCACCGGCGACAGTTGGCTGCAGAACAATATGGACGCCTATGCGCAGTGGGCTCAGACCCACAACAGCCTGCTGATCGTGACCTTTGACGAGGACGACTCGGCGACTTCGGCCAACCAGATACCGATGTTCTGGGTCGGTGCGGGCATTGCGCCGGGCACGCAGAGCAATACCCCGGCCAATCATTACAACGTGTTGCGCACCTTGCTCGACATGTATGGCCTTGCGCCATTCGCCAACGCCGCCAATGTGAGTGCGATCAGCGACGCGTGGAACACCACGCCAAGCCCAACTCCCTGAGATGAAGACATACGGACGCGTCCGGTGCATTCCGCCCGAACAGGCTCTAAGCTTGGGCGGATGCCAAGCACCCGCCTCGCCAATCTGATCGACGGCCGCCTGCAGGCTTCTGCCGGCGGCCCATGGCTCGACGTCTACGAACCGGCCACCGGCGCGGCGTTCGCGCAATGCCCCGACTCCAGCGCCGCGGATGTCGATGCGGCTGCCAAGGCAGCACAACAGGCCGCGCCGGGATGGGCCGCAACACCCGCCGAAACACGCGCAAGCTTGCTACACAAGCTTGCCGACCTGATCGAGGCCCGGCTGGATGAATTCGCAGCGCTGGAATCACGCGACAGCGGCAAGCCGGTAACACTCGCCAAGCGATTGGACATACCGCGTGCCGTATCCAACCTGCGCTTCTTTGCCGCCGCCATCATGGGCTGGGAAAGCGAATCACACGCCATGGAAAGTGGCGCGATCAATTACACGCTGCGCCGTCCGCTTGGCGTGGTCGGCTGCATCAGCCCGTGGAACCTCCCGCTGTATCTGTTCACCTGGAAAATCGCGCCGGCCCTGGCCAGCGGCAATACCGTGGTCGCCAAGCCTTCCGAAATCACCCCCTGCACCGCCGCCCTGCTCGGCGAACTGAGCCTCGAAGCCGGCTTCCCGCCCGGGGTGTTGAACATCGTGCAAGGTCGCGGCCCCACCACGGGCCAGGCGATCATCGAGCATCCGGCGATCAAGGCCATTTCCTTCACCGGCAGCACCCGCACTGGTGCGAGCATAGCCGCCACGGCGGCGCCGCAATTCAAGAAAGTGTCGCTGGAGATGGGCGGCAAGAATCCCGCCATCGTGTTCGCCGATGCCGATCTGAGCGATGCCAACCTCGACACCATCGTGCGCTCGGGCTTCGCCAATCAGGGCGAGATCTGCCTGTGCGGTTCACGCCTGCTGGTGCAGCGTTCGATCTACGACAGCTTCCGCGAACGCTACCTTGCCAAGGTGCGGGAGCTGCGCGTGGGCGACCCGCAGGAGGCCGCCACCGATCTCGGTGCGCTGGTTTCGCGCGAGCATTTCGACAAGGTCATGCGCTGCATCGCGCAAGCACGCGAGGAAGGCGGAAACATCCTGTGCGGGGGCGCGGCGTTGAAGCTGGAAGGACGCTGTGCCGACGGCTGGTTCATCGCGCCCACGGTCATCGAGGGTTTGGCCAACGATACGCTTACCAACCAGCAGGAAATCTTCGGCCCGGTCGTCACGCTGATTCCGTTCGAGGATGAGGCGCAGGCCGTCGCCGTCGCCAACGGCACCGGCTACGGACTAGCCGCGTCCCTGTGGACGCAGGATCTGTCACGTGCCCATCGCCTGGGCGCGCAGCTGGAATTCGGCATCGTGTGGATCAATTGCTGGCTGCTGCGCGATCTGCGCACGCCGTTCGGCGGCAGCAAGCAATCCGGCCTCGGCCGGGAGGGTGGCGCAGAAGCGCTGCGTTTCTTCACCGAGCCGCGCAATATTTGCATTCGCTACCAGGAAAAATAAATGAGCAGTCCCCTGCAGGACCTGATCGACAGCAATCGCCGCTGGTCGGCGTCGGTGACGCAGGCCGATCCGAACTTCTTCGAACGCCTGGCCAAGCAACAGTCACCCAAATACCTGTGGATCGGCTGCTCCGATTCGCGCGTGCCCGCCACGCAGATCGTGGACCTGCCGCCCGGCGAAATCTTCGTGCAGCGCAATGTCGCCAACGTGGTCTCGCACACGGACCTCAACTGCCTCAGCGCCATCCAGTTCGCGGTGGACGTGCTGAAGGTGGAGCACATCATCGTGGTGGGCCACTATGGCTGCGGCGGCGTGCAGGCGGTGCTGGACGAGCGCCGGCTCGGCCTGGTCGACAACTGGCTGCGTCACGTCGGCGACGTGGCCTACAAGCACGTGGACAAGCTGGCGACGCTGGATTCGATGTCGCTGCGCAATATGCGGCTATGCGAACTCAATGCGATCGAGCAGGTGGTCAACGTGTGCCAGACCACCATCGTGATGGATGCCTGGGAGCGCGGCCAGCAGCTGTCCGTGCACGCGTGGTGCTACAGCCTTTCCAATGGCCACATGCATGATCTGGGGATGCATGTTTCGTCGCGCGATGCGCTGCGGCCCAACTACGAGCAGGCGCTTGAACTGCTCATGCGCCGAGCAAGGGAGCTGCGATGAGCGGCGTGGTACGCACAGACACGGCCCCGGCCCCGGTAGGCGCGTACCCACATGCCCGCCGCGTAGGCGATCTGCTGTTTCTTTCCGGCGTAGGGCCGCGTGAGCCGGGCAGCAACAAGATTCCAGGCAACGTCCATGACGCCGACGGGAAGCTGGTCGGCTACGACATCGAGCAGCAATGCCGGCAGGTGTTCGCCAACGTGCGCGCAGTACTGGAAGCCAGCGGCGCGCGCTGGGAGGATCTGGTCGACGTCACCGTGTTCCTCACCGACATGGCGCGCGACTTTGCCGTCTACAACCGCCTCTACGCGGAATACTTCCAGGGTGTGGATGCCTGCCGCACCACGCTGGGCATCACCGCCTTGCCGACACCGATTGCGATCGAGCTGAAGTGCATCGCGGCTTTGCCGATGTCACGCACATAAAAAAACCCGGGGGCGTCAAGCCCACCGGGTCTTTGCATCCGCAGCGGATGAGGGGAATTACTTGCCGGCGGTGCCGCTGGCAGCCGGAGCCTCGGTGCCGGAGGCCGGCTCGGCGGCCTTCTTCGCCTTGTGCGACTTGTGGCCGGTCGAGGACTTGTGGTGGGCGGCGTGCTTAGTGGTGGCCGACGTCGACGCGGATGCCGGAGCAGCCGACGTGTCCTGAGCCAGCACCGAACCGGAAAGAGCGACACCTGCCACGAGCAGGGAAGCAATCGCAAGTTTACGCATCATGATCATGAGCCTCGAGATTTTGGTTGCCACGGACCCGGCCGGAACCCGGCTATCGCGGGCGGCGTGACGGCTCTAACAATGCATCCATCTCGGCATACCGAAACTGAACGGACGTAGGGAAATTTCGAGGTCGCCGCTAGCTATTTAAACAAAACCCCCATTCGCCCCGCTTGCCTGTCAGTTTCCGGCGACGCAGCAAAGCAAAAGCTCGCGAAGGGTTGCCTGTACCTCCGCCGCCTTGGCCGGTTCCCAGGCGAAGCTCTCCTCGTCCATGTATTGGCACTGCGCCAGCTCGAGCTGCACCGCCTGCACCCCTTCCGCCGGCTGCCCGTAGTGGCGTGTGATGTAGCCGCCCTTGAAGCGCCCGTTGACCACGAAGTCATAACGGCGCTGGGCTTCCAGCACGCGGGTCAGGCTCCACTGCAGGTCCGCGCCGCAGCTGGTGCCATCGGCGGTACCCAGGTTGAAGTCCGGCAGGCGCCCTTCGAACAGCATGGGCACCCGGCTCTTGATCGAATGGGCGTCCCACAGGACGGCGCGGCCATGCTGTGCCAGCAACCGTGCCAGCTCCTCGGCCAGCGCGTCGTGGTAGGGGCGCCACCAGGTTTCGATGCGCCGCTGGATGTCATCCGCGTCCGGCTCCTGTCCATTCAGGTACAGCGGCTCGCCATCGAAGCCGATGGTGGACACCAGCCCCGTCTCGCGCCGGCCCGGATAGAGGGCGTGGCCATCGGCCGGACGATTGAGGTCGACCAGATAGCGCGAGGCCACCGGCTTGATCAGGCTGGCCCCCAGTTCCTGCGCCAGGGGCTCGTACAGGCGGGCGACGTGCCAGTCGGTATCCGGCACACGGCGCGCGGCAGGCTGCATCCGCCCGGCCAGTTCTTCGGGAAGCCAGCTGCCGTCATGCGGCAGGCTGATCAGTAGCGGCACGTGGCCGCGGGTCAGGGTGAAGGTATCCATCCGCCCAGTTTCGCCCGTCACGGCTCAATGCAGCAACAGCAACTCCTCCGCCGCGGTGGGGTGGATCGCGATGGTCGACTTCAGGTCCCGCCAGTACAGGCCTTTGTGCATCGCGACGGCAAAACCTTGCAGCAGCTCGTCGCTGCCCACCCCCAATACGTGGATGCCGACCAGCTTGCGCTCCTCGCCCACGCTCAGCAGTTTCACCACGCTTTGCCCGGAGCGTCCGGCCACCTTCCACAGCAAAGGCGTGTAGCGGCCGGTGTGCACGTTCACGGCGTCGCCGTAGCGGGCGCGTGCCTGCTGTTCGGTAAGGCCAATCGCCCCCATGGGCGGCTCGGAGAACACCACGCTGGGAATGACCGGGTCATCGAATTTCGCTTGGGCCTGGCCGCCGATCAGCCGCTCGGCCAAGGCGCGTCCCGCGGCGACGGCCACCGGCGTGAGCGCCCTGCGATCGGTTACGTCTCCCACCGCGTAGACACCTGGCACACTGGTGTTCTGGCCTACGTCGACCAGTACATGGCCGGCTTCGTCGCGCTCCACCCCAAGGGCCTCCAGGCCCAAGCCACCGCTGTTGGGCACACGTCCCACGGCCCATAACACAGCATCGTAAACGCCGTGCTCGATACCATCGCTCGCCGCCAGCGTGATCCTGCCTGGCTCGCCGCGGGCACTCTCGATCCGCGCTTCGCGCACGATGCGAATCCCGTGCGCCTGCATTTGCACCGCCAGCGCTTCGACCAGTTCGCGGTCGAAGCCGGTCAACAGATGCTCGCGAACCAGCATATCCACCCGGCAACCGAGCCCACGCATCATGCAAGCGAATTCCACTGCGACGTAACCAGCACCCACGATGGCGATGTGTTGCGGCGGCGCGTCCAGCATGAAAACCTGGTCGGACAGCATGCCCAGCTCGAAGCCCGGCAGGTCGAGCCGGCGCGGGCTTGCCCCCGTTGCGATCACGATATGCGGCGCGCTGGCCTCAACACCCTGGTCAGTGAGGACCGTGTCGCTTGCAACAAGTCGCGCCGCTTGCGCGATCACGCGTATGCCGGCCGTGCCCAGACGCGTCGCATAACGATCGCGTATGCCGGCAATGTACTGATCGCGCAGAGCGCGAAAGCGCGCCCAGTCCAGCCTTGGCGTCGAGGCTTCGAAACCGATCTCGGCGCCAAGCCGATGCATGTCGGCGATCTGCGCGGCGAACCACATTGCTTTCTTCGGCACGCAACCGCGATTGACACAAGTGCCTCCCAGCGCGTCCGGGTCGAACAAGGCCACGCGTGCGCCAAGCCTGGCCGCACTCTGTGCAGCGCTCAAGCCGCCGGAACCCGCGCCCAGCACGATCAGGTCGAAGCGTTCGCTCATGCTTGCTCCTGTGTCAGAGATTCACTACTTACCGTAAGAGAAACCGCTGGGATGGCGATCCCAGCATTCGAGGTGCAGAAGCGGGGATTGTCATCCCAGCCTAAGCAATGCCGCACGCTAGCATGCCCATGCTCTACAAACGGAATCGCGACGGCGCATACGGCGCAGGATCGATTGCCGGCGCTGTGCCAAGGATTTGCGCAGCGACCAGCTCCCCGGTCGCGGTCGACATACTGACTCCCAGCATGCCGTGGCCGGTGGCCAGATGCAGATTCGACCAGCGCGTGCTCGGACCGATGATCGGCATTTCGTCCACGCTCATCGGCCGCCAGCCCCACCACTCCTCCTCAAGTTGCGGGCCTTCCGGTTCCCGCAAGCCTTCCGCCGCGCCGCGCCGCAGTGCATCGATGCGCGTGCGATTGAGTCCTTGTGCATAACCGGAAAACTCCATGGTACTGCCCAGGCGGAAACCGCTGTTCCAGGTCGTCACGCATACCTTGGCTTCGCGCAGCACCAGTGCATGCCGCGGAGCCTGTACCGGTCGCGTGTAGGTGAGCGAATAGCCTTTGCCGGGCTGCATCGGCAGGTGCAGGCCCAACTGCTTGCCGAGCAGCGGCGACCAGGCGCCCAAGGCCAGTACGACCCGGTCGCCGCTAAAATCTCCGAGTGTCGTCGCCACGCCGACGACGCCTTTTCCTTGAGTGGCGATGTGCTCGATCTTCGCGCCGGTTTCGATGATGCCGCCCCGCTCGCGCACCAACCGCGCCAGTTCGGCGACATAACGGTCCGGCCGCAGGCGTGCATCGCCGGGATGAAACATCCCGCCCTGCACGCCCGGCTTGAGCGACGGCTCGATGGCTTCCGTTTCCCTTCCGCTCAAACGCTGCACGGGAATGCCCAGGCGATCGAGCAACTGCGCATGATGGTGCTCGTCGTCCGCCATCTGCGCGGTGCTGCGGTAGACGTACAACAAGCCCTCTTCCACGAATTCGCAGTCCAGCTGCTCTGCGCGGACCAGTTCGGCAAGCAGCCGATACGAGCGCTGCAAAATGGCCGCGCGCGCTTGGGCGGCGCGCTCGAAATCGCCCCAAGTACAGTGCCGCGCGAAACCCATCAGCCAGCGCAGACGGGGGCCGTCGAGGCGAGGATTGAGATAAAGCGGCGCATCCGCGCGAAACATCGAGCGCAGAGCTACGCCTAACGTACCAGGCATGGTCAACGGGGCCGCATGACTGGGCGTGATCGTGCCGCAATTGCCATGCGAACTGCCGCAACCTGGCATCCCTTGCTCCAGCACGCGCACCCGCGCTCCGCCCTTGAGCAGATGCAGCGCACAGGCAAGGCCGATCACCCCGCCTCCAAGTATCAATACGTCACTGCGCGAAGTATTCATCGGACCATTGTGGAGGGTCTGAAAAAGTCCGTCACGGACTTTTTCGGACGCGGCTATGCCAAATCATGCGCTGCAGCCAACAAGCTGTTGAAAAACAGGTCGGCCATGGCCCGCTGCGATTCGAGCCCATGGGTGCTTGCTTTCGCGTGCTCGACTTTAGCCCCGGGCCGGACCCGGCATGACCGGAAAAAGGGTACTTGCGCAGTACGGGTCTTAGGGTGCAGGCTGACGCCGCAACCACGACATCGTCCCCACGCCTATGCGTCTGATGAACGTGATGTGCCTGCTTTGTACGACCGCGCTGGCGGCCTCGATCAGCGCGCACGGGCAGCCGTCGCCCCCTTCTGCCGGCGAGTTGCTGAGCCGATTCGGCAGCGCCCCCAATGGGCTGGCGCGCCATGAATACCTCACCTCGGTGATGCCCCTGCTGAGCGGCGACGACAAGTCGCTCGCGTTGCAACTGCTGGCCACGGTCGACAGCGAGCTGGGCCTGTACAACGAAGCCATGATGGCCTTCCCGTTCGACAACCGCATCGCGCCGCCCAAGTCCTTGTTGCTACCGCAAGCGAACCAGTGGCAAGTGGAGGACGCCGCCGCAGCGGTGGCCGAAATGGCCGCCAAGCGCCGTATCGTGATGGTCAACGAGGCGCACCATGATGCCCACACTCGCGAGCTGACGCTGGCCTTGCTTCCGCGCCTGCGCGCGCTCGGCTTCCAGTATTTTGCGGTGGAGGCGCTGAGCGCCAAGGACACCGATCTGATGCATCGCGGCTATGTGACAGACACGTCCGGGAGCGAATACATACTCGAACCGTTGTATGGCGAGATCGTGCGCCAGGCGATACGCCTCGGCTACACCGTCGTTGCCTACGATCCGGAAGACGTGTCCGTTGCCGATCGCGATACTGCGCAAGCACGCATCCTCTACGAAAAGGTGTTCGCCAAGGATCCGCAGGCGAAATTGTTCGTGCACGCCGGCTATGCCCATATCGACAAAATGGCAGGTAACCTCGGTGGATCGATCCAGCCCTTGGCGATGCAGCTCAAACGCCTCAGCAGCGAAGATCCGTTGTGCGTGGACCAGGTGCAATTCCGCGATGTCGCCGTAGGCGGTCTTGATTTCGGGTTCTACAACACCGTTGCCAGCCAGTTCTCGTCGCCAGTGCCTTATGCGTTGCGCCAGCATGGCGGCGACACGATCTGGAGTTCCGATCCGAAGCAGCATGATGTCACCGTGGTAGTGCCGCCGGCCTCGGAGCGCGATCTCGATGTGCACGGCATCATGCACAGCGACGTATTGCGCCGCGAAGTGCTCATGCCCCGCATGCCGCTCGATCCCAATCAACGGCCGCCGTGGCTGACCCTGGGCGGCAAACGCATGTCTTACCGGATCAGCGCCGATCTGTGCGCGGGGAAGATTCCCTGCGTGATCGACGCCCACTACCCCGGCGAACCCGACAACGCTACGCCGGCGGATCGCTACACTTTCCTGCACAGCCGCTCGCATAACGAGCTTTTTCTCTACCCCGGCCACTACCGCCTGCACAGCTGGGATGCCGCCGGCAAGACCCTGCAGCAAGAGGAAATCGAAGTACCGCCAAACTGAGGCGCGCCCACGGCGCAGCCTGGCCACCCAAGCTCCTCTAATCCCTAAGAACTTTCCTGCAACCTATTGATTTGCTATAACCTCAGCCCATCGACACCGGCGAGGTTTGCGCATGGATCAGGCCAGCACAGGGGACACGGACAAACACCGATCATGCGTTCGAGCGCTACGCCTCGGCGCGCTCGTTGGTCTGTTGTCCTTGTTGGCCGCCTGCGCCAGCTCGCCTCGCCATGAAGCCACCTATAAAGCGTCCAATTCCGCCCTGGCCGACGAACCGGCGCGTGCCCCCGAAAATGCGGTCGGGACCGCCAATGATGTGCTGTTCCGCGCCATGGCCCTGGTCGGCACGCCCTATCACTGGGGCGGCAATACGCCGGCGGGTGGCTTCGATTGCAGCGGCCTGGTGGAATACATCTACCGCAATGCCGCCAACATCGACTTGCCGCACAGCTCGCGCGACATGGCCTCGATCAACGGACTGAAAATCAAGCGCATGGACGACCTGGTCAGCGGCGACCTGGTGTTTTTCGGCGGCGGCAGCGGCATCAGCCACGTAGGCGTGTACGTGGGCAAAGGACGCTTCGTGCATGCGCCGAACAGTGGCGGCACGGTGCGGTTGGATGATATCGACGGGCCGTACTGGCGCAATCACTTCGAGTACGGGAAGCGGCTGCTGGACTGACCGATCCGGTCGCCCCTCCCCCATCATGACCGGCGCCTCCCTGGCTCACACCAGGCTGGTCTCTCTTCACAAAAATTATATTGTGCACAATTAAATTTGATGCTACTGTTTTCGCCATGAAGCCTTCCCTCATCCCCTCCCTGCTACTCGACGAACAGCTCTGCTTCGCGCTGTACGCGGCCTCGCGGCGCATGACGGCGGCCTATCGCCCCCTGCTGGAGGCATTGGAGCTCACCTACCCGCAATACCTGGTGATGCTGGTGTTATGGGAGCGCGACGGCGTGACAGTGCGCGAACTGGGCGAGCGGCTGCAGCTGGATTCGGGCACCCTCACACCCTTGCTGAAGCGCCTGGAGCAAGCCGGGCTGCTGGGCCGCCGCCGCCGTCAAAGCGACGAGCGCGAGGTGGCAATCACCCTGACCGAAGCCGGCCATAAGCTGCGTGAACGCGCGGCCGAGGTGCCGCGCTGCCTGGCCGAAAAACTTTGCATGTCCGTCGACGCCTTCACGCGTCTGCGCGATGAATTGAAGAACCTGGCGACCCAGCTCGCCTCTCCCACCGACCCAAGAGAGTAAAAGCCATGAGCAATCCGACCAAAGTCCTCTATACCGCCACCGCTACCGCCAAGGGCGGACGTGAAGGCCATATCCACAGCAGCGACGGCGTGCTGGATTTCGATTTGAAGGTGCCGAAGGAACTCGGCGGCCCGGGCGGCCACGGCAGCAATCC
This sequence comes from Dyella choica, assembly GCF_003977665.1. GTDB lineage: Bacteria > Pseudomonadota > Gammaproteobacteria > Xanthomonadales > Rhodanobacteraceae > Dyella_B > Dyella_B choica. The sequence continues at coordinate 16,147 of NZ_RYYV01000013.1, read as the reverse complement.
GGAGCAGCTGTTCGCTGCCGGTTACGCTGCGTGCTTTGAAGGTGCTGTGCGTTACGTAGCACGCGAGAAAAAGGTCGCGCTGAAGGAAGCTTCGGTGACCGGCCACGTGGGCATCGGTCCGCGCGACCCCGCCGGCTTTGCCATCGCGGTGAAGCTGGAAGTGAGCCTGCCGGGCATCGATCGCGCCGTGGCGCAGGAACTGGTCGACGTCGCGCACCGCGACATCTGCCCGTATTCGCATGCCACGCGCGGCAACGTGGACGTGCAGATCAGCCTGGTTTGATCCCAACAGCTGATAAGACAACGGCGCCGAAAGGCGCCGTTGCGTAGGCTGCGATGGCAATCCCAGCATCGCGCAGGGTGCCTACATGGCAATGCTGGGTTTCGCAACCCAGCCTACGATTGGCATCCCAGCCTACGCTTTCAGTGCGCTTCAGCACCCGGCGGATGCGCATGCCCGTGCTTGATTTCCTCTTCGGTCGCCTCGCGCACTTCCTGGATCGCGACGTCGAAATTCAGCGTCTTGCCGGCCATCGGGTGATTGAGGTCCACGTCCACCGTGCTCATGCCGACCTTGTGCACCGTCACCGCGCGCTGGCCGCCCTGCTTGAGCGACAGCACGGTCACCATGCCGGGCTTGAGCCGGTTGCCCTGCTGGAAATACTTCTTCGGCACGCGCTGGATCTGACCGTCCTGGCGCTCGCCATAGCCTTCGGCCGGCGGGATTTCCACTTGCAGGGTGTCGCCCGCGCCGTGTTCCTCCAGCGCCTTTTCCAGGCCGGGAATCAGCTGGCCGTGGCCCAGCAGTATCCACAACGGCTCGCCGCCGTCGTGCGAGCTTTCCACCTTCTCGCCGTCTACGCTGAGCGTGTAGTGGAACGCGATGACCTTGTCCTTGCCAGCCTTCATTGCCTGTCTCTTGGGGAACCAAAGAGGGCGATTCTATCAGCTACCGAAGCGCACGCCGCGGGCCTCGGGGCCTAGCCATACCAGTAGGGTCAGCAGCACTGCCACTGCGGCGATCCACAACGACATCACCAGCGGCAATCCCGCCCCCTGCTCGGCCAGCCAGCTTTGCGCGGTGGCGGTGCCGGCGGCGATCAGGTTGCCCATCTGGTAGGCGAAGCCGGGCAAAGTGCCACGCACCGCATCCGGCGACAGCTCGTTCAGATGCGTCGGCACCACGCCCCAGGCGCCCTGCACCATCACCTGGATCAGGAACGCGCCCAGGCCCAGCAGCAGGAGCGAGCCGCCATAGGTCCATAGCGGGATCACTGGAATGGCCAGCAGGGCGGCGACGATCATGGCGCGGCGGCGCCCCACTTTTTCCGACCAGCCGCCGAAGAAAAGGCCACCGGCCAGGGCGCCCAGATTGAGCAAGGCCACCAGCAGGAAGGCCGCGCCCGACCCGGTCGGCAGGTGCAGGTTCACCTCCTCGAAGGTGTGATACATGTCCTGCGAGCCATGGCTGAACATGTTGAAGGCCGCCATCAGGCACATCAAATAAATCGCCAGTTTCCAGTGGCCGCGCATGGCTTCGCCCAGGCTGCGCTGGCCATGCGCCGCCTGGCTCGCCTCCCACGCCGGCGACTCGGGCACCTTGCGGCGGATGTAGAGCACCAACAGCGCCGGCAACGCACCCACCACGAACAGACCACGCCAACCGACGTGATCGAACAACAGCCAATTCGCCAGCGCCCCCAGAAAAAACCCGCAGGGGTAGCCGCTTTGCAGCAGTCCGGAAACCAGGCCACGCGACTTGGGCGGAATCGACTCCATCGCCAGCGAAGCGCCGATGCCCCACTCGCCGCCCATCGCCACGCCGAACAGGAAACGCAAGGCCAACAGCATCGTCAACGAGGTGGAAAACGCCGTCGCCAGTTCGAACAGCGAAAACAGCAACACGTCGATCATCAGCACCGGCCGGCGGCCGAAACGATCCGCCAGGCGGCCGAACAGCAAGGCGCCGACCGGGCGCGCCGCCAGCGTGAGAAACACGCCCAGCGTCACTTCGGTGCGACGGGCATGGAATTCTTGCGTGATGGTGACGATCACGAAGGTATAGAGAAAATAATCGAAGGCATCCAGCGTCCATCCCAGGAAGCTCGCGAGCACCGTATGCCGCTGCTCCCGGTTCAATTCACGCAGGGCGGACAGGACAGACATCGAGGCTCTTTTCCTGGTGGAGGGCGGCGCGAGGCTAGCACGATACGGCGGCCCCCCCAGCCTTCATGTATAATGCGCCGGCGGATCATCCCCAACCTGGGCGATGCATCCCGCCCTATCCCCAATATCATGGCAACGCGGTTCTGATCGAAAGCTCCGGGTTGCAACAGGAGCAATCATGTCTTTCGAATCGCTGGGCCTGGCCCCCGCGTTGCTGCGCGCGCTTTCCGAACAAGGCTACACCGCCCCCACCCCGATCCAGGCCGGCGCCATCCCGGTGGTGCTGGAAGGTCACGACTTGCTGGCCGCCGCGCAGACCGGCACCGGCAAGACCGCCGCTTTCTCGCTGCCCTTGCTGCAGCGCTTGTCCACCACCGAAGCGACCGGCAAGCAGCGTCCACGCGCACTCGTGCTGACGCCCACGCGCGAACTGGCGGCGCAGATCAACGACAACCTGCGTGCTTATGCAAAACATTTGCGCGTCAGCAGCACGGTGGTCTTCGGCGGCGTCGGCATGGGGCCGCAGATACAGGCATTGCGCCGCGGCACCGACATCGTCATCGCCACGCCGGGCCGGCTGGTCGATCACATGCAGCAGCGCACGATCGATCTGTCAGGGGTGGAAGTGCTGGTGCTGGATGAAGCCGACCGCATGCTGGACATGGGCTTTCTGCCCTCGCTCAAGCGCATCATCGGCGCCTTGCCGAAGCGGCGCCAGACCCTGTTGTTCTCCGCCACCTTCGCGCCGGAAATCAAATCGCTGGCGATGCAGTTCATGCAGTCGCCGCAGGAAGTGTCCGTAACCCCGGCCAACAGCGTGGCCAACACGGTGAGCCACCAGGTGCATCCGGTCGACGGTACGCGCAAGCGCGATCTGCTGCTGCACGTACTCAGCCAGGATAGCCGTCGCCAGACGCTGGTATTCAGCCGCACCAAGCACGGTGCCGACAAGCTAGTGCGCTACCTGGAGCAATCCGGCCTGCGTGCTGCGGCCATTCACGGCAACAAGAGCCAGAATGCGCGCACGCGCGCGCTGGCCGATTTCAAGAGCGGCCGCATCACCGTGCTGGTGGCGACGGATATCGCCGCCCGCGGCATCGACATCGACCAGCTGCCGATCGTGATCAACTTCGACCTGCCGATGGTGGCGGAAGACTACGTGCACCGTATCGGCCGCACCGGCCGTGCCGGCGCCAGCGGCATCGCCCTGTCGCTGGTATGCCATGAGGAATCCGGCCTGCTGCGCGATATCCGCAAACTGTTGAAGCAGGATGTTGCGATCAACGAAGTATCCGGTTTCGAGCCGTCCTCGCCGTTGCGGCTGGATGCCAATGCGCCGCGCCCGAAACAGGGGCAACGCCAGCCGCGTCCGCAGCGGCAGGGCGGCAACTCTCATCGGCCGCATGGGCATGTGCAGCAGAACAATGCTGCCGGCGAGCATGCGATGGGCAATCGCCAGCGCCGGCCGTCGCGTGGGCGCAGGCCGGCAGCGAAGGCGTAATGCATTGGGTTGCCGCTCCCAAAGGGGAGCGGCAACCGGATTTCGCCGGCATCACCCGCCTGGACTCATCAACGCCGTGAGCACGTGGTCCTCCCACACCCCGGCGATCTTCAGATACCGCTTCGCATACCCCTCACGCTCAAACCCGAGCGAGGCCAATAACTTTGCGCTGCGCTCATTGCGCGGCAGGTAGTTGGCCATGACGCGATGCAGGCGCAGCTCGCCGAACGCCCAGGCGATGCCAACCGGCAACACCTCGCCCATCAAGCCCTGCCCTTGCATGTGCTCGGCCACGCCATAGCCGAGGTGACATGCCTGGAACGCCCCCCGCACGATATTGGCGAAGGTGAAGGTCGCGAGAATCGCTTGGCTCTGCCGGTCGAACACAATCAAGGGATATCCCCGGTCCTGCATGGCATGCTGACGGTTTTCCCCAATCGTGCGAATGCAGTGTTCTACCGTGTAGTACTCCGTTTCACGCAACGGTTCCCAGGGCGCAAGATGCGCGCGATTCTCCACGCGATACCGCAGCAGTTTGCCCGCATCCGTGATTTCGGCAACACGAATGCGTGTGCGTGGCGTTTCCAACAACGGCAAGATGGTCACGGCGCTCAACGTTCCTGATCGGTCGGACGCATCAGCACTTCGTTGATGCATACGTAGTCCGGGCGTGTGACGCAAAACAGGATGGCGTCGGCGATATCCTCGGCTTGCAGCTGGCGCATTTCGCCGGCGCGCGCATTGACCGCGCGCCGGCTGGCTTCATGCCCTATGTGCTCGCGCAATTCGGTATCCACCATGCCTGGCTCGATCACGCTTACGCGGATATTGTCCTTGTACACCTCGCGTCGCAATGATTCGGAGAAGCCCACCACACCGAACTTGGTGGCGGCATAGGCCGCTGCATTGGGGTTGGCCACGCGTCCGGCTACCGAAGAAATATTGACGATGTGCCCTTCACGTCGCGCACGCATTCCGGCCAGAGCCGCCTGCGTCGAAGCGATCAGGCTGAGGACATTCAATTCCAGCATCCAGCGCCAGCGGCCCAGGTCGGCTTCGGCCACCGGCTCCAGGTACATCACGCCGGCATTGTTGACGAGGATGTCCAGACGTCCGTAATGCTCTTGCGTTTGAGCCACGATGCGCTGCGCCTGTGCCTCCGAGGCCAGGTCGGCCACCAGCAGCAGCGGCTCCGCCCCCAGCTCGCTGAGCTTGGCGGCAAGCTGCTCCAGCCGCTCCCTGCGCCGGGCGGCAATGGCTACCTTCGCCCCCTGCTCCGCCAGGGCCAGCGCGGTCGCCTCGCCGATCCCCGAAGACGCCCCTGTGACGAGCGCAATGCGATCTTTCAGCCTGTTCTTCATGACAGCTCCGGGGGTTTAAGAATACGTAGGCTGGGATGGCAATCCCAGCATCGGGATGCCGCGTGGAAAGCTGGGATTATCATCCCAGCCTACGCGCCCACCTGATTCATCCAGAGTATGTCCGCCATGGGCTGTTACAATAGTGGCCATTCTCCCGCATGCCGTGCGCATGCCACCTCGAGGTTTCCCCCATGTCGTCCCCGTCTTCCGACTCCGCTCCGGCCACCGCTGGCTTCTCTGCGCTTGCCCTCACGCCGGAAGTGCTGCGCGCGCTGGCCGACGTAGGCTACGAATCGCCCTCGCCGATCCAGGCCGCGACGATCCCGTCGCTGCTGGAGGGCCGCGACGTGCTGGGCCAGGCTCAGACCGGCACCGGCAAGACGGCGGCCTTCGCGTTGCCGATCCTTTCGCGCATCGAAATGCGCCCAGGCAAACCGCAGGCCCTGGTACTCGCGCCGACGCGCGAACTGGCGATCCAGGTGGCCGAAGCCTTTCAGCGCTACGCCGCGCACATGCCGGGCTTCCAGGTGCTGCCGATCTACGGCGGCCAAAGCTACGGCCCGCAATTGCACGCGTTACGCCGCGGCGTGCATATCGTGGTCGGCACACCCGGCCGCGTGATCGATCATCTGGAACGCGGCACGCTGGATCTTTCCGAATTGCGCTTCATCGTGCTGGATGAAGCAGATGAAATGCTGCGCATGGGTTTCATCGACGACGTCGAGAAAGTGCTCGAGGCCACCCCGCCGGAACGCCAGGTGGCACTGTTCTCCGCCACCATGCCGCCGCCGATCCGCAAGATCGCCCAGCAGCACCTGAAGGACCCGGTGGAAGTCACCATCAAGGCCGCCACGACGACGGCGGCGAACATCCGCCAGCGCTACTGGTGGGTGAGCGGCATGCACAAGCTGGATGCGATGACGCGCATCCTGGAAGCCGAACCGTTTGACGCGATGATCATCTTCTCGCGCACCAAGCAGGCCACCGAGGAACTTGCCGAAAAACTGCAGGCGCGCGGCCTCGCTGCTGCGGCCATCAACGGCGACATCGCGCAGCCGCAGCGCGAGCGCGTCATCCAGCAGCTCAAGGACGGCAAGCTCGACATCCTGGTCGCCACCGACGTCGCCGCGCGCGGCTTGGACGTGGAACGCATCAGCCACGTGCTGAACTACGACATCCCCTACGACACCGAAAGCTATGTACACCGCATCGGCCGCACCGGCCGCGCGGGACGCAGCGGCGAGGCGATCCTGTTCGTGACGCCGCGCGAAAAAGGCATGCTGCGTGCGATCGAACGCGCCACGCGCCAGCCGATCGAGGAAATGAAGCTGCCCACGGTGGAAGCGGTGAACGATCGCCGCATCGCACGTTTCAAGCAGAGCATCACCGACACGCTGGCGATCGGCGGCCTGGAACAGTTCCAGCAGCTGATCGAGCAGTACGAGCAGGAACACGACATCCCCGCGATGGAAATCGCCGCCGCGCTGGCCCGCATTGCGCAAGGCGATCGCCCGTTGCTGCTGGAGGCGCCGCCCAAGCGCGAGCGCGCGCCGGAACGCGAAGCACGGCCCGCCCGCCCGCACGAAGGCGACGCGCGCCGCCCTCAGCGTGAAACGCGCCACCGTGAAGACAGCCCGCGCGACTTCGCGCCGCGTCAGCAGCGCGCACACGCCACCGAAACCGGCAAGCGCACCTACCGCATCGAAGTGGGGCACGAGCATGGCGTGAAGCCCGGCAACATCATCGGCGCCATCGCCAACGAAGCCGGACTGGAAAGCCAATACATCGGCCGCCTGAGCATCCGCGGCGACTACAGCCTGATCGACCTGCCCGACGGCATGCCGGCCGAAGTTTTCCAGCACCTGCAAAAGGTGTGGGTGAATCAGCAGCAGTTGCGCATCGCCGAATGGGACGGAAAAGAGGAAGAAGGCGGCGCGCGCGCGCCGCGCAAGCCTGGGTTCAAGCCGACCCATGGGCGCGGCCATGCCGGCAAGCCCAAGCATGGGCGCGGCGGCGACAAGCCGGTGCGCCGCAAGTAACGCAATTCTGTCCGACGTCACGTAGGCTGGGATGACAATCCCAGCTTTCTCGTCACTCCCGATGCTGGGATTTCATCCCAGCCTACGCGGCCGCATCGTTCCGCCAACGCAACAGTCCGTTCCCATAGTTGCTCCTGCAAAACCCGTTCGTCCGGCCATACTTGTATGGCCATGAACGCACTGCCCAGCCTTTACATTTCCCACGGCTCGCCGATGACCGCCCTCAAGCCGGGCCAAGTCGGCAGACGCCTTGCGGAGATCGCCGCCGAGCTGCCTCGCCCCCGCGCCATCGTGATCGCCACCGCGCATTGGCTGACGCAACAGCCCAGCGTAGGCGGCGCAGCGCAGCCGGAAACCATTCACGACTTCTACGGCTTCCCGCGTGCACTGTTCGAGATCCGCTACCCTGCGCCAGGGGCGCCGGATGTCGCCGCGCAGGTCACGGCGTTGCTCGATCAGGCAGGGCTGACACCCTTGCTTGATCCCAGGCAAGGGCTGGACCACGGTGCCTGGGTACCGCTACGCCTGCTCTATCCGCAGGCCGATATCCCGGTTGTGCCGTTATCCATCCAACCGCATCTCGGGCCAGCGCACCATTACGCCGTCGGTCGTGCCCTGGCACCGCTGCGCGAACAAGGAGTGCTGGTGATCGGCTCCGGCAGCATCACCCACAACCTGCATGACTTCCGCGCCGGCTACAGCGAAACGAACGAAGCGCCCTATGTGCGCCCGTTCACCGGCTGGATCGAGCAGAAGATCCAGGCCGGTGACGTCGAGGCCCTGCTCGACTATCGGCGCCAGGCACCCGGCGCCGAACGCGCCCATCCCAGCGACGAGCATCTGCTGCCGTTGTACGTAGCGCTCGGTGCCGCCGGCGAGCATTTCGGCGGCAGGCGGATCGATGCGGGCATCGACCTGGGTTTCCTGGCCATGGACAGTTATCGCTTCGATAGCGCACCGGCCGCGCTCACTGCACGATGATCGTCCCCACCATCATCGGATGGATCGAACAGTAGTAGGCGTACGTGCCCGGCTTGGAAAAGGTCACGGCATAGGTGTCGTCGGCATCCAGCGCCTTCGATGAGGCAAACAACGCGCCTGCACTGGTGATTACGTGCGCCTCGTCGTCGCGGTTGGTCCACACCACGCGAGTACCGGCCGGCACGACCAGGGTCTTCGGAGCGAAGGCGAAGTTCTGGATCGCTACCTGATAAGGCTTGGTCCCGGCCGATGCCGTGTCCGCCGCCGCACACGCAACGGCCATGCCGCCTAGCGCGATCACGCAGGCCAACAAAATCACGCGCTTCATGTCAGCACCTCATCGGTTACAGCCAGCGCACCGCCGGCTCGCACATGCCGCACATCGCGAATGCCCAGGTAGCGATGCAGGGCTTCGGGCTTCACGCTTTGCAGCGGCCCAGGCCCCGGCCCATCGCCTGGCGCAGGTTGCGGATAGGCAGTGGAACGCGCCGTGTAGAACGTGATGTTGCCCTCCACCTTCTGTTGGATCTGGTGGATATGTCCGTTGAGCACGGTGACCGAACCAAAGCGCCGCAGATAGCTCAACGCCTCGCCACTGTCGTCGGTGCCCCAGCCCCATGGCGGATACAGCGGCCATAGCGGCATATGGGCAAACACCACCACCGGCGTTTCGGCCGAAAGGCCCGCCAGATCATTCTTCAACCAGGCCAACTGGTCCGCGCTGAGCGACCCCAAGCCTCCTGCCTTTAGGTTGAGCACGTTGATCAGGCCCACGAAATGCGCACCGTTGTGGTCAAAGCTGTACCAGCCGCCGGCGTGCTGTTTCTCGCCAAAGCGGCGAAAGAATTCAGCACCGTTGTCGCCGATCACATCGTGCTCGCCAGGCACGTAGAAGCGGCGGCCGACCCTGGCCTCCTGCATCAGTCCTGAGAGCGTGTCGAATTCCTCGGGTTTGGACAGGTGGGTAAGATCACCCGTATGCAAGAGAAAGGCAGGCCGCGTTTTTTGCGCGTTGATCATCGCCAGTGAACGGCGCAAGGTGCCGGCCACATCCGGATTGGGGGCTTTGTGAAAGCCGATATGCGAATCGCTGATTTGCACGAAACTGAAGCTGGCGTCCGTGGTGGTCGCCGATTCGTTCAGCGGCTGCGCATGCAGCACCCCGCCCTTCATCAGCCAAAGAGTACCGGCCCCGGCCCAGGCCATGCATTTGAGAAATTGCCGCCGGCCATCGCTGCGGCTGTCGTCGTTGTCCATAGCCAGCTCCGTTCGTCATGGGCCGCCCAGCGCGGCCTTCATCCTCATCTACCGTTTGGCCGGCAGGGCTATTCCGTGTTTTGCGGCGACGGAATAAAGTCGTCCTCATCGCGGTAAGAGGTTTTATGCCCTCCAACGTCCGCCACCTCACATCCGCCCATGGCGACGCCAGCTTCGAGGCCTGCGTGGTGCCCTATCTGGACGCCGCCTACAACCTGGCCCGCTGGCTGGCGCATGACGATGCGGATGCGCAGGATGTGGTGCAGGAATCGATGCTGCGAGCGTTCCGCTACTTTCATAGCTTCCATGGCGGCGATGCCCGCGTGTGGCTGCTCGCCATCGTGCGCAACACCTTTTATTCGCTGCGGGCAAAAACGGCCAGCGATGCTGCGCATGAAACGATTGATGAAGAGACTCACGTTCTTGTCGACGAACAACCCTCCCCTGAAGCGCGCGCCTTGATATCCGTCGACATCGAGGCATTGCAGACGGCACTGGAAAATCTTCCGCATCCTTTGCGCGAAGCGATCGTGCTGCGCGAGCTGGAAGAATGTTCCTACAAGGAGATCGCGGCAATCACCGGACAAAAAATCGGCACGGTGATGTCGCGCCTGGCCCGCGCGCGCGAACGCCTGAAAACCGAACTATCCCATTGCTCCACGGAGGCATGCCGTCATGATGTGCGATGACGCCAGGCTGCTTCTGCACGCCTGTCTCGACAACGAACTGGATGCCGCGCAAAGCGTGGCGATCACCCGGCACCTGCAAAATTGCCCGGAATGCGCCGCGAACTATGCCGACTACACGCGGCTTCGTGAAGGCATCGCAGGTGCATCCCTGTATCGCCGCGCACCCGATGCCTTACGAAAGCGCTGGTCCCGCGATGAAGCGGCGGCACCGGCTGCTGCGCCTCGAGCCGGGATACGCCGCGCACCGCTTGCCATGGCCGCAGGCTTTGCAGCCGCCCTGATCATCACCACGCCGCTATGGCTCTACGTTACGCATCGGGCCGGCGCTGCAGACGCATGGGCGGCGGAGGCCGTCTCCAGCCATATCCGCTCGATGCAGCCGCTGCACCTGATGGATGTGGTGTCGACCGACCAACACACGGTCAAGCCATGGTTCGCCGGCAAGCTCGATTTTTCGCCGCGCGTGAAAGACCTGACGAGCGAGGGCTTTCCGCTGGTGGGGGGCCGGCTGGACGCACTCGGTGGGCGCAGCGTTGCGGCGCTCATCTACAAGCGGCGCCTGCATGTCATCAACCTTTACCAGTGGCCGATCGTAGCCACCGATACCGGGCAGGAAGCAACGCAGTGGAACGGCTATACGGCGATCCAGTGGACCGCCGGCAACATGCGCTACGTAGCGGTCTCCGACGTCGGCGAAAACGAGCTTCGGCAATTCGTGCTGGCGTTCCGGAACGATGCCGCTACACCTTCGGTGCGTTAGTGCGTAGGCTGGGATGACAATCCCAGCATCGCGCGGCTGCGCGCATGGCAATGCTGGGTTTCGCAACCCAGCCTACGATTGTCATCCCAGCCTACACCTTTGGGGCGTTAGCTTCCCTGAAGCGGATCCAGTCTTCCGGCGTCAGCGGCGACAAACCGTGCGTGATGCGGCCTTTATCGCATTGCGGGCTGGGCTCGCCGAATTCCCACGACGGCGGCACATCCCGGCAAACCGACGGACGCCGCGGGTGGATGCCGCAACGTGCGGCCACCCCGATGGTGCCTTCCAGCGCAACGCAGCGCGGCTGGTAAGCCTGCGTGCCGCGCATCACCAGCCGATGCGGATCAAGCTGTTCGGTAAGCTCAGGCGGCACCTCGCCGCCCAAGGAGGAATCGGCTTCCATCCAATGGAAGGCGACTCGGAAACAGGCGCAACATGCGCCACAACGGAGGCATGGGTGAATCATGGTGGCGGTCACAACGCTCCGGCGAACGTGTTGCAGGCCTGGATATCCCCGCTTTCCAGGCCGGTCTTGAACCACTTCACGCGCTGTGCCGAAGTGCCGTGCGTGAATGAATCAGGCACTACGGTGCCGCGCGCCTCGCGTTGCAAAGTGTCGTCACCGATCTGGCTGGCGGCGTTGAGGGCAGATTCCACGTCGCCCGGATGTAGCCATTGCAACCGTTGCTGCGTGCGATTGGCCCATACGCCTGCAAAGCAGTCCGCCTGCAGCTCCTGGCGTACGGACAGGCCGTCCGCGCCCTCCATGGGCATACCCTGCCGTTGCAACTGGCTGCTCTTGGCAAAGATCCCGAGCTGATTCTGTACGTGATGCCCCACCTCGTGCGCAATCACGTAGGCGCGGGCGAAATCGCCGCTGCTGTGGAAGCGCGTTTGCAACTCGCGGAAGAAATTCAGATCCAGGTAAACCTTTTCATCGCCCGGACAATAGAAGGGGCCGACTGCGGTGGAGGCTGCGCCGCAAGCGGTGTTCACGCCGCCACTGAACAGATGCAGTTTGGGATCGACGTAGCTGCGCCCCATGCCGGCAAAAATGTCGGTCCAGGTCCTTTCCGTGGAGCCCAGCACACGGCTGACGAATTCCTTCTGCTGTGGATCGACCTGCACCGGTTGACTGGTCGGTGCGTAAGCGCCAGGCTGCCCACCGCCCTGCTGCAGCAGGGCCAGCGGATTCTTGAAGAAGACCCAACCCAGCAGGGCCAGGATCAGCAGGCCGCCGAGGCTCATCCGCCCGCCGCCGAAGCCGCGGCCGCCACCACCCTGGTCGACCTCGACGTTCTGACTTTCTTCGCCTTTGCGCCAATCCATAAACCCGCTCCCCAACTAAAGCCACCCCCCAAGCTTGGCATCAAACCGCTACAGTGGCACCCTCTTTTCCACCTGCACGAGCCATGATGCAAAACCTGCCCGCCCTGGTCACTCTGCTAACGATACTTTTGCAATTCGGCACGATGTATGCGGCCGGCTGGGCACGGGGCAAATACCGCGTTGAAGCGCCGGCAACGACGGGGCACCCCGCCTTCGAGCGTGCCTATCGCGTGCAGATGAACACCCTGGAAAGCACCGTCATGTTCCTGCCCACGCTGTGGCTGGCCGTGCATTACGGCTACGTGCTGTGGGCGGGCATTGCCGGGCTGGTGTGGATCGCGGGGCGCGTGTGGTACGCCCTGGCCTATCTGGGCAACGCGAGCAAACGCGGTCCCGGCTACATGGTGAGCATGCTCGGCTGGGCCGCCTTGCTGGTGATGGGCGTGATCGGTCTAGGCCGCGCGCTGCTGACGGCTTGACGCGAGACGGGATGACGGCCTCGATGTTCAAGCCGGACCAACTGGCGGCATCACCGCCCCTGCCCAAAGCTCCAGGCGTGCTGCACGCCCTCGGCCTGGTGCTGCTGTACTTCCTGTTGCAAGTATGTGCTGCCGTGTTGATGGGTTTCGCCGCCGGCGTGCGGGAGAAAATGCAGCACCCACAACTGTCGTTTGCCGACGTTCACAAGCACGTAATGACAGTGCTGCAACAGCCCGACAGCAACGCCATGTTGATGGTGATCGCGCTGCCATTGATCGCACTGCTCCTGTTCTGGCTGGTTCGTCGCAGCTGGCCAGCGTTGTGGCTGCAGGCGGAACCACCCGGCTTCGGCTTCAGTGCACCGGGAAGCCCGCGCTGGTACTTCGCGGCCCTGCTGGTCGGTGTAGTGATGCCGCTGTTGGGCGCGTTGATCACGCAGTTGCTGGCACAAGGGCACGAAGTCACGCAGAACGTTCAGGAGCTCAGCCGGCATGCGTCGGGCAAGCTGCGACTACCGCTGGCGATCGTGGCCGTGAGCGTGGGGCCGATGGTCGAAGAGCTGATGTTTCGCGGCGTGTTGCTTTCGGCCTTGTTGCGCCGGATGGCTACCGGACCGTCGATCGCGCTATGCGCAGCGCTGTTCGGCGTCGTGCATCTGGCCGGGCTGGATTTTCAGTGGTATGCGCTACCGAACCTGATGCTGCTGGCGGCGGTCTTGTGCTGGCTGCGATTGAAATCGGGATCGTTATGGCCGGCGATTCTGGCGCACGGTCTGTACAACATGTTTGCGCTGGTGGCGTTGTTCGCGCAAGCGTAACCAGAAGGATGCTCTGATTATTCCACGCACCCGGCATTACGTCCTGCATGTGCGTCTGGCGGAGCGTAGGCTGGGATGACAATCCCAGCTTCCACGCCGCATCCCGGTGCTGGGATTGCCATCCCAGCCTACGCCCTGGTCGCGTTGTTCGCGTTGTTCGCGCAAGCGTAACCGCGTCAAACCGGCAATCCGAACTCGCGCAACAACTTCGCCGTCTCGAACACCGGCAAGCCCATCACGCCGGAATAGCTCCCTTCCAGGTACTCGACCAGCGTAGCCCCCTTGCCCTGGATGGCGTACGCACCGGCTTTGCCGAACGGTTCGCCGGTCGCCACGTAGGCGGCGATCTCCGCTTCGCTCAATTCTGCGAAACGCACCCGCGAAATGCAGACATCGCCGTGCTCCCGCTTGGCTGAAACCAGCCATACTGCGGAGATCACTTCATGCGTGCGGCCGGAAAGGGCTTGCAGCATCTGCACGCCATCGTCGGCGTCTTTGGGCTTGCCGAAGATGCGGCCATCCAGCACGACTTCGGTATCCGAGGCGAGCACCACTGCTTGGGCCTGCACTGCGTGCTCCTGCGACTCCCACCCCGCCTTCGCCTTGTCGCGGGCCACGCGACGCACGTAATCCACCGGAGTTTCATCCGGCATCGGCACTTCCACCACGTCCACGTCGAGGATGGAGAAACTCACGCCAAGTTGGCCGAGCAATTCACGCCGGCGCGGGGATCGGGAGGCAAGATAGAGCATGCGTGAGCCGAGTCCTTGCAAGGGGGTCCAAAGCGCACCTTACTGCAACAGCCAAGGCAACGAAGTGTTCCAGAAGATGACGCTCGCGCCAAGGTGGTTTTGCCCGAAATCCTCGCATTGTTCCCGGGTGAAACGCTTGCCCGTCTTTGCTTCCCGATACTCCAGGGTGGGCTCCTGCACAGCCATGGCAATCAGCACGAGCCGACAGGCTGCGAGCTGGCTGCCCGGATGCGCCGCGGAGGAATCTGAAAAATGCTAAAGCGCCAGGCCGTAATCGCAAAATTCATGCTCGCGCTGCCACCCGAGCGATTCATAGAGCGCCTGCGCAGGTGCGTTGTCCATTGCTGTCTGCAGCCACAAGCTCGCCGCACCGAGCGCCCGCGCATGCTCGGCCGCAGCGCTAAGCAAGGCGCTCGCCACGCCAAGCCTGCGCGCAGCCGGCGCCACGAACAGATCGTTCAACAGATAGACACGCATCGTGCGCACCGATGAAAACAACGGATACAGCTGCACGAAGCCGAGGCCTGCGCCCTGCTCGTCGCTCGCCAGCACGATCACCGATTCAAGATGGGCAAAACGCTCCGCGAGAAAGGCGCGCGCGCGCGCCGGATCGGACGCTTGCCGATAAAACTGCCGATAACCGTCGAACAAGGGCACCAGCGTGTCCAGATCAAGGACGCTCGCCTGCCGAACCTGAAAGCGCATGACTACTCCTATGACAATGCTTGTGACGCGAGCACGCGCCAACGCATTCACGCGCGATGGTACGGATGCCCGGCCAGCAAGGTGGTAGCGCGGTAAAGCTGCTCCACCAGCACCAGCCGCACCAGCATATGCGGGAGGGTGAGCGGTCCCAATGACCACTTTTGATCGGCGCGGGCCAACACTTCCGGCGCATGCCCATCGGGGCCGCCGATCAGAAAGGCCAGGTCACGCCCCGCCATGCGCCACTTCGCCAGCTGCTCGGCCAGTTCCTCGCTGGACCAGGTCTTGCCGCGGCCATCCAGCGCAACCAGCTGGATATCGCGCGGCAGCGCGGCGAGGATGGCGGCGCCTTCATCTTGCACCGCGCGCGCATCGTCACGGCCTTTGCCGCGTGCACCGGGTTTGAGTTCGATCAATTCGAGGGGCAAATCGTGGGACAGCCGTTTGCGGTATTCGGCAAACCCCTCTGCAACCCATGCGGCATGCGTTCGCCGATGGCGATCAGGCGGGCGCGCATGCCGGATTTTCTTAACCCGTAGCTAGGGCAGCTTCGCCCTCAGCATCGCGGTCACCCACAGTCCAAAGGCGCTCCAGGCCGTAGAACTCACGGATGCGCGGCAGCATTACGTGCACGATGACGTCGCCCAGATCCACCAGCACCCACTCCGCTTCCTGTTCGCCTTCGACACCCAGCGGCATCACGCCCGCCTTTTTGGCGAACTTGACCACTTCGTCGGCGATGGATTTGACGTGGCGTGCCGAGGTGCCGGAAGCAATCACGAGCAGGTCGGCGATGGAGGTCTTGCCGCGTACATCGATTTCCCGGATGTCCTTGGCCTTGAGGTCCTCAAGGGCGGCAATGACGGTCTTGCGCAGGGCAGCCGTGTGAACGGCCTTGGTATGAAGAATAGTGGTCAAGAGTTGGGGCCTCTTAAGCGTATCGGCAGCGCGGGATCGCGCGAGTGCAGTATATCCGCCTTGGCGCCAGGGCTCGTCAAGCGGTCCAGGAACCTTTCAGGTCCGGTGCCCAGGGAAGGGGGATGGCCATGCCGTGATCCGCCCCTGCCCGGCACCTGATGAGCGTCGAGTCTCAGCTATGTGGCATACGGCTCCCTCCACTGCTTGCAGGGGAGGGTCGGGGTGGGGTTGTACGAGCTTGCCGCCGTGCTTGAGCTCTCCGCGAGGTTGCTTCACCCCACCCCAGCCCTCCCCTACTACACGTACTTGATTAGCGTCGAGTCTCAGTAGGTGAGCAGAGGTAGGGCGAGCATGGCGGCATCCCTCAAGCGGAGGTGCCGCCATGCCGATGA